>NZ_JAAFGZ010000057.1 GCF_010365105.1 Polaromonas sp. | reverse complement strand
CAGGCGTCGGCGCCCAGCGCCATCAATGCGTTGAGCTTGTCCTGCGCGCCTGCCTGCAGCGCCATCGCGGCCTGGCCGCTGAAAACGCCGGCCGCTGCCAGAGCCGCCAAATCCACGATCTGGTCGCCAATGGCCACACCGCCGCGAAAGGCTTCGGTGCTGCCCCGGCGGCGAAAGACCGCAAACGGCAGGTTCTGGATCGGAAAGTCGGTGCCCGCCTGATTGGCGGACGCGAGCCAGCTGCGCAGCGCCGGGTCGTGGGTTTCATTGAGTGGCGTCATGGTCGTCATGGGCGTTATTGTCCGGCCATGCTGCCGTCATGCATCCAGCGCGCATGCTGGGGGGCTTTCTTGGTGACGGCCCATTCATTGAGCATGTCCCACTTGGCCTCGTCGAGCATCTTCGCCATCTTCGGCGTGCCGGTGTTGGCGCACAACTCCAGCCGGTGGCCGCTCGGGTCAAAGAAATAGATGGACTTGAATATCGTGTGGTCGGTCGGGCCCAGCACGTCAATGCCACCCGCCTCCAGCCGGGCCTTGGCGTCCATCAGCGCGTCCATCGATTCGACCTGCAGCGCCAGGTGCTGGGTCCACTCGGGGGTGTTGGGGTCGCGGCCCATCGGCGGCTGCGTCGGCAGCTCGAAAAAAGCCAGCACGTTGCCGTTGCCGGCATCGAGAAAAACATGCATGTACGGGTCTGGCGCCTTGGTCGAGGGCACTTCATCCTCGGCAATCGCCAGGATGAATTTCATGTCCAGGTACTTGCCGTACCACTCGACGGTTTGCTTGGCGTCCTTGCAGCGGTAGGCGACGTGGTGGATTTTCTGGATGTTCATGGTGACCTCTAACGTTGGGTTGTCAGGTGGAGACAGGCTTGCAAAAGCGTCACAGGTCGCGAAGCGCGGTCTGGACATGGGTTTCAAACAGCCGGGCATCGGCCAGTGCGTTGGCATTGAGCAATGCCAGTTTTACCAAAAAGAGTTCGGCCTTGCCAGGGCCAGCCTGGTCAATGGCGCTTGCCAGGGCGTCGTACACGGTTTCCAGGCCGGCAAGGGGCAGGGTGTTTTTGGGGACGGTCATGGAATTTTCCGGTTCACTGGGGCAGGGCGATGTTGAAGGCCGCTTGCAGGCGCGTGGCGTCCAGCGTCAGCCAGCGCGCGCAGACATGCTGGTCAGGCCGCAGCAGGTAGGCGGCGCCGCTGGCCTGCACGCCATAGCGCTGGCGGAAGTGGCCGTCGGCGTCCGCCAGCGTCAGGTCGGCGCCGGCCACGGGCTGCACGGCGCCTACGGCCGTCACCCTGAGAGGCACGCCCCGGGCGCGCGTGACCGCCACTACTTGCTGCAGAGGTTCGGGAATTTCCGCCGCCTGCGTGAAGTACAGCAACTCAAAGCCGCCGCCCAGGTGGTCGAGCAAAAAGTCGTCTGGCGCCAGGCGGATGTTTTGCGGCGGCGCGCCGTGCGCCGGGCCGGAACGGAACAGCGCGTTGTCGTCGCCCGGGCTGTTGAGCATCGAGGCGCTGTACTCGTGCGGACGCGAGGTGCGCCAGTGGTAGAGCGGCCGCACGAATGCCTCGGTCAGCGACAACGACAGCACGGCGTCGCGCAGCAGGCGAAAACCCGGGCTGGGCGGCGCCATGAAGCGCGTGCTCTTGCCGGCCTCGTCGATGATCTCCCGCGCCGCGCCGACGCGTTCGGTGCTGTGGTTATTGAGCAGCGTTTCACCCGCCAGGCCCCGCACGACGAAGGCCAGGTGCCAGGCCAGCGATTGCGCATCCTGAAACGCCGTGTTCGCGCCGCGCACGCCGAAGATCGGCAACAGGTGCGCCGCGTCGCCAGTGAAGACCACGCGGCCCTGCACATAGTCGGGCAATGTCAGCGTGCGCGCCGAATACACCGAGTTCCAGTCCATTTCCCACGGCACGCCGGCGTGGCCGATCATGGCCAGCTGCGCGTCGATGCGCGTCTTGAGCGATTCAGGCCTGAGCGCCTGCTCGGGCGTCTCGCCGGGCGGCAGCTGGTAGTCCACGCGCCAGATGCCGTGCGGCTCGCGGTGCATCAGAATGGTGTTGCCGGGGTTCCATTCAGGGTCGAAGTAGGCCAGTCGCTCGGTCGGCAGCGGCAGGTCGATCCGGATGTCGGCAATGACGAACAGGCCCTCGTACGACGAGCCTTCCATCTGCAGCTTCAGGGCTGCGCGGATGTCCGAGCGGCCCCCGTCGGCGGCCACCAGCCAGTCGGTTTCCAGCATGTACGGGCCTTCGGGCGTGTCGATGCTCACGCGGGCCAGGCCGGGCGCCTGCTCGATCCCGACCACCTTGTTGCCCCAGCGCAGGTCGATCAACGGGCTGGCCTGGCAGGCGTCGATCAGGTATTCCTCCAGGTACTGCTGCTGGATGTTGAGCATCGGAAAAAATCGGTCGTCCGCGTCGTGCGGCGCTTCCATGCGGAACACGCGCTGGCCCCGGTAGTAGGAGTTGCCGAAGCGCCAGGGCAGTCCGCCCGCGCTCATGCGGCCGGCCACGCCGACCTGCTGCAAAATTTCCATCGAGCGGCGGGTGAACACGATGGCGCGGCTGCCTTGCGAGACCTGAAGCTCCGGCGTCAGCACCACACTGGGAACGCCCAGGCGCGCCAGTTCCAGCGCCGTCACCATGCCCGCAGGGCCAGCGCCGGCAATCACCACCTGCTGGCGTGCCTGCGCCGCATGCGCCGAGGGCAGCCAGGGTTTGAACACCTGGTAGCGGTAATAGATCGACGGGCGGGCTTCGGTGGCGGGTTGGTGCATGGGGGTTTCAGTACGCGAATCGAGTAAATTGGTTGCGCGTACAACCATTATTGAAGGTTTCAACGACATCGACTTCAGTAGTTACCCTGATGTCATATCCATACCCAAGCCTGAAGGATGCTGGCGCTGCACGAGGGCGGTGACGTCACGTATAGTGATTCGGTCACCACTTTTCGAACCACGGCGCTGCGATGTCTTCCCCACCTGATTCGGTATCTCTCGAACGCCTGTTCACCCACCGCTTGCATACGCTGACCAAGCTCACCGACCGGCTCACCCAGGGCGCTTACCTGAGCGACGCCGGCATTGCCTTGAGCGAAGGGCGCTGTCTGTCGGCCATCGGGAGTTTCAAGCCCTTGTCGGTCAAGGACCTGGCCTACCGGGCCAACCTGGACAAGGGCCAGGCCAGCCGCGCCGCCCAGTCGCTGGTCGATCAGGGCCTGGTGCGCAAGCAGGCCAGTGCCATCGATGGGCGCGGCGTCGTGCTGACGCTGACAACGGCCGGCGAGGCGGTGTGCGAGCGCCTGATGCGCGTGATCGGGCGCCGCAATGACGAGATCGTTTCCTGCCTGGATGCCGCAGAGCGCGCGCAACTGGACCACCTGCTTGACCGGCTGGTCGAGCATGCGCGGCTGGCGCTTGGGGGCGCCGCAGACGCGGATGCGTGAGCAGCGGGGCAATGCAGTCATCGCCCCGCTGAAAGCTGCTCCCGGGTGGGTACATACCCGGTTGTGCACACAACCATATTTTTTTATCATCGGCCTCTTTTGTCTGCCCGGTGCCGCGTGTCCTTCGCTGAACCCGTGCAGGTTTCCCTGATCCGAATGACCTGACATCACTGGAGTTTCCATGCACTATCCCCAGACCCTGCGCCGCTGGATCAGCGTCGCCACACTCGCCGTGCCGCTGGCGGCGGCTGCGGCCTATCCCGACAAGTCCATCGAATGGGTCGTTCCCTATCCGGCAGGCGGCGGCTCGGACGTGGTGGCGCGCATTTTGTCGCTGCCCATGAGCCAGACGCTGGGCCAGCCCATCATCATCAGCAACAAGCCTGGCGCCGCCACCAATATCGGCGCCGACTATGCCGCCAAGGCCAGGCCAGACGGCTATGTCATGCTGACCGGCGACACGGCCACCATGGCGGCCAACCCGGCGCTATATTCCAAGCTCAGCTACAACGTCGAAAAAGACTTCACGCCGGTTGGCCTGATGGCGCGATTCCCGATGATCCTGGTGGTCAATCCCAGCGTGCCGGCGAAAAACCTGGGCGAATTCCTGGCCTGGGCGAAAAAGCAGCCCAATGGCGTGAACTACGCCACGCCGGGCGCGGGCAGCCCGCACCACCTGGCGACCGAATTGTTCCGTGAACGCAGCGGGCTCAAGATGGTGCATGTGGGCTACCGGGGTGCCGCCCCGGCGGTGCAGGACGTGATCGGCGGCCAGGTGCCGATGATGTTCGTCGATACCGCCAGCGGCTACCAGCACATCCAGTCCGGCCGGCTGGTGGCGATCGGCGTCGCCAGCCCGAAGCGGATTGCCACCTTCAACACCTTGCCGACACTGGCCGAACAGGGCATGAAGGGCTTTGAAGCCTATGCCTGGCAAGGGCTGGTGGTGCCTGCCGCCACGCCGCCAGAGGCGGTTGCCACGCTGAGCCGGGCCTTGATGGCAGCGCTGGACTCCACCGAAGTCAAGGCGCGCTTCCAGACGCTGGGCCTGGAAGCGATTCCCAGCACACCGGCGCAGATGGCCGCCTATGCCAAGGCCGAGCGCGAAAAATGGGCCAAGGTGATTCGCGCCAGCAACATCCGCCTGGACTGAAGTGGCAGGCAGGTTCTGCTATGAAAAGCGTAGCTGTAGAAGCTCGTCAGGCAAGCGCAAAAGGTGGATTTTGTTGGAAAGACGCAACTGTCTGGCATTGCCCGTGACACAGGGCGGCGAGTCCGCACGACGCCTCCCCTCTGGAGCAAGGCGGGGAGGGGACCAGTGGGCGTGAATTGCCCACGAAAAATCGCTATCGGGGAGCCCTCACCCCAGCCCTTTCCCAGAGGGAGAGGGAGTAAGACGGGACTGCATTCGACAAGCTGAGCAGTTACGGCAAGACAGCGCTTGATCCGACGGCTGGCCTCTCGGCAACAGTGCCTACCAGCGCAGCACACGCGGCCCCAGCAGCGCGCCGGCTGCCGTCGGAATCGCGATGCCCAGCACATACCAGACCGCCAGAAAAGGCGCGGCCGACTCCGGGCAGTGCAGCGAATACACCAGCGCGCCCAGCGCCCCGGCCAGCAGCCCGGCACTGGCTCCGGCAAGCGCCAGGCGGGTCGGAGCCAGGCCCTTGAACGCCCACAGGGTTGACGCGAACAGCGGCAGCGAGAGCAGCGCAATGTTGAACGGGCAGCTCTTCCAGGTGTCGCCCAGAACCAGCGCGGCGCGCTGTGCCGGCGCCGCGTTGGCCAGCACCACGGCAGCCATCAGCCACAGCAGCAGCACCGGCAAGGCCAGCGCGGCATTCACCCGTCCCAGGTGCATGCCGGGGCGGGCCAGCCGTTCGGCAGCGGCCAGGCCGGCCAGGGCCAGCGCGGCCGCAAAACCCGGCTTGAGCCAGAACATCAGCGTGCCGGCTTCTTCGGCCAGGTCGGGGCGCAGGCCCAGGGCGACGACCAGCAGCAGGACCGCACCCGGCAGGCCCCAGCCCAGCGCCACGGCAAAGCGCCGGCCCACGGCGTGGGCCGGCACCGGCGCGACTCCGGCCGACAGCAGGTTGACAAGTTCATCGGTCTTCATGCAATTCCCTTGATTTTGGCGGCCAGCGCCTTCAGGCCCCGGTGCACGCCGATCTTGATGGCCGATTCCGACATGCCGGTGAGCTGTGCCGCCTCGACCACGGACAGGCCTTCGAGCTTGACGTGCACGATGGGCAGCCGCTGCCGGTCGGGCAGGCCGGCCAGCAGCGTGTCCAGGTCTTTTTTCGCCTCCCGGGCCTCGGTGTCGGACGCGGCAAACAACTCCAGCTCGTCGTCCAGCGGAACATTCAGCGACTCGCCGGATGCGCGGGCGCGCAGCAGGTCGATCAGCTTGTAGCGCGCAATCGCATGCATCCAGGCGGTCAGGGGCTGGTCGGCGCGGTAGGTGTGCCGCTGGTTGTGCACCGCAAGCAGGGTGTCTTGCACAAGGTCTTCCACTTCATCGGGTCGCTCGAAAAGCCGCTTCCTGAAATAAGCCCGCAGGTGCGCGCTCAATGCCTTCAGGAACTGGTGATAGGCCGCCGCATCGCCGTCCAGGCCTTGCAGCATCAGGCCACGCAACCGGCTTTCGGTGTCGGTGAACCGGCGGTCTCTTTCTTCTATTCGGTCCATGCAGGCTTTGGGTTACAGCGTGGGGGAAAAATATTTTTTAAAAATAATTCGCTGGCGTGTAACCGGCTGCCGGGTTGCGCCGAACTACTGGGCAGACTGTAGCGGAGTCTTTCCGCCAGGTCTGCAGACCAGCGCCCTTCGCGCCGCCTGCCTGTTCAACCCTTTGTTTTCAACTGGAGTTACTTTCATGATCACTCGTTCCCTCGCACTCGGCACACTCGCCCTTGCCGCACTCGCCTCTGGTGCCGCCATCGCCCAGGACAAGCCCATGGAAGGCAAACCGGCCATGGAAAAATGCTTCGGCGTTTCCCTGGCCGGCAAGAACGACTGCGCCGCCGGACCCGGCACCACCTGCGCCGGCACGTCGAAGACCGACTACCAGGGCAATGCCTGGAAGCAGGTGCCCGCCGGTAGCTGCACCACCATCAAGACGCCCAAGGGCATGGGCTCGCTCAGCGCCATCAAGGCCTGAGCGCCTCTCAGGACGCACGCCATGAACCCCACCCGCCTGAGCGCAGGCCTGGGCCTCAAGCCCGCGCATTTCAGCGAAGCCCTGGCCTGCCTTGATGCCGGGCTGTGGTTCGAGGTGCATCCGGAAAACTATGCCGTGGCCGGTGGCCCGAGGCTGGCCTGGCTCGACGCCATCCGGTCCCGGCATCCGCTGTCGCTGCACGGCGTGTCGCTCTCGCTGGCGGCCGATGCGCCGCCTGATGCGGCCCACCTGGCATGGCTGGCCGCGCTGGCTGACCGCATCGAGCCGGCGCTGGTGTCCGAGCACCTGGCCTGGTCGGCCTGGCGCGGCAGCTACCTGCCCGACCTGCTGCCCATTGCCCGCACGCAGGCAGCCTTGCTGCGCGTGGCCGGCAACATTGCCCGCACCCAGGATGCCCTTGGGCGGCGCATCGCCATTGAAAACCCGTCCCACTACCTGCGCATTCAGGGCCATGCATGGGACGAGGTTGATTTTTTGCAGGAACTCGCGCGCCGCACCGGCTGCGGCCTGCTGCTTGATGTGAACAATGTGCATGTCAGCGCCAACAACCTCGGGTTTTGCGCCGAAGCCTATATCGACGCCTTCCCCGGTGAGGCGGTGATGGAAGTCCACCTGGCGGGCCACACGCCCGACCCGGTGCTGGGCCAGGCGCTGCTGGTGGATTCGCACGATGCGCCGGTCGCACCCAAGGTATGGGCACTGTATGAACGCTTGACTGCGCGCATCGGCCCGCGCCCGACGCTGATCGAGCGCGATGACCAGCTGCCGCCTTTTGCCGAGCTGCTGGCCGAACGCCGTCAGGCGCATGCGCTGCTGCAGGGCCAGCCGCACGAAAAGCTGGCGCCGGAAAAAGTGGCGCTGGCGTCATGACCACCGAACTCTCGCGTTTCCAGGACCGCTTTGTCCAGGCGCTGTGGGCATTGCCCGATGCGCTGCCTGGCCCCCTGCGCGACCTCGCGGACCAGCCCGGATTCGCGGTGTACCGCAACACCGTCATCCGGGGCTGCATCGATGCCCTGCAGGCCAACTACCCGGCGGTGTTGCGGCTGGTGGGCGAGGACTGGTTTCGCGCCGCCGCCGCCCTGCATGTGCGCGCGCAGCCGCCTGGCGACGTCCGGCTGCTGATGTACGGCGCGGATTTTCCCGCCTTTCTGGCGGGCTTTGCGCCGGCAGCAGACTTGCCCTACCTGCCCGGCGTGGCCCGGCTCGACCGCTTCTGGACCGAGGCGCATGTGGCGGCAGATGCGCCGGCACTTGCGCCCTCGGCGCTGGCCGGCCTGCCGCCGGAGCAACTGGGCGATCTGGTGCTGCAGCCGCATCCGGCCGCGCGCTGGGCCTGGTTCGACGGCCAGCCGATCTACACCCTCTGGCAGCGCAACCGGCCTGGCGCCCCGGACGGCATGGACAGCGACGATGCGCTGGACTGGACCGGCGAGGGCGCGCTGCTGACCCGGCCCGGCGACGCCGTCAGCTGGAGCGCGCTGGAGGCGGGCGGCTGCGCATTCCTCGATGCCTGCGCCGCCGGGCGTCCGCTGGCGCTGGCGGCTGATGAAGCGCTGGCCCGGCAGCCCGACTGCGACCTGGCACGGCTGATGACCACGCTGCTGCAGGCCGGCGCCTTTTGCAGCGCGCAGACGTATCCCACCCCGAACCACCAGGAGCTGACATGAACCCCGTTTTGTCCACGATGACGGCCGCCGACGCCACCCGCAATCCGCAACCCGCCGGGCTGCGCGGCCTCTGGCACGGCCTGGCCGGCCGGCTCACCCGACTGGTGCCGCATGACGCCCTGGCGCTGGTGAACCGGGTCGCCATTGCCGCCATCTTTTTCATGTCCGGCCGCACCAAGGTGGAAGGCTGGCTGACGGTCACCGACAGCGCCTATTCGCTGTTTCGGGACGAATACCGGCTGCCGCTGGTTCCGGTCGAAATCGCCGCGAATGCGGCCGCCTGGGCCGAGCACCTGTTTCCCTTGCTGCTGGTGCTGGGCCTGTTCACCCGGCTGTCCGCCCTGGCGCTGCTGGGCATGACGCTGGTGATCCAGGTGTTTGTCTATCCCGACGCCTGGCCGACGCACCTGTCCTGGGCCGGCCTGCTGCTCTATCTGGTGGGACGCGGCGCCGGAACGCTGTCATTGGACCGGCTGTTTCGCATTCGTTAATGCTCTTGAAACAATAGCTGCCAGCGCCGGTCTGTAATGCGCAAAAGCCTGATTTGATTGCTGAAATGCCGCGCAGCAGACTTCCGCTCAGGCGACCGGCGGCACCAGGATGGTCGGTGCGGCTGGCGCGGCCAGTTCGGGATAGTCGCGGCTGAAATGCAGGCCCCGGCTTTCGCGGCGCAACTGAGCCGAGCGCACGATCAGGTCGGCCACCTGCACCAGGTTGCGCAGCTCCAGCAGGTCGCGCGTGACGTGGAAGTTCGCGTAGAACTCCTGGATTTCGGTTTTCAGCAGCGTGATGCGGTGCGCGGCGCGCTCCAGCCGCTTGTTGGTGCGCACGATGCCGACATAGTCCCACATGAAGCGGCGCAGCTCGTCCCAGTTGTGCGAGATGACGACGGCCTCGTCGGCGTCGGTCACGCGGCTGTCGTCCCATGGCGGCACGTCGGGCATCAAGGCGCCGGGCGCAGCCGCAATCGCCTGGGCGGCAGCGCGGGCAAACACCATGCATTCGAGCAGCGAGTTGCTCGCCAGCCGGTTCGCGCCGTGCAGGCCGGTGCAGGCGGTTTCGCCAATAGCAAACAGGCCGGGCAGGTCGGTGCGGCCGGCCAGGTCGGTCAGCACGCCGCCGCAGGTGTAGTGCGCGGCCGGCACCACGGGAATCGGCTGGGTTGTGATGTCGATGCCCAGCCCGGCGCATTTCGCAAGGATGTTGGGAAAATGCTCGTGCAAAAACTCGGGGCTCTGGTGCGAGATGTCGAGGTGTACGCAGTCCAGGCCACGCTTTTTCATCTCGTAGTCGATGGCGCGGGCCACCACATCGCGCGGCGCCAGTTCGGCACGGGCGTCGTGTCCGGGCATGAAGCGCGTGCCGTCGGGCAATTTCAGTTGCCCGCCTTCGCCGCGCACGGCTTCGCTGATCAGGTAGGACTTGGCCAGCGGGTGGTACAGGCAGGTCGGGTGGAACTGGATGAACTCTAGGTTGGCGACGCGGCAGCCGGCGCGCCAGGCGCTGGCGATGCCGTCGCCGGTGGCGGTGTCGGGGTTGGTGGTGTAGAGGTACACCTTGCCCGCGCCGCCCGTGGCCAGGATGGTTTGCGGCGCGCGAAAGGTCAGCACCTCGTCGGTGGCGTCGTCCAGCGCGTACAGGCCCAGGCAGCGCTGCGGGCCGGGCAAACCCAGCTTGCGCGAGGTGATCACATCGACCAGCGTGTGGTCTTCAAACACCGTGATGCCGGGCGTGCTTCGCACCACGTCGATCAGCGTGCGCTGCACCGCCGCGCCGGTGGCGTCGGTGACGTGGGCGATGCGGCGCGCGCCGTGGCCGCCCTCGCGCGTCAGGTGCAGGTGGTCGCCTTCGAGCGAAAACGGCACGCCCAGTTCGCGCAGCCAGGCAATCGCGGCGGGTGCGTTTTCCACCACGAAGCGCGTGGTGGCCAGGTCGCACAGCCCGGCGCCGGCCACCAGCGTGTCGCTGATGTGGGCTTCAAAGGTGTCGCCGTCCGCTAGCACGGCCGCAATGCCGCCCTGCGCCCAGCCGCTGGAGCCGTCGCTGATGGCGCGCTTGGTGATGACGGCCACGCGGTGCGTGGGCGCCAGGTGCAGCGCGGCGGACAGGCCGGCCAGACCGCTGCCCACGATCAAAACATCGAAATCATGCGTCATGGTGGGCCGGGCCTTGCAGGTTGGGGAAGTAGGATTGAAACATCAGGCTGGCGTGTAGGCCAGGCGAACATAGATGGGTGCAAACGATTCGGCCTGGGTGATCTCCAGCAGGCATTCCTTGGCCAGCTCCAGCAGCGCGATGAAGGTGACGACCAGCACCGGCATGCCGCGCGCGGCATCGAACAGCTCCTCGAACTCCAGGAACTTGCGGCCCTGCAGCCGGCGCAGCACGATGCTCATGTGCTCGCGCACCGAGAGTTCCTCGCGGCTGATGACATGGTGCTGGACCAGTTTGGCGCGCTGCACGATGCCCTGCCACGCTTCCTGCAAATCGACCAGCGTGACATCGGGCAGGCGCGGCTCGGTGGATTGTTCGACATGCACCTGCGCCACGGCAAAATCGCGGCCACGTTGCGGCAGGGTGTTGAGCCGGTGCGCGGCGAGTTTGATGCGCTCGTATTCCAGCAGGCGGCGCACCAGCTCGGCGCGCGGGTCCTCGGCCTCCGGGCCTTCGGCTGCCTTGCGCGGCGGCAGCAGCATGCGCGACTTGATCTCGATCAGCATCGCGGCCATCAACAGGTATTCGGCCGCCAGCTCCAGGTTGGTGGCGCGGATTTCATCGACATAGGCCAGGTATTGCCGCGTCACCGCCGCCATCGGAATGTCGAGGATGTTGAAATTTTGCTTGCGGATCAGGTACAGCAGCAGGTCCAGCGGGCCTTCGAAGGCTTCGAGGAAGACCTTCAACGCATCGGGCGGGATGTACAGGTCCTTGGGCATGGCGAACATCGGTTCGCCATAGAGCCGGGCCAGCGCGACCGGGTCAACCAACCCCGGAAGTTCAGGGTTGAGCGCTGCGCGCAAGGCCGCATCGTCAGCGGAGTGCAGTTCCTGCACGGGAAAGGGGGAGGTTGGCATCAGGGCAGCAGCGGGAGGAATCGGTTCATGGGCTTGCCACCATGGAAAACAGGCTGCCTTTCGCCGGCTGGCCGCCAGCTAAAACCGCCATGCGCAATGACGGAAATCAGTCGCCGTTGGGATGGGCGCTGGTGCCATAGACATAGGCCTGCTGCGCCACGCGCGCCTCGCCGTAGTCCGCCTGGTCGGCCAGGTTTAGGTTCTTGTCCCACCAGATGGCGCGGCCGGCGCGCTGCTCGGCTTCCAGGGTCGGCTTCTTCGCCTTCAGATCGTCGATGAACGAGGTGATTTCAGAGGTGTAATGGGTGCGTTGAAAAATGGACATGGTTCTGGACCGCCTAAAACGTATAGTTGCTGGATTTTACCGGGGTCTGCCATGCATTCATCCATTCGTCGGCCCGTCGTGGCCGAAACGACTCGTTTATCTGCGGTTTTGCCAATGGCTTCGAAAAGGGCGGTGCTGACTATGGGCTTGCTGTCGTTCATCCTGGGCCTGGCCGGCTGCGACCAGGAGCGCATCAAGGAACTGGAGGAGGGCGTTTCCACAGAAGCCGACGTGCGGGCGCGCTTTGGCGTGCCCGAGAAAGTCTGGGAGGCGTCTGACATGGCGTCGCTGCCGATGCCGGGCGCAGCCAGCGAGCCGGGCGCCCGCACGCTGGAGTACAACCGCCAGCCGGCGGGCAATGTCAATTACATGATCACCATCGGCCCCGACGGCCGGATGACCGCGCTGCGCCAGGTGCTCACGCCGCAAAATTTCGCCCGCGTGCTGCCCGGCATGCCCATGGAAACAGTGCGCAAGATGCTGGGCAAGCCGATGAAGGTCACGCCCTATGCGCTCAAGCGCGAAACGCATTACGACTGGCGCTACCTGAACCCGCCGAACACCGCGATGATCTTTACTGTGGTGTTTGACCCCGACCTGCGCGTGCTGGGCACCGCGTCTGCTGACGAGGAAAGCGTCTACCCGAAAAGCCGCTAGGGGCGGGCTCTTCTTTTCCTGCGCTTGCGTGTCATGCTTGAAATGACACGGCGAGAAAGTTGTTTCAACAATGCGTTGAGTGGTTGCTGTTTTTCTGTTCTTTGGCTTTGGTTGGTTTCTTCTGTGTTTTGAGGGGTGAGCGCCTTCCCGGCGGGGGGTGACTTTCTTTTCTGGCAAAAAAGAAAGTCACCAAAGAAAGTTGCCTGGGGGGCGGGAGCGGA
>NZ_JAAFGZ010000056.1 GCF_010365105.1 Polaromonas sp. | reverse complement strand
TAAAATCAAAACGCGCAACACCGACCCTCGGTCACGTTCGCCGGAATGCCGGTCACGTTACCGGAATCAGCGGTCACGTTCACCGGAATACGCAATTGTTATAACTCGTATGCCGGATATGGATATCTGCAATTTATCTTTTCTGTGGCGTCAAGCTGGTTTTCTATAAAGTTAGCTTAGGTAATTATTGCCTGTCTTTTCCGGTTTATTGTTTAAAAATCGATTTACCAAGTTAGTCTTTAATAATTATTTTTACTATTCAACTAGCGTATTGTCAATGCTGCGCTTATTTAGGATTCGCATGGAGGGTAATAGCAGTTGGAAGTGGCGATGGTCAAAGTTGGTTCGGAAAATTGAAAGGGTGCATACACTCGGTGAGAGGCAGGAATTGATTGAAAGACTGAGTAAACCCGACCGGCCTTTGATTCTTGCATTTGCCAATGCGCATTCGATGAATTTGCTTGCCAAATCTGAATCTTTTTTCAAATCACTTTGCGACGCTGATACCGTATTGCGTGATGGTTCGGGCATGGAAACTCTTTTTAATCAACTGAGAATTCCTCCAGGCCTTAATCTAAATGGCACTGACCTGATTCCAGATTTGATCAGTCTGTTTAATGGTCGCTGCATTGCCCTTTTAGGCACTCAAGAGCCATATTTGAGATCGGGAGTCGATTTTGTGGAAAAGAATCTTGCACCACAGAGCAACTTTGTGCACGCAAACGGTTTTCATGAGGAAAAGGTTTACCTGTTGCTTGCAGCTGAAAGTTGTCCGGCATTGATTGTCCTGGGAATGGGCATGCCACGGCAGGAGGAGGTTGCCATCGCCCTTCGGTCAACGCTCTCTTATCCGTGCCTGATTGTTTGCGGTGGTGCGATCATCGATTTTTGGGGTGGTAGAACAACAAGAGCGCCTTTGTGGATGCGTCGAAATGGTATGGAATGGTTTTTTCGTTTGCAATTGGAACCGAAAAGATTATTTCAGCGCTATGTGACGGGCAATATGGTTTTTTTGGCTCGTGCTTTAATTTTTCCTTTTTTTAACAGTGGTTTGATACAGAAGATTTTTAGAAGCCGAGTCTGAGCATCCAAATTCTTGAGAGTTTATGGTTTTAATATGTTCAAAAATTTAAAAAATCCCCGTTCATTGCTTAAGGTCATTTGTGTTTTGAAGGTTCATCGGTTTTCCACCGATTGACGACATCAGGTATGCAATTGGTTTTGACAATCTTTCCAGGGTTGCCAACAACGACACAATAGGGCGGAACATCCTCAAAAACATAGGCGCCACCTGCGATGCGGCAGCCTTTGCCGACTGTTGCGCCTACGATGATTGCATAAGGCCCAATCCACACGTCGTCTTCAATCACCGAATAGGTCGTTTTCCGGATTTCATTCCTGTCAATGGAGTCGCGCTGGCCTAATGTCACGCCGTGAAAGAGTGTCACATTATTTCCTATGCTGGTATTCACATTGACAACGATACCTCGTCCATGGGTGAGGGCCAACCCTGGTCTTATCGCAGTTTGCCAAGGGAGTTCAATGCCTGAAACAATCCGTGCCAACAGGTGCAGGATCCTTGCAGGTATTAGAAAAATTTTGCGCCATACAAATGACTGACATTGAGCCGACTGGCAAAAACGTACTGTGGCCAGTACAAAGAATGCCCGGTTAGACACCAGTGCCTTGACCACCAGCAACCAGTGAAAGCGTCCGAATAATCGAAAGGTGTCTGCTTTCAACGCATGCATGCCGCACCGTCTTTCTTTATTAACCCAGCGCCCTGTCTTTCTACCCACTCAGCCGAGCTGTTCAATCCTGCAGCATACGTTGTCCAGCCCAATCCAAGCCGCTGGCTTGCCTGTGTCGCATCCAGGCGAATATGCTGTGCCCACAGCCCCATCAATCCGGGCGGCATGCAATCGGGCAAAGCTGAAACAGGCCATTGCAAGCGCTTTGATGAAATTTGTGCAAGCTTGAGCGGTGGGCCGGCCAGCCAGCTATCCAACAGGAGTTGGCTCCGCCTGATTCGCTTGACAGGGGTGAACTGCAGCGCCACCGCCAAATCTACAAAATAGCTGTTCCAGCGTGGACTGTCCGGAGCGGCCAAATTGAAGGCCGCAACTTCCCTGGGCTTCAACGGCAACCTTAAAGCTGCCACTACAGCCTGACAAACATCGTCTACATGGACCAGGTTGGACCAGCCATCACCACCCACGCCCAAATCACCCAGTCGCCCGGACTGTAACCAGCGCGCTATTCTTCCTGCCCAAAGTTCGCTGTTCGGTCCAAATACACAGCCAGGCCGCAGCACCACGGCTTCACCACCCTGACGCGCATATTCGTTGATACGGTGTTCGGCCTCGCACTTGGCTCGCCCATACCATCCCAGTTCAGGATTAAGCGCAGCATCTTCACGGACAACGCCCTCTACCGCCCCGTATACCGACATAGTGCTCAGGTGGACGATGCGAGGATTCCCTGCCTGCCGAGCAGCTTCTGCCAGTGCCTGAGTGCCTTGTGAAATCGATCGTGCATCGCCTGCGACGCAGTTCACCACAGCGTCGAAGCCTCGCAAGGCAGTCGTCAACTCGGAGATATTGCAAGTGTCTAGCTTTATCCAGGCCTCACCTGATAGAGGGGACTCTGCAAATCCCCTTGACGCGCCAGTTGCCTTGTCACGAGAACTGCTCGCCAGGTTTTCGAGCAGCCGCTTGCCAACATGACCCGAGCCTCCCAAGACAAGCACCTTCATGCGAATTCCTCGTCGATGGCTGTTACCGGATGAGGCGTGGCTAGTCTTCGCGCTAGAGTGTGGCCCAGTCGAAGTGATAGGGCGATGAGAGTGAGGGTCGGGTTGGCCTGGCTTGAAGTAGGAAAAACGGCGCTTCCAGCGATGAAGAGGTTATTGACGGAATGAACCTGGCAGTCGGCATTCACGACGCTGGTACGCTTGTCAGTGCCCATGCGTGTGGTGCCAATATGGTGGCCGCCGTAAGCGCCAAAACGTGTCAGGTCTTCTTCAAGTGTTTCCGCCTCATACTCGAACCGGGCGACGCCACTTGCTGCAAACTCCTGCGAAAGTACATCCAGGGTGCCGCGTATCGAGTCGATGTCTGCAGCGCAATACCGCCAGTCAACATGGAGTTGCGGCATGCCAAGGGCATCGACTTTATCGCTGAGCATGACGCGGCTATTCGCCTGTGGAATTTGCTCACCATGCATTTCCAGGCTGAATCGGTTGGTGCGATTTCGCAAGATAACCGATGGGAATTTTCGTTCAGCAAGCGACCGATGACTCAGCCAGTGCATCAAAAACGCCATAGTGTCCACCGGATCGGTGGCAATATTGAGTAAATGCCTGGCGTATTCTGCGGCAGTGGTTTCATGGTTGCCATCATTCAACCTTTTGCCATATTCATAACTGATCAGCCTGCGCGCCAGAAATAGTCCTGAAAGCACCCCGTTGCGGTGGACAGGGTCAGTGATGCGTGGAAAATGAAGTCGTGCCACCGCATTGGCCAGTCCCAGACGTCGCTGTTCGACAGGCGCCACTGCCAGTCTGCGACGGCAATAGACTCCTTCAGGCGCCAACTCATAGCCATGCCTCACATTTTCAGTCGGTCCCTGGATTGTGAGCCGGCCAACATTGCCCGCAATGTGGCACATATAGTAACGGCCTACCACGTCATGAAAATTGCCGACTCCTTCCGGTGACACGTCACGCGAAGCCAACAAGAGCCGGGCCGTTTCAAGGCCCCCCACGGCCAGAACGGTGGCTCGGCATGATGTCGAAAAGCGAGTGCCTGCAAGTGTGGTCACGTCGATAGTGCGAACTGCATTGCCATCTGGCACAAGGCGAATCCCTGTGCAATTGGCGCCCAGCAAAACCTTGACATGAGGTGCCAGTCGCAGCTGTTTCGCGTAACGGCTACCGAAGTGGGTCGGGCACGAAAAGCGCTCCAGTCCATTGGTAAGAACGCGCTGGCTTTCAAAACCCCGAATGAGTGGCAGCGCATGGCGTCCGAGCGCGTCTTCTGCAAGGTAGCTGAAGCGGCCTGCTTCCGACAACTCATTGGCACGGGCGTAGTAAGGCAGCAAGTCTTCATAAGAGATGGGCCATCCGCTGTGGGGCACATGGTTGCGGGTTTCAAAGTCCAGAGGATCGAAGGGCATGCAACGCCCCCCCCAAATGGCGCTGGAGCCGCCGAAACGGCGCTGACGGTATTTGTCAGGCGGACTGTGGAGCCTTGAATCCGCGACCTCACCCTCGTAAAGACGCTGTGTTGTGCTGTCTTCTTTCATGAAACCTGACTCCAGCATCAGGACTGAAAATCCGCGCTCTGAAAGGTCCAGCGCAAGCGCAATCCCTGCAGGACCAGCGCCTATAACGCAGACGTCAGCCTCAAGGCATGTCCCGTTGGGAATGCTGTCGGCATTGTCGATCACAGGGTTTCCTTTTTAGTCAATGTGCTGTCTGTCAGCGCATGACCTGCCGTGCCAAAGTGGCGTTGATGAATTCCTGCCAGTCTGATAAAAAATTGGTTGAAGGAAAACCTTTCTTCATAAAGCCTGCGTCCATTTTTTTCAAGCGTCTGCCTGAATGCCGGGTTATTGAGGACACGCTGCAACCCTGCTGCAATCCCTGCGGCATCGCCGGGTTGAACAAAGCAGGCATTCACGCCATCACTTAATACGGCCGAAATTTCACCCACCGGTGTACACACAACAGCTACGCCATTGGCCAGCGCTTCAAGGATCACCAGAGGCAAACCCTCGTCATAGGACGGCAAGACCAGCACATCGGTTTGCGCCATCAATTTCGAAACCTGAGGCTGATCCGACCAGCCAGCAAAACATATAAAACCGTCAATGCCAAGCTCAAGCGCAGTTGCCTGGTAAGCCGCAATATCGCCTCCGCCAGCAATCGTGACCTCAAGCCGGTCAATGTCAAATCCGGGCAAGGCGAGCGCCTGCAAAAGGTCTGACACACCCTTGCGCTCTGATAAATTACCCAGAAAAAGTATCCGCTGCAACGGGCTATCTCCAGCGTTGCGCCTATCGTGGGTGGGCTCAGGAACTCCATTGATAACGATCTCCACGCGATTCCCGGGGACTCGCAACTCCCGGGTTACGAAGCGATGCGCTTCACCACCGAGCACCAGGCAAGTTTCAGGAAGCGAAAACACCCAGCGTGTCAGACCCTGCAACGGACCTGGCAACTTACGGTAGAAGTTGGGCAGTTGCGCGGCATGAAGGTGCAGCACTACCGGGATGCCAAGCGCTCGGCAGATCACCACCACCGTACTTTTTCGAAACAGGCTCAGGCGCTCGGCCATGTTGACATGAACCCCCGCCAACTGTCCGTTAAGGCGACCACGCACCAGTTTCACCAGAGCTGTAGAAAGAACCCAGAAAGAGTAAAGCGCATTTCCCCCTCCGCGCGTGTCGAGAGGCCGCAATGCAGCCGCATCAGGATCGCTATGGACCTGCGCTTGAATCAGATAATCAGCGACCTTGAACATGCCTCCTCCCTTGGGCGTCCAGGGACAGGCAATATAAATGTAATTGCCCGTCTTTTTGCGCAAAACCACTCGTTCCATTGATTCCGTTTGCATCTTTGCTTTGGCGCCTTATAAAGAAAAACCTGGTCTTTTAAAAAATGCCCGTTTGAAAAAATTAATCAGTGGTGTTTCGATCAATACATAGGACAGGCAGCCCGCTGCAATCACGGCCAGGAAGATGATCGGGACAATGAGCAAGCTTTCCTGAAAGCCCAGCTTCTTCAACATCAATACGCCGAATGGAACCACAAAGGTGTGCGAAAGGTAAATCGAATAAGAAGAGTCGCCCAGAAAAGACAACCGCGATGCAAGCCGAAGGCGTGCAACCCATGGTTCCAGCCAAACAGCGGCAAGCACCATGAAACCTGCTCCGATTTCCCATGTTGAAAAACTGTGTACTTGATCGCCCCAGTTGAATCCTATTAACAGCATGGTTCCGATCACCGCCCCGAGCAGGCCTAATTTTGGAGACACAGGAGGGTAGTTCAAGCACACATGCGCAATACCCATGCCGAGGATGAACTCAAAAAGCAGAGTCCTGCCGTAAAAATTCAAGGCAACCGACTCTGGAAACAGTTGCGCCGCCACAAAGATCAGCAAGAAGACAAGAAAACAAAACTTGATGCGCGCAACTCCCCATGCAATTCCGATGGCGAACACCAGATAAAACAGCATTTCGAAATTCAGTGTCCAGCCTACAGGCAGTGTTGGCTGAACAAGCCCCCACGGGCTGATGACAGGAATGAAAAGCATGGAAGCTAAAAGATGCTCGGCATCAATTGAAGACCTCAATGCAAGGCTCGGCAATATCAGTACTAGGGCTGTCTTTATCAGCGTATAAAACCAGTAGAGGGGAGCAACTCGCAGAAAGCGTCGCTTCAAGAAAATCCACGCAGCTTGCAAGTGTGTTTGGTTGCCTGAAGGCGATTTGGCAGTTGACATGGCCATGACAAAACCGCTGATGACAAAAAAGATGTCCACCCCAATAGCACCGCCTGTCCAATAATGATCCGGCCCCGCACCGGTGATTCGAACCGAGATTGCTTCGGTGGTGTGCATTACCACGACCAGCATGGCTGCGACAAATCTAAGTATTTGAATACCAATGAATTGCTTGGCAGGCATGCACGGCCCTGGTGATTAAAAGTGCCGCTTTAGTGCGGAAGAACTGGCGTTGAAAGAGATGGCAAGCCGTGTGGCTCCCTGATAATCAGGCTCGGTATAGCTACGTTGGCAGGGCGCTGCGGCCGAAGAACCCCACGCATCAGCCCTGCAGCGTTAAAGCACCACGAAACCACGCTATAAAGTGCCTTGGAGAATGAACGCTTGCGCCAGATCATCAGGACAAGCGGCGCTGCCAGTGACGCGCCAAAAAATGTGAACCGTGTGATTCCAGAAAATGGCCAGAACGCAATGCTGAGCAATAACGCCCACCATCCAAGGATACCCAGGTAAATCCAAAGTTCGCGAAGCCCTTGGAGCACCATTTTCAGGCGAAGCTGACCCGCTGAAGCCCTGATCAGTTCACCCAGACCCCAAAGGTAGCGGGTCTCCCAGCGCCGCATGAGCAAGCGATAGGGTGGTGAATCATGTCCCCTGTGATGCACAACGTCCAGGGGAATGCGCCAGAGTTTCCAGCCCAGGCTGCGCAGCCGAATGGCCAAGTCGAACTCTTCATAGCTGTGCAGGTTGCGGTCAGAAAAGTATCCTGCCGCCTCGATGGCGGTACGTCGGTACAGCCCGCCACCGTCGAGCCGGTCCACAGCGCCAGGTTTCACGTGGGCGCGCGCCTGTGCGCTGCGGGCAATGTATTCAAGGCTTTCCGTGTTGAGTTCGACCAACCGGCCACCCACACCGGCAATATCGGGATGCGCCCGCATGAAGTCCAGTGCTACCTCAAGAAAACCTTCAAGCATCTGCATGTCGCCGTCGAGGAGATAAACGAACTCTCCGTGCGAATGTTGGTAGCCTAGCTGCGGGCCGACACCGCAGCAGCGATCTTTCGCATTGGCTAACTTCACAATGCGTATGGGATACGCCAGGGCCAGCTCAATTGTTTTGTCAGTCGAGCATGAATCCGCCAGAATGACTTCGCCGCCCACCCTGAGAACTGCATGCAATGCGCTCTCTATGGCGGCTGAAATCCGCTTTTCTTCATTCAGCGACTTGATGATGATCGAAACCCTGCAGTCCGTTGCCGGAGCGTTGCTGGAGAAATTTTCAGGTTTCATATCAGTGCCCAACATCCGTGATGTTGGCGTGAAGGTACTTTCGTCTTGTGCGCCACTGCTCCCAACTTGTCACCAGCACTTGCGGACAGAAACAAGCCATCGCGGCTGTCAACCACCAACGTGTGCTGGTGACAGCACGATGCCCCCTGAATAACCATTTCAGGCCCTGAACGCGTTTTCCAGAAGCGAGTGAAAGACGGGCCAGCGTTAACTTGTGCTGCGCAATAAACCACAAGGCCGATCGGCGTTGTGCCGTTGTCATCGCTCCCGACACGGCACGAGCCTCCATACGTTCAAGGGAGCGGGGTACTTTGATCACCCTGTTGCGGTCTGACAGGCTTCCATCGACATCGATGCGATACGCCACAAGTGGCGCATGTGCCAAGGCGATTGGAGTCTGCTCACCCAGACGGAACCAGAAGTCAAGGTCTTCAGCCTGAAATTCGCCAGGCGGAAAGCATGGCTGCATCTGCTGCAGACGCTGTCTTCGCACAGCCGCGGAACTGCAGCAAAGCGATGGCCCGATCATCCACCGACGCGGCAAGTCCGTGATGAGTTCCACCTTTGTAACCTCTGTACAACTCGGCCAAAATGGCGGCCAAGGCCCTTGGGTATCAGCAACCAGGATGAAATCGGTGGCCACTGCATCTGCATCCGGCCATGCTTTTTGGGTATTCAGCAGACATTCCAGGTGGTGAGGATGATGCCAGTCATCGGCATCAAGAAACGCTATCCATTCGCCTCGCGCCAGGTCAATGCCCCGGTTCCTGGCTGCCGAAACACCTGCATTATCCTGATGCACCACGTGAATACGCGGGTCGCTCATGGCCTTGACCAATTCAGCTCCGCCATCACTGGAGCCGTCATCAACCACAATCACTTCAAAATCGGTAAATGACTGGGCCAGTACCGACTGAACTGTGCAGCAGATATAGGACGCCTTGTTGTAAAGCGGAATCACAACCGAAAACTTCATGCACGTGTCCTTGCAGCACTCAGTGGTTTTCCTGCTGGAGGATATTTTGAAAATGCACCAGAGTACTTCTGTCCCTGGATCGCCTGTGATGTTCGGAGACGAACGTCATTGACGCTCGCTGCAAGCGCCATCAGCAAAAGAAGGTGGGCAATAAATTCAGGGCCATAGCCAAATAGGGAAAGTGGAACCTCGCTGACGGAACGCATGGCCAGCAAAACAAACAGTGCCAACGTCAGACCTTTGCTTTCACGTGCATAACGCACTGACATAACCATCAATACCAATGCATAAATCAACAGTGCCGTCGCACCCACGATGCCCGAGCGCGACAAGGTATCCATGAACTGGTTGTGCGCATGTGTTGCATTGGGCATGCCAATGCTGATCCGGAAATCAGTTTCCCAGATCAAGGGGCCATAACCGAATATTGGATTGCGTTGCCATTCGTCATAGGCAATAGCCCATATCTTGTCCCGTCCCGTCAATGACGCAAGCTGCGCGCCTTCGGCACTATTGAAGAAGATGTTGATACGAGTCCCCGGGTCGCCAAGCATCAACACCAGTCCCACAGCCAGAACGGCCAGCATCGCCATCAAAATGGAAGCAATACCGAATTCCGGTCGAACCGGGTCACCGACACGGCGCAAGAATGCCGGACCTTGCCGTACGGCAAAAAAGCAGATACAGCTTAAGACAAAAGCAATCCAGGTAGTTTTGGACTGGGCCAGAAAAAGAACTGTCAGTCCTACTCCCCAAGCAAGCCGGTTCAGCCACTTCTTTTCATAAGGAATCGTCAACAGGCATATCAATCCGAGTTGGGACAAAATCGCCATGGATATCGCGTGCGCTGCCAGTCCAGCCAGGCGCGGCACGCCAGGCATCAAGCCCTGCGTATAAGTGGTTTCCAGCACCATGCCTGTCTTGAACGGAATTAGCAGCAAGCTTGCCACCATGAACAAAAACAGCACATCCCGCGCAGCCTTGAATGCCATGTTGCGCTCAACGCCCGTTACCAATACTGCTGCAATTCCAATGACCAGAGGGTAGGCGTAATCGTGACTTACATTGGGATGTGCCCCCAAAAATGCAGGTGCTGCCACCGTACCCAGCCAGAAAACGATGTAGCTCAACAGCAGCGCCAAAGGCGCATGTACAGTTTTTTCTCGTCGCAGCCAATAGCTGAGGATTCGTTCGCCTGCAACCGTGAGCATCAACAGTGAAAGCAGCGGCTGTGTCCATCGCATGACGGGATGTCGCGGCATTTCGGGACCTGTCTCCAGATTCAAGTTGACTAAAGACAGATCCCGTCCTGATAAAAATGTACTGAGCGCCACCATCACGACCATTGCATAAAAAATCAGGTGCAGGTAACCATGGGAGCGACGAGACGTCAGTTGGACTGTACCGGCCATGACGGTGGTAGCCGCCAATGCAGCCAGGATGGCGCCCGCGACGAGAATAAAGAGAGAAATGGTTTCTTGCATTGGGGCGGGCCTCAAAGACGCTGTTCGCCTGCAGGGTCAATGGCTGGACCCCGCTGCATGATCGGACCAGCCCGGCTCAACAACTGAGCCAGCCCTGGAAAAAACCTGAGCACCATGGTTGCGCATTGAACGCCCAGTAACTGTGGACGAACAAGCAGCAGCAATGCCAGGATGCATACGGCCATGAGCGTGCTGGCTGCCAGTGACAGCAAAGGCATTTCGTAACCCGATACAGCTGCCTGACCTGTCTTGACACCAATGGCGCACAAGGCACAGAGAAGCATTCCGCGCCCCACATTGGGCAGCAATTCAATCCAGCTCAACTTGAGCACCCGAAACGCAGTCGTGCCGATCACCAATGCACGCAGTACCAGCACCAGGGCTGCAACAGTCGCAGCGGCTTGAATTCCCTGATCTGCATAGAAGTAAAACCCCAGCGCGCCGACGGCAAGAATGGGCAATTGCAACACCGACTCGTAGTACTTGCGACCTGTGTTCCAGAGAACCGGTGTGGAAAGACCCCAGATTACATAGGCTGGCATGCTCAGGAACAGGATGCGCAAGACTGACCCGGCATCACCCCATTTCGCTCCGTACAGCAGGTGTACCAAGTCGATCGACACGAGCGCCAGAAACACGAAGACCGGAAACACCAGTACGAAAATCGTCGCGAGCATCTGGAAATAGGCACGGCCCAGTCGCTCAAGTTCTCCTTGCAGGCGTGCGCCCGCTGCCAGAAATGCAGGTTGCAACGCGCCCAGCAGCAGGTTGTTGGGCATCGCTGCAAGGTTATAGGCTACGTTGTACAGACCCAATGCCTGCGCATTCAGCATGCGGCCGATCATCACCCGATCCAGGTTGTTCAGCATCCAGTTAACGATATTGGTCAGGAATACCGCCCGGCCTGTACCTACAGCAGAGGCCGCATCGGCATACCAGAAGAGAGGGCGTACCGCATGAGGCTTCACGGCATAACTCGCCACAAGAACCACAGCTGCCTGAACCAGCCAGGCAGCCACCAGCGAAGTGGCGCCCCAGCCCAGCATTGCCATCGGTACGCCGACGGCGACATAGCCCGCCATGTAGCTGCCTACCTGGATCAGTCCGCCAGCCCGAAAGTTAAGGTCACGCTGCAGCAGGTAAGTGGCAGGCGCGGCAGCGGCGGAAAGCAGGCAGGCAATCGAAAGCCACTCTATAACCGATTGGGCCCTGGGCTCCCTGAAGTAAGTGGAAAGTGTTGGCGCCAGAAAATAGACACCCAGCATGGTGACCAGACCGACGACCAGTTGCCATGTCCAGGCAAAACGCACATCCTCGTCACACAGCGTGGTCCGCTGGAGCAGGCTCCAGCTAAAGCCGAATCCTGAAAAGAAAGTGGCAAAGGTCAGCACGACCATACCGATGGCAAAAATGCCGAATATCTCCGGACCCAGCGTTCTGGCCAGGATGACCTGGGCGACGAGCTGAAGTACAAAGCGCGCCAGTGTTGAGATGGCGCTCCATTTGACCGCAGTCACGCCAGACTCGCCGAGCCCGCTCATGCCCAGGGCTTTCCTGGTTTGCGGCGCCGAACGGCAATGGTACCGATGATGCCCAAGGTGCCCAGCAGTGCAGCCAGGAAGCGCCATTTCGAATTAACGTGTGTGGTCTGGCTTGCGGCGGAGTCGGTCGCTGGGCCGGGCGTGGTGCGATCTTGGTCCCGATAGGCTGAGGAAATAATCGGGCTTGAGGCCGGATTTTGTCTGGGAGTCAATACCGTGTTCGATCTGGCTGCCTTGTCGGTACGCAAGTGCTCAAGGCTGGATGGCCTGTTGAAGCTGGCAACCGTAGAGGGTGCCATGCTGGCATCAGCCACCTTGTGCGCTGGCACAGAGGATGATGCGCCGAGCAGGGTGGCCAAAATTACGATCGAACACGGTGCTCTGCACATGAATTTCCCATTACTTGAACAAGCTGAATTTTGTTTGCCGAGCCTTCAATCTGCAATAGTCCGAATGACCCACGAACTTATTTCAGGATATGAATCGCAAGTTTTGCGAAACATAAAGCTGCACTTGTGCAGTTTTATTATGGAGGTCTTACAAAGAAAAACCCCGGGAAAACCGGGGTGCTTGCTTGGGATGCAGGAGGGTCCGGATTCAGGATCGGTTCAAACCGCCCAAGTTCCGTCCACTACAGCCTTACATGCCGCTGTAGTTGGGCCCACCGCCGCCTTCGGGCGTGACCCAGACGATGTTTTGCGTCGGGTCCTTGATGTCGCAGGTCTTGCAGTGCACGCAGTTCTGCGCGTTGATCTGCAGCCGGTCGGTGTTGTCCGGGTTTTTCACGTACTCGTACACCCCGGCCGGGCAGTAGC
>NZ_JAAFGZ010000055.1 GCF_010365105.1 Polaromonas sp. | reverse complement strand
CCCAGTGGCTGCGCCTACTCTTTCACCTCTCAAATTTGCATCTTCGCAAAGCCACTAATTCACCACTTTCTGGATTGTGCAAGTGGCTCGAATATATAGCTTCTTGTGCCGGCGGATATGGCGCAAAGGACCTTTCTTACGTCATGAGAAAAGTTTCCACGGCACCCTCGGCAGGAGCGCTAACCGCAGGGCACTGGACAACATGAAACCACTCCTGGCCCTCTCCCGTCAGGAGCTGCTGCCTGCATGATTACCGTCGATCACGTCCACCGGCCGCAAAATTTCGCGCTCCACCGGTTCTGCACGCAGTAGCGCTGGTGGTCCGGCTTATTTCATCATGGAAATCCGCCCTGTATCCGCTACGGGAAATTGATAGAACGAGGTATTGAGGTACATGGCGACATCGGTGACATCTTCCTCACTCCAGCCGAGCCCGGAAGTGCCTTGCCAGCGGCGCACTTCTGCCTTGAGACCAACCCAATTCTGCGCGAGCTGCTTGTCTCGCCAATGAAGCTGGGTAGTGTGGCAGGCGATGCAATGCGTGGAATACAGCAGTTCGCCGCGCGAAGGAACGGTCGGTGTCTGGGCTTGTGCAAACCCCCAGTTGCCCAGGCACGCGAGCATGACAATGATGAAAGAGTTTTTAGCCATGGGGGTGCTTTCCTTCAAGCTGAAAATGAATGACGATGACTGGCTTCGGGTGCGCTGCAGCCTGCGCCTCTATCGGGCACGCTGCTCGAACTCCCGGTCCCGAGCGCCAATGACGCCTGCGGTCAGGCCGGCAAGCTCGCGCGTCAGCATCTGCAGGATATCTTCCATGGTGACGATGCCCACCAGTCGGCCCTCATCATCCACGAGCACGAGGCGGCGCAGGCGCCTGGTGCGCATTAGCTGCACTGCATCCATGGCATCCATCTCGGGTCTGGCGACGACCAGTTCGACCGACATGATGTCACCGGCCGTGAACACTTCCGGGTCCAGTCCTTCGGCCATCAGCGCCAGCACCAGGTCCCGGTCGGTAACGATGCCCAGCGGGCGGCTTTTTTCCAGTGCATCGACAACGACAAGCGCGCCCACATGGTGCTTGCGCATCAGCTGTGCCACGGCAAGTGCGGTGGTTTCCGGTTCTGCCACGGCGACCCTGGTGGTCGCAAAGTCTTTCAGACAGCTCGGCATGTGATCACTCCTTTGGGCAGTCGTCGTTGCATTGCAATTCTTGCTGTCTGCTGGCCCTTGAGGCGGCAAGAACTCCAGAATTAGGTGCAAAGGGTCATGGACTCGCCTCAACTTTAGCCATGCCTGCGCTGTCCGGGTTGACATAGCGCAAACAGCGGGCTGGCGCGCGCCGCTTACCACACCGGCGCCGTCTCAGGCGTGTTTGCCTACCACCGCCAGCGCGCCGAGCAGCAGTGCAATGGCGGCAACCCAGGAGCCCAGAACCCGCCGGGCGAGGGGAATCAGCGCCTGGAGGCGGCCGCTGCGGTTCAGGTTGTCCGTCACCGCCAGCAGCCAGAAAGCGCAGACCATCACCGTGACCGCCATGCCGGTCAGCTCCTGCCAGCGCGGCTGCTCCAGGTCGGCTGCAGACCCGGCGGCCAGCCCGGCCAGCAAGGCCAGCAACAACGAAAAAGCCGCCGAGGGGCGCCAGCCAGCGACGGCGCTGAGGCCAATGACCACCACCGCTGCCGGCGCCACCACGGCCGGAATCTGCGTGGACAGCGCGCAAGCCACAACCGCTGCTGCCGCAGCCAGTGCCGCAGCCAGCACCGACAAGGGTTCGCGGATGCCAAAAAGCACCAGCGCCAGTCCAATCAAGGCAGCCAATGACAGCGGCGACGTGAAAAGGTGCGCGCTGGCCGTCCAGATCGAGGTGTCGGCGCCAAAGTTTCCATGCGCCCATGCGCTGGCAGAGCCTGAAAGCGCCGCACCCCCCAGCAAGGCGCTGATGAAGGGCTT
Organism: Polaromonas sp.; assembly: GCF_010365105.1. Classification (GTDB taxonomy): domain Bacteria; phylum Pseudomonadota; class Gammaproteobacteria; order Burkholderiales; family Burkholderiaceae_C; genus Polaromonas. Next base: position 11,130 of record NZ_JAAFGZ010000055.1, on the reverse strand, counting down.
AGGCAACACCGGGCATGCCTGCCAGAATCCACACGCCGGTGGCCGCGATCAGGCCGCCGCCAGCGCGCAGGGCCTGTGCGCCACGCGGCAGCGCTTTCACCAGGCCGATGGCGATGCCCGCCAGGTGCAACAGGCCGGTCGAAATGACGAAACCCGCGGCGAATGCAGCCGGCGAGGCGGTTTCGGGCAATTCGGTGCCGTGCGCGTAACCGTGAAACACGCCAAACACCGCCACGATGGCCACGGCAATGGCCACAGGCGCGCGCCATGCGGCGGCAATCGACAGTCCCAGCACGACCACTGAAACCGCGATGCCGATTTCGACATATGGCAGTGGCACCTGGGCAATGCCCAGTACGCCGCCGACCACCATCAGCATGGGAAACGCCACCGGCAAGGCCCAGACCAGCGGCCGGCCCAGGGTGGCGCCCCAGATGCCCACGGCAACCATGGCAAGCAAATGGTCAAGGCCAGACAGCGGATGCATGAAACCCGAGATGAAACCGCCCGCCACGCCTTCACCCGAATGCGCATTCGCTGCTGCCGCAAAGCACAGCAGCAAAAGCCCTGCCACATGCTGCTTGCGCAGTCTGGAGCGCGGGGAGGCTGGCGCTGGGTTCAAGTTTTGAATCATCGGGGTCTTCCTGAGGTGAGGGGTATGCCTGCAAAAGTGCCGGCGGCCGGGTGACTGCATACTTGAAGGCATAGCATAGATGTACAGGCACCTGTGAACTTTACGCGCTCACTCGCCTGCTGGATTCAGCGAAGCGGCCGACAGTCGCGGCTGACGGCTGCATGCCATGACGCCACGCAGCTGCAACGGCCATGGGGTGCAACCCGTTTTTTGCATGAATTTTGCCATTTCCGCAAGCAGAAAGGTCACTTGCAGCTATTAATATAAGAGCAAGTGGTTGCAGTGGCTGCAGCGCAGTCGCCCGTCATGTCTGCCGACGCTGGACAGGCCACACTCGCCTGGCCTGGCCCGTCGTCAGTTCAGCTTCATTCCCGCCGCCAGCTGCGTGACGTTGTGGCGCATCAGCTTCAGGTAACTGTCCGCAGGTCCGCCCGCCGCTGACAGCGCATCGACATACAGCGCCTGCCCGACGCCCACGCCGGCGTCCTTGCTGATCTGTGCCAGCAGTTTGGGGTTGCTCATGTTCTCGACGAAAACGGCGCTGATTTTTTCGCGCTGGATCTGGCGGATCAGCTGGGCAACGTTTTTGGCGCTGGGCTCGGCATCGGTGGAAACGCCCTGGGGGGCCAGAAAGCGGATACCGTAATGCGCGCCAAAATAGCCAAAGGCATCGTGCGAGGTGATGACCTTGCGCCTGTCTGCTGCAATAGACGCGAACTGCGCCCCGGCCCACGCATCAAGCGCCTGCAATTCCTTCACGTAAGCGTCGGTATTGGCCTGGTAAACGGGGCTGCCGGCCGGGTCGGCCTGGCTCAGCGCAGCCGAGATGTTGCGGGCATACACGACGACGTTGCCGGGGTTTTGCCAGGCGTGGGGGTCGTTTTCGGCATGCGCATGGCCTTTGTCGCCATGGCCGGCTTCTCCGGCCATGGCGCGCGGCTTCACGCCTTTGGATGCCACCACAGTCGCGCCCTTGTAACCGGCAGACTTCGCCAGTTTCTGTGCCCAGGGCTCAAAGCCCAGCCCGTTGACGACCAGCAGCCGGCTTTGCACGATGGCTTTGGCATCGGCCGGCTTGGGTTCGAAGACATGGGCGTCTTCGTCGGGTCCGACCAGCGTGGTGACGCTGACGCGTTCGCCGCCGACCACCCGCACCAGGTCGCCCAGGATGCTGAAGCTGGCCACGACCGGAAGCTTGTCGGCCGCGAAGCTGGCGCTGGACAGCAAGGTGGCGCCTGCAATGCCTGCGGCCAGGAGTTTGCGAAATACACGGTTCATGGTGGACCTTCAGGGGGAGTGGATAAAGCGAAAACAAGAAAGCCGGCCAGCCGCAGGCCGTCAGGCGATCCGGTGCCGGCTGCTCCAGAAGCGCGGCAGCCAGCCGCCGGGCGCGACCAGCAGCGACGCGAAGTACAGCGCCCCGGCGCAGCCGATGATGGTCGGCCCCGAGGGCGTGTCGAGGTGGTAGGAAAGCAGCAGCCCGGCCACGCTGGCCAGCATCGCCTGCGCGCTGGCATTGAGCAGCTGCGCCGGCAGCGTGTCGTGCCACAGCCGGCTCGATACGGCGGGCAGCATCATCAGCCCGACCGCCATCAGCGTGCCCAGTGTCTGGAAACCGGCCACCAGGTTGATGACGACCAGCATCAAAAAGCCCTGCTGCCACAGCCATCCGCGCCGCCCGGCCGATGCCAGAAAGACCGGGTCAAAGCTTTCCAGCACCAGCCCGCGGTACATCGCCGCCAGCAGCAGCACGCTGACACTGGCCACGCCGGCCACCATCAAGAGGCCCGGCGTGTCCACGCCCAGCGCGCTGCCAAACAAAATGTGCAGCAGGTCGAGCTGGGTGCCGTGGCCCGAGATCAGCGTCACGCCCAGCGCCAGCGCGACCAGGTAGATGGCTGCCAGGCTGGCGTCTTCTTTCAGCGTGGTGAAACGCGTGACCAGCCCGGCCAGCGCCGCCACGCCCATGCCCGCCACCACGCCGCCCAGCGCCATGGCGGTCAGCGACAGGCCGCCGAGCATGAAGCCGATGGCCACGCCCGGCAGCACCGCATGGCTGAGCGCATCGCCCAGCAGGCTCATGCGCCGCAGTGTTAAAAACACGCCCAGCGGCGCGGCGCTGAGCGACAGCGCCAGCGTGGCGACCAGCGCGCGGCGCATGAACGCAAATTCGGCGAACGGCGAAAGCGCCATGTCCCATAACCAGGCGCCCAAAGCGATCATGCAGACGCTTTCTTTGCGCCAGGCGTTTCCTTGCCCAGCGCGCCCATCGCGTCGGCGCCGCAGAGTCCGGCAGCTTCATCCCAGGCCTCGGCCATGGCGCGGGCGCGGCGCAGGTTCGACTCGGTCAGCACTTCGGTGGTGGCGCCCCAGCCGACCAGTTCGCGGGCCAGCAGCACGGTTTGCGGAAAATGCTGGCGCACCATGGCATCGTCGTGCAGCACCGCCACCACGGTGCGTCGCTGGCCGTGCCACTGCTGCACCAGCCCCAACAGGGCGGCGGTGGTTTTGGCATCGACCGCGTTGAACGGCTCGTCGAGCAGGATCAACCCGGCGTCCTGCACCAGCAGGCGGGCAAACATCACGCGCTGCAGCTGTCCGCTGGACAGGCTGCCGATCGTGCGGCGCTCAAAGCCTTCCAGCCCCACGGCCAGCAGCGCGGCATCGACCCGGCCAAGCAAGGCGCGGTTCACGACGCCCCAGGCCCTGGCGCTTCCCCAGCAGCCGAGCAGCACGCAGTCGCGCACGTCGATGGGGAAGCTGCGGTCGATGTCCGCCACTTGCGGCAGATAGGCGATGCGCTCGCGCGGTGGCATCACCGTCAGCGCGCCGCCCGAGCGGCCGCCTTCAATCGGCAGCAGGCCGACGATGCTTTTGAGCAGCGTGCTTTTGCCCGCGCCATTCGGCCCGACCACGGCAGTCAGCGAGCCCGTAGCAAAGCTGCCGCTGATGTGGTGCAGCGCCGGGTGCTGGCGGTAGCTGACTGTCAGGTTACGCAGCAACACCACCGGGCCTGGCGCTACCACGGCGTGGCCCCCATTTGCGCCCAGGCCACCGCCAGCCACAGCAGCCCCACGGCAGGCAGTACCGCCAGCACCCGCAGCCAGGCGGGCCAGGCAAGCACGCTGGGCCGGCGTGGACGGGCTGTGCGGGAAGCAGAAAAGGTTTGCGGTTTCATGTCGTTCCAGAAAAAAACGGCCAACATCTGGTTGCGGTAATAATGCAACTTGATTGCGATAACGATAGCGACAGAGTGTAACGCAACTTGGTTGCATTAAATAATCCAGCGAAGGTTCATCCATGGCATCCATCCAGCCTCCCGAATCAGGCGTCCTCGACCCCATCGACGCGCTGCTGTCGGCCCACGGGCTGCGGCGCACGGCAGCGGCGCGGCGGGTGCTGGGCTGGCTGCTGGCGCATGCCGACACCAGCTACACCCACGCGCAGCTGCAGACCGCGCTCAGCGGCGAAGGCCCGCTGGCGCTGGACCGCGTCACGCTGTACCGGCTGATCGACCGGCTGACGCAGGTCGGCCTGCTGCTGTGCCGGGTCGATGCCAGCCGGGTGCGCCGCTACCAGGCGATGCCCGCCAGCGTGCAGGCGATGCCGCACTTCGAATGCCAGAGCTGCCACCGCGACAGCCCGCTGGACGGCGCGCTGACGGGCAATGCCGACGACCTGGAGCGCGCCGCGCAATCCGCGCTGTCGGCCTTGAAGGCGCTGGGCTACCAGGGCTTGAGCATGGACTTCGCGGTGCGCGGCGTCTGCGCTGACTGCGCTACCGGTCCGGTGCCCTGATCCCGCCCAAAGAGCACAGCCGCCAGCGCATGGGTTTTGATTGGCCAAAGAATTTTTAATACCAAAAAGGCCTCTTGCGCAAGCCTGGTATGCGCAGGCAGCTATGAATTCAGTAGTAAAAAGCTGTCCTGCGGCTTGCGCGATGCGATCAAAAACTGGGTAATTTCGCTCTAAGATGGCCGCGATGAATTCGCTGGTGTTGTTGTCCCTGTTGCCGGTGGTGCTGCTGATTGCCTCGGGTTTTGCGGCGGGCCGCGCTGGCTGGATCCGGCCCGTGGCGATCCGGGACTTGTCGAACCTGGTGTTTTTGCTGCTCACGCCGGCGCTGCTGTTTCGCACCATGAGCCGCGTGCATGTCGAGCAGCTGGACTTCACACCGGTGGCTGCGTATTTTCTGGCCGTCGTCATATTGTTCGGCGGAACGCTGCTGGTGCAGGGCTTCAACCGCCGCGCGGCTGTGTTGGCGCTGGCGGGCACGTTTTCCAACACGGTGATGATCGGCATAGCGCTGATCGGCCTGATGTACGGGCCTGCCGGGCTGGTCACGCTCCTGACGCTGGTGTCGGTGCATTCGCTGGTGTTGCTGACCAGTGCCACCGTGGTGCTGGAACTGGCCGTTGTTCATGAGCAAAGGCAGGGCGCTGCCGGCAGCCTCGCCGGCGTTGCGCGCCATCCGCTGGCGACGGTCCTGCTGGCGCTGCGCAACGCCTTGCTGCATCCGGTGCCGCTGCCCATCATGGCCGGCCTGCTGTTTGCGCAGACCGGCTGGGCGATTCCGGCGGTCATCGACAAGCCGCTGGAACTGCTGGCCAGCGCTTTCGGCCCGCTGGCGCTGGTGCTGGTCGGCGTGACGCTGGCCAATACCCCGGTCGGCAAGCACTGGCGCACGGCGCTGGCGCTGGCAGGCGTCAAGAATCTTCTGCATCCGCTGCTGGTGTTCGGCCTGTGCCGCCTGCTGGGCGTGGGCGGCCTGCCGATGACGGTGATGGTGGTGGCCGCCAGCCTGCCGATTGGCGCGAATGTGTTCCTGTTTTCGCAGCGCTACCAGGTGGCCGAAGAACTGATCACCGCCAGCGTGGCCGTTTCGACCGCCCTGGCGCTGGTCAGCCTGACGCTGGTGCTGTTGCTGCTCGGGCCCACGGCCTGAGGCCCTGAGCGGAGACTTTTTGATGCCTTTTCTGTCTACCCTGCAAGCCTTGCCGGTGTCGGCCCAGACTGCCGGCCTGTTGCTGCTGTCCAATGTGTTCATGACCTTTGCCTGGTACGGGCACCTGAAGAACCTCGCTGCTTCGCCCTGGTACATCGCCGCGCTGATCAGCTGGTGCATTGCGCTGTTCGAGTATTTGCTGCAGGTGCCCGGCAACCGGATTGGCTTCACCCGGTTCAGCGTCGGCCAGCTCAAGATCATGCAGGAGGTGATCACGCTGACGGTGTTCGTGCCGTTTGCCGTGTTCTACCTGCACGAGCCGCTCAAGCTCGACTACCTGTGGGCGGCACTGTGCATGGTGGGGGCGGTGTATTTCATTTTTCGCAGCGCATGAAGTAGAGGGCCGTGCCAGCCATTGCGCGGGGTTCGCTGCAACCGAGGGCTGGCCTGGATTGGAGCGCTCCGGCGCTAGCACTGGCACTGACATGCGAACTAGCGTGCATTCATCAGGGTTATCCATCAGAAAAAAGTTCACCTTGCTGTCAACCGAAGAGCAAAGTCATCGCGGTTAAACTCCCGGCAGTCACAAATCCGTCATATTTCGGACTTAATTTTTTGAGGATATCCCATGCTGTTCAGCAAGTTGTTGCCGCGCGAAGGCAATTTTTTCGAGATGTTCGACCAGCATGCCAACCGGATTGTCGAAGCCGCCCATGCTTTTTCCAAGATGGTGGCCAATTACAGCGATGTGGAAAAACGCAACCTGCACCACCGTGAAGTCGATGAAGCCGAGCGCGCCGCCGACCGCATCACCCATGAAGTCAGCCGTGTGCTGCACAAGACCTTCATCACGCCGATCGACCGCGACCAGATCCACCAGCTGATCAACACGCTCGACGACGTGGCCGACCTGATCCAGGATTCGGCCGAGACCATGGCGCTGTACGATGTGCGCCACATGACCGAGGACATCATCCGGCTGACCGACCTGAGCGTGAAATGCTGCGAACGCCTGAAGGACGCCGTCGCCCTGATCGGCAAGGTCCGCGATGCCGCGACAGCAGAGGCCACGCTCAAGACCTGTGCCGAAATCGACAAGCTCGAATCCGACGCCGACCATGTGATGCGCTCGGCCATGAGCCGGCTGTTTCGCGAAGAGCCCGATGTGCGTGAACTCATCAAGCTGAAAGCAGTGTACGAGCTGCTGGAAACCATCACCGACCGGTGCGAGGACGCGGCCAACCTGATCGAGGGCATCGTCCTCGAAAATTCCTGATTCCCGGCGACTGAACCCGACCTTCTCATGCAAACTGCACAGACCGCTCTCTGGGTCGTGGCCCTGCTTGTCTTCATGGCCATCGCCTTTGACTTCATGAACGGCTTTCACGACGCTGCCAATTCCATCGCCACGGTGGTGTCCACCGGCGTTCTCAAGCCCGGCCATGCTGTCGTCTTTGCTGCTGTCTTCAACCTGCTGGCGCTGTTCATCTTTCACCTGAGCGTGGCCGCCACGGTTGGCAAGGGCATCGTGCAGCCCGGCATCGTGGATACCCACGTCGTCTTCGGGGCGCTGATGGGGGCCATCACCTGGAACCTGGTGACCTGGTACTTCGGGATTCCCAGCAGTTCGTCGCACGCACTGATTGGCGGCATCGTGGGCGCGGTGATGGCAAAGTCCGGCACCGGCTCCCTGGTGGCGAGTGGCCTCATCAAGACGGTGGCGTTCATCTTCATTTCGCCGCTGCTGGGTTTTCTGCTCGGCTCGCTGATGATGGTGGCGGTGTCCTGGATCTTCCTGCGCACCACGCCGTCCAAGGTGGACCGCTGGTTTCGCCGGCTGCAGCTGGTTTCTGCCGGTGCCTACAGCCTGGGCCACGGCGGCAACGATGCGCAAAAAACCATCGGCATCATCTGGATGCTCCTGATTGCCACCGGCTACACATCGGCCTCCGACGCGATGCCGCCCACCTGGACGATTGTGGTCTGCTACACGGCGATTGCCGCGGGCACCATGTTCGGCGGCTGGCGCATCGTCAAGACCATGGGCCAGAAGATCACCAAGCTCAGGCCGGTGGGCGGTTTTTGCGCTGAAACCGGCGGCGCCATCACGCTGTTCCTGGCCACCATGCTGGGCATTCCCGTCTCGACCACGCACACCATCACCGGCGCCATCGTCGGCGTGGGCTCGACACGGCGCGCCTCGGCTGTGCGCTGGGGCGTGGCGGGCAGCATTGTCTGGGCCTGGGTCCTGACGATTCCGGCCTCGGCCTGCGTGGCCGCCCTTGCCTATTGGGTCAGCCTGCTGCTTTTTAAATGAGCGTGGTCGCCGGGCGGCTGTGACGCATGAAAACGCCATGTTCATCAATGAATCCGTCCTGATGGACGACTTCATTTTTTTGAAAACTCGGGTACGCTTGTCAAGCATGAACCTGCCAAAAATAAACAAGCCTTTCGCCATGATCCGGGAATTCCACCTGGCCGACTGGTTCACGCTGGCCAATGCCATCTGCGGCATTGGCGCCTTGTTTTCCATGATGACCTACCTCCAGGTGAACGACGTCAGGCACGTCTACTTTGCCTGCGGACTGGTCGTGGCCGCGCTGATTTTCGATGTGCTTGACGGACGCATTGCCCGCTGGCGCCAAAAAACCTCGGCCATGGGCCGCGAACTTGATTCGCTGGCCGACATCATCTCCTTCGGCGTCGCGCCGGCGGTGATTGCCTACGGCTGCGGCATGCAGGGTCTGTACGACCGCATCATCCTGGCCGGTTTCGTCGCCTGCGGCGTGTCCCGGCTGGCACGCTACAACGTCACGGCCGAGTCGCTGACGGGCGACGGCGGCAAGGTGAAGTATTTTGAGGGAACGCCCATTCCAACCTCGCTGGTGCTGGTCATGGTGATGCTGGTCGCCGCCTGGCAAGGCGCGCTGCAGGATGCGCTGTGGTTCGGACAGGTGACGTTCGGCGGCTTCACGCTGCATCCCCTGGTGCTGCTGTTCGCGCTGTCGGGCTCGCTGATGGTCAGCCGCATCCGCTTTCCCAAACTCTGAGCCGGCGCTACCGGCGTATCTTTCCTGGCAGCAGGCGCCTTCCGCTTGGTGAACCGCGATGCACTTTCGCCTGGCCGCCGACGCCGTCCTGCTGCTTCACCTGGCCTTCATCGGGTTTGCCCTCATCGGCGGGCTGCTGGCCCTGCGGTGGCGGTGGATGCTGCTGGTTCACCTGCCTGCGGTGGCCTGGGCTTTTTATGTGGAACTGACGGGAAGCCTGTGCCCCCTGACCTCTGTCGAAAACAGCTTTCGACTCAGCGCCGGGCAGTCGGGTTATGCCGGCGGCTTTGTCGAGCACTATCTGCTGCCGGTGATTTATCCGGCGGGCCTGACGCGTGAAATCCAGTTCGTGCTGGCTGCCACGGTGCTGGGCATCAACATCACCGTGTATGCATGGATTTTTTTTCGCCGGCACTCCAGCATCAGGCGACCGGATGCTTGAAAAATCCATTCGCGCGGCCCTTTGCCCGGCTTTGGCTACATACAAAACCCCGACCGTCATTCCTGCGAAGGCGGTAATCCAGCGACAGGCGCTGAAACGCTCAAACGCGTCTGGATACCGCGTGCGCGGATATGACGATGCAGATGCTTGAGCCTTGAGGGTTAACGCAGCCACACATGCGCTTGCCTGGCTGCAATTTGATAGTATTTCCCGTCAACATTTTTTGACGTTTATTGTGGAGATTCCCATGAAACGCATCATTGCCGCAGTGGCCCTGACAGCCTCGTCACTGGCCTTTGCCAACAGCTGCCCCACGCACATGAAAGAGATCGACGCCAAGCTTTCAAGCAACCCGTCGGTTGCAGCCGCCGACATGGCAACCGTCAAGAAGCTGCGCGCCGATGGCGAGGCCTTCCACAAGGCGGGCAAGCATGCTGAGTCTGAAAAGGCCCTGGGCGACGCCAAGAAGCTCTTGGGAATCTAGGGCTGCGCCCTGTTTGCGCTGCAGGCAGACCGCCTGCAACAGTTCATCACCGGCGGCCCGGCGCATCACACGCCGGGCTGGCTGATTCGCCTACCAATCCTCCTTCACCGCCAGCACCGCATCCCTGCCGGCCGCCGCCCGCCCGGCCAGCCAGGCGGTCAGCGTGCCGGCTGCCACCACGGCCGCGCACAGCAACAACAGCCGCGCCCACGGAACCTGCAAATCCATGGTCCAGTGAAAGCTTTGCGGGTTCACCACAAACACCAGCACGGTCGACACCGCCAGGCCGAGCGCCAGCCCGGCCAGTGCGCCAATCACTGTCCAGGCCGCGCCTTCGCCGGCCACCACGGTCAGGATCTGCCGGCGCGTCAGCCCCAGGTGCGCGAGCAGGCCGAACTCCTTGCGCCGCGCCAGCACCTGCGCGCTGAAGCTGGCCGCCACGCCGAACAAGCCGATGGCAATCGCCACGCCCTGCAGCCAGTAGGTCACGGCAAAGCTGCGGTCGAAAATCTTGAGCGACGTGGCGCGGATCTGGCTGACCGAGGCCATTTCCAGCAAGGCGCCGCTGCCGCCCGACTGGCGGTCGGCCAGAGCGCGAATCGACTGCTGCACCTCGGCATCAGGCACGCTGCCGTCTATCCACAACGCCAGGTCATTGACCCGTGCGTCGCCGCTCAGGCGCTCGAAATCGCGCTGGTCGATGGTGATGGCGCCAAACTGGCGCGCATAGTCGCGCCACACGCCGGCCACGAAGAATTTCTGGTTTGCTACTAAATCCGTAGCTGCTTGCGCCCGTCCTGCCTGCGTAAAAGCACTAAAAGCCTGTGAAATCGGCGCAAAGACGCTGCCCGGCCGCGCGCCGTACAGGTCCACCATGGCCTCGCTCACGTAAATGCCGATCTGCCCGTCCGGCACGGCGAGCGCTGCGCCGACCAGCGGCAGGTCGCTGGACGGCTTGTCGATGGGCCGCGAGATCAGCGTGACGGCGGGCTTTCCGGCATCAAGCAGCAGCGGCAGGGTACGCAGCGTGCTGACCCGCGCCACGCCGGGCAGGCCGCCGAGCGCGGTGACAAACACGGGCGAAAAATAGGCGGTGTCGCTGGCCGAGGCGCTCAGCGTGGAGCGCACGTACAGGTCGGCCGGCAGCACCGTGTCCAGCCAGTTCGTGACCGAGCCGCGAAAACTCGCCACCATCACCGTCAGCGCCACGGCCAGGCTCAGCGACGCGACCACGCCGCTGACCGCCACGGCCGCGCTCTCGCGCACCCGACGTGCGCGCTCGACCGCCAGCAGCGGCAGCAGGCGGTGCTGCACCCACGGGCTGAGCCGGTCATACAGCAGCGTGATCAGCCAGGGCAGGGCGGTGATGCCGCCGACCAGCAGAAGCGCCACCGACACATAAGCCGCCAGCGGAATGCCGAACACCGGCGGCAGCATCGCCAGCAGGGCGCCGGCTGCGATCAGGAAAATACTCAGCCAGCGGCCCGCACCTGCAGCGGGTGCCAGGCCCAGGCCTTTGAGGGTTTGCGCCGGCGGCAGCTTTTGCGCGGCCCGCGCCGGCCACCAGCCGCCGAT
>NZ_JAAFGZ010000068.1 GCF_010365105.1 Polaromonas sp. | reverse complement strand
AGAAGCCTGCTGCTCGGTGCGGCTGGACAGGTCCTGGTTGCCTGCAGCGATCTGGCTGGACGCCGTGGCGATGGTGTCGGTGCCCTGGCGGACACTCAGGACGGTTGCACGCAGGGTAGCAACGACAGCTTCCAGGTCTTTGGCACTCTTGCTTTGCGCTTTTACCGGCAGGGCTGACAGGTCTATGTCGCCATTACCGCCAGCAGCAAGCGCGGTGACCCGCACGTCCAGTTCCGCCGATTGCACTATTTCCCGGTGCATCAAGACGGACAAATACGAAAGCACAGCCGCCTCGACCACCACATAGGCAGCATGGCTGAGCACAATCCCCAGTCCGGGCTTGGTAAAACACACGACGTCATAGCCCCACTGCTGGAGATAGTTAAAACTCAAATGGTGCAGAGCAATGACTGCGGCCGCGACGAGAATCACGAACCAGCTGCGATACACCAGCAGGATTGCGAGCAAAACAAAAATACCAAAGTGAAGCTCGCTCATGCCGGCTGCCTGATGAATATGCAGTCCGGCAAAAATCATCACCGCCGCTGCAAAGGATGAACGCGTCATCAGCGAACCCGGCGAGGCAAAAATCAGGGCAGTTGGAATCAGGGCGGCGGGCAGGCCAATCAACAGCGCCCACTTGAGGGTGTCATGCCACCCTGACAAAGCAAGCGACATGACAAACAGCAGCCACACAATAGGCAACATGACCCGGTCGGCTCTTTGGTAATGCCGGTTCAGGTATTGGTCGATTTCGTTCATGGACGCTTTCGTTAAAAATTCAAATGCCGCGTTTGATCGCTGGCTTTATCGACCTGCTCATGACGAGTGAAATCCTCATGCCGAAAAAAGGTCTTGATGAAGCAATTTCCGCGTTAAAACTCATCCCACTCACCCGCCCCCGGCGCGCCAGCCACGGCCAACTGTTTGCGCTGCGGCGCGGCAATCGTTCGTTTGGCCGCAAGCGGCTGCGTCGGCGCATTGCGCTGAGAGGCCGGGATCGTGCGCTGCGGCGCAGCGACATGGTTGAACTGCTGGCTGTTTTCCAGCCGGAACACGCTGACCACCTGGCTGAGCCCGCCGGCCTGCTCTTGCAGTGAAGCGGCCGCCGCTGCCGCTTCTTCCACCAGCGCAGCGTTTTGCTGCGTCACCTGGTCCATCTGCGTGATCGCCTGGTTGATCTGCT
>NZ_JAAFGZ010000018.1 GCF_010365105.1 Polaromonas sp. | reverse complement strand
CTTCCCCCAAGGGGGGAAGGAGTAAGAGGGGGAGGAGGATGGAGGTGGCGAGGTGAGGCTCTTTTTTTGTATTAAAAGTGAATCTAGCGCATATCCCGCTTGCGCAAGCAGCTATTGAATTTGTAGCACACAGAACCAAAGCCCGGGCACGGTGGCTGTCTGGCTGTTCGGCTGTTCGGACTTCATTCCCCGCCTGTCCCGTTCTGGCTGGGCCTGTGAGGACCCAAAAAAACGGGATCAGGGCGGCGCGCTGTTTGAGCGTAACGAAGTGAAGCGAGTTTGCGCCGACCCCCGTTTTTTCGGGGCAGCGCAGGTTGCCCGAAGCGAAGCGCAGGGACCCTGACAGCCGGGTCGCCTTTCTTTTGCTTACTTTTCTTTGGCGAAGCAAAGAAAAGTGAGTAGCCGCCGGGCTACCCCCGGCCAACAGGTGCAAGCAGCGAAAGCGACTATCAAATAAATAGCTACCTACGCAAGCAGGAAAAGCGCAAGCGCAATAAAAAGCGTAAAAATCAGGCAACAGCAGCATCCACCCGCTCCTTCCGCCCCAACCGCCGCCCCAGCCGGTCAAACGCCAGGTAAATCACAGGCGTCGTGAACAGCGTCAACACCTGGCTGACGATCAAGCCGCCAAAAATTGCCAGCCCCAGCGGCCGCCGCAACTCAGCGCCATCACCAAACCCCAGCATCAGGGGAACGGCCGCAAACAGCGCCGCCAGCGTCGTCATCAGGATGGGCCGAAAGCGCAGCAGCGCCGCCTGGTGAATCGCTTCCTGAGCCGACTTGCCCTCATTGCGCTCGGCGTCAATCGCAAAGTCGATCATCATGATCGCGTTCTTTTTCACGATGCCGATCAGCAAGATGATGCCGATGATGCCGATCACCCCCAGGTCAGACCCGCTGATCATCAGGGCCAGCAACGCGCCGACGCCCGCCGACGGCAACGTCGAGAGAATCGTCATCGGGTGCACATAGCTTTCATACAGCACGCCCAGCACGATGTACACACAGACCACCGCCGCCAGAATCAGCCACAGCTGGTTTGAGAGCGACGCCTGGTAGGCTCCCGCCGCGCCCAGAAAGGTCAGGCTGACGCTGGAAGGCATGGCGATGTCCTTGGCCGCCTGCCTGATCTCGTCGACAGCCTTTCCGAGCGACACGCCGGGCGCGGTGTCAAAACCCAGCGTCGTTGCCGGGTACTGGGCAACGTGGGTGATCTGCAGCGGCGCGGCTTGCTCGGTGATGGTGGCAATCGACGACAGCGGCGTGGTCGTGCCCGTGCCGGTCTTCAGGGGCAGGTTGCCCAGCGAAGCCGGCGTGGCGCGCGCGTCGGGCAGCGCTTCGAGGATCACGCGGTACTGGTTGGTCTCGGTGAAGATCGTCGAGACAATGCGCTGGCCGAAGGCGCTGTACAGCGCATCATCAATCGTCGAGGTAGCAATGCCCAGGCGCGACGCCGTGTCGCGGTCCACGTTGATGAAAGCCGCCGTGCCCTGGGCACCGGCGTCCGACACCACGTTGCGCAGGCTGGTGGACTGCGCCATGCGCTCGGCCAGTTGGTTGGCCCACTGCACCACCACCGCGTTGCTCGCGCCTTCCATCGACACGCGGAATTGCGTCGGACCGGTTTCGGCGTCAATCGTCAAATCCTGCGTCGGCTGCAGGTACAGCGTCACGCCGGCAACCCGGCTGGCACGCTGGCGCAGCCGGTCCATGGTTTCCTGCTGGCTGCCGATGCGCTCTTTTTTCAGGTTGATCAGCATGCGGCCGGTGTGCAGCATGGTGTTGTTCGCCGCATCGACGCCGATGAAGGAACTCAGCGCTTCCACATCCGGGTCCTGCAACATCTCGCGCGCCGCTGCCTGCTGCAACTCCGACATGCGTGCATACGACACCGACTGGGCGGTTTCGACGCGCGCCTGCAACTGGCCGGTGTCCTGTGTCGGGAACAGGCCCTTGGGAATCAGCACATACAGCAGCACGGTCAACACCAGCGTGGCCAGCGCCACCACCAGCGTGGCGCCCTGGTGCCGGAGCACCCAGGTCAGCGACTGGTCGTAGCGAACTATTACGCCATCGAAGAAGCGCTGCAGCCTCTCGCCGAGCGTGGGGGCACTCTCCCCAGCCCAGCCAGGGCCGCGGGACTGGCTTTGCCAGACCGCAGGCGCAGCGGCCCCCCCGGGGGGCAGCGAACCACGCGAAGCGGGGAGCGTGGGGGCTTTTTCTTTTAGCCATCTGGCCGACATCATCGGCACCAGCGTGAGGGAAACGACGGCCGAAATCAAAATCGTGATGGCCAGCGTGATGGCGAATTCGCGGAACAGCCGGCCCACCACGTCGCCCATGAAGAGCAGCGGAATCAGCACGGCAATCAGCGACACGGTCAGGGAGATGATGGTGAAGCCGATCTGCTTCGCCCCCTTGAGCGCGGCCAGCATGGGCGACTCGCCTTCCTCGATGTAGCGCGAGATGTTCTCGATCATCACGATGGCGTCATCGACGACGAAGCCGGTGGCAATCGTCAGCGCCATCAGGCTCAGGTTGTTCAGGCTGTAGCCGAGCAGGTACATCGCGCCGCAGGTGCCGATGAGCGAAATCGGCACCGACAGGCTGGCGATCACCGTCGCGCGCAGGTTGTGCAAGAACGCAAAAATCACCAGCACCACCATCAGCACCGCCAGCAGCAACTCGATCTCGACATGCAGCACCGAAGCCCGGATGCCGGTGGTGCGGTCGCTCAGCACATCGACGCGCATCTGCGTCGGCAGGCCGGCCTGCAACTCGGGCAGGCGCGCCTTGATGGCGTCCACCGTGGCAATCACATTCGCGCCGGGCTGGCGCTGCACATTCAAGATGATCGCGGGCACCAGCCGCTTGCCGGGCGTTCCAAGGCAATCTTCCTGATTTTTTGAGGCGGCCGACGCATCCTGCGTGCAGGCGATGCTGGCCCAGGCGCCAAGCTGCGTGTTCTCGGCGCTTTCCACGACCCGCGCCACATCCGATACGCGCACCGCCGCGCCGTTGCGGTAGGCAATGATGAGTTTCTGGTAGTCCTCGGCGGCCAGCAGCTGGTCGTTGGAATTGATCGAATACGAGCGTGTCGGGCCATCGATGCTGCCCTTGGCGCCGTTGGCGTTGGCGGCGCTGATCGCTGTGCGCAGCGCATCGAGTCCGAGGCCATACGAGGCCAGCGCCCGCGTGTCAGCCTGGATGCGCACCGCCGGTCGCTGGCCGCCGCTGAGCGCCACCAGCCCGACGCCGTTCACCTGGCTGATCTTCAGCGCCAGCCGGGTGTTGACGATGTTCTGCACCTCGGTCAGCGGCAGCGTGCTTGAGGTGATCGCCAGCGTCAGCACCGGCGCGTCGGCCGGATTGACCTTGGCATACACCGGCGGCGCAGGCAGGTCGGCCGGCAGCAGCGAGCCGCCGGCGTTGATGGCCGCCTGCACCTGCTGCTCGGCCACGTCCAGCGCCAGCCCCAGGCCGAACTGCAAGGTGACGATGGACACGCCCGCCGTGCTGGTCGAACTCATGCGGGACAGCCCTGCCATCTGGCCGAACTGGCGCTCCAGCGGCGCGGTGACGGTTTGCGCCATCACTTCGGGGCTGGCGCCGGGATACAGCGTCTGCACCTGGATGGTCGGGTAATCAACCTGCGGCAGCGCCGACAGCGGCAGCAGCCTGAAGCCGACCAGCCCGGCCAGCACGATGGCCAGCATCAACAGCGCCGTGGCGACAGGCCGCATGATGAAGGGCCGTGACGGGCTCAGTGTCGAGGCGTGCGCGTTGTTGTCGCCGAAATCGTCGAAGTCGCCCGAAGGTCCGGAATTGTCAAGGTTGCCCGGATGTCCGGCATCGCCGCGTGGAACGCCCGACGCATTGGCTGGCGCGCGCGGGTTCATGCGCCCTCGGCTTGCGAGGCGCGGCGGCGGCGTGGTGCGCTGGCGGCGCCCGAAGCTGGCAGGGTTGCTGGCGCTGCACCGTCGTCTGCGGCTGACGCACCCGGCCTGGCACCATCGGCCGGGGCGCCCGGACGCTGTCGCTTGCCGGCGCCTGCACCGTTCATGCCCCTGGGGCTGTCGCCCGGCAGCACCACCGGCGCGCCGTCCTTGAGCCGGTCGGCGCCTTCGGTGATGACCTGCTCGCCCGCCTTCAGGCCCGAGGCAATCTGTATCTTGTCCGCCGTGGCCTGGCCGCGCTGGACCGGCCGCAGGCTGACCGTGCGCTCGGCCGCATTCACCACATAGACATAGTCGCCGGCATTGCCATGGCGCAGCGCCGCCACCGGCACTGTGACGGCGTTTTCAATCGTCCGCAGTTCCAGCTGCACATTGACGAACTGGCTCGGAAACAGCGCCAGCTGGGCGTTGGGAAAGCGCGCCTTGGCCTTGACCGTGCCGGTCTGCACATCGACCTGGTTGTCCAGCGAAGCGAACACGCCAGTGTCCAGCGCGCTGGAACGCGTCCTGTCGAGCGCCGTGACCTGCATCGCCCGGCCGGCCACGGCAGACTGCTGCAACTCGCCCGCGCGGTCCTGCGGAACGGCAAACACCACGTCGATCGGGCTGACCTGGGTGATCAGCGCAATGCCGTTAGCATCGCTACTGCTGACCACATTGCCGACATCGACGGTGCGCAGGCCGACGCGGCCGCTGATGGGCGCGACGACGCGGGCATAGCCCAGGTTCAGTCGCGCAACGCCCTCGTTGGCCTTGTCGATCATCACCGTGCCTTCGAGCTGCTTGACCAGCGCGGCCTGGGTATCGACTTCCTGGCGCGCAATCGAGTCCTGCGCCAGCAGCGTCTGAAAGCGCGCCAGCGTGACGCGGGCGCTGGCCAATTGCGCCTCGTCGCGCTGGCGCTGGCCGCTGGCCTGCATCAGCGCCAGCTCGAACTGGCGCGGGTCGATGGTCGCCAGCAATTCGCCGGCGCGGACCAACTGGCCTTCCCTGAACAGTACTTTTTCCAACACCCCCGACACCTGCGGCCGGACCCGGACGGTGGCCTGTGGCGTGACAGTGCCCAGCGCTTCCAGGATGACCGGGATGCGGCTGCTTTCGGCGGTCGCCACGCCGACAGTGGTGGCGGGTGCGCCGCGCCGGCCGCCCGCTGCGCCAGCTTCTGGCGTGTCGGGGTGCGTCAGGTGCCAGGCCAGCCAGCCAGTGCCGGCCAGCAACGCCAGCGCCAGCAGGCTGCCGAGCAGGCGTGTGCGGCGGCTCATGCGTTGGGCGGGAGGGGTGTTGCTGTGGATGGGCGGGGTGTCGACACGGGTATCCATCAGCGGTCCTTTTGCATGCCGCGACAGGACGCTGGCGGCGGCATTTTCATTTCTACAGGGAGGGGGAGGGCGCCCTGTCCGGCCTCTGGCGAATGGCCGGGGCGATTGACAGGGTTGGCGCTGAATAATTATCCCAGCAAGCACCCGGGCGAAGATGTCGTCACGGAAATAGGCCGGTAAATGTCCGGTAAAGCAAAAGCCGTAACAAAGTCACTGCGGGCGCTTGTGCGGATGACGGCTGGCCGGTCCTTAAAATCCATGTACCCAGTTTCTGCCAAAGAGCCATCCGTGACCCATTCCACTGAATCGATTTCACCCCGCCTGCATGTCTGCCAGGCCGATTACCGCAACCCGGTCCACGCTGACGCGCTGGTCCATCTGCTCGACGCCTATGCGCAGGACCCGGCGGGTGGCGGCGAAGCCCTGAGCGCCTTTGCCAAGGCCAATCTGGTGAAAGAACTCGCCGCGCTGCCGCAGGCCTTCAGCGTGCTGGCCTTTGACGGGGAGCGCGGCGACCAGCCCGTCGGCCTGATCAACTGCATCGAAGGCTTTTCAACTTTTGCCTGTCGCCCGCTGGTCAATGTCCACGATGTGGCGGTGCTGGCCGGCCACCGGGGCCGGCGGGTCGGCGAGCAGATGCTGGCGCTGGTGGAGGAAATTTCCCGTCAACGCGGCGCCTGCAAGCTGACGCTGGAAGTGCTTGCCGGCAACGCCCGCGCGATCCGCCTGTATGAACGCGTCGGCTTTGCCGGCTATCAGCTTGATCCGGCCATGGGTCAGGCGCAGTTTTTTCAGAAGTGGCTGAGCTGAGGGCGCAAAAAAAGCCTGCGGTCCTGGTTTCCGTTCGCAGCCAGTGCCCCCTTAAAAGGCATCCTTTCCAGGCTCAGACCTCGCCCGTGAACTCGCCGCGAGCGGGGTAGTCCTTGCTGATGGCAAAGTCAATCGCACCCAGCAAGTCCTGAAACGGCGGCCGGGCAAAAGGCATGGTCTGCACCGCGCCGTAATACAGCGTGCCATCCGGTCGCACGATAAACACACCCGGCTCGCTGAACACGTCAGGCTCGTCAATGCCAATGGACGTCTTGCCCCGCGAGGCGCTTAGGTACAAACCCCACTCGCGGGCGGCGCGCAGGCTCAGGCCGTAACCCAGCTTCATGCCACTGGCGCTGACCTTGGCAGCCATCTGCCCGGCACGCTCTTCGTCGTCGCTGCTGATGGCCACCACCTGCACGCCGCGCGCAGCGAACTCGTGCGCCAGGCGTTCCAGCTCCAGCAGGTATTTGGCACAAACAGGGCAATGCAGGCCTCGGTAGAACACCAGCAGGTCAAACTTGTCACCGGGGTCCGCACCCAGCACAAAACGGCCTCCTGTCGTGAGGGCCACGTTGAGGGCGGGCACGGGGTAACGGGGCAAAAGGGCTGAGTTGCGCATGAGGATTTCCTGGGTTGATGGATGCGAACGGTTGGGAATGGGTATTGTTGTGTACTCTATGCAAAAATTGGTTCATAAAACATTGCATTACGTACAAAAATGAATGTCCCTGTCAAACCCGACCGCCTTTCCGCTCTGCTGCGCGGCTTGGCACCGCGCGTCGAAATGTCAACCGCGTTGCCGCATGGAGCGTGCGCAGCGCCTCTGCACTTTGCAGCCAGCGCTGTGCCCATGCTTCATCTGCATGTCGTCAGCAGCGGCACGGTGCAACTGGTGCAGTCGGGCGCAGCGCCGGCCAGCGCCCTGCAAGCCAGTGCACCTGCCTTTTTGATCTGCCGTGGTGACCAGGCACACGACCTCATGTCAAGCGACAGCAGCGCGCAGGTGCCGCTGTTATCGGCCAGGGTGTTTCTGGAGGGGCCGGTGGCGTCCTTGCTGCTGGCTGAATTTTTCCAGCCCCGGGTGGTGCCGCTGGCAGAGGAAGAGTGCTTGCTGCAGCATGTGCTGGCGTTGCTGCGCAGCGAGACGAGCGAGCCGCGCTGCGGCCAGCAGGCGCTGCTCAACTGCGCCGGCAAGATTGTTTTTATCGGGTTGCTGCGCCATCTGGTCGCCCATCCTGTCGAACACGGTGGCCTGTTCAGCGGGCTGGCCGATCCGCGCATTGCCAGCGCGCTGGTGGCGCTGCACGACGCACCGCAAAAGGACTGGACACTGCAATCCATGGCGCAGCACGCCGGCATGTCACGGACCGCGTTTGCCGTGCGCTTTCGGAACACCATGAACAGCCCGCCGGGCAAATACCTGAGCACGCTTCGGCTGCAGATGGCGCAACGTGCGGTCCAGTCGGGCCAGGGCCTCAAGGCAGCTGCCAGCGTCTCGGGTTATGACAATGTGTCGGCCCTGTCCCGCGCTCTCTCGAAGGCGCGAACTCTTCCCCGGCCCGGCAGCCCGTAACTTGCCCTGCGGCGTTGCCGCCCCGACCCCGGGCAGGCGCATGAAGGCATTGTCGGAAAAAACGCCTTTTGAAGTGCAGCGTCGACAGGTCGGGCGGCAAGCTGCCGCGCTGGCAAGCCGGCTCCATGCGTAAAATGCATCAATGCAAAGAGTCCCTGGTACGCTGTCCACTTTCCGGGTTTCCTTCCCGGGCAGCGAGTTGCCACGCGGCTACTTTTGCTCTGTGACACCGCCCTGAGTCGTCATTTCGGGCACCCCCACCCCCCAATGTTCACCGAGTCAGACGGCCTTTTCGGCGGTCCTGTTCAATCCCCATTTCACCATTGACTCACGGCCGCCCGGTCATGCCTGGCGCCGTCTTTATTCATTGAAAACAATCTATTCATCCATTCGCCAGGACTGGTTTTCCAACGTCCGGGGCGACTTGCTGGCCGGCCTGGTGGTTGCGCTTGCCCTGATTCCCGAAGCCATCGCCTTTTCCATCATTGCCGGCGTGGATCCCAAGGTCGGCCTGTATGCGTCATTCAGCATCGCCGTGATCATCGCCTTCACCGGCGGCCGGCCCGGCATGATCTCGGCCGCCACCGGGGCCATGGCGCTGGTGATGGTGCTGCTGGTCAAGCAGCATGGTTTGCAATACCTGCTGGCCGCTACCGTGCTGACCGGCGTGCTGCAGATCGTCGCCGGGCTGCTCAAGTTGGGCGCGCTGATGCGTTTTGTCTCGCGTTCGGTCATTACCGGCTTTGTCAATGCGCTGGCCATCCTGATCTTCATGGCGCAACTGCCCGAACTGACCGACGTGAGCTGGGTGGTTTATGCCATGACGGCGGCCGGCCTGGCCATCATTTACGGCTTCCCGTACATCACCCGGGCCGTGCCGTCCCCGCTGGTCACCATCGTCGTGCTGACCGGCGTGGCGATGCTGCTCAAGCTGGACATTCGCACCGTGGGCGACATGGGCCAGTTGCCTGACAGCCTGCCGATCTTTTTGCTGCCCGATGTGCCTTTGACCCTGGAAACGCTCAGGATCATCTTGCCGTATGCCGCGACGATGGCCGTGGTGGGTTTGCTGGAATCGATGATGACCGCTTCGATTGTTGACGAGCTGACCGACACCCCCAGCAACAAGAACCGCGAGTGCGTGGGGCAGGGCGTGGCCAACATCGCCACCGGTTTCATCGGTGGCATGGCCGGCTGCGCCATGATTGGGCAATCGGTGATCAACGTGAAATCGGGCGGTCGCGGGCGGCTGTCCACGCTGGTGGCGGGCATTGGATTGCTGGTCCTGATCGTGTTCCTGGGCCCCTGGGTCAAACAGATCCCGATGGCGGCGCTGGTGGCGGTGATGATCATGGTCAGCATCGGCACCTTCAGCTGGGACTCGATCCGCAACCTGCGCAAGCATCCGCCAAGTTCAAGCCTTGTGATGATGGCCACCGTGGTGATCACGGTGGCCACGCACGATCTGGCCAAGGGCGTGTTTGTCGGTGTGCTGCTGTCCGGCATCTTCTTTGCGCACAAGGTTGGCAAGGTGCTGCGCATCGACCGCAGCCTGGATGCCGAAGGCCGCCTGCGCAGCTACAGCGTGGTGGGCCAGGTGTTTTTTGCCTCGTCGGAAACCTTCATCAACAGCTTTGACTTCAGGGAAGCAGTGCAAAAGGTCCGCATCGACGTCAGCCACGCCCATTTCTGGGACATCACGGCGGTCGGCGCGCTGGACAAGGTGGTGCTCAAGTTCAAGCGCGAAGGCGCCGAAGTGGAGGTACTGGGCCTCGATGAAGCCAGTACCACCCTGATGGACCGCTTTGCGATTCACGACAAACCCGGTGCGGTTGAAAAACTCATGCACTGACGGCATCATCCGCATTCACTGGACAAAAGGAACACCCCATGAACAAGGTTTATGCCTGCATTGACGGCCTGGCCAACAGCGTCGCCGTGATCGACTGGGCCGCCTGGTCCGCACAGCGCCTGGAGGCGCCGCTGGAACTGCTGCATGTGCTGGAGCGCACCGACAGCCCCTTGACCATCGACTACAGCGGCGCCATCGGGCTGGGCGCGCAGGACGCGCTGCTCGTTGAATTGAGCGCGCTGGATGCGCAACGCGGCAAGCTGGCGCAGGAAGCCGGCCGGCAACTGCTGGCTGATGCCCGCCAGCGCGCCGCAGCGGCCGGCGTGGCGCGGCTCGATGTGCGGCTGCGCCATGGCGAGTTGCCCGATACCGTGCTGGAGATGGAGCCCGATGCGCGACTTTTCGTGCTGGGCGAGCACTACCGTGCTAGCGGGGCCTCCAAGATTCATCTGGATCACCATGTCGAGCGCGTGATTCGTTCCGTCAAACGCCCGGTGCTGGTCTCGACAGGCGCGCCATTCGAAGAACCGAAGCGTTTCGTCATCGCCTTTGACGGCAGCCCGACAGCGTGCCAGACCCTCGAAACCGTGGCCCGCAGCCCGCTACTCAAGGGCTTGCCGGTGCTGCTGGCCATGGCTGGCACCGACACGCCGCAGGCGCGCCGTCAGCTTGAAGACGCCCGGCTTGCGCTGGTGGCGGCGGGTTTTGAGGCGACAGTTGAGCTGGTGAACGGCGAGCCCGAGGAGGTGCTTCCGGCGCTGCTCAAGGCGCAGGGCGCATCGCTGCTGGTGATGGGCGCCTACGGCCACTCGCGTATCCGCCAGCTGATCGTCGGCAGCACGACGACCACGCTGCTGCGGCTCAGCGAAGTGCCGGTGCTGATCCTGCGCTGAGTCGTGAAAACCTTCTTCCTGTTCCTGGCCACCGCGCTGGCCGAGATCATCGGCTGTTACCTGCCCTACCTGTGGCTGGTCAAACAGGCTTCGGTATGGATGCTGGTCCCGGCGGCCGTCAGCCTGGTCCTGTTCGCCTGGCTGCTGACGCTGCATGAGGCCGCCACCGGACGGGTGTATGCCGCTTACGGTGGCGTTTACATCAGCGTGGCGCTGGCCTGGCTATGGGCGGTGGACGGGGTGCGCCCTACGGTCTGGGATGTGGCGGGCGTGAGCCTCAGTCTGGCCGGCATGGGGCTGATCATGTACCAGCCCAAATGAGCGGACGGCCCGGCGCGGCCGGGTCGATGAAAGGCTGGACGGTAACTGCTAACCGCTGTAAAAATAGTAGCTCAAAGCGAACGCGGGCACAGGGCGCTTTGAATTTTCAGTGCAATAAACGACGGCTCAAAGGACAACCGGCGCCGAGTCTTCAAGCTTGGTCAATCAAGCGCTGTAGACCTTTTACGGTGTGCACCCGTCGCGCGGCTTTCTCGGGATCCATTCATCAGATCGGCATGGTACCGGGCAGCAGAGGGTGCGCGAGACTCTGGAATCGGTGCGTCGCGACCGGCGGCAGGCTGGCGAAATTATGGGAATCGGCCGCGCCACGCTTTGGCGGAGGATGCCGCAAGCGCAGGCAAAAAAACTTATTTATTCAGCACGCAGCGCTCTTTCTGCCGGGGAGCGCTTTCCAAAACGGGGCTCAAGAAATTAACGTCAAATCTGCTTTATACGCATACTGATAAAGCGTATATAGCTATTATTTTTGTAGTAAAAAAACTTGGCTGTCAAGAGATATGGCCACCTGCCGCTAAACTTTCTGCCTCATGACTGCCTATTCTGCCCGCTTGCCCCTGCATGTCTTGTTGCACCCAGTGGTGTTTCGGAGTTTTGCCGCTTTGGCCGCTTGCAGCAACGCCCTGGCCTGTCTGGCGCAATCGCCCGCACGAGCAAAAACTGGCGGGAATGGCCGGGCTCGATGGGGCCTGCGCCGCTCCCTGATCGACAGGTGGAAGTCGTTCACTCCATGGCATGTGGCACCCATATGTCCCTGATCGTGCCTGATGCCTGTTGCTGCATGCCGCCAGCTTTTCACTTCACGTATTTCTGAAAGAACATCCATGCGCATTCACGAAAATTTCTTGCTCCGTGCCATCGTCACACCCGATCAGCACCAATGGGTGGCCTCACCCATGGCCGGTGTCGAGCGCGTGATGCTGGACCGGGTGGGCGAAGAAAAAGCCCGCGCAACCAGCTTTGTGCGTTACGCACCTGATTCGCACTTTCCGCGCCATCTGCATCCGGGTGGTGAAGAAATCTTCGTGCTGACCGGCACCTTCTCGGATGAGTATGGGCACTATCCGGCAGGCTGGTATTTGCGTAATCCGCCTTCTTCGTCTCACCAGCCCTTCAGCGTTGAAGGCGCCACCATCTTTGTCAAGCTGTGGCAGATGCAGCCAAGCGACAGCCACTCTGTGCGCATAGACACGAGCGATCCGGCAGCCTGGCAGCGTCAGGCAGGCCGCGAGGTCTGCCCGCTGTTCAAAGACGATAAAGAGCAGGTCTGCCTGCAACGCCTTGCGCCGGGCCAAACCTTGTTTGCCGAATCGCCGAACAGCGCCGAACTGCTGGTGCTGGAAGGCAGCGTGGTGATGGGAGACCAAACCTGCGAGCGCGGCAGCTGGATACGCCTGCCTGAGGGGGACTTGCCACAGATCGCCGCCAACGCAGCGGGCGCCACCGTTTACCTCAAGACCGGTCACCTGACCCAGACGGCTTTGACAGCGGTTACAGCCTTGTCGGCGTTGAAGGCCTAGCCATGCAGACAGCGCGCATCGCCATCGTCGGCGCAGGCCTGAGCGGCCTTTATGCCGCCTATTTGCTGGAGCAACAAGGCATTCAAGACTACGTGCTGCTGGAAGCACGCGACAGCCTTGGCGGGCGTATCGCGTCCGTCCCCGTCTCGGGCCAATCGGCAACTAATGCCGCGACCGACGCAGAAAAATCAGACCGTATCGACCTGGGACCCACCTGGTTCTGGCCCGGCTACCAGCACCAGTTGGGGCGCCTGGTCGATGCGCTGGGCCTCAAGAGTTTTGAGCAGTTTGAGGCCGGCGATACGGTGGTGGAACGCTCGTCCCATGAGCCGCCTGTGCGCACGCGGGGCTACGTGAACTCGCCCGCCTCGATGCGCCTGATGGGCGGGATGGGCGCGCTGACCGACGCGCTGCACCGCCGCCTGGATGCTACGCGCATTCACACCGGGCAGACGGTACGCCGCCTGCGCAGCACGCAGCAGCATGTGGAACTGGACAGCGATGGCGGGAATGACGCCAAAGGCCACTCCACGACCTGGCGCGCAGAGCATGTGTTGCTGGCGCTGCCGCCGCGCCTGCTGGCGCACCGCATTGAATTTATGCCGGCCTTGCCAGCAGCGCTCGTCCGGCAATGGCGTGCAACGGCCACCTGGATGGCGCCTCATGCCAAATACATCGCCATTTACGACACCCCGTTCTGGCGCGAGCAAGGCTTGTCCGGAGAGGCCAGAAGCGCACGCGGCCCGCTGGGCGAAATCCACGATGCGTCGATGCCGTGCGGCAGCGCAGCGCTGTTCGGCTTCTTTGGCCTGCCTGCCAACGTGCGCCAGAACGTGCCCGAGGACGAACTGCGCGCGCATTGCCGCGCGCAATTTACACGCCTGTTCGGCAGCCAGGCGGCCACGCCCAAGGCCGAATTCATCAAGGATTGGGCGCTGGACCCTTACACCGCCACTGCTACCGATCTGGACGGCGTGAGCCAGCACGCACAAGCGCCAGCCACCACGGCGTCGTCTGGCCCCTGGAGCGGCCGCGTGACCGGCATCGCCAGCGAGTGGTCGCCGCAGTTTCCGGGCTACGTCGCCGGTGCCATTGAAGCGGCGAGCTTGGGTGTAGAGGGCTTGCGTGCAGTAACTGCGCGATGACGCGTAGGGCAAAGCCTGTGCCCGCGCCCTTGTGCAGGCGGCAAGGGCCGGGCGTGTCACGCAGTTGACCCGCAGCGCAGACCGCCCTTGGGAGAATGTGCCGACATCAGGACACCCGTGCCATACCGCCCGCGCAGTCCCAACCCCTACGAGACCCGCATGAAATTCGATGACGTCATCCAGCAGCGCCGCAGTATTCGCGGCTACCTGAACAAGCCCGTTTCCAGGGCGCTCATCCGCGAGGTGCTGGCGCTGGCCATGCGTGCCCCCACCTCGCTGAACACCCAGCCCTGGAATTTTTACGTCGTTACCGGCGAGGTACTTGACCGCATTCGCGCAGGCAACGTGGAGCGCAACCTGGCCGGCGTGCCCGATTCACGCGAGTTTCGCCTGGGCCCCCATTACGAAGGTTCGCACCGCGAACGACAGATCGGCGTTGCCAAACAGCTGTTTGCCGCCATGGGCATTGAGCGCGACAACAAGGCCAAGCGGCAAGACTGGATACTGCGCGGCTTTCGCCAGTTCGACGCGCCAGTCTCGATCGTGGTGACCTATGACCGCTCCATTCAGGGCAGCGACATTGCGCCATTCGACTGCGGCGGCGTGGTGAACTGCATCGTCAATGCCGCCTGGGCGCGTGGCCTGGGCTGCGTGATCAACAGCCAGGGAATCATGCAATCGCCTGTCGTGCGCGCCGAAGCCGGAATTCCCGACGACCAGGTGATCCAAACCTGCATCGCCATGGGTTGGCCCGACGAGAGTTTTCCGGCCAATGCCGTGGTTTCGCAGAGGAAATCTGTGGACGAGGCGGCGACGTTTGTGGGGTTTGCGGACTGAGCTGAAGGGAGGGCGCGCCAGCAGTTCGAGGTCGCGGGTTTCTATGTGCTCGCCATACGGGTCGGCGCTGCCCAGGAAGCGCAGCAAGATGGCGTCTCGTACGGCGCCAGAGCGTTTGGTTTGCGGTACAAAGCGGGAAAAAAACGAGGTCCTGCGGTGAGTTGTCCGGTTGAATAATTTAAATGTTGGTAGCGGCCTGCGCCCACCACACCTGGGCGTTAAAGGCTTGTTGGTGCAATAAAAA
This sequence comes from Polaromonas sp., assembly GCF_010365105.1. GTDB lineage: Bacteria > Pseudomonadota > Gammaproteobacteria > Burkholderiales > Burkholderiaceae_C > Polaromonas. The sequence continues at coordinate 103,963 of NZ_JAAFGZ010000018.1, read as the reverse complement.
GAAGGGCACTTCTCAAGACGGGCGCACCACAAACCAGTGCTGTGTCCGGTTGATGATGGCCACCAGCGACAGCATGACCGGCACTTCGACCAGCACGCCCACCACGGTCGCCAGCGCTGCGCCCGAATGCAGGCCGAACAGCGAAATCGCCACCGCCACCGCCAGCTCGAAAAAATTCGACGTGCCGATCAGGCAGGCCGGCCCGGCCACGTTGTGCGGCAGCTTCAGGGCCTTGGCCGCGATGTAGCTGATCACGAAAATGCCGTAGCTCTGCAGGATCAGCGGCACGGCAATCATCGCGATCACCAGTGGCTTGTCCACGATGGTTTGTGCCTGAAAGCCGAACAACAGCACCACCGTGGCAATCAGGCCGACGACCGACCAGGGCTTGAGTCTGGCCACGAAGTCGGCCACCGCGTGAGGAGATCGTTTTTGCAGCACATGCCGCGTCGCCATGCCTGCCGCCAGCGGCAGCACCACATACAGCACGGTCGAGAGCACCAGCGTTTCCCACGGCACGGTGATGTGGGTCACGCCGAGCAAAAAGGCGGCAATCGGCGCGAAAGCAAAGACCATGATCAGGTCGTTGACCGACACCTGCACCAGCGTGTAGTTGGCGTCGCCCTTGACCAGCTGGCTCCAGACAAACACCATGGCAGTGCAGGGCGCGACGCCCAGCAGGATCATGCCGGCGATGTATTCGCTGGCTGACTGCGGATCAACCCAGGGCGCAAAGATGTACTGGAAAAACAGCACGCCCAGCGCCGCCATGGTGAAGGGCTTGATCAGCCAGTTGACGACCAGCGTCAGGAACAGGCCGCGCGGCTTCTTGCCCACGTCCTTGACCGCCGACCAGTCGATCTGGATCATCATCGGGTAAATCATCACCCAGATGAAAACCGCCACCACCAGGTTGACGTGGGAAATTTCCAGTCCGGCAATACCTTGGAAAGCGCCGGGCGACAGCAGGCCCAGGCCCACGCCGGCCACGATGCCCAGCGCGACCCAGACGGTTAAAAAGCGTTCAAACAATCCCATGATTTTTTCTTTCTGCGTGCGGAGATTCAGGCGCTGCGCTGGCCTTCGGTGGAAATGCCTGCGTTCTGCAGCAGCTGCAGGGCGAGTGGGTTGGGCTGCTGGTGGTCGCGCGGGCTGCTGCCGGCTGAAAAAGCCTTGAAGCGGCCCTTGCCGATGTGGTTCAGGATGGCTTCGGCCAGAATGCTGCGGGCAGAGTTGTGGGTGCACAGGAATAAGACGTTCAATGGGCGTTCAGGCATGGCGGTGACTCGTTGGTTGGTGACAGGTTCACTATGAAATTGATAGTGGCCAGCGCACGCCAGCATTGCGCAAGCCGCTAAAAAAGCTTGAAAATATCAACAGGCAACGCTGGCGGAGGCACCGCAGGCCTGGCCTTCGCAGCAATGCTCGGTCAGGTAGGCGAGCAGGGCGTTCATGTGGCCAATGTCGGCGCGGTAGATCAGGTTGCGGCCGCGCGGCTCGCTGCTGACCAGGCCGGAATGCGCCAACTCCTTGAGGTGAAATGACAGTGCGCTGGGGGCTACGGCCAGTTGTTCGGCCATCACGCCCGGCGTCAGCCCGTCGGGGCCGGCCACCACCAGCGCCCGGAACACCCGCAGGCGCTGCACTTGAGCCAGTGCAGCCAGCGCCTTGACGGCGGACAGCTCGTCGAGGGGGGCAAGTTCGGTGTGTGTAATTGTTTCCATGTTTCAAATATAATTGAATAATAGAAACATTGCAATTTTCCGAACACGCCGAGCGTCTTTTAATTTCAACAGGAGCATCGAACCCATGGCTGACATCACGATTTACCACAACCCGAAATGCGGCACCTCGCGCAATGTGCTGGCGCTGATCCGCAACACCGGCGCAGAGCCGGAAATCATCGACTACCTGAAAACGCCGCCCACGCGCGACAAGCTGCTCGAACTGATCGCCCGGATGGACGTTCCCGTGCGCGACGCGATGCGGCAAAAGGAAGCGCTGTACGGCGAACTGGCCCTGGACAACCTGGCGCTGGGCGACGACGCGCTGGTCGAGGCGATGCTGGCGCACCCGATCCTGATCAACCGGCCCATCGTGGTCACCCCGCTGGGCACGCGCCTGTGCCGCCCGTCGGAAACGGTGCTGGACATCCTGCCGCTGCCGCAGCGCGCCGCCATCGCCAAGGAAGACGGCGAGCCGGTGGTCAACGAACAAGGAGTGCGAGTTGACGCACGCTAATGCCCTTGCCACTTCCCTCGCCAGGGACCTGCCCAACCTCGACCCGGCGCTGTTCGCCGTGCCTGCGCTGGAGCGGCTGCAAACCACTGCCAGCCCGCATGCACCGCGCATCCTGCTGCTCTACGGCTCGGTTCGCGAGCGTTCCTACAGCCGGCTGCTGAGCGAGGAGGGCGCCCGGCTGCTGCAGGCCATGGGCTGCGAGACCCGCACCCTCGACCCGCGCGGCCTGCCGCTGCCCGACGACGCGCCCGACACGCATCCCAAGGTGCAGGAGCTGCGGCAACTGGCGCAATGGGCCGATGGCATGGTCTGGACCTCGCCCGAACGCCACGGCGCCATGACCGGCATCATGAAGTCGCAGATCGACTGGATTCCGCTGGCGCAGGGCGCGGTGCGTCCGACGCAGGGCAAGACGCTGGCGCTGATGCAGGTGTCGGGCGGCTCGCAGTCCTTCAATGCCGTCAACCAGCTGCGCGTGCTGGGCCGATGGATGCGCATGCTGACGATTCCCAACCAGTCGTCGGTCGCCAAGGCCTTTCTGGAATTCGACGAGGCCGGGCGCATGAAACCGTCGGCCTTTTACGACCGGGTGGTCGATGTGATGGAGGAACTCGTCAAGTTCACGCTGCTGACTCGGGGCGTGTCGCCGTACCTGACGGACCGCTACAGCGAGCGCCGCGAAAGCGCCGAAGCGCTGTCAAAACGGGTCAACCAGCGTTCACTCTAGCCACCACGCCAAAAAATACATTAAATCAGCTGCTTCCGCTTTTCTGGCGTGCGCTGACTGCTCTTGATTCAATAGCGCCTGGCGGCCTGAACCCGCGCCGTCGACGCTGTCACGCAACTGCCGCCGAACTGACACGGCGACGTCACGCGCATCGCCCAGAATTACGCCATGACCGCTTGAAGGAGCATGCCATGGCTATCGATACGCACCCCGCCGGCGAGCCCGGACCCACCGCAGGCCGCGCCGCCTGCAGCCCGATTCACGATCTGGACCGACAGCGGCTGCGCATTCTTCGCTGCACCGCCCACGCCATGGCCAGCAGCCCCGGTGGCCTGCGCTTCAAGGCAGGCACACGGCCGTGGCTCGAAGGCCTGCCGTCGGCGTCGGCCAGGGGCAAGGGCCGGCGCATGGATGCCATCCCGCAGCCCGCCGCCTGTTGACCCGTCACTTGTTCCAAGCCCCTTCACCGGGGCTTTTTTACAGCCCTTACGCCGGGCGCCCCAGGGGTTGCGTGATCGACCCGGATAACCAGGAAGCCGCTATGAAAGAACTGCCCACGCCCACCTTTGCGTTTTCGCCGGTCGCAACGCCCCGGAGGTCGCTTCATCCGGGCGTTCATGCGCTCACTCCAGTTTTGCCAGTGGGGAAAATTTCGGTCAGCTGGGCCCGGCACCAGGACGAAGTCCGGGAAGCGCAGCGGCTGAGATACCAGGTGTTCGCGCTGGAAATGGGCGCCACGCTGCCTAAAACGCTGCCCGGCCACGACATCGACCTGTTCGATGACTACTGCGAGCATCTGCTGGTGCGCGACGTGGCCAGCGCGCAGGTGATTGGCACCTACCGGGTGCTGACCCCCACCCAGGCCAGGCGCGTCGGCGGCACCTACAGCGATCTCGAATTCGACCTGGTGCGGCTGCGCTCCCTGCGCGAGCGCATGGTCGAGCTGGGCCGCAGTTGCGTGCATGCCGACCACCGGCACGGCGGCGTGATTCTGGCGCTGTGGGGCGCGCTGGCCGAGTTCATGGGGCGCAACCAGCTCGACACCATGATTGGCTGCGCCAGCATTCCAATGCAGCACCAGGGCGTGCCGGGCGGGCATGCGGCCGCCAGCATCTGGCGCCAGGTCCGGCAGGCGCATCTGGCCGGGATCGAATACCGGGTCACGCCGCGCCTGGCCTTGCCGGTGGAGCAACTGGACGATTCGCTGGTCGTCGAGCCGCCAGCCCTGATCAAGGGCTACCTGCGCCTGGGTGCCCGGGTGCTGGGTGCGCCGGCGTGGGACCCTGACTTCAACTCGGCCGATCTGCCGATGATGATGCGCGTGTCAGACCTGCCGGCGCGGTATCTGAAGCATTTTTCCGCCAATGCGGCAGGGGCTTGAAGCCGTTCAGTTCACCATCACCAGCTTGCCTTTGACGGCACGCGAGCCCATGCGCGCATAGGCGGCCTTGAGGTCGGCCATGGGCAGGGTGCCGTCGATCACCGGCTTGATCTTGCCCTGCGCATACCACTGGGCCAGCTCGGCCATCGCGGCGGCGTTGGCCTTGGGCTCGTTCTTGGCAAAGCCGCCCCAGAACACGCCTACGATGGACGCACCCTTGAGCAGCGTGAGGTTCAGCGGCAGCGCCGGAATGCTGCCTGCCGCGAAGCCGACCACCAGGTAGCGGCCGCGCCAGGCAATCGAGCGGAACGCCGGCTCGGCCAGGTCGCCGCCCACCGGGTCATAGACCACGTCCGGGCCTTTGCCGCCGGTCAGCAGCTTGAGGGCTTCGCGCAGGTCCTGCGTGCTGTAGTTGATGGTGGCATCGGCGCCAATGGATCGGCACAGCGCGCACTTTTCATCGCTCGACGCAGCGGCAATGACGCGCGCGCCCAGCGCCTTGGCAATCTGGATGGCCGACGTGCCAACGCCGCCGGCTGCCCCCAGCACCAGCACGGTTTCGCCCGGCTTGAGTTGCGCCCGGTCGGCCAGCGCATGGTGCGAGGTGGCGTAGATCATGATGAAGGCGGCGGCATCGACAAACGGAAAACCTTCAGGCAGCGGCATGCACTGCGCGGCTGGTGCGATGGTGTGCGTGGCAAAGCCGCCAGTGCCCGACAGGCAGGCGACATGCTGGCCGACCTTCAGCTGCGTCACGCCGTCGCCCACGGCCTGCACCACGCCGGCATATTCCGAGCCCGGCACGAAAGGCAGGGGCGGCTTCATCTGGTACTTGTTCTGCACGATCAGCAGGTCGGGGAAATTCAGGCTTGCCGCCTTGATCTCGATCAGCACCTCGCCGGCCCGGGGTTCGGGCGTGGGCAGTTCGGTCCAGCGCAAGGCGTCAACGCCGGTGGGGTTTTCACAAAGCCAGGCATGCATGGACAGGTCTCCAGAAATAAAGGGGGAAAGCCGGATGGGCGCTGCTTGGGGGCAGGGCCCGGCGAAGGTGGTCAAGCCCTCATCATAGGCAAACCGGCTGGCGCGGCCTTCCTGGAAACCCGCAGGGCCTGTCACGACCGGGACCGTAGAATCAAAGCATGAAAATCCTGATCTGCAATGACGACGGTTACCAGGCCAGCGGCATCGTCGCCCTTTACGAAGCGCTGAAAACCATTGCCGATGTCGAAGTGGTTGCCCCCGAACACAACAACAGCGCCAAATCCAACGCCCTGAGCCTGCATACGCCGATGTATGTGCAGACGGCGGCCAACGGCTTTCGCTACATCAACGGCACGCCCGCCGACTGTGTGCACATTGCCCTGACCGGCCTGCTCGGCTACCGGCCAGACCTGGTGGTGTCGGGCATCAACAACGGCGCCAACATGGGCGACGACACGATTTATTCCGGCACTGTCGGCGCGGCCATGGAAGGCTATCTGTTCGGCATCCCGGCCATCGCCTTTTCGCAGACCGAAAAGGGCTGGGCGCACATCGACGTGGCGGCGCAGCAGGCGCGCAACCTGGTGCAGCAGCTGATCCCCTCGCTTGAAGCCGTGGCCGAGGGCGCGCAGCCGAGCGTGCCGCCGTGGCTGCTCAATGTGAACATTCCCAACCTGCCTGCCGGGCAGGTCGAGGGCTTCAAGGTGTGCCGGCTGGGGCGCCGCCATGCGGCCGAGCGTGTCATCATGCAGACCAGCCCGCGCGGCGAGACCATGTACTGGATCGGCGGCGCCGGCCAGGCCAAGGAAGCCGGCGAGGGCACCGACTTTTATGCCACCGCGCAGGGCTATGTGTCCATCACGCCGCTGCAGGTGGACCTGACGGACCATGAACGACTGCCTTACTGGGCACAGACGGCGGCCAAGCTGAGCCACAAGCACTGAAAAAGGGAGAGACATGAAGACACCGCAGAAGCCGAGCCTCGATTCCGCCGGCAAACTGTCTTCTGCCGGCGCCCGGCCTGCGTTTCCGGTGCAACTCAATCCCGACAAGGGCAATCCATTTGCTGCAAAAAGCGTAGCGGTGGCTGCCCGTGCCGCCAGCGGTGCAGGCCAGAATGACCTGAAAAGAGCATTTCAGCCGGGGGCTTCGGGCGGATTGGGGCTTGATTCGGCGGTGCGCGCCCGCATGGTTCGCCGCCTGGCCGGGCAGGGCGTTGTCGATGTGCAGGTGCTGGCCGCCATGGGGGCCGTGCACCGGCATCATTTTGTCGATACGGCGCTGGCCGACATGGCCTACGAAGACACCAGCCTGCCCATCGGCCTGGGCCAGACCATTTCCAAACCCAACGTGGTGGCGCGCATGCTCGAATTGCTGCAGCACGGCCTGCATGACGCCAGCGGCAAGCTGGGCCGGGTGCTGGAAATTGGCACCGGCTGCGGTTACCAGGCGGCCGTGCTCAGCCACCTGGCAACCGAGGTCTACAGCATGGAGCGCCTGCGCGGCCTGCATGACAAGGCCCGCGAGAACCTGCGCACCCTGCGCCTGGCCAATGTGCACCTGCTGTTTGGCGACGGAATGAACGGCTTTGCCAGGGGCGCGCCCTACGCTGCCATCATTGCAGCGGCGGGCGGCGAGGCGATTCCGCCGGCCTGGACCGAGCAACTCGCCGTAGGCGGACGTCTGGTTGCGCCGCTGCAGGATGCCAGCGGCGCCCAGGCGCTGGTGGTGATCGACAGGACGCTACAGGGATTTCGGCAGACTTTACTGGAGGCGGTGCACTTTGTCCCTTTAAAATCAGGAGTCGGATGAGCCGGGGCTGATACGTCAGGCCCGGTGTCAATCAGGCAATGGTTAAAGATGAAGGAATCAATGAGCAACAGCATCTGGTCGTACCGCATGGAATCCTTTCCTGCCTCTGGACCCCTCAAGCGCACTGGCTGGACTTCGCGCCTGGCGCTGCCCTGCGCCGTCGCCGCAGCCCTGCTGATGGTCGGCTGCGGATCCCGTACGCTGAACAGCGCACCGGTCGAGGACCGCGGAATCGGCATGACGCGCCCGGCCGACGCGGCCAAACCCCTGCCCGGGGCCGAGAACGCCGGGAAACCGGGCTACTACATGGTCAAGCCCGGCGACACCATGATGCGCATCGGCCTGGAAAATGGCCAGAACTGGCGCGACATTGTCCGCTGGAACAGCCTTGAAAACCCGAACCTGATCGAAGTTGGACAGGTGCTGCGGGTCGTGCCTCCTGCCAGCGAAGGTGTTGCGGTGGTCACCCGGCCCGTCGTGCCGGGAAGCGTGGGCAGTGCATCGGCTCCATCCGCCAGCGCCACCCGGCCGGGTTCGGTCCCTGCCAACGGCTCCACCGCGCCCTCGGGCAGCGACGAGGATGTGGGCTGGATCTGGCCGGCACAGGGAACGCTGGTGGCCGGATTTGACGAAGCCAAGAACAAGGGGCTGGACATTTCAGGAAGGTCCGGCGATCCGGTGGTGGCCTCGGCCGATGGCCGGGTGGTGTATTCGGGCGAGGGCCTGCGCGGCTACGGCAAGCTGATCATCCTCAAGCACAACAACACCTTCCTGACCGCTTACGCGCACAACAAGACGCTGCTGGTCAAGGAAGACCAGACCGTCAAGCGAGGCCAGAAAATCGCCGAAATGGGCAACAGCGACGCCGACAAGGTCAAGCTGCATTTTGAAATCCGCCGCCAGGGCAAGCCGGTCGATCCGGCCAAATACCTGCCGCCGCGCTAAGCTGCTGGGGCTGTAGCGCTTCAGGAGTGCGGCTCTGGCCGGACTCCTTTTTTTCATGAGTGTTCGTTTTGAAGGCCGGGCGCCTGCGGCCTGAGACAATTGGGCATGACCGAAGAAATTCCCAAACAAGCGCTGACCGCACCGGCCGACTATCCACTTGACCTGCTGACCGTTGAATCGCTCGACATCGAAGCCCAGGGCATCGCCCACCGCGCCGATGGCAAGGTGGTGTTCATCGAAGGCGCGCTGCCTTTCGAGCAGGTGACGGCCAATGTGTACCGCAAGAAAAGCAGCTTTGAAAAAGCCACGCTGCTGGTGGTTCACCACGAGTCGTCCCAGCGCGTGCGCCCGGCCTGTCCGCACTTTGGCATGCACACCGGCGCCTGCGGCGGCTGCAAGATGCAGCACCTGCACATCGGCGCGCAGGTCGCCGTCAAGCAGCGTGTGCTCGAAGACAACCTGCGCTTCATCGGCAAGGTGAAGGCCGACAACCTGCTCCGGCCGATTGAAGGACCGGCCTGGCACTACCGCTACCGCGCGCGCCTGTCGGTGCGCTACGTGCGCAAGAAAGGCACGGCGCTGGTCGGTTTTCATGAACGCAAGAGCGCCTATGTGGCCGACATGCGCGAATGCCATGTGCTGCCGCAGCATGTGAGCGACATGCTGGTGCCGCTGCGCGGGCTGATCAGCAGCATGGACGCGCGGGAAACCATTCCGCAGATCGAACTGGCCTGCGGCGATGACGTGACGGCGATGGTGCTGCGCCACATGGAGCCGCTCAGCGACGCCGACCTGGCGCGGCTGCGTGCCTTTGCCGACGCGCATCCCGGCGTGCAGTGGTGGCTGCAGCCGGGCGGGCTGGACACGGTGAAGCTGCTTGACGAGGCGGTCCGTGAACTGAACTACGGCCTGCCCGAGTTCGGCATCACCATGCCGTTCAAGCCGACCGATTTCACGCAGGTCAACCCGCACATCAACCAGGTGCTGGTGTCGCGCGCGCTGCGACTGCTTGACGTGCAGCCGACCGAGCGGGTGATTGACTGGTTTTGCGGGCTGGGCAATTTCACATTGCCGCTGGCGACCAAGGCGCGTGAGGTGCTCGGCATTGAAGGCAGCGAGGTGCTGGTGGCCCGGTCACGTGAGAATTATGAGCGAAACAAGCCTGCTTCGCCCGTTCGGCCTGCGCTGGCAGCTATTAAATTCGTAGCGCGCAATCTTTTCGAGATGACGCCGGCCATGCTGGTCCGGGACGGCGCGGCGGAAAAGTGGCTGGTCGATCCGCCGCGCGAAGGCGCGTTCGAGTTGTTCAAGTCGCTGGCCGCGCTGCACCAGCAGATCGTGACCGGCGTGCCGTGCGATGACGGCGTGCACCAGCAAAGCCTGGCGCTGGAGGGCTGGACGCCGCCCGTACGCATCGTGTATGTGAGTTGCAATCCGGCCACGCTGGCGCGCGATGCCGGCGTGCTGGTCGAAAGCGGTGCTTACCGCTGCACGGCGGCGGGCGTGGTCAACATGTTCCCGCACACGGCGCATGTCGAGTCCATGGCGGTGTTTGAACGCGTGCAGACTTGACTGCCGCAGCAGACATGAAAAAAGGGCCGAGATGGCCCTTTTTTTGTGCGCAGCAAAAAACTCAGTCGCGTTCGCCGCCCATGATGCCCAGCAGGGCCAGCAGCGCCTGGAACACGTTGAACAGGTCCAGGTAAAGCCGCAGCGTGGCGCTGATGTAGTTGGTCTCGCCGCCGTCGAGGATCTGCTTCAGGTCATACAGCATGTAGGCGCTGAAGATGCCGATCACTGCGACCGAGATCGCCATCATGCCGGCGGTCGAGCCGACAAAGATGTTGACGATGGAGCCCACCATCACCACCAGGGCGCCGACAAACAGCCATTTGCCCATGCCGGAGATGTCGCGCTTGATGACGCTGGCCAATGTAGCCATGACAAAGAACACGCCGGCTGTGCCGCCCATGGCCGTCATGATCAGCTGCGCGCCATTGCTGAAGCCCAAAATCATGCCGATCATGCGTGAAAGCATCAAACCCATGAAGAAGGTGAAGCCCAGCAGCACCGGAACGCCGGCAGAAGAGTTTTTGGTCTTTTCAATGGCGTACATGAAGCCGAATGCACCGCCCAGGAACACCACCAGTCCCAGTCCACCGGTCAATGCCTGCGTGATGCCCGTGGCCACGCCCAGCCAGGCGCCCGCCACCGTGGGCAGCAGGCTGAGCGCCAGCAGCCAGTAGGTGTTGCGCATCACCTTGTTGCGCTCCTCGGCCGACTGCGCGCCTGCGCCGTAGCCAAAGGTCCGTACGTTGTCAGTCATGATTTCAACTCCTTTAAAACCCGCGTGTGCAGGCGATACCTTCATTTTATGGGCCATGCCGGATTTATCAAATCATCGGCATGGTGCAGCTCCTACTATTTGTAAGGGCTCTTTTGACTGCGTTGGAGTCAATGATGCCGCCGGGGTTCCCCGAATATGCGTATGCTCGACACCTTTTACAAAAATCCGGAAAGTATCCTATCGCCATGAAATCCAAACCCCTGTTAGAACACGCCGACATCAAGGCCATCGCTGCCGCCGCCGAAGCCGAAGCGCTGAAAAACAACTGGGCCGTGACCATCGCCATCGTCGATGACGGCGGCCATTTGCTGCACCTGCAGCGACTCGATGGTGCCGCGCCGCTGTCGGCGCACATCGCCCCGGCCAAGGCCAACACCGCCGCCATGGGACGCCGCGAGAGCAAGGTCTATGAAGACATGATCAACGGCGACCGTCCCGCATTCCTGTCCGCGCCCTGCGTGGCCGGCATGCTCGAAGGCGGCGTGCCCATTGTCAAGGACGGCCAGTGCCTGGGTGCAGTGGGCGTCAGTGGCGTCAAATCGACCGAGGATGCGCAGATTGCACGCGCCGGCATTGCCGCCATCGGCCTGTAAAACACGCAATACCTTCGATCAGGCCAAGGCCTGACACAAAAAAGCCGACGCAATGATCGTCGGCTTTTTTGTGTCTGTGATGAAGGCGCCGTCTACAGGGTCCAAAAAAAGCCTGGCTATTCGACCTGTGCAAGGTCCGTGGCTGGCAAAAACGATCTTGGGGCAGGGCGCCCGGATCGTCCCACGATGAAACGGTTGAAGTGAAGTGAAGTGAAAAAAAGGTAGGGAAGGCCTTGCCTACTTGGTCAGGATCAGCTTGCCCAGGCGGGTGGCCTGCAGGCGGTACGTTGCGCCGTTATGGTTGATCTCGACCGTTTTTTGCCCACGCAACAACTCGGTGCTGTCCACGCAGTCCGAACGCGTGCCGGCGGCCTGGGGACTTGACGCCTTGCCGGGTGCCATGGCGGTAGGTTCCTTGTCTGTGCTGGTCGGGTGGGATGGCGTTTTGTACATGCAAGCTCCTCAGTTCTTCGGTTCGGTGATGAAGCCTATCTTGCGCAGGCCGGCCTGTTGCGCCGCCGCCATGGCCTGCGCCACACGTTCGTAGCGCACCGCCTTGTCGCCGCGGATGTGCAGGTCGGGCTGCGGATTCAGCGCGGCGGCAGCCTGCAGCCGGGGCGCCAGCTCGTCGTCGGTGATTTTGGTGTCGTTGATGTAATAGCTGCCGTCGGCATCGACGCTGAGCCTGACCGTTTCCGGCTTGATGAGTTGCTGCTCATTGCTGGCACGCGGCAGGTCGATGTTGACCGAATGCTTCATGACGGGCACGGTGATGATGAAGATGATCAGCAATACCAGCATGACATCCACGAGCGGCGTCATGTTGATCTCGTTCATCACTTCGTCGGTGTCGTCCTGGGTTCCAAAGGCCATGATCAGCTCCCTTTTTTCATGGCCAGGACGTTGGCCGCACCAGGACCGCTGACCCTGGCACCGGTCACGAAATAAGCATGCAGGTCATGGGCAAAGCGGTTGAGCTTGCCGCTGACCGACTTGTTGCCGCGCACCAGGGCGTTGTAGCCCAGCACGGCAGGAATGGCGACGGCCAGGCCCATCGCGGTCATGATGAGGGATTCGCCGACCGGTCCGGCCACCTTGTCGATGCTCGCCTGGCCATTCAGGCCAATCGCCAGCAACGCATGGTAGATGCCCCAGACCGTGCCGAACAGGCCGACAAACGGCGCTGTGGAACCCACCGAGGCCAGTACGGCCAGGCCGGACTGCATCCGGGCAGTGATGTCGTCAATCGAATTGCGCAGGCTGCGGGTGACCCATTCGCTCAGGTCGAGTGCGTCATGCAACTGGGGTTTGGCATTGCCGTCCTTGTGCAGCACATGAGCCGTGGCTTCGCGTCCTTCAAGCGCCAGCACGCGAAACGGGTTGGCCGGGTCAGCGCCGAACCTGGCCAGGCCATCGGCAAAGTCGGCGCTGTGCCAGAAGCTTTCGGTCGCCTTGGCCTGGGCCGAGAGACGGCGTACGTCGAGGGCCTTGATGATGATGACCATCCATGAGGCCAGGGACATGAGCAGCAGCAAGATAGCCACGCTTTTGGTGACGATGTCGCCTTGTGCCCAGACGTGGGCAAGGCCGAATTGGGTTTCCATTTTCTAACGACTCCAGAGAACTATTCAAGAACAAAATTAATCGGCACGTTGAACCACATGTCCTCGGCCACGCCGCCGCGCTTGCCGGGGACGTAACGCCATTTCAGGACGGTGTTCAGCGCAGCCTGGTCCAGGCGCTCGTAGCCGCTGGACTGGCGAAGCTCGGCCTTTTTCGGCGTGCCGTCGGCACCAATCAGCACCCGGACCACGACCTTGCCCTGCTCGCCCAGGCGCTTGCTGAGTGCAGGGTAGGCAGGCTTGGGGTTTTGGAGGTAGTCGGCATTGCTCGAAGGCAGCTGCACGGAAGCCGCCGCCGGTGGACCGCTCGGTGCTGCCGGCCCTGCTGGCGCTTCGGCCACCGGGGCCGGCGTGGTCGCGGGCGCCGGGGTCAGGCTGCCTGCCGGTGCGTTGGGCGAGGGCGTCGGGTCGGCAATGGCCAGCGGCTGCGCCTGTGGCCGGACGACCGGTTTGGGCACGGTTTTTTTCTGCACGGGCGGCGCAGGCGTGACGGGCCGCACTGGCGCAGCAGGCGGGGCCGGTGGCGCGAGTTCGGGCTGGGGCTGGGGCTGGGGCTGGGGCAATTCGATCAATTCGGCCAGCACCTCGACCGGCACGATCAATTCGGCCTTGCGCAACATCAGGCCGCTTTGCAACGCCCAGATCAGGCCGACATGCAGCGCCACCACGGCCATGGCAATCACGGTATTGCGGCTCAGGCGCGCTGGCGCCTTGGGCGAATCGCAGGGAATACCTGAAAAGGTGGCGTTCATGAAAGAAAGAGGTTTCAAAAAAAGTAGCAGCGCAGCAGCGAGGAACCCATGTGCAACAGGTATTTGACAGGTTTCAGCGGCGAAAGATCCACCACGCAGCGCCAATCACCAGCATCAGGCTGACGGGAAGTGCGGCGATCACGCTGCCTGAATGTTCCATGGCGGGCCCGGCGCCAAGTCTGCGGCCTGCGAAATATTGGCGCTTGGGCAGGTGGCGCTGCATTGGGACACCACATCGCGGGCACTGCTCTCGCACCGGCCGCACTGCGTGGCTACACCGAGTTCGAACTGGATGTCGTCAAAGCCCATGCCGGCACGGGCGTGGCGGGCAATTTCGCGGTCAGAGATTCGGCGGCAGACACAGATGATCATGGTTGGCCTTGAGTGCAGATAGTTTCAATCGGACGACTCCATTATAAATGAGAATAGGTCGCATTTGCAATTGGCTAGTGTTTATGTTTGTAATAAAAACTTTTGACCAGGTCGGGAAACGATTTTCCGCTCAAACGTTGGCCCACATGCGCAGCAGGTTGTGGTAGCAGCCGGTCAGCCTGACGACCTCGCTGCTTTCGGCGCTGCCTGGCGCGGCCTGCGCCATGTCTTTCTGCCGCAGCGAGGTGATCGCCATGTCCATGTCGTACAGCAGCCGGCGCTTCGCATCGGCGCGAACCATGCTTTCAATCCAGAAAAAACAGGCCAGCCGTTCGCCGCGCGCCACGGGCTCGACGCGGTGTACCGACGTTCCGGGGTACATCACCAGGTCGCCTGCTTCAAACTTGATGCGCTGCTCGCCGTAGGTGTCCTGCACCACGAGCTCGCCGCCGTCGTAGCTGGCCGGGTCGCTCAGGAACAGCGTGCAGGAAATATCGGTGCGCACATGGCGCGCCGTAGCCGCATGGGTGCGCACCGCGTTGTCGATGTGGTTGCCGAAGTGGTTGGTGGCGCTGCCGCCGCCATAGCGGTTGAACAGCGGCGGATAGACCGATTTGGGCAGCGCGCCGGTCACGAACATCGGGTTGCGGGCCAGTGCCACCGAAACCAGGTGGCGGGCCTGCTGGGCGGCCGGCAGTTCTTCAGGCAGCTGCCGGTTGTTCTTGACCGTGCCAGACTGGCTGCCGGCGGTGATGCGACCATCAGCCCAGTCGGCGCTGAGGATCAACTGGCGGACTTGCGCGAGCTCGTCAGGCGCAAGGACTTGGGGAATGCGAAGCAGCATGGGTATTTCCAAAAGGAATCGGACATTGCGGCATGAATCCGGAATGTCCGAGGAGGCAAGGGCGCCTGATGGCAGGCGTTTCGGTGTCAGAACCGGCTGGTCAGCGTCAGGCGCACACTGCGCTCGTCGCCCGGTGCGGCAAAGCCCCGGTACAGCGTGTTGTAGTACACCTTGTCAAACAGGTTGTCGATGTTGAGTTTCAGGCTGGTGCCCTCGTTGACGCGGTATTCGAGCAGCGCGTCGGCCTTGACATAACCCGGTGCGCGGTTCAGAGAGGTCACGCTGTTGGCGGGCTTGTTCTGGCTTACCGCCGTGAAGCCACCGCCGACGCGCCACTTGTCACCGATGCGGTAGGTCGAGAACAAGGTCGCCTGGCGGCTCGGGCTCAGCCCCGGGTTTTGCCCGACTTCAGCCTGACCGGCCGCATTCGAGCCTGCCTGGTCAATCACCGCTTTCATGAAGCCGACGCCGGCAAAAATATCCCACTGCGGCGTGATGCGGCCGGCAATCTCGAACTCCAGTGCATCGGTGTGGCGCTTGCCCGACAGCAGGTAGGAATTGTTGGCGGTATCGATGTCGGTGTTGCGCTCGTTGAACTTTTCCGTGCGTGCCAGTGCCGTGCGGAACGACAGGTCGCCACCGTACAGTTCCCACTTGGCGCCGATTTCCATGTTGCGGCTGCTTTCCGGGTCGGTATTGGCCGAGGTTGGGTCAAACTGGTAGAGGTCGCCGGAGGTGTTGAACGACGTGCCATAAGATGCGTAATAACTCACCTCGTCGGTGGGCTGAAACATCACGCCCAGGCGTTTGCTCAGCAGGGTGTCCGAGCGCGACAACGGCGTGTTGTTGGGCGCGGTATTGCCGGTGCGTTCGTAGTCGCCCTTGAAGTTGTCAAGGCGCAAACCGCCCACCAGCTTCCAGTGCGGCGCAATGTCTACCGTGTCCTGCAAATAAATGCCCAGCGTGCGCGCCTGGAATTCCGTGGCCAGCCGCTGCGTCAGATCGCCGCTGATACCGGCACTGCCCGGATTGCCCGCCGTGGTGGCTGGCTTGGCACTGGCCAACAAAGGGTAGGTGGAGCGATTGGCCTTTTCAAGTGCGTATTCAGCGCCGACCAGCAAGCTGTTCTTGCGGCCAAACCAGTGGGTCGTTGTCAGGTAGTCGGTCTGCAAGAAGGTGTGGTGTTCTTCGCCCGACTTGGCATTGGTGCGCCGGTTCACCAGCGTGTTCGGGTTGATGTTGAGGCTGGTTGTACCGGAGGAAAAACTGGATTGCGTGGCCCACATGGCGCGCGAGTAGTGACCGTCGCGCGCTGTGGTTTTCAGGCTGCTGCCGTCGCTCCAGCGGTGGGTGTGCGACAAGGTCAATACATCGGCCTTGTCGTTCTGGAAGTCGCTGTCCAGGCCATACCAGTATTTGTGGGTGGGCGAGGGCGCTGGTTTGCCTTCCAGCCACTGGAAACCCCAGTCGGGCTTGTCGTTGTAATGCAGGTGGTAGTAGCTGACCGCGAATTCGTTGGCGGTGCCAATGCCGAATCGGTAGTCCAGCGCCAGGCCGCGTCGATGCGTGGAGGCGCCGGCATTGTCGCCGCGCCCGTCGCCGTCGGTCGCCATGGCATTGATGCGCAGGGCGGCATCGTCATCGAGCTTGAAATTGAAATCACCCATGTAGCGCTGGTAGCCGTTGGTGCCAATCGTCGCATTGACTTCCTGCTCAGTGATCAGTCGCGGCTGCTTGCTGACCTGGCTCACGATGCCGCCGGTAGAGCCCCGGCCAAACAGCATGGACGCGGATCCGCGCAACACTTCCACCCGGTCGATGTTGAACAAGTCACGGTTGTACTGCGCAATGTCGCGCATGCCGTCGAGGTAAATGTCGCCCGCCGCGCTGAAGCCGCGCAGCCGGATGTTGTCGCCGACGCGGCCGCCTTCGCCGGCCTCGAACGTGATGCCGATGACGTTTTCCAGCGCGCTTTTGAAGCTGTCCTTGCCCTGGTCATGGATCAGCTTGTCGTTTATCACGGTCAGCGACTGCGGAATGTCCTTGGCCGCCACCGGCATCTTGCCGACGCTGGTGACGCCGCTCTGGTAGGTCTGGGCTGCGCGGTCGCGGGTTCCGGTCACGGTGACGGGCGCCAGGGTTTTGCCTTCAACCTGCGTTGCGCCTGTCATGGCCGTGGCAGGGGTGTCGGGCGCCATGCCTTGCGCCCAGCCTGAAACGGAAGCGGCCAGCATCAACGCGCCCAGAGGCAAGAGCGCCCGTTCGGACGATGGCTTGAAATCGGCGGTGGAAGACCGCTGGGTGATGCCGGCAGGGCGCGATGTTGCGGTGCGCCTGATGCGCACAGGACGTGCAGAAGGTTGTGCCAAGGGAAGGACTCCAAGCAGGGTCCGGCTTGACAAGCTGCGGACCGGTTGACAGAAAATGGCTTGGCTGTGCTCGAAGCGGTCCCTCCGGGACGCGAGTTGGCTGGCTCGTGAATTGAGTGTTGAGTTTATGTCAAATGAGAATTATTCGTAATTACTTTAGGCTAAAAAACGTATCTTTCACCAAGTTTGAAGCCTGAAAACAACAACGGGGCCAAAAAGCCCCGTTGTTGTTTAAAGCTGCTGCCCCGAATGAAGCGGCAACCGGAATGTGCCTTTAACTCAGCTCGCCCATCTGGCTCTGGATGTAGTTCTGGATGCCGACCTTGCCGGCCAGGTCAATCTGGGTTTCCAGGAAGTCGATGTGTTCCTCTGTGTCGTTCAGGATGTCCTGCAGCAAATCGCGCGACACATAGTCGCGAACGCTTTCGCAGTGCGCTATGCCGTCCTTGACCGTGACCTGCGCGGCCGACTCCAGCTTCAGGTCGCAATTGAGGACCTCCAGCACATCCTCGCCAATCATCAGCTTGCCCAGGTCCTGCAGGTTGGGCAGGGCGTCGAGCATGAACAGGCGGTCCATCAGCCTGTCGGCATGCTTCATCTCGCCGATGGATTCGTCGTATTCCTTCTTCGCCAGCTTGTCCAGGCCCCAGTGTTTGTACATGCGGTAATGCAGGAAATACTGGTTGATGGCGGTCAGCTCGTTTTTGAGCTGGGCCTGCAGGTATGCAATGACTTGTGCGTCGCCCTTCATGGCAATCCTTTGATGTTGGGAAAGGGGCTATTGTCGGCATGCCCGCCGCAACGAGCAAGCCAAAGGGGCAATCGCATGACCGCTCTCAGCAGCGTTGGGTCCAGAAAATGCATTTTTTTGAATGAAAATGCCCGCATGAGCAGTTTGCAGCACCTCCGCATCAAGATGTACCGCACCGTCGCCCGCCAGTTGCATGGCGTGGTGCCGTGCTGGGTCTGCGGCCAGCATGTCACGCCAGAGGCGGCGACACTGGAACATATCCAGGCTTTGTGCGACGGCGGCAACAGCCATGCCGAGAACCTGGCCATCAGCCATGAAGTCTGCAACGGCCAGCGCCATGCGATTGGCCCGGTGCCTGCTTCCAGCACCTTGCCGGGTCAGGTGCAACGCCGGTCAGCGCAGGCGCTAAACGGCAAGATGGCGTGAGTCCAGAGTACCGGAATATGGTGAATAAACCTGTTTCTGCAAGCCTGCCGGGCGTGTCCAGCTATCAAAAAAGTAGTATTCATTCATGACCTCCAGCCTGCCTCCGCTTTGCCTTTCGGCCAGCTACCTGCCGCCCGATGATCCGCAGCGCAGTGCGCTGCACAACGAGGTGCATGCCCGCCCGCCTGCGCGGGTGCGGCTGCCGGCGCTGATCGTGCAGGTCGCCGTGCTCAATGCCGGCATCACGCGTGAAGACGAGTGTGCGCATCTGCGCCGCCTGAGCGGCCAGGCTGAGCTGCCGCTGGAACGCCTGAGCGGCAATTTCCTGCGCCTGCCGTGCGGTCACTTCACCGTGAAATGGGAGCGGCATACCGAATTCACCCGCTATTCCATCGTGCAGGCGCTGCCTGACGGTGCGCTGCTTGGCGCGTCCGAACCCGAACTGCTTTCTGGCCTGGCCGTCACGCCTGAATGGCTGCGCGGCATTCCGGGGCGCACCGTGTCGGCCATCCAGCTGGTCATGGTCGAAGGCCTGCTCGGCGATGCGCCCGCGCTGATGGCGCAGGCGCAGGCCTGGTTCGGCGGGCGTCCGGTGATTGCCTCGCAACTGGGCCACGGCCATTCGTGGGCGGTGACCGACTTCCAGATTGGCGCCGACGGCTTTGAGCGCATGCTTGTAATTGCCGCGCCGGGCACCAGCGAAAGCCGCGCCGGCCGTATTTCGCAGCGCCTGCTGGAGGTCGAAATCTACCGGCTGATGGCCTTGCGCGGCTTGCCGGTGGTCAAGCAACTCGCGCCCATGCTGTCTGAAGCCGAAAGCGCGCTGGCCGACATCACGGCCCGGCTGGAAGGCAAGTCGGCGTCGGACCAGGAACTGCTTGACACGCTGGTGTCGCTGGCCGCCCGCGTCGAGCGCGCCACCGCCGAGCACATTTACCGTTTTTCCGCCACCCGTGCCTACAACACACTGGTCGGCCAGCGCCTGACCGAACTGCGCGAAAAGCCGATTTCAGGCACCCAGACGCTGAGCGAATTCATGCAGCGCCGGCTGTCGCCTGCCATTGCCACGGTGGCCGCCACGGCACAGCGCCTGACCTCGCTGTCGGAGCGGGTGACGCGCACCAGCGCCTTGCTGCGCACCCGGGTGGACATTGCCACCGAAACGCAAAATCAGGTGCTGCTGGAAAAGCTCACGCGCGGGCAGGAGCTGCAACTGCGCCTGCAATCGACGGTTGAAGGCCTGTCGATTGCCGCCATCTCGTACTACGTCATCAGCCTGCTGCTTTACGCCGGCAAGGCGGCCAAGGCAGCGGGCGCGCCGGTCAATCCGGAAATGCTCGCCGGCGCCTTGATTCCGCTGGTGTTGTGGTTTGTCTGGCGCAATATCCGGCGCATTCATGCCAAGCTGCATGGCGGGCACTGACGGCCTGCGCCTATTCCTCGGTCTCGTCGGGTAGAAAACCGCCGCTCTGGTGTGCCCAAAGCCGCGCGTAAACACCGCCAAGGGCGAGCAGGGCGCGGTGATCGCCTTCTTCCACGATGCGGCCCTGGTCCAGCACGATCAGGCGGTCCATCGCCGCGATGGTCGAGAGGCGGTGGGCAATCGCAATCACGGTCTTGCCCTTCATCAGTGTGTTCAGGCTGGTCTGGATGGCAATTTCCACTTCGGAGTCCAGCGCGCTGGTGGCTTCATCGAGCAGCAGGATGGGCGCGTCCTTCAGCATCACGCGGGCAATGGCCACACGCTGGCGCTGGCCGCCCGAGAGCTTCACGCCGCGCTCGCCGACATGCGCATCAAAACCCGTGCGCCCCTGCAGGTCCGTCAGGCCGGCAATGAAACCGTCGGCCTCGGCCTGCCGGGCCGCCAGCCGCATCGCCTCCTCAGTCGCGCCGGGCCGGCTGTAGGTGATGTTGTCGCGCACCGAGCGATGCAACAGCGACGTGTCCTGCGTGACCATGCCGATCTGGCTGCGCAGGCTGTCCTGCGTCACGCCGGCAATATTCTGGCCGTCGATCAGAATCCGCCCGGCCTCGACGTCATGAAAGCGCAGCAACAGGTTGACCAGTGTGGACTTGCCCGCCCCCGAACGGCCGATCAAGCCGATTTTCTCGCCCGGCTTGACCGTCAGGTTGAGCTTTTCAATCACCCGAGTCCCCTGGCCGTAGCTGAAGCTCACGTCTTCGAAGCGCACTTCACCGTGTGGCACGGCGAGCACGCCGGCCCGGGCGGCGTCCTCGATCACACGCGGCTGCGACAGCGTGTTGATGCCGTCCTGCACCGTGCCGACGCCTTCAAACAGGCTGGTCATCTCCCACATGATCCAGTGCGACATGCCCTGCAGCCGGAGCGCCATGGCGGTGGCCGCCGCGACCGCACCGACGCCGACCTCGCCCAGTTGCCACAACCACAGCGACGTCCCGGCCATGCCGAGAATCAGACCCATGCTCAGCGCATGGTTGACAACCTCAAACGCACTGACGAGGCGCATCTGGCTGTGGCCGGTGTCCATGAACTCCTGCATCGCCGAGCGCGCAAACGCGGCTTCGCGGTGCGTGTGGGAAAACAGCTTGACGGTGGTGATGTTGGTGTAGGCGTCGGTGATGCGGCCGGTCATGAGCGAACGCGCATCGGCCTGCTGCTTGCCGACATGTCCCAGCCGGGGCACAAAGAAAAAGAGCGAGCCGATATACAGCAGCAGCCAGACCAGAAACGGCAGCACCAGCTTGAGGTCAAAGGCGCCCGCCAGCACCGTCATGGTGGCGATGTAAATCACCATCGCCACCAGCACATCGGCCAGCACAAACAGCGTATCGCGCACCGCCAGCGCCGTCTGCATGACCTTGGTGGTCAGCCGTCCGGCAAATTCGTCCTGGTAAAAAGCCATGCTCTGGCCCAGCATCAGGCGGTGGAAATTCCAGCGCAAGCGCATCGGAAAATTAATGGCCAGCGTCTGGTGCTTGATGACGGTTTGCAAGGCCACCACCGCAATGCTGGCAATCACCAGACCGGCCAGCACTTTCAGCGTCGTGCCTTGCTCGATCCACAACCGGGCCGGTGGCGTGCGGCCCAGCCAGTCCACGATGCGGCCCAGCATGGCGAACAGCAAGGCCTCGAAGGCCGCCAGCAGGCCGGACAGCACCGACATCAGCAGGATAAAGCCGCGTGCGCCCCGGCTGCAGGCCCAGATGAAGGCGATAAAACCCTTGGGCGGCAGCACCGGTTCTGCTTCGGGGTAGGAATGCAGCAGGCTTTCGAATTTTTGGAACAGGTTCATGGAGTGAAGGGTCGTTCAGCGCTTGATCATTTCAACGCTTCAGCTAAGCAACTCCAGCAAGCGGTCCAGCCCGCCTTCATTGATCGCCACCATCGCCTGCTCGCGCACTTTCGGCTTGGCATGGTAGGCCACCGACAGGCCGGCGGCGCCCATCATCGGCAGGTCGTTGGCGCCGTCGCCCATGGCAATCGCCTGCAGCGGGTTGATGCCGAGCTGTGCGCAGGTCTCCAGCAGCGTGCGGCGTTTTTCCTCGCCGTCGCAGATGTCGCCCCAGGGCTGATCGACCAGCTTGCCGGTCAGCAGGCCGTTCTCGATTTCCAGCACATTGGCGCGCAGGTAGTCGATGCCCAGCTCGCCCTGCACCCGGTCGGCGAAGAAGGTAAAACCGCCGCTGACCAGCAGCACCTTCATGCCCGCATCCTTGCAGGCGTGCACCAGTTCCGCCGCACCCGGGTTGAGCTTCAGGCGCTCGCGGTAAACCGCTTCCATGCTGGCCACGCTCACGCCCTTGAGCAGCGCCACGCGCCGGCGCAGGCTGTCCTTGAAGTCGGTGATCTCGCCGCGCATGGCCGCTTCGGTGATGGCCGCCACTTCAGCCTTGCGGCCCACGGCATCGGCAATTTCATCGACGCATTCGATGTTGATGAGCGTCGAATCCATGTCGAAGGCAATCAGTTTGAAGTCGCTCAGTTTGAGGTCAGGCGTGGCCAGGTTGATGACGAGGCCGGGGGAATGTTCGATGGGGTTCATGATCTGTTTACTACGGTTTTGATAGCTGCTTGCGCAGGTGGGTATTGCGATAGCAGCCTATTTAATGCTGAAAACAGGGTAAGCAGCCGGCGCCGAGTCGCGCATCCATTGCCGCAGGCGCGTGAGGTTGTCAAAGTCCACCACTTCGCCCAGGCTGCCGTTGTCTTCAACAATCTTGAAGCGTTGCGCATCCTTGGTCAGAAACAGCACCTTGCCATAGGTTTTTGACGCGTGCTGGCCCTTGCGGCTGGCGTCTTTCAGGTCGTGTTTGGTTTCGACCAGGCGAACCAGCGGCTCGTCGTCCAGTTCATGCCTCAAACAGACCACAAAGTCGGGGTAAAACATGTTGCGGTTGTCGGTGCGCATCAAGGCGATGCTGTAGGGCTTGCCTTGCGGATTGCGGTGCCACCAGGCTACAAAATCAGCCCGGTCCAGCGACTGGGCAAAGGCCAGCTCCTGCGTGTTGAATTCATACGTGCCGTCCACTCGCGCTGTGCAGAATACATCGCCCTCGGGCTGGCCGCCTGCACTTTGCGCAAACGCATAAATTTCATTTTTGAACAGCGCCTGCGCTGTCAGCGGCAAGGCGCCGGCCGACAGTGCCACGCTGTCTGTAGCTGGAAACAGCACGCCGTAAATGTTCTTGCGCGACGGCGCCAGCACTTGGCCGGCAGGCATCAACAACGCGTCGGGCAGCGCCTGGGCGGGTACCTCGCGCGCCTTGTTCGCCCATTGCGCCTGCAAGGCTTCCTGCAATTCGGGCAACTGCTTGTGCACCACCCAGCAGGCCGCGTCTCGGGCCTGGGCGCGCAGCACCCCCGCATCGGGTCGCACCGCGTTTTCGCGGTAGGCATGGGCGCGCTCGATTTCGGGCAGCAGCCGCCGCGCCAGCGCGCCAATCAAATCAATATGGTCCTGCTCTTCCAGCCCCATTTTTTCCAGCGCAGTCTGGGTGCGCTGCATCAGCGCGGCGCGGTCAGTCACGACCTGCACACTTTCCTCAAAGCTGGCGCCACCGAACAATTCGGTGCGCACTTCCCGCTCGGTCAGCAGGTTGAGCGCAGCACGCGTCGCCATGCTTTTGACTTCTTCCGACAGGTGCAGGCTTTGCGCCGCCGCCCGGATGTCCAGCTCCAGCACGTCAAACACCGGCTTGACTTCGGTGGTGAAGCGCTCGGGCGTGCTGCGCTGCGCCACCGACTTCAGGCGTGGATAAGCGCGAAGCCCGCTGGCTTCGAGCGCCGCCATGAGTTCGGCATGGTTGGCGGGCGCATTGCGCTTGATAGCCGGCCGGTTGCCACCTGCTGCCTGCATGAAGTCCAGCCCGTCCAGCTCGCCGCCGCCGTCCATCGCGCCAAACAGCCCGGCCGTCACGCCAATCTCGCCCGGCGGCGGCGTGTAAATCACCGGCGCGTCGTCCGGCAAGGCCGCTGGCCGCAGCGTGCCGTCGGATGCCACCGTGGCCAGCAAGCCGATGTCATAAGCCAGTGGCGTCTGGTCTGTCACGTGGTTGCTCAGCGACACGCCGCCGTGCGCCGTGCGCCGCACCACCAGTTCCTCGATCTGTCCCGCCAGTTGCGACATCACCGCTTGCGTCGAGGCCGCTGCCTCCGAAAAACCGGCCTGCGCCAGCTCGTTGGCCAAAAAGATGTAAGCCGTGTCCAGCTCCGTCGGTGCGGTGTAGGCCACCGGAAAAGCCCGCTGCAGTTCACCCGGCACCCGCATCACCCGGCCAATGAACTGCATCGCAAAGTCTTCGTCGTTGACGTTTTTCGTGGACGCCAGCACAAAGGCGCGCGGCGCGTCAAAGCCCGTGCCCGCCGACTGCTTGAAAATCAGCACCTCGATGCTTTCATTGACTGCAATCGCCGCCATCATGGCCGGGTCGGGCTCGTCGGCTGAATGCATGCCAATCGCGTTCGGCGCCACGCCCAGGTGCTGCGTCAAGAATTCAAAGGCCTCGCGAATCGCCTCAAAGCCATTGGCCACCTGCACCAGCATCAGCGGCACGGTACGCAGGCCCCGGCTTTTCAGCACCCGGCCGATGTGCTGGTTGCGTTGCCAGGCGCGGCGCAGCACCGTCAGCTTCAGGTCGGTGATGCTGTGCATGGCCTCGCTCATCGGGTACACCACGGTCTCCAGCCACGGCTTGTTGAGCCGCTCTTTCACCACCTCGGCGCGGCTCACGCTGAACGCCTTGAAGGCGATATTGCCCGCGCTGGCAATGAAGGCGTTGAGCCGCGCATCCTTGGGCGTGGCGCTGGCCATCAGCAAATAGTCGGCCTTCAGCCACTTCACGAACTTGCCGAACTCGGTGGCACTGTCCAGTGCAATGTGCACCTCGTCCACCACCAGGCCAATCTCCAGCCCGCGCGACCGCGCCAGCTCAAAGTAGGCGGCCAGGCTGCGCCGGTCGTCGTCGGCCTTGTCGTCGTATGCGGCCTTGTGCGACTTGGCGCTGGCCACGCCCTGCAGCGTGGACACCAGCACCTGTCCGGCTTCGGGCGCTTCGTTTTGCGCCAGGCCCAGGTGGCGGGCGATCAGCCCGGTGTCGGTGGACTGGCTGTCCAGCGTATCGACGGTTTGCGCCACCAAATTGACATAGGGCACAAACCACAGCCACAAGACCGGCGTGGTCCGGCCGATGTTTTCCAGGATTTTTGTCAGGATAAAGGTCTTGCCCGAACCCGTGGGGCTGCGCAGCAGGCACGGCGGACGCGGCTGGCTGCCCAGTGCCGCGCAGATGTTTTCAATGATCTGCGCCTGAAAGTCTTTGGGAACCAGTCCGGCGGACTGCGGGGCAATGATGCGGGGAAGGGCGCTCATGAGGCTGCGTTTTCAGAAGGGGTTGTAGACGATTTTTGTGTGCCATTTTGGCCTTCTGCGCAGGTCCCGCTTTCGTTACCAGCTATCGAATAAGTAGCAACCTGCGCGGGGGCTGAAACGCTGCGCCGCGCCCGCACACCTTGCTGGCCGTGCAGCAGCGCGCGTGCCAGCGACAGGCTTTCGACCTCGCGGCCCAGCGCCAGAAAATGCTCGCGCACCGTGGCCGGGCGTGTCGAGTACACGCGCAACTGGCGGCCCGGCAAGGCGACCAGCGCGTCGAGCGTGGCGCGGCTGAGCTTGTGGCACAGCACGGTCAGCGCGCCGTCCCCGGTGTTTTGCACCAGCACTTTCACGCCCCGGTCCGTGGCGGGCACGGGCCGGGCCACTTGCCCCAGCCGCAAGGTGAGTAACTGGAAGGCCTGTGCGCAACTGGAATCAAACGGCACATCGCCGGGCGGGAGTTTGTCGAGCTGGAGGTAGGCAAAACTGTTGCCCGCCAGCGCCGCGTCGGATTCGATCACCTTGCGGATGCGCGCCGCGCAGACGTCGCGGCAGAGGTTTTTTTTCAACTCCTTGGGCGTGGCCTCGGTGCTGGAGCAGAGGATGAACTTGCGCGGCGGCTTGCCGGCGTCCAGCGCGTTGAGGCTGAGTACCGCATGGCCGGTGGTGCCGCTGCCCGCGAAGAAATCGAGCACCGTGTCGCCGGGGCGGCTGGCTTGGGCGAGCAGTCCCTGGATGAGGGAAATCGGTTTGGCGTAGTTGAAAGCGCGATGGCCGAAAATTTCGGCGACTTGCTTTGCGCCCTCTTGGTTGGTGGCCGAAACCAGACTGTTATTCGCTTCGTAAGTCCCTTCCTCAAAAGTAGGAACGATCCAGCTGCTCAAGGGTTGGGTCTGATTGCGCAGGTCGGCTTTGTAGCGCTTGAATTGCGGGCGGCCAAAGCCAATCGGTTTGCCAACCCATTGCTCCAAATCGGGCAAATCGCGCCGCAATATCGGCGACTTGCCGCTTTTGGGTACATCGCCAGCGTCAATCGCCGCAAGCAAATCCTCCATGCTGGCCCATGTGACCACGCGCTGCTCTTTGGGAAACAGAATTTGTCCCAGGCGAATGAACTCGTCCATGCTTTTGGCCTGCAAGGTCTGCCCCGTCTTGAGGCGTGCTTCGCTGGCGTAAACCCAGATACGGTCCGGGTTGGGCGGGTAATAGATGCCGGTAGCTTCGTCCACCAGCGGGTAATAAAGATTAGGGCGTTCCCTGAAGGAAAACCCCAAGGTCAGGTCACTCGTCCGCCAGTCTCCACGTGGATCGCTGTCCGCGTTGCCATACATGTCGTAGCTCTTTTCAAATCCGCTGAAGCTGAAACCCGGATTTCCATAAACCAGCACATGTTCGTGGTCAACAGACAAAAAGCACTGCTGGTCAGCGTTTGAGCCTTGCCGGGTTCGCCATGCAATCGTGCCCAGTCGCCGCCCCGGAAACACCTCGTCCATCAGCAACTCCAGCCGCGCCCGGTTTTCGTCGTTGATGCTGACCATGATCACGCCGTCGGGCGTCAGTAAATCCCTGGCCAGCAGAAGGCGGCGGTACAGGAATTCGAGCCACTGGCTGTGCCGCCAGCGGTCGTTGGCGCCGACATAACGGTCGTTGTACACCCAGTCCTTGTTGCCGGTGTTGTAGGGCGGATCGATGTAAATCACGCGGATTTTGCCGGCGTGCGTGCTTTTGAGCAGCCGCAAGGAATCGAAGTTGTCGCCCTCGATGATCAGGTTGGGCGTGCCGCTGCCTTCAACCTGATCGAGCCCATGCGAAAAATCCGGCACCAGACGCGGCAGCACGATGTCGGCGTTCAGCGCCGCATCGCGTGCAATGGCGCTGCTTTCCCAGTACAGCCCGAGTTTTTGTTTTGTCAGGTGTTCGGTCAGCAGGCGGCGCAGTTGCGGGGCGCTCAGGTGCTCCAGGCTTTTCAGCAGGTCGTCGGGAATGCTCATGGCGGATGGTTGCTCTTGTTTTGATAGCTGCTAGCGCACGTCTGGTATGCGGAAGAGGGCTATTTTTATAAATTTTGAAGTGGCAACGAAAAAAACTGATCCAGATTTTCACTGGAAACCGTCATTCCCGCGCAGGCGGGAATCCAGACCCGTTTCAGTGTTTCAGCCCGTGTCGCTGGATTCCTGCTTGCGCGGGAATGACGATGGGGGGGGGGGGGAATCATGCAAACCTCTGAGAATAGCGGGCATGCGCAAAAAGCGCATTTTGTCAGTCAAACCAGTTCTCTACCAGCAAGCCCGGCACACGCTCGAACTCGCGGGTGTTGCGGGTGACCAGCGTCAGTTCATGGGCCAGGGCCGTTCCGGCGATGAGCAGATCGAAGTGCCCAATGGGCGTACCGGCGGCTTCCAGCGTGTGTTTGATCCAGGCGGCGGACTTGGCCGCCTTGCCATCGAAACTTAAAGTCTGATAGACCTTCAAGGCCGCATCCATGCCTTTTCGTTGTTGCTCAGGGCGGGTGGAACGCAGCACGCCGTACTCCAGTTCAAACAGCACCACCGACGGGATGGCAACCTGGCTGGCGGCGATGTTTTTCAAATGCGCTGCGACTTGCCCCTGTTGCTTGAAAAAATAAATCAGGCTGTTGGTGTCAAGCAGGTACATCACCAGGATTCGCGCGCTAGGTCAGGCACTTCGTTCGCGCGCAGTTCTTCGGCAAGAGGGAAGTCTTTCCACAAGTCGGCATTAGCGGAAATTTCTTCAAAAAACTCCACGGGGTAGCCATTGGCATCCACCTCCGGGGTTTGCTCCTTGACGAGTTTTGAAATCCAGGCGCTGAGCGAAAGTTTGGCCACCGCTGCTGAAGCCTTGGCTCGGGCAATGGCGTCGTCGTCCATATAAATCGTGACTTGGGACATGGCAATCTCCAATTAATTACAACTGCAATTATATAAGTGATGGCCAATTATGCGGCGACTGCTTCCATCATCGGCTGCCCTAAACTCTTGAGCACATCGCGCACCATCTGCGCCCGATCTTTGGCTTCCGGCAATGCGCGCTCGATGCGCAGCTTGTCGTTGCCGGTCAGCTTGATGTGTTTGTTTTTCTGGATCAGGTGGATGATGGCCATCGCGTCGATGGGCGGGTCTTTCTTGAAGGTGATGGTGATGGCGCCGGGTGCGGCATCGACCTTGACCACGCCATAGGGCTTGGCAATCACGCGCAGTCGGTGCACATCGATCAGCGTCTGGGCTTGCGCGGGCAGCTTGCCGAAGCGGTCCACGATTTCCTCCAGCAGCGCGTCGATCTGTTCGGTCTTTTTGGCCGTGGCCAGCTTTTTGTAGAACGAGAGGCGCAAATGCACGTCGCCGCAGAAGTCGCTCGGCAGTAGCGCGGGCGCATGCAGGTTGATCTCGGTGGTGGCGCTCAGCGGCGACAGCAAGTCCGGCTCGCGGCCGGCTTTCAAGGACGCCACGGCTTCGCTGAGCATCTCGTTGTAAAGCTGAAAGCCGATCTCCAGCATGTTGCCGCTCTGGTTTTCGCCCAGCACTTCGCCGGTGCCGCGAATTTCCAGGTCATGCATCGCCAGGTAAAAGCCCGAGCCGAGTTCTTCCATCTGCTGAATCGCGTCCAGGCGCTGGCTGGCTTGCTTGGTCAGGCCTTCGAGGTCGGGCACCATCAGGTAGGCATAGGCCTGGTGGTGGCTTCGTCCGACGCGGCCGCGCAACTGGTGCAGCTGCGCCAGGCCGAACTTGTCGGCGCGGCTCATCAAAATGGTGTTGGCGCTGGGCACGTCAATGCCGGTTTCAATGATGGTCGAGCACAGCAGCAGGTTGTAGCGCTGGGCCACGAAGTCCTTCATCACGCGTTCCAGCTCGCGCTCGGGCATCTGGCCATGGGCGACGGCAATGCGCGCTTCGGGCAGCAGCGCCTCTAACTTTTCGCGGCGGTTTTGAATCGTGTCGACTTCGTTGTGCAGGAAGTAAACCTGGCCGCCGCGTTTCAGCTCGCGCAACACGGCTTCGCGGATCACGCCGTTGCCTTCGGTACGCACAAAGGTTTTGATAGCAAGCCGCCGTTGTGGGGCGGTCGCAATCACGCTCAAATCCCTTAAACCTTCGAGCGCCATGCCGAGCGTGCGCGGAATCGGCGTGGCCGTCAGCGTGAGCACATCAATTTCGGCGCGCATGGCTTTCATGGCTTCCTTGTGGCGCACGCCAAAACGGTGTTCCTCGTCAATGATGAGTAAACCCAGTTGCTTGAACTTCACGTCCTGGCTCAGCAGTTTGTGCGTGCCTACGACGATATCGACCGTGCCGTCGGCCAGTCCCTTGATGGCGGCGGTGATTTCCTTGGCCGAACGAAAGCGGCTCATTTCGGCGACCCGGACCGGCCATTTGGCAAAGCGGTCCACCAGCGTCTGGTAATGCTGCTCGGCCAGCAGCGTGGTGGGTGCCAGCAAGGCCACTTGCTTGCCGCCGGTGATGGCGATGAAGGCGGCGCGCAACGCCACTTCGGTCTTGCCGAAACCCACGTCGCCGCAGACCAGCCGGTCCATGGGGCGCGGGCTGATCATGTCCTGGATCACGGCGTGAATCGCGGCGCGTTGGTCGGCGGTTTCGTCAAAGCCAAAATCGTTGGCAAAAATCTCGTAGTCGCCGGGTGAATAGCGAAAGGCATGGCCTTCGCGCAGCGCGCGGCGGGCGTAGATGTTGAGCAGTTCGGCGGCTGAATCGCGGATTTGCTCGGCGGCCTTGCGTTTGGCTTTTTCCCACTGGCCGCTGCCCAGCCGGTGCAGCGGCGCTTCTTCAGCGCTGACACCGGTATAGCGGCTGATCTGGTGCAACTGGCTGACGGGCACATACAGCGTTGCCTTGTCTGCGTATTCGAGGTGCAAAAATTCCTGCAATGTGGGAGAGCCGTCCGGATTTTTCTCGCCCAGGTCCAGGTTGACCAACCCCTGATAGCGGCCAATGCCGTGGGCGCTGTGAACCACCGGGTCGCCGATACTCAGTTCAGACAAGTCCTTGATCAGCGCTTCAACGTCGCTGACCTGCTCCTGTCGTTTGGTGCGCCGGCGCGTGGTGACGCCAGCGGCAAACAGCTCGGTCTCGGTGACGAAGTCGATGCTTTCCTCCAGCCAGCTGAAACCGGTGTTCAGCGCGGCCGTGGCAATGCCGATCTTCTCGCTGCTCGTCTGGAAGTCTTCGAGCGAATCGAAAGCCGGCGGGCTGACATGGCTGGCACGTAAAAAGTCGAGCAGGCTTTCGCGCCGTCCGTCACTTTCGGCCAGTACCAGCACGCGGTGGGCGGTGTTTTTCGCATGGCTCTTGAAGCGGGCCAGCGGGTCTTCGGCGCCGCGCACGACGGCCATTTCGCTGAGTTTTTGAAATTGCGCATTGTCGGCCACGTCTTCCACCGTGCTGCGCAGCGCCAGCTGGGCGTAGTCGTTGGCGCGCGAATAAAACTGTTCGGCGCTCAAAAACAGCGACTCGGGCGGCAACGCCGGGCGATCCGGCGCGTCCTTGACCAGCCGGTAGCGGTCTTTCGTGTCCTGCCAGAAGCGCTGAAAGGCCGGTTCCAGGTCGCCGTGCAGCACCACCGTGGCGTTCTTGCCAAGGTAGTCGAAGACCGTCGCCGTTTCCTCGAAAAACAGCGGCAGGTAATACTCGATGCCGGCCGTGGCCACGCCGTTGCCCATGTCTTTATAAATGCGGCTCTTGGTCGGGTCGCCCTCCAGCAGTTCGCGCCAGCGGTTGCGGAATTTGGCGCGCGCGTCGTTGTCCATCGGAAACTCGCGGCCCGGCAGCAGGCGGACTTCGGGCACTGGGTACAAAGAGCGCTGGCTGTCCGGGTCAAAGGTGCGGATGCTGTCGATTTCGTCGTCAAACAGATCAACCCGAAACGGTACCAGCGAGCCCATCGGAAACAAATCAATCAGGCCGCCGCGCACAGCGTATTCACCGGGGCTGACCACCTGCGTGACGTGGCTGTAGCCGGCCAGCGTCAGCTGACCTTTCAGCTTGGCTTCATCCAGCTTTTGCTTGACCTTGAACTCGAAGGTGTAGCCGGCCAGAAAGCTGGGCGGCGCCAGCCGGTAAAGCGCGGTGGTGGCTGGCACGATGACAACATCGGCGCCGGTGTCCTTGTTGCGCTGCTGGATGCGCCACAGCGTTGCAAGCCGTTCGCTGATCAAATCCTGGTGCGGCGAAAAAGCGTCGTAAGGCAGGGTTTCCCAGTCGGGAAACAGGGCGCAGCGCAGGTCGGGCGCAAAAAACGCCATCTCGTCCATCAGGCGCTGGGCCGTGGTGGCGTCCGAGGTGACGATGGCGGTGAGCTTGCCGGCGGCTTTTTCGCGTTGCCCGAGGCGCGCCAGGAGAAGGGCGTCGGCGGAACCAGTGGGTTGGGGCAGGGTGTAGCGTTTGCCGGTCACGAGGGAAGGAAGGTGCATTGGCCTGATTTTAGAATCTATGATGCGCTGGATGATGACCCGCACAGCCGATAACCGTTCCGACGTCCGTTTTTTTGCACTCATTCCCTGCGCTGGCCAGGGCAGCCGGGCGAGCACTTCGCCTTCAGGCCAGGCCAAGCAATACCAAAAAATCGCCGGCCTGCCGATGGTGCTGCACACGCTGGCGGCGTTCCGGCAGGTCGGGCGGCTGGCGCGTACGCTGGTGGTGGTCGCGCCAGGCGACCATTTTTTTGACTCATCGGCCAAATCAGGCTTCAACGTGGCAGCCTGCGGCGGCGCCAGCCGCGCTGACAGTGTCCGTCAGGGGCTGGACGCGCTGTGCCATGCCGGAGCCGATACCGGTGACTGGGTGCTGGTCCACGATGCGGCCCGCTGTCTGGTGACGCCGGAACAGATCAACCAGCTGATCGACGCTTGCCAGCACGATACCGTGGGCGGGCTGCTGGCGCACAAGCTGCCGGACACGCTGAAAAGCGAAGGCACGCTGGAACAGCAGGGCCGCGTGGCCGCGACGCTGGACCGCAGCGACAAATGGCTGGCGCAAACGCCGCAGATGTTTCGCGTCGGTACCTTGATGCACGCACTGGATTCCGCCGAAAGTGAAGGAAGTGCTGTCACTGACGAGTCAAGCGCCATTGAAATGCTGGGCCTTGCGCCCCGGCTGGTCGCCGGCAGCGCGCAAAACTTCAAGGTGACCTACCCGGAAGACTTCGCGCTGGCCGAAGCGATTTTGCTGAACCGCAACCGCATGGCCTGAAGCCTGCAGCGCAACCCAGACGTCCTTGACCCCACGAAAGCCCTATTCATGAATTCCAACCCCATCGCCCCGCCGCCTCCGTTCCGCATCGGCGAAGGCTGGGACACGCACGCGCTGGTGCCGGGCCGCAAGCTCATCCTGGGCGGTATTGAGGTGCCTCACACGCTGGGCCTGCTGGGCCATTCGGATGCCGATGTGCTGCTGCACGCCATCATCGATGCGCTGCTGGGCGCGGCGGGGCTGGGCGACATTGGCAGCCATTTCCCGGACACCGATGCGCGCTTCAAGGGCGCCGATTCGATCATCCTGCTGCGCGAGACCGGCCGGCTGCTGGCCGAACGCGGCCACCGCATCGGCAATATTGACAGCACCGTCGTGGCCCAGGCGCCCCGGCTGGCGCCGCATGTTCCGGCCATGCGCTTGCGCATCGCAGAGGCGCTGGGTCTGCAGCCAGACCGTGTGAACGTGAAGGCCAAGACCGCCGAGAAGCTCGGGCCGGTCGGCCAGGGACTGAGCCTGGAAGCGCGTGCCGTGGTGCTACTTTATTGATAGCTGAAAATGCCCGTCAATATTGCGGAAAAGCCTGGTTTTTCTATAAAAAAGGCATGGCCTTCGGCCTGGGCCTGTGCTCAACCCCGGCGCAGCTTGATATGCGCCGCCAAGCCGCCGGAGCCGGTGT
The DNA here is from genome assembly GCF_010365105.1 of Polaromonas sp. Taxonomy (GTDB): domain Bacteria; phylum Pseudomonadota; class Gammaproteobacteria; order Burkholderiales; family Burkholderiaceae_C; genus Polaromonas. The sequence continues at coordinate 71,050 of NZ_JAAFGZ010000018.1, read as the reverse complement.
TGGACAGGCTGAACAGCCCGCCCATTCGCAGCACGGTCTTTTCGGCAATTGCCAGCCCCAGACCGGCGCCGGTCGCCTCGGTACGGGCGGTATCGCCCCTGAAAAACGGATTGGTGAGCCGGGACAGCACTTCGGATGCCACGCCGTTGCCATGGTCACGAATCTTCAGCAGCACCCAGGCTTCGCTGACCCGGGCCGAGACGTCCACCTGCGCAATGCCGGTGTCGCTGCTCTTGCCATAGCGCCTGGAATTTTCCAGCAGGTTGGCAATCACCCGCGACAGATCGACCCGGTCGGCCAGCACGCGGGTGTTTTCCGGAATGCTGAGGCTGACGTTCATGTCCGGGTAGTCGGCCACTGCATACAGCGATTGCGCCATCACCTCGTTAAGCACGATAGGCTCCAGGTGGGCTGGTTCAGGCCGGGCGTAGTCAAGGAATTTGTCGATGATGGCATCGAGCTGGGCAATGTCGGCCACCATGTGCTGGCGCGCGTCCGGGTCTGACACGCTCATTTCGGTTTCGAGGCGAAGCCGGGCCAGCGGGGTACGCAGGTCATGCGAAATGCCGGCCAGCATCACCACCCGGTCCTGCTCGATTTTGGACAGCTGCGCGGCCATGCGGTTAAAGCCGATATTGACCTCTCGCACTTCGCTGGTCGCCACCTGCTCGTCAAGCCGGCTGGCGTCGAAATCGCCATCACGCATCCGGCTTGCGGCGAACGACAACTGTTTGAGTGGCTGGTTGATGAGGCGCGCAATCACGGCGGCACCGGCCAGCGACAGAGCCGCCGCCGTGACGAACCAGATGGCCCAGGTGCTGGTGCTCGACGGTCCCAGCTGGGACGGATCGGTCAATAACCAGTAAGTTTTGTTATCGATGGAAAAACCGATCCACAGGCCCTCCTTCTGGTTGACGGTGCCGGCTACCACCGTGCCGGCGCCAAGCCGCCGGGTGAGTTCGTTCGCAGTCCGCTCACCGAATTCATCGCTGACATAAGGCTCGAAAGCATCATTCGGGTTGCGTGCCAGGATGCGGACATGCTCTTCCTCGGCCAGCGTCTTGATCAGCATCTCGCGTCCGATCGGGTCGGCATAGCGCAGTGCCACCCGGGCGGTGTTGACCAGGGTTGCCAGTTGTTGTGCGCTTTGAATGGCCCGGGGTTCGGTTTCAAGCGTGCGGAATGTCTGCAGCCAGGCAATGATCGAGCCGAACAGCAGCAGCGCCAGAAAGAAAAAAGTCCGCCAGAACAGGTTGATTCGCCGGCGCGGGCGCGATTCCAGCGGTGCAGGCGCAGTTTCTAGCGGGGACGGGCGGGAAGTTTGCATGGCTAGGTGCGGGCGTTCTCGAAGTTCGGGTTGAACCGTTAATCCGGGACGTCGCGCTGGCTGGAAATTCGGCGATTATCACCCGGCTGGCATGCCGCCCCTTGACCTGCCGCAGGCCAAGGCCAGAATTCAAAATTAAGAAAAAGGCGGCAGGTGCTCAGTTGTTGCCGTCCGGCACGAACACGTAGCCGATTCCCCAGACGGTCTGGATGTAGCGCGGAACCGCCGCATCGGTTTCAATCAGCTTGCGCAGGCGCGAGACCTGCACATCCAGGCTGCGGTCAAAAGGCTCGAATTCCCGGCCGCGTGCCAGTTGTGCGAGTTTTTCACGCGACAGCGGCTGGCGCGGATGGCGGACCAGGGTCTTGAGCATGGCGAATTCGCCAGTGGTCAGCGGCAGTTCCTCGCCATTTTTCTGCAGGGTGCGCAGGCTCATGTCAAAAGAAAACGGGCCGAAGGTGATGACTTCCTGATCACTCGATGGCGCACCCGGCACTTCGGCTGTTGGCCGGCGGCGCAGCACGGCGTGGATGCGTGCCAGCAGTTCGCGCGGGTTGAAGGGTTTGGCCAGGTAGTCGTCGGCGCCCACTTCGAGGCCGACGATGCGGTCCACATCCTCGCCCTTGGCCGTCAGCATGATGATCGGAGTGCGGTCGTTGGCCGCGCGCAGGCGCCGGCAGATCGACAGGCCGTCTTCGCCCGGCATCATCAGGTCAAGCACGATCAGGTCCACCGCATCGCGCAGCATGATGCGGTTCAGCGCCTTGCTGTCTTCGGCCAGTATCACGTCAAACCCCTCCTGCGCCAGGTAGCGGCGCAGCAAGTCGCGAATGCGTGCGTCGTCGTCAAGAATAAGGATTTTGTCAGCGCGGGCGTTGGATTGGGCTTGAAGCATGGTGGTCTTATAATTTGTAACAGAGCCCATTTTGAGGGCGGAAAAAAATGAATGTCTCTTTTTTTTATCAAAAAAACTTTTTATTACTCTTATTTCTTTTTCTGCCAGATACAAGGGAAAAATTCCGGATGACGGCTTGTTTGCGACTGATATTGCTTTTGTAAAAGCAGCACTCGGGGTTTTCGGCGTTGACAGGATGCGTCTTGGACGACTTGGACGACTTGGACGACTCGAAGGCCGTACCGGATCTTTGTGGGTTTATGCTGAATGGCTGCACGCACGATGCCATGCGAAGCTGCAGCTTTTCGGTTGGGTTCCTTTGGGTTCCGGCCTGGTCAGCTGACCGGCTTTCGACGGCTTGAGTGTTTTTTTGTCTTCGTGAAAGGTAATCCAATATGTTAACTGCTACTAAATCAATAGCTGCATGTGCTATTGCACTGTGCGCAAATGGCGTTTTTGCTCAAAATATGACGAATGAGACGCTGAAAAACGTGGCCCAGCTTTCGGCCAGCGGTTCGGTCGAGGTACAGCAGGACCTGTTGTCGATTTCCTTGACCACCAGCCGCGATGGCCCCGATGCCGCTGCTGTGCAAACGCAGCTCAGGCAAGCGCTTGACGCCGCGCTGACGCAGGCCCGCCAGGCCGCATCGCCTGGCCAGATGGACGTGCGCACCGGCAACTTCAGCCTGTACCCGCGCTACAGCAAGGACGGCAAAATCAACGGCTGGCAGGGCTCGACCGAACTGGTGCTCGAAGGCAAGGATTTTCCGCGCATCACCGGCACGGCCGGCAAGATACAGACCCTGAGTCTGGGCAATGTCAGTTTTGCCTTGAGCCGTGAACAACGCGCCCGGGTGGAGGGCGAGGCGCAGGCGCAGGCCATCGAGCGTTTCAAGGCCAAGGCGAACGAGGTGTCCAGCGCTTTCGGCTTCGGCGGCTATGCCTTGCGCGAGGTCTCGATCAACACCAACGACCAGGGCCCGATGCCGCGCCAGCGTGCCATGGCCATGAGTGCCAAGTCCGAAATGGCCGACGCGCCGGTGCCGGTCGAGGCCGGCAAGAGCACTGTGATGGTCAATATTTCGGGGTCCGTGCAGATGCTGACCTCGCCGGCCCGTCCTTAGGCCAAGCCCGGGGACCGGCCTGAAAAGCGGATTTGGCTGACAGCTTGGACCATACCGCCGGTTTATTCTTCCGGCATGACTGACACCCAGGAAATCGCCCGCCACGGGCCGCTGTTCATCGTCTTCAACGCGGGCTCCGGCCATCGCGATGCCGACGAGGAAAAGCAGACCATCAGCCGCGTGCTGCAGGAAGGCGGACGTGAATTTGAATTCCTGCAATGCGAAGGCAGCGAGTCCATGGATACGCTGGCCCGCCGCGCGGTGGGCCAGGCGACGGCACGCCACGGCGTGGTGGTCGCTGCAGGCGGCGACGGCACGATCAATGCCGTCGCCAATGCCGTGCTTGGCAGCGGCTGCCCTTTTGGCGTGATTCCCCAGGGCACCTTCAATTATTTCGGCCGGGACAATGCGATTTCGCAGGACAGCGGCCAGGCCGCCCAGGTTCTGCTGCGTGGCCGTTTAATGCCGGTCCAGGCCGGCAAGGTCAATGGCCGGCTGTTTCTGGTGAATGCCAGCGTAGGCCTTTATCCCAAGCTGCTGGAAGACCGCGAAGCCTGGAAGCAACAGTTCGGGCGCAGCCGCTTTGTGGCCTTGGTTTCGGGCATCGCAACGCTGCTGCAGGCCCGGGGTCAGCTTGACCTGCGCATTGAATCGGCTGGCCGGGTCACGTCCTTGCGCACGCCCACGCTGTTTGTCGGCAACAACCGGCTGCAGCTTGCCCAGGCCGGCATCGATGCACAGCAAGCCGGGGCCGTAGGACAGGGGCAACTGGCTGCGGTGGCGGTTCGCCCTATAGGCACGCTGGCGCTGTTTGGCCTGTTGCTGCGCGGCGTTCTCGGGCGGCTAGGGGAAGCCGAAAACATCCGCAGCTTTTCCTTTCGCCGCCTGACGGTCACGCCGCGCAGAATGAAACGCATCAAGGTGGCGACCGACGGAGAAATCTTCTGGACGCGGACGCCGCTGGTTTTCGAGGTGGCGCCCGAGTCTTTGCTGCTGCTGGTGCCAATGCCGGACGACGAGGCGGTGATTGAATGAACAAAGTCCTGCGCCGGGCTGGCGCATGAACACCCTGCTGCAAATTTCCGATCCGCACTTCGGCACCGCCCAGCCGGCTGTGATGCAGGCGCTGGCGCAACTGGCCAGGGCGAAGCGGCCCGACGTGCTGGTGCTGTCCGGAGACATCACGCAACGTGCCCTTGCGTCGCAGTTTGCCCAGGCGCGTGCTTTTTGCGACAGCCTGGCGATTGCGCAGTGGCTGGTCATACCGGGTAATCACGACATACCGCTGTTCAACCTGTACCAGCGGCTGTTCACGCCGTATGCACGCTTGCGCCAGGCTTTCGGCCCGGTGCTGGAGCCGGTGCTGTCCACGCCCTGGCTGCATGTCATTGGTGTGAAGACAACGCGCCGCTGGCGGCACAAGAACGGCGAGGTGTCTGGCGCGCAAGTCGAGCGGGTGGTGGCCGAATTGCAGCGTTCCGAGCCGGGGCAATTGCGCATCGTCGTGGTCCACCAGCCGGTGCATGTGATGCATGCCGAGGACCAGCATGACCGCCTGCGCGGCTGGGAACCGGCCGTGCGGGCCTGGTCAAGGGCAGGCGCCGACATTGTCATGGGCGGGCATATCCACCTGCCTTCGCTGTGCGACCTGTCGACGCGCCTTGCGGGCCTTGAGCGCCGGCTCTGGTGCGTTCAGGCGGGCACTGCGCTGTCCAGCCGCGTGCGTGCGGGCATCCCCAATTCGGTCAATCTGTTGCACTGCCATGGCCCTGGCGAGACGCCTTGGTGCCGCCTGGAGCGCTGGGATTTTCAGGCGGCCAGTGGCTGTTTCGAATGCGTCGAGTCCAGCGAGTTGACGCTTGGAAACCGGGGTATGGGCTGATGCGCTGTCAGGCTCAAGCCCTGGCGCGCCGGATTTTTCGGGCGATAAGGCGTGCCCGCAGCACGTCGTAGGTCCAGTTGAAGAAAAACGTGTACGGCAAAAAGAACAGCGCAATGCCGATGTCCAGCACGAAAGCCTGCCACAGGCCGATGCCCAGCCACCACGCAGCCAGCGGCACGATGGCCAGCAGCAGCCCGATTTCAAAAAGCACTGCATGAACGGCGCGAGCCGCCACCGTGCGGTCAAAGCCCATGCGGCGTTGCGTGCGGTCGAACAGAAAATTGAAAATCATGTTCCAGCTCATCGCGATGAGCGAAATCATCAACGTCAGCCATCCGATGTGGGCCAGTGGGTAACCCAGCAGCCAGGCACCCAGCGGCGCGCATATGGCAATGGCCAGCACCTCAAACAACAGGGCCTGGAAAAAACGTTCACTGACTGACTTGTCGGGATGCATGGGGGCGGAATTCTGTTCTGGAGTCAAGGAGGATCGGGAAAGCGGGAAGAGCGGGAACCTCGCGTATTTTCGCTGATCGGGGCACTGCGTCCGAAATGCAGCGGGCCAGTCGGATTTCACTGCTGCATTTGATTTCGTTTCCAAATCAATCAGAGATTTGGAGCGAAGCCTCGGGCCGTGCGATGGCGCGGCAAGGTGAAGCAGGGGCATGCCGGATTGATTTGGAAATGAAATGACAGCCAAAACTGCCATTCCCGCAGCATGCATGGCAATGTATTGCTATGTATTCAATAGCGATATACAAGTGGAAAAGCCAAAGGCCTGCAAGCCAATGGTTTGCAGGCCCGGTATTCCCGGCGTCAGCCGGTGGGTACAAAGCTTAGAAGCGGTAGCGCAGGCCAACCGTGGTGGCGTTGACGCGGTCTCGGCCATCGCCGGCAAACTTCAGCCTGTGCTCGTCATACTGAAGTACGGCAGACAGTTGCGGATTGAAGGAATATTCCGCGCCAATGCCGTACGAGACGCCAAAACCGTTTTCCTTGCCCGACGTGACACCCGAGCCCGGAAAGGCCGACACATCGGTGCGGCCATAGGTGGTGCCAAGCTTGCCAAACAGGTTGAATGACTGGGTGATCGGTGCCCGACCGACCAGGCTCAGGTTGAAGCCCTCGGCCTTTGTGTCGCCGCCCGCCCGGGCTATCTTGCCGAAATTGGTGTAGCCCAGTTCAAGCCCGAAGTTTGGCGTGAAGAACGTGCCGGTGTAGATGTTGTAGACCGTGTCGGTGTCATCCGATGCGAAAAGCCTGGAGCCATTGCCCAGCGAGTAATTCGACGAACCCAGGTTCAAACCCACATAACTGGCTCCGGGAGAATACAAGGCGTAATTGCTCTGGGCCTGGACACCTGCGGCAGCCGTCAATGCAGCGACCGACAGAACGGCGGCTGCAAAGCTGCGGTTGAATGATTTCATGATGTTCCTTCGGTGGTGAATAAAGTGAAGCTGCAGGGTAGGAGCAGAACTTCAGGCGCTTGTTCCCGATTAATTCTAGAGAAACGAATCCTTGCAACTGTGGGGTCAACAGGCAAGTTTTTGTAGGACAAAAGGCTGGCTTCAATAGGTTTTGCAGAAAGGACCGGCTGGCCACAGCTTATTTTCGCCAGCCTCCGGATCTACCTTTAAGGTGGTTGCGCGCAGCGCGAAGGCTGCTGATAAAGTCGCAACATGCAGTTCATCACCCATGTTCCCGGCCGCAGTGCGCTGGTCCTTGACTCGCCCCACAGCGGTGTGGTTTATCCCCCGGACTTCCTTTACACCTGCGAAACATCGATTCTGCGCAAGGCCGAAGACACGCATGTTGAAAAGCTCTACGACTTTGCGCCCGGCCTGGACGCGCACTGGATCGAGGCGCATTTCCCGCGCAGCTACCTGGATGCCAACCGCAACACCACGGAACTTGATGTTTCGCTTCTGGACGAGCCCTGGCCTGATCCGGTCGCCACCGATCCGGTCGTGCTTTCCAAGGTGCGGCTCGGCAAGGGGCTGATCTGGCGCACCACGGATGACGGCTTGCCGATCTACCAGCGCAGGCTGTCGGTGGAAGAAGTGATGCATCGCATTGAAGATTGCTGGAAGCCTTACCACGCGGCCGTGGCCGGGGCGATTGATGCGGCGCATGCTGGACATGGCTACAGCCTTCATGTCAACTGCCATTCGATGCCGGCGATCGCCTCCAGCCACGCAACCAACTTTCCAGGCGAAAAGCACGCCGACTTTGTCGTTGGGGACCGTGACGGCAGCACCGCCAGCCCGGCCTTGTCCCAACGGGTCTGCGCGCATCTGACGGCGCTGGGCTACCACGTGGCTTACAACCATCCGTACAAAGGCGTGGAACTGGTGCGGCGGTACAGCGACCCGGCAGCGCAGCGGCACAGTATCCAGCTGGAAATCAACCGCAAGCTCTACATGAACGAGGAAACACTGGAGTTGACAGCCGGTTTCGACACGCTGAAGGCGCATCTGCGAACGCTGGTCGAGATGCTGCTCAAGACCGATCCCCGGCAGCTGTGACCCTGCCATGCTGCCGAAAGGTCTGTCTTTTCTCAAACGGGCCTTGCTTTTCGTATTTCCGGATGACAAGCAATGATCACCTTTTTCAATGACAGTCATCAGGCGCATGCCCCGGAATTCGAGTTTTTCCGGGGCGAACGCGTGGCCTGCTTTGAAACCCCGGCGCGCGCCGAATATGTCAAAGCCCGGCTCACCGAGCGTGGCCATCGCTTGCAGAGCGCTCAGGTCGATAGCCGCGCCGTGCTGGGCACAGTGCATGCGCCGCGCTACCTGGCCTTTCTGGAGCATGCCTGGGCTGACTGGCTGGCGCTGGCGACGGGCAATGAGCGCTGCCAGCCTTTTCCTTCCATCTGGCCGGTCCGCAGCCTGCGCAGTGACATCGAGCCGCTCAATTTCATCGCCCGGCTGGGCCTGTATTCCATGGACAACGGCTCGCCGCTGTCGGCGGGCACCTGGCAGGCGGCGAAAGCCGGCGCCGATGCAGCGGCCAGCGCCGCCGCTTTGGTGGCTGCGGGCCAGGGCGGCGTGCGCGCGGCCTTTTGCTGCAGCCGGCCGCCGGGGCATCATGCCGGTGCCGACTTCATGGGCGGTTACTGTTTCCTGAACAACGCGGCGGTGGCGGCGCAGTCGATGCGCGACGCCGGGGCCGGGCGCGTGGCGATCCTGGATGTGGACTACCACCACGGCAACGGCACGCAAAGCATTTTTTACGGGCGGGCCGATGTGCTGTGCGTCAGCCTGCATGGCGACCCGCTGACCGAATACCCGTTTTTTCTGGGGCATGCCGACGAGACCGGGCAAGGGGAGGGCGAAGGCTTCAACATGAACCTGCCCCTGCCTGCCGGCTGTGCTGCATCGCGCTGGTTCGAGGCGCTGGAGCGGGCGTGCCAGCGCATTGACCATTACCGCGCCGATGCGCTGGTGGTCTCGCTGGGGCTGGACACTTTCGCAGAAGACCCGATTTCGAAGTTTGCGCTCCAATCTGGCGATTTCAGCCGACTGGGCCAGCGACTGGGTGCGCTGGGTTTGCCCACGGTCTTTGTGCTGGAAGGTGGTTATGCGGCGGCTGCGCTGGGAACCAATGCGGTCAATGTGATTGAAGGCTTTGAGGAGGCTTGATGGAAAAAATCGAATGCGTGGTGATTGGTGCGGGCGTGGTGGGGCTGGCCGTTGCGCGTGCGCTGGCCTTGCAGGGCCGGGAGGTGATGGTGCTGGAGGCGGCCGACGCCATCGGCACCGGAACGAGTTCGCGCAACAGCGAAGTGATTCATGCGGGAATCTATTACCCGCAGGGCTCGCTCAAGGCTCTGCTCTGCGTGCAGGGCCGGGCCATGCTGTACGACTACTGCGCGGCGCGCGGCGTGGGCCACAGCCGCTGCGGCAAACTGCTGGTGGCCACCAGCGACGAGCAGGTGGCGCAGTTGCAAGGCATCATCAAGAAAGCCGCCGCCAATGGCGTGCATGATCTGGTGCTGATGTCGCGGGAGCAAGCCCAAACCATGGAGCCTGCGCTGCAATGCGTGGCTGCCGTGCACTCGCCCAGCACCGGCATCGTTGACAGCCATGCGCTCATGCTGGCCTACCAAGGCGACCTGGAGAACGCGGGCGGGCTTGTGGTGCTTAATTCGCCTCTTGCGCAGGCCCACTGTGCACCGGGTGCTATTACTCTGGTAGCAGGCGACGGCACCGAATTGCAGGCCAGGTGGGTGGTGAATTCGGCAGGGCTGCAGGCGCAGCCGCTGGCGCGGCGCTTTGACGGACTGCCTGCGCAGGCCGTGCCGCCCAGCTATTACGCCAAAGGGAATTACTTCACCCTGGCTGGACGCTCGCCGTTTTCCCGGCTCATTTACCCGGTGCCAGAGGCTGCGGGGCTGGGCGTTCACCTGACCATCGACCTGGGCGGGCAGGCCAAGTTCGGTCCCGATGTGCAGTGGGTCGAATCGGCCGACGACCTGGTGGTGGACCCGGCGCGCGGCGATGCCTTTTATGCCGAGGTGCGCAAATACTGGCCGGACCTGAAAGACGGCGCCTTGTTGCCGGGCTATGCCGGCATGCGCCCCAAGATCCAGTCGCCAGACGAGCCGGCAAAGGATTTCATGATCCAGGGGCCTGCCGTGCATGGCGTGGCCGGGCTGGTCAATCTGTTCGGCATCGAATCGCCGGGACTCACCAGTTCGCTGGCCATCGGTAGCCTGGTGAGCCAGATGCTCGTCGAGGCGTAGCGCCCGTCAGCACTTCAATTGCTACTGAATAAATAGCTAAAGGTGCAAGCTGGATAAGCGAAAACAGCCTTTTTTATCATAAAAAGCTGTTTCTTGGCCGTGACCTATGGGATTTATTGCGCGGTCCAGCCGCCGTCCATGTTCCAGGCCACACCCCGAATGTTGGCCCCGGCGGGCGAGCAGAAAAACACCGCCAGCGCGCCCAGTTCCTCTGGCGTGGTGAACTGCATCGAAGGCTCTTTTTCGCCCAGCAACTGCTGCTTGGCTGCTTCGTTGCTGATGCCGCCGGCCTCGGCCCGGGCATCGACCTGTTTTTGCACCAGCGGCGTCAGCACCCAGCCGGGACAAATCGCATTGCAGGTCACGCCGGACGTGGCGTTCTCCAGTGCGGTGACCTTGGTCAGGCCGACGACGCCGTGCTTGGCTGCCACATAAGCCGATTTTTCGGCCGAACCCACCAGGCCATGCACCGAAGCCAGGTTGATGATGCGGCCCCAGCCCTTGCCGCCATCGGCCGCCTGCATGGCCGGCAGCGCGAGGCGCGTCGCGTGAAAGGCGCTGCTCAGGTTGATGGCGATGATGGCGTCCCACTTTTCAGCCGGAAAATTTTCAATGCGGGCGACATGCTGGATGCCGGCGTTGTTGACCAGGATGTCGACCTGGCCGAACTCGGCTGCGGCAAACTTCATCATCGCCTCGATCTCGCCGGGTTTGCTCATGTCCGCGCCATGGTAGGCAACCTTCACGCCCAGCGCGGCCACCTCGGCTTTCGGGCCGTCCACATCGCCAAAGCCGTTGAGCATGATGTTGGCGCCCTGTGCGGCCAGGGCCTTGGCAATGCCCAGGCCGATACCGCTGGTGGAGCCGGTGACAAGAGCCGTTTTACCTTTGAGCATGAAATTCCTTCGGATGATTTACGATGGTTGACTTGAAACGAGGGCAGCGTTCGGCGCACCAGATGGCGCGAAACCTGCACGGACAATTATCAAGCTTACTCCAGCCTTTTCCTGAGACCCACACCATGACCCAGCCCAGCCTGAATCACGTGACCTGTCCCGATGCCGCTGACGGCCACCGCATGGCCTATTGGCAATGGGGCCAGCCCGACAGCCCGCATGTGGTGATGTGCGTGCATGGACTGACCCGCCAGGGCCGCGACTTCGACGTGCTGGCGCAGGCTTTGTGCGCGCAAGCCGGGCCCTTGCCCGACGGCGGCATTCGCGTCGTCTGCCCCGATGTGGCAGGCCGGGGCGAAAGCGAGTGGCTCAAGGACCCGATGGGCTACCAGGTGCCTGCTTATGCGGCAGACATGCTCGCGTTGCTGGCGCAGCTTCACGCGCAGACGCCCATCGCCACGCTGGACTGGGTGGGCACCAGCATGGGCGGGCTGATCGGCATGGTGGTGTGCGGCCAGCCGGGCTTGCCGCTGCCGGTGCCGGTGCGCAAACTGGTACTGAACGATGTCGGTCCCGCGCTGCAGTGGCAGGCGATTCAGCGCATTGGTGCCTACCTGGGGCAGGCCGGCCATTTCGATAATCTTCAGGAAGCCGCCGACGCGATGTGGACCATCTCCAGCAGTTTTGGCCCGCACACTCCGGAACAATGGCTGGCCCTGTCGAAGCCGATGGTCAGGCCGGTGGCGCCAGATGCCGCGAGCCCGCTGCGGCTGCACTACGATCCGTCCATTGCCATTCCGTTCAAGCTGGCGGACGAAGCGGGCGCGCAGCACGGCGAGGCGATGCTCTGGCAGCTTTACGATGGCATCCAGGCCGAAACGCTGGTGATACGGGGTGCGCAATCCGATCTGCTGAGCCCGGAAACCGCCCTGGCCATGACGCAGCGCGGCCCGCTCGCCAGACTGGTCGAGTTCGACGGCGTCGGACATGCGCCAACGCTGATTGCGCAAGACCAGGTCGCTGCGGTGACAGGTTTCCTGCTCCGGTGAGGAATGACAACAAGGTGACAGAGATTTCATGAAAAACAAAGCGGCGGGAACGCACATCCTTTCGGCTTCCACGGACGCGCCCAGCCCCATCGTCATGGCCACGGCAGACAACCTGGCCGATCAGCCGCACGCACTGGTGCGCGCGCGCGCTTTTGCCGAGCCGCTGATTGCCTGCGAGGTGATGGACACCGGCGAAAACGTACTGGCGCACGCCGATGCAGTGGTTGCGATTCTCAAATCCATCGGCGGCTCCGAGGCCATGCAGGCGGCCACTTACCTGGTGCACGCCTGCCAGCACCTGAACAAGCCACTGGACGTGATCGCCAAGGCTTTTGGCCCCAGCTATGCCGCACTGGCAGTGGAAACCACCAAGCTGATCTATGTGCAGCGGCAGACGCGTGCGGTGGACGGCAAGTCGCATTTGCATGACGACCCTGCTACCCAGACCGAGAACGTGCGCAGGATGCTGCTGGCGTTTTCCCGCGACCTGCGGGTGGTGATGCTGCGCCTGGCTTCGCGTCTGCAGACTCTGCGCTATTACGCGGCCAGCCGGCAGTCCGCCCCAAGGGCATTGGCGTATGAGTCGCTGCATGTGTTTGCACCGCTGGCCAACCGCCTGGGCATCTGGCAGATCAAGTGGGAACTGGAAGACCTGTCTTTTCGCTACCTGGAGCCTGAAACCTACAGGCAGATCGCCACGCTGCTTGATGAAAAACGTGCCGAGCGCGAAGTCTTCATGGAAGCCCTGCGCACGCAACTCGAACGTAACCTGAACCGCAACGGCATTGCGGCGCTGGTGCAGGGGCGGCCCAAGCACATCTGGAGCATCGTCAAGAAGATGCGAGGCAAATCGCTCGATTTTGACCAGGTACTCGACATCCGCGCCATGCGCGTGATTGCCGCCGATGTGAAGGGCTGCTATGCCGTTCTGGGCTTTGTGCATTCATGCTTTGAGCCGATAGACGGGGAGTTCGACGACTACATTGCCAAGCCCAAGGTCAACGGCTACCAGTCCCTGCACACGGTGGTCCGTGAGAAAAACGGGCGTGCGGTCGAAATCCAGATCCGCACGCAGGCCATGCACGACCATGCCGAACATGGCGTGGCGGCGCACTGGGCTTACAAAGAAGCCGGCACCAAAGGCTACGCCGGCGTTTCGGCCAGCAGCGAGTACGACGCCAAAATCGCGGTTCTGCGGCAGTTGCTGGCCTGGGAGCGGGAACTGTCCGCACCGGCCGCGCAGCGTGCCCGTGATGCCAATCAGGGCCTGTTTGAAGACCGCATCTATGTGCTGACACCCGATGCCGCCATCGTGGAACTGCCACAGGGCGCCACGACGGTTGACTTTGCCTATAGCGTTCACACCAGCCTGGGCCATCGCTGCCGTGGCGCGCGCATTGACGGCGTCATGGTGCCCCTCAACACGCCGCTGCAAAACGGTCAGACGGTTGAAGTCATCACCATCAAGGAAGGGGGTCCATCCCGCGACTGGCTCAATCCTGAACTGGGTTTCTTGTCAAGCCACCGTGCCAAATCGAAGGTGCGGGCATGGTTCAACGCGCTGGCCATGGAGCAGACCGTGGCCAAGGGCCGGGAAGCCGTTGAAAAGCTCCTGCAGCGCGAAGGCAAGACGGCCATGAAGCTTCAGGATCTGGCGCTCCAGTTGGGGTTCAAGACGGCCGACGATCTGTTCGAGGTGGTGGGCAAGGACGAGTTTTCTCTGCGCACCATTGAAACCATGCTCAGGCCTGCAGAACCTGTCCTGTCGCCAGACGAGTTTGTCCTGGCCAAAAAACCACGGCAGACCGACAAGTCCGGCACAGCTGCAAAAGGCGGCCAGGGCAGTGTGCTGGTGGTGGGGATGGATTCGTTGCTGACCCAACTTGCCAAATGCTGCAAGCCCGCGCCCCCGGATGTCATTCTCGGGTTTGTCGCGAAAGGAAAGGGCGTGAGCATCCACCGAAGCGATTGCAGCAATTTCCGCAACATGGCCAGCGGCAGTCCCGACCGTGTGATCGAGGTTGAGTGGGGTTCTGCCAAGGGTCCTGACGGATCAGTTTATCCGGTGGATGTCGCGGTGGAAGCAGCCGATCGGCAAGGTCTGCTGCGCGATATTTCAGAAGTGTTTGCCAAGGAAAAAATGAATGTGATCGGGGTGCAGACCCAGTCGGTCAAGGACAACCGCGGAGGAACCGCCTGGATGACCTTCACGGTCGAGGTGCCCCAGTCAGGCCGGCTTCATCAGGTGCTCGGCATCGTCGGCAATGTGCCCGGTGTTCGCTCGGCGCGAAGGCGGTGAATTGATTGCACTTATTTTTGCGCAGGCTTGAAAACCTGTGTTTTGCACTGCTAGAATACGAGCTTGAACAGTCCTTTAGGCGCGTAGCTCAGCTGGTTAGAGCACCACCTTGACATGGTGGGGGTCGTTGGTTCGAGTCCAATCGCGCCTACCAATTTTTTTGAATTGGTTTTCTTATTCAATGTTTCGTTCCTGTTGAGCAAAACATTGAAAAAAGATAACCCATAAATAATTGCGTAGATCAAGACATTCCTAGAATGTACCGAACCCCGCCCTCATAAGGCAGGTATTCGTCATCTCCTGGAGTCATCATTGCACAGCAACAAATCCGTTATTCCGCAAACCGTTTCACCTCCCCCGGAAAGTGAAACGGTTGCAGTTGCCAGTCTTGGCAGCAAAAGCAAAAAAACAGCTGTCGACAACGTCGAACCAGCACGCATCATCAAAAAGTACCCCAATCGGCGTCTTTATGACACCGAAACGTCGGCCTACATCACGCTCGCCGAGGTACGACGCCTGGTCATGAGCAGTACGCATTTCGTTGTGCGGGATGCAAAAACCAATGAAGACCTCACGCGCAGTATTTTGCTTCAAATCATTCTTGAAGAAGAGGCTGGTGGCGCGCCCATGTTTACTGAAGCCGTACTGTCCAACATCATTCGTTTCTACGGTGACGCGATGCAGAGCTTCATGGGGGCGTACCTTGAAAAAAATGTACAGAGTTTCATGGATCTGCAGCTGAAGATGGCAGAGCAGTCCAAAGGCCTGAGCCCGGAGATGTGGGCGCAGTTCGTGAATGCCAAGTCACCGATGATGCAGGGCATGATGGGAGCCTACGTCGAGCAATCCAAGAACGTCTTTACGCAAATGCAGGAACAGATGCAAAAGCAGAGCGAACAGATGCTGGCCGCACTCGGGTTGAAGCGCTAGCAGCCAACTGCCCAGTCGATCATTTGAAAGCGATAGACCTCGTTTTATCGCTTTTTCGCCTGCTCTGAGACAATAGAGCCATGAGCGAAGTACTTTCCCAATCTCCCCTTTCCCCTGTTGCCCCTGTCAAGCCCGCCCCGCGCGTGGGTTTCGTCAGCCTGGGCTGTCCCAAGGCCTTGACCGATTCCGAGCTGATTTTGACCCGGCTCAGTGCCGAGGGCTATCAGACCTCCAAAACCTTCGAGGGCGCCGACCTGGTCATCGTCAATACTTGCGGCTTCATTGATGATGCGGTCAGAGAAAGCCTGGATACCATTGGCGAAGCGCTGGCTGAAAACGGCAAAGTCATCGTGACAGGCTGCCTGGGCGCCAAGACCGGCGATAGCGGCGGCAATCTGGTGCGCCAGATGCACCCCAGCGTATTGGCGGTCACTGGCCCGCATGCAACACAGGAAGTGATGGATGCGGTGCACCTGAACCTGCCCAAGCCGCATGACCCTTTTGTGGATCTTGTACCCAATGCCTTTGGCATTGCTGGCATCAAGCTCACGCCCCGGCACTACGCCTACCTCAAGATCAGTGAGGGCTGCAACCATCGTTGCACCTTCTGCATCATTCCGTCCATGCGCGGCGATCTGGTGTCACGGCCTGTCGGGGATGTTTTGAACGAAGCGCGTGCGCTCTTTGAGGGCGGCGTAAAAGAGTTGCTGGTCATCAGTCAGGATACCTCTGCTTATGGCGTCGATGTGAAGTACCGTACCGGTTTCTGGGATGGCAAGCCGGTCAAGACACGGATGCTTGAACTGGTCCAGGCGCTGGGCGAAATTGCCGCGCCTTTCGGTGCCTGGGTGCGTTTGCATTACGTCTATCCGTACCCGAGCGTGGACGAAATCCTTCCATTGATGGCGACTGGCAAGGTGCTGCCTTACCTTGATGTGCCCTTGCAGCACAGTCATCCGGATGTCCTGAAGCGCATGAAACGTCCCGCCAGCGGAGAAAAGAACCTGGAGCGAATTTCGCGCTGGCGCGAGATATGTCCCGAAATCGTCATTCGAAGCACGTTCATCGCTGGCTTTCCGGGCGAAACAGAAGCCGAATTCGAGCATCTGCTTGACTTCATGCGCGTGGCAAAAATTGATCGCGCCGGATGTTTTGCCTACAGCCCTGTGCAAGGTGCCGCTGCCAATGATATTCCGGGAATGTTGCCACTGGAGGTGCGTGAAGAGCGTCGTGCGCGATTCATGGCGGTGGCCGAGGCTGTTTCAAGCCACAAACTCCAGCAGCGCGTTGGTGCGACCATGCAGGTGCTGGTAGACCACGCACCCGCCTTGGGACGAAAGGGTGGAACAGGGCGGTCCTATGCCGATGCGCCCGAGATTGATGGTGTGGTCAAACTTTTACCGCCCGAGAAAATCAGCAAGACCATGAAAGTTGGCGAATTCACGCGTGCCCGGATTGTGGGTGTACAGGGACACGACCTGATTGGCGTGCCTGTCTGAGGCCTTTGAGTCGTTGCGTTTCTTGTCAATCCCTGTATCTACAGGGATTGGATTACAAGACTCAGCAGGGTCCAGGCGAAAAAAAAGCTACTGCGTTAGCAGTAGCTTTTATAGCTTGGTGAGTTTGTGCCCGGGAGAGAACTCGAATCTCCACATCTTGCGATACACGGACCTGAACCGTGCGCGTCTACCAATTCCGCCACCCGGGCACAGCAAGCAGTTTAACATTACATTTATGGCTTATCAGGCATGTGACTGAAAATTTTCTATAGTTTTCAGAAACGTGGGACGGTGACCCCATGTTGAAGGCAAATTGAGCAGAATTTTCCATTGCCGAATCAGATAAGCCGTCCCATTGAATGGAACATCGGCTTTTCACAAATCGCGGCTAGTATCTGGTTCTAAACTGATACCAAAAAAATCGGAGCTTGCCAATTTCCATTTACAACGCGCTCTGGCTGGACAGCCTTGGCCAGCGCGATCTCATGAAAGAGACTTCTTATCAAAACAAATCTTCCCAATTCCGGCCCCGCCGCCGGACTCCTCGCTGAATTCGAGGGCATTGTGTCCGGCCACCGCGACGGTCATGGTTTCGTCCAGCGAAGCGACGGCGAGGCCGACATTTACCTGCCGCCGAACGAAATGCGCGCCGTGCTGCACAACGACCGCGTCAAGGCGCGTATCGTGCGGCATGATCGAAAGAACCGGCCCGAGGGGCGTGTCACTGAAATCATCGAACGCTCTCCCAATCCGATCATCGGCCGCCTGTTGCAGGAAAGTGGCGTCTGGCTTGTGGCTCCCGAGGACAAGCGTTACGGTCAGGATGTGCTGATTCCCAAGGGGGCAACCGGCACGGCCAAGACCGGCCAGATCGTGGTCGTGCAGTTGACCGAGCCCCCCGCCTTGTTCGGCCAGCCGGTAGGGCGTGTGACGGAGGTGCTGGGTGAAATCGACGACCCTGGCATGGAAATCGAAATAGCCGTGCGCAAATACGGCGTGCCGCACATCTTCAGCGACAACGCACTGGCACTGGCGCGAACCTTGCCCGATGCGGTCCGTCCTGTCGACAAACAGCATCGCGTTGACCTGACCGACATTGCTCTGGTGACGATCGACGGCGAGGATGCGCGCGACTTTGACGACGCGGTGTACTGCGAACCCGTGAAGGTGGGGCGCGGCAAGGGCTGGCGCCTGCTGGTGGCGATTGCCGATGTCAGCCATTACGTCGAGACGGGCAGCGCCATTGACATTGACGCCTATGACCGCGCCACCAGTGTCTATTTCCCGCGCCGCGTGATTCCCATGCTGCCCGAAAAGCTGTCCAACGGCCTGTGCTCGCTCAACCCGCATGTCGAACGGCTGTGCATGGTCTGCGACATGCTGGTCAATGCCAAGGGCGAGGTTCACGCCTACCAGTTCTATCCTGCCGTGATGCTCAGCCAGGCGCGCCTGACCTACAACGAAGTCGCGGCTATCCTGGGCAATACCCGTGGACCGGAAGCGCAGCAGCGCAAGGACATCGTGCCGCACCTGTTGCAACTGCACGAGGTGTACCAGGCCTTGCTCAAGGAGCGTGGCACCCGCGGCGCGGTTGATTTTGAAACCACTGAAACGCAAATCGTCTGCGATGAGGTCGGCCGGATCGAGAAAATCATTCCCCGAACCCGCAACGTGGCGCACCGGGTGATTGAAGAGTCGATGCTGGCGGCCAATGTCTGCTCTGCCGACTTCATCGCGCAAAGCAAGCACACTGCGCTGTTCCGTGTTCATGAAAGCCCGACACCCGAGAAGATCGAAGTGTTGCGCAACTATCTCAAGGCCGTCGGCATCGGCATGACGGTCAGCGACGACCCGGCGCCCAGCGAGTTCCAGCAAATCGCCATGGCGACCAAGGAACGGCCGGATGCGCAGCAAATCCACTCCATGCTGCTGCGTTCCATGCAGCAGGCGATTTACACGCCAATGAACGGGGGGCACTTTGGCCTGGCTTACGAGGCCTACACGCACTTCACCAGTCCGATCCGCCGGTATCCCGACCTGCTGGTGCACCGGGTGATCAAGGCCATCCTGAAAAAGACGAAATACCAGTTGCCGGTATTGCCCACGCCGGGTGAAGCGCAAGCCAAGCTGTCCAAACGACTGGCAGCCCGTGTCAAGGAACCGACTGAAAAGCCGAAGAAAGCCAGTGCCGACCAGCTGGCCTGGCAGGCAGCCGGGCTGCATTGCAGCGCCAATGAACGCCGGGCTGACGAAGCCAGCCGCGACGTGGAAGCCTGGCTCAAGTGCAAGTACATGCGCGAGCATCTGGGCGAGGAGTTTGGCGGCGTGGTCACGGCGGCAACCAGTTTCGGGGTTTTTGTGACGCTTGACGCCATGTATGTCGAAGGCCTGGTGCACATCACCGAACTGGGCGGCGAATACTACCGCTTTGACGAAGCCCGGCAGGAATTGCGTGGCGAACGCAGCGGCATGCGCTATGCACTGGGCACCCGGCTGCGCGTGCAGGTCAGCCGCGTCGATCTCGATGGCCGGAAAATTGATTTCCGCCTGGTGCACGAGGGTGAGGACAAGGCCGGGCTGTTGAGCCGTGCCATGAAAGACAAGGCCGGCGGTGCTGCGGGCGAATTGCCCCTGCAGGATCGTGTCGCCGGACCGCGGCGTGGCGGACATAGCGAGCGTGACGCGGGGAACAAGAGTAGACAGGCGCAGCCTGACAGGGCATCGCAACCCCGGGCGCGCAAGTCTGCAGCGAAAAAACCAGCCGCCGGCGCAGGACCGAAACAGGGCAAGAAGCCCCGTCGCTAGGACATCATGAACTTTTGCATGTACCAACCTGACGGGAACCTATGCTGATCCGTATCCTGGCATTCCTGCTGGAAACCGCTTTTTTCGTGCTGATTGCTGCGGCGCTTCTGCGCGCCTGGATGAACTGGCTGCGCGTCAGCATGACCGGCCAGCCCGGCAGCTTCGTGATGGCCTTGACCGACTGGCTGGTCAAGCCGCTGCGCCGCTCCCTGCCCAAGGCATGGACCAAGTCCCGCGTGGACTGGGCCAGCGTGCTGGCCGCGGCGTTGATGGCGCTGGTTTATGCGACTTTTGTGGGCTTGCTGTTTGGCGTCTTGGGCAGTGTTGGTGAAGGCGGGCTGGACTGGACGCCTGGTGTTTTTCTGATGCTGCCCCTGATTGCCGTCAAAATGCTGCTTCGCGTCGTGCTGCAAACGGTGTTCATGCTGGTCCTGGGTTATGCCATCTTGTCCTGGGTCCAGCCCGGCTCATCGGTGTATGGCCTGCTGGCCCGGCTGACCGAGCCGCTGCTGACGCCGGTCAGGCGGGTAATTCCCACCATTGGCGGCGTTGACCTGTCGGCGCTGGTTCTGCTGGTGGTGCTCCAGATCGCCATGATGGTCCTGATTTAGGCTGACGGCCCTCGGGCAAGCCTTGACGCGGTCAGGGCCATACCTGGTCTGCTTGCGCCCCAGGTATCCGCCCTCTGGCCATGTTCGAATACGGCGTTTTGGGCTGCATCCAGGCTACTCTGGCCCCGCGCCAGAAAAGCGCCGATCAATCCCGCCAGTACATCGCCGGTGCCGGCCGTGGCCAGCAGCGCATTGCCGGTCGGATTGATCAAGACGTTCTGGCCCGGTCCGGCAAGGATGGTTCCGGAACCCTTGAGCACCACCAGACAGCTGAACCGTTCGGCGAGTTGACGCGCTGTCTCAAGGCGATTTGCCTGTACCGCCGCAGCGCTGCTGCCGATCAGGCGCGCTGCTTCGAGCGGATGGGGAGTGAGCACGGTGCTGTAGCCGCGGCCATGCCGGGCCTTGAGCTGGGTTTGCAGTTGGGGGTCGGTGGCGATTGCATTGAGTGCATCGGCGTCCAGTACCAGCCGCCTGGCCGTTGACAGCACTTTTGCAAGCACGGATGCCACCGATTGGCCGCCGCCACAGCCGCACACGATGACCTGGTTCGCCATGTCCAGCGCTTCCGGCGAGCGGAACATGAATTCAGGCTGTTCCGTGTCAACGCGCAAGTCGGGCGCCTTGCCAAGCAGGGCCACGAACACCCGGCCTGCGCCTGCATGCAGGGCAGCGCTGGCGGCCAGCAATGCCGCCCCTGTCATGTGGGTGGAAACGGTCGATTCGCCTCCGATCACCGCGACATCGCCAAAGCTGCCTTTGTGGCTGGCATGCGCTGCCTTCGCGCGCGAGGTCTGGCAGGTGCGGTCTGCCCCCAGCAGCCAGGCGCAAGGTTCAGCGGCCAAGGACTGGCCGGCCGGAGGGGTGAGGCTGACCCCGAGATCATCAAACCAGACCTCGCCTGCGCAGTCCCGTCCGCTGGCGGTGAACAAGCCTGGCTTCAATGTCAATAAACTCAAGGTAAAAAGACGGTTTGCGCATGCTGCATAAGCATTGTTCGCTATGTATTTAGTAGTTTTCTTGAGGCTTGGCTTGCCCGTATCGGCATTCAGACCGGTCGGGACATCGACCGACAGCCGCAGCGCCGGACTGCATTCCATGACATCCAGCCATTCCTGCATCATGGTGCCTCCAGGCCGCGCCGGGTCGAGTACGGCGCCGATGCCGAGCAGCGCATCGATGCACAGATCGAAGCCTTGCGGCGGTTCGCTGGCCATGGCCACGCCCGCCGTCAACGCCCGCTGACGCGATGCCTGGGCATCCGGCGGGAGTTCAGTCTTGCCAGACGGCAAACCGGTCCAGGTCACGACCACGGACTTGCCCCATTGGTGCAGGTGCAGCGCCGCTTCGAAACCATCGCCGCCGTTGTTGCCCGGCCCGCACGCGATCCAGATGCAACGGGCATGCGGTGCCAATGCCAGCGCCAGGCGGGCGACCGAAAGTCCGGCGCGCTGCATGAGGGTGTGCGGGACAAGCTCGCCAGCCATCTGCTGCTCGATCAGGCGGGTGCCCGCAATGTCGTGCAGCGGATGACTTGTGAGACTGGAGATTTTTTGCATCCCGCCATTGTGCGGGTTTGCAGGTATGGCGGACCTCCAGGAGAGTGGCCGCCCTGCCAGAAAGTCGCAAAAAAGCCCGGCGAACCGGGCTTGTCATTACATCGCCTGGGGTGCAGGCGCTTCAGGCGTCAGGTGGAATTCTGAGAACCTGTCCCGGATAAATCTTGTCCGGATCGCTCAGCATGGGCTTGTTGGCCTCAAAAATCTGGGTGTATTTGTTCGGCGTGCCATAGAACTGCTTGCTGATTTTGGACAGGTTGTCTCCACTGACGACCACATACATCTGCGACTCGGGCGAACTGCTGGCGACGGTCATCATGTCCTTGACCGAAGCCACCTTTTCAACGTTGCCGCAACACAGCAGAACTTTTTCCTTCGTCGCCTGGTCGGGCGCCACGCCGGCCACCGTCACCGTGCTGCTGGGCGCGTCAAAGCTGACCTGCAGGCCTTCGACCTTCAGTCCCTGGGTGTTGATATAGGCAGCAATCGCATCGCCGGCCGTCTTGCTCAGCGCGGCGACGTTTTCGGGTGTGGGCTTTGCGGTTGCGGCTTCCTGGGCCGCCTTGGCTTCGCCGCGACCAAACAATTTCTCGCCGGCTTCCTTGATAAAACTGAACATGCCCATGGGTTCTCCAATCAAAATAAGTCGCCCGGTGCAACATGCCGGGACTGGAATCACTGTAAAGCTTTCTCGTACCCAAACCGCAACGACTCTGTGACAGAGCCTGTAGGACAAGTCCGCATTGCCACCGGATTTTTATATTGGGCGGCTGCCATCGAATCCTTCCATGTCAATTTCAGCTTGCCTTGGAACCATCACCGCCGCCAGGGCGCGTGCGCTGGAGGAGTTCAGCGCCCAGTCGCTGATGCCATGGTCGAGCTTGATCCAACACCAGGTAAAGCCAGCCAGTTCACAGGCTGTGGTGATCCACAGGATGCCAGCGTCAACGACCGCGACCTTCATGCGCAAGTTCCGGATAGTGCGCAAGACACTGACAAACCCGCTGCAAGCAGCGATTCATATTTTGACAAAAAAGGCCTCTACCGCTTTGCCAGAAAGTAAAGTTAGCTACTGTTTTAATAGTGAAGAAGCAAGCGCTGCCTCGATTTTCAGCGCCAGGTCCAGCACGGCATCGTCATGCAGCGCCGCATGCCACAGCATCAGCCCGACCGGCAACTGGCCCGGCGTGTGGCAGGGAATGGAAATGGCACAGCCGTCAAGCATGTTGACCGCCGAGGTGTTGCGCAGCAACATGGCATTGATGCGGAAGAATTCATCGTCGTCGTGCAGCACGCTGGCAATCGACGGCGCGACGATGGGCACGGTGGGTGACAGCACGGCGTCAAATATCTCCAGCCGCGCTTCCATGCGCGCAATCCAGGACTGGCGCGCTGCCAGCAGGTCGATGTAGTCGGCAGCGCTCATACGGGCGCCGCGCAGGATGCGAAGCGCCACACGCGGGTCGTATTGCGCTTCGTGATCAGCCAGCAGCTTGCGGTGCCAGGCGTGGCTTTGCGCGGCAGACAAGCCGCCCGTGGCATTGATGGCGGCCAGTTCGTCGAGTTCCTCCAGCGCTATCTCTTTAATCCGGGCGCCCGCCTGGCGCAACAGCCGCAGGCTTTTCTCGAAGGCGGCGGCCACCGTACTGCTCAGCCCGTCCTGCATCAGGGTGCGTGCGACCGCCAGCCGGCACGATGACAGCGGTTTGCCAGCCAGTTGGACGGGTCGCGCCGACAGGATTTCATGCACCGTCACCGCATCGCGCACCGAGCGGGTCAACGCGCCTACCGTGTCCAGGCTGGGCGACAGCGGCACGGCACCCGCCAATGGAACCAGGCGCGCGGTGCTCTTGAAGCCGACGATGCCGCACAGTGCTGCCGGAATCCGCAGCGAACCGCCGGTGTCGGAGCCCAGCCCCACCAGGGCCGCCCCCGTGGCAACCGAGACGGCCGCGCCTGACGAAGATCCGCCCGGGATGCGCTGGATGTCGGTGTCGGCCGGATTCACCGGCGTACCGTAGTGCGGATTGATGCCGACACCTGAAAAAGCAAACTCGACCATGTTGGTGCGGCCGACCAGCACCGCGCCCGCCGCGCGCAGACGCGCCACGGCGACGGCATCGGCCCGGGCCGGCGGCGTTGCGGCGAGCACAGTTGATCCGGCCATCGTGACCTGGCCCGCCACATCGAAAAGATCCTTGACCGAGACCGGAATGCCGGCAAGTGGCAAGGCCGGATCGCTGCCAGCGCCAGATGACGGTGCGTAAGTTGCACCATGGGCCTGACCAGGCATGAAGGCATAACGGCAGGCGTCGCCCAAGGCGATGGCTGCTGCCTGCGCAAGGATTTCGTCGGTGCTGTACTGGCCATCCTGGACGGACTGTTGTGCGGCGTGAAGGTCGGTCGGGGATAGGGGTTTGTACGGGTTCATGGGAAGGGAATGTTATACTCAGCCGGCTCTGCGAATGGCGACAAAGTCGTTCACAGGGTAAATCGCAAATCAGCCACACAAGGTGTTGTCCGGAAATTTCTCCGGCGATAAGCGCTGGTTTTAGAAACAACCTTCGGAGTAATGAATTATGTCAACGAACATGCGCGAAATGCTGGAAGCCGGCGTCCACTTTGGTCACCAAACCCGCTTCTGGGACCCAAAAATGGCCCCCTTCATTTTTGGCCACCGCAACCGCATCCACATCATCAACCTGGAAAAATCGCTGCCGATGTTCCAGGAAGCGATGAAATTCGCCAAGCAGCTGACCGCCAACGGCGGCACCATCCTGATGGTCGGCACGAAGCGCACCGCCCGCGAAACCGTTGCCGCCGAAGCCCAGCGCGCCGGCATCCCTTACGTTGACCAGCGCTGGTTGGGCGGCATGCTGACCAACTTCAAGACGGTCAAGACCTCGATCAAGCGCCTCAAGGAAATGAAGGCGCAGCAGGAAGCCGGCCTGGACACGATCAGCAAGAAAGAACAGCTGACGTTCAAGCGCGAAATCGAAAAGCTCGAAAAAGACATTGGCGGCATCCAGGACATGAGCGCGCTGCCGGACGCCATCTTCGTGATCGACGTTGGTTTCCACAAGATCGCGATCCTGGAAGCCAAAAAGCTCGGTATTCCGCTGATCGGCGTTGTGGACACCAACCATTCGCCCCTGGGCATCGACTACGTGATCCCTGGCAATGATGACTCCTCCAAGGCTGTGGCGCTGTACGCTCGCGGCATTGCCGACGCTGTCATCGAAGGCCGCGCCAGCGCCATGGACAAGGTTGTCCATGCTGTGCAGGACGAAGGTTCCGATGAATTTGTCGAAGTGGAAAACGCAGCCGCCTAAATGGCAATGGCCTTGGGCCAAACGCGTAAAAGGGGCTCACGTAGCCCCTTTTTTGCAAGCTAACAAGATGAAGTGCGCTGCTTGACGCGCACTTCCAGGTCGAAACGAAATTACGGAGAATTAAAAATGGCAATGGCAATTACTGCAAAGATGGTGGCTGAACTGCGCGCCAAGACCGACGCGCCGATGATGGAATGCAAAAAGGCGCTGACCGAGGCGGAAGGCGACTTCGAAAAAGCAGAAGAACTGCTGCGCGTCAAGCTCGGCAGCAAGGCCGGCAAGGCGGCTTCCCGCGTCACCGCTGAAGGTGTGGTGGCCATGGCCCGCGAAGGCGACAACGCCGCGTTGGTCGAAATCAACTGCGAAACAGATTTCGTGACCAAGAACGACAGCTTCCTGGCCTTCGCCAATGCGGTCGCCGAAGGCATTGTCAAGCACAACCCTGCCGACCTGGCGGCCCTGGCTGCGATGCCGCTGTCGATGGACAGCTTCGGTCCCACCGTCGAAGACGTGCGCAGGGGTCTGATCGGCAAGATCGGTGAAAACATGACGGTTCGCCGTTTCAAGCGCTTTGCCGATGGCAAATCCGCCGCCTACCTGCATGGCACGCGCATTGGCGTGGTGGTCGAGTTCGAAGGCGAGGAAGCAGCTGCCAAGGACGTGGCCATGCATGTGGCTGCCATGAAGCCGGTGGCCTTGTCCAGCGCCGATGTGCCGGCCGATCTGGTGGCCAGGGAGCGGTCGGTCGCTGCCGCCAAGGCTGCCGAAGACGCTTCTGTCGCGCAGGCCGCTGGCAAGCCGATCCAGTCCGCTGAAATCGTTGCCAAGCGCATCGAGGGCGGTGTTCAGAAATACCTGAAGGAAGTCAGCCTGAACAACCAGACCTTCGTTAAAAACGATAAGCAGACCGTCGAGCAGATGCTCAAGGAAAAGGCGACCACCGTCAAATCCTTCACGCTGTATGTCGTAGGCGAAGGCATCGAAAAGAAGGTTGACGACTTCGCTGCCGAGGTTGCCGCCCAAGTAGCTGCCGCCAAGGGCGCCTGAGCCCTTGCGACCATCCGGAAGATCGGTTTTTATTCATTCATCCCATCACGAAAGCTTCTCCATGCCAGCCTACAAGCGCATCTTGTTAAAACTGTCAGGTGAGGCCCTGATGGGTGATGACGCGTTCGGCATCAACCGCGCGACCATCGTTCGCATGGTGGAGGAGATTGCCGAGGTCACGCGCATGGGCGTTCAAGTGGCAGTGGTCATTGGTGGCGGCAATATCTTTCGCGGCGTGGCCGGTGGCTCGGTCGGCATGGACCGCGCCACGGCAGACTACATGGGCATGCTGGCCACGGTGATGAATGCACTGGCGCTGGGCGACACCATGGACAAGGCGGGGCTGATTGCCCGGGTAATGTCTGCCATTGCCATTGAGCGTGTCGTCGAGCCTTACGTGCGGCCAAAGGCCCTGCAGTATCTGGAAGAGGGGAAAGTGGTTGTCTTTGCGGCAGGGACCGGGAATCCATTTTTTACAACCGACACGGCGGCGGCTTTGCGCGGTGCTGAAATCGGTGCTGAAATTGTCCTGAAGGCAACCAAGGTGGATGGTGTGTATTCTGCTGATCCGAAAAAAGATCCCAAAGCCACGCGCTACACCAACATTACTTTTGACGAAGCCATCGGTAAAAATCTCGAAGTGATGGACGCCACGGCGTTCGCTTTGTGCCGCGACCAAAAGCTGCCGATCAAGATTTTCAGCATTTTCAAGCACGGTGCGCTCAAGCGCGTGGTAATGGGCGAGGATGAAGGCACTCTGGTTCACGTCTGAGCCGGCCTGGCTCAAGATAGCCGTTTTGCATTTTTTTGAATTCAGTCATCAGGAGATTCGATAATGAGCATTGTTGAGATCAAGCAGCAGGCAACGCAAAAAATGCAGCAGTCCCTGGAATCGTTCCAGCACAACCTGACCAAAATCCGTACCGGTCGCGCCAATCCCGGCCTGCTCGACACCGTGCATGTGGACTATTACGGCTCGATGGTGCCCATCAGCCAGGTGGCCAATGTGGCGTTGCTCGATGCCCGGACCATCAGCGTTTCGCCCTGGGAAAAAGGCATGGGCGCCAAGATCGAGAAAGCCATCCGTGATTCCGACCTGGGCCTGAACCCGGCATCGCAGGGCGACCTGATCCGCGTTCCTATGCCAGCCATGACCGAAGAGCGCCGCAAGGAACTCACCAAGGTCGTGCGCGCCGAGGGCGAGCACGCCAAGGTGGCCATTCGCAACCTGCGCCGCGATGCCAATGACGGCGTCAAGAAACTCGTCAAGGACAAGCTGGCTTCCGAGGACGACGAACGCCGTTCGCAGGACGAAGTCCAGAAATTCACCGACCGTTTCATTGTCGAGGTGGACAAGATGGTCGCCAGCAAGGAACAAGACCTGATGGCGGTTTGATCTCCTACCAACTGGCCTGAACCAGCCCGTGGCAACTTCCGCCGTGATCGTTCCGCACCATATCGCCATTGTCATGGATGGCAATGGCCGATGGGCCAAGAAACGCTTGTTGCCACGCATTGCGGGCCACAAGCAGGGCGTCGATGCGCTCAGCGACTGCGTGAAGGCCTGTCTTGAGCGCGGTGTCCGCGTGCTGACGGTGTTTGCGTTTTCTTCCGAAAACTGGAACCGGCCTTCGGACGAGGTGTCCGGTTTGATGGATTTGCTGGTGCTTGCACTGGCCAAGCAGGTGCCGCGCCTGAACGCCAACGGCGTCCAGCTTCACTTTATTGGCGATCGCCAGCGGCTTTCGAACAAGGTGCAGGCTGGCCTGCTGGAAGCTGAACTCAACACGGCGGGAAACCAGCGCCTGATCTTCAACGTGTGTTTCAACTACGGCGGACGTTGGGACATTGCCCAGGCGGCACAGAAACTGGCCAGCCGTGGCGAAGCCATCACCGAGCAGTCTCTGGACCGGGCGCTGGCGCTGGCACATGTGCCAGACCCCGATCTCCTGATCCGCACCGGTGGGGAATTGCGCATCAGCAATTTCATGCTCTGGCAGGCCGCTTACTCGGAACTGTATTTTTCAGACCGCCTGTGGCCTGAATTCGAAGCGGCGACACTCGACGAAGCGATTGCCGCTTACAGTGCCCGCGAGCGCCGATTTGGCAAGACCTCGGCCCAGTTGGGCACTCCGCAAATGGTTTCCAATGAAAATGCTGCCTGATGCTTAAACAGCGTGTCATAACGGCCATCGTCCTGCTGGCAATTTTGCTTCCTGCGCTTTTCTACAGGACGCCGGTTCCTTTTTGTGCCCTGGCCTTGCTGATGATTGCCGCAGGTGCCTGGGAATGGGGGCGCCTCAATGCCTTTGGGCAGGGTGGCTCTTTCGGGCTGGCAGCGCTGTGCGTACTGGCATGCGGCCTGTCATGGTACGGCGGCCTGCTTGACCGTCCACTGGCCCTTCTATGGGCGGCTTCAGGTGGTGCCTGGGTGTTGGCTGGTGCCTGGCTTTTGCGCGCCGGCGTTTCCGGCTGGCCCCGAATTCCAAAGGCGCTGCGTCTTTGCGGTGGCCTGGTCGCGCTGTGGCTGGCGTGGCTGGCAATTGCACAGGCACGTGTCATGGGCATAGAATTTTTGTTGTCGGTGCTGGTGCTGGTCTGGGTGGCCGACATCTTTGCCTATTTTGCGGGCCGTGCCTTGGGCGGTCGCTTCAGCAAGGGCAAGCTGGCCCCGTCCATCAGTCCCGGCAAAAGCTGGGAAGGTGTCTGGGGCGGCATGGCCGGTGTGGTCGCGCTTTCGCTGGCCTGGTCTTTCTGGGGCGGCAACACGCTCTACAGCCAGTTGGCCCAGCGCCACGGTATCGCCCTGATGCTGCTGGCCGTTATCTTTCTGGCTGCCATGAGCGTGGTGGGCGACCTGGTCGAGTCACTGATCAAGCGCAGCGCCGGTGTCAAGGATTCCAGCGGTCTGCTGCCCGGCCATGGCGGCGTGCTCGACCGTGTCGATGCGCTCTTGCCCACCTTGCCGCTGGCCATGATGCTGGTCACCCTGTAAACCTTTCCGGCCGGACCCTCTCCTACATGACCTTCGAAAAGCAGCGCATCACCGTTCTGGGTTCGACCGGCTCCATAGGCGTCAGCACGCTGGAGGTGATTGCGCGGCACCTTGATCGTTTCGAGGTGTTTGCCCTGAGTGCTGCCACCCAGGTTGATCTCATGCTGGCCCAGTGTGCACAGTTCAAGCCGCAGTACGCCGTGATGGTCAGCGAGCCTCATGCCCGCATGCTGGCTGAAAAAATCAAGTCAAATGGGCTGTCCACGCATGTCCTGTATGAGCAAACTGCTCTTGAAATGATAGCGTCGCATGAGCGCGTCGATGCGGTGATGGCAGCGATTGTGGGCGCTGCCGGGTTACCGTCCTGCATGGCTGCAGCCAGGGCCGGAAAGCGCCTGCTGCTGGCCAACAAGGAGGCGTTGGTGGTCGGTGGCGACGTGTTCATGCGCGCAGTTGAAGCCGGGGGCGCCCGGCTGCTGCCGATCGACAGCGAGCATTCGGCCATCTTTCAGTCGCTGCCCGATGACGCGGCCAGCTGGCCGCGCCGGGTCGAAAAAATCATCCTGACCGCCTCAGGCGGACCGTTTCGCACCTGCGCGCCTGCCAGCTTGCGCTATGTGACGCCCGAGCAAGCCTGCGCCCATCCGAACTGGGTCATGGGCCGCAAGATTTCGGTCGATTCGGCCACCATGATGAACAAGGCGCTCGAAGTCATTGAGGCCAAATACCTGTTTGGCATGGCGCCGGCGCAAATCGAAGTGGTGATCCATCCGCAAAGCATCATCCATTCCATGGTGCAGTACCACGACAGTTCAGTGGTGGCGCAACTGGGAACGCCCGACATGCGGGTGCCGATTGCTTATGGCCTGGCCTGGCCCGAGCGCATCAGTTCCGGCGCCAAGACGCTCGACTTCACCAACCTGGCGAACATGACGTTTGAAGTGCCCGACGCTGCGCGCTTCCCAGGCCTGCCACTGGCCTGGGAAGTGCTCAGGGCGCCAGTCGGCAGCGCGGCCGTCCTGAATGCCGCCAATGAAATAGCCGTGGCCGCATTTTTGGACAGGCGAATCCGCTTTGACCAGATTCACCAGGTCAACCATGCAACTCTTGAGGCGGTTGGCGTGTCTGACATCCACGATATTGAAGGCCTGCTGGCGTTAGACGCAGAGTCGCGCCGGGTAGCCGGTCAAATCGCCGAACGACTGGAGTCCTGAGATGCTGACGCTGGTTTCTTTTCTTGTAACGCTGGGCATCCTGATCGCCGTGCACGAGTACGGCCACTACCGGGTCGCCGTGGCCTGCGGCATCAAGGTGCTGAAATTTTCCATCGGTTTTGGCAAGCCGCTCTTCACCTGGCGCCTGAAGGGCAAGGACACCGATTTCTCCATCGGCATGCTGCCGCTCGGCGGCTATGTGAAGATGCTCGACGAACGCGAAGCGCCGGTCGATCCGGCCGAGCGCCACCTGGCGTTCAACACCCAGCCGCTCAAGTCGCGAGCAGCGGTCGTGGCGGCCGGGCCACTGGCGAATCTGCTGCTCGCCGTATTGCTGTATGCCTTGGTGAACTGGAGCGGAGTGCAGGAACCCCGGGCAATTCTGGCCAGTCCGGTGGCAGGCTCACTGGCCGAGCGGGCCGGACTGAATGGCGGGGAGATTGTTCAGAAGGCGGCCTTCGACGGCAAAAAACTGGAAACGGTTCGCTCTTTTGAAGACCTGCGCTGGCGCCTGACGCAGGGTGCCCTCGATGGGCATGATTTGCAATTGGTGCTCGGCGACCAGGCCGGCGCATCGACACGAACGCTTGTGCTGCCGCTCAGCAAGCTTGATGCCGCAGATGCCGATGCCCAGCTGTTCCGAAAAATCGGCATTGTCGGTCCGTGGACCGCACCGGTGATCGGCGAGGTCATGGCAGCCAGCGTCGCTGAAAAATCGGGACTGAAAGCCGGCGACGTGGTCCAGCGCATTGGTGACCTCCCGGTCGTCGATGGCCAGCAACTGCGCGAAACCATTCGCTCCTATGCCCCATCGCCAGGCGCGGATCAAGCAAGCGTGGTGCCGCAACGCTGGCAGATTCTGCGCGCAGGTCAGCCACTGACCCTGCAGGTCACGCCCGAAATCCGCCAGGAAAACAATGTGGCGGTGGCCCGCATCGGTGCTTACGTCGGCGCGCCGCCTGAATTTGTCACGGTGCGTTACGGGCCGCTCGATGGCCTGTGGCAAGGCGCTGTCCGCACCTGGGAAGTGTCTGCGCTGACGCTGAAGATGATGGGCAAAATGGTCATCGGCGAAGCATCGCTGAAGAACCTGAGCGGCCCGCTCACCATTGCCGACTACGCCGGCAAGTCTGCCACCATGGGATGGACGTCCTATCTGGTATTTCTGGCCCTGGTCAGTGTCAGCCTGGGTGTGCTGAACCTGCTGCCGCTGCCGGTTCTGGACGGCGGACACCTGATGTATTATCTTTGGGAATGGATCACCGGTCGGGGCGTGTCAGACGCCTGGATGGACCGTCTGCAGCGCGGTGGCGTTGCGATTCTCCTGGGCATGATGTGCATTGCCCTTTTCAACGATGTCGCCCGGCTTGTCGGCTAACTCCTACCAATTCATGCAAAAGCAATTCAAACGTTTCCAAGTTCGTGCTGTCTGCGCCATCGCGGCCAGCCTGTTGATCGCCAATACAGCCTGGGCCGTCGATCCTTTCACCGTCCGGGACATCCGGGTCGAAGGTCTGCAGCGCGTCGAGCCGGGCACCATTTTTGCCTCGCTTCCTTTCCGGGCGGGTGAAACCTACAACGACGAAAAGGGTTCGAGCGCCATTCGCGCCTTGTTCGGCCTGGGCCTTTTCAAGGATGTGCGGCTTGAAGTCAATGGGGATGTGCTGGTGGTGATTGTCGAAGAGCGTCCCACCGTCGCTGACGTGGACTTTGTCGGCACCAAGGAGTTTGACAAGGAAGTGCTGAAAAAGGCCCTTCGAGATGCCGGTATCGCTGACGGCCAGCCCTTCGACAAGGCGCTGGCCGACAAGGCCGAGCAGGAACTCAAGCGCCAGTACATCAACAAGAGCCTGTACGGCGTCGAGGTCATCACGACCGTCACGCCGATCGAGCGCAACCGCGTCAACCTGACCTTCAACGTGGTCGAAGGTGACGTGGCAAAAATCAAGGAAATCCGCATCACCGGCAACAAGGCGTTCAGCGAGTCAACATTGCTCGGCCTGTTCGACCTGGACACCGGCGGCTGGCTGAGCTGGTATACCAAGTCAGACCGTTATTCGCGCGCCAAGCTGAATGCCGACATTGAAGCCCTGCGCTCCTATTACCTGTCGCGCGGCTACCTGGAGTTCAAGGTCGACACGTCGCAGGTGGCGATTTCTCCCGACAAGCAGAGCATTGCGATCACGCTGAATGTGACAGAAGGCGAGCGTTTCGTGGTGTCTGGCGTCAAGCTGGAAGGCAACTTCCTGGGCAAGGAGGAAGAATTCAAGTCCCTGGTTGTCATCAAGCCCGGCGAGCCCTACAACGCCGATGCGGTGGCCGAAACCACCAAGGCCTTTACCGACTATTTCGGCGTTTTCGGCTTCGCCTTTGCCAAGGTTGAGGCGGTTCCTGACATTGACCGTGCGAACAACCGCGTGGCCTTCACGCTGCAGGCCGAGCCTTCACGCCGGGCCTATGTGCGGCGAATCAATGTGTCGGGCAACAACCGCACCCGCGATGAAGTCGTGCGCCGCGAGTTCCGGCAGTTCGAATCGTCCTGGTACGACGGCGACAAGATCCGCCTTTCGCGCGACCGCGTTGACCGCCTGGGATTCTTCACCGAGGTGAATGTGGAAACGCAGGAAGTCACCGGCACGCCTGACCAGGTGGACATCACGGTCAACGTGGCTGAAAAGCCCACTGGCAATCTGCAACTTGGCGCCGGTTACTCGAGCGCTGACAGCGTTTCGCTGATGTTCGGCATCAAGCAGGAAAACGTTTTCGGCTCGGGCAACTACCTGGGCATTGAAGTCAACACCAGCAAGTCGAATCGCCAGTTGGTCTTGAGCACGATCGATCCGTATTTCACGGCCGACGGCATTTCGCGCTCAATCGATGTCTACGACCGGACCTCGCAGCCGCTGTCCGGGCAGGGCGGCGACTACAAACTGAAAACGCGCGGCGCGAGCATCCGTTTCGGTGTTCCGTTCACCGAAACCGACACGGTGTATTTTGGCTCCGGCTACGAGTCACTGACGATCGTTCCCGGCACCAACCTGCCGGTCAGCTACCAGGACTACATCAATAAATTCGGCGAAAAAAGCAATTCCATTCCCTTGACCGTGGGATGGTCGCGCGACAGCCGAGACAGTGCCCTGGTGCCGACCTCCGGACGTTTCCAACGCGTTTATGGCGACTGGGGTATTGCCGGTGACATCAGGTTTGTGCGCGCCAATTACCAGATCCAGCAGTACATTCCGCTGAACAAGCAATTCACAGTGGCCTTGAACGGCGAACTCGGCTGGGGTAAAGGGCTGAACGGCCAGCCTTATCCATTGTTCAAGAATTACTATTCAGGTGGTCTGGGCTCGGTGCGCGGTTTCCAGCAGGGATCGCTGGGCCCTCGCGACAGTTCCGACCTTTCAGTCGGTGCACCGAAAAAGCTGACGTTCAACGCCGAACTGATCGCACCGTTTCCGGGCGCCGGAAACGACCGTACCTTGCGCATGTACGGATTTGTCGATGCCGGCAACGTGTTCAAGGACAGCTATAAACTCAGCGGCCCCGATGGACTCAGGGCTTCAACCGGCCTGGGCATCAGCTGGATTTCTCCTGTGGGCCCGCTTCGCATTGCCTATGCCGTGCCGCTGCGTAAACAGGCCGGCGATAAAATCGAACGTTTGCAATTCCAAATTGGTACCTCTTTCTAATGAAAAATTTTTCCAGCAAAATTCTCCTCGGCCTGGTGATTGCGGTTGCCGGCTTTTCGGCCAGCGCGCAGGAATTCAAGGTGGGCGTCGTCAACCTCGACCGCATTTTCCGGGAAGCCAATTCAGCCAAGGCAGCCCAGACCAAGCTGGAGCAGGAGTTCAGCAAGCGTGAAAAGGAGCTGACCGACCTTGGCGCCCAGTTGAAGACGCAATCGGACAAGTTCGAGCGTGAAGCGCCGACGCTGGCGGAAAGCCAGCGCACCTTGCGCCAGCGGCAACTGGTCGACCAGGACCGCACCTTCCAGACCAAGCGCCGGGAATTCCAGGAAGACCTGAGCGCCCGCAAGAATGAAGAACTGCAACTGGTCATCGAGCGCGCCAACAAGGTCGTCAAAACCCTGGCAGAAACCGAAAAATACGACTTGATTCTTCAGGAATCGGTGTACGTGAACCCCAAGCATGACATCACTGACAAGGTGATCAAGGCGCTGAACGCTTCCAAGTAATTTCCGGTGGCGCGCATACGCATACGCATACGCATGGGCGTGGGAAGGGCCGCTCCTTTATGACGCTTAAACTCGCTGACATCACCCGGCTTCTGGCCGACCAGGTGCCGGCCGAACTGCTGGGTAATCCGGATTTGCTGATTGACCGGCTGTCAACGCTGGAAGCGTCGGGTCCCAACGAACTGACTTTCCTCAGCCATCCGAAGTACCTCGGGCAGCTTGCACAATCCGCGGCGGGCTGTGTGATCGTCGCGCCTTCTGCGCGTGATGCCGCGGTGAAGCGTGGTCCGTGCCTCGTCGTGGACGATCCCTACCATTACTTTGCCTTGGTCACCCAGCTATGGAAACGGCTGCATGCGCCTGATGCCGCGCCGGTTATCCATTCGAGCGCCATCATTGATCCGACCGCCCGTATTGGCGCGGATGTGTCGATAGGCGCTTTCGTCTGCATTGATGCCGGTGCGGTGATTGGCGAAGGCGTGCGTATCGGCGCCCACTGCGTCATAGGCGCGAACGCCGCTGTTGGCGCACGCAGCCGGCTGTCGGCGCGCGTCACAGTGGCTGACGGCTGCAGTATCGGCGAGCGCTGCATCATCCATCCCGGCGCCGTGATTGGTGCGGATGGATTCGGCTTTGCACCGCACGCAGGCCAGTGGGTCAAGATCGAACAGCTGGGCGCGGTGCGCATCGGCAGTGATGTGGAAATCGGCGCCAATACCTGCATTGACAGGGGCGCCCTGCAGGACACGGTGCTCGAAGACGGCGTCAAGCTCGACAACCTGGTGCAGATCGGCCACAACGTACGCGTTGGCCAACATAGCGCGATGGCGGGCTGCGCCGGCGTCGCCGGCAGTGCGACGATTGGTGCGCATTGCACCGTGGGCGGTGGCGCGATCGTGCTGGGCCATTTGCGGCTGGCCGATGGCGTGCATGTCTCGGCTGCCACGACCGTGACCCGGTCGCTGCTGAAGCCTGGCCACTACACCGGCCTGTTTCCCATCGACGACAATGTCGCCTGGGAAAAAAATGCCGCCACGCTCAAGCATCTCCATGCGTTGCGTGATCGGCTCAAACAAACAGAAAAAACCCTGCTGCAACTGCAGGAAAGCCTCAAAGAAGAAAAATCATGTTGGACATTCACCAGATTCTCAAGTTATTGCCGCACCGTTATCCCATCCTGCTGGTCGACCGGGTGCTGGAGATTGAAACCGGGAAAAGCATCAAGGCGCTGAAGAACGTCACCATCAACGAGCCTTTTTTCATGGGCCATTTCCCCAAGCATCCGGTCATGCCCGGCGTGCTGATGATCGAGGCCATGGCACAGGCGGCGGCGCTGCTGTCGTTTTCCACGCTGGGCGTCACGCCCGACGACAAGACGGTCTATTACTTCGCCGGTATCGACGGCGCGCGCTTCAAGCGTCCGGTCGGCCCGGGCGACCAGTTGATCATGGATGTTGAATTGCTGCGCATGAAAGCAGGTATTTTCAAATTCAAAGGTGTGTGCCGCGTGGACGGAAACCTGGCCTGCGAGGCCGAACTGATGTGCACCATGCGCACGGTGGCCTGAGGGCGCGGTCATGACGCTGCCAGCCGCGCCTTCGGGCATCCATGCGACGGCTCTGGTTGACCCCCAGGCCCAGCTTGACAGTTCGGTGACCGTCGGGCCTTATACGGTGATTGGCCCCCATGTCAGGATAGGCGCAGGCACCACGGTCGGCGCGCATTGCGTGATCGAAGGCCACACTAGTATTGGCAGCGACAACCGGATTTTCCAGTTCAACGCGCTGGGCGGTGTGCCACAGGACAAGAAATACGCCGGCGAGCCTTGCGAGCTGGTGATTGGCGACCGCAACACAATTCGCGAGTTCTGCACCTTCAACATCGGCTCGCCCGGTGATCTGGGCGTGACCCGCATGGGCAACGATAACTGGATCATGGCTTACGTGCATGTAGCGCACGACTGCGTGGTGGGCAACCACACGATTTTTGCCAACAACACCACGCTGGGCGGCCATGTACATATTGACGACTGGGTGATCCTGGGCGGCTTCACCGGAGTGCATCAGTTCGTGCGGCTGGGTGCCCACAGTTTTACCGCCGTTTCCTCGGTGTTGCTGGCCGATTTGCCCCCATTTGTCATGTGCCAGGGCCAGCCGGCCAAGGCGCGGTCGATGAACTTTGAAGGACTGCGCCGCCGTGGTTTTTCGGCCGACCGAATTTCAGCGGTCAAGGCCATGCACAAGGCGCTCTACCGTGATGGATTGACACTGGATCTGGCCAGGAAGCGAATCGCTGAATTGACTGAAAAGCACCCTGAATCCGAGCCAGACGTGCAGATGATGCTTTCATTTTTAGAGCAAACCTCGCCGCAGCGCGGAATTGTTCGCTAGGGCCGCAATGTCGGCTGCGCCACGACCTCCGCCGCCCCAGAGCAAGGAGGGACCTTCTGCTGGTTCAACAAACGCACCCTCGGCTCCCAACATTGCCATGGTCGCAGGTGAAACTTCGGGTGACCTGCTGGCAGGCTTGCTGCTTGACGGCCTCAAGTCGCGCTGGCCCACGCTGAAGTCTGGCGGCATCGGCGGTGCGCAAATGGTCCGTCGGGGATTCGAGGCCTGGTGGCCGAGCGAAAAACTGGCAGTGCGCGGCTATGTCGAGGTGCTGCGCCACTACCGCGAAATTTCCGGCATCCGCGAGCAACTGAAAAAGCGCTTGTTGACGGGCCTGGGGCAGCGTCCCGATATTTTTATCGGCATCGATGCACCTGATTTCAACCTCGGGCTGGAAGCGGCGCTGAAGGCTGAGGGCGTCAAGACAATGCAGTTCATCTGCCCCTCGATCTGGGCCTGGCGGGCCGACCGGGTGGGAAAAATAAAAGCCAGCGTGGACCATGTGCTGTGCATCTTTCCGTTCGAGCCGGCGCTGCTGGCGGCGCACGGGATTGCCGCAACCTATGTCGGTCATCCGCTGGCGGCCGTGATTCCGATGCAGCCTGACCGACAGGCGTCCCGGCAGGCGCTGGGCTTGCGCAACGAGGACACGGTCGTCGCCATCTTGCCGGGCAGCCGTAAATCCGAAATCGAGTCCCTTGCCTTGCGATTCTTCCAGGCTGCAGCGCTTCTCAAACGGTCACACCCCGCTATTCAATTCATAGTGCCGGCGATTCCGGCGCTGAAAGGCCGGATTGAGGAACTCGCTGATCAGGCCGGCATCCGCGCCCACGTGCAGATCGTTGCGGGCCAGTCGCACACGGTGCTGGCGGCCTGCGATGTCACCTTGATCGCCAGCGGCACTGCGACGCTGGAAGCGGCGCTGTTCAAGCGGCCCATGGTGATTGCCTACAACATGAACTGGCTGTCGTGGCAGATCATGCGACGCAAGCAACTGCAGCCCTGGGTCGGCCTGCCGAATATTTTGTGCCGTGATTTTGTCGTGCCTGAACTGCTGCAGGAGCAGGCCTCGCCCGTGGCACTGGCGCAGGCGCTGCGTGAATGGGTTGATGCAAAATCGTCAAGTCCCGAGAAAATAAGGGCCGTCGAACATCGATTCACCCAACTTCATGTCGAACTGCAGCGCGACACTTCCCAACTGGCCACCGATGCAATCCAGAAAATTCTTGAAACCTGAGCAGGCTGTCTTTTCGTGGGACACGCCTGGCTTGATGGCCGGTGTCGACGAGGCCGGGCGTGGGCCGCTGGCCGGGCCAGTCGTGGCGGCGGCCGTCATTCTGGACCCGTTCAATCCCGTTGCGGGCCTTGCGGATTCAAAAAAACTCACGGCGCTGCGGCGCGAGAAGCTGTACGACGAAATCCAGGCCAAGGCGCTGTGCTGCTCGATTGCCATGGCGAGCGTGGAAGAAATTGACCGCCTGAACATCCTGCAGGCGACGCTGCTGGCCATGAAGCGGGCGGTGGAAAGCCTGCGGCTCAAGCCGTCCAAGGTGCTGGTCGATGGCAACCAGCTGCCCCGGCTGCTGATCCTGGCGGAGGCGATTGTCAAGGGCGATGCACTGGTGCCGGCCATTTCGGCGGCGTCAATTCTCGCCAAGGTCTACCGCGACCGCTGGTGCAGCGACTATCACCTGCAGTACCCGCAGTACGGTTTTGCCGGTCACAAGGGTTATGGCACAGCTGAACACCTGGCTGCCTTGCGCCAGCACGGCGCATGTCCACAGCACCGGCGTTCGTTCGCGCCCGTGGCCGGGGTGTTGCGATGAGCAGCGGTTTTTCCGTTCCCGTCACGCATGTTTCGTCGCGCGACAACATCCTCGTCAAGGACCTGCACCGGCTGTCGCACGACAACACCGCTTACCGCAAGCAAGGCCGTGTCTGGCTGGAAGGTGACCACCTGTGCCGCGCCGCACTGGCGCGCGGCCTGAAACCTGTTCTGGCCGTATTTTCAGAGTCTTTTTGGCCTCTTGCGCATGCTGAGTGGGCACAAGTAGCTATGAAAAACATAGTGATAGCCGATGCATTGCTGCCCGAGATCAGCGGGCTCGAATCGCCGGCGCGCATGGGCTTCGTGCTCGAACTGCCCGCAGTGCCCGAACTCCAGCCCGGCGCGGCATCGGTCATCCTGGACCGCGTGCAGGACGCCGGCAATGTCGGCTCCATCTTGCGCAGTGCGGCGGCTTTTGGCTTCAGCCAGATCATCGCGCTCAAGGGAACGGCCGCGTTGTGGTCGCCCAAGGTGCTGCGCGCCGGCATGGGCGCACATTTTGCCCTGCGGCTGGTCGAAGGCATCGAGCCCGCGGTGCTGGCGAATTTGACAGTGCCGATTGTCGTCACCAGTTCGCACCACGGCAGTTTCTTGCACCAGCAAACCATTCCCATGCCTTGCGCCTGGGCTATGGGCCATGAAGGGCAGGGCGTGAGCGATGACCTCATGGCTAGAGCCAGTTTGAAGGTGCGCATCGACCAGCCCGGCGGCGAGGAATCGCTGAATGTGGCCGCCGCCGCCGCCATCTGCCTGTATGCCAGCGCGCTGGCCGTGTAATAAACCAGCAAGCTATAATCGGGGGCTTTTCAAATCCCAGCTTCGCCCGAGCGCAAACCAAGCAAATCCCTTCACAAAAGCAGCCCGCAAGAGTCTGACAAGACGTTTTTTGCGGACGCTTGGGCGAACCGTACACAACCGGAGAACCCAGTGCTTTTGTCTCTTCAGGGAAATACCCCGCCCGCCATCCTGGCGCTCGCAGACGGCACAGTCTTTATTGGCAATTCGATTGGCGCTCTAGGTGCCACGATCGGCGAGGTGGTGTTCAACACCGCCATGACCGGCTATCAGGAAATCCTCACGGACCCGAGCTATTGCCAGCAGATCGTCACCCTCACTTACCCGCATATCGGCAACTACGGCATCAATGCCGAAGACGTCGAAGGCAGCAAAGTCCATGCCGCCGGCCTGATCATCAAGGACTTGCCGCTGATCGCGTCAAACTTTCGCGCGTCAATGACGCTGGCTGAATACCTGATCCGCGAAAACATCGTGGCGATTGCCGGCATTGACACCCGCCAGCTAACGCGCCACCTGCGCATCCACGGCGCGCAAAATGGCTGCATCCTGGCGCTCGCGCCTGGCGAAACCATCAGCCAGATGGTCATCGACAAGGCGCTTGCCACCGCCAAGGCCGCGCCCAGCATGGACGGACTCGATCTTGCCAAGGTGGTGTCGGTCAAGCACACCTACGAATGGACGCAGACCGAGTGGAAACTCGGATCGGGTTATGGGGTGCAGATCACGCCCCGCTTTCATGTGGTGGCGTTTGACTTTGGCGTGAAGAAAAACATCCTGCGCATGGTGGCCGAGCGCGGCGCGCGCATCACGGTGGTGCCGGCGCAAACCTCGGCTGCAGATGTGCTTAAACTCCAGCCCGACGGTATTTTCCTGGCCAATGGCCCGGGCGATCCTCAGGCCTGCGACTACGCCATTGACGCGGTGCGCGAACTGATCGAAACCGGTATCCCGACTTTCGGCATCTGCCTGGGTCACCAGATCATGGCGCTGGCCGGCGGTGCCAAGACCTTCAAGATGAAGTTTGGCCACCACGGCGCCAACCATCCTGTCAAAGACCTGGACACCGGCCGTGTCAGCATCACCAGCCAGAACCACGGTTTTGCGGTTGATGAAACCACGCTGCCCGCCAATCTGCGACCCACGCATATCAGCCTGTTCGACGGCACGCTGCAGGGCCTGGCCCGCACCGACAAGCCGGCGTTCTGCTTCCAGGGCCATCCTGAGGCGTCGCCCGGACCCCACGATATTTCCTACTTGTTCGACCGCTTCACGGCGCTGATGGCGCAAAGCCAGGAGAAGAAGAATGCCTAAGCGCACAGACATCAAATCGGTTCTCATCATTGGCGCCGGCCCGATCATCATCGGCCAGGCCTGCGAGTTTGACTATTCCGGCGTGCAGGCCTGCAAGGCATTGCGCGAAGAGGGTTACAAGGTCATCCTGATCAACAGCAACCCGGCGACGATCATGACCGACCCGGCAACGGCGGACGTGACCTACATCGAGCCGATCACCTGGCAGACGGTGGAGAAAATCATCGCCAAGGAACGGCCAGATGCGATCTTGCCGACGATGGGCGGCCAGACCGCGCTCAATTGCGCGCTTGATCTCTGGCGCAACGGCGTCCTTGAAAAATACGATGTCGAGCTGATCGGCGCCAAGCCCGAAGCCATCGACAAGGCCGAAGACCGGCTGAAGTTCAAGGACGCGATGACCAAGATCGGTCTCGGGTCGGCCCGTTCCGGCATCGCGCACACCATGGAAGAAGCCTGGACCGTGCAGAAAACGCTTGGCTTCCCGACTGTGATCCGCCCCAGCTTCACGCTCGGCGGCACCGGCGGCGGCATCGCCTACAACCCGGAAGAGTTCGAGGAAATCTGCAAGCGCGGCATCGAAGCCTCGCCCACCAGCGAGTTGCTGATCGAGGAATCACTGCTCGGCTGGAAAGAGTACGAGATGGAAGTGGTGCGCGACACCGCCGACAACTGCATCATCGTCTGCTCGATTGAAAACCTCGACCCGATGGGCGTACACACCGGCGACTCGATCACCGTGGCGCCGGCCCAGACATTGAGCGACAAGGAATACCAGATCCTGCGCAATGCTTCGCTGGCCGTGCTGCGCGAAATCGGCGTCGATACCGGCGGCTCCAACGTGCAGTTCTCGATCAATCCGGACGATGGCCGCATGGTCGTGATCGAGATGAATCCGCGTGTGTCGCGTTCCTCGGCGCTGGCGTCCAAGGCCACGGGTTTCCCGATTGCCAAGGTCGCCGCCAAGCTGGCGGTGGGTTACACGCTTGATGAATTGCGCAACGAAATCACCGGCGGCGCGACGCCGGCGAGTTTCGAGCCGAGCATCGACTACGTCGTCACGAAGATTCCACGCTTTGCGTTTGAAAAATTCCCGACTGCCGATTCGCGCCTGACGACGCAGATGAAGTCGGTCGGCGAAGTCATGGCGATGGGCCGCACCTTCCAGGAATCATTCCAGAAAGCCCTGCGCGGGCTGGAAGTCGGCGTGGACGGCATGAACGAGAAAACCCAGGATCGCGAAGTGCTGGAAAAGGAACTCGGTGCGCCGGGCCCGGACCGCATCTGGTACGTGGGCGATGCGTTTGCCATGGGCTTGAGTGTCGATGAAGTGTTTGAATTGACAAAAATCGACCGCTGGTTTCTGGTGCAGATCGAGCAGATCGTCAAGATCGAGCTGGAACTGGAAACCACGACACTGGACCAGATTGATGCCGCCACACTGCGCGCGCTGAAGCAAAAAGGCTTTTCCGACCGCCGCCTGGCGCGCCAACTCAAGACCACCGACACGGCGATTCGCGAAAAGCGCATTGCGCTGGGCGTGCGCCCGGTCTATAAGCGCGTCGACACCTGCGCGGCCGAATTTGAAACCAACACCGCCTACCTGTATTCGACCTACGAAGCTGAGGGCAGCGAGTGCGAAGCAGCGCCCTCCGACAAGAAGAAGATCATGGTGCTGGGTGGTGGTCCGAACCGCATCGGCCAGGGCATCGAGTTCGACTACTGCTGCGTACACGCCGCCATGGCGATGCGCGAGGACGGCTACGAGACCATCATGGTCAACTGCAATCCTGAAACCGTTTCGACCGACTACGACACCAGCGACCGCCTGTATTTCGAGCCACTGACGCTGGAAGACGTGCTGGAAATCGTTGACAAGGAAAAGCCCTTCGGCGTGATCGTCCAGTACGGCGGCCAGACGCCCTTGAAGCTGGCGCTGGACCTCGAAGCCAACGGCGTGCCCATTATCGGCACCTCGCCCGACATGATCGACGCGGCCGAAGACCGTGAGCGTTTCCAGAAGTTGCTGCATGCGCTCGACCTGCGCCAGCCGCCGAATGCCACGGCCCGCACTGAGCCTGAAGCGCTGGAAAAAGCCGCTGCACTGGGTTATCCGCTGGTGGTTCGCCCGAGCTACGTGCTGGGCGGCCGCGCCATGGAAATCGTCCATGAGCAGCGCGACCTGGAGCGCTACATGCGCGAAGCCGTGAAGGTCAGCCATGACTCGCCGGTGCTGCTGGACCGCTTCCTGAACGATGCCATCGAATGCGATGTGGACTGCATCCGGGATTCGGACGGAAAGACCTTCATCGGTGGCGTGATGGAGCACATCGAGCAGGCCGGCGTTCACAGCGGCGACTCGGCGTGTTCGCTGCCGCCGTATTCGCTGAGCCTGGAAACCGTCACCGAGATCAAGCGTCAGACCGCGGCCATGGCCGAGGCGCTTAATGTCGTGGGGTTGATGAATGTGCAGTTTGCCATTCAGCACATCGACAGGCTGGATGTCATCTACGTACTGGAAGTCAATCCACGCGCCTCGCGTACCGTGCCGTTTGTCAGCAAGGCCACGGGCATCCAGCTGGCCAAGGTGGCGGCGCGCTGCATGGTCGGCCAGTCGCTGGCGTCGCAAGGGGTGATTCATGAAGTCACGCCGGCGTCAAGGAAGCGGTGTTCCCCTTCGTCAAGTTCCCCGGCGTGGACACGATTCTCGGCCCCGAGATGAAGTCCACCGGCGAGGTGATGGGCGTGGGCAAGACCTTTGGCGAGGCCTTCGTGAAGTCGCAGATCGGCGCCGGCACCAAGTTGCCAAGGTCCGGCAAGGTTTTCCTGACCGTCAAGAACAATGACAAGGCGCGTGCCGTGGACGTGGCGCGGGCACTGGTTGATCTCAAGTTCGAGCTGGTGGCCACCAAAGGCACGGCAGCGGCCATCAACGCCGCCGGCATTGCCTGCGGCGTGGTGAACAAGGTCACTGAAGGCCGGCCGCACGTCGTGGACATGATCAAGAACAACGACATTGCGCTGGTCATCAACACCGTGGAAGAGCGGCGCAATGCGATTGCCGATTCGCGCCAGATCCGCACCTCGGCGCTGCTGGCGCGGGTGACCACCTTCACCACCATTGCCGGTGCGGAAGCGGCCGTCGAAGGCATGAAGTACCTGGACAACCTGAGCATCTATTCGATCCAGGAACTGCACGCCCAGCTTGCGGCCCAGGCGACTTGACGATCAGGTGAAACACCGGGTTGACCTTGCCCAACATGCATTAAACTAAAACGTCAAGACGATCAAACATGCCGCTGCCAGGTGACTGGTGGCGGTTTCGCATTTTGCAGGACCAAAACATGACCACCTTACCCATCACCAAGCGCGGCGCGGAAAAGCTGAAAGCCGAATTGCACAACCTCAAGACGGTTCAGCGCCCCTGGGTCATCAACGCAATTTCCGAAGCCCGTGCGCAAGGTGACCTGAGCGAAAACGCCGAATACGAAGTCGCCAAAGACCGCCAGGGCTTCATCGAAGGCCGCATCCAGGAAGTCGAAGGCAAGTTGTCGGCTGCCCAGATCATCGATCCCACCACCTTCGAGCCAGGTACGCGCGTCGTGTTTGGCTCGACCGTAAAGCTCGAAGACGAAGCCACCGGCGAAAGCGTGACCTATCAGATTGTTGGTGAAGATGAAGCCGACATCAAGCTGGGTCTGGTCAATATCGGCTCGCCGATTGCCAGAGCCCTGATCGGCAAGGACGAGGGCGACAGCGCCGAAGTGCAGGCGCCCGGCGGCATCCGCCGCTACGAGATCGTGTCGGTCAGCTACCTTTGATGCAGTCGACCGTTGCTCAGCGGATCGGGCTGCTCGCGGCGGGCCTGTGGTGGGG
The DNA here is from genome assembly GCF_010365105.1 of Polaromonas sp. Classification (GTDB taxonomy): domain Bacteria; phylum Pseudomonadota; class Gammaproteobacteria; order Burkholderiales; family Burkholderiaceae_C; genus Polaromonas. Next base: position 26,438 of record NZ_JAAFGZ010000018.1, on the reverse strand, counting down.
CAGCTTGACCGCCCTGGGTTTCGTCGTCGTGCCGATGCTGTTCATGCACCTGGGAAGTCCGGCAGCTGCAGGCGCCATGGCTGCCAAACTGTTTGGTGCGCAAACCTGGATCAGCAGCGGCTGCGCCCTGCTGATGCTTCTGGTTTTCAAGCAAAAAGAAGGTATTGCGCAAGCTGGGCATGCACAAGCAGCTATGAATTTCATAGTTGCCGGAATGCTGCTGGCCTTGCTGGTTGAATTTGGCGTGGCACCGCGCATCGTCAGCGCCCGCGCTGACGGCGGCAACCTGCGGCTCTGGCACGGACTGGGCAGCGCGATGCTGCTGGGCCAATGGCTGTGCGCCGGATTCACGCTGTGGCGACTGAGCGCCCGACCGGAGCGCTAGCCACTCAGCGCGGCGTCACAAGGCGCCGCTTGAACTGCTTTCCGCCGCTTCCAGGGTGTTGACCAGCAGCATGGTGATGGTCATCGGGCCCACGCCGCCGGGCACAGGCGTGATGTAGCCAGCAACTTTCTTGACGCCGTCAAAATCCACGTCGCCGCAGAGCTTGCCTTCATCGTTTCGGTTCATGCCTACGTCGATCACCACCGCGCCGGGCTTGACCATGTCAGCCGTCAGCACGTTGCGCTTGCCGACTGCCGCCACGATCACGTCGGCCTGCAGCGTCATGGCTTTCAGGTCGGCAGTGGCGCTGTGGCAAATCGTGACGGTGGCATTTTTCTGCAGCAGCATCAGCGCCATCGGTTTGCCGACGATGTTGCTGCGTCCTATCACCACGGCATGCTTGCCGCGCAGGTCGTAGCCGATGCTTTCCAGCATCTTCATGCAGCCATAGGGCGTGCAGGGCCAGAAGCCGGGCTGGCCGACCATCAGCGCGCCGGCGCTGCCGACATGAAAGCCGTCCACATCCTTGGCCGGCGAAATCGCCTCGATGACTTTTTGTGCATCGATGTGCGGCGGCAACGGCAACTGCACCAGGATGCCGTGAATCGCCGGGTCGTTGTTCAGCGCCTCGACGCGCGCCAGCAGTTCTGCTTCGCTCATGTCGGCCGGGTAGCGCTCCAGCACCGAATGCAGGCCGTTGTCTTGGCAAGCCTTGACCTTGTTGCGCACATACACCTGGCTGGCCGGGCTGTCGCCGACCAGTAGCACGGCCAGTCCCGGCGTGATGCCGCGGGCGCGGAGAAGCGTAGCGCGCTCGGCGACTTCGGTGCGCAGTTGGCGTGAAAGGGCGTTGCCATCGATGAGTTGAGCCGTCATGTTCTTGAGTTTCAAGTAAAAACGCCCGTCAGCGCAAATGCCACGGGCGTAGGGTGCTATTAAAAACGGAGTATTTTATGCGGATCAGACTTTGGGTGCGGTTGAGCCCAGGGCGATTTTCAACAGGTCCGCAACGGTGTTGGCATTCAGTTTTTCCATGATGTTGGCGCGGTGCGCCTCGACCGTCTTGATGCTGATGCCCAGGTCGTCGGCAATCTGCTTGTTCAGGCGACCGGCAACGATGCGGTCCAGGACCTGCGCCTCGCGCGACGTCAGCTTGGCCAGCAGCGCGTCGCGGCTGGCCGACTGCTGGTGGTCGTTGAAGGCGTCCTTGGCCTGCGCCAGCATGCGTTCGACCAGGTCAACCAGCGCGCCTTCCTGGAAGGGCTTCTGGATGAAATCCATCGCCCCTTTTTTCATGGTGTCCACAGCCATCGGTACGTCGCCGTGGCCGGTGATGAAGACGATGGGCAGCGGCGACTTGCGTTCCAGCAGGCGGTCCTGCAACTCCAGTCCGGTCATGCCGCCCATGCGGATATCGACGATCAGGCAGGCCACTTCGCGCGAATCGTAGCGGCTCAGGAACGTTTCGGCTGAGTCGAAACAACGCACCCGGTAGTCCTTGCCTTCAAGCAGCCATTGCAGCGAGTCACGCACGCCTTCGTCGTCATCAACGACATAGACCGTGCCTTTTTTGGGTATCAAACTCATGCCTTGCTTTCTTCGTAAACTTGAATGGAAATGGTGGCGTTCTTCTAGGCGTTGCCGGCAGTTTCGGCGGCCAGGGTATCAGTGGCAGAGTCTGCCGGTGATACCAGGGGTATTAGCGGAATCCAGAAGGTGAACCTGCAGCCGATGACGTCGTCGCCATTGTAGAGGTTGACCGCTTCCAGCCTGCCCTGGTGGGACTCGACGATGCTGCGGCACAATTTCAGGCCAATGCCCATGCCCTCGGCCTTGGTCGAATAAAAAGCCTCGAACAATCGCTCCATGACCTCGGGTGACAGGCCCAGGCCGGAATCCAGGACCGAGAACTCCACCACGCTCTGGCCGTTGATCTGCTTGGGCAGCACCTGCAGCTCGACGTTGCGCTGGGCCGTGGGCCGGTGCGACTGGGCAATCGACTCGGCTGCATTTTTCATCAGGTTGATCAGTACCTGCTCGATCAAAATCCGGTCCACCATCAGGGCGGGCAGGCGGGCTGCAATGTGATGCGTGAGCCGCACATGGTGGCGCCGGAGTTCGATTTCCGCCAGTTCCATGGCGTTGCTCACCAATGTCGCCACCTCCGCTGAGGTGCGGTTGGGTTCGCTGCGTTTGACGAAGGCGCGGATGCGCTGGATGATCTGCCCGGCGCGCCAGGCCTGCTTGGCGGTTTTTTCCAGCGCCACCAGCAGGTCGTCGTTGCTGATCTGGTTGGCCTTGATGCGCGACACCATGCCGTTGCAGTAATTGTTGATGGCAGTCAGCGGCTGGTTCAACTCATGCGCCACGCTGGAGGCCATTTCGCCCATGGTAATGAGGCGGCTGGCGTTTTGCGCGCGTTCGTTTTGCTGGGCGGCCTGTTCCTCGGCATGGCGGCGCGGCGTGATGTCGGTGGCAATCACCATCTGCGCCAGCCGGCCATCGACCCATGTCAGGTAGCGTGAACGCACTTCCAGCCATTTGGCCAGTTCGGGAACGAATATCTCGGCATTTGCGGTCAGCGCATCGGTCAGCGCGTTGGTCGGGAAACCGGCCATGTCGTCCACCGCATCGAGGGCATCGCCCGACGGTTTCAGGGTGGGCACGCCGACCTGCGCCACCAGATTCACGTGGCCCGACGCCTGGCCGCCAAACCATGAACGGTAGAGGCGGTTGGCAAACAGCAGTTCGCTGCTGCCCATCGGCGCCACGGAAACCGCTGCGTCCAGCCCTTCAAGCACCGTGGTGAAGCGTTCGTAGGATGCGGTGAGTTCTTCGCGTATGCGCTTGGGCTCGGTGATGTCGGTCATGGACGTCATCCAGCCGGTCTGCTGGCCATGCGGGTCGATCAGCGGCGACACGTACAAACGGGCATCGAAGGTGTTGCCGTTCTTGCGCTTGACGCGGACTTCAAAACCGCCAGCCGGTGTCCTTCCGTGCAGTTCGTCTTCAAGCCGGCCCATCAGGGTGCTGATTTCCGACTCGGGCCAGTGCGGGAAGGGCGCGGTGCAGCCGACGAGTTCGTCCTCGTTCAGACCGGTCATCTGGCAAAAAGCCGGGTTGACATAAGTAATGCGGCCCTGCATGTCGAGTGCGCGCATGCCTGTGAGCATCGAGTTCTCCATCGCGCGCCGAAAATGGGTTTCGTTCTGCAGCGCTTCCTGCGCCTGAACCCGGCGCCGGGTATGGCGCCAGTTGCCCAGCAGCATCCACACGGTCAGGGCGCTCAGCGCGCTGACCAGCCAGAAAAATCCGCTGCCCACCACGCCTTGCGAGGCGCGGTAGCCTTCGGCGCGGATCAGCAGGCCGTTGCCCACGGGCGACACCGGAATTTCGTATTTGGCCGCGTCTTCGGTCCAGGGCAGGAGCCGCGCCGCGCCATTGCGGGGCGGCGGCAGGTTGCCCGCCAGCACTGTCGCCTTGTCGTCCACCAGGGCAACGGCGTACTTGGCCGTGATTTCGGTGGGAATGCCAAAGCGCAGCAGCCCGTCCACCGAATACTCGCCCATGATCACGCCGGCAAACCGGCCCTGTTCGTCAAGCGGAACCTGTAGCTGCAGGCTCGCTGCGTTGGAGCGCCGCGTGTCCTGCACGAACAGCGGTCTGGAGTAAACCGGCTGGCGCAGGTCCCGTGCCAGTTCGTAGGTGCCATCGGTCTCACCCAGCTTGAGCTGCTCGCCGACAGTGCGCGATCCGATGAAATTCGCACTCGGTGAAACATACGAAGCCTTGATACGCCGCCGGTTGTCGATCCAGCTGATGGCCATCAATTCCGGATTCTGGTTGACCAGCGCTTCGGCCTGGATCATGAATTCTTCAGCATCCATCTCGTGGTTGGACACGTCCCGGCCGATGCGCATCATTTGCTCCTGCCGTTCCAGCAGCCGCAGCCGGAGGCGTTGCTGGGCATATTCGACATCGCGGGTGACGGCCTGCTGTTCTCGGTCTATCTCTTCAATCCGCAGGTAACCGAAAGCGGCGATCACGGCGGCCAGAAAAAGAACCACGGCAAACAGCGGCCCCAGCGCAATGAACCGGTCCTGGCGGGACGGCGACTGCTTGCGCCACCAGCGCCGCCAAAGCGGCATGGCCACTGGATTGGCCGTGGCGTCGGTAGAGGGGGAAAGCGGAAACTGGGACATGGGAAAAATTGCTGATCTTAGAGGAAAAAGGTGCTCATGACAGATTCAGATGCGGATTCATAAGTTCAATGTAAGGAAGACATGCATTGGTTTCAAAATGCTAAAAATTTCATAATGCAAAATCAATAAGCACTATTTGAAATTTACAAATAATTGTGAGAAACTAGGGAATTAAACCTAATTTCGGTTTAAAAACAGGTCCTATTCGCACCCTCTGCAGGTCCGGCATCGCCTTGCATGGGTTCAAAGTAACAAGCAAAAAGATTTATTCAGGAGACAACATGGCAGCCAATCCAGACGAAACCCAGCAAACCGGAATTTCCCCAGCAGGTGCTCCCGTTGAGCCTGTGCAGGACAAAGACACGCAGGAGACGCGCGAATGGATGGATGCGCTTTCCGCCGTCATTGAAAACAACGGCCCCGAGCGCGCCCACTTCCTGCTTGAGCAACTGCTCGAACATGCCCGCCAGAACAGCATCGACATGCCTTTTTCGGCCAACACGGGTTATGTCAACACCATCGAGACCGACCAGGAAGAGCGCTCACCCGGCAACCTGATCATCGAGCAGCGCCTGCGCGCCTACATGCGCTGGAACGCCATGATCATGGTGGTCAAGGCCAACCGTCTGCACCCCGCCGATGGCGGCGACCTGGGTGGCCATATTGGTTCGTTCGCCTCGCTGGCCAGCCTGTTTGGCGCCGGCTTCAACCATTTCTGGCATGCCGAGAGCGAAAACCACGGCGGCGACTGCCTCTATATTCAGGGCCATGTGTCGCCCGGCGTCTATGCCCGTGCCTACCTTGAAGGCCGCCTGAGCGAAGAGCAATTGCTCAATTTCCGCCAGGAAGTCGATGGCAAGGGCTTGTCGAGCTACCCGCATCCAAAGCTGATGCCCAGTTTCTGGCAGTTCCCCACGGTGTCGATGGGCCTGGGTCCGCTGATGGCGATTTACCAGGCCAGGTTCCTCAAATACCTGCATGCGCGCGGCATTGCCAACACCGAAAACCGCAAGGTGTGGGTATTCCTGGGTGACGGTGAAATGGACGAGGTGGAGTCGTTGGGCGCCATCGGCCTGGCATCGCGCGAAAAGCTCGACAACCTGGTGTTCGTCATCAATTGCAACCTGCAGCGGCTCGACGGCCCGGTGCGCGGCAACGGCAAAATCATCCAGGAACTCGAAGGTGAATTCCGGGGTGCCGGCTGGAACGTCATCAAGCTGATCTGGGGCTCTGGCTGGGATCCGCTGCTGGCGCGCGACAAGGACGGTGCGCTCAAGAAGATCATGATGGAATGCAACGACGGCGACTACCAGTCGTTCAAGGCCAACGACGGTGCCTATGTCCGCAAGCACTTCTTTGGCCGCGACCCGCGCACGCTGGAGATGGTTGCCAACATGAGCGACGACGACATCTGGAAACTCACGCGCGGCGGTCATGACTCGCAAAAAGTTTATGCAGCCTTTCATTCGGCCGCGAACCACACCGGCCAGCCGACGGTTCTACTGGTCAAGACCGTCAAGGGTTTTGGCATGGGCAAGATTGGCGAGGGCAAGAACAATGTCCACCAGACCAAAAAACTGGGCGACGAGGACATCAAGGCCTTTCGCGACCGTTTCAACATTCCGATTCCCGACAGCCAGCTGACCGAACTGCCGTTCTACAAGCCGGCGGACGACACCCCCGAAATGCAGTATCTGCACGAGCGTCGCAAGGCACTCGGTGGCTACCTGCCGCATCGCCGCACCAAGGCCGATGAACACTTCACCGTGCCAGCCATCGAGACCTTCAAGGCCGTAATGGAGCCGACTGCGGAAGGCCGCGAAATCTCGACCACCCAGGCCTATGTGCGTTTCCTGACGCAGCTGCTGCGCGACCAGGCGCTCGGCCCGCGTGTCGTGCCCATCCTGGTTGACGAAGCGCGCACCTTCGGCATGGAAGGCTTGTTCCGCCAGATCGGCATCTACAACCCGGCCGGTCAGCAGTACACCCCGGTCGACAAAGACCAGGTGATGTACTACAAGGAAGACAAGAAGGGCCAGATCCTGCAGGAAGGCATCAACGAGGCTGGCGGCATGAGCAGCTGGATCGCGGCGGCCACGTCGTACAGCACCAACAACCGCATCATGGTGCCGTTCTACGTGTACTACTCGATGTTCGGTTTCCAGCGTGTCGGCGACCTGGCCTGGGCGGCGGGCGACATGCAGGCACGCGGCTTTTTGCTCGGCGGCACCTCGGGCCGCACCACGCTGAACGGCGAAGGCCTGCAGCATGAAGACGGCCACAGCCATATCCTGGCCGGCACGATTCCGAACTGCATTTCATACGATCCGACCTATGCGCACGAAGTCGGCGTCATCCTGCACCACGGCCTCAAGCGAATGGTCGAGCGCCAGGAAAATGTCTATTTCTACATCACGCTGTTGAACGAGAACTACGCCATGCCCGGCCTGAAGCCTGGCACCGAAGAGCAGATCATCAAGGGAATGTACCTGTGCAAGGAAGGCCCCCAGCTGGCGCCGACAGTGCAATTGCTCGGCTCGGGCACCATCCTGCGCGAATCGATCGCGGCGCAGGAACTGCTGGAAAAAGAGTGGGGCGTTTCGGCCAATGTGTGGAGTTGCCCGAGCTTCAACGAACTGGCACGCGACGGCCAGAACACCGAACGCTGGAACCTGCTGCATCCGCTGGAAACCCCGCGCACCTCGTTCGTCGAGGACCAGTTGCAAGCCCATGCCGGCCCGGTCATTGCGTCGACCGACTACATGAAGGCCTATGCCGAGCAGATTCGCTCCTATGTTCCCAAGGGCCGCACCTACAAGGTGCTGGGCACTGACGGCTTTGGACGCAGCGACTTCCGCAGCAAGCTGCGCGAGCACTTCGAGATCAACCGCCACTACATCGTCGTGGCCGCCCTGAAGGCGCTCAGTGAAGAGGGTACGGTGCCGGTTGCCAAGGTGGCCGAAGCGATCCAGAAGTACGGCATCAATGCCGACAAGATCAATCCGCTTTACGCTTGACGTAAAAAATTCAGTCCAAGACGCAAGCAAACGGAGACAAGAACATGGCATTGGTAGATATACAAGTCCCTGACATCGGCGACTTCGACGAAGTCACGGTGATCGAACTGCTGGTCAAGCCCGGCGACACCGTGACGGCCGAGCAGTCGCTGATCACCGTCGAGTCCGACAAGGCCTCGATGGAAATCCCGTCCAGTCACGCCGGCGTGGTCAAGGAAGTCAAGGTCAAGCTCGACGACAAGGTCAGGCAAGGCTCGGTCGTGCTGACGCTGGAAGTCGAAGGCGCTGCGGAATCAGAGCCAAAACAGGCTTCTGCGCAAGCTGCGCCTGCTGCTGAAGCTCCTAAAACCGAAGCACCCGCTGCACCTGCGCCTGCCGCGCCAGCCGCAGCCCCGGCAGCATCGGCGCCTGGTCCGGTCGAAGTGAAGGTGCCGGACATTGGCGACTTCAAGGATGTGGTTGTGATCGAGGTGCTGGTCAAGACGGGCGACACCGTCAAGGTCGAGCAATCGCTGGTCACGGTCGAGTCCGACAAGGCCTCGATGGAAATCCCGTCCAGTCACGCTGGCGTGATCAGGGAACTCAAGGTCAAGCTGGGCGACACCGTCAACATTGGCGATCTGCTGGCGATCCTGGAAGGCTCGGCTACAGCGGTGACAAGTGCGCCTGCAGCGGCACCTGCCGCTGCCCCGGCGGCTTCCGCTCCAGCCGCCACTGTGTCGGCACCTGCTGCGCCGGCGACCAGTGCGGCAGCCGCTTTACCAGCCACCGCGCAGACCCAGCCCGCGCATGAACCCATGGCAGCAACTTCCACCAGCCTGCCGCATGCGTCGCCTTCGGTGCGCAAGTTCGCCCGCGAACTGGGCGTGCCGCTGGCCGAACTCAAGGGCTCCGGTCCCAAGGGCCGCATCACGCAAGACGATGTGCAGGCTTTCACCAAGGCGGTGATGGCCGGGGACACCCGTACCCAGGCGCAGTCGGCCAAGACGCCCGCGCCTGTTGCTTCGGGCGGCGGCACCGGTGCCGGCCTGGACCTTCTGCCCTGGCCGAAGGTCGATTTCACCAAGTTCGGCCCGGTCGAGCGCCAGCCGCTGTCGCGTATCAAGAAGATCAGCGGCGCCAACCTGCACCGCAACTGGGTGATGATTCCGCACGTCTGCAACCACGACGACGCCGACATCACCGAACTCGAAGCCTTCCGCGTGCAGATGAACAAGGAAAACGAAAAGTCTGGCGTCAAGATCACCATGCTGGCTTTCCTGATCAAGGCCTCGGTGGCCGCGCTCAAGAAGTTTCCGCAGTTCAATGCCTCGCTCGACGGTGACCAGCTGGTGCTCAAGCAATATTTCAATATTGCTTTTGCCGCCGACACGCCGAACGGCCTGGTCGTGCCGGTGATCAAGGACGCCGACAAGAAAGGCATCATCCAGATCTCGCAGGAAATGGGCGAACTGGCCAAGAAAGCGCGCGACGGCAAGCTCGGTCCGGCCGACATGCAGGGCGCGTGTTTCACGATCTCGTCGCTGGGCGGTATTGGCGGGCGCTATTTCACACCCATCATCAATGCGCCTGAAGTCGCGATCATGGGCGTGTGCAAGAGCCGCATCGAGCCGGTCTGGGATGGCAAGGCTTTCCAGCCGCGCCTGATGCAGCCGCTGTCGCTGAGCTGGGACCACCGCGTGATCGATGGCGCGGCGGCGGCGCGTTTCAATGCATATTTCGGCCAGGTTCTGGCGGATTTCCGTCGCGTCATGCTATGACCCCCACGCTCCCCGCTTCGTGTGGTTCGCTGCCCCCCGAGGGGGCGCACCCTTGCTTGGGGCGGCCCGGCGCGGCGGGCAGCCTGTGACAACGCTGGTGGTGGTCAGGAAAGCGGGTCAGGTGGTGATGGCTGCCGACACGCTGGTGACCTTTGGCGATACCCGCCTGAGCCACCGCTTTGAAGCCAACAGCAAGATTTTCAAGGTCGAGACGCCCCAGGGTGTCAGTTACATCGGCATGGCCGGCACCGTGGCGCACTTTCCCGTGCTGCGCAAGGCCATGTCGACACTGCCCCCAGAGGAACTCCGGCTGAACAGCCGCGAAGAGGTGTTCGACACCTTCCTCAGGCTGCATTCCCTGCTCAAGGAATCTTTTTTCCTGCAGAGCAAGGAAGACGACAACGACCCCTACGAGTCCAGCCAGTTCACCGTGCTCATTGCCAACGCCACCGGCATTTATGGCCTATACAGCTACCGAGAAGTCTTCGAGTTCAAGGAATTCTGGGGCGTGGGCTCGGGCCGCAGCTTTGCGCTGGGCGCGATGCACGCCATCTGGGCCAAGGCCAGGACCGCCCGCGAGGTGGCCCTGGCCGGAATGAACGCCGGTTGCGAGTTCGACAAGAATTCCGGCGGACTGATTGACGTATTCACCCTCAAACTGAAAGCCTCCTCATGAGTGCCTCTGCAAACCTCATCGACATCAAGGTGCCCGACATTGGCGACTTTGACGAAGTTTCCGTCATCGAAGTGCTGGTCAAGCTAGGTGACACCATCAAGCCCGAGCAAAGCCTGATCACCGTGGAAAGCGACAAGGCATCCATGGAAATTCCGTCGTCGCAAGGCGGCGTGGTCAAGGAAATCAAGGTCAAGCTTGGCGACATGGTCAAGCAGGGCTCGGTTGTGCTGACCCTGGAAGTCGCTGGCGCCGCGAATGCGGCTGCTGCTCCGGCTGAAGAACCAAAACAGGCATCTGCGCAGGCTGCACCTGCACCAGCCGCTCCTGAAAAAGTAGCGCCTGCTGTTGCCGCACCAGCCGTAACGCCCGCGCCAGCCGCCGCCAGCTTTGGCGGCACGGCCGAACTGGACTGCGACCTGCTGGTGCTCGGCGCCGGCCCTGGCGGCTATTCGGCGGCCTTTCGCGCCGCCGACCTGGGCCTCAAGGTCGTGCTGGTCGAGCGTTACGCCGCGCTGGGTGGCGTCTGCCTGAACGTTGGCTGCATTCCTTCGAAGGCTTTGCTGCATGTCGCCGCCGTGATGGACGAGGTCAGCCACATGGCGGCGCTGGGCGTGGATTTTGGCGCGCCCAGCGTCAACATCGACAAGCTGCGCGGCCACAAGGAAAAGGTCGTCAACAAGCTGACGGGCGGGCTGGCTGCGATGGCCAAGATGCGCAAGGTCACTGTCGTGCGCGGCTACGGCGCTTTTGTCGGCGCCAACCACCTGGAAGTCGAGGAAACCAGCGGCACGTCGCAGGAAAAAACCGGCAAGAAGCAGACCATCGGCTTCAAGAACTGCATCATTGCCGCGGGCTCACAAGCCGTGCGCCTGCCCTTCATGCCCGAAGACCCGCGCGTGGTGGACAGCACCGGCGCGCTGGAGCTGAAGGAAGTCCCGAAGCGCATGCTGATTCTGGGCGGCGGCATCATCGGCCTGGAAATGGGCACGGTGTACAGCACGCTCGGCGCGCGCCTGGACGTGGTGGAAATGCTCGACGGCCTGATGCAGGGCGCCGACCGCGACCTGGTCAAAATCTGGCAGAAGATGAATGCGCCGCGCTTTGACAACATCATGCTCAAGACCAAGACGGTAGGTGCCCGGGCCACGCCCGATGGCATCGAGGTGACGTTTGAAAGCGCCGAGCCGGGCGGTACCGCGCCTGCGCCGCAAACCTACGACCTGGTGCTCCAGGCCGTGGGCCGCAGCCCCAACGGCAAGAAGATCGCCGCTGAAAAAGCCGGCGTCACCGTGACGGACAGGGGCTTCATCAACGTCGATATCCAGATGCGCACCAACGTGCCGCACATCTTCGCCATCGGCGACATCATCGGCCAGCCGATGCTGGCGCACAAGGCGGTGCATGAAGCGCATGTGGCGGCCGAAGTGATTGCCGGCGAACTGCAGGGCAACAAGGAACTGGCCAGCGCCGCGTTTAACGCCCGCGTGATCCCGAGCGTCGCCTACACCGACCCGGAAGTGGCATGGGTCGGCCTGACCGAAGACCAGGCCAAGGCGCAGGGCATCAAGGTCAAGAAGGGTCTGTTCCCGTGGACGGCCTCGGGCCGCGCGATTGCCAACGGCCGCGACGAAGGCGTGACCAAGCTGCTGTTCGATGACAGCCCGGAAGCGCACGGCCACGGCAAGATCCTGGGCGGCGGCATGGTCGGCACGCATGCCGGCGACATGATTGGCGAGATTGCCCTGGCAATTGAAATGGGCGCCGATGCGGTCGATATCGGCAAGACGATCCACCCGCATCCGACGCTGGGCGAGAGCATCGGCATGGCGGCGGAAGTCGCGCACGGCAGTTGCACGGATTTGCCGCCCGCGCGGAAATAGTCATTGCCGGCGCCATGCCGGTTTGAAAGTTCTGTAAAAAGCAAAGCGCCTCGTGCCCTGTCGAACGGCCACGGGGCGCCTGGATTTTGTATGTCGCTGAAATTTCAGCCGAATACAAACGAAAAAGCCGCCTTGCGCATACGGTGTATGCACAGGCAGCTATCAAAAATGAATGCTCCTTGCGCTATCGGCAAGCGCGGACCGTGCGATTCAGCGAATCGTGGCAGCGTCGCCGAATGAAGTGACGACTGGCATCGCTGGCGTCGGATTGACCGACTCGGCCGCATTGCTGATCACGCGCCGTGCGCCATTGAAGCGGTTCTGCCAGTAGCTGCCGCCCATACTCTCCAACCTGACTTCGGCGCCAGCCCGGGGTGCGTGAATGAACTTGCCGTTGCCGACATAGATGCCGACATGGCTGAAGGCGCGCCGCATGGTGTTGAAAAACACCAGGTCGCCGGGTTGCAGGTCGGTCTGGTCTATTTTCTGCGTGGCAGCCGCCTGTTGCTCGGCCTTGCGGGGCAGCAGCAAGCCAATGCTTTGCTGGTACACCGAGACCACCAGACCACTGCAGTCAAATCCGGTGTCGGCATCGGTCCCTCCCCATTTATAGGGAACCCCCAGGAATCCCATGGCATTGACGACCAGCTCGGACGCTTTTTGGCTGACGTTCTGGCGGACATGGTCAATTTTGTTCAGAAGGCCCCGGTCGGCGAGCAGCCTGTCAATCTCGTCGCTGGAATTGGCGGGGGTTGCATGGACGCTCAGTGTGCAAAGTGCAGCAAAGGCCAGGACGAGTACGGAGGGGAAAATTCGCATGGCGCCGAGCATACTTGAGGGACTGGTCCTACGTCAATAAAAATTACTATCCTATTTTCTTTTCTTGTAGTTAAAGTTTCTTGTATTTGGATGAAAAATTCGTTGCTTTTTTTATGGAGTGTTGGGTTTTTGAAGACTACTGGCAGTCCATACGCTAAGCCTGACCCAGCTCATCCAGAATCAGTCCATGTTGCATGCCTGTACTGTCTTGAACTATTCCCGTCAGCCCACGTCAGAAAAGCATCCAAAAAATTCAAGGGGTCACAAGATGCTTTCAGTCTTGAACTTGCGGGTGCTTCCTGCCGCCATTGCCATCGTTTCAAGCCTGCTGGCGACTGGGGCGCAGGCACAGGAAGTTCGTGCCGACATCGTCGCATCGGGGCTGCAAAACCCGTGGGCGCTGGCGTTCCTGCCTGACGGACGCTTTTTGGTCACCGAACGTGCCGGCCGCTTGCGCTTGCTGGCTGCCGATGGGAAGGCGTCAGCAAGCGTGGCCGGCCTGCCGGAGATAGCGGCGGGCGGGCAGGGCGGCCTGCTCGATGTGGCGCTGGACAGTGACTTTTCCCGCAACCGCACCCTGTATTTTTGCTATTCGGAGCCTGCCCCCACCGGTCGGGCCAACAGCACGGCCCTGGCCAGTGCCAGCTTGAGCGATGACGGCGCGCGGCTGGAAAATCTCAAGGTGCTTTTCAGCCAGAAACCGAAAGTTGCCAGTTCGGCCCACTTCGGTTGCCGCATTGTTGAAAGCCGCGCACCGGGCGCGAATGGCCAGCCCGACGGCAAGCTCTTCCTGACGCTGGGCGAGAGGTTTTCACGCAAGGAGGATGCGCAAAAACTCGACAACCACCACGGCAAGATCGTGCGCATCAACAAGGATGGCTCGGTGCCTGCCGACAATCCCTTTGCCGGCAAGGCGGGCGCATTGCCCGAAATCTGGAGCTATGGCCACCGCAATGCCCAGGGAGCCACGCTTGCGCCCGATGGCATGTTGTGGATGCATGAGCACGGGCCGCAGGGCGGCGACGAAATCAACCTGCCCCGGCCGGGCGCGAACTACGGCTGGCCGGAGATCACTTATGGCGAAAACTACGGCGGCGGCAAGATCGGCGAAGGCCTGAGCCGCAAGTCCGGCATGGAGCAGCCGCTGCATTACTGGGTTCCGTCGATTGCACCGTCCGGCATGGCCTTTCTGACCAGCGAGCGTTATGGCAAAGCCTGGCAGGGCAACCTGTTTGTCGGGTCGCTCAAGTTTTCCTACCTGGACCGGATCGAACTCTCGGTGCCCTTCGGCGGCAAGGTGGTTCGCGAGCACAAGCTGCTGACCGATGTCGGCGAGCGCATCCGAGACGTGCGGCAAGGCCCCGATGGCCTGCTGTATGTGCTGACCGACAGCAGCAATGGCAAGCTCATCCGGCTGCTGCCTGAAGCGCCAGGCAAGTGAAAGCGCGGCGTCAAGGCCGATGACGTGCCGCACACCGGTGACGCCTGCAGGGAAGTTTCACGTTTTGGCTGAATGAACGCCCCGTTATCATGCAGGCATGACTCCAAGCACGCCCTTGCACAGCCGCCTGACCCAGACGGGTCGGTCTGCCCGGCAGTGGTTCACCGAATGGTGGCAGCTGGTGCATCTGGGCGCCGTGATCCTGGTGCTGGCCCTTTCGCCGTCCAGCTACAGCCGCGAAAACCGGCGGGTCCTCGGACGCCATGTCTACACCAGCACGGCGCCGGTGCTGCTCGGGTTTTCGCTGCTCTGTGCGCTGGTGACGGTGGTGCTCACCCGCATCGTGATGGTGACGGCGCTGAGTTATGGCCTGTCCCAATATGCGCTGCAACTGGTGATTCGTGTGCTGGTGCTGGAGTTGATTCCTTTGACGGCAGCGCTGTTTGTTGCGCTGCGCTGCACGATTCCCGATGGTGCCGAACTCACCGCCCTGCAGGCCAGTGGCGAACTCGACGACATGCGCCGGCAGGGCGTTGAGCCGATACGCCGCGAAGTGCTGCCGCGCGTGGTGGCGGGCATGTTTGCCGGCATCACGCTGGCCGCGCTGAGCTGCGTGGTGGCGCTGGTCGTGGCCTATGTGGCGGTGTACGGATTCGTCGTGTCGGGTCTGGCGGGCTACACCCGGCTGTTCGGCCAGGTGTTCACGCCGGCCGTCACGCTGATCTTTGTGCTGAAGACGGTATTTTTTTGCCTGGCCGTTTCGCTGATTCCGATGGCTTCGGCCCTGTACGGCATGCGCGGGTCCAGTATCCGCTCCAGTGCCGAAATGCGCGGGCTGGTTCGCATGTTTGCCGTTTTGCTGCTCGTTGAAGTGGCTTCGCTGGTTGGCAATTATTACTGAGCCTGAGACACACTTTTCATGAGTTCACCTTCCGATTCGTCCCCGCCGCTGCTGCCGCCTGTTGGCCAGAGCCCGGCGCAGCCTGCGCGCCTGCCGGACAGCATCGCGCCTGAAAACATGGCCGGCCTGGAATTCAAGGCTCGGCTGCTGCTGCTGTTCATGCTGCTGCTGGTCTGCGGTTCGGCACTGTATGTGCTGTATGCACGCGGTGCGTTTGAAAGTACCCAGCGACTGGTGCTGATGGCCGAGGATTCCGAAGGCGTCGTGGTCGGCATGGACATGACCTTTGCCGGCTTCCCGATCGGCCGGGTGCGCCGCATCGAACTGGCCGAAGACGGCAAGGCGCGCATCCTGGTCGATGTGGCACAAAAGGACGCCCACTGGCTGCGCAGCAGCAGCGTTTTCACGCTCGTCAAGGGCATTGTCGGCGGCCCCAATATCCGTGCCTATACCGGATTGCTGAACGATCCGCCCCTGCCCAAGGATGCGGTCCGAACCGTTTTGCAGGGCGACGCCAGCGCAGAAATTCCCAGGGTCATTGCTGCCGCCAAGGAACTGATCGATAACCTCAACAGCCTGACGGGCAGCAGCGGCTCGGTGGGCGCCAGCCTGGCCAACCTGCAGGTCCTGACCGGACGGCTCAACGGACCCGGCGGCGCACTGACGGTGCTGTTCGGCAGCGAGGCCGAGGCCAAAAAGTTTTCTGCCACGCTGGACCGCACCAATGCGCTGCTGGCCAAGCTCGACGGCATCGCGGCCAAGACCGACACGCAGGTGTTTGGCGACAAGGGCGTGCTGCTAGAGGCCCGCGCCACCGCCCGGCAGCTGAACGCCATGCTGGGCGAGGCGCGCACCAGCCTTCAAAAGGTCGATGCCATCCTGGTCAATGCGCAGGCCATCTCGTCGAATGCCAGGGAAGCCACCAACGACCTGGGCGCCTTGCGCGGCGACGTCGAGGCCAGCCTGCGCAAAGTCGAAGGCCTGGTCAGCGAGATCAACCGCAAATGGCCGTTTGCCCGGGATGCAGAAATGAAGCTGCCATGAAAAATTGCCCTGTGACGATGAAGCTGGCATTTGCACTCAGCACCGTTTTGATCCTGGCCGCTTGCAGCAGCGGACCCAGGCCGCCGGACTGGCAAGTCGAAGCCAAGGGTTCGATGGAGCGTTCCGTTACCGCCTACATGGAAGGCAACCGCCGCGTCGAAGCCGCTGAACTGGCGCGTGCGCGCAGCCAGTTGTCGCGCACCGGCCGGCCCGACCTGCTGGCCACCGCCGAACTCCTGCATTGCGCCAGCCGGGTGGCCAGCCTGGTGTTCGAGCCTTGCGCGGGCTTCGAGCCGCTCCGGACTGATGCGACAGCCTCCCAGCGCGCCTATGCCGACTACCTGCAGGGACAAGTACAAGCTGAAACCATCGCCTTGCTGCCGCAAGCCCAGCGCGCTGCAGCGGCAGGGGATGCCGGCGCGGTCCCGGGCATTGCTGATCCGCTGTCGCAACTGCTGGCGGCGGGCGTGTTGCTGCAGACCGGCCGCGCCAGTCCGTCGGTGATCGCACTGGCGATCGACACCGCCTCCGCCCAGGGCTGGCGGCGTCCGCTGCTGGCCTGGCTGGGCGTTCAGCTGCAGCGGGCAGAGCAGGGCGGCGATGCGCAAGAGACGGCCCGCCTGCGCCGGCGTATCACCATCGCCCAGGGCCCGGATGCGACCGTGAAAGAATTCGGGAAGAAAGAAAAATGAGCTACACCCTCAGGCTTTATGCCTTCGAAGACGCCAGCCCGCAGCAGCTGCAGGCCGCAGAGCAGCGTTTTCGCAAGGCTCTGGATGCGTCGCTGGGCGACGCCAGCCTGGTGGCGCCGGTGTATGCCGCGTATTGCCGGATGGTGACGATCTACGGCGAACATCCGTCGCAAGACGTCTTGTCGCCCGAAGAGTTTGAAATCTTCACCCAGTGGCAGGCAGCCGAAGCTGCCGCACTGACCGCCGCCCTGGGACCACACCGCTACATGGGTGATGCGCAGTTCGAGATAAGCCCTTGATCCGGCTGGCACCTTCTTTTAGATTTAAAAGCAATGTTTCTGGCATCAAATAGGCCATTTCCGCAAGACTGGTGTACGAAGTTAGCTATGAATTAAGTAGCTAAAATCCTTGCTGTACCTTGAGCCTGGCCACAAGGTGAATCGGCTTTCAGGCCGACAGTAAAATCCGCATCCCATGCCGAACCCCTTTTGTAAATGCCCTTTTGCGGCGTGATTTTTGACCTGAGTGAAGCGCCTTGACTGATCCCCACCCAACCCTGCCCGCCTCCGACGACGAATGTTCTTCAACCGACCCCGCCAAAATCCAGGAGCCCCGCCTGTGGAGCGGCGACGGCTGGACCGCCAGGGTCATCAAGAACGAAGACGACGACGGCTGGGCCGTGGCCATGATCAAGGACGGCGAGCCCGAACCGGCGCTGATCGGTCCCTGGACCATGGGGCGCGACAAGAAGAACCCCAAGCCGCTGGACGTCAATGCCTTCAACACCCTGGTCAAGACGGCCTCGGAATTTGTGCGCCGGCATGAGCAGCAACTGCATGCCACCTTGCACCAGCGCATCACGGTGACGGCGAATGCCGCACGCATCACGGTGTCGCTCGACATTGTTCCCGATGAAGACCATCCGCATGCGGTCCTGAGCGCCCACGATGACACCGGTGAACTGCTGGCCGAAGTGCGTGTGGCGCCGTCGTTCACGCTGAATCGCACCAGCGCTGTTGCCTGGGCCGAAGGCGGCTTCATCAAGCCGGCCGGGCGATGAGCGCCCCGCTGGAGCAAACGGCGGCCGTGGCCGCCTGCGGCATTGACTTTGGCACGTCCAACTCCACCGCCGGCTGGAGCCGGCCTGGCCAGCGCGCCTTGCTGGCGCTGGAGGACGGCAAGCTGACGCTGCCCTCGGTGATCTTTTTCCATGCCGAAGACGCGCATGTCAGCTATGGCCGCGCGGCATTGGCCGATTACCTCGAAGGCCATGAAGGCCGCATGATGCGATCGCTCAAAAGCCTGCTCGGCACGTCGATGATGGACGAGCACACCGAGGTGGCGGGACGCGCCGTGCCGTTCCGGGCGCTGCTGGCCCAGTTCATCGGCGAACTCAAGCGCCGGGCCGAAGGGGCAGCGGGGCAGGAATTCAACCGCGCAGTGCTGGGCCGGCCGGTATTTTTTGTCGATGACGACGCCGCCGCCGACCAGCGCGCCCAGGACACGCTGGAAGACATTGCCCGCCGGGCCGGCCTGCGCGACATTGCCTTTCAGTACGAACCGATCGCGGCCGCGTTTGACTACGAGTCACAAATCTCGCGCGAGGAACTGGTGCTGGTGGTGGACATTGGCGGCGGAACGTCCGATTTCACCCTGATTCGGGTCGGTCCCGAGCGTGCCAGGCAAGCCGAGCGGCGGGGCGACATCCTGGCGACCAGCGGCGTGCACATTGGTGGCACCGATTTCGACAAGGCCCTGAGCCTGGCCAGCATGATGCCGATGCTGGGGTTGGGCAGCCTGCTGAAAAGCGGGCGCGAAATGCCGTCAAGCCATTATTTCAATCTGGCCACCTGGCACACCATCAACCTGGCCTATACCAAAAAAGCCTGGGCGCAAATAACCGAATTGCACCGCGATGCAGCGGACCGTCCCAAGATGGAACGGCTGCAAAACCTGGTCAGGGAACGCGCCGGCCACTGGCTGGCGCTGCAGGTCGAGGGCGCCAAGATTGCCCTGTCGGATGCCGATGTGGCGCAGATCGACATCGGAAGAATCTCGGCGGGTGACACCGTGACCCTGCACCGGGCAGAACTGGACCAGTCGATTGACGGGCTGGTGAACACTGTCGAGCAGACGGTTGCCCGGCTGCTGGTCGATGCGGGCATTACTGCAGCAGGCATCGACACGGTGTTTTTCACCGGCGGCTCCAGCGGCGTTCCCTTGCTGCGCGAACGGGTGCTGGCGCTGACGCCGCAGGCCCGGTGCGTTGAAGGCGACCTGTTCGGCAGCATCGGCGCCGGTCTGGCGCTCGATGCGCAGCGAAAGTTTGCCTGAACGTGCGTTTTGCCTGAATGTCGGGTTTACTGGCCGCGCTTGGCCAGCCAGGCTTCCAGGTCTTCAGACCCACCGATTTTCTGACCGCCGCAGAACACCTGTGGCGCGGTTCCTGCGCCGGAAACGGCGTACAGGCTGCGCGACGTAATGCCATGGCCCAGCGAGATTTCCTCGAAGCGCAGGCCTGCCTCCCGCAGTAGCGACTTGGCCTTGGCGCAAAACGGGCAGCCGGGCTTGGTGAACACCGTGATCGGCTCGGGTGCCTTGGCGCCCGGAGCGAGGTAGGCGAGCATGGTGTCGGCATCGGACACTTCAAACGGGTCGCCTTCCTTTTCCGGCTCGATGAACATTTTTTCAATGATGCCGTTTTTGACCAGCATCGAGTAGCGCCATGAGCGCTTGCCGAATCCGAGGCTGCTCTTGTCCACCAGCAGGCCCATGCCTTCGGTGAATTCGCCATTGCCGTCGGGAATCAGCGTGAGGTTTTCCGCTTCCTGCGCCTGGCCCCATTCGTTCATCACGAAGGCGTCGTTGACCGACATGCACACCACGTCATCAATGCCATGCGCCTTGAAGGTGTTGGCCAGTTCGTTGTAGCGCGGCAGGTGGGTGGACGAGCAGGTCGGCGTGTAGGCGCCGGGCAGCGAGAACACCACGACGGTCTTGCCATCGAACAGGTCGGCACTGGTGATGTCAACCCATTTGTCGTTCTTGCGGGTTTTGAAAGTGGCTTGTGGGACGTGTTGTCCTTCTTTGTTCGGCAGCATGGTGATCCTTGGTTGGGTGATAAGACGCGCTAAGCATTCAGCCGGCCAGTGTGCCACGCAAATTCTCCAATCAATTCGGGTCTAGTTTTTTACACGCCAGAGGGTTTGAAAACATGTTCACGCTCTCCCGAGAAATAAAGCCGGGAAAGTGGCTTAAACAAACTGCAAGCTGGTATTGATCAACCGCTCACAGTTATTACAAAACCGCCTGTTCTTGACCCGTCAGGCAAAGCAGCGCTCGACTACCCAGCGCTTGAGGATGACTGCAAACTTGTTCAGATCGGTGCGCCTGGCTATCTGCACAGTGACCTCTTCACCCAAGGCCGCGCTAACACCCTGCGCAAAAGACTCGCCGGTAGATCAACCGTCACTTTGGAGCGCCGGACTGCTTTCGATGTGAGCGTTGTAGTTCGCATCCAGCCCAACGAAGACGAACTTTGCATGCTCCGGTCGCGTGCCTTTGCAGGACCTGGCTCGGAAAATCTCCGTAAGCTTTTGGCTGGGACAAGGGTGGAACAAGGCTGGTACACGTCCGCATGCTGGGACAAGTCACTGCATGGTGCCAGTGGCGTAACCGGGCCTTCTCCATCTGCGGAATGTTCTGCGGGCTTGACCGTCAACGAGAGGCTGGACCGCCACCGCAAGATTTTGGGGAAATCTCTCTTCGGGTCCGGCTGCCGTTGTTGATGCATTAACGGCGAAGGACCACTGTCAGTCGTTAACTATTATCCAAATTCCCTGTGCAAATATCCGCATTGGGCCGCAACCGGCCCACCCATTCGTCAGCCGTCCCCGACAGGCATTATGCGAATCAGGCAGCCCACAGCAAATTTTCTGTCAAGGCGACCAGGACGAGCACCGGCTTGACCGTTGGTTTGCGCAGCGCATGCACCACGCGACTCGCAGGACAGCGCAGTTTTTGTCCATGCCCTCAAGCGCTGTGCCGCCTCCTTGCGACCAATGCGCAGGCTGCGAAAGACGCTTACGCCAGTGCGGCCAGTGCTTTTTGAAGGGCTCAGTCTGCGCTAAGTCTCAACTCCTATTCTCCAAATCACGCAAATGTCTGCGTGCAATTCACTGGAGAAACAGCATGTTCAAGTCCATCAAATCTGTCGCACTTATTACCATTCTCGTCACTACTGCGGTGGCGGCAAGTGCCAGCACCCAAACCACCGCCTCCTTAGCCGCTGCATCTGGATTTTCCTGGAATCAAGGTAACTTTGAAAAGGTCGTTTCGCTCAAGGACGGCTCATCCTTGCACGAGTACAGCGACGGCAGGATGGCGCTGGAAAGTTCATATGGAAGGGCTGTGTCAAAACCTGTTGGCCAGGTCGTTTACGCCATGGACGGCAGCGCCATCACCATCACCAGCAACGAAGTTGCACGGCTCTCGAAACAGCTGCGAATCCATCCTTGATCTGAATTTCAAGTCTCACCCATTCGACTATTTATCTCAAAGGACATCACTATGCTTCGCTATACAAAAATTGCTATTGCAGGCGTCGTATTGGCTGCCACCGGTATCGCGACTTACGCCGCAACCCGTATGGAAAACGATGCAGCATCCCTGCCGGCCACGAAAATTTCACTGAGCCAGGCAGTCGCTGCTGCCGAGCAACAGACCAACGGCCGGGCAACCCGTGCCGAGCTTGAGCACACCAAAAGCGGCATTGTTTTTGACGTCGAAGTCGTCAGTGGCGCCAAGGTGTTCGATGTCAGGGTCGATGCCGACAAGGGCACGGTCATCTCGTCCGCCGAAGACAAAGCCGACCACGAGAACGACGACGACCACGACAAAAAAGACTGACTTGCCCAGTAAGTTGTGCTGCCCTGGAAGGGGCAGCACAACCACACCAATATATGGAACACCTGAACCAAACTCTCTTTTTATGGCTCGCTGCGCCAGTGCACCCTGGCATGCTGATGCTGGCCCTGGCTAAATTTTTCGGCGAATACGCGATTTTTGTAGTGCCGCTGCTGTTGGCCACAGGCTGGCTGCGCGGCAGCGAACACAGCCGCAAAGTCTGGCTCGAAGCCAGCGCGTCGATGCTGGCGGGCCTGCTCATCAACCAGTTCATTGCGCTGGTGTGGCCGCATCCCCGGCCTTTCATGCTGGGCCTGGGCCACAACCTCATCTCCCATGCGGCCAACTCGTCGTTTCCGAGTGACCACCTGACGGGGCTATGGGCTTTTTCGTTCAGCTTGCTGATGCACCGCAGCCAGCGCATGACGGCCATAACGCTGATCTTGCTGGGCCTGCCAATGGCCTGGGCACGCATTTACTTGGGCGTTCACTTTCCGCTGGACATGCTGGGCGCGGCGCTGGTGGCCGGTTTGAGTGCCTCGCTGGCGCTACTTGGAGCGCGGCTTTATATGGAGCCCGTCTACCGCCTCGTCATCGCCATTCATTGCTCGCTTTTTGGCAAGCTCATTGAATGGGGATGGGTAACCAAATGAGCGGCCTATGGCTGGGCTAAGTTTGGCCGTTCAGACTTGCGGGGTTTCCATGTCAACTCATCCCGGATCGCCCTATGAATACTTCGCCATCCCGATCAACACCCAACGGGCTCAATAAAGTGCGAGTCAGCGGTCTTAACTTGCTGCTCGACCCAAGAAATAGCTGGTACTGCCCGCTTGGAGCCGGTGCCCGTGCTGAACGCGCACACTGGTTGGCGCAGTCGCCGCTGTGGGACCTGCATACCTTGATTGAGAGCTTCTCAAGTCCGCTTGAAACGCCCGTGTGGACCGAGAGAATGAGCGTCTCGCAACGAGGGGTCCACGGTCAAAAACGACATACCGCCTCGGCGGCGCCCCAATGTTCGCGAACGCACAGGCGGGGGCCTGCAAGAGACCTAATTTTCGACGATTCACTTTTTCTGATTGGCCAGTGAACTATCCAAAAATCGCAACCATCCGAAAGCTTTGCACATCATGTTGAACCGCACCCTTGCTTCCCTGTTTCTCGTCGCCTGCGCCTGCGCTGCGGCGCCGCTCGCGCTGGCCCAATCCGGCGGCGCGCCACTTACTCCACTGCAACAGCCGCTCGCCGCGGAAAAGAATCCTCCCGGCGACATCCCCGACAACCAGGCCTTCGTCACCTTCAAGTCACCTCTCGGCTTTTCTATCAAGGTGCCCGAGGGTTGGGCGCGTCGCGAAGGACCCGCTACGGTCAGCTTCATCGACAAATACAACGCATTGCAGGTGGTGGTCGTGCCCCGCGCCGCCGCGCCGAAGATGGCCAGCCTCAAGGCCAACGAAATTGCCGATCTCGAGAAGTCGCCGAAAGCCGTCCGTGTCGCCAGCGTCAAGCAAGTCGCATTGACCGCGGGGCCGGCCTTCATCGTCCACTACGGCGCCAACTCCGACCCGAATCCGGTGACCAACAAGGCGATCCGCCTGGATGCCGCCAAGTACTACTTCTGGAAGGCCGGCAAGCTTGCGACGTTGACGTTATCGGCGCCCGCTGGCACCGATAACGTCGACCAGTGGCAGCTGATGGCCGGGAGCTTCACATGGCAATGACAGTCTGCATCGAGGCCTTCGAGTTGTACCGTTTCTTCCACGCCGGAGACTCGGAAACACTCGCCCTGCGCGGTGTGAGCCTGGATCTGGCGGCCGGCGAGATGGTGGCGTTACTGGGCGAATCGGGCAGCGGCAAATCGACGCTGTTCAACTGCTTGGCGGGCCTGGATGAGCCCGATGGCGGCCATGTCGACCTGCTCGGCGAGCGCCTGACGCGGCGCCCCGAAGCCCAGCGGGCCCAGCGCCGCGCCAGTGGCATCGGCATCCTAATGCAGGCGCACAACCTGATCCCTTCGCTGCATCTCGCCGACAACATGGCGTTAGCAATGCAGATCGCCGGCAAGCCCGACCGTGCCCGCGCCGCGCACCTGTTCGAGCAACTCGGGCTGACCGGCCATACGTCGGCGCGACCGGCACAACTATCGGGTGGTGAAGTGGCACGCGCAGGCCTGGCGGTCGCGCTCGCGGCCGCGCCGCAGGTGCTGCTGGCTGACGAGCCGACCGGCGAGGTCGATGCCGCCACCGAGGCGCTGGTGCTCGCGGTCTTCGACGAACAGCGCGCGGCGGGCACCGCAATCCTGATCGCCACCCACAGCGAGGCGCTTGCCGCGCACGCCGACCGTGTCGTGCGCATGCGCGACGGAAGGATCGTCGATGTCTGAAACTTTCGTAACGGCGGTCAATGTGGCACGCCGCTTCCAGCAAGGCGATGTATCACTCGAAGCGCTGCGTCCCGCCACATTCACGATACGTGCCGGCGACCGCATCGCCATCGTCGGTGCGTCGGGCAGCGGCAAGTCGACGCTGTTGCAGTTGATCGCCGACCTCGACACGCCCTCCAGCGGCACGCTGAACTGGCCCGCGCTCGGAGCCTCTGGCACGCTGCGCCCGCGCCACATCGGCATGGTGTTCCAGTCGGCAAGCCTGCTGCCTGCACTGAGCGCGATCGAAAACGTCGAGGTGCCGCTGCGGCTCCTGGGAGAGACAGCCGCACCTCGCGAGGCTGCGCTGGCAGCGCTCGCCAGCGTTGGCCTCAGCGGCATCGCCGACAAGCTGCCCGACGAGCTCTCCGGCGGCCAGGCGCAGCGCGTCGGGCTGGCGCGCGCGATCGCGCTGCGACCACGCCTCGTCCTCGCCGACGAACCCACCGGCCAGCTCGACCAACCGACGGCGCAGCGGGCGATGGACGCGCTGCTTGATTCGCTCGCCGACAGCGACGCGGCCCTCGTCGTCGCGACCCACGACCCTGTCGTGGCGCAGCGCCTGCACACCGTCTGGCGCATGGATCACGGCCTGTTGACGCTGCCGGCATCGGAGACGACGCCATGATCGGCCTGTGGCTCAAAAGCACCCTGGTCGGCCGCACCGGTCGCCTCATTGGCAGCATCGTCGGCCTTGCCCTGACCGTCGCCTTGCTGGCGTCGCTCGGCACCTTCGTGGCCGCGTCGGCGCAAAGCATGGCGCGCCGCGCTATCGCCAACGTGCCGGTCGACTGGCAGGTACTGATGACGCCTGCCGCCGATGACGTGCGCGTGAATGACGCGATCCGCAAGGCGACAACGCCGGTTGCGCTAAGCAGTGTTGGGTATGCCGACAGCGCCGGGCTGAGCGCGACCACTGGCAACACCACCCAGACCACGGGCGCCGGTCAGGTCGTCGGCATGGAACCTGGCTACACCGCGCGCTTCCTGGATCAGGTTCGCGTCGTGCTCGGCACGGCAGACGGCGTATTGATATCAACCCAGACCGCGACCAACTTGCATGTCACGGTGGGCGACACAGTCATCGTGCTGCGTATCGGCGTGCCGCCGGTGGATGTGCGCATCGCTGGCGTCGTCACACTGCCGAACGCCGATTCGATGTTCCAGGCGATCGGCGTGCCCAAAGGCACTGCCCCTCAGGCACCGCCCGACAATGTGCTGTTGATGCCGATGGCCACGTGGCACACGCTGTTCGACGCGCAGCGCAGCGTGCGACCCGACACGGTACGCACCCAACTTCACATTCGGCTCGACCACGCCACGCTGCCCTCTGATCCGGCCACCGCGTATGTGCAGGTGCTCGGCTTGGCAAACAACGTCGAGGCCCATGTCGCCGGCAGCGCTGCCATTGCCAACAACCTGGCGGCGCGCCTAGACGGCGTGCGCGCCGATGCGCTGTATGCGCGGGTGCTATTCCTGTTTCTCGGTGCGCCTGGGGTCGTGCTCGCGCTGCTCGTGACGCTAGCCGTCACGTCCTCGGGCGCCGATCGCCGCCGCCGCGAGCAGGGACTGCTGCGCATTCGCGGCGCCTCGGTCGGAACGCTCGTACGCCTGGCTGCATGGGAGGCGGCCGCGATGGGCAGCGCCGGTGTACTGCTGGGCTTGGCCATTGCTGCGTTCACTGTGCGCCTGTCGTGGCAGGTCACTGACGCGGCGCTTGCCGCCCCCTCGTTCGCGCTGGCAGCGCTGCTCGGATTCGCGCTTGCCATAGCGGCCTTCGTGCTGCCGTCGTGGCGCGAGGCCACCGGCTCGACGGTGGCCGCGTCGCGCTCGGAGTTTGCGCCGCGCAGCACGCCGCTGTGGCAACGCGTCTACCTCGACCTGATCCTGCTCGTGATCGGCGCTGCGGTGTTCTGGAACGTCGCGCAAACGGGCTACCACATCGTGCTGGCAACCGAGGGCGTCGCGCAAACCTCGGTGCGCTACGAAGCCTTTCTTGCCCCGCTGTGCCTGTGGCTGGGCGCTGGCCTGTTATGGGTTCGGCTTGGCCGGTTCGCGCTGGGCCGTGGCGTGGCTCGCCTGGCCGGCTGGGTTCCCGGCGCGGGCGCGTTGGCGCCGTTGATCTCGGCCTCACTGGCGCGCCAGCGCAACCGCATCGCAGGCGCCGCAACGTTGGTCTCGCTGGCCTTCGCTTTCGCAACTGCAACGGCGATCTTCAACACCACTTACGACACCCAGGCGCGCGTCGATGCCGAGCTCACCAATGGTGCCGATGTGGCGGTTACGGGCACCACCGC
>NZ_JAAFGZ010000017.1 GCF_010365105.1 Polaromonas sp. | reverse complement strand
GCGGTCACGTTGCCGGAATCCTCCCGTTCACGTTCACCGGAACGTCGGTCACGATCCCGGAATCACCGGTCACGTTGGTCCGGAATACTCAACATGGTCGGAGGAGGGGAAAACATGCGAGCAAGACATTACGCGCAGTCATACCCGTTTGTATGAGCTGCTGGCACGCGGACCCTACCAGTTCTATCTCCGCATGAAAAATGATGAAACACCTGACGCCGTGCGTCTGCAGCTTCGAACAGCACTTGATAAGTGTCTTGCTGAACAGGGCATGAAAACGCAAGAAAAAACCAATGACATGAACAGGATCGTCAAAGCGGTGTTCTGTGGCCAAGATCGTCGTCGTGTCAGCGCTTACGCGAAAGCTCTTCTTGCAGCCGCACAGGAAAATGTCACGGTTGAAGAATTGCCAGATTGGATTACTACAAACGGCGGCATTGAAAAAGTGCGTCTCGGCACTAAAGCGCCAGGCCCAGCAGGTCTTGCAACGATCGCAAAAGATTACCTTACGGACAACGTGCTTTTCACAGTAGAACCCAATGCGGACGCCGCACTGTTCGGCGTGGATGACGAAGATAAACCCATCCTCCTGTTTGCAACTTATCGCGCAACCGGCGAGATCGAAATTAACAGTGTCGTGAAACACGACAGTTCCATTGCAACAGCAGCTTATGCAGCCTACTACGCGGCGAACAAGAAAAAGCTTACTGCAGCTAAACAATCAGCCGCGTTATTCAACTAAATTTTTACTTGGGTGGGCGAAAAGCCCATCCTCATAATTAACATGCAAAAAAATCAAACTCAATTCGCTCCTAAATCCTTCGAAGACTTTGTCATCAGCAACCCAAGATCACGCGAAAAGCTCAACGATATCTTTAATGCTGACAAGCCGTTTCCAGGAGGTGGTAAAAATGCCATTTGTCTTTGGGGAACGTACGGCACCGGAAAAACGACGCTTGCAATGGAACTTCCAAAGCTTCTCGAAGAATCCAGGAACATGCCTGTAATTCACAATTCTCCTAGTATCCTTAGTTCATCCCGCTTCTGGGAACTCACCAAGTGTGGGGAGGAAAATGTAACCACAATTATTCAGGGGCTCAACAATCGAATATATCAACCCGCGCTCTCGCAATCAGGCTGGCGCTACGAAATTTTCGATGAGATAGATGTGATCGACATAAAAAAGGGACAGCCACGGCTCAAATCCGCAATGACACATTCTGAAAACACAGTGTTTATTTTTACTACGAATCATCCCGACAAGCTTGACCGAGGGATCATTGATCGGTCACATCTCATTGAAATGAACCAAGCGCCAGTCGAACATATGGCTGATCTTGCAGAGGGATGGATGTGCGCCATGGGTCTTTCTAGTGGCGAGATTGACCGTGCAACACTAATCGATATGGCGAAAGAAAGCAGGGGTTCGTTTCGTTATTTCTTGCCGGAGGTTCAGACAGCAGTGAACCGATATCTCCGTACTGCGTTAAGTAATTCTACTAACTAGTTCAGGTTGTCGAGCAGCGGAGAAAGGGGGAATTATCTTTCCCGCTGCTAGTTCACAGCGCTTGTGCGCGATGGCGATAATGCCCGCAATCTCGTCATATTCGTTATACCAACCCACGGGGTTACCATTTTTGCTAGCAATCCAGATGGGCCAATTATCTGAGCAGAGATGGTTGAAATCAACGAGCTTGCAAAAATCTTCGGCATCTACATGGAAGTGTGTGATGTCCGTTCTCAAGATGACTTCAGCGAGTTCCATTCTTTAAGATATAGGGGTTAACAGTACAGTTAGGATTTCACTTCTGAATCTTTGCGTGTGAATTTGCGCTGGGTTGCCTTTAATACAGTGTCAAGCTCTCCTTGAGCAACAGCAATTTTTGCCGAGTTGACAAGTTTAATAACTGTTGCAGCGTCTGAAACCTGAAAGTGTGTTGTGCCGTTGAACGGCATTGCGTTGTTTGCGTTCCGGAAAGAGACTAGAAACTTGCCGTCAGTAAGTTTTTTAAACCATTTACCTTTATCCATTCCTTCGGTCAACGACTGAATTACCTCATCTGCATTCGTGGCAAACTTTGCACGCATGCGTTCTACAGGGTCAGTTGACATTACTGGTTTTAGAAATGGTTCTGCAATTTGTGCAAGTGTCTGAAGAAAGCTATTAGATGCTTGCGGAACCGATGTCGATGGTTGTGCGTCTGCTTGCGTTGTGTAAGAAGTGTTCTCTCCGAGAAGCGTTTTGACTTTTGACATGAAATGCTTTCATTTGATGCGGCAAAAATGCCGCATACCAATGATTACTTGTGGTGCCCGTGAAATCAACAAAAGATTGATTTTCAATTCGTAGGGTATTCACTAAACCTGGCCAACGGTAATGCGTTGGCAGGTTATTTAATGACTTGCATGCATAGCTTCATGTTCTCCTTGATCGTCGCTCCAAGGGGGTGGCAGACGTGCTCTAGGGCATTTCTTTAATCATTGGTTATCGATCCAAAAATGAAGAGATGCCAATTTAGACTTCGTTGCTGATATCGTGCAAAATGTTAGCTGCCCTGTCCCGGGATATAGACATAAGCTGCTTAGTATTGGCAGCCGATAATAAGGAGATCAGCATGAAGCTGACAGACGACGAATTGCGCAAGTTGCGCAATGCATTTAACGTGCAAAAAAAAACGCAAGCGAATCGAAAGCCAGATCGAAATGGCAATGCCATTCGTTTAACAATGTTCTTTGAAGAGTGGCTTAACGTTTGGATTGACAGCGGGAAAATTGCTTTGCGAGGTTCAGGACGCGGAAAGTTTTGCATGTCGCGCAAAAATGATCTGGGTGACTATGCCATTGGTAATGTCGAGATCAAGTCTTGCGAAGAAAACAGCCGAGAAGCGAAACAAGGCCGCATGGTCAGTCAATGCACTAGGAACAAAATGAGTGCGAGTCGAGCAGGGTGTGCAAAAGACAAAGAGCATAAAGCGAAGCTATCTGAAACCCATCGTTCACTACCGCAAGTAAAATGTCCGCATTGCGGCACAAAAGGGCGAAAGGGTGGGGCAATGACACGACATCACTTTGATCGATGCAAGTCAGTGGCACCGCATCCTGCATAGCCGTGTCTTGCTAAACCCCGCTCTTGGCCGCTTCTACCATGCACCTAGAAAGCTTGGCAAAGTAGCGAATTGCATCCTGCGTCAGTTTGATTTGCTTGCGCCGTGCGTCCTCTGTATCCGAGAGCATGATCCAGCCCTTGACACGCATCGATTTAAGCCGTGTATGAATCGTAGCTGGAGCGCCAAGTTGTTCTTTTGCCATCATGTCGCGAACGCAAAGCCGCTCCTCTTGTTCGCCGGCACGCGCAATCAATGCAAGGATTCGTTCTTCAAGGGGGTCGAGCGGCGGCAATGATGGCAGGCCGCGTATGGCTTCCGCCAACTGCAAGAAGCGGAGATAGACGTCTGAGGACTTTATTGTGTTCTTCATGGTGTCAATTTTTCAAATGTACTAGCTTTCAGGTTACGCTTAACGTTAGATATCGTTACAGAACTTAGTTCAATAAAGCTGGACCTGCAGGAACATGAAGCAACTTCGGCTACAGGCCATGATGGTCCTCGCAACGATGTTGCTCTTCGTTGCGATGCTGGCCATCAATGAATGGCTGTTTACCCGCTTTGAATTTGCACGCGGGATCAACTGGATTTATCTGCCGGCTGGCATACGTCTGTTATGCACGTTGCTGTTTGCGGAAGCTGGAGCCATAGGATTGCTGCTGGTGTCTTGGCTCGTTTGCTTCTTCTTCTTTTTTCCAGATGACCCTGTGCGGTCATTTGTTGGCGGCATTCTGGCAAGCCTGGCACCTTACTTGATTTACCGCATTGCTGAGAAAAAATATGGTTTGCACGCATCGCTGACCAATCTGACGCCCAAAAGACTGCATGTCTTGATCGTTACCTACTCAGTAGCCAGCCCGCTTTTACACCACATATGGTTCGCATTGCAGGGTCAGCAAGAAATCATGCAGGGGTTTTTGACTATGTTCGTTGGCGATCTGATGGGCACTTTGCTGGTCATCTACAGTGTCAAAGCTGCCTTGTCGCTACTCCCGTCCAGTCCTCATGGGTTGCGCTAACAAAATTCGCACTCGTCTAACGTAAAAAATATCAGTATCTGGGCTTGACTGCAGATGTTACTGGCGCTACTATTTGTAAATTGCTCTAAAAATTAGAGCGATTTTTTGAAGCAAATAGAGCGTAATTTTTAGCGAGTCATGCTTCGGAATACAACTGCAGCGTCATCGCTTACATTGCAGCGAATAAGCAGATAGAGCGTGTGTAGCACTGACGAGAATGGCGTTGCCTGCTTAGATATTTAACAGGATATATAAATGAATTATAAATATGCAGAAAAACAAATCGATAAAAATTGGATGTTTTGCATTCCACTCGTTATTGCTTTGGGTGCATGTGGAAAAAGCGAATCACCAGTTATTCTTCCACTCGATGAAGCTCGTTTAATTGAGGTAGTGTCCCTGGCGCAGGCCGAGTCGAAAAAAGCAGAGAATGACATGCAAACTGGCGGGATCAAAGCCAAAAGAGACGAAGCCCTATGCAGGGCAATCACTTCTCTCGCGGTGAATAACTGGATTGGAACGATTAATAAAGTCAACTCAAATAGTGATGGTAAGGGTGTACTTGAGATAACAATTTCAAAAGATGTCAAGATAAAAACTTGGAATAACGCATTTTCGGATTCGCGTGAAAATACGCTTATTGCGCAGGGCAGTCCCCTCTTTGAAGCCACTTCGCGTTTGAAATCCGGTCAACGGGTTGCATTCTCTGGTACGTTTTTCAAGGGTTCAGAAGGCGATTGTTTGCGCGAAAGCAGTCTTACCTTGAGAGGAAAAGTACAAGATCCTGAATTTATTTTCCGCTTCTCGGAAATTTCGGCTAGCTAGCCGGCTGAATAGGCTTTATGGGAAACTATGCATTTATACAGGAAACAACATGGGTAAAGCTGGTGGAATTATCGGAATAATTTCTGGAGTATTTGGATTTATAGCAGCCATTTTCACACTGTTGATTGGCGGAGTTGGTTCTGCTTTTAAGGCGCAGGCGGCCGGAACCATAGTAGGGCTGGGTTGGGGCGGGGTCTTTTTCTCATTTCTCGCAATTGTTTTTGGTGCAGTCGCATTCGCCCGACCAAAACTTGCTGGCATTGGCCTTATTTGCACGTCGATCATGGGCGCAATATTAGGTGGAACCATGGTGGCCGTATGTATGGCGCTTGCATTTCTTGGGGGCATTCTTGCAATTTTAGGCGCTCCAAAGGGTGTATTGACCTCGTCTGGCACCGATACAAAGAATGGACCAATCGAATCCTCTGCAATTACGATCAAGACATTGTCCATTGAGTCCTCCATGGAGCAATCGACAGCTTGTGCTCAGTGTGGAGAACAAGTCTTGCGCGATACCCAATTTTGTCGGCATTGTGGAACTCAATTGTTCGACACGACAAGCCCGAAAGTCGTTAGTGCCGATGCTCCAATAGGCAACGCCGTAGGCTCGATTTCACTTTTCAATGAGAAGTCCGCAGCCTTCACGAAGAGCACTATTGATAAGCCAGCGAACAGGGCGCGATCAAAGGCAGGTTCTGGGCAGTGGAAGTTTTTCGTACTCAGTGTGGTCGCTGTAGCCGCCTTGGGAGCGACAGGATACGTTACTTGGCAATATAAAAATGCCTCAGATGCCTTGAAAGCACAACAAGAAGCAGAGCGAGAGCAGCAAACCAAGCTTGCTTTGAAAAAAGCAGTTGAAGAAGCCTCTGCTTTAGCTGCTAAAAATACGGAGGAAAAGATTCGTACTGAAATACGCGAAAAACAAGCTGCTGCGGTAGTGGAACAAGCCTTAATAATTGAACAGTCGGCAAACGTGACAACAACGGTTGTCGCTCCAATCACAACTCCATCTCTGTTGGAGAAAGCGAAAGTATGCTCATCGGCTCAAGACTGTGTCGAAGTTATGCTCAGCGCGGTTGAACCGCTGCAACAGGAAATTGTCCACCTGGCAGCAGCACGAATTAGCGACATGCCAAAACCAATTGCAGGGGACCGTAAGGCCGCACGATCAATAAACCAGCGCGGTATTGAGTTGCTTTCAAGTGGCGCAAATGAAGAAGCTTTGCAGAAATTCTCACAGGCACGCGACCTTGATGCACGCGATGTTGAAATTCAAGCAAATCTTGGGTGGGCCTATGTCTTGACCAACAAACCTTCTGAAGCTAAGCAGGCGTTAATTTCTGCGCTACTGCTGGACCCCCGGCGAACAAGCGCATGGTCTCCACTTGCAGACGCACATGATCTTGAAGGAAATTCGAAAAGTGCGGTGGCTGCATTGCTGCTGGCGTATGAATTTTCTTCTAATCGCGACAAGACCGTTGACTTCTTCAAGTTAAAGGCCGACACGGCAGCGCGACCGACTATGCGCAGCACTTATGTCAGCACGCTGCATGTGTTGGAACAGCGACTGCTAAAAGCAGCGAAACAATAAGGAAGAGGACAACCATGGTTTACCGCCCAGCATGTGAATACGACATTCACGACACCGCGTCAATATCTCTTCAGTGTGGCGCCATTCAGTTCCTCAAGGTGCAAAAATGATTGCATGCAGGCGATGTGGTTTCCAAGAGCAGAACGATTCGCGGTTTTGCTCGGACTGCGGCAACCCTCTTCATCGACCAAATGCTGCTGTGGGAACAACTACAGTGACATCGGCACACCAGAGTGACATAGCAAGCTACGGCTTAGTTTTTGTGTTCGCAATGCTAGCTCTGACGGGTGTCTTTAGTAAGGCACCAATGTCGGTTTTGGGTAGTGTATTTGGCGCAGTAATTGCGTTCCCGTTTATCCATGAGTCATCATGGTTTCGAAAAGTAGATCCAAATTTCTCCCGATCACGTCTGTACGGGATTTGTGCCATCCTGCTTGCCGCCTCGCTCTATGGTTTCTCAGGTCATCTGTCTGCTGATGCCGATATTAGAGCAAGTGCTAAAGCTGAAAAACAGGCTCGGCTTGATGCAAAAACCAGGGAAGTTGGCCCGAACTCCACTGCTGAAGATGACGATCAATCGGAACAAGCGAAAAATAGGCGCCAAGAACAAAGGCGGAAGGACGCTGCAAATTTTTCGGTAGAGAAACAGGCACGTGCCCGTCATCTCAAGGCGATTTTTACGTGCGGTTTTCCTGGGGTAAATCACGTATCAATGATTAGTTGTATCGGCACCGGCCAGCACGGAGTAACGACAGCGCTAGAAATACGGAATGGAGATTCATATAACCTGTACACAGATTACACCTACGCAAGCATAGGAAAAGAAACGCGTGAAGGATTTCTTGTAGATTTGAAAGATGTGTTTGAGATCAAAATTCAGAACAACTCTGAATTAATTCTCGGTCTGACGATTACTGATGTTGAAACGGGGGAAAAATTTTACGAAAAGAAAGTCACGCAATTTGGCGTACTTGCAGTCCATAACTAGCGGACGCAATCAGGCTGCGTTTTTATGGACTTACTTTATAAAAGTAGGGAATGACGTAGTGCGCGAGTTGAAGAATGGCCTGGGGTTTTCTCGAGAAAAATTGCCACATCAACTTCATTTGGATAAGCGCGGCATTGGCCCGTGAAACGGGATGCCGATATGCATTCAACTCCGGATTAAAAAGTTTGGTACTTGCATTCTGCACAGCATCAGTACACGCTGCCTTACGCTGGCCCAAGCCGCTATGGCTCTGACGCTCTACGAGTCAACTTTTTGCTGATGTATTGAATGGGTCCAAAGCCCGCCAAATAGACGCTTCCACTACGCTGCCCGTACGCTTCCTGCACACTGAGCTGAACGCTGGTGGAAGCCGCTTGCCGTGACGCTTTCACTAACTGCTGACTTAGCTGATGTACTGCAGGGCGGCGGCAACGGATTCGATAAGGTCGGCTTGTTTGATGGTGGTCATGGAATTGAGTGGGTTGGAGCAACTCCCGTTGACGGGGCTTGCTTTTGATTACTTTTATTAGCGGCTATGCTGAAACGATCACCCTCCATTTTGACAGGTCAGGCCTTACACCATGAGTACAACCGCCAGCATGCGCAGCGAGCACGACACCTTCGGCCCCATCGATGTTCCGGCCGACCGGCTGTGGGGTGCGCAGACCCAGCGATCCTTGCAGAACTTTGACATTTCCGGCGAACGCCAGCCTGTCGAGCTGATCCGGGCGCTGGCGAAGATCAAGCGGTCATCGGCGCTGGTCAACCAGGCACTGGGCCTGCAGGACGCGAAAAAAACCCGGGCCATTGTGGATGCGGCCGATGAAGTCATTGCCGGCCGGCATCCCGACGAGTTTCCCTTGGTAGTCTGGCAGACTGGTTCGGGCACGCAGACCAACATGAACATGAATGAAGTGCTGGCCAACCGCGCCAGCGAATTGCTGGGCGGCGAGCGCGGCGATGCCCGGCTGTTCCATCCGAACGACGACGTGAACCGCAGCCAGTCGAGCAATGACGTGTTTCCCACGGCGATGCATGTGTCGGCGGTCATCGGCATCACCAACCGGCTGCTGCCGGCGCTGGAAAAACTGCGCAGCACGCTGGCGCAGAAGGCGCTCGACTTTGAAGGCATCGTGAAAATCGGCCGCACGCATTTGCAGGACGCCACGCCGCTGACGCTGGGCCAGGAATTCTCGGGCTACGCGGCCCAATTGGCGCATGGCGAAAAGCATGTGCGCGATGCCTTGCCGCACCTGCATGAACTGGCGCTGGGCGGCACCGCTGTCGGTACCGGTCTGAATGCACCGAAAGGCTATGCCGAGCAGGTCGCGGCCGAACTGGCGCAACTGACCGGCCTGCCGTTTGTCACCGCGCCGAACAAGTTCGAGGCGCTGGCCTCATGCGATGCGCTGGTCCACGCCCATGGCGCGCTGAAAACCCTGGC
Source organism: Polaromonas sp. (assembly GCF_010365105.1). GTDB lineage: Bacteria > Pseudomonadota > Gammaproteobacteria > Burkholderiales > Burkholderiaceae_C > Polaromonas. Next base: position 121,067 of record NZ_JAAFGZ010000017.1, on the reverse strand, counting down.
CGCCAGCCTCATGAAAATTGCCAACGATGTGCGCTGGCTGGCCAGCGGCCCGCGCAGCGGCATTGGCGAACTCAGCATTCCCGAGAACGAGCCGGGCTCGTCCATCATGCCGGGCAAGGTCAACCCGACGCAAAGCGAGGCGCTGACCATGCTGGCCGCGCAGGTGTTTGGCAACGACGTGGCGATCAACTTTGGCGGTGCGTCGGGCAACTTCGAGCTCAACGTGTTCCGGCCGATGGTGGCGTACAACTTTTTGCAAAGCGTGCGCCTGCTGGCCGATGGCATGGTCAGCTTCAACGACCACTGCGCCGTGGGCATCGAGCCGAACCGCGAGCGGATTGCCGAGCTGGTGAGCCGCTCCCTGATGCTGGTGACGGCGCTGAACCCGCACATCGGCTATGACAAGGCCGCTTTCATTGCCAAGAAGGCGCACAAGGAAGGAACGAGCCTGCGCGAAGCGGCGCTGGCCTCGGGCCATGTCACGGCAGCGCAGTTTGACGCCTGGGTCGATCCGGCCAGGATGGTCGGCCAATAGGCAGGCAGGCGGTCCGGGCGATACTGCTGCCATGTCGGAAAAGCTTCTCTACCTTTTGCAGCGGCTGTTGCGCAAAACCTGGGTGCGGTGCGCGCTGTTTTCGCTGGCGGCCCTGCTGGCCGTGACGCTGGCCAAACTGCTCGGGCCGCTCATTCCCGAAGACATTGCGTTCAAGCTGGGCTCCGAATCCATCGGCAGCCTGCTCAACATCCTTGCCACGAGCATGCTCACCGTGGCGGTTTTTTCTGCCAGCACCATGGTGTCCTCGTTTGCGGCTGTGGCCAGCACCGCCACGCCGCGTGCGTCCCAGCTGTTGATCGAAGACAGCACCATCCAGAACACGCTGGCCACTTTTGTCGGGGCTTTTTTGTACAGCGTGATTGCCCTGGTCGGGCTCAATGCCCAGGTTTATGGCGGCGGCGGGCGCCTGGTGCTTTTTGGTTTCACCCTCCTCATTTTGCTGGTGGTGGTGATCGTGCTGCTGCGCTGGCTGGACTATCTGTCGGTGCTGGGCCGCGTGGGCGAAACCATCCGCCGGGTCGAAGAGGCCACCATCAAGGCCATGGCGCAACGCCTGCACAAGCCCTTCATGGGCGGGCTGAAGCAAGCACCAGGCGCCAGCGGCGAGCACATCCTGCATTCCCCGACCACCGGTTTTGTGCAGCATGTCTCAATGGACATCCTGCAGGACTGCGCGCAGCAAGCCGATGCCATGATGTACCTGCATGTTCAGCCGGGGGATTTCGTCGAAACCTCGACAGTGATCGCCAGCAGCACCAAAGCGCTGGGTGGCCAAGGCTGCAAGGCAGTGTCCGATGCCGTGTTGATTGGCCCGGCAAGGACTTTTGACCATGACCCGCGCTTTGGTTTGCTGGTGATGGGCGAGATTGCGGCACGCGCCTTGTCGCCGGCGGTGAATGATCCCGGCACCGCCATCGTGGTGCTGGCAACCGCCGTCAGGACGATGATCTACTGGGTCGATGAGCAGCGGGCGCAAATCAGCTCCATGCAGGAGGATCACTCCGACGCCGGCCATGCCGAGTTCGACCAGGTGTCCGCGCCGAATTTGCACGAGGCGGGCATGTTGACCGATGTGTTTGATCCGCTGGCCCGGCATGGCGCGCTGGCGGTGGATGTGGGCGTGGCGTTGCAGCACGCGCTGGCCTCCCTCAGGCGGCTGAACCATACGGCCTTCAACCCGACGCTTGATCAGCTCTCCCGCGATGCGATCCGGCGTGCCGAGCATGCAGGCCTTTTCGAGCCCGATCTGGAGTGCCTGCGCGAAGCCGCGCTGGCAGAGCGCCAGGCCAGGCCGGGCTGAACCAGTTGCGGCAGGTGCGACGACTACTGGACCACAGCCAGCAAGGGGCCGCGCCGCAAAACAGGATGGCAGCCGCCAAAAAAAAACGCTGCCGCTATGGTTTGAATAGCTGACAGCGCCCGTCCTGCTTGCGCAGAAGGCATTATTAATGCTTATTTGGCAGCGGCCATGGCTTGTGCGATCCAGCCGTCAAAGGTTTTCTGGTGTCCCTTGATCCAGCCATCGGTATGGCGTTCGATGTCGCGCTGCTTGTTCTCGCCGTCATTCAGGCGCCTGTTTTGCGAGCTGATGTCGCCAATCGGCAGCACCATGATTTCAAACAGCTTGGCAGCGGCCGGGTTTTTCTCGACAAACACCTTGTTGGCCACGATGTACTCGTTGTTCACCGGAAAGCCGTAGTTGTTGCCGTTGGACATTTTGGTGTCGGTGCCGGCCTGCACGCCGGGCATGGCCGAGAACGGCACTTCCAGCCACACCGACTCCTGGCCGGGGCGCATCACGTTGCTCAGCCAGTACGGTGTCCAGGCGTAGTACAGCACCGGCTTGCCGGCCTTGAAGCGGGCCACGGTGTCGGCGATCAGCGCCGGGTAGTTGCCCTGCGTGTAGGTGACGGTGTCGCGCAGCTTGAAGGTGGTGAGCTGGTGCTCGACCACGGCTTCCCCGCCCCAGCCGGCACTGGGGCCGACCAGGTTGGCCTTGCCGTCGCCGGTGGTGTCAAACAGCCTGGCCAGCTTCGGGTCGGTCAGCTGGCTGATCTTGGTGATCTTGTACTGGTCGGCAGTTTTCTTGTCGATCATGTAGCCCTGCGCCGCACCTGCCGAGTAAACGCCCTTGCGCGACAGCTTGGCGTCGCCACCGGCGTTTTTATAGAACTCGGCGTGGTGCGGGTTCCAGTGGTTGGCCATGAACGTGGCATCGCCGTTGGCTACGGCAATGTGCGCCGTGGGGTAGGCGACTTCCTTGATCGGGCTGACGTCGTAGCCGAGCTTTTCCAGCGCGCGGCTGACCAGCAGCGTCTGAAAGGTTTCTTCAACCAGGTTGCTTTGCAGCGGCAACACCTTGACGCCTTTGCCGGGCAGGTCGGCGGCAACGGCATGCGTCGCCAGGCCCAGGGCGAGCAGGCCAACAGCGAGCAGGGTGTGGGTGAAATTGCGGGTGTTCATCATTCGGAATGATCCTTTGTGTCAGGAGCGGGGAAAGGGCCGCCAGACGAGTCCGAAAAGATGCCACCTGCTATTTGTTCTTATTCGATAGCGGATGGCGTTTTACGGACGCGGATTAACGGCGGGATAAAGGCAGGGTTGCCTTGTTTTTTGACACTGTTCGGCAGTAACTATGTTTTAGCAACATCCAGGGCCTGCGCAATCCAGCCATCGAAGGTTTTCTGGTGCGCCTTGATCCAGCCATCGGTGTGGCGCGCGATGTCTTGCTGCGAGCCCTGGCCGCTGTTCATCAGCTGGTTCTGGGCGTTGACGTCGCCGATGGGCAGGACCATGACTTCAAACAGTTTGCCAGCCGACGGGTACTTTTCGACGAAGGCCTTGGTCGCCACGATACGGTGGGTGTTCAGTGGAAAACCGTAGTTTTTGCCGTTGGGCAACTTGGTGTCCACCTTGCCCTGATTGTCGGGCAATGCGGTGAACGGCACTTCCAGCCAGGTGACTTCCTTACCGGGACGCAGTACGCCGCTCAGCCAGTACGGCGTCCAGGTGTAGTAAAGGACGGGTTTGCCTTCCTTGTAGCGCGCCAGGGTGTCGGCGATCAGGGCGGCGTAGTTGCCTTGCATGTGGGTGACGGTGTCGCGCAGCTTGTAGGCGGTGAACTGGTGTTCCAGCACGGCTTCGCAGCCCCAGCCGGGGTTGCAGCCGGTCAGGTTGGCCTTGCCGTCACCGGTGGTGTCGAACAGCTTGGCCAGCTTGGGGTCCCGGAGCTGGTCAATGCGGGTGATGTTGTATTTTTCAGCGGTTTTTTTGTCGATCAGGTAGCCTTGCGCGGCGTTGGACACGTAGCTGCCCAGGCGCGCCAGCTTGCTGTCGCCGCCGGCATTTTTGTAGAAGTCGGCGTGCAGCGGGTCCCAATGGTTGGCCATGAAGGTGGCGTCGCCGTTGGCAATCGCGATATGGGAGGCCGGGTAGTCGACTTCCTTGATGGGCTGCACGTCAAAGCCCAGTTTTTGCATGGCGCGGCTGGCCAGCAGGGTCTGAAAGGTTTCTTCGGCGGTGGAGCTTTGCAGCGGCTGCACCTTGACGCCTTTTCCGGGAAGGTCGGCAGCGGCATGGGCGGCCAGGCCGAGGGCCAGCAGGCCTGCGGCGACCAGTGTTCGGGTGAAGTTACGGGTGTTGATCATCATCATCTTTGTGGGGGGTCCTTTTGAACTGAGGTGAGGCCAGGGCAGGGCGGGCAGGCTCTCCGGTAGCGGAAATCATTGCCCGCGCCTCGCGCATTTCCAGAGGACACCAGCGCTATTCATTAGATAGCTGCTTGTTTAATCCGGGTGAGCGCGGGAGGCTTGTTTGGCTTATTTCTTGGCAACAGCCATGGCTTGTGCGATCCAGCTGTCAAAGGTCTTTTGGTGGCCTTTGATCCAGGCATCGGTGTGGCGCTCGATGTCTTTTTGCGTGTTTTCGCCGTTGTTCATGCGCTGGTTCTGGGCGTTGATGTCGCCGACGGGCAGGCTCATCACTTCAAACAACTTGGCAGCCGACGGGTTCTGGTCGGTGAATGTCTTGTTGGCCACGATGCGCTGGGTGTTCAGCGTGAAGCCGTAGTTCTTGCCATTGGGCAACTTGGTATCGAGCTTGGATTGCGCGCCGGGCAGGGATGAGTACGGCACTTCGAGCCAGACCACCTCTTTGCCGGGACGCAGCACGCCACTGATCCAGTACGGGGTCCAGGTGTAGTACAGAACCGGCAGGCCTTTCTTGAAGCGCGTGATGGTGTCGGCCATCAATGCCGAGTAGGTGCCCTGCGCATGCGAGACGGTATCGCGCAAGCCGAAGGCGGTGAGCTGGTGCTCGATCACGGCTTCGCAGCCCCAGCCTGGATTGCAGCCGGTCAAGTCGGCCTTGCCGTCGCCTGTGGAATCAAACAGTTTGGCCAGCTTGGGATCTTTCAGCTGGTCGATATGGGTGATCTTGTATTTTTCAGCGGTCTTTTTGTCGATCAGGTAGCCCTGCGCGGCATTGCTGGAGTACACGCCCTTGCGAAACAGCTTCGCATCGCCGCCGCCATTTTTGTAGAAGTCGGCATGCAGCGGGTCCCAGTGGTCAGCCAAAAAGGTGGCGTCGCCGTTGGAAATGGCAATGTGACCGGTGGCGGGTTCGATTTCCTTGATCGGCTGCACGTCAAAACCCAGTTTTTCCAGCCCACGGCTGACCAGCGTGGTCTGGAAAATTTCTTCGGCAATCGCGCTTTGAATCGGTTGAACCTTGACGCCTTTTCCGGGCAGGTCAGCGGCGGCGTGGGCAGCCAGGCCAAAGGCCACCAGGCTTGCGGCGACCAGGGTTCGGGTGAAGTGGCGGGTGTTGATCATCATCTTTTGAGGGATTCCTTTTGGGCTGAGGTAAGGGAAGGGCTGGCAGGCTGACCGGACTCAACAGTCACTGCCTGCCTCTGACCCATTGACGCAAGGCGCAAGTGCTATTGATTAAATAGCTTCTTGCGCAATATGGACGGGCGCTAGCGGCGGTTTTGGCTTATTTTTTGGCAGCGGCCATGGCTTGTGCAATCCAGCTGTCAAAGGTCTTTTGGTGGCCCTTGATCCAGGCATCGGTGTGGCGCTCGACGTCCTTCGGCTGGTTCTCGCCGTGGCTCATGCGCAGGTTTTGCGCATTGATGTCGTTGACCGACACCTTCATGACCTCGAACAGCTTGCCGGCCGCCGGATTTTTGGCCACAAAGTCTTTGTTGGCCACGATGTGCTGCGTGTTCACGACAAAGCCGTAGTTCTTTCCGGAGGGCTGCTTGGTGTCCATCTTGGCTTGCTCGCCGGGCAGCGAGGAAAACGGCACTTCCAGCCACACCACGTCCTTGCCCGGGCGCAGCTCGGCGCTTACCCAGTACGGTGTCCAGGTGTAGTAGAGGATGGGTTGGCCCTGCTTGAAGCGGGTGATGGTGTCGGCCATCAGCGCCGAGTAGGTTCCCTGCTTGTGCGACACGGTGCCGCGCAGCTTGTAGGCGTCAAGCTGGTGCTCGATCATGGTCTCGCAACCCCAGCCGGGTGTGCAACCGGTCAGGTCGGCCTTGCCGTCGCCGTCGGTGTCAAACAGCTTGGCGAGCTTGGGGTCCTTGAGCTGCCCGATGTTGGTGATCTTGTAGGCATCGGCGGTTTTCTTGTCCATCAGGTAGCCCTGTGCAGCATTGTCCGAGTACACGCCTTCACGCGAAAGCTTGTCCTTGCCACCGGCGTTCTTGAAGTAGTCGGCATGCTGCGGATTCCAGTGATCGGCCATGAAGGTGGCGTCGCCGTTGGAAATGGCGATATGCGCCGTGGGGTATTCCACTTCCTTGATGGGCTGCACGTCATAGCCAAGCTTTGCCAGCGCGCGGTTGACCAGCAGTGTCTGGAAGGTTTCTTCGGCCAGCGAGCTTTTGAGGGCCTGCACCTTGATGCCCTTTCCGGGCAGGTCGGCGGCGCTGACGGTCGTGGCGGCCAGTCCCAGGCTCAAGAGTCCGGCGGCAAGCAGGGTGCGGGTGAAATGGCGGGTTGTCATCATTTGAAAGTTTCCTTTTGAGTGAGTGAAATCAGCGGAGGGTGCAGTAATGCCAGAAGCATCAATGCGTGGCTGGCGTCAGGCCGGGCGAGGCCTGCACCGTCTGGGATGCCGGTTCGGCTTTGGCGGGGGCTTCAGACTTGTCGGCGCGGTTCACCAGCAACCAGACCAGGCCGGCCGGGCCGGTCTGCCACCAGTGGCGCACACCACGTCGTGGCTGGCCCAGGGACTGGGTGATGCGGTCCAGCGTGATGGCCAGCAGCACAATGCCCAGGCCGCCGACGGTGGCCAGGCCCATGTCAAGCCGGCCAATGCCGCGCAGCACCATCTGGCCCAGGCCGCCCACGGCGATCATCGAGGCGATCACCACCATCGACAGCGACAGCATCAGCGTCTGGTTGACACCGGCCATGATGGACGGCATGGCCAGCGGCAATTGCACCTTCACCAGCATCTGAAATGGCGAGGCGCCATAGGCGCGGGCGGCCTCGATCAGGTCGGGCCGCACCTGGCGAATGCCCAGGTTGGTCAGGCGGATCAGCGGCGGCAGTGCAAAGACGATGGTGACAATCACGCCCGGAACGTTGCCAATGCCGAACAGCATCACCACCGGCACCAGGTAGACGAAGGCCGGCGTGGTCTGCATGGCGTCCAGGATCGGTCGCATCACGCGCATGGCGCGGTCGCTGCTGGCCAGCAGGATGCCCAGCGGCAAGCCCACGACCAGGCAAAACGCCAGCGAAGTCAGCACCAGCGACAGCGTCACCATGGCTTCGGGCCAGATGCCCAGCATCGCCACCAGCAGCAGCGACACGACGGCGCCAATGGCCAGCGCGCGGCCGGTGAACTGCCAGGCCACCAGGCCGATGAAGGCAATCATCGCCAGCGACGGCACGCTTTGCAGCAAGCCTTCAACGCCGGTCAGGGTGCTGTCGATCGGCACGCGCACGGCCTGGAAAAAGGGACGGAAGTTGTCGACCACCCAGGCCAGGCCACTGTTGATCCAGCTCTCGACGGGCAGCGAGCCGTCCCACAGTTGCTGGATCTGAAAGCCGGTGACGGCGTCGGTGTCTATGGTCGGCGCATCAAGCCAGTCGGTGGCGCCGCTGACAGCGTCTGTCGGTTGCGTGGCGGTTTGCCACGCGTCTGCTGGGGGGCTAGCCGGGGCGCCTTCGATGGGCATGCCCCAGGCGTCAAGCTGGGCCGACGCGGCATTGGCGCTGTCAATGGCCGGAGCGGACTCTATCGGCATGCCCCAAGGATCGAGTTGCGGTGGTGCGGTTGCCGTCGCAGGCGTTGCACCATCGACGACGGCCAGGATGCTGGAGGTGTTGGTTTCGTTCATAAGCGTTCTTTCAGGATCACTGTGCCGGCACGGAAGGGGTGTCGCGGTCAAGGAATTTCAGCAGGGTGGTCTTGCTGATGGAGCCATAGAATTTGCCGTTACCGTCTGTCACTGGCACCGGGTAAGGGCACTGCGCCACCTGGCCATACAAGTCGTTGACTGAATCGTCAGCGGCAATTGGCAGCACATCCGGCAGGAATGCATGCGCCAGGCCCAGCGGTCCGACATGGCCGTGCAACGCCTTGCGCAGTGATTCCGCCGATACCACGCCAAGGTACTGCTCTTTAGGGCTGACCACATAGGCGTAGTCACGGTCCCGGTCTTCCAGCATCTTGAGTGCGGCACGCGAGCCGCTGCTGGCATGTTCGGCGACCACGACCTGGGACTTTCGGGCAATGTCGGTGGCCTTGAAGACCGCTGCGGCATCGACTCCATGGGTGAAGCTGCGCACATAGGCGTCAGCCGGGTTGCGCAAAATCTCGTCCGGCGTGCCGACCTGCACGATGTGGCCATCCTTCATGATGGCAATACGGTCGCCGATGCGCATGGCTTCGTCCAGATCGTGCGAGATGAAAACGATGGTGCGGCGCTTGACCTGCTGCAGACGCAGCAGCTCGGACTGCATTTCGGTGCGGATGATCGGGTCGAGTGCTGAAAACGCCTCGTCCATCAGCAAGATGGACGGGTCCGACGCCATCGCCCGGGCCAGGCCCACGCGCTGCTGCATGCCGCCTGACAGTTCGTCCGGATAGCTGGCACCCCAGCCGGCCAGGCCAACCTGTTCGAGTGCCTGCTCGGCTGCGGCGTGGCGCTCGGCGCTGCTCACGCCAGCCAGTTCCAGGCCCAGCGCGGTGTTGTCGCGCACCGTCATGTGCGGCATCAGCGCGAACGACTGGAACACCATGCTGATGTCCTTGCGGCGCAAGGCACGCAATTCTTTGTCCTTCAGTTGGCTGATGTCGGCGCCATCCACCAGGATGCGGCCCGCTGTGGGCTCGATCAGCAGGTTGAGGAGGCGCACCAGCGTGGATTTACCTGAGCCCGACAGGCCCATGACGACGAAAATCTCACCTGCTTCAATCGTCAGGCTGGCGTCGAAAACGCCGATGGTGGCGCCTGTTTGAGCCAGAATTTCTTCTTTGGTACAGCCTTGGCTGACGAGATCAAGTGCGGCTTGCGGGCTGTCCCCGAAAACCTTGAACACATGGTCGATGATGATTTGTTTGGCCATGCAGGCGTACTCTCTGTTATACGTTGAAAGGAATAATCAACTTGCCGGCACGAATGCCATGCAGGAAGCTCCGGAAATTTGTCCCGATCTGATAATTACGCCCGGGTGCAATACAAACGGGGCTGCAGAAAAGGCGCGGGCACATTGCTGTCACCCGTCGGCGTCCATGCCATGAAACGTGCTTCAGTAAAAAGGCCTGTACAGAACACTTTTTTAGGGCGCATGCGCTGTGCGATGCACGGCGCTAACTGTAAGAAAAAAGATTCAGTTGCCGAGACAGAATCCACAATACGCTGCTGGCATATGGCTTTGTAGGAATTTGACTACATGCTTGCCAGTAGTAAGGCGGATGCGAATTATAGCTATTAGCTATTTAAAAGTCAATAGTCATGGCTTTTGAGCCCGCCAGAAAGAGTTCGGGCGGTGTCCAGGTCAGAACTTTTCGTCTGTTCTTACTATCAAAAAAATAGCATCTTGCGCTTGTCTGGCATGCGCAAGGTGCTAAAAAGGCTTAAAAACCTGACTGCTTTAGCGACGGGACAGTGATCGCATCCGATTCAGACCGGGGGAAATGAAAAACACGCCTGGCTACCAGCAGGACATATGCTTTTGCAGGTTCAGGAAGTCTGGCGTTCGGGCACGGAATTTTTCGGCGGCGCTGCCTTGCCAGGCACCAGCAGGTGCAGCGCCGCCTGCGCCATCATGTTGGCCGAAACGGGGGCGGTCACAAACACGAACAGTGTGATCAGCAGTTCTGCAAAACCTGCGCGCCCCTGGTCGGTGGCCAGCAGCATGCTGGCCACCAACAGGCTGCCGATGCCCAGCGTGGAGGCCTTGGTTGGCGCATGCAGTCGCATGAAAAAGTCGGGCAAACGGGCCAGCCCGACGGCGCCCACCAGCAGGAAAAAAGATCCCACCAGCAGCAGGGCGGCCGCCAGCCCTTCAATAACAGCGTGAAAGTTCATGGTCATGCCTTCTGCTTCATTCGATGACGTCGCCGCGCGTCAGGTAGCGTGCCAGCGCCACGGTGGAGACGAATCCCAGCATCGCCATGATCAGGGCCGCTTCGAACAGCAGCGCAGTGTTCAGGCGAATGCCCAGCAACACCACCAGCGCCACGGCGTTGATGTAAAGCGTGTCGATGGCCAGCACGCGGTCGATGACGTGCGGACCGCGCACCAGGCGCCACGCGCACAGCACCAGGGCCAGCGACACCGCGCCCGTGGCGATGTCCAGCGCCAGCGCCAGGAGGTTGATGTTCATGGGCTTTCTCCTTTTGGCATGGTGGGTGGAAGGGACTCGAAAATGGCCTGCAGCGGGCGCTCGTAGCGCGCCTGGATGTCGGCCACCATCTGCGCGGGATCGGTGCAGTTCAGTGCATGAACCAGGATATGGTGGCCCTGCTCGTCGATGGTGCACGACACCGTTCCGGGTGTGGTGGTGATGATGCTGGCCAGCAGTGAAATGGCGGTGGGGTGGTTGAGCGCCAGCGGCACTGTGACCCAGGCGGGCTGCATTTTTGACATCGGCCCCAGCACCAGCCGGGCCACGGTGATGTTGGACGCCACGATGTCCCACAGCACGACTCCCAGCAGCCGCACCGCCGGCAACATGCGCATCGGCCCGGAAACCGGCAAAAAACCATGCAGCAGGCGCGGCACGACAAGGCCGATGAGGACGGCTGAAATCAGGTGAAAGGGTGCCAGTGTGTGTTGCAGCAGCAGCCAGCTGACCGCCAGCAGCAACGACAGCCAGGGGTGGCCGAACCAGCGTGACTTTTCTGTGTTGTTCATGGCTTGCCTTTGGGTGCCGGCAAGATCACTTCGCCTTCGCCGCCCCGGTAGGGCCGGGTGGTGTCGGCCGCCGCGCCGCCCACGGGGCCCAGCACCGCTTGCGCGTAAGCGGCACGGTCCGCCAGTTGCAGCGCCGCCGCATCGGTGTAGCGTTTGAGCGGCGAGGCCGCCACAGCCAGCAGCAGGCTCAAGGCCAGCAGGCCCAGCGTGGCACGTGTCAGGCGCAAACTGGTGCCCGCGCTAATCGACCGCCCGCTGGTTGGCCGTTCGGGCAGGACGTTCCAGAACAGGATCGAACCGGCGCGCGCCAGGCCGATCAGCGTCATGATGCTGGTCACCAATACCACGCCCCAGACCCAGGCATGGGCAGGCGTCAGCGCCGCGCTTTCAAGAATCATCAGCTTGCCGAGAAAGCCGGGCAGTGGCGGCAGGCCGGCGACCGAAGCCGCGCCCAGTAGCGTCATCATTCCGAGCAGGATGGGCTGGGCCACAGGCGCGGCAGGTTGCAGCCGGTCGCCTGAATCGCCCCGCTGTGAAGCCACCAGTTCGACCAGCATGAACAGCGCCGCTGCCACCAGCGTGCTGTGCATCGTGTAGTAAAGCGCCGCCGACAAAGCCTCCGGCGTGTAGAGGCCGACACCGGTCAGGACGGTGCCGACCGAGGCCACGGTCAGGTAAGCCACCAGCCGCGCCAGGCTGTGCGCGGCGAGTGCGCCCAGCACGCCCAGTGCAATGGTCAGCAGCGCCGCCGGCAGCAGCCAGGGTTGAGCCGCCAGCGCGGCATGACCCGCGCCATCGCCCAGCATCACGCCATGCACGCGGATGATGCTGTACACGCCAACCTTGGTCATGATGGCAAACATCGCGGCGACCGGCGCACTGGCAGCGGCGTAGGCGTTGGGCAGCCACAGATAGAGCGGCACGATGGCGGCCTTCAGGCCGAACACCACCAGCAGCACCATGGCGCCCGCCTTGAACAGCGCAGCCTGCTCGGGGCCGAGCCGGCCGACGCGCAGCGCCAGGTCCGCCATGTTCAGCGTGCCGGCCACGCCGTAAATGATCGCCAGGCCGACCAGAAAGAGCGCCGATGCCACCAGGTTGAGCACCACGTAATGCACGCCTGCCTTGAAGCGCTCCTGGCCCTGGCCATGCACCAGCAGCACATAGGAGGCGATCAGCAGCACCTCGAAAAACACGAACAGGTTGAACAGGTCGCCGGTCACGAAGGCGCCCGACAGGCCCATGAGCAGAAAGTGGAACATGGTGTGAAAGTGCCGTCCGCGCGCGTCCCATCCGCCAGCGGCATACCAGAGCACCGGCACCGCAATGGTCCAGGTAAGCGCCAGCATCATCGCGCTCAGGCGGTCCACCACCAGCACGATGCCAAAGGGCGCGGGCCAGCCGCCCAGGGGGTACACATTGAGCGAACCCAGGGCGGCTTCGGCCATCAGCCGCCAGGCCAGCACGGCGCCCAGCACCACCGACGAGAAGCTGAGCAGCCGCCGGCGTTGCAGCAGCCGCCCGCCGTGGTTGGCTTCGCCGCCCTCGTCGCCCATCAGCAACAGGGCGACGGCGGTGAACATCGGCAGCAGTACTGGCAGCACCGGCAGGTGCGTTTCAAAAAAGAGGCTCAGGAGTTCACTCATGCGGCGTCGTTCCGGGCAGGGCCGGTGCGGTGGCCGGGCTCATGGCCGTCCACATGGTCGCTGTTGGTTTCATGGCGGCTGCGCAGTGCCAGTTCCACCACGAAGCCGGTGGTGGCAAAGCCGATCACGATGGCCGTCAGCACCAGCGCCTGCGGCAGTGGGTCGGCCACGCGTCCGGTGGCGGAAAGAATCGGCGCCGCATCCTGCCAGAGCCGGCCCATGGCGAAGATGAACACGTTCACCGCATAACCCAGCAGGCTCATGCCCAGCACGACGGGCCAGGTGCGCCCGCGCAGGATCAGGTAGATGCCGGCGGCGGTGACAGCGCCAATGCCGCTGGCTACGAGGAATTCGAGGCTCATGGTTGAACTCCGCTGGAAGGGGTTGAGGGTGGGGCTGCAGCGCTTTCGCGGCTGACGTTGCCCAAACTGGACAGCGTCAGCAGCGTCGCGCCGACAACGGTGATGTACACGCCCAGGTCAAACAGCGCAGCGGTGGCCAGCGGCAACTCGCCCAGTAGTGGCACAGAAGGGTGGCCATGAGCGCTGGTCAGGAAAGGCTGGCCCAGCGCGAAGGCGCCGATGCCCGTGAGCCCGGCGATGCCCAGGCCCATGCCGATCCAGCGCACGAAGCGGCTGCCGCCATCGGCCCGCAGCAGCGCCTCGGCGCGCGACTGGCCCATGGCCATGTATTGCAGCACCAGCGCCACGGCGGTGATCAGCCCGGCAATGAAGCCGCCGCCGGGCTGGTTGTGGCCGCGCATGAAGATGTAGAGCGTTACCACCAGCGCCAGCGGCAGCAGCATGCGTGCGGCTACGCGCAGCATCAGCGGCTGCGTGGCAAAGGTCCACGCCAGGCCGCTGCTGTCCGCCGCCGGGCGGCGTGCGCGCATGCCGTCCATCAGCGCCAGCACGCCGACGGCGGCAATTGCCAGCACGGTGATTTCGCCGAAGGTGTCATAGCCCCGGAAGTCCACCAGGATCACGTTGACCACATTGGTGCCGCCGCCGGCCACGGCCGAGTTGTTCAGGAAATACCAGGCAATCGAGTCGTGGTCGCGCGTCAGCATCACCCAGGCCAGCCAGGCCATGCCCGAGCCGCCGGCCAGCGCCAGCACGCCATCGCGTAGCCGGCGTGTCAGGGTGGATTCGCGCGGCGTTTGCCGGGGCAGCAGCGCCAGGCCCATGAGCAGCAGCACGGTGGAAACGACTTCAACCGTGAGTTGCGTCAGCGCCAGGTCGGGTGCCGACAGGCTGACGAAGGTGAGGGCGGTGACCAGGCCAATCACCCCGGCCACGACGACTGACTGGAAGCGGTCGTGGTGGCGCAACACCAGCCATGCACACGCCATCAGCAGCACACCCCAGAGCACCAGCGCCGGCAGGGTGACGGGCAGCAGCGTGCGCGATCCGGTGCCCGGCGCATCGCCAAGCAACAAGGGCGTAGCCGCCACCACCAGGGTGGCGATCAGCATCCAGGCAATGTAGCGTTGCAGGGAATAGGTCTCCAGCAGCGCGGTGATGCGGCCTGCGCTGCCAAACAGGCGGTCGATGCCGCGCGTGAACAGCTTCAGTCCGGTCAGCAGGCCGAACCAGTTTTCAGAGTTCAGGCGGTGCAACCGGCCGCTGCGCGCCAGCGTGAAATACAGCGCTGCACCACCGGCCAGCGCCAGCACGCTCAACAACAGCGGCAGGTTGAATCCGTGCCAGATCGCCAGGTGGAATTCAGGCGGTGCGGTGCCGAGCATGGCGGTGGCGGCCGCCAGCACCATCGGCCCGAGCAGCAGCGACGGCAGGATGCCAACCGAAATGCAGACCAGCGCCAGCAGGATCACCGGCATTTTCATGCCCAGGGGCGGCTCATGCGGCTGTGACTTGGGCATGTCGCGCGGCGGTCCATTGAAGAAAATGTCGTGAACCAGCCGCACCGAATAAGCCACGCTGAGCAGCGCGGCCAGCGTGGCAACGGCCGGCACCCCCCAGCGCCAGCCGCCCGCCTGGGCGAAGGTCACGCTCTCGGTCAGGAACATTTCCTTGGACACAAAACCATTGAACAGCGGCACGCCCGCCATGGCCGCCGCCGCCACCATCGCCAGCGTTGCCGTCCAGGGCATGAGATGGCGCAGGCCGCCCAGCAGGCGCATGTCGCGCGTGCCGGTTTCATGGTCGATGATGCCGGCAATCATGAACAGCGAAGCCTTGAAGCTGGCATGGTTCAGGATGTGGAACAGCGCCGCCACCGCCGCCAGCGGCGAGCCCAGGCCGATCAAAAACGTGATCAGCCCCAGGTGGCTGATGGTTGAGTAGGCCAGCAAAGCCTTGAGGTCGTGCTTGAAAATCGCAATGAAGGCGGCAAACGCCATGGTCACCAGTCCGGTGGTGCTGACCAGGCCGGCAAACAGCTCGGTGCCGCCAATGACCGGCGTCAGGCGGGCCAGCAAAAAGATGCCGGCCTTGACCATGGTGGCCGAATGCAGGTAGGCCGACACCGGGGTCGGCGCCGCCATGGCTTGCGGCAGCCAGAAGTGAAACGGGAACTGCGCGCTTTTGGTGAAGCAGCCGAGCAGGATCAGCAGCAATGCGGCGGGATAAAGAGGATCGGCCTGGATGACCGCGCCCTGGCCCAGCATCTGGCTCAACTCATAGGTGCCGGCGATCTGGCCCAGCAGGATAAAGCCGCCCAGCATCGCCAGGCCGCCGCCGCCGGTGATGGCCAGCGCCATGCGCGCGCCGTCGCGCGCGTCGGCCCGGTGCTGCCAGTAGCCGACCAGCAAAAACGACGAGATGCTGGTGAGTTCCCAGAACACGATCAGCAGCAGCAGGTTGTCCGACAGCGCAATCCCCAGCATTGCCGCCATGAACAGCATCAGCGTGCTGTAGAACTTGCCGACCGGATCTTCCTTGCCAAGGTAGAAATGCGCGTACAGGATGATCAGCAGGCCGATGCCGGTGATCAACAGTGCGAACATCAGCGACAGTCCATCCAGCCGCAGGCCCAGGTTCAGCCCGATTTCCGGCACCCAGGGGATGAAGTCGTAGAGCACCTCGCCGCGCATGACCGAAGGCGTCTGCCAGAGCAGCAAGGCCAGACAGGAAGCAGTGATGGCCGCAGCCAGCCAGGCCGTGCGGGCGCGATAGCTGGCGCACCGTTGGGCGCCGGACCAGCCGGTTGCCAGGGTGCCCGCCAGCAGGGGCAGGAAGATGATCAGTAGTAACAAAGGCTGGCGTTTTCTCTGGTTGGCTGATGATTCATTTTGGCTGGAAATTTTTTGAGACTGATCGTTGGCCATCCAGGGATGACCTGGTTTTCAGGGCGCTGATGCCTTACACCAAGCCCGCATGCGGACTTGCTCAAGCCTTGGTGTCCGCGCGGGTGCCGCGCTTGATCAGCACCACGACCAGCGTGATGACCGTGATCGGAACCACGAAACTCATCATGGCTGTCGATAACAAGCCCAATGCCGCATGCTGCTGCGTAGCCAGAATCAGGTAGGTCACATAGGCCAGGTAGTAAAGCAGGAACACAGTGCCCTCCCAGCGTGCAATTTCGCGTCCGGTCATGAAGACCGGCAGGCAGGCGAGGGAAACGGCAATCATCACCCAGATGTCGAAATTCAGGATGGCCGCCGGCACGGCCAGGCCGAGGTCGCCCGACACGATTCCTGACAAGCCGAGGCAACCCAGGATATTGAAGCTGCTGCTGCCCACCACATTGCCAACTGCGATGTCGCGCTCGCCCTTGATGGCGGCCATGACCGAGGTGGCTACTTCGGGCATGGACGTTCCGGCGGCCACGATGGTCAGGCCAATCACCAGGTCGCTCACGCCCAGCGCCTTGGCAAAAATGGTCGATGCCGTGACCAGCCAGTCCGAACCGAGTACCAGCAGGCCGAGGCCTGCAAGGATCAGCAGCAGTTGGACCGGCAGTCTGGCGTCCCAGCCACCGGTCACGGCAGGCTTGACTTCTGCCGCATATTGCTCCTGCGCGCTTCGGGTTTCGGCGCGTGATTGAATGATCAGGAATATTGTGTAGGCCAGCAGCAGTGCGAACAAGATCGCGCCGTCGAAAAAACCGAGCCTGCCGTCCAGGCAAAGCGCCAGGAGGAGCAGGGATGCGCCAATCATGATCGGCACTTCCTGGCGGATCAGCTGGATATTGACCACCAGCGGGGTGATCATGGCCGACAAACCCAGGATGAACAGCACATTGAAGATGTTGCTGCCGACCACGTTGCCAATGGCGATGTCGGTCTGGCCGTTCAGCACCGCGCCCGTCGATACCGCCATTTCGGGCGCACTGGTGCCGAAAGCCACAATGGTGAGGCCCACCACCAGCGGCGAGATGCCGAACGACAGCGCCAGCTTCGAGGCGCCCCGCACCAGCAGCTCAGCCCCCAGAACCAGTCCGATCAGGCCACCTATAAAGAGCAGGACGGTCATGTGAAGTCTTCTGAAGGGTTTGGTGGAAACTCTGGCGGTGCGACATCATGCTCGGTTGCAGCAACTCCACCATCGGGCAGAAGGGCGTGGCGGCGTGAGTTTTGGTGGGTGGGTAGAGACATGGGGCAAACCGTTAGCAGAGGCTGGGAATTGTAGGGTGCACATAACTCCTGCCGAATCGCATGGATTAAGCGTGAAGCACGTCAGTGGCCTGTAAGTGCGAAGGCCGAAAGTACGCTCGATTCAATGACCCAAGGAGACATGATTAATGAGCACCCCTGACAATTCCATCCAGTCCACATTGGTTGAAAACCGCGTGTTTCCACCGAGTGATGCCACCGTGAAGGCTGCCCGCATTTCCGGCATGGAAGGCTACAACGCCCTGTGCACCGAAGCCGCCAATGATTTTGAAGGCTTCTGGGCCCGGCTGGCACGTGAGAACCTGAGCTGGAACAAGCCGTTCACCCAGGTGCTGGATGAATCCAATGCCCCGTTTTACCAGTGGTTTGCAGATGGCGAGTTGAATGCTTCCTACAACTGCCTGGACCGCCACCTGGGCACGCCGACCGAAAACAAGAAAGCCATCATTTTCGAGAGCGATGACGGCAAGGTCACCAACGTCACCTACAAGGAACTGCATGCCAGGGTCAGCCAGTTCGCCAGCGCGCTGAAGGAAATGGGCGTGCAAAAGGGCGACCGCGTCGTCATCTACATGCCCATGACGATTGAAGGCATCGTTGCCATGCAGGCCTGTGCCCGCATCGGCGCCACGCATTCCGTGGTGTTTGGCGGCTTCTCAGCCAAGAGCCTGCAGGAACGCATCCAGGATGCCGGCGCCGTCGCCGTCATCACCGCCAACTACCAGCTGCGCGGCGGCAAGGAACTGCCGCTCAAGGCCATCGTCGATGAAGGCATTGCGATGGGCGGCTGCGATTCGATCAAGAACGTGATCGTCTATCAGCGCACCCCAACGGCTTGCAACATGGTCGAAGGCCGCGATGTGCTGATGCATGAAGTCGCCGCCAGGGCCAACCCGGTGTGCGAGCCCGAGTTTGTCGGCGCCGAGCATCCGCTGTTCGTGCTGTACACCTCCGGCTCCACCGGCAAGCCCAAGGGCGTGCAGCACAGCACCGGCGGCTACCTGCTGTGGGCCAAGCTGACCATGGACTGGACGTTTGACCTGCAGCCGTCCGACGTTTTCTGGTGTACTGCCGACATTGGCTGGATCACCGGCCACACCTACATCACCTACGGCCCGCTGGCCGCTGGCGCCACACAGGTCGTCTTTGAGGGCATCCCGACCTACCCGAACGCTGGCCGCTTCTGGCAGATGATCGAAAAGCACAAGGTCACGATCTTCTACACCGCGCCCACTGCCATACGCTCGCTGATCAAGGCTGCCGATGCCGATGCCGCCGTGCATCCGGACCGCTCCGACCTGAGCAGCCTGCGCATCCTGGGCTCGGTCGGCGAGCCGATCAATCCCGAAGCCTGGATGTGGTACTACAAGAACATCGGCCATGAGCGCTGCCCGGTGGTCGACACCTTCTGGCAGACCGAAACCGGCGGCCACATGATCACGCCGCTGCCCGGCGCCACACCGCTGGTTCCCGGCAGCTGCACGTTGCCGCTGCCCGGCATCATGGCCGCCATCGTCGATGAAACCGGCAACGACGTGCCCAACGGTTCGGGCGGCATGCTGGTCGTGAAACGTCCCTGGCCTGCCATGATCCGGACCATCTGGAACGACCCGGAGCGTTTCAAGAAAAGCTATTTCCCCGAAGAAATGGGCGGCACGATCTACCTGGCTGGTGACGGCGCAGTGCGCAATATCGACAATGGCTATTTCCGCATCACCGGCCGTATTGACGATGTGCTGAACGTGTCGGGCCACCGCATGGGCACGATGGAAATCGAATCGGCGCTGGTGGCGCACCCACTGGTGGCAGAGGCCGCCGTGGTCGGCCGTCCCGACGACCTGACCGGCGAAGCCATCGTGGCATTTGTGGTGCTCAAGCGCTCACGCCCTGAAGGCGACGAAGGCAAGGCGATTGCCAAGGAACTGCGCGACTGGGTGGGCAAAGAGATTGGCCCGATTGCCAAGCCGAAAGACATCCGCTTTGGCGACAACCTGCCCAAGACGCGCAGCGGCAAGATCATGCGCCGCCTGTTGCGCGGCGTGGCCAAGGGCGAAGCCGTGACGCAAGACACCTCGACGCTTGAGAATCCGGCCATCCTGGAGCAGCTGCTGCAGAACCTGTAAGCCTTTTACAGGCCAGCCATTGAAAAAGCCCGTCAATTGACGGGCTTTTTTACGTGCTGCGCCCTGAGTCCAGTGCGCTTCAGTTGCTGCTCGAAGTTATTTTTGCGCCAGGATCCAGGCGACCAGTTGCTTGGCCTCGGCGGGCGTGACCTGCGCATTGGCCGGCATGGGCACGGGCCCCCAGACACCGGCCCCGCCCTTGAGGACCTTGGCCTCCAGTTTCGCCACGGCATCTGCCTGTCCTGCATATTTGGCCGCCACGTCCTTGTAGGAAGGTCCAACCAGTTTTTTGTCAACGGCGTGGCAGGCCATGCAGTTTTTGGCCGTCGCCAGTTGCAGGTCAGCCATGGCCGGAGCGCTGACGGTCCAGGTTGCCACCACGGAAGCAATTGTCAAAAGAATGCGTTGCAGTTTCATGGGTTGTCCTCATTCGTAAAGGGTGATGGATTCGGTTACAGTGATTTAACGCGATTGTAGGGGTGGCAGTTGACCCTGAGACTTTGCCAAAATCCGTAGATGGCTTGCCCGATTTGAGGAGTTCAGCATGTATTTGTTGTTGGTTGGCATTTTGGGCCTGGCCCTGAAATACCTGGAAATCGAACCGGTGGCCGGTTTGAGCTGGTGGCTGATTTTGTCGCCGTTTGCGCTGGCTGTCATCTGGTGGGCATGGGCTGACGCATCAGGCTATACCAAGCGCAGGGAAATTAAAAAAATGGATCAACGCAAGCAAAAACGCATTGACAGGCAGCGCGCGGCCATGAGCCTGACATCCAAAAAAAGGCCTTGAAATCGTCGCTTTGTTCCCGGAATGCGGCTGACTTGGAGAAAGTAAAAAGCCCGTGAAGTTTGTAACTCACGGGCTTTTTTTCAGCGCAGTTCAGCGTTCAAGTATCAATAGTCATCCAGCACGGCACCCTTGCTGGCGCTTGATGCATTGAACGCAAACTTGGCCTGCACGCCGCGTGTGTAGCGCGGGGCCGGGGCCGTCCAGCCGACCTTGCGGCTTTCAAGTTCGGCGTCGCTGATGTTGAGTTGCAGCAGCAGTTGTTTGGCATCAATCGTGATCGAATCGCCTTCGCGGATGAATGCAATGTTGCCGCCAGCCGCTGCTTCGGGCGCGACGTGGCCAACGACCATGCCCCAGGTGCCGCCCGAAAAACGCCCGTCAGTGATCAGTCCGACGCTTTCGCCCAGTCCGGCGCCAATCAGCGCGCCCGTGGGTGCCAGCATTTCAGGCATGCCGGGGCCGCCCTTGGGGCCGAGGTAGCGCAGCACCATCACATCGCCCGCCACGATCTTGCCGGCCAGAATCGCCTTCAGGCCGGACTGCTCGTCCTCGAACACCCGCGCCGGGCCGGTCATGACCGGATTCTTCAGGCCGGTGATCTTGGCCACGCAGCCTTCAGGCGAGAGGTTGCCTTTCAAAATTGCCAGGTGGCCGTGGGCATACATCGGCTTGTCGATCGGACGAATCACGTCCTGGTCGGCGCGCGGCGCATCGGGCACGTCCGCAAGCACTTCGGCAATGGTCTGGCCCGAAATGGTGAGGCAGTCGCCATGCAGCAGGCCAGCGACCAGCAGCATTTTCATGACCTGCGGAATGCCGCCGGCCTGGTGCAGATCGACCGCCAGGTATTCGCCTGAGGGTTTCAGGTTGCACAGCACCGGGGTTTTCTGGCGCACACGCTCGAAGTCGTCAATCGTCCATTCGACGCCGGCCGCATGGGCAATCGCCAGGAAATGCAGCACCGCATTGGTCGAGCCGCCGGTCGCCATGATGACGGCCACGGCGTTTTCAATGGATTTTCGGGTGACGATGTCGCGGGGCTTGATGTCTTTCCTGACCGCCTCGATCAGCACCCTGGCCGACTCTTTGGCCGAGTTCAGTTTTTCGTCATGCGGATTGGCCATGGTGCTGGAGTAGGGCAGCGAAATGCCCAAAGCCTCGAAGGCGCTGGACATGGTGTTGGCGGTGTACATGCCGCCGCAGCTGCCGGTGCCGGGAATGGCGCGGCGCTCGATCTGCAGCAGGTCTTCGTCGCTCAGGCGGCCGGCGGCGTTTTCCCCAACGGCTTCGAACACGCTGACGATGTTCAGGTCCTTGCCCTTGTAGTGGCCGGGCAGGATCGTGCCGCCATAGACATAAATCGCCGGCACGTTGGCGCGCAGCATGCCCATCAGGCCGCCAGGCATGTTCTTGTCGCAGCCGCCGACCACCAGCACGCCGTCCATCCACTGGCCCTGCACGCAGGTTTCGATGCAGTCCGAAATCACTTCGCGGCTGACCAGCGAATATTTCATGCCTTCGGTGCCCATGGCCATACCGTCCGAAATCGTCGGCGTGCCGAACACCTGCGCATTGCCGCCGGCTTCTTCAATGGCGGCAATGGCCGCATCGGCGAGCTTTTGCAGGCCGCTGTTGCACGGCGTGATGGTGCTGTGCCCGTTGGCCACGCCGATCATGGGTTTCTTGAAATCGCTTTCCTCGTAGCCCATGGCGTAGTACATGGAGCGGTTGGGGGCGCGCGACTTGCCCTCGGTGATGTTGGCCGAGCGGCGGTTGATGGCGATGACTTTGGTTTCCATGGGCTTGGCCTTGATGGGTTGTGGAACTGACGCGAAGCGCCAAGTATCCGCGCTTTGAATGATTCTTTCCAATCCATTATTCATGCTGTATTAATATCTGCTGCATATGAAAGAACAGCCATCGACGGACGCGCGCACGCCCCATTTGATCGAGCTTCGTCTGTGGCGACAGTTTCTTGCGGTGGCCGAAGAACTGCATTTCAGCCGGGCCGCGCAACGT
The DNA here is from genome assembly GCF_010365105.1 of Polaromonas sp. Classification (GTDB taxonomy): domain Bacteria; phylum Pseudomonadota; class Gammaproteobacteria; order Burkholderiales; family Burkholderiaceae_C; genus Polaromonas. The sequence goes on along the minus strand of NZ_JAAFGZ010000017.1, from coordinate 98,976 downwards.
TTGAACATGACCCAGCCGCCGCTGACCCAGGCTATTGCACAGCTGGAAGCGGCTCTGGGGCTCAGGCTGTTTGACCGCACCAAGCGCAGCGTGCAACTGACGGCGGCGGGCGCGGCATTGGTGCCCGAAGCGCGCGACCTGCTGGCACGCGCCAGTGCCTTGCCGGTTTTTGCACGCGCCAGCGCCGACGGCGAAGCAGGGCGCTTGCGGCTCGCTTTTGTCTCGACGGTCGGGTTTGATGTGCTGCCGCGCTGGGTTCGCGCCTTTCGGGAGCAGCATCCCAAGGTGCAGCTCGAACTGATTGAAGCGACGGGCGACGTGCAGCTCGAAGCCATCGGGCGCGGTGAAATTGACGCTGGCTTCATGCTGCATTCCCCCGGATTTGCACCGCCCGGCCTGGTTTCCCAGCTGATCGCCCGGGAGTCGCTGGTGGTCGCCGTGCCCGCGCAAAGCGCGCTGGCCGCCAGCGATAAGCTCACGCTGAAGGACTTGTTCGACCAGCCGCTGGTGATTTTTCCGCGCCGTATTCTGCCGTCGCTGTACGACGCCATTTTTGCGATGTACCACGCGGCTGGCTACCTGCCGCGCGTGGCGCAGGAAGCCATCCAGATGCAGACCATCGTCAACCTGGTGTCCGCTGGCATCGGGGTCGCCTGGGTGCCCGACAGCGTGCGGCAGTTTCAACGGCCGGGCGTCGTCTATCGCAAAGCCGGCGTCGCCAAAGGCCAGGCCGTGCCGGGGTGCGAGACCAGTCTGGTGCGGCGCCCTGGCGTTGCCAGTCCTGCGCTGCTGCGCTTCATGGCGTTTGCACCGGGCTGACCGTTTCGACGGACCGAAAGGAGCAATATACCTGTCTGGCGATGGCCGCAAGTTGACGTCTGCAAGATGCATGAAGGACAAAAGGCGTAACGTAGAGACCAGGCAGGGACAAAAAATTACGCTTGTTGCCTTGCGCACAATTTTCTCCCCGCCTTAAAGACCTCACCCCATGACGAACACTTTCCTTCTGGCCAGGATGCTGGCGTGACCGCGCAGGGTCCACCAATCGACAAGGCAATGCACGGCCCGGATCGTGCGGGCATTCCTGCCAGCTTGCCCGGTAACGCCAACAAACACCTGCTGGTCGAAGCCCTGCTGGTGTTTGTCCTTGGCTGCCTGGCGGGCGTGGGCTGGCTGGCGTATCAAAACATGCAGGCCGCAACCGATTCGGAACGCTTGGAAACGCACACCCGCGTGGTGATTCAGGAATTTGGTGAACTGCTGTCCAGCCTCAAGGATGCGGAAACCGGGCAGCGCGGCTTCATCATCACCGGGAACCAGGACTATCTGGCGCCATATCGCGCGGGCCTGGAGGCGGTGCCGGTCGTTTTGGCCGACCTGCGTCGCCTGACCGCGGACAACCCCCCTCAACAGCAACGGCTGGACGCACTTGAGCCGCTGATCGCGTCCAAGTTCGCTGTTCTCGCAAAGACCATCGCGCTAAGCGAAAGCCAGGGTTTCCCGGCCGCCCGCGCGGCGGTCATGGCGCAGTCGGGCAAGAAACACATGGACGACATCCGGGCGCTGGTGGGCCAGGCTCAGGCGCAGGAGGCGCAACTGCTGAAAGAGCGTAGCGCCATCCGTCAGGCGAACAGCCGCAGGACGATGCAATCGGTCCTGCTGGGAGGTGCGCTGGGCAGTCTCGCCTTGCTGCTGATGTTCATCTATCTGCGCTGGGAACGGGCCGCCCGCCGGCTGGCCGAGACGGCGCAGCAAGCAAGCGGTGCGCTCTTGCAGGTGGCCACCGACGCTGCCGAACTGGGCATCTGGACCTGGCAGTCCGACGGCGATCGCATCACCTGGGAAAACGAGCGGACCTATGAAATTGTGGGCCTGACCCAGGGCGACAGGCCGGTGACCGCCGCCCGCTTTGCGGCAGAATTTGTTCATGCCGACGATCTGGCGGCTTTCGAGCAGGCCATCATCAACACCGTGCAGACCGGGGCGCGATTCTTCTACCAGGGCCGCGTCCACCGCCCGAACGGCGAGTTGCGCTGGATCGAGTTCACGGGCCAGCCAGTGTCTGGGCTGGATGGGCTCCGGGTGATCGGAACGATGTGCAACATCACTGGGCGCAAGCAGGCCGAAGAGGCGCTCCGCAAAAGCCAGGAGACACTGGAGTTGGCGTTCGAAATCGGAAAGACCGGCATCTGGGACTGGGACCTGGTGGCCGACAAGCTGGTCTGGAGCGAGCGGCGCAAGGCGCTGTCCGGCCTGCCGCCTGACGCTGAAATGAGTTTCCCGCTTGCCATGGCCACGACCCATCCTGGCGACAGAGCCCGCTTTCTGGCGGCGCGAACGCTCGCGCTCGAAACCGGGACGGACGGCGAGGTGGAATTTCGCACTGTCTGGCCCAATGGCAGCGTGCGCTGGCTGCATTCGCGTTGGCGCGGTTTTTCTGATGCGAGCGGCCAGCCGGTCCGCATTACCGGCGTCGCGCAGGACATCACGGAGCAGCGGGCGTCGGAGGAAGCGCTGCGCCAAAGCGAAGCGTTCAGCCGCAGTATTCTCAAAAGCAGCGCTGATTGCGTCAAGGTTCTGAACCGCGACGGAAATTTGTTGTCGATGCTGAGCGGGCAGGAACTGCTGGGCATCGAAGATATCCGGCCGTTTTTGAACAAATCGTGGCTTGATTTTTGGATCAACCACGACGACAGGCAGGAGGCGCAAGCGGCGCTTGTGGCGGCGCTGGCTGGCGGGACGGGTGCCTTCGTCGGGTCTTTTCGAACGCTGCGCGGCGAAGCCAAGTGGTGGGACGTGTTGATTTCGCCAATCCTTGATGACGGTGGCAAGCCTGCGCGCCTGCTTGTCGTCTCCCGCGACGTGACCGCGCGCAAACACGCCGAAGTCGCGCTGCGCGAAAGCGAAGAGCGCTTGCGGCTCGCCGCCGAGGCGGCCCATTTCGGCACGTTCGACCGCGACCTGCAGGGTGGCTATTTCCATGTCTCGACGCAGATCAAGAAAATGCTGGGCTACGAGCCCGATGCGCAGCTGGATCGTCCGCAGATCATGTCGCACTTCCACCCGGATGACCGCCTGGCGGGCATCGCTGCGTTCCGGCATGCCTGCGACCCGGCAGGCGACGGACAACTCGCGATCGACCAGCGCATCGTGCTGCGCGATGGCACCGTGCGCTGGATCGCGAGCGTGGGGCGCGTGCATTTTGAGGGTGGCGTGCCCAAGCGCATAGTCGGTTTCTGGTTCGACGTCACCGAGCGCAGCCGCCTAGAGCGGCAGACGCAGGCGCAGGCACAGGCCCTGGTCGATCTGCACCGCCGCAAGGATGAATTCCTGGCGATGCTCAGCCATGAGCTGCGCAACCCGCTGGCACCGTTGACCAGCGCGGCGGAACTGCTTCGGTTGCAGGAAAACCAGGGCCCGGTGTACCGGCAGGCTTGCGACGTCATCGAGCGGCAGGTCGGCCAGATGAAGCACCTGATCGATGACCTGCTGGACGTCTCCCGCATCACCAGCGGCAATGTGCGGCTTCGCAAGGCGCCGGTCTGCGTGGGTGATATCGTTGAAAGGGCGCTGGAAACAACCCGGCCGTTGATTGCCAGGCGCCGGCAACAGCTCACGCTGTCGCTGCCGCCGCATCCGGTCTGGCTTGATGCCGATGCCACCCGGCTGGAGCAGGTACTGGTCAACCTGCTCAACAATGCCGCCAAATACACCGAAGAGGGCGGCCGCCTGTGGCTCAGCGTCGTGCAGGAAGGCGATGCCGGGTCAGCGGCTGGCGCGGCAGTGGCGGTGATCAAGGTGCGCGATACCGGCATGGGCATTGCCGCCGAACTGCTGCCCCACATCTTTGACCTGTTCACGCAAGCCGAACGCAGCATTGACCGCTCGCAAGGCGGCATGGGCATCGGCTTGAGCCTGGTCCGGCAACTGCTCGAACTGCACGGTGGCAGCGTCGCGGTGAACAGCGTCCTGGGGCAGGGCAGCGAATTCGTCGTTCGTCTGCCGGTCATGCAGGCGGTCGAGCCACCGCTGCCCTTGCCGCCGCCTGTGGAAGCGCCGGCCCGGCCTGCTGGCAGGCGCTGCCGGGTGCTGGCCGTCGATGACAGCGTGGACGCGGTGGAGTTCCTGGCCAGGCTGCTCAGGCTGTCCGGGCATGAGGTCGAAGTCGCCTATGACGGTCCCAGTGCCGTGCAAGCCGCCCTGGCCATGCGCCCCGACGTGGTGGTGCTCGATATCGGCCTGCCTGGACTCACGGGTTACGAGGTGGCAAGGCGGCTGCGCCAGGAAGCCACGCTGAAAGATACCGTGCTGGTCGCCCTGACGGGCTATGGACGCGAGTCAGACCGGCAACGCTCCAAGCATGCCGGTTTTTCCTACCACCTGGTCAAGCCGGCCGGAGTGCGCGAGGTCGAGGAAATACTCTCGAGCGTTGGCGAAAAACTCGCGTTGCAGGCCAGTCCGGCGCAAGCCGTGGTGCCTGAAGTCTGAAGGTGGCGACCGGCGCTGACGGTCTGGCTTGCATGCACAATGGCACCCCATGCTCATCCATCCCGAAATCAATCCTGTTGCGCTGCAACTCGGCCCGCTGGCCATTCACTGGTATGGCCTGACCTACCTCGCCGCCTTTGGCCTGTTCTTTTTCCTCGCCAGCCTGCGTCTGCGCCATGAACCCTATGCATCCATCACCGGGCCCGGTGCCTGGTCGCGCCGGGACATCGAGGACATTCTTTTTCTAGGCGTGATGGGCGTGGTGATTGGCGGGCGGCTGGGTTATTGCCTGTTCTACAAGCCGGGCTACTACCTCTCGCATCCGCTGGAGATCTTTTTCGTCTGGCAGGGTGGCATGAGCTTTCACGGCGGCATGCTCGGCGTGCTGGCATCGCAACTCTGGTTTGCGCGCTCGCGCCACCGTCCGTGGCTGCAGGTGATGGACTTCATCGCGCCTTGCGTGCCGACCGGACTTGCGGCCGGGCGCGTCGGCAACTTCATCAACGGCGAACTGTGGGGCCGCTTCAGTTCGCCTGATTTGCCGTGGGGCATGGTGTTTCCGCACAGCGGCTCGATGCTGCCGCGCCACCCGTCGCAGGTCTACCAGTTCCTGATGGAAGGCCTGCTGCTGTTCGTGCTGTTGTGGCTGTACGCCAGAGGCCCTCGCAAGATGGGCCAGGTCTCGGGTGCCTTTCTGGTCGGCTACGGCGTGTTCCGTTTCATCGCCGAGTTTTTCCGCGAGCCCGATGATTTCCTCGGCATCCTGGCGCTGGGCATGAGCATGGGCCAGTGGCTGTGCGTTCCCATGATCGGCGCCGGTGTCTGGCTCTGGGTTTGGGCCTCAAACCGGCCTTTGCGCACATAGCACGGTCATCAGGCGCTATTTATTTCATAGTCATTCGGCGGCCTGTCTTTTTTGGGGTTCGGGCGGTGGCGATGAATTTCACCCTTTCAAGGAGTTCATTCCATGGTTCTTGCCTGGAATTCATTGCCGCCCCAGGCGCTTGATGCGCACGCAACTGCCTCTGCAACCCGCAGCGGCTCGCGAGCATGAGCAGCACCAACTGGCTTGGCCGCAGTGTCTCGCGCCTGCTGCCTGCCGCCTCGCCCAAACCGCAAGCTGAGGCGCAGGATGCGAGCGGAACCTCCGCAACACCGCCGGCCAAAGAAAGCCAGCTCGCCCGCTCCATTGCCGAGCGCCTCGAAGCCACGCTGCGCCAGGAGGGCGAGGCGCTGTCGCCGCGCCTGCTGCGCCGGGCCTTCGAGGAGCTCCAGTCCATCATCGACCCGCGCGTGAGCGAGGTCGAAGGCGGGCGCCGCGCCATGGACGTGGCCGCCTGGCACGCTGGTGCCCCGCTGGCGCAGCGCCGCGACCTGTGGCTGCTGATGAGCGAGATGTTTGTCGCCGATGCGCAAAAAACGAAGGAAGCCCAGGCACGGTTTGCCGCCGCCGTCGGCACGCCCGACGAAGCCGTGGCCGAGGTGCATTACCGCCGCGCCACCGTGTCGCCGCGCCGCCGCCTGCTCCAGCGCTTCAGCGTGTACCCGCAGGGCGTTCAGTTCCTGGTCGAGCTGCGTGCCGAAATACTGCCTTTCCTCAAGGCCGACAAGCGGCTGATGGCGCTGGATGTGGAAATGGAGTACATGTTCTCGACCTGGTTCGACGTGGGCTTTCTGGACCTGCGCCGCATCAGCTGGGATTCGCCGGCTTCCTTGATTGAAAAACTGATCCAGTACGAAGCGGTGCATGACATCAAGAGCTGGGCCGATGTGAAGAACCGCCTGGACAGCGACCGCCGCTGCTATGGGTTTTTTCACCCGCGCCTGCCCGGCGTGCCCTTGATTTTTGTCGAGGTTGCGCTGGTCGATGAAATGGCCGAGGGCATCATGCCGCTGCTCGATGAACAGGCGGCTGCAGCGGATCTGGACAAGGCGACAACCGCCATTTTCTATTCGATCAGCAACACCCAGCCCGGCTTGCGCGGCGTGAGTTTCGGCGACTCGCTGATCAAGCGCGTGGTGGAAACGCTCAAGGACGAATTTCCCAAGCTCAAGGTGTTTGCGACGCTGTCGCCGATTCCGGGTTTGCGGAGCTGGCTTGGCAAGCATGCCGCATCGCTGCTCGACAAAATGGCCGACAAGGAACGCGCGGCGCTGGGCCAGGCGCTCGGCAACGGCGCGCCCACGCAGGGCAGCTTTCTGGCAGCGATTGAACATCCGCTGGACTTGCCGGAAAAGTCGCCCGTGCGCCAGGTGCTGCTGCAATGCGCTGCGCATTACCTCGGGCAGGGGGTGAAGGACGGCCAGCCGCTCGACCCGGTGGCGCGGTTCCACCTGGGCAACGGTGCCCGGGTCGAGCGGCTCAACTGGGCCGCCGACCCGTCGCCCAAAGGTCTCAGGCAATCGTACGGACTGATGGTGAACTACCTGTATGACCTCAAGCGCCTGGACAAGCACCGGGCGATGCTGGCGCAGGGGAAAGTCCCGGTATCCACCGGGATTCATGATTTGTATATTTGACGGCTTGCCCGAAAAACACCAAAACAGAAATAAAAAGGAGACTCGCATGACATTTCACTTCGAGCACAGCGTCACCCGCCGCAGCATCTTGCGTGGCGCCACAGCCGGCATGGCCGCGCTGTCCTTGACCAGCCACGCCCAGTCGGCCTGGCCGGTCAAGCCGGTCACCGTCATCGTGCCGTTTCCGGCCGGCGGCGGCACCGACGCCTTTGCCCGCCCGCTGTCGGCGCAGTTTGCCAAGCTGACCGGCAAGCAGCTCATCATCGACAACCGGGGCGGTGCCGGCGGCACCTTGGGCGCCGGCATTGCGGCGCGTGCGCAGCCCGACGGCTACACCCTGTTCATGGGCGCGGTGCACCATGCGATTGCGCCGTCGATGTACCCCAAGCTCGACTACGACATTGAAAAAGACTTCGTGCCGCTGGCGCTGATGGCCAACGTGCCGCAGGTGCTGGTCGTCAACCCGAAGAACATTCCGGGCGACTTCAAGGCTTTTTTGACGCAGGTGCGCGGCAAGCCGGGCGGTTTCAACTATGGCTCGGCCGGCGCGGGCACGTCGCACCACCTGGCGGGCGAACTGTTCAAGCAGCAGACGCAGACTTTCATCACGCACATTCCCTACCGGGGCGCGGGGCCGGCGCTGCAGGATTTGATCTCGGGCAACGTGGACATGATGTTCGACGGCCTGGGTTCATCGGCGGCGCACATCAAGGGGGGCCGCATCAAGGCGCTGATGGTCTCGGGCGCCAAACGCAACCCGGCTTTCCCCAATGTGCCGTGCGCCACCGAACTCGGCCTGCCCGACTACACCGTCACCACCTGGTATGGCATGTGGGCGCCCAAGGGTACGCCGCCCGATGTGCAGGCGCGCATCGTCGAAGACCTGCGCAAGGTCGCTGCCACTGACGAGCTGAAAACCATCTGGGCCAGCAACGGCGCCGAGTTCGGCAACCTGACGCCGGCGCAGTTCGGCGCGTTTGTCAGCGCCGAAGTCAAACGCTGGGCGGCCGTGGTCAAGGCCTCCGGCGCCAAGCTGGACTAGGGTGTTGCCCCCACGCTCCCCGCTTCGCGTGGTTCGCTGCCCCCCGAGGGGGCCGCTGCGCCTGCGGCCCGGCAAAGCCGGTTCCGCGGCCCTGGCTGGAAAGGAATCGTTCCCAAGCCTTCCCTTTGTTACTGGAAATTGATTCGATGAGTAGCGCTGTTCTTTTTGAGGTTTCTGGTTTCCTGGCGACGGTCACGCTGTCGCATCCCGGCAAATTCAACGCCATGTCGCGGCTGATGTGGCGCGAATTGCGCGCTGCTTTTGCAGCGATCCAGCAGCGAAGCGATGTGCGCTGTGTGCTGGTTCGTGGGGAAGGCGGCAACTTTTGCGCGGGCGGCGACATTTCCGAATACGCCGGTTTCCGCTTCGACCCGGCCAGCCTTCGCGACTTTCATGAAAACGACGTCTGGGGCGGGCTGCAGGCCATGCTCGACTGCGACGTGCCCATCGTCGCGCAGATCAAGGGCAACTGCATGGGCGCCGGCGTGGAGATTGCCAGCTGCTGCGACATTCGGCTGGCTGCCGGCAGCGCGCGTTTTGGCGCGCCGATTGCGAAGCTCGGCTTTCCTATGGCGCCGCGCGAGGCGGCGCTGGTGATGCGCGCCGTGGGCGAGCTGACGGCGCGCGAAATGCTGCTGTCGGCCGCAGTGCTGGACGCGGCCGAGATGAAGCAGCGCGGCTTTTTGAACCAGGTGCTGGCAGCCGATGCGCTGGACGATGCAGTGCAGGAACGGCTCCGGCGCATCTTGCAACTGGCGCCCCAGGCCGCACGCCTGAATAAAGCATCATTTCGGGCGCTTGCGCACGTCCCACCTGCACAGGCAGCTATAAATACAATAGCGACTGCCTATGACTATGCGGCCTCTGGCGAACACCGTGAAGGCATCACCGCCTTCATGGAAAAGCGTCCGCCGGCGTTCAGCGCCTGAACGGCTGCATCCTTCATTTTTGACATCTTTCATCCCATGAACAACCACAACCTGTTTGCCGCGCTGCGTGCCGCCTTTCCCGCCGACCTGGACGAAGTCGCCATTGAAACCGGCAGCGGCCTGCTGTATTCATGGCGCGACCTGGAGCATGGCAGCGCCATGATGGCCAATCTGCTGCAGTCCCTGGGCCTGCCAGAAGGCGCCCGGATTGCCGTGCAGGTCGAGAAATCGGTCGAGGCGATGGTCCTGTACCTGGCCACGCTGCGTGCCGGCTTTGTGTTTTTGCCTTTGAATACCGCTTACCAGAGCGCCGAGATCGAGTATTTCATCGGCAATGCCGAGCCGGCCGTGGTGGCCTGCAGCAGTGCCAATTTTGGCTGGGTCAGCAAGATCGCCTTCAAGGCCGGCACGCAGAACGTCTTCACGCTCGATGACGACCGCAGCGGCTCTCTCTTGGCGCGCGCCGCGCATTGCAGCGACCGGCATGAAGTGGCTGTCAAGCAACCGGACGACATGGCGGCGATCCTGTACACCAGCGGCACGACCGGGCGCAGCAAGGGCGCGATGCTGTCGCATGGCAACCTGCTGAGCAATGCGCGCGTGCTGAAAGACTACTGGGGCTGGCGGACACGGGAAGAGGGCGGCGACGTGCTGATCCATGCCTTGCCGATTTTTCATGTCCACGGCCTGTTCGTCGCCATTCACGGCGCGCTGATCAACGGCAGCAAGATGATCTGGCTGTCGAAATTCGATCCGAAAAAGGTCATTGAAAAGCTGCCCGAAGCGACCGTGTTCATGGGCGTGCCGACGCTGTATGTGCGGCTGCTGGCCGAGCCTGGCTTGACGCTGGACGCCTGCCGCAACATGCGTTTGTTTATTGCGGGATCGGCGCCGCTGCTGATCGAGACCTTTCGCGAATGGCAGGCGCGCACCGGCCAGACCATTCTGGAGCGCTACGGCATGTCCGAAACCGCGATGCTGACGTCCAACCCTTACCAAAATGGCGAGCGGCGCGGCGGCACGGTCGGCTTTGCGCTGCCTGGTGTCAGTCTGCGGGTGCAGGGCGATGAGGGCCAGCCGCTGCCGGTGGACGAAATCGGCAATATCCAGGTGCAAGGGCCGAATGTCTTTTCGGGCTACTGGCGCATGCCCGAGAAAACCGCCGAAGAGTTTACCGCTGACGGTTATTTCAAGACCGGCGATGTCGGAAAAATTGATGCTGACGGCTACATCACCATCGTCGGGCGCAGCAAGGACCTGATCATCAGCGGCGGCTACAACGTCTATCCGGCCGAGATCGAAGGCTTTATCAACGAGCTGCCGGGCGTGGCTGAAAGCGCCGTGGTCGGCGTGCCGCACCCCGACTTTGGCGAAGTCGGCGTGGCCGTGGTGATTGCGAAGCCAGGAGCCGTGCTCGACAGCGCACAGATCATGGCCGAAATGAAGTCAAAAATGGCCAACTTCAAGGTGCCCAAGCAATGCTTCGTGGTCAGCGAGTTGCCTCGCAACACCATGGGCAAGGTGCAGAAGAATGTCTTGCGCGAGCAGTACAAGGCGCTGTTCGCCTGACGTGCGGTGAGCCGTCCGTTCGGCGACCAGCCCGTTTTTTGAGCTGTCCCCGGTAAACACGCTGTCATCCCCGGCCTGACCCGGGATCGATTCGTGCAGAGTTCAAGGCGTCACGCAACTGCCGCCGCATTGAAGCGGCCTCAAGGCGATGACGTGTCTGCATTCGGCTTGCGCTGCCTGCGCTGGGGCAGCGTCGCCAGTACCACACCCACCAGCGCAATCGCAAAGGCGCCGACCTGCGTGCCGTTCAGGCTTTCGCCGAGCACGCCGACGCCCACCGCCGCCGCGCTGACCGGCAGCATCACGGTGAACACGCCGGCCTGGTTGGCGGGCACGGTTTTCAGGCCGGTCATCCACAGCCACACCGTCCAGACGCTCGCGGCCAATGCATAAAACACCAGCAGCACCCAGCTGGCCGGCGCGACGGTGGCAAAGTCGAAGCCCCAGGCCATCCACAGCCCGAAAGGCGTGACCAGGGCAAAGCCCCACAGGTTGATCAGTGCCGTGATGCGCTTGGGGCTGAGCACGCCGGTCAGCTTCTTGCCGATCACCGCATAAGACGCCTCGCACAGCACCGCGCCCACCAGCAGCAGATTGCCCAACCAGGCGTTTTTTAATGCCAAATCGGCCTCTTGCGCAGTACCCATCTGTGCAGGCAGCTCACTTTTTGAGAGCGACACCAGGGCAATGCCGAGCACCGCGCAGGCCACGGCGGCCCAGACACGGCCGCTGATCCGCTCGCGCAAAAAGGCCCAGCTGAGAAGCGCCACCGTGGCCGGAATGGCCGCCATGATGACCCCGGCGGCCACCGCGCTGGTCAGGCTCACGCCGAACAACATGCAGATCGAGAACAGAAAATTGCCCAGGAAGGACTCCAGGAAAACCAGCCGGCGGGTTTGCGGGCTCATCGGCGTTTCACCGGCCGGCTTTTTCAGCCAGTGCGCCATCGCCAGCCCGCCAATGCCAAACCGCAGCCAGGCCAGCAAAAACACCGGCAACGCGGCCACCAGCGGCTTGGACAGGGCGACATAACTGCCGACCAGCGACATGCTCAGTGCAAGGCAGGCATAGGCAATCCAGGGGGAAGCGGGGCGGTGCGGCACGATGAAAACTCCAGAACAGGATCAGGAAAAAGGCTTGGAAAAAAGTGGCTTTCTGCAGTGGCAATAAAGCCGAACCGGCGCTGGCAGCGCGCCTACTACGCTCGTATTGACATGAAAACGGAATCAAAACGCTGCGGCGTTCGCCTTCAACTGTTCGGGTCCGAAGCGGTGAATGGTCATGGCGTCCACGGCGGTGGCGCCCAGGCTTTTGTAGAACCCGATGGTGGGCTCGTTCCAGTCCAGGCATCCCCATTCCAGCCGCTGGCATCCCCGGTCGAGTGCAAGTTTGGACATGAAGGCCATCATGGTTTTGCCCAGTCCCCGGGCGCGCATGGCGTCGTCGATCAGGAAAGCGTCGATATACAGCCCTGACTGCCCGGTGAAGGCAGACGAGGTCTGGCAAAAATAAACGAAACCGACCGGCTGGCTGTCATACAGGCCAAACACCGCTTCGCCCTTTTTGTCGGCCAGCAACTGGCGTATGCCTTCGGCCGTGGCGGTGATCTTGTCGGCCATCTTTTGGTAGGCGCCCAGTTTTTTCATGAAATCCACCACAAGGGCCGCGTCGTCAGGCGCGGCCAGGCGCAGTAAAAATCGCGGGTCTTTTGTCAGGATGATGTTCATTTGCCTTGCCTTGCGGATGCGCGGCCGTCATGGCCCGTGGCGTCACAGGCCGTCACGTCAGCCGCTTGAAACAAAGTATCGTATCAAGGCATGCCCTGGTTTTCTGGCCCGGCCTGTATGCGTCCGGCATTCACTGGCAAAACGGGCTGCCCTGGGTTGACGGCAAGGCACGCGGTGTGCCGGGGAGTCAGCCGATGGACTAATTCATCGACACCGTCGCGCCCGAGCTTTCAAGCAAGCGCCCCAGGCTTCCGGATTGGTCTGCAAGGCCGGGAATTCGTGTAAGGGTCTGCCTCACCTCTTCCAGCTTTTGCCGGTTTGCCATCGACATCGGCGCGTTGGCCTGGCGCAGCTTGGCGATCACCGTGTCGGCCAGCAAATGGATGACGGCCTCGAAGCGACTGGCCTCGGCGCTTGAAGTCCCGGCCCAGGCCGGGGCTGCACCCCACCAGAGCACGTCAATGAGGAGGGGCAGGTCTGCTGCGGCAAAGATGGACCGGGCCAGGCCGCACACCGCATGCACCAGCGCCGCCTTGACGGCCAGGACGTCGAGTGTGTGGTCGTCCAGCGCTTTTTTGAGCATGTCCAATTCAGTGGCCAGCGCGTCTTCGCTGAAAGGCAGCACACGCGCACCGACCATGGTGCCGCTGCGGTCGTCAAAGCCGCCGTGCGCTTCAAGCGCATTGACGAGCGGGTGATAGGTGGTTTCACCACTCCAGCAGAACTGGCCCCGGAAGAAGACTTCGTCATAGCCCTTGGGAACGCCCAGAAAATGCAAGGCCACCGGTTTGCCGCTGCGCTGGACAAGGTAGAGGGCGAGTTCCAGCGTGTTCACCGGCCAGCCCAGATCGACCGCTGCCCAGAAACCATCGGCAGGTGTCTGCTCGGCCAGCGCCAGGGCATTGACCAGAAGGTGGCCCGCCTGCCGCAAGTTCTGGACGTTGAAATAGCGGTCCGGGCCGTGCAGGCCGACCAGCCCCTTGGCAATGCCGTCCAGGATGTCCTGTGTCACCACGCCGTTTTCCATGACATGCGTGAAACGCGTAAAGCGAAACCGCGTCGAGTGGCTGCGGCGCGCGACGGCGACCCACTGCGCCTCGGCCAGTTTTTTACTGCCGGTGTAAACGTGATCGGACACGTAGGCAAAACACTTGCCGGTGGAGGAATAAATGGCATCCCCCACGCCATGGCGCAGGCAGGCGCTGATCACATTGCGCGTACCGAACACATTGGTTTCAATGGCCTCGCGCACCACCGCCTCGGCCCGCCCGGGCTCGCGGATGCTGGCCAGGTGGAAAACAATGTGTGGCCTGACCTGGGAAAACACGGCATCGAGCGCAGCGGCATCGCGGATATCGACGTGGCAGTGCTTCAGTTGTCCGGCGGGCCAACTCGCACCGGCTGCGTCCCTGGCAATGCTGCCGGTCTCGACGGCAATATCTGCAATGGCAATTTCCATCGCACCCAAATCGAAGAGCAAGGGGATCAGGTGCGAGCCGACGCAGCCGGCACCGCCGGTGACCAGCACGCGCTGCCCCCTGAGCCTATTTTCGGCAGCTTCGCGGTGCAGGTCCACCGTGCGCTCCATCGCCAGTGTCATGGGGCTCTGTTCGAGCTTTCCTTCGGCCCTGGCAAGCGCCATCAGGGCTTCGGTCGCTGCCTGGAGTTGTTCGGCAATAGCCGGCGTGATGGGGGTTCCGGTCGGCGCAAGGGTGGCGATCCGGCGAATCAGGTCGTCGCTGGTGGCCATGCGGCAGGCTGCATCCATGGGCATGAAGAACCATCCTTTCAAAAAATCCGTTGCGGCTGGATGCCACTGCTGGCTGCGCCGCGTGTGGATGGTTGTTCAGCAACACTGGCGCCGGGGCAGGGTTGCAGCCCCTATGTCAGACAAGCTGAACATCCCCCGGCCATGCCGCCATGCCTTGCTCGAGGTTGTACAGCCGCAACGGGTCATAGCCTGCCGCGACCAGCAGTTGGATGACGCTGTTGCTGCGCATGCCGCTCTGGCAAACCAGCACGATGTCGCGATCCCTGGGCAGCGGCGCGGCACCCGGCTCCTGCAGCGCGCGTTCAAGTTCGGGCTTGGGCCACCCCATGGCACCCGGAATCCGGCCCGGCAGCCATTCGGCCGGATTGCGCACATCGACGATGACCAGGTCGTCCTGCGCCTGCAGCCTGGCCTGGAGTCCGCCAGGCGAGATGGACCGGCCGGCCGGCGCAGCACAAACCATGACGGTCTCCCTGAGCACGATGTCCTGCGGAGCGTGGCTGCAGACCGGGCAATCGGGGTCCTTGGCAATCTGGACCGTGTTGAAGCTCAAGTCCAGCCCGTCATAGATCAGCATGCGGCCGATCAAGGGAGAGCCAATGCCGCTCAGCAGCTTGAGGGCCTCGGTCGCCTGCAGCGATCCGATCACGCCGGGCAGCACGCCCAGCACGCCGGCTTCAGCGCAATTGGGTGCGAACTCCTGCGGCGGCGGCTCGGGAAACAGGCAGCGGTAGCACGGGCCGGTGCGCGCATCGAAGACGCTGAGCTGACCGTCAAAACGCAGCACACCGCCATAGACATCAGGTTTGCCGAGCTTCACGCAGGCATCATTGACCAGGTAGCGGGTCGGGAAATTGTCCGAGCCGTCAATGATCACGTCGTAGCGGGAAATGATTTCCAGCGCGTTGTCGATGCCCAGGCGCACATCGTGACGTTCGATCTGGACGTGCGGGTTGAGGTCCAGCATGCGTGCTTCAGCGCTTTCGTTTTTCAGGCGTCCGAGCGAAGAGTGGCCATGCACGATCTGGCGCTGGAGATTGGTTTCTTCGACCACATCGGCGTCCACCAGGCCGATTCGCCCGACGCCTGCAGCCGCCAGGTAGAGCGACGCCGGGCTGCCCAGGCCACCCAGGCCAACCAGCAGCACACTGCCTGCCTTGAGTAGCCGCTGTGCCTCAATGCCGAATTCGGGCAGGATGATCTGGCGGTTGAAACGCCTGAGCTCGCTGCTGGTGAGTTCTGGCAGCGTGGCAGGCTGCAACAGCGCGTTCATCCGCCCGCCACGCTCGCAATGATCTGGACTTCATCGTCATCGTTCACCAAAGTTTGCAATCCATCGAGAAGCCGGATGTCCTGGCCGTTTTTGCACACCACGATGAACTTGCGCAAGGCCTGACCGCTGAACAGGTGATTTCGAAGCTCGCTGGACTCTTCTGAAAAACGCCTGAGCGCCTCCTCGACGGAGCTGACCGAAAGCCTGATACGGCTTTGTTGGTGGGTGTACCGGCGCAGCGAACTGGGTACCATTAAAACTGCCATGTCAAACGTCCTGATGGGGTAATGCTCAGTTTCAAGGCGAAGCCTTATAACATATAAGCCGAGACCTTGAAAATAAACCTGATAAAACAAATGTTAATTTGATAGTTTTGCTGTCGCAACCCCCCAAACGGACCAATCTCATGAGGTCCTTATCGATGGTAAAAACCCTTGAAATCTGTTACGAGGCACGCTTGAATCACACTGGGTGTTTCAATTTTTCGACTGACAGGCTTGAACCGGACACGAAAACCGCATCCTTTAAAATCGTTTTTTATATAAAAAAGATAGCAGCTTGTGCCCATCCATAAAGCGGAAAAGGCTGATTTGGCTTGAAAATTAGACTTTCCTGTACGGAAATTTTTTCTGAATGGCCCGCACCACCCGACGCGGCATTGCCGGCTTCCATTGGCTGGCACCATGAGTTCGCCATTGACAGCCACCGGATGCAGTCGCAAGACGCCGGCTGCCAGTGCCTTGACGGCGCTCCGGCAGGCCGGGTCTTGCATCCACACCGGGTCGCCATGGCCTGCCAGCCACTCCATGCGCAGGGCAATCGACAGCTGTGTGCCGGCCATGAGGATGAAGCGGCGGGCATCCTGTTGTGCACCGTGAAGCACCCGCAGCTACGCCACCCTGGCGCGGCGCAGCTTCGTGAGGGGCTGGTTACACTGGCTGGAACTCCTTAACACCCACCACTCCATGCGGCAAACCCCGTCGATTTCTTCGCAGCACCTTCACCTGCCGCTGGTGTGGCTGCCGGCCGACCACCGGCTTCTGGGTGAGGAAGGGCACCAGTTCCCGTTCCTGGTACTGGGCGAGAAATATGCCCGCGCCGTCAGGCAATGCGCCGGCGCCCAGCCGGTGATGTTCCCCCTGGCCGATGTGGCCCAGTTACCGGCGCTCCTGGGGCTGGTCGATGGCGTCATGCTGACCGGCTCGCCGTCGAATGTTCATCCATCCCATTTCGGCCAGGACGTGCTCGATGCCGGCCTGCCGCTGGACCCGCAGCGCGATGCGCTCACGCTGGCGCTGGTGCGGGCGTGCCGGGACGCCGGTGTGCCGCTGCTGGGCATTTGCCGCGGTTTCCAGGAAATCAATGTGGCGCTGGGCGGCTCGCTGGAGCAGAGCGTGCATGCGCGGGAAGGGCGCTTTGATCATCGCGATCCCGCAGGCGTCAGCCTTGAAGAAGCCTACGGACCTGCGCATGAGGTCCGTTTCGTGCCCGGCTGCGCATTTGCGCAATGGGCCGGCAGCGACACGGCCCAGGTCAATTCGCTGCATGGCCAGGGCATTGGCCGGCTGGCTGACGGACTGCGCGCGCTGGGGCATTCTTCCGACGGCCTGGTCGAGGCCTTCGAGATCGAGGGCGCCGCCGAGTTTGCCTGTGCGGTGCAATGGCATCCCGAGTGGAACTGCCAGGAAAATCCTTTTTACCAAGCCATCTTTGCGGCCTTTGGCCAGGCCTGCGAGCGCCGCCATGCCAGCCGCACACGGGAAAGGGCCAGCGCCGGCCACTGAATCCAGGTTATTCCAATCCACCGACATGCGTCGAAAAAAAACAGGAGTGCGCGATGAGTCTGAACATGAGCATGAGCAAGGCAACAACCTTCACGGAACTTGAAAACTGGCTGAATGAACGCAGGATCACCGAGGTCGAATGCCTGGTGCCCGACCTGACCGGCGTGGCCCGGGGCAAGATCCTGCCGCGCGGCAAGTTCACCGAAGACCGGGGCATGCGCCTGCCCGAAGCGGTGGTGGCCATGGGCGTGACCGGCGAGTTTCCCGAGAGCGGCCCTTATTACGATGTGATCAGCCCGACCGACAAGGACATGCACCTGCGCCCCGACCCGTCCACGGCGCGGATTGTTCCGTGGGCGTCGAGCCCGACGGCGCAGGTCATCCACGACTGTTTTGATCCGGCCGGCAAGCTGGTGCCGTTTGCGCCCAGAAGCGTGCTGCGCCGGGTGTGCGAACTGTATGAAGCCGAGGGCCTGGTGCCGGTGGTGGCGCCCGAACTGGAGTTTTACCTGGTGGCCCGCAACACCGACCCCAACACCCTGCTGCGCCCGCCGATTGGCCGCAGCGGCCGGGCCGAAACCTCGCGTCAGGCCTACAGCATCGACGCGGTGAACGAGTTTGACCCGCTGTTCGAGGACATCTACGACTACTGCGAAAAGATGGAACTCAACGTCGATACGCTGATTCATGAAGTCGGCGCGGGGCAGATGGAAATCAATTTTTTCCATGCCCATCCGCTGGGGCTGGCCGACGAGGTGTTCCTGTTCAAGCGCACGGTGCGTGAAGCGGCGCTGCGCCACAACATGTATGCAACCTTCATGGCCAAGCCGATTGCGGCCGAGCCCGGCAGCGCCATGCATGTGCACCAGAGTATCTTGAACAAGCAAACCGGTCTGAACATCTTCAGCAACAAGGATGGCAGCGAGTCGGAGGCTTTCTTTCATTACATCGGCGGGCTGCAGCGCTACATTCCGGCCGCCATGGCGCTGGTCGCGCCCTATGTCAACAGCTACCGGCGGCTCTCGCGGGACACGGCCGCGCCGATCAACATCGCCTGGGGGCATGACAACCGCACGGTGGGCATTCGCTCGCCGATTGCCACGCCGCAGGCCCGCCGGGTGGAAAACCGCGTCATCGGCGCCGATGCCAATCCGTACATCGCTTTGGCCATGACGCTGGCCTGCGGCTACCTGGGCATCAAGAACAAGATCAAGCCCAAGCCCGAAATGAAGGGCGATGCCTACCTGTCGCCGTATTCGCTGCCGCGCAGCCTGGGCGAGGCGCTGGACTGGCTGCGCCGCGAGTCGGACCTGCATGAAGTGCTGGGCCGTGATTTCGTCACGGTGTATTCCGAAATCAAGGAAATGGAGTTCGCCGAGTTCATGAAGGTGATCTCTCCGTGGGAGCGTGAACACCTGCTGCTGCTGGTGTAAGCCCCCAACCCCACCCATTCACCGATTCACCGCAACCGAGAGCCGCCCACCATGAACACCCCTGTCGATACCGCCCTGATCCAGTCACTGGATCGTGAGCATTTCCTGCATCCCTTCACCGACTTCAAGGACATGGAGGCACGCGGCGCACGGGTCATCACCCGGGCCGAGAACATCTATGTCTGGGATTCCGAAGGCCACAAGATCCTCGACGCGATGAGCGGCCTGTGGTGCGTCAATGTGGGCTATGGCCGTGAGGAACTGGCCAGCGCCGCCTACCGGCAGATGATGACGCTGCCTTACTACAACAGCTTTTTCCAGACCACCAACGTGCCGGCGGTGCAACTGGCGACCCGCCTCGCAGCACTGGCGCCCGAGGTGGGCGGCCGCAGCTTCAAGCATGTGTTTTATTCCAGCAGCGGCTCCGAGAGCAACGACTCAAACGTGCGCATGGTGCGCCGCTACTGGGACCTGCTGGGCCAGCCGGAGCGCAAGGTCATCATCGGCCGCATCAATGGCTACCACGGCAGCACCATGGCCGGCGCCTCGCTGGGTGGCATGTCCGGCATGCATGCGCAGGGCGACTTGCCGATACCCAACATCACCCACATCGGGCAGCCGTATTTTTACGAACTCGGCCAGCCGGGCGAGACCAGCGCCGAATTCGGCCTGCGCGCTGCCGGCTGGCTGGAAGAAAAAATCCTGGAGTTAGGCGCGGACAAGGTGGCAGCGTTCATCGCCGAGCCGGTGCAGGGCGCCGGCGGCGTGATCATTCCACCCGACAGCTACTGGCCCGAGATCCAGCGCATCGTCGACAAGTACGGCATCTTGCTGATCAGCGACGAGGTGATCTGCGCCTTTGGCCGGGTGGGCCACTGGTTTGCCTATGAAAAATTCGGCTACCGGCCCGACCTGGTGACCTTTGCAAAGGGCGTGACCAGCGGCTACATCCCGCTGGGCGGCGTGATGGTGGGCAACCGGGTGGCCGAGGTGCTGATCGAGCAGGGCGGCGAGTTCAACCATGGCTACACCTACAGCGGCCATCCGGTGGCCTGTGCCGTGGCACTGGCCAACCTGGACCTGATGGAAAAGGAAAACCTGCCCGGGCGTGTCAAGGACGACATTGGCCCTTATCTGGCCGAACGCTTTGCCGAACTGGGCGAACATCCGCTGGTGGGGCTGGCCGAGACCTGCGGCTTCATGGCCGGGCTGGTGCTGACCAAAAACAAGGCAACGCACGAAGCCTTCGACCCCGAACTGGGCGTCGGCATGCTGTGCCGTGGCCACTGCTTCCGGCTGGGGCTGATCATGCGCGCCGTGGGCGACCGCATGATCATTGCGCCGCCGCTGGTCATGACCCATGCGCAGATCGATGAAATGATCGCGCTGATCCGCAGTTGCCTGGACGCCACCCTGGCCGATTTACAGGCTGCCCGTCAGATGGATTGAATAGAATATTTGTTGCAATGCGTCGGACTCTGGCTGGTCCGGATATTGCATCGCCCACGGGGCGCATGGCAGCCATTTTCTGGCGTTGCGTCGCGTTCGTTTTTTACCTTTCTCCGGAGTCATTTCCAACATGAAAAAACTTGTACTGGTGACGGCCGTGTCGGCTCTCTTGCTGTCGGCCTGCGGCAAAAAAGAGGAGCCGGTCGCGGTTGCCCCTGCGCCAGCGCCGGTGGCTTCGGCCCCTGCGCTGCCGGTCAATGCCGAGGAGAAGGTGCTCAACATCTACAACTGGCCCGATTACATTCCCGAAGGCATGACCGCCGCCTTTGAAAAGGAAACCGGCATCAAGGTCAACTACGACACCTTCGAGACCAACGAGGCGCTGCATGCCAAGCTGGTGGCCGGCAACACCGGTTACGACATCGTGGTGCCCGGCACGGTGTTTGCCAAGTCGCAGATCGAAGGCGGGCTGCTGCAGCCGCTGGACAAGACCAGGATTCCCAACCTGGCCAATCTGGAGCCGGCCATCATGAACACCCTGACCAAGGCCGACCCGGGCAACAAGTACCTGGTGCCCTGGGCCTGGGGCTTCACCACCGTGGGCATCAACAAGACCAAGGTTGACAAGGCGCTGGCCGGCATGCCCATGCCGGAAAACGCCTGGGACCTGGTGTTTGATCCGAAATACACCGCCAGGCTCAAGTCCTGCGGCATTGCCTACCTGGATTCGCCCACCGAAATCATGCCGGTGGCGCTGCATTACATCGGCAAGGATGCCTATTCGAACAATCCGGCCGACTTCAAGGCAGCCGCCGAAATGCTGTTCAAGGTACGCAAGGATGTACGCCTGTTCAGCGCCACCATGATCGATGACGTGGCCGGCGGCAAGGCCTGTGCGGTCATCGGCTGGTCGGGCGACATCAACATCGCCGCCAACCGCGCCAGGGAAAACGGCTCGAAGGACGTTATCGAAGCCCTGCTGCCAAGCACTGGCGCGCTGCTTTTCGCCGACACCATGGCGCTGACCAAGGACGCCAAGCATCCGAACAATGCCCAGGCCTTCATCGATTTCTACCTGCGGCCTGAAAACGCCGCGTCGGTGACCAACACGATGAACTATCCCACGGCCAACAAGGCGGCCATTGCGCAGATCAAGCCGGAAATTTCAGGCAACAAGACCATCTTTGTCGAGCCCGCGTATTTCAGCAAGATGATCGCGCCCAGCAGTTTCACCAATGAAGCCCGCGAAGCCCTGGCCAACGCCTACAACAGCGTCAAAAAAGGCAGGTGACGTTCATTTCCGGGGTCTGGCCCCGGAATTTGCAGCCAGGATGGCAGCCCCTGCTGCGTGCGCCCACCCTGGATTTCGGTCATGGCATGGCATGCGGCCAGTGATGCTGTGCTACTGAATCAATAGCTGACTGGGCACACTGGTCGTGCGGTAAAGGCTTTTTTGATGCCGAAAATCGGTTTTTCGGCCAGTGGGATTGCGCTGTGGTTTCCCCAAATACGAACAAACGCAGGGATGGATGCATGGCAGAAAACGATGGAAAAGCAGGCTATCTGGTCACCGAGAAACTGATCAAGCGCTTTGACGAAGCGGTGGCGGTGGACGAGGTGTCGCTGTCGGTGAACCGGGGCGAGATTTTTGCCCTGCTGGGCAGTTCGGGCTGCGGCAAGTCCACCCTGCTTCGCATGCTGGCGGGCTTCGAAAAGCCCAGTTCCGGCCGGATCCTGCTGGGTGGCGAGGACGTGGCCGGCCTGCAGCCCTATGAGCGCCCGATCAACATGATGTTCCAGTCGTACGCGCTGTTTCCGCACCTCGACATCTGGGAGAACGTTGCCTTTGGCCTGAAGCGTGAAGGCCTGCCCAAGGCCCAGATCCAGCAGCGCGTGGGCGAAATGCTCGACCTGGTGCAACTGGGCCCCTACGCCAAACGCAAGCCGCACCAGCTCTCCGGCGGCCAGCAGCAGCGCGTCGCCCTGGCCCGCAGCCTGGCCAAGCGGCCCAAGCTGCTGCTGCTCGATGAACCGCTGGGGGCGCTCGACAAGAAACTGCGCGAGCAGACCCAGTTCGAACTCGTCAACATCATCGAGAAAGTCGGCGTGACCTGCGTGATGGTGACCCACGACCAGGAAGAAGCCATGACCATGGCCGGCCGTATCGCCGTGATGAGCAAGGGCAGGGTGTTGCAGGTGGGCACGCCCGAAGAGGTGTATGAGCATCCGGCCAACCGCTTTGTCGCGGACTTCATCGGCAACGTCAACATGTTCGAAGGCCGGCTCAGCGTGGACGAACCCGACCGCTGCGCTGCGGTGACCGGCATCGGTGAAATCCAGGTCGGCCACGGGGTGAGCGGCACGCTGAACATGCCGCTGGCCATTGCCGTGAGGCCCGAGAAAATCGGGATCAGCAAGCAGCGCCCGGCGGCGGACCGCAATGTCTTCACCGGCAAGGTCCAGGAAATTGCCTACTTTGGCTCCTACAACACCTACATCGTGTTGGCCAGCGACGGCTCCCGGGTGCGCATCACCGAGGCCAATACCTCGCGTCAGGACGTGAGCAACATCACCTGGGAAGACAGTGTGTTTTTCTGGTGGGACGACCGCGCCGGCATTGTGCTGCGTGATTAAAGGAAAAACCAGCGCCATGGCTGCATCCACCTTTCCCATGCCGGGCAAACGCTTCGTGATTGGCGTGCCTTATCTGTGGCTGATCATTTTTTTCTTCCTGCCCTTCCTGATCCTGCTGTACATCAGCTTTGTCGACATAGGCAACGACATCAATCCCTTCAAGCCGATCTGGGATGCGCAAACCGGCCTGCTCAAGCTCAAGTACGAGAACTACGGTTCGATTTTTCGCAGCAGCGAAGGCGGCGCGCTGTTCCAGACGATTTACATCGAGGCCTATCTGCGCTCGCTGTGGTATGCGCTGTGCACCGCCGTGCTGTGCCTGGCGGTTGGCTATCCGTTCGCCTATTTCATTGCGCGCTCACCATTGAGCGTGCGGCCTGCGCTGTTGATGATGGTGATGCTGCCTTTCTGGACCTCGTTCCTGCTGCGTGTCTATGCCTGGAAGGGCATCCTGGCCGACCAGGGCGTGCTCAACCAGGCGCTCATGGCGCTTGGATTCACGGCTGAACCCTTCCAGCTCCTGTACACCGATGTGTCCATGCTGGTGGGCATGACCTATGTCTATCTGCCTTTCATGGTGCTGCCGCTCTACGCCAACCTGGTGAAGATGGATTTTCGCCTGCTGGAAGCGGCCTATGACCTGGGCGCCTCGCCCCTCGAAGCCTTCTGGCTGGTCACGGTGCCGCTGTCGCGGGCCGGCATCATCGCCGGCTTCATGCTTGTGTTCATTCCCTGCGTCGGTGAATTTGTGATTCCTTCACTGCTGGGCGGTCCTGAAAACATCATGATCGGACGCGTGGTCTGGGACGAGATGTTCACCAGCAACAACTGGCCCCGGGCAACAGCGCTGGCGGTGGTCATGATCGGGCTGATCGTCGTGCCCTTGGCGATTTATTACCACTACACCGGCGATGCGGCCGAGCCAGGAAAGTAGCCCGACCATGAAACATTTTCTGGAAAAGCATTTCGGCAAGCTGTGGCTGGCGCTGGTCTACCTGTTCTTGTACCTGCCGCTGATTTTCATGATCGTCTTTTCGTTCAACAGCACCCGCCAGGATGCGGTATTCACCGGTTTTTCGCTGCGCTGGTATGAGGCATTAACGCGCGACACCAAGATCGTGGACGGCTTCTGGCTGTCGCTGAAAATCGCCATGGTGTCCGGCCTGCTGTCTGCCACGCTGGGCACGTTTTGCGCCTTTGTGCTGGTGCGCTACCGCCGTTTTCCAGGCCGTACCGCTTTCTCCGGCATGGTCAACGCGCCGCTGGTTATGCCCGAAGTCGTCATTGGCCTGTCGCTGCTCCTGTTGATGGTCGGTGCGCAAAATTTCCTGGGCTGGCCTCAGCGCGGCATGCTCACCATCATCCTGGGCCATACGCTGCTGGGCATGGCGTATGCCATGGTGGTCGTCCAGTCAAGGCTGCTGGAAGTGGATCGCTCGATTGAAGAGGCCGCCATGGACCTGGGTGCGCGGCCACACCAGGTGTTTTTTCTGATCACACTGCCCAACATCTTCCAGGCCATCCTGGCGGCTTTCCTGCTGTCTTTCACCCTGTCATTCGATGATGTGGTGATTGCCGAATTTTTGTCCGGGCCTGGTGTCAACACGCTGCCGCAGGTGATTTTTGGCTATGCGCGGCGCGGCATCAACCCGACCATCTACGCGGCCGCGACCTTGCTCATCGCCACCGTGACGATGGTCATCGTTGGCTACAGCGTCTGGGTGGCACGCAAAATCCGGCAGCGTGAACGCGAGATTTCAGCGGCCACCCGGGCCGAACTGACGGCGCTCAGTGCCGCATGAGCCGTGGCGTCCTGTGATCAAGTGGCGAGGCCGTGGCATGCAGGGCATCACGGGCTGCTTGGAGTTTCACAAGTCAGAAATTTTTACCACGATATGAAATAACCATGAAAATAAAACCAAGGTCAATCATCGCAATGAGGAAATATTTTCCGCATTACGAAATAGTCTTCTAAGTATTTGATTTTTATGGAAATATTTAGTCTTATATAAGACATAAGAGATGAGTTAAGTCTTGTAGAAGACTTAAAATAAAGCCACTTTCTTTTTCAACTAACGGAGTTCAACATGCCACAAAGCCTTACCGAGCAACTCAGCCGCGACCAGCAAATCGAAGCCCTCGAAAAAGACTGGGCCACCAACCCACGCTGGAAAGGCATCAAGCGCGGCTACAGCGCCGCCGATGTGGTTCGCCTGCGCGGCTCCTTCCCCATCGAGCACACGCTGGCTCGCCGTGGCGCTGAAAAGCTCTGGGGCCTGGTGAATAACGAGCCTTACGTCAACTGCCTCGGCGCGCTGACAGGCGGCCAGGCGATGCAGCAGGTGAAAGCCGGCGTCAAGGCCATTTACCTGTCGGGCTGGCAAGTCGCCGCCGACAACAACGGTTACGCCGCCATGTACCCCGACCAGTCGCTGTACCCGGTGGACTCGGTGCCAAAAGTCGTCGAGCGCATCAACAACACCTTCCGCCGTGCCGACGAAATCCAGCACTCCAAGGGCATTGATGCTGGCGACGCGGGCTACATCGACAACTTCGCGCCTATCGTGGCCGATGCCGAAGCCGGTTTTGGCGGCGTGCTGAACGCGTTTGAACTGATGAAGGCCATGATCAATTCCGGCGCCGCCGGCGTTCACTTTGAAGACCAGCTGGCTTCCGTCAAGAAATGCGGCCACATGGGCGGCAAAGTGCTGGTGCCCACCGCCGAGGCCTGCCAGAAACTCATCGCTGCCCGCATGGCGGCCGACGTTTGCGGCGTGCCTACCCTGGTGATTGCCCGTACCGATGCCGAAGCCGCCGACTTGCTGACCAGCGACTATGACGAAAACGACAAGCCATTCATCACCGGTGAACGCACCGCCGAAGGTTTCTACAAGACCCGCAAGGGCATGGACCAAGCCATCTCGCGCGCCGTGGCCTACGCCCATTACGCCGACCTGGTGTGGTGCGAAACCGGCACGCCTGACCTCGAATTCGCCAAGAAATTCGCCGATGCCGTGCATGCGGTTCACCCCGGCAAGATGCTGGCTTACAACTGCTCGCCATCGTTCAACTGGAAGAAGAACCTGGACGACGCGACCATTGCCAAGTTCCAGAAAGAACTCGGCGCCATGGGTTACAAGTACCAGTTCATCACGCTGGCCGGCATCCACTCCATGTGGTACAACATGTTCGACTTGGCGCAGGACTATGTCGCTCGCGGCATGACGGCTTACATCGAGAAGGTGCAAGAGCCCGAATTCGCAGCCCGTGGCCGTGGCTACACCTTTGTGTCGCATCAGCAGGAAGTTGGCACCGGTTACTTCGACGAAGTGACCACCGTGATCCAGGGCGGCAAGTCCAGCGTGACCGCGCTGACCGGCTCGACCGAAGAAGAGCAGTTCCACTGACCTGAAGTCCCATCCGGGGCGGCGTAAAATCGCGCCATCCCGGCTTTAAGCTTTCAAGCGCGGCTCGTCCGCGCTTTTTCATTTTTGTTTTCGACACCATGATCCAAATCACGCTCCCTGACAGTTCCAAACGCGACTACCCTCAAGCCGTTACCGTGGCTGAAGTTGCCGCGTCCATCGGCACCGGACTGGCCAAGGCAGCCCTGGGCGGCAAGGTCGACGGCAAGCTGGTCGATACCAGCTATCTCATCAGTCAGGACAGTGCGGTTTCCATCATCACGGCCAAGGATGCTGACGGCCTGGAACTGATTCGCCACAGCGTGGCCCACTTGCTGGCGTATGCGGTCAAGGAGCTGTTTCCCGAAGCGCAGGTCACCATCGGGCCGGTGATTGAGAATGGATTTTTCTACGATTTTTCCTACAAGCGCCCGTTCACGCCAGAAGATCTGGTCGCCATCGAAAAGCGCATGACCGAACTCGTCGCCAAGGATGAGCCTGTCACCCGCCGGGTGTTGCCCCGCGATGAAGCCGTGGCGCATTTTAAAAGCATGGGCGAGCATTACAAGGCTGAAATCATCGCCAGCATTCCGGCCAATGAAGATGTCTCGCTCTACCGCGAGGGCGCGTTTGAGGATTTGTGCCGCGGCCCGCACGTTCCGAGCACCGGCAAACTGAAATTCTTCAAGCTCATGAAGGTGGCCGGCGCTTACTGGCGCGGCGATCACCGCAACGAGATGCTGCAGCGCATTTACGGCACGGCTTGGGCCTCCAAGGACGAGCTGCAACAGTATCTGACGATGCTCGAAGAAGCCGACAAGCGCGACCACCGCAAGCTGGGCAAGGAACTTGATCTGTTCCATATTGACGACCATGCGCCGGGTCTGGTGTTCTGGCACCCCAAGGGCTGGACGGTCTGGCAGGGCGTTGAGCAGTACATGCGCAAGGTCTACCAGGACAACGGTTACCAGGAAGTCAAGGGCCCGCAACTCCTGGACAAGACGTTGTGGGAAAAAACAGGCCACTGGGACAAATACCGCGACAACATGTTCACGACCGAGAGCGAAAAGCGCGATTTCGCCCTCAAGCCGATGAACTGCCCTGGCCATATCCTCATATTCAAGCAGGGCATCAAGAGCTACCGCGATTTGCCATTGCGCTACGGCGAGTTCGGCCAGTGCCACCGGAATGAGCCTACCGGCGGCCTGCACGGCATCATGCGCGTGCGCGGCTTTACGCAAGACGACGGCCACATTTTTTGTACCGAAGAACAGATTCTTAAAGAGTGCGTTGATTACACGACGCTGCTGCAAAAAGTCTATACCGACTTCGGCTTCAAAAACATCATCTACAAAGTCGCCACCCGACCCGATGCCCGTATCGGCTCCGACGAAAGCTGGGACAAGGCCGAGGCCGCGCTGATTGAAAGCCTGCGCGCTTCAGGCTGCGACTTTGAAATTTCGCCGGGCGAGGGTGCCTTTTACGGCCCGAAAATCGAATACACGCTAAAAGATGCGATTGGCCGGCAGTGGCAGTGCGGCACGATCCAGGTCGATTTCTCGATGCCAGAGCGGCTGGATGCGGAGTATGTCGGCGAAGACGGCGCCCGCCATCGCCCTGTCATGCTGCACCGGGCGATTGTCGGCAGCCTCGAACGGTTCATTGGAATTTTGATTGAGGAGCACGCCGGCGCACTGCCGACCTGGCTGGCGCCGGAACAAGTTTCCCTGCTGACCATTACAGATTCACAAGCTGATTACGCTAAATGCGTTGCTAAAACGCTGCAAAATCAAGGCCTTAGGGTCAACCTTGACTTACGCAACGAAAAAATTACGTATAAAATACGAGAGCACGCATTGCAAAAGCAGCCTTACATCCTTGTTGTAGGCGACAAGGAAATGGCCGCAGGCGCAGTTTCAGTGCGTGCCCGGGGTAATAAAGACCTTGGCGTAATGTCCATTGAAGCGTTTTCCGAGCGAATTGCTTCCGACATTGCACAAAAAGCCTGATTTTTATAAATTTTAAATGAATCAAGTTTAATGTCCTCGCTGGACGGGCGTAAGCAGCTATAGCTTTTATAGCAGATATTGAAGGATTCGCACCATCGCTACAGAATTTCGTGACCGCCGTCACCGTGAAGAACGCAAGCACCGCTTGAACCGTGAAATCATGGCCCCTGAAGTACGCCTTACCGGGCCAGACAACGAACCTTTAGGCGTTGTCAGTCTGATGGAAGCGTTGCGCTTGGCTGGTGAAGCGGATGTGGACTTGGTTGAGATTTCGCCAACGGCCATGCCGCCTGTTTGCCGATTGATGGATTACGGCAAATTCAAGTATGCCGAACAGAAAAAAGCTGCAGAGGCGAAGTCCAAGCAAAAGGTGATCGAGGTCAAGGAAGTCAAGTTCCGTCCCGGTACCGACGACGGCGACTACAACATCAAACTACGCAACATCAAGCGTTTTCTGGAAGATGGCGACAAGTGCAAGATTACGTTGCGCTTCCGTGGCCGGGAAATTACGCATCAAGAGCTGGGCTTGGCCTTGCTGGCGCGGATTCGTGACGAATTGGCAGATTTGATTTTGGTGGAACAGTTTCCAAAGCTTGAAGGTCGGCAGATGGTCATGATGATCGCACCTGGTCGCAAGAAAGTTGCTTCGAAAGTATCGGCAGAGGTTGCGTAAGGTTTGCCTGCCGAGGTTGGGCCATCTGACCTCCTTAGAATGATTTGAGGATTCTGTCAATCAAGTAATAAAGGTGCATCTAAACGATGTTCCTGCGACTTCTAGCGTTAAGCCAGACGTCCGAAAGTAACGGCATGAAAGCCGTTGCGCCAATGGCAAGTGTTAAATCCTGTCATGACAAGTGGCTCGGGGCCATCAAGTTTGCGAAAGTTTCGCAGCGCCTCACGAGCACAAACGAAAAGGAGCATATATATGCCCAAAATGAAGACCAAAAGCGGCGCCAAAAAGCGTTTTCGCGTTCGTCCAGGTGGCACGGTAAAACGTGGTCAAGCCTTCAAACGTCACATCTTGACCAAGAAGACCACCAAAAACAAACGCCAACTGCGTGGATCAGTAGCTGTTCATGAGACCAATATGGGTCACATGGCGCAGATGCTGCCAGGCCGTGGCATTTAATTTAACGACGAACAAGGAGTAATACATGCCTCGCGTCAAACGTGGTGTAACGGCTCCCCGCCACAAAAAAGTCCTGGCCCTTGCAAAAGGTTTTCGCGGTCGCCGCGGTAATGTCTTCCGGATCGCCAAAGAAGCGGTAATGAAGGCTGGGCAATACGCCTACCGTGACCGTCGTAACAAAAAGCGTGTGTTCCGCCGTCTGTGGATCGCCCGTATCAATGCCGCAAGCCGTTCATTTGGCCTGACCTATAGCCAGTTTGCCAATGGCCTGAAAAAAGCTGGTATCGAGATTGACCGCAAGGTTCTGTCCGATATGGCGATTCACGACAGCGCTGCCTTTGGCGCTATCGTCGAGCAGGCCAAAGCCAAGCTGGCTGCCTGATTTTCAGGACAGTACGCTATTAAATAAATAGCTGCTTGCATAGGAAAATAGAGGGCTGGAGCTTGAAAAGGCTCTGGCCCTTTTTCATGGCCTTCCGTGTAGCGTCCTTGTCATGATCGCGTGACCGAAAGTAGCGCTGCTGTGTTTCTTCCTGCACCCGTACTAGAGATCTTATGAACGACGCCGATACCCTCAATGAACTCATAGCTACTGCCAAAGCCAACTTTGCGCAGACTGTAACGCCCGCAGATCTGGAAAATGCAAAAGCACAATTTCTTGGTAAATCGGGCCGTATTACCGAATTCATGAAGGGTATGTCGCAGCTTTCGGTGGAAGAGAAAAAATCCCGCGGTGCTGCCGTCAATCTGGCCAAACAGGCGATCGAAACCGCGTTGAGCGAGCGTCGCCAGGCACTTGCGAATGCCGAACTTGAAAAGCAGTTAAAAGCCGAGGCGCTCGACGTGACCCTTCCTGGCCGCCAGCGTTCCAGGGGCGGCCTGCATCCCGTGTCACTCACTTTGGAGCGGATTGAAGCCATTTTCGGCTCCATGGGTTTTGATGTGGCGCAGGGACCGGAAATTGAGACCGACTGGTTTAACTTTACTGCTCTCAATACACCCGAAGACCATCCGGCGCGGTCCATGCACGACACTTTTTATGTCGAGGGTGGTACGGAAAATGCACCCAACTTGCTGCGCACCCATACCAGCCCAATGCAGATCCGCTATGCCGTCCAGCATGTCAAAAAGCATCGCGCACTGATTGATGCCGGGGGCCGTATGCCCGAAATTCGCGTGATTGCCCCGGGCCGTACTTACCGCGTTGACAGCGATGCGACACATTCGCCGATGTTTCACCAGTGCGAAGGGCTGTGGATTGGCGAAAACGTGAGTTTCAAGGATCTGAAGTTTGTATTCACCGATTTTTGCCGTACTTTTTTTGAGAGCAATGATCTGGTGCTTCGCTTTCGCCCCAGTTTCTTCCCGTTCACCGAGCCAAGTGCCGAAATCGATATTCAGTTCCAGTCGGGGCCGTTGTCGGGCCGCTGGCTTGAAGTGGCAGGTTCGGGGCAGGTCCACCCGAATGTGGTGCGCAACATGGGACTCGATCCTGAAAAGTACATCGGTTTCGCTTTTGGCATGGGGCCGGACAGGTTGACCATGCTGCGCTACGGCGTCAATGACCTGCGCTTGTTCTTTGATGGCGACATCCGCTTCCTGTCCCAGTTTCAGTCATAACAACAAGAACAGCAAACGAAAGAACAAGGCCACACCATGCAATTTCCAGAATCCTGGTTGCGCGAATTTTGCAATCCACCGATCAGCACCGAGCAACTCGCTGAAACCCTGACCATGGCCGGACTTGAGGTTGAAGAACTCAAGCCGTTCGCACCGCCGTTCAACCTCATAGTGGTCGGTGAAATCATGGAAGCCCTGCAGCATCCCAACGCCGACCGGCTGCGCGTGTGCCAGGTTGACGTGGGACAAGGCAAGTTCCTCACCATCGTCTGTGGGGCGCCCAATGCCCGAGTTGGCATCAAGGTGCCTTGCGCACTGGTGGGGGCCGAACTGCCCCCCGGCGAAGATGGCAAGCCCTTCCTGATCAAGGTGGGCAAACTGCGCGGAGTCGAGAGTGAAGGCATGCTGTGCTCGGCGCGGGAGCTCAAGCTTTCGGAGGACCATGGCGGCCTTTTGGAACTGGCACCTGACGCGCCGGTGGGGCAGGATATCCGCGCTCATCTCAAACTGGATGACACATTGTTCACGCTCAAGCTCACGCCTAATCTGGCGCACTGCCTGAGCGTCTACGGTGTGGCACGCGAGCTTGCGGCGCTGACCGGTTCGCCCTTGAATACGCCGTCTTTCCCATCGGTACGGGTCGGCAACCAGGACAAGCTCGCTGTCAAGGTGAGCGCGCCCGACCTATGCGGCCGCTTTTCGGGCCGTATCGTGCGCAACGTGAATCCGCAAGCGGCAACGCCGTCATGGATGGCCGATCGCCTGGCGCGCTGCGGTCAGCGCAGCGTGGCGGCGCTGGTGGATATTTCCAACTACGTGATGTTCGAGCTGGGCCGCCCCAGCCATATCTTCGACCTCGACAAGATCCAGGGTGGGCTGGATATTCGCTGGGGCAAGCCTGGGGAGACACTCAAGCTGCTGAACGGCAATACCGTCGTAGTTGATGAACGGGTCGGCGTGATCGCTGACGACCAGCAGGTTGAATCGCTTGCCGGCATCATGGGGGGCGATGCCACGGCCGTGTCTGACGATACGAAAAATATCTATGTTGAAGCTGCTTTCTGGTGGCCCAAGGCCATCGCAGGCCGGTCACGCCGCTACAACTTTTCCACCGATGCCGGCCACCGTTTTGAGCGTGGGGTTGACGCTGGACAGACCGTGGAGCATATCGAACGCATCACTCAACTCATCATCGACATTTGCGGAACACCAGAAACGATCTGTGGGCCGGTTGACGACCTTCAGGTCAACCTTCCAAAGGCAGTGCCAGTGACCTTGCGCGTGGCGCGTGCAGCCAAGATCATCGGCATGCCGCTGACGCAGGCGCAATGCCAGGATGCACTTGTTCGCCTGGGCCTGGATGTCAAGACGGGCGAGGGCCTGTTGACAGTTACGCCACCAAGCTACCGTTTTGACTTGCAAATAGAGGAAGACCTGATTGAAGAAGTGGTGCGTATTGTGGGTTATGACCAGTTGCCGGAAACACCGCCACTTGCCCCCATCACTGCCCGAATCCGCCCTGAAGCCGAACGCAGTCCGTTTGCCGTGCGTCGTGCTCTTGCGTCGCTGGGTTACCAGGAAACCATCAATTTCAGTTTTGTCGAAGCGCGCTGGGAAAACGAACTGGCTGGCAATCCTGATCCCATCAAACTGCTGAACCCGATTGCCAGCCAGATGAGCGTCATGCGTTCCTCGCTGCTGGGCTCATTGCTGCAGGTGCTGAAGTTCAACCTGGACCGCAAAGCTTCGCGTGTGAATGTCTTTGAGTTGGGCCGGGTTTTTCTGCGCGACCCACAAAGCCAGGATACTGATACAACCGTTGCCGGCTTCAACCAGCCCATGCGGGTCGCGGGGCTGGCCTATGGCCCACGCGCTGCGTTGTATTGGGGCCAGTCTGACAAGGGCGTCGATTTTTTCGATGTCAGGGGAGATGTTGAAGCCTTGCTGGCACCGCTTCAAGCTGTTTTCGCACCAGCAACGCATCCTGCCATGCATCCGGGACGGTGCGCCAGCGTGTCTGTAGACGGAAAGCCGATCGGCTTTGTGGGTGAACTGCATCCGCAGTGGCGACAAGGCTACGAACTGACTCAGGCGCCCCTGCTCTTTGAACTCGAACTCGATGCCGTTCTGCAGCGTCAAGTGCCGGTTTTCAAGACCGTCAGCAAGTTCCAGCCTGTTGAGCGCGATATTGCAGTGATCGTGCAGGAAAGTGTTAGCCATGCAGCGCTCATGTCTGCCATTAATGATGCCAATACGCAAGGCTTGCTCAAGAAGGCGACCTTGTTCGATGTGTACCGAGCGCAGCATGCCAGCCTGAATATCCAACTGGGTGAAAAAAGTCTGGCGGTGCGTCTGGTCCTTTCCAGCGATACGGCCACTTTGACTGATGAGTCGATTGATGCAGTGGTTCAGGAAATCGTGGCAATGCTGCAAGTCCGGCTTCAGGCCAGGTTGCGCGCTTAAGCGTTCGATACAGACCATTGAAAAAACAAGCAACAATCAGAAAGATGCCCATGGAATTTTCTTTTGAAAGTCTTGAGACACCAGCGCTTACCAAAGCGCATCTGGCTGACTTGTTGTTTGAGCAGATAGGGCTCAACAAACGCGAATCCAAGGAAATGATCGATGCATTTTTTGAACTCATTTCCGAATGTTTGATTGAAGGGAAAGATGTCAAGATATCTGGATTTGGCAATTTTCAGATACGCACCAAGGCGCCCCGGCCAGGACGGAATCCCCGAACCGGTGAATCTATTCCAATTGGATCCAGGCGGGTGGTAACCTTTCACGCCAGCCACAAGCTAAAGGATCAGATCCAGGGAATACCCATCGGTGAACCCGAAATAGAAGCTATTTAACAACGGGCAATACGGCATGATCGGACTCCCTTTGCGATGCTGAGGAAGTTGGAGTAAATTCAAAACTTCTTTTCGAAGGGCATTGATTTAATTGGAGAATTCCTTTCCTCCTATTCCAGCAAAACGCTACTTCACCATCAGCGAAGTCAGCAAGCTGTGCGGTGTAAAACCTCATGTTCTTCGCTATTGGGAGCAGGAATTCACTCAATTAAGCCCCATGAAAAGACGCGGCAATCGCCGCTATTACCAGCTTCATGAGGTGAAATTGATTCGTCAAATTCGCCAACTTTTGTATGAGCAGAAATTCACAATTGTTGGTGCCCAGAATAAGCTTCAGGAAGCTTTACCTAGCGCATCTGGCGAGGCTTCTGACAGTGATCCAATGCTTATGCAAATGAAGTCACAAGCGCAGCAGAATGGAAACTCCTTTTCCCTTGTGCAGGGCTCTTCGGCGAATAGAGCCACGCCTCAAAATAGGGCGATTGATGACGAAATTGTTTCAGATCCAGCAGCTGTCCAGCCACTTCTCGCCATCCTACGTCACGAGTTGATGAACATCCGTGATCTGCTTGGATCTATCGACAGATAGTGATTTTCATCGGGTTATAATAGCTTGTCGGTGTGTGGCGCAGCCTGGTAGCGCACTTGCATGGGGTGCAAGGGGTCGAAGGTTCGAATCCTTTCACACCGACCATATGAATCAAGGACTTAGCTTCGAAAGGAGCTAAGTCCTTTCTTCTTTTCTGGGTGGAACATGAAAGTTGCCCCCACTATTGCCCCCACTGCGGCAATTGCTGGATGAGCTTCGATACTGCATTAGCGTTCGGTCTTGCCTATTTTTCTGTGTAGATTGATCATGTCACGGTTGTCTAACCCGACAAATTCCAGAATTGAACCATAACCATGGTCGTTTCCACAAACCTGATCCCAAAAAGCTTCTCCGCCTGTTGCCTGTGGCCGTTCATCTTTGTGCGACCAGAACAAAGCAGCAACAACGCCCTGATCGAACACGAATTGGTTCACTACAGGGAACAAGCGTGGATCACGCCGGTATGGGTGATCTTGTATTTCGTATCCCGAAAGTTCCGCCTTGCAGCCGAGGTTCGAGCCTACACACGGCAAATTGAATTCGGTGGCGTTACACAGGAACAGGCTGCCCATGCGCTGCTGAGCTATCGCCTTGGCATCACTTACGAGAAAGCCATGCAAGCCTTGGCTTGAAAGTGCTGCGAGTACGTCACCAAACTTGACGTTGCCACACTTACCATGTTAAGGATCAAACAAGCTGTCTGAAGGGAAAAGCAGCCAATATCGCTGCTACTATGTTGATAAAAGTTACCTGAGTAACCCCAACATACAACCCCTTAGCAATCGACAGGAACCCGCGTGTTTGAGCAAGCCTTTAAAAATATCGACAACATTCTGCACAGGGATGCGGGTTGCGGCTCTGAGTTGGACTACATCGAACAGACCTCATGGATTCTGTTCCTGAAGTACCTTGAGGACTTGGAGCGGGACAAGCAAACAGCCGCTCAACTAGCAGGCAAGCCCTACCAGCCCATCATTGCTGAAGACTTCACATGGAAGGTCTGGGCCATCCCCAAAGGCACGGATGGCAAGCTCGACCACCACAAAGCCTTGACAGGCGATGACCTCAAGGATTTCGTTGAACACAAGCTGTTCCCGTACCTCAAAAAATTCAAATCTGATGCGGTCAGCCCCAACACCATCGAATACAAGATCGGTGAGATTTTTTCCGAACTGAAAAACCGCATTCACAGCGGGTACAACCTGCGTGAAATTCTGAACATCATCGATGGCCTTCGGTTCAGAAGCAGGGAAGAAAAGCATGAGATGTCCCACTTGTACGAAGCCAAGATTGCCAACATGGGCAATGCAGGTCGTAATGGTGGTGAATATTACTCGCCGCGCCCCCTCATCAAGACCATCATCAAGGTCATTGCCCCTAAGATCGGTGACAAGGTTTATGACGGTGCTGTCGGTTCGGCTGGTTTTCTGGTGGAAGCGTTTGAGTACCTGAAAGCCAGCAAGACCCTAACCACCAAGGATGCGGAAACCCTGCAAAAGTCCACCTTTTACGGCAAGGAAAAAAAGGGGCTGGCGTACATCATTGGCGTGATGAACATGATCCTGCATGGAATTGAAGCGCCCAACATTGTTCACACCAACACGCTGGCAGAGAACCTTGCCGACATTCAGGAAAAGGATCGCTTCGATGTGGTAGCTGCCAATCCACCGTTTGGCAGCAAGGAACGCGCCGAAGTGCAGCAAAATTTTCCTATTAAAACGGGTGAAACCTCATTTCTGTTTTTGCAGCACTTCATCAAGATTTTGAAGGTGAATGGCAAAGCAGGCATCATCATCAAGAACACATTCCTGAGCAATACCGACAATGCGTCGGTGAGTCTGCGCAAGCTCTTGCTGGAATCTTGCAACCTGCATACCGTTCTCGACATGCCCGGTGGCACCTTCACAGGGGCTGGTGTGAAGACGGTGGTGCTGTTCTTTGAGAAGGGCACTCCCACCAAAAAAGTCTGGTTCTATCAACTGAACCTTGAACGCAATCTTGGCAAGACCAATCCCCTGAATGAATCTGATCTGGCTGAGTTTTTGGAACTTCAGAAAACTAAGGCTAATTCTGCAAATTCATGGTCGATAGATATAGCTGGAATTGACAAGTCAACGTATGACCTATCAGTGAAAAACCCGAATCGCAATGAAGAGATTCAACA
This sequence comes from Polaromonas sp., assembly GCF_010365105.1. Classification (GTDB taxonomy): domain Bacteria; phylum Pseudomonadota; class Gammaproteobacteria; order Burkholderiales; family Burkholderiaceae_C; genus Polaromonas. The sequence goes on along the minus strand of NZ_JAAFGZ010000017.1, from coordinate 62,584 downwards.
CCGTAGTCCACAGGAAATTATTGAAGAAATTGCCTTGCTTGATATTGAAAGTGCAGCGATTCTGGAAAGCATCAAGGCTTTGCTATGAAGGCAGGATGGCGTACTGTACCGATGGGCGAACTTTGCACCATTAAGAACGGAAAGTCTGACACGCAGGATGCTGTTGATGACGGTGAATTTGCATTCTTTGACAGATCAAAAAAAATCAAACGTAGCAGTCAATATTTGTTTGATTGCGAAGCACTCATTATTCCCGGTGAAGGTACAGAATTCCTGCCAAGGCATTTTTCAGGGAAGTTTGACCTTCACCAAAGAGCCTACGCACTGTTTGAACCAATAGACAAGCTAGATATTCGATATCTTTATCACTATCTGCACTACAGGAGTGACTATTTTCCCACCGTGGCGGTAGGAGCTACAGTGAAATCATTGCGAATGAGGCATTTCGAAAAATTACCTGTTCAATTGACAAACCTACAAGAACAACAACGTATAGTCGCCATTCTTGATGAAGCATGTGAAGGTTTAGCTACTGCTGCGAAAAATGTTGAAAAGAACCTGAGTAATGCTCGTGAGCTTTTTGAGTGTCACCTTCAAATTATCTTCGTTCAGCAAGATGCAAGTTGGGTTTACAAGCGATTGGGTGATTTGGCCTCATTCAGAAATGGGATAAATTTCACAAAATCCAGCAAAGGTGAGGCAATAGAAATTGTCGGTGTAAGAAATTTCAAAAATCACTTTCACGCACAAGTAGAAAACTTAGACAGCGTAATTACGGAAGGTAGCTTACCTGATTCAGACTTACTGAAAAAAAATGACGTTTTGTTTGTGCGATCCAATGGAAATTTGGAACTGATAGGACGTTGCATCCTGATTGGTGAACTTGAACGTAAGACGACATTTTCTGGATTCACAATTAGGGCAAGACTTGAAGGCGATAGTGTTACTCCTGAATATCTATGTCATTTTTTGAAATCAAAAACCGCCAGAAAAACAATGATTGACGGTGGCAACGGTGTGAATATAAAGAGCTTAAATCAGACCACCTTGTCTAATCTCGTGATTCCATATCCTCCATCCGTCAAAGATCAAAAAGCTGTGGTCGATAAACTCGAAGACTTGTTTAGCTACGTACAAAGTTTGGAATCTGTCTACCAGCAAAAATTCAATGCTCTTGCTGAACTGAAAAAATCTATTCTGCATCAGGCTTTCACTGGTCAATTGCAATAGTCGATAACAAGAATTAAATCATGAATGAAGCAGAAACCAGAGCCGAACTTATTGACCCCAAACTGCAAGCTGCCGGATGGGGGGTAATAGAAGGCTCCAAGGTACTGCGTGAATTCCATATCACTGCGGGAAAAATCCTGCTTGGTGGTACCAAAGGCAAACCCCTTATTGCCGATTACGTGCTGGTGTACAAGAACCGAAAACTTGCCACCATTGAAGCCAAATCGGATGAACTTGAAGTCGGTGAAGGGGTAGCGCAAGCCAAGAACTATGCCCAAAAGCTGCAACTCGATTTCACGTATGCCAGCAACGGCAAGAAGATTTACCGAATTGGCATGAAGTCGGGAGCAGAAGGGCTGATCGATGCCTTTCCATCCCCGGATGAGTTGTGGCACCTGATCTTCAGTGATCAGAACGACTGGAAAGACAAACTCGATGCGGTGCCGTTTGAAAGCATGGGCGGCACCAAAGGGGTCAGGTACTACCAAGAACTCGCCGTGACTCGTACCCTCAATGCCATCGCTGAAGAACGCCAGCGCATCCTGCTGACCCTTGCAACAGGTACAGGTAAAACCTTCATCGCCTTTCAGATTGCATGGAAGCTGTTTGAAACCCGGTGGAACCTCAAGCGTGATGGTTCGCGCCGCCCCCGCATCCTGTTTTTGGCAGATCGCAACATACTTGCGAATCAAGCCTTCAATGCGTTTTCAGCCTTTCCAGAAGACGCGTTGGTCAGAATCAGCCCCAAGGAAATTGCAAAAAAAGGTGGTGTGCCTACCAATGGCAGCATCTTTTTCACGATCTTCCGGACGTTCATGTCAGGGCCAAACGACACCCCGTATTTTGGTGACTACCCACCTGACTACTTTGACGCCATCTTCATTGACGAATGCCATCGTGGTGGAGCCAATGATGAAAGCAATTGGCGGGGCATTCTTGAGTATTTTTTACCCGCAGTTCAGATCGGGCTGACCGCTACACCCAAGCGCAAAGACAACGTAGACACCTACAAGTATTTTGGTGAGCCGGTCTTTACGTACAGCCTCAAGGAAGGCATCAATGATGGCTTCCTGACCCCGTTTAAGGTCAAGAGGATACAAACCACCATCGATGACTATATCTACGTCTCAGACGACACCGTGGTGGAAGGTGAAATTGAAGGCGGCAAAGTCTACGAGGAAAAGGACTTCAACCGAATCATTCACATCAAGGAACGGGAAGCAAAGCGGATCAAAGTTTTTCTGGATGATGCAAACCCGAACGAAAAAACCATCGTGTTTTGCGCCAGTCAAGCCCATGCAGCGGTGGTGCGTGACCTGATCAACCAAATTGCAAAAAGTAGCGACCCGTTTTACTGCGTCAGGGTCACGGCGAAAGATGGCGAATTGGGTGAACAATTCCTGCGGGAATTTCAGGACAACGAAAAATCAATTCCAACCATCCTGACCACCTCGCAAAAGCTCAGTACAGGTGTTGACGCCCGTAATGTGCGCAACATCGTTCTGATGCGCCCGGTCAACAGCATGATCGAGTTCAAGCAGATCGTTGGTCGCGGCACCCGCTTGTTCGATGGCAAAACCTATTTCACCATCTACGATTTCGTCAATGCGTTTCACCACTTTGCCGACCCTGAGTGGGACGGTGAGCCGATAGAGCCAGAGGTTTGCCAGAAGTGCGACAGCGACCCCTGCACCTGTGAAAAGTCACCTACCGCGCCGTGTACTGGCTGTGGCAATCAGCCTTGCATCTGCCAGAAAGACCCGCCTGAACCGTGTGAGGTTTGTCTGCAAAGCCCCTGCATCTGTAAAAAGATGGCGGTGGTGAAGTTGAAGGATGGCAAGGAATTCAAGATTCAACACATGATCGCTACTTCCTTTTGGGGCGATGACGGTAAGCCCATCAGTGTTGAAGAGTTCATCAATAATCTCTATGGTGTGTTGCCTTCCTACTTCAAGACGGAACAGGAACTGCGGCAAATCTGGTCAGCCCCAGCCACCCGTAAAGCATTGCTCGATCAGCTTGACGAGGCTGGCTATGGTCAGGATGAGTTGTCTGAACTCCAGAAACTGGTCGATGCTGAAAAATCTGACTTATTTGATGTGCTGGAATACCTAGCCTTCAGTATCGATCCAATCACCCGCCAGCACCGCGTTTCTCAAGCCAAGGTTCAAATACTTAATGGATTGAGTTTGAAGCAAAAGGAGTTCATTGAATTTGTTTTGTTCAAATACATCGATTCAGGTGTTGGAGAACTTGATCAATCCAAGTTGCCAGAACTTATCGAACTCAAGTATCAAAGCATTGCTGATGCAACTGAGGTCTTAGGCGGAGTTGATGAAATTAAGAATTTATTTATTGGGTTTCAAAAGCACCTTTACCATCAATACAAAGCAGTTTTAATTTCATAATGTGATTGTGTGCGCTAAAGCAAACAGCGTTATATTTAAAGAGGAAGTATGTCTGAACCAAAGATAAGCCTAAATAAGCTCGGTGAATACTTAGATGCTACGCCTGCAAGAAGGCGTCGGATTGTTCAAGATCAAATTGATCCAAAAACATTCATTGCGGCCAGATACTCAGATGCACGAGAAGAAATTTCAGTATATCTAGCCACAAACAAATTGAATGATGAACAACTCATCAATGCCGCTATTAATTTAAGAAATCAACAGCACGAAAGTAAGTTCATAGCTCAAGACAAATCACTATCTGCGGATGCAATAGATGATTTCTTGGAGATAGCTGATCAAGTTGGTGCAGAAGGGTATAAATTAGAAAAAGGCAGTGCTACTGATCAAGTATCCATGAATATATCTGGAGTCAATATCTCAGTTAGGCCAGATGTGTATGTAAAAAATGATAACAATGAAGTTGTTGGCGCTATAAAATTACATTTTTCTAAATCAAATCGACTTAATGAAAAATCCTCTGAATATATAGCAACATGTCTGCGGGTTTATTTAGAAGGAAAATATGATGCAAGTAAAATTGATTACAAACTATGCACGGTAGTTGATATCCCATCTGGATCAGTGGTAAACGCCCCGAAAGCAACTAAAAAAAGAATGCAAGATATTACTGCTGCATGTGAAGAAATTGAAGCTCGATGGAAAAACACTAAAACCTAACTGTGCATTCCAGCCGCTGCTAAATGCAGTTGATAAAGTCATTCGTTAAATGATTGTTATTGAGAAGCACAAATTTTCAGAATGGGTTTTATGAATTATTTACTAGCGAAAGTATTTTAAGTCTTAATGCATAACATCACTTATTAACTTTCAAAAGCAGCTCTAGCAACAACAACCATCTCTATCACACTTATATTACATAAATAAATTTATGATTAAACCCACTCAAATTATCTTAGCACTTTCCATTTTTGGTATTACATCTTTCGCTATGGCCGATTGTGAAAAAGGAAGTAAAACAGTTTTTTCTTGTGTTACAGCAAAAGACAAAGTAATCGAAGTTTGCGACTCGGGAAAAACGATTGATTATTCTTATGGAAAAAACAAGTTAAAACCAGAAATCGTTGTCCGTGCTCCAAGAAAGGAAGCATCCACAACACAATGGCAGGGCTTTGGAAAGCATATGTCAAACTCAGTAGAGATTCCAAATGGGAATACCATTTATAGCGTTTTTAAAGGTGTTGATAAGATGATGGAGGGGGATAAAAAAGAACCACAAGTTGAAGCAGGAGTTTCTGTTGAAATCAATAAAAAGCATATAACTACAGTTAAATGTGATAACAAAAAATCAATAATTGAAAATATTGAAGGGATCAACCTGAAGTCCACTGAGTAAATACCATACACCTACACAAAATGGCTTAGTTAAATTTAAAAAAGTTAAATATATGTTCAAAATTTTTTCATTGCTTGTCGGTCTGTTCTTGACTAATTATTGTTATTCTGCCTCCACCGAAATTCCAAGTCAGTTTCATGGATTCTGGGCAACTAAGGAGGGATGTCGTCAAATGAATAAAGAAGGAATTGATGCGCCTTCTGTAGAAATAAAAAAATCAGAAATAAACATGCCATTTAATTCATGCAAAGTCAAGTCTGTAAAAAAATCTGATGCACAGTTATTTGCAGGGCAATTTAACTGTCGTGGTGAAGAAGGTGAAATGAGTAAAAGCAATATAGAAATATTGTTGAGTGATGCGTCAAGCTTGAGTGTAAAAAACAACGATGAGTTGAAAAACTTATCGATTTGCAAACTGAATAATAGAAAATAATATAAACAAACTGTGCTAAAAATAAAAACCTGTATTTATACAGTATTTATATTATTAAATATAAATACTGTATATGCTGTTAGCTTTGATTGCAGTAAAGCATCGAGAGCATCTGAAAAAGCAATATGTTCTAACGTAGAACTGTCTGCACTTGATGACGAATTAAGCACAGCATATAAAAAAGCTTTATTGATAAGCCCAGAAATAAAGTCGAGCCAACGTGAGTGGATTCAATCAACCCGATTATGCGAAAGTAATACGGCGACTTTAAATTCGTGCATCAAAAGTGCATATAGCAATCGAATCTCGATTCTTACCAATAGAACAATACCTGCTAATGTCGCTAGGGTCGAGCCTTTAGTCAAAGGAGCAGAAACCAAGAGAAATGACTCAGTAGCAGTGAATAATGTGCCTGTGAAGTCAGTACAGCCCTCGATTGGGCAGACAGCGCAACCTGTACAGCAGACGATCACTACACTTAGAGTCTCAGCGTCTCTCGCTGAGCAGGAGGTTAGAAAGTTGATAGCTGCTGAATGCAAGGCTGATAAGGTTATGCTGAAGAAAAATCTATCTGTAATAGAAGCAAAAGCTACTATGGATGAATTTGAGAAAGCGGGAGAAGAGATGAAAAAAAGAATACAAAAATTAAGCCAAGACCAAAAGGATGAGTTTTTAATATTTTTCAAAGTGGTTAGAGATCAACCAGAGAAATGTGAAAATCCAGTATTCGACAGGAGTATTCTGGAGGTGGGAAAGATGTATCTACGGAATAATTAATAACCTATATTTATTTTGAAAGTTCGCTTTTCGCTTGGCACAGTAAGGCGGTTGTCTTTTAACGACAGTCATCGAAATTTGTGCTGGATATGGCTGCCAACCTTTCGCTATGCGTCACTTGCTGTTACAATAGTATTTACATTAAGAGTCGGGTTGACGCCCGTGCCAACCTGCTTTTCCGAGCAAGGTGGCCAGCCTTCAAGGCGATGTGGCTTGTAGTGAGCAACTAATCGGCACAGCGTCAACCCTCCAGTCATTCGGAGGGTTTTTTTTCGTCTGATGATTCTTAGAGACATGGCCTGTCTACTCTTTTCGAGTCAAACGGCTGGGGGGATTTGTTCTAGATTGCTGCCCCCGACTCATGTCAATGCAGCTAAACAGGAGACATCATGATCGAATTAAGAACGTCTTTTTTGCGTCTAGTGCCAGTGAGCATGGTTTCACCGGAAAACTTTGACCAAGCCTCAGTAGCCCTGTTCGCCAGACTTATTGCACTCAAATTTTCGAATAATACGAAACTGGAGAGCTTGCAATGTGCAATTTGATTGAAGAAAAAGACGTTACCCCTGTGACGTTATCGTTGGAACTTGAAACTGCCGTAATTGAACATAAGTTAGAGCAAGATGAAGATATTTACGTCACTGAAGGTGGGGTTTTCCCATGCTGGATCAAGGTAATTAAAAACTCTGGATACATTGGATTCACGTCGTACATTATGTTCAGGAAAACATCCTCGTACTTGGATCGATTGGAATTAGCGAACCGCTTCAACAAAAGAAACTACATGACAACAAATCATGTTGACGGTGATAAATTAATGATCGATCATGTTCTTTGTTATAAAAGCGGCATTTTGAAGGAAACGTTCATTCGAGGCTTGCGCCAATATTCCAGCGCAATTTGCAACTCGATCACTGAAATTGATCCTGGCTACATAGTGCTGTTGCCACTAGGAGAAACTGAGTCAAATGAAACAACGAATGAACAAGCCGATAAACCAGAAGTCTAATAAGGAGTTTTTATGCCTTCAATAATTAATTGCGAATGGTCGATTTCTCGTCTTTATGTTGATTCGTCCGACGTGTCAGACGACAACCCAAACAAAGCAAAACTTGTAAAAGCAATACAGTTTCTTCGTGCCCGAGAAGGATTGAAAAAGAAAAAGGAAATTGACAAGCTCGAAGCCCAAGCTTGGAATGCCATGCTGCCTATGCAGCTCGAAGTGAATTTTTCAGATGGCGATATTTTTGATCTTGGTGGACAAGTCACAATTGAAATGAGTGACAAAAATACGTCTTGGAGTATTTGGACCGAACAAGAAAGTGTCGGGTTTCACCTTTCCGTGAAATTTGACCTCGAAGCGATGAGTAACGTGACTGAGAAACAACTTAGGGCATGGGAACGGAAGTCCGGTTGGGACTTTATTGGCGTATCCATCGCCACTGAAGGATACGAAATGGACAATGGCTCTGAAATTCAGTGTTCAGTGGTTGAGGAATAGGTGAGATACATGCATCCAGCCATATCCACTGACCGTCTTGGCCATGCTCGTGGTGCGCTGCTTGGATTGGCATGCGGCGATGCAGTAGGTACCACCGTAGAGTTCAAACCTCGTAATTCCTTCGCGCCGATGACTGACATGGTGGGTGGTGGCCCATTTCACCTCAAGCCTGGTCAATGGACAGATGACACCAGCATGGCCCTTTGCTTGTCATCGAGCCTGATCGAAAAAGGGTTTGATCCGCTTGACCAGATGAACCGTTATGTACGTTGGTATGAGCATGGATACATGTCTAGCAATGGCAGGTGCTTTGACATCGGAAACGCCACCTACGACGCGCTGATGACCTTTAAACGCACTGGTAACCCTCTTGCCGGTTCAATTAGCCCAGACAGTGCAGGTAACGGTTGCACTATGCGCTTAGCCCCTATTCCCATCCGTTACTTGGACATACCTGAACTGGCTCTTGACCTGTGCGTAGAGCAATCCAGAACAACGCATCAAGCCCCGGAATGTTTGATGGCTTGCCGATTACTGGGTGAAGTGCTGATTCGAGCCTTGCAGGGTAGGTCGAAAGACGAAGTGCTGGCACCATCGCAGCAAGTATTGAGACTGTCACCCGGCTTGAAGTCGGTTGCTTCCGGTAGGTACAAAACGAAAACAATGGATCAGATTCGCGGGTCTGGCTACGTCGTTCAAAGTCTCGAAGCAGCCTTTTGGTGCTTTGAGCGAACTGATAATTTTAAGGATTGCGTGTTGCTTGCTGCCAATCTGGGTGACGATGCTGATACAACTGCCGCCGTGGTTGGACAGATCGCTGGAGCCTACTATGGTCAATCAGGCATTCCTGTGGAGTGGCTGGAAAAGCTAACCATGGCTGATGAAATCGGTGTATTGGCGGAGCAACTCGTCAAGGGGGTCTGCGATAGCAAAAGTGGCTTTGAAAAAAGCCATCAATCGGGTTGATAAGTCAATCTATCAACCAAGGATGTGCAATGTTTTCAGAATCCATTATTGATGCAGTGACCCGTCAAGCGTACCTAGAGACTCACTACTACGTTCATGGAGACTTGCCTATGACTTTGCATGTGGGTGTGGCTAGTGAGCCGTTAGCAGCCTACTACAAGACCATGCAGGTCAACTGCTGCACCTTCATCACGGCTTGCAATCCCTACAGTCAATCACTAAAAAATTCAGTCAATGCAGAACGACACAAAGTTCTTGCGCATGAGTTGCGTCAGCTTGACATGAAATTTATCGAAAGCACTGGTCAGCATCCTTCAAACCTTTGGCCGGGTGAGGCCAGTTTTTTGGTATGGAACTTGTCATTGGAGGACAGCAAGAAGTTAGCCATAAAGCATGAACAAAACGCCATCATTTGGTGTGGAAGTGATGCAGTACCACAATTGGTACTTTTGCGGTAATAAAATAAAAGTTGTTGATTTAGATAATCTAGAACGGCTCGTCTGCCGACCATTCCGGTGAAAGACAACAGGGGGGATTTGATCCAGCTTGCGCACCCCGACAGTTTTTGTCAAAGCGCCTAAAAGGAAAGCCAAAACATGGTTGCTAGTACCGTTTTAAGCGTATCCACACGCATTCAGCAGATTTTGCTGATCACAGCGCGTCATTTTTTGATTCCAATACAGGGTCAACACAATCCTGTACTGTGTACTCCACAATCAAATACTCGACGTTCCAAATTTTTAGTAAACCGTGGTGAAATTAATCTTCTCCCACTCGTGATTGTCCGTGTTGCCTGAGATTATATATCATCCGTTTTAATACTGATTATACATGAAAAAACAAAATGAAAAATATAATTAATTATTTGTCACCAGAAGCAAAATCACGGTTATTTGAATATAAGCATTGTAATGTTGGATTTTTTATCAATAGCAATTTTGTGCCAAAAGAAATAATTAAGAATAGAGTTTACACAGTATGCCTATATCCAAAAAATACAGTATTTGATCAATCATCAAACGCTGGAAAAAGCATTACAGAATATCAAAAAAATCAACCATTACCTGTAAAATCTTTTACCGTTGTGGTCCGGGATTCGTCTTTTGATTCTGGTTATTTGTTTGGCGTTCTTGAAAAACATTCTACTCAGGGATTCTTATACAAACCATTTGATTCTGAAAATTTCAAAGATTTCGGGTGCGTTAGGTGTGATTACGCCAATACCGTGGCGAAGTTATTAGAGCCATACTCTTTTCGTAAAGGTGGTGGCAGGATGTATTAATTAAAAAAATTAAAAATGCGAAAAGTGAATCGATTTTTTATGTCGTAGTTATGCTGTCTTTATCAAACATAAAATGTAACTATCAATACTGTATTGTCTGACTAAAATTACCAAAAGGAATTTCTATTATTACTAAACTGCATTTGTCACGTTTGCTCTATGAACAAGACCCAAGAAATACCTGTTGCCGTGTTAATAAAGGAATGGAAGATGAATATGATAGAGTAGCTGGACACATTGTTCAGCAACTAAAGTTTGGTATTCCATTTAAAACTGCCTTTCATGATATTTTCTCATTCTTCTGGTGGAATGGTTGCATGATCGAAAATCCATTCGTTGTTGCCATTATTGAAGCACAATATTACAATCATATTATTCGTCAGGATGTTTAATAATAAAATTAAATGATTATTAAAAACTTCATTGCTTGCTTATTTAAAGACTAACAGAGCCAGATTTTCGACTAAATAAAGCACGTAGCTAAAAATGCAACAAAAAAGGAATCGTTGTGGTCATTACACTCTCTGCCGAGCAACAAGCCCAACTCTTTGCATGGCTTCGGCCAATCACTGAAGCCCATGTCAATGATGGCTGTGAGCCTCCGGGATACTCCCTTGAAATTCGTGTTGCTGGTGGTATATGGGGAAGTGATGCAATGGCGATCTGTGGTTCCCAAAGATTAGATTTGGGCGACGTTAAGGTGACAGTCTCTTGACATTCGATGTTTTACGTAAGCATCTTTTTGTGGGGGTGTGGCATTGTGGTTTTCATCCAGCCTTGTCGAAAATGGGCTTTTGCCACACAGCTTTGACTATCGAGTGACATCTCATAGCCACCCATCATGGCCAGAACGGCGTGGGTGAGGCTAATAGGTGAGTTGGGTAGTTCACCATTAATCCACCCCCAGAGCGCGGCAGGTTGATTCTAGTGTGGTCTGGTATTGGTAAGTAACTATTAATTGTTGCTAGCGTTTTAATCCACAACATCAATAATAGCTTGATAGATTGCTGGAACCAACTTTAGACCATCAGGTTAATATATGGAATGGCTTTCTAAGCTAATTTGGATTGAAAAATTGCTGAATTGGACAATAAGCCTGTTTTGATTAAACCATTTTAAATTAACAACTAAATAAGTTGACCTAATTCCAAAAAACGGTTTGTTTTCTTTTGATAAATATATTAGTCGATATTAGTCTCACTTTTATAATAAAATTAACAGAAGCAAACAGTGCCAAATCTACAATCCATCATTACTCTACTATCCTATTTGTGTTATTGTTCTATTTATGCCATATTACTTTTTTATATTTAAACTTTAAGTTAGATAGCAGGCTATAATGAAGGTTGTATTGAGTGGCTATATATTGTGCGTTGAATTATTAACTCTTAATGCGCCTATAGTTAGAGTGAATGTACGCTATATTTTTGTTCCGTATATGCTCATCGTAACTCTGCTGCAATATTAATGTAATTTTAATATTCTCTTGCTTTTGATGAAGAAATTTAATTTTCGCTGCCCACTCTGGATTCTCTAAAAACAATATTTGAAAATTATCTGGAATCTTTATAGAACTCCATTTTTCGCGATTGCATGGTCGGCAGGAAAAAACAAGATTGTATGATTTTGAAACTCCCCCTGATATAGGTGGAATCACATGATCTATTTCGCTGTGTTTCGGATTCACTATTCCGCAATATTGGCAGGTAAATTTATCTCTAATTGCTGTTTGTTTTTTTAATGCGAGAGTTGGCGGTAAAATTACGATGCCAAATTCATTGTATATTTTAATATGTTTGATAATTGAATATATAGTAGATGTTGAGCAATCAAAATCTGAAGCAAATATTTTGATAAATTTTGAAGGAATTTTATCGAAGCAACGCATCATGTTTTCAATGCAATACCTTCTAAAGTCAGCATAACTGTATTTTAGATTATCGCTAGGATATGGATAGCTAAAACGTCGCATAAAATATTGCATTCTTAATTACTGGTCTGAAGCTTCATCAATAATTTTCTTGATCCATTTGGAAGCTCCAAGAGATAGAAATTTTTGATGCTGGAAAGGTGTAACTCTTATCGATATCGACTTGCTTGCAGGATTAGTAGAAGGTGGCCTACCCGCGCCGCCACCGGGGTTTCGATAGCCATCATCTTCAATCTCATTTCCATACTCATCAAATTTTGGTTTCCTAATCTTCAATTGTTGCGGTCTATAAGACTCTTCTTCCGTTGTCGTGAACAATTTTCTTGATGGAGCAGGCTTTTCAGGACTAACGCTAATCAGCCAATGATTAAATTCGTTATCGAGTTCGTCTTCATCTAAGTCATAGTCGCGCATGTGGCAGATGCATTCAAATAATAATATTTAATATGTCAATGAGTTGACTTAAGACTAAATAGTTTTTGAGAATGCCAAATTTGAAACAAAGACATAGCGCAAAATCGATTATTTGGGGTTATTGTATTGCAGGGCCGTAAAGCGGTTATAAAGAGTCGGCAATGAGTTGGGCAGGGTAGGGAATTTTAAACGCCTCTGCGCCCTTTTAGTGGGTACTGGGACGGTTGCTGTAATGAGGATACTTGCGATTTTTTGTGATGACAAGTTCTAATTAAAACTTGACTATGACATACCTATATCAAAAGCTCGACAGCAGTTGAATGTGTTTCTAAGCCAAAATTCCAAAGTGCAGCGGAACGCATGGCTTTGACGATAGGCAGAACATCGGACTTTGGCAAATTACCCAAGTTTCAAGAATGAATTTGTCTAGCAAGTGAAGAATGGCACTGATCGTCACGTCGCCCACTTCACACGAATGATTTTCTGATCAAGATAACATTGAAGGCGGTCAATGTACTAGTGCTGCTACACAATGCAGTCGATCCAGTTGGCACTTTATGATTCCGGCCTATCCGCTGTGCTTCAATGGTAGACGGTCTGCACTTCGACAACAACTGCTCATTGCGCACCACAAAACCAAAAATTGTTAAACGCGGAAGTCTTTCTTATCCCGCCCACGCAAAAATACGGGCGGAATTCCAACCCCATTCCATGTTTCGCCAGATACGGGGTCTTTGTATTTCACCTCGGATGCAGATTTTGCTGCATTCCTACTTTTGTAGTCAGAGGGTCCGAACAGTTCTTCTTTGGTCAGGGTGTGTCTGTCAACAAGGGCAAGCACTTCTGTAATCGCTTTAGTGCGTTCGATAGCAATTAGTTCGGAAATTTGAACTTCGAGTGCTTCTTTTTTGGCGATCAATTCTTCAAGTGTTGCGGTCATTGGGCAGTGTGGTCTAGTGAAATTGTTATTTTACCTTTGCGACGCAGAATCATTCTCAAAGGTGGATATCGATGCGCAATCACTAGCCAAGAAACAATCCACAGTGATAGATACCTTTGAATTTCGAATAACAATCCTTGAAACACGTTGATTTTTTAATTCGATGTCTTTTTTGTTGCTAAGGATCAAGTGGAAGCTTGCTAGAAAGGCCGTGGCAGCGTTTTCGAGTGTAGGGTAGGGGGGTCTGTGGCTTGGATGCTGTTGCGTGCGTCTACGGTCGTTTAAATAGTTTTAGGTTCATTTTTCAATACTGTATTGATTTATCAATGACTATTCTAATAATAGTTGAATGGCTGGCAGTGCGTACTTAATATTGTTCTGAGTTTCGATCATTCCTGAATCAAAAATAGATATTGTTTTAAGAAATGAATTTCTCCACAGGAAATAGGTAAAAATCAACAATAATCGGATCGATCATCGATAGAATAAATATTTGTGATATAATGCAAGCGTTGATCGGTGGAATGGTTTTGCCGGTCAACTCCAGTCTCGGGAATAGATTCTTCAACAGTTGTAAAACCAAATGAATTTATTGCTAGGCACGGAAGTTCAATTGAAACTTCTGGCCGAGCAATGTTGTTTCTGGGTTTTTAATTAACGAAAAGGAATTTATGACCGATACGCGCAACCTCACCCCCACTTTGCCGATGGGGTGCCTCAAAAATGATCAGATAATTCGCATATCTGATCAAGTGATTTCAGTGGGAGAGAATCATGTTTGATTTCACCCAGCATCTGAAATTCCACAAACCTGTCCCTGTTCTTTCTTGTGACTTTTCATCTGAATACGATGAATCTGAGTTCCTTGGGTTAACACTGGGTGATGATGATGCATATGATCGATATGCCTTTATCAATCCAGAGAACGCAGGTACTAAAACACTGCCTCACTTGGGTGGACATTTCAGCAAACAAGTTGTTGCCCCTGATGAACAACGATTCTTGAAGGGTTCCCACACCAAAAAGCGATTGGCAACAGCCTTAGCTACCATGGGCAATGAAGGTTTGCTCAAAAAGACTCTACTGTGGCCAGCGGTCAGCAAATTAGAAGCAGATGATCTATTTCTGCGTTTTTGTCGCAAGGCAGCAAAAATAGATGAACGTGAAGCAGGTAAGGCAGCCAAAATATTGAATAGAAATGGCAGACCCTACAGAAGGGGCGAGAAAAGAACAAATCCATTCAGTACATATCAATCATTCAAGTTTTTGACTATTTTGCACAAAGTGGTTCATCTATGTGATGGTGAGGCAGTCAATGCAGTCAAGCAAATGATGTATCAGGTGAATGAATCTTTCAGTAGGGTATCTGGTGTTTCATGTCTAGGTGCGGCTGAATGCGAAATTATATCTCGACGGTTGATGCGTAAAATTCGTCAATTGACTATAGATGGCAAGAAAAGTCAGATTGATTTTAATGGTGGCTATATTTCGGTGGAACGAAAGAAAGAAATAGAAAAAACTATTGAAGCTCAAGAATTTAGAAAACTTAATGTTTGTGAAGGATTGAGTCTTGATAATGATGCTTCTTTGTATGCTAATGATGCGTCTGAAATATTGATTCATTTCCATGGCATTGTATGTGCACCATCGCATGCAAAATTCGATGAAATACTAAATGTTCTTAAAAGTAATTCAATGTGGCAAAAACAACCATGGCAGATCGAACTAAAGTGCTTGACTAAGAAGTATGGTAAAAAAGTTAAATCTGTGGTTAATAATTTTCGTGATATCAGTGACTACGTTGTCAAGGGTGGAAATGATTGGGTTGGGAAGAAGGCATACCTTCGGTACAAACTAAGATTTTCTAATGATATGCCATTAAGTGAAGAGGAAATGGATAACATCAATTGGCGTACTAATGAATTACTTAGGCTGGATAAAAAAGACCATGGACAGGTAAAAGATTTACTTTCGTTATCGGTTAATGAAATTAATATTTTGGCGAAAACAATAGATGCAATGATGAACTTAAAGAAAAACTGTAAAGGTCACATCTTCTGTTATGGTCATTGGTAAATCTGAAATCTTGAATTTTCATAGACATCAAATTACCATTTAGTGTATCTAGGTTGGATGATCAACCTTATGATTCCTGAGTGATCAAATTTGTTGGGTGTAGGGTAAGTTGAATTTTGTCCATAGATTTGTTGCAGGACAATTGGCTTGCAGCCCAATAGGCATGCGGGTCGTGGCATAGATTCAATGATACCTAAAAGAATGGCAATCACATGACTACATAAATTGGTGGTAAAAATACATGCTTTGTTAGAGTAAATTTCAGCGCCCAATTATCTGATATTTTGGTTGTTCTGATTTAAGCAATACCTTCTCAGCAACGAAAAAAGCCATTTGAAATTTCTTTCAAATGGCTTTTGATTTTTTGTTCAAGTCTATGTGCGACTTGTGTGGTTTATGTAGTAGATCAGTGTAGTAAATTTCTGTCATTAATTTTGGATGTAATCCATTCATCGACTTCATTTGATGGCCAAGCCACGGATTTTGATGTGATCTTGACTGGGCTTGGAAATTGACCTTCTCCAATCATTTTATAAATAATTGATCTACCTAGCCCCGTTTGATTTTTAACGTCATCAAGTCGGAGTAGGGTAATTTTGGGTGTTGGGTTTGTCATGAATTGCCTTTCAAAGCTTTGAAATATTTAATTGTTTCTGCTTCTTATTTATCCCAAAAAATACACGCGTTGTGAATCTCGGTGGACTTACGCGGAATTTGGTTGATATTTCCTATGTCTTTTTATGGCAATGCTGTTTTTCACGCTGCACGTACAGTGAGTACGTTGTTTGGCTTATTTTGAAGGAGGTCAAGCCTTTCACCCCATAACTTCCATGCTTCGCGCATAGGCCCCTCGTAGGTAGCTCGTTGATATATACGCTTCATCTTGCTTTCTTCAGTATGGTTCAAGCATTTCTCAACAACATCCGGTAGAGCACCTAGTTCAGCCATAGCAGTGGCTCCTGTGCGACGCAAGTCATGTGGCCGCCATTGACCACCTGCAAGCTGTAGCGCGTCAATTTGCTTGGTCCTGCCTGACATTGGCCCATTAGTGCGCTGGCGGTCGGCAACTTGCTTGGTCACTGTTTTGGGGTCTAGCGGCCCGGTTAGCTTTGAGTTGGGGAAGAGCCATGCTGTAGCGCCAGTGATGTTTCTCAGAATTTCAAGTTGACGTATCGCAAAGTCACTCAGCCATATTTGATGCGCTTTTCCATTTTTTGTATGAGGCAAAAGCCAGAGTTTCCGTTCGATATCCACATGTTCCCATCGTGCTGCCACAGTTTCCCCAATTCGTGTAATAGTCGCCATTTGAAGGAGAAGGGCACATTGCGAAGTCGTCGCCAAGCCTGACAAAGGTAGTTTTTTTAAGAGGTCGATCAATTCGGCTTCGTTCAAAACCCTTTCACGTTCACCGTCTGGTCCAATCTTTGCTTTTTTGATTCGCGCTGTCGGGTCTGAATCTACAAAATCTCGGTCCATCGCGAAGCCGAACATTTGTCGTAGGTCTGACAGGACGCGTTTTGTCATTCGAACAATGTCCCGCGCCATCATGGAATCAACAATATGTTGAACGTGCGCTTTCTTCACATCTGCCACGGCCATATCACCGATGAGCGGAAACACATCGCGCTCAAAGGCCCGTTGGGCTTCTGCTCCGTTGTCAACTCGATGTTTTAGAGAAAGCGTACGCCAAAGGTCAAATAAACCCCTGACGGTCAATCTTGCCTGTTTTTCTGCGATTTCTTCCAAACGGTCGAGTTGATGATGGTGTGCTTCAACCTTGTCAACTTCGATCTTCAGCTTGTCGGCAGCTTTTCGTTCGATAGGGTCAATCCCTTTTTTTACTTCGCTGCGCAGTTTGTCGCGTTCGGTTCGCAAAAGTTTGAGAGTGAGCTTGGGCCACGAGCCAATACGCATCTGACGGGTTTTGCCGTTTAGCTTGAACCTCCACTGGAAATCAACACTTACCGGATCGTTTTCATCCTTAGTTGCTCGTACCATGCCGAACATAGAACCGCCATCCGTTAGTCGCTTTCCGTTATCCGTGACCTTTAACGCCTCAAGTGCTTTTACCGTTATCAATGACATATCAATTGCCCCCACTATTGCCCCCACTGTGGGAGTGGCTCTAAGTGTAACTTGATGGCACTCAGTGGACAATAAAAAACTTATGTTCCGACAAGTATGTTGATTTATATAGAGATTTTTTTGTTTCTAGAAATGTGGTGGTTTTGCGTGGACGAGCCGGATGTAGCATGGGGTGCAAGGGGTCGAAGGTTCGAATCCTTTCACACCGACCAATAAAATCAAGGGGTTACAGATTTCGGTCCGTAACCCCTTTTGTTTTTTCATGCTGCGTGTCCTGCTGGCATCCGGTTTAGTCTCATAGCGCCTCAATTAATCCTGCACAGATCGTCAAATGCGCAGCAATTAAAACTCACCCTTTGCCTGATTTGCTGCGGGCAGCATCAGGAACGTTGAGGCGACTTCTGCTCACCGCGCGCAAGTGAGTGCTACAGACCATACTGCAACTTTTCAATTCAGCATGATTCCGTTTCAGGTGGAAATAGCTCTGTACGCGTTGTTCACGCTTTGACCGTTCATCGGGCAGTTCGGGTTGGATAAGCAACAACAGATTCCGCTTTGGGCCGCTCGATTTCGTCGCGTAAGTCTTCCGGTGGTTGACGGGGCACCATGGGCCGAACCTGATGCGAGTTTTTGATTTCTGACTCAATGCGGGCAATTCTTTCGGAATACATTTTTGCCAGTGCCGCATGGTGTTCTGCTGCTGCCTGATGCTCAACCCAAGCCAGATTCGCCTCTTCAAGGTACTCAAAGGATCTGCGAATGTGCGCTTCGATGCGTGGCCTGAATAAACGAAATCTCATGACGCCCTCCTGTCGAGATGTAGTCTGATGACTGTAAAAAACAAACCAGTCTGGAAAAATTTCTTGTCAAGACTGTTGAATCATTCATAACTGCCCAATCGGGTTTTGTCAATCAGACAACTCTGATTTCATGGCGTTCAACTTTGGCTTCGAAATTCGCAGCAGATATCTGCCGAATTTTTTCACTTCTGTTGCTCACAGAGACCAAACGCAATCTCACTCTGCCCAGCTGTTTTCTTCGAAATCTGTAACAGAAACCAGGCTTTCAATCCTGGTCGAAGCAACACTGCAAGGACTTGAAAATTTCACCTAACCGCCGTGCAATCGCCATGCGCGGTCTTTTCGGTCAGTTCGGCTTTTATGCGGCGGCGAGAAGGCGTTCTGGCGCTTGCCCGGCTGCTGCTGGCGGAGCCGATGCGTCCATGGACAACTCACCGCCTAGCGCTTCCAGCAGGTCCGGGATCAGCGCCGACAGCTCGCCTGTGACAATGGCGGCATCGGTGTCAAAGCCGTCGTCGTCCTTGCCGTTTTCCTGTACCCCGTCAAGCACCACGTCGAGCAGCTTGATCTTCCGGACCTGGGCCATGTCAGTCAGCACGAACGACACCCGCTCGTTCCAGGTCATGGCCAGCTGCGTGGGCACCTTGCCCGAAGCAATGTGCTCGGCCACTTCGTCGATCTCCAGCGTGTGGCGTGAATAGCGGACGGTTGACTTCTGGTCGTCAGGCATCTTGAGTTCGCAGTCGCGGTCTACGGTAAACCCGACGGGCGCTTCGCGGCTGGCCAGCCAATGCGCCATCGCGGCGCTGGCTGCCATGGTGGTCTGCACCGGCTTGGCCATCAGGCCGGGTCGGGAGCCGGGAATCTCGCTCAGTGCCTCGATCAGCTGGCTGACCACCTTGTCGGCACCGGCCAGGCTGGCTGAATCAACCACCAGGAACTTGTTGTCCGGATCGATCCACAGCGTCGTCGATGACCGCTTGGTGAAAGCGCGCGGCAGCAGTGACTGCAGGGCTTCTTCCTTGAACTCTTTCTTGATCTTGGCGCTGGCGCGTTCGCGACCGGTTTCCTGCTTGTACTTTTCGACGCGTTCTTCCACCTCGGCCTTGACGGCGGAGGCGGGCACCGGGCGGCGCTCGATGCTCAGCCGCAAGATGACCTGCGTGCCTACGGTTTCAACCATCACCGTGCTTTTATTGCCGCGCGGCGGCACCCAGCCGACCGATTCAGGCTGCGTTGCGCCGCAGGGCATGAACTGGGCTGTCTGGAGCACCTCTTCCAGCGCTTCGAGCGGTGGCAGAACAAAATCGGTGGCGATGCGAAAAAAAGAGGCGGATTTGAACATGGGGTTCCGGTGTTGGGGGATTCGGGTGAATAGGGAAAGCGTCAACGGCGAAAGCCGGAGCAGGAAGGCTGTAATAAAGAGAGGCGAAAGCGAAGCCTGAAATTCTAAGCCCGGCCTGCATGGCCAAATACGCCGGGCCCGGAGGGAAGCCGGGTAGGAAGGTCAGGAAACATCCAGCACATGAATGCCGAAACGGCCCTTGCGCCGATCGTCAAAATAGCATTCCAGCGTTTCCCTGACGGTTCGAAATGCAATCTCGTCCCACGGGATTTCGGACTCTGTGAACAATCTGGCTTCGATGGTTTCGTGGCCCGGATTGAAGTCGGTGCTCAGCAGCCTGGCCCGGTAGTACAGATGAACCTGGCCTACGCGGACCACATTCATGATGCTGAAGAGGTCCTGCATCTCATACTGCGCGCCCGCTTCCTCGTCGGTTTCGCGGGCAGCGCCTTCTGCCGTGGTCTCGCCCATTTCCATGAAGCCGGCCGGCAATGTCCATTTGCCCCAGCGCGGCTCGATATTGCGTTTGCACAGCAGCACCTGCCCGCCGTCCTCACCCCACACCGGCACCGTGCCGACGACGTTCAAGGGGTTTTCATAGTGGACGGTGTTGCAGCCCGGGCAGACTGCCCTCTGCTTGGTGTCGCCGTCATCAGGCAAGCGGTAAACCACGGCGGTGCCGCAGACGCGGCAGTGTTTCAGAGGGGGACGATGCATCAAATGAGTGTAGCGGCTTTGGCGTTTGACTTCGGTTCGTGGCAGTGTTCAGGGCTTTGATATGCTTCAAAAAGCATAGCTAAAAAAGCATGCCAGTAAAGCGCAGAGGGCATAAATGACCAAAAAATACAGTCAGGCCGTACGGGCCGACCGAGTTTTCCCGGGCGCCGGATGGCCGCCATTGCGGCCGCATCCGGCCACGGGCTTGATCGCTCAGGAAATCTGGATGCTCAGCGGCTCCAGGCCCGCGACGCCGCCCGTCAGGGTGTCGCCTTTCACCACCGCTGCCACGCCTTCGGGCGTGCCGGTGTAGATCAGGTCGCCGGGCTGCAGTTCCCAGGCGGCCGACAGGTGCTCGATCGATTCGGCAATCGACCAGATGAGCTTGGACACATGGCTTCGCTGCCGGTCCTGGCCGTTCACCTGCAGATAAATTTCAGCATGCTCCACATCGCCGGCCTGGGCTGCCGGGGTGATCGGACCGATGGGCGCGGATTGCTCGAACGCCTTGCCAATGCACCAGGGACGTCCCTGCTTTTTCATCTCGTTTTGCAGGTCGCGGCGCGTCATGTCCAGGCCCACTGCATAGCCAAAGATGTGATGCTGCGCGTCGGCCGCCAGGATGTTCTTGCCGCCCTTGCCAATCGCCACCACCAGTTCAATTTCGTGGTGCAGGTTGTGGGTCAGGCTGGGGTAGGGCATGCTGGCCTGGGAGCCGGCGTCCACCGCAACAATGGCGTCTGCGGGCTTGAGGAAAAAGAACGGTGGCTCGCGTCCGGTGAACCCCATCTCCTTCGCATGCTCTTCATAGTTGCGGCCGACGCAATAAATGCGGTGGACCGGAAAGCGGTCTTGCGTGCCGACGACAGGCACTGAAACGGTGGCGGGCGGCGTGACGACAAAAGACATGGCGGGAATTCCTTGACAGGTCTGTGCCCGGACCGACGGCCGGGCGGTTAAAAAAGTGGGAAACCTACACGAAGGCCTGGCAAAAGGCCCGCTGCGCAGTGTGCCACGGTGGCCGCAGCCAAACAGCTCAACCGCTAGCCATCCATCGCTGGCCTGGCGCTATTCAAGCCTGATGCCGCGCGTCTGGATGATGTTGCCCAGAATGGCGGTTTCGTCCTTGAGCCGGCTGCGCAGCCCGTCAGGCGATGTGCCGACGGCTTGCCAGCCCTGCGCAAACAGCTTCTGGCGCGTGTCGGCATCCCGTATGATGCGCGGCACTTCCTGGGCCAGCCGTGCCTGCGCCGCGCTGGACAGGCGGGCCGGGCCGATCAGCGCGGTCCACACCTCCAGGTTGACATTTTTCAAGCCAGCTTCGCTAAGGGGCGGCACGTCGGGTGCGAGCAGGCTGCGCCCGCCTGTCAGGCCAATCGCCCTGAGCTTGCCCGAGCGGATATGCGGCAGGGCGATGCCGGGCGGTATCAATGCCATCTGGATCTGGCCGCCCAGCATGGCCGTGACCACTTGCGGGTTGCCTGAATACGGGACATGGACCGGCGTCAGGCCGGTCGAGCGCTGCTTGATCAGTTCCATGCCCAGATGCCCGACCGATCCGTTGCCGACCGATCCGTAGTTCCACTGGCTGCCAGCCTGCCGCGCCGCCGTGAAGAATTCGGCTCCGCCCGGAAGGCTTGCCGGTGCAACCAGCATCAGCGGCGCGGTGGTGAGCAGCGAGAGGGGCGCAAAGTCCCTGGCAGGGTCGTAGGGCAATTTGGCATAAAGCTGCTTGGCCGAGGTCAGGTTGCCGTTGATGACGATGCCCAGCGTGTGATCGTCCAGGGCCTTGGCGACCAGGTCCGCGGCGATATTGCCCGACGCACCCACCCGGTTCTCGACAATGACCGGCTGGCCCAAGGCCCTGGATAACGGCTCTGCCAGCGTTCGGGCCGACATGTCCGGGGTTGATCCTCCGGGAAAGCCCACCAGGATGCGCACCGGCCGGGTCGGCCAGGTGGGTGCAGTTTGCGCGTTTTTGTCAGTGTTTTGCGCTGTTGCGCAAATGGGCAGGGCGCAAGCAGCTATCAAAAAAGTAGTATTTACGGCATGGGTTGAACAAGCGCGGCCAAGCCGTTTCAGCCGGCTGGGTATCAGGTCAGGAACTTTCATTTTTTTTAACGCAGTCTTTCATCAGACGGATTCCACTGCCAGATTGAAGTGCTCCACTGTGGGCGGGCCTGCAAAGAACGGTCCGACAATTGCCCGCCAGTCGGCAAATGCAGCCGACTCGCGGAAATCGACGGTGTGGTTTTCCAGCGTTGCCCAGCGGATTTGCAGCAGGTAACGCTCGGGGCTTTCGATGCCCTTGAAGACCTGGTAGCCCTGAAATCCTTTGGCATGGGCAATCACGGTACGAACGCCGCGTTCGATGGCTTCGTCAAAAGCGGTCTGCTGACCGGGGTGGATACGGATGTCGGCAAGTTCGAGAATCATGAATGCTCCGGTGAAGGGGGTGATTGCAAAGGCATCACTCTAGCGGCAAATTCATTCTGCACGGCCGTGTGCATGCGCAATCGGATCAGGATCGTTAAAAAAATCGTCAGCATCAATGACCTCTTTTGAAGTAGTGTTGATTTGTATCAGTTGTAACTTCGTTTTTGCGTTATTTAATGTTTCCAACGAATTTGAATGCACGACTACGGAGTAAATGATGCGCACAGACATGTTTCAGCAGGCGCTGGAGGACTTGAACGGCTCGACAGCCGACATCGAGGCTTCAGCGCTGATTTCGACCGACGGCCTGATGATTGCCTCGGCCCTGCCGCATGGCATGGACGAGGACCGTATCGGCGCCATGTCGGCTGCCTTGCTGTCGCTGGGCGAGCGCACCGCACGCGAACTGGCGCGCGGTACGCTGGCGCGGGTGCTGATCCAGGGTGAGCGCGGCTACGTCATCATGAGTTCGGCAGGGCCTGAGGCCGTGTTGACGGTGCTGGCCAAGTCGAATGCCAAGCTCGGCCTGATCTTTCTGGACATCAAGCGGGCAGCCGAAACGCTGTCCAAGCTGATCTAAGGGAGTCGCCATGCAACTTTCCGACATGACCCGGCCGACCCTAGATGCCGTCGAGTCCAGGCTGACCTACACCGACGGAACCTCCCGGACGGTTTTCACCACCGTTGTGGAAGTGCCGTTCCCCGAAGGGCGCCTGATTGTTTCCCGCACCGACCTGGAAGGCATCCTGACCCATGCCAACGATGCGTTTGTCGAACTGAGCGGCTGGGAGCGCGACGAGCTGATTGGCAAGCCGCACCATATCCTGCGCCACCCCGACATGCCCAAGGCCGCGTTCAAGGGGCTGTGGGACACGGTTGCCGAGGGCAAGAAGTGGCATGGCTATGTCAAGAACCTGCGCAAGGATGGCTCTTACTATTGGGTGTATGCCACCGCCGTTCCCAATATCCGCAACGGGCAGATTGCCGGCTACACCTCGGTTCGGCGCAAGCCGTCGCGCACCCGCATTGACGAGCTGATTCCGGTGTACCGGCAGTGGCTGGAGCAGGAACAGACTCAGGACCCAGAGAAAGCTGCACCATGACCCTCAATTTCCTGATCGCCCCTGATTTTTCACCCGAGCGTTTTGCTGGCTGGCACATGCTCAACACCCTGCTGCAACGCCGTTCCGGCATCAGGCTGCATCTGCTGACCCCGGCCAGCCCGCCGGAACAATCCAGCCTGCTTGCCGGGGGTGACGTTGACCTGGTCTATGCCAACCCGTTCGACGCTGTTGACATGATCCGCCACCAGGGTTACGTGCCGTTCGCCCGGCCCGCCGGGAAGTTTGACGAGATGGTGATTGCCACCGCCGCCGAATCGGCCTTGCAACGGCTGGAGGACATCCGGCCTGGCAGCCGCATTACGCTGACCGACAACAAGGACGTCAAGCTGATCGGCCTGCGCCTGCTGGAGCCGGCCGACCTGACGCAAGACCTGATCGAATGGGTGCCGGTGGACAGTTTCCAGGCGGCGGCGCGCCTGACGATCAAGGGCGATGTGCAGGCCGGGTTTTTCCTGGCCGAAGCCTATGCATCGCTCACACGCATGACCCGCAGCCAGCTGCGCATCCTGGTGGAAAGCCGTATCAGCGATATCTCGCACGTGGTGCTGGCGCACCCGCGCATGGCCGGCGACCTGCCGCGCGTCAGCCAGGCCTTGCTGGGCATTGGCAGCGAGCCTGCAGACCGCGACGTGCTGGACGCGTTGGGCCTTCCCCAAGGGTTCGAACCCATGAACCAGGAAGACGCGGAATTCATGATCGACCTCATGGACACGCTCCTTGACTGACACGGCACCAACGGATGGCACGGCACCGCGCCTTCGCGATGCCCGACTCGCCGTGCGGCGGCATGCGCGGCGCATGCTGCGCGTTCCGGCCGACCATGACGCCCATATGGCGCGCCTGCAGGCTGCGCTGGAACTGCCCGGCGCCGAACCGGTACAGGGGGCGCTGGCCGACCTGTTCAGCTGCTTTGGCGCGCCACACGCAATGCTCAAGCGCACCGCCCTGCAACTGGCAAAAGGACGGCTTTCGGCACATGCGGCCCGCTGGTTCGAAGCGCAGATCGGCCAGTCGCCCTTGCCCGTCATCAACCCGCTGGCCACGCGCTGGAGCGTGCTGGCCCATCCTTCGGCCGATATTTCCACCCGCTCGCGGCGCTGTAGCGCGGACGATTCGCGCCTGCTGGCCGGGCAGGCGGTGCGAGCCTTCGAGGCGGGGGATACCACGGCCCAAAATGAATTCCTGCACCACTGCGTGACTTGCCATGACAACCTGGCCTTCATGCTGGCGCGTCGCGACTTGCGCAAGTCGGGTGCGGACCTGCCCGACGACTGGGAAGCGGTCAGCCTGCAGCTGGAACAACCCCGGGAGACGACATGAACATCGCACTGGTCGGCCTGACGGCACGCGAAGAAGTGGCCCTTGGCATGCTGGTGGGCAAGACATTGCCCGGCTGGCAGTGCCTGCCGGCAACGGACGGACCCAGGGCGCCCATGCCAGCCGCAGACCTGTACGTGGTCGATCTGGCGGGCAGGGGAATGGCGCGCTGGACCGATGCGGCGCAAGGAGAACTGCTGGATTCGCTCGGCGGCGCGCCCGCCGTGCTGGTGGCGCCCGCTTTTGACCAGACCTGGTCGGCGCTGGATGCACTTCTCATTCAAGGCCAGCCGCTGGTGCTGCTGCACAAGCCCTACGGCGTCGAAGCCATGCGGGCTGCGCTCCAGCAGGCAGCGGCCCGGGCGGTCCCCGCACCATCAACGACCCTGCAGGCGAAAAAGCCAGCATCGCCTGGCAGGACGAGTGCCCCCCAAGCCCGTGCAGTTTCGCGGCCCTTGTTGCCCGTGGCGCCTGCCCCGACCCTACCTCCTGCCAGGGTACTACCCGCCCCCATGCCGACCGTAGCGGCACCGGTCCTGGTTGAGCGCACGCTGGCCTGCAGCGAGTTCCAGGCCCAGATGGGTCCCTTGAGCGGCAAGCCACTTTTTCTGCGAAGGCTGGCTGAATCGCTGGGGCAGCAGCATCCTTTCGAACTACGGATATCGTTTGTCAACCGGATGATTTTTCATCCCGGAGAGCAATGGGCCGCGAGCAATACGCCTGCGCCTGCGCTGGCGCAGCTGTGCCGGGACGAAGAATTGGCCTTTAGCGTCGAGATCGACCCGATCGACGGTCAGGATGCAAGGGCGCGTGCGGTGCGACTCGACATCCCCGCAGAGCCGCTGGAAGCCTTGCTGTGGACACTGGCGCACGACTTTGCCGACCCCCGGCCCTGAATCTGCCGCGCGTTTGCCAGAAAACCTTTTTTAACTTTCTCTTAGCCGAGCACCTGCCATGACCCTGACTGCATCCGAATGCTTCATGCTGACGCCTGCCGGCGTGCTGCATGCGTTTGCCCACAAGACGCCGGATGACACCGCCACCGCCCTGCAAAGCCTGCTGGTCGGCGAGCATTCATTGAGCCTGGCCGACTGGACTGCCGCCGAGCCGTCGGCGCCCGCTGTGCTGGCTGGCGCGCTGGAACGCGGCTGGGTGCAGGCGCTGCCCGGATCGCTTCAGGGTCCCGATGCCCGGCTGGACGATTTTTTGCAGCATGTGATTGCCTCGCTGTCGGGCGAACGCCGTGCAGTCCTGGCGTCTGAAGGCGGATTTTGCCTGGGCCGCGCCGGCGTCGGCCAAGATGAGGCCGAACTGCTTTGCGCTGCCGCTGCCGACTACTCGGATTTCGCGGCACGGCAGGCACGGCGCGGCTGGGACGGCGCCACGCGCTATGTGTCGTTTCACAGCGACCCGGAATTCTTGCTGCCTGACCAGGCTTTTCTGCCCTTTTGGGTGGACGGTGCCGGCTACTGGCTGATCGTGATGGGCGAACCCCTGCTGAACAATCCCGCGCTGGTCGAATTGCTCTGGAGCCTCAAGCAGGCCGGAACCCGCTTTGCCGCCATTGGCTGACCCGCCGGCCTGTATTCGTATTCACCCCATCTGCCAGCCCAGCCGCGGCGCTGCCGAAAAAGCAGGAAAAACGATCCCGGTTTATGCTTTCGGCTATGAAGCTGCATAACTATTTCCGTTCTTCGGCGTCGTTCCGGGTGCGCATCGCGCTGGAACTCAAGGGCCTGGCCTACGACTATGTGGCGGTCCAGCTCACTAGGGACGAGCACCGCAAAGCGCCCTATGCAGCGCTTTCTGCTGACGGCCTGGTGCCGCTGCTGGAAGCGGAGGGCGAAAATCTGTCGCAGTCGATGGCCATCATCGAGTACCTGGATGAAACGCATCCCGCGCCTGCGCTGCTGCCGGCCGACGCACTGGGCCGCGCCAAAGTGCGGGCGCTGGCGCAGTCGATTGCCTGCGAAATCCATCCCCTCAACAACCTGCGCGTCCTCAGGTACCTTGTGCGCGACCTGCATGTCAAGGACGAGGAAAAAAACCAGTGGTATCGCCACTGGTGCCGTGAAGGACTGGAGGCCTTCGAGCGGCAGCTTGCCCGCTTGCCCGATTCAGCCTATTGCTACGGCAACACCCCGACGCTGGCCGACTGCTGCCTGGTGCCGCAAATTTACAATGCCTCGCGTTTCGACGTGAGTTTGGATAGCCTGCCGCTCACCATGGCCGCCTACCATGCGTGCATGGCGCTGCCAGCCTTTCAGAAGGCCCAGCCGTCTGCCTGTCCTGACAGTCAGGCTTGAGGGTGTCCGGCCGTTTTCATTCTGACTGGCTGGTTCCGGACTGGCCCGCGCCGGCCGGTATCAAGGCCGTTTTCACCAGCCGCGCCGGCGGCGTTTCGGCTGTGCCGTTCGACACGATGAACCTGGGCAGCCATGTGGGCGATCTGCCCGCATCGGTTAACGCCAACCGCCAGCTGCTGAAGAGGGCCACGGGCGCCGAGCGCGCCGTCTTCCTCGACCAGGTGCATGGCGCCCGGGTGGAACTGCTGGACCCGGATACTCCCGACGGCCAGTCTGCAGATGCCTGCATGACGCTGCATCGCCAGCTGGCCTGCACCGTCATGGTGGCCGACTGCCTGCCGGTGCTGCTGGCCTCCCTGGACGGCACCAGGGTCGCCGCAGCCCATGCCGGCTGGCGGG
Source organism: Polaromonas sp. (assembly GCF_010365105.1). Taxonomy (GTDB): domain Bacteria; phylum Pseudomonadota; class Gammaproteobacteria; order Burkholderiales; family Burkholderiaceae_C; genus Polaromonas. The sequence continues at coordinate 34,702 of NZ_JAAFGZ010000017.1, read as the reverse complement.
GGCTGGCCGGCAGCGGTGATGCCGCAGGGCAGGGCGTCATCGAGTCGGTTTTTGAATCTTTGAGTGCTCTTGCGCAATACCAGCATGCACAAGCAGCTACAAAAATAATAGCTTGGCTGGGTCCGTGCATCGGGCCTGCGGCGTTTGAAGTGGGCCAAGAGGTGAGGGCCGCGTTTGCCGCACGGCAGACGCAAGCAGCGCATTGCTTTACCGCTATCGGGCCGGGCAAATACCTGGCCGATTTGCCAGCCCTTGCTCGCCTCAGGCTTCAGGCACTGGGTGTCACACAGGTGTATGGAAACGACGGGAGCGCCCCCTGGTGCACAGTGGGCAATCCCTCAAGGTTCTTTTCTCACCGGCGTGATACCGGTATCACTGGCAACGGCTTCGGCACCACCGGGCGCATGGCTGCCTGCATCTGGCTCGACGGCTGAAGCAGTGGCTGGAACCCCAACCTGACGGGTGGAGGCCAGATGGCTTGCCCGCGCTTCGGCCTCACGCTTTTTAATCGCCTTGTTGCGCGCAGGAGCTCCCATCAGGTAAACCACCAATATCACCGGACCTACGCCATAGAGTAAAAGGGTAACCAGCGCGCCCAAAACGGTTCCATTGCTGCTGGCGGCTTCGGCAGCGCTCATCATCAGCACGACATACATCCACGCGATTACGACCAAATACATAATGAATTCATGCTTTCTTGTCAGGATCTGAAAAGTAATTGATAGGATACTGGCTGCAAGCAAATGGCGTTTGCCAGCACACTGCATCACCGAGGAAACATTGATGAATTCTGAACTGAACTGGACACAGGCGAGCCAACAAATGCAGGAAACCCTAGGAGAAGGGATCAAGCAGGCGATGTCGTCCTTTGGCGCCAAGACTGCGCCCGGCTTTCCAGCGATGGACATGTCGGTGTTCAAGTCCCTCGCACCTTCCCAGCCGTCCATCACGTTCGAGCCTTCCAAGCTTCTTGAGCTTCAGCAGCAGTACATTGCCGGCGCGTCGGCTCTCTGGAACCAGGGCCTGCATGCCGGTGAAGAGGCCGTAAAGCCGGTTGACCGGCGTTTCTCCGATCCTGCCTGGCAGGCCAGTCCGGTGTCGAAATTCCTTGCCTCGGCCTATCAGCTCAACGCCACCACCCTCATGGGCCTGGCCGAAGCCGTCGAAAGCGACGCCAAGACCAAGGCGCGGCTGCGTTTCGCGGTCGAGCAGTGGATGGCGGCTTCAGCGCCCAGCAACTTTCTGGCGCTGAATGCCGAAGCACAGAAAAAAGCCATCGAAACCCGGGGCGAGAGCATCGCCAAGGGCATGGCGAACATGCTGCACGACATGAAGCAGGGCCATGTCTCCATGACCGACGAAAGCATCTTCGAGGTCGGCAAGAACGTCGCCACCACCGAAGGCGCCGTGGTGTTTGAAAACGAGTATTTCCAGTTGCTCGAATACAAGCCGCTGACGGACAAGGTCTATGAAAAGCCCTTCCTGATGGTGCCGCCCTGCATCAACAAGTTCTACATCCTGGACCTGCAGCCTGAAAATTCCCTGATCCGCTATGCCACGGCGCAAGGTCACCGGACCTTCGTGATGAGCTGGCGCAATCCCGACCAGACCATGGCTGGCAAGACCTGGGACGACTACATCGAGAACGCACCCATCAAGGCAATTGAAGTCGTGAAGGAAATCACCGGCGCCGACACCATCAATGCCCTGGGTTTCTGCGTTGGCGGCACGATCCTGAGCACGGCGCTGGCGGTGCTGGCTGCGCGCGACGAAAAACCGGTGGAAAGCGTCACACTGCTAACGTCGTTGCTGGACTTCAGCGACACCGGCATCCTGGACATCTTTATTGACGAAACATCGGTCAAGTACCGTGAAGCCGAAATGGGCAAGGGCGGCTTGCTCAAGGGCAAAGATCTGGCATCCACCTTCAGCTTTTTGCGCCCGAACGATCTGGTCTGGAACTATGTGGTCGGTAACTACTTGAAGGGTGAAACCCCACCGCCTTTTGACCTGCTTTACTGGAACAGCGATTCGACCAATCTCCCAGGACCCTTCTATGCCTGGTACCTGCGCAATACCTATTTCGAAAACAACCTGATCAAGCCCGGAAAAATGGTGGTGTGTGGCGAAAAGGTTGATCTCGGCAAGCTCGACATGCCGTTCTACCTCTATGGCTCGCGCGAAGACCATATCGTGCCGATTGGCGGCGCCTATGCGTCAACCCAGGTTCTGCCAGGCAAGAAGCGCTTTGTGATGGGGGCGTCTGGCCATATTGCGGGCGTGATCAATCCGCCCGCCAAAAAGAAGCGCAGCTACTGGACGAACGACCAGTTGACGTCCAGCCGCACGGCGGGCGACAAATACCCGGCGTCGCAGCAAGATTGGCAAAAAAACGCCACCGAGCATGCTGGCAGCTGGTGGACTGACTGGTCCGACTGGCTGCAGAGCCACGCCGGCAAGCAGATTGCAGCGCCCAAATCCTATGGCAGCCGCAAATTCAAGGCCATCGAACCCGCACCTGGCCGCTACGTCAAGGTCAAGGCCTGAAGCAGGCTGAACACTGTTGCAGGTTTCAGGTGCGGACACGTTCCATCCTCCCGGAGCTTTGATTCGGCAGCGCCCAGATGCAACTAATAATTTTTTAAGGAGACAACATGGAAGAAATCGTTATCGTGTCAGCAGGCAGGACCGCTGTTGGAAAATTCGGCGGCTCGCTGGCAAAAGTACCTGCCACCGAACTGGGTGCTGCGGTTATCAAGGCCGTGCTGGAGCGTTCGGGCCTGAATGCTGAACAGATTGGCGAAGTCATCATGGGCCAGGTGCTTGCTGCCGGAGCAGGCCAGAACCCGGCTCGCCAGTCCGTGCTCAAGGCCGGATTCCCCCAGGGCATCCCGGGCCTCACCATCAACGCCGTTTGTGGTTCCGGCCTGAAATCCGTCATGCTCGCCGCCCAGGCTGTGGCCACCGGCGACAGTGAGATCGTGATTGCCGGTGGCCAGGAAAACATGAGCGCTTCTCCGCATGTGCTGAACGGCTCGCGTGACGGCCAGCGCATGGGCGACTGGAAATTGGTCGATACCATGATCGTGGACGGCCTGTGGGACGTGTACAACCAGTACCACATGGGCATCACTGCGGAAAACGTCGCCAAGAAGTACAGCGTCAGCCGGGAAGCCCAGGACGCGCTGGCGCTCGCCAGCCAGACAAAGGCGGCTGCGGCCCAGGATGCCGGCAAGTTCAAGGATGAAATCATCCCCATCTCGATTCCCCAGAAAAAGGGTGACCCGGTGGTGTTTTCATCCGACGAGTTTCTCAACCGCAAGACTAGCGCCGAAGGTCTGGCAGGCTTGCGCCCGGCCTTCGACAAGGCGGGCAGCGTCACCGCAGGCAATGCCTCCGGATTGAACGACGGTGCGGCTGCGGTCATGGTCATGACCGCCAAAAAGGCAGCAGCCCTTGGACTGACGCCCCTGGCACGAATCGCCAGCTACGCCACAGCCGGTCTGGACCCCGCCTACATGGGCATGGGCCCTGTGCCGGCTTCAACCAAGGCCTTGCAGCGCGCAGGCTGGAAAGTGCAGGATCTTGACCTGCTCGAAATCAACGAGGCGTTTGCCGCCCAAGCCTGTGCAGTCAACCAGGAAATGGGCTGGGACACCAGCAAGGTTAATGTCAACGGCGGCGCGATTGCCATTGGCCACCCGATTGGCGCGTCCGGTTGCCGCATTCTGGTCACCCTGCTGCACGAAATGGTGCGGCGCGATGCCAAAAAAGGCATTGCCAGCCTGTGTATCGGCGGCGGTATGGGGGTTGCCCTCACGCTGGAACGCTGAATATCAGGTAAAACAGTCACGCGCGTTTGCCAGCAGGGCGTGAGCAGCTATTAGATTAATAGCAAAATTTTTAAATAAGTCCAACGATCCTAGGAGAAGACAATGAGCAACAAAGTAGCGTATGTAACGGGGGGCATGGGTGGTATCGGAACCGCAATTTGCCAGCGGCTGGCCAAAGACGGTTTCAAGGTCATTGCTGGCTGCGGCCCCACGCGTGATTTCACCAAATGGCTTGATGAGCAAAAGGCGCTGGGTTATACGTTTTATGCGTCGGTAGGCAATGTTGGCGACTGGGAATCCACCGTCGCTGCCTTTGACAAGGTCAAGGCAGAGCATGGCCCGGTCAGTGTGCTGGTGAACAATGCGGGCATCACGCGTGATGGCCAGTTTCGCAAGATGAGCAAGGCAGACTGGGATGCGGTTATCTCCACCAATCTGGACAGCATGTTCAACGTGACCAAGCAGGTCATCGAAGACATGGTGACAGCAGGTTTTGGCCGTGTCATCAACATTTCGTCGGTCAACGGCCAAAAAGGCCAGTTTGGCCAGGTGAACTACTCCACCGCCAAAGCCGGCTTGCATGGCTTTACCATGGCCCTGGCGCAGGAAGTGGCGTCCAAGGGCGTTACGGTCAACACGGTGAGCCCTGGCTATGTCGGCACCGACATGGTGAATGCCATTCGCCCTGAAGTGCTGGAAAAAATCGTTGCCGGCGTCCCGGCCAAGCGTCTGGGTAAACCCGAAGAAATTGCATCGATCATTGCCTGGATTGCATCCGACGAAGGCGGCTACGCAACAGGCGCCGACTTCTCGCTCAATGGCGGTCTGCACATGGGTTGATAATTTGGACGCTTTCGCTTTCAAATGAAAAAACCCGCTTTCGAGCGGGTTTTTTCATGGGCAATCGAATTAAGTGTTCAACCTAGACTCGTGTGCATTGAGACCAAGCCATGCGACAAGCGTCTGGCTATTTTTGGATTGGTTTTGCATCAACCATGTCTGCTCCGTAAGCTGCGCCGCCCACCGTCAGGCCTTGTGTAGACAACTTTGCTGCGCTTTTGTCGCCCAAACCCTTGATGCGTCCGATGAAATCTGCCCAGCTTTTAAACTCTGATTTTTTACGCTCGGCAACAATCAGCCGGCTGGTGGCAGGTCCGACACCCTTGATTCCATCGAGTTCAGCTTCGCTGGCTTGATTGACATCGACGGCGGCAAAGGCTGTCGAGAAGGAAAGCGCTGTAAAAAACGCCAGTAATTGTTTAAGCATTGAAAATCCTTGAACTGAATCGCTAGGTAAAGCGACACAAGCCTGTGTTCAATGCAAGCCTATGAAGGTTCACGACAGAAAAAATCGGGAATTGGAAACGCAGTTATTTCCTACTGTTGTTGAGCCACTGCATATAAGCTGCCACCCCGGTTTGCACATCAGCGAAGGCATGTCCGCAGCCTGCCGCTCGCAGGGCGCTCAAGTCGGCCTGCGTATAGCTCTGGTACTTGCCAACGAGTGCTTCGGGGAAACCGATGTAATCAATCATGCCTCCGCGCACGGCCTCTTCAAGACTCAATGGATCTGCATTCTGGCCTTGGCGCAAGGTGTTGACGACGGCAATCGCGACATCGTTGAACGGTTGGGCACAGCCTGTTCCGAGATTGAAAATGCCTGATTTTTCGGGATGGTCAAAAAACCAGAGATTCACGGCCACCACATCGTCGATAAAGACAAAGTCGCGCATTTGCCCGCCCGGGCCATAGCCGCCGTAGTCGCCAAACAGCTTGACCTTGCCCTCGGCCTGAAACTGGTTGTACTGGTGAAAGGCCACGCTGGCCATGCGGCCCTTGTGCTGCTCGCGCGGGCCATAGACATTGAAATAGCGGAAACCCGCAACTTGCGTCTGCGCATTTTCAAATCCCTTGCCGATCTCGCGCCGCAGGTGCTGGTCAAACAGCAGTTTGGAGTAACCGTAGACATTCAGCGGTTGTTCGAATTCCGGAGACTCGCTGAAGGTGTCCGAGCCCCCGTACGTGGCGGCTGACGAGGCATACAGCAGGCGGGTGTTCTGGCTCTGGCAGGCACGAAACAGATCACATGACAGGGTGTAGTTGTTGGCCATCATGTATTTGCCGTCGAGTTCCATGGTATCGCTGCAGGCTCCCTCATGGAAGACCGCCTCGATGTGTCCGAAGGCACTCTCAGCAAACTGACGATAGAAATCGGCGGCATCGATGTAGTCGGCAATCTTCAGGTCGGCAAGGTTGCGAAATTTGTCGCCTTGCGTCAGGTCATCCACCGCGATGATGTCATCAATGCCGCGCGCATTCAGTCCCTTGACCAGGTTGCTGCCGATAAAGCCGGCGGCGCCGGTGACTACGATTTTCATGAAATGTCCTAGCAGGTTAAGGGAGCTGAATCGCTCATAAAGCCGCAAAAAGCTCGCTGTAATTAACGGTGGCCGTTCCAAATTTTCCCACCACGATGCCTGCGGCACGGTTGGCAATACGTACCGCCTCGCGCAGACTCAAACCGGCCGCTGCCATGGTGGCCAGCGTGGCAATCACGGTATCACCAGCGCCGGTGACGTCAAACACCTCTCGGGCCACCGTGGGCACATGCAGTTCCCCCTGCGCATCAAACAGCGTCATGCCTTCCTCGCTTCGGGTGACCAGCAAAGCCTGAAGATTGAGCGCCGACCGCAAATTGTGGGTCTTGGTACGCAATTCGTTTTCACTGCTCCAGGGACCAATGACATGCTCCAGTTCTGCGCGGTTGGGCGTGATGATGCTGGCATTCCTGTAGCGTTCGAAATCCGAACCTTTGGGGTCCACCAGAACCACCTTGCCGGCAGCCTTCGCCTGGGCAATCATGGCCACAATGTGTGCCAGGCCGCCCTTGCCGTAATCCGAAAACAGGACTGCCTGATGTTCTGGGTAAAGGGTCTCAAAGGTGGCGGACTGGGATGCCAGAACTTCATGTTCAGGTGTGTTTTCAAAGTCGAGCCGCAGCAATTGCTGCTGGCGCCCGATCACGCGCAATTTGACCGTGGTTTTAAGATTTGCGTCACGGCCGAAGTAGGGCGTGATGCCGGTTTTCGCGACCAGGTCTTCCAGCGTATGGCTGGCTTCATCTTCGCCCACCACCGTCAGCAGGGAGGCCTGCGCGCCCAGCGTCACGATGTTGTAGGCCACATTGGCGGCTGCGCCAATCCGTTCTTCGGTACGGGTCACGCGCACGACAGGCACGGGCGCCTCGGGCGAAATACGGTCCACCGCACCGTACCAATAGCGATCCAGCATGGCATCGCCCACCACCAGGACGCGGGCCGATGCAATTTTTTCAGGAGTGATGGTCGGGTTCATTTTTATAAGTTCAACAGCTTTACAACTCTTCAATGCGGCGCACGGGGTAGCTGTCCCACGCCTGACAGCCTGGGCAATGCCAGAAATGCTGGGTGGCTTCAAAGCCGCAAGCGGCACAACGGTAGCGCATCAGGGGTTTGGTCGCCTGGTCCATAGCCCGCTGCACCAGCGTGTGGTGATATTCGTCTTCGAGTTTCTCTCCTGCAATCCACTTGCCGGCCGCCACCAGGGAAATTTCACGCTCCATGTGCGCCACATACCATTTTCGGGCGGACAAGGAATCTTTTTCAAGCTTGACAATAGCCTCGATCAGGTCAATCGAAGGGATCTGGGCATAGCCAGTCTTGAGCAGTACCAATGCGGCTTGCTGCTCGCCCATGCTTTGCGCCACGTTGGCCAACAGGTTGGCCGCCAATGGCAAGGCCTGTGGGGCAACCGTGGTGAGCGTGCGCAGTGTCTGAAATGCCTCCTGTCCCTGGCCTAGCTGATTTTGGAGCTTGGCCAGATCAATCAATGGCCTGGCGGAAGCAGGCGCCATCGCGACAGCCTGTGTCAGAAGATCAAGGGCCACACCGGCATCGCCTGTGGCGATGGAAGCACTCGCCTGCTCGCACAAATAATGCGATTGCCGTGTACTGAAACTGCCGTGGGTGGAATTCCCCAGTCGGGCGGCAATTTCAGTAGCATTGACCCAGTCACGCGAACGCTCGTAAATCGACAGTAGCGCAAGCCGGGCTTCCTCTTCAAACGGGGTGCCTTCGAGCTTGCGAAGTGCAGCCTCTGCACGATCAAGCAGGCCGGCTTTCAGGAAATCCAGTGCCAGTGCATGCTGGGCGCGCTCGCGCTCGGGCTGGGTCAAGTCGCCGCGCGACATCAGATGCTCATGAACCCTAACGGCACGCTCATATTCGCCACGGCGTCTAAACAGGTTGCCCAAGGCGAAGTGCAACTCGGACGTGTCGGGGTCGTTCTGGACAGCTTCAATAAATGCATCAATGGCCTGGTCTTGCTGCTCGTTGAGCAGAAAGTTCAATCCCTTGAAGTAGGCTTTGGGTGCCTGACGGTTTTCGATGCGCAGTTGCCGCAGATCCAGCCGGGATGCCAGCCAGCCCAGCGTAAAGGCAATGGGAAATCCGAGCAGAACCCAGGTGAAGTCAAATTCCATGTTGAAGCGGGACAGGGTTGTTCTCGGCTTCAGTGGGCACCGCAGTCGATTCAGCGGCTAAAGCAGCTTTGCGTTTTTTCCACCAGCGCGGCATCATGACAAGAATACCCATTGAAAGACCGCAGGCAAAGGTGACCAGCACCACCAGCACCAAGGGCGCTTGCCACAAGGTGCCAAAAAAGAAATGCACTGCAACCGTTTGCTGGTTGTTCAGCGCAAAAGCAAAAAGCGTAAAAAAAATGGCTGCCTTGAGCAGCCACATCAGGTATTTCACAGGCAATCCCCGGAGTGGTCTGGCAATTGTAGCCAGCCACCGAGCGAGAAAGCCGTACGAGTCAACTCGACAGCGGAACCTTAAGCAATTCTTCCGTTCGTGCATCGACCGCTTCGCGCAAGGCCTTGCCCGGTTTGAAATGCGGCACCCGTTTTTCAGGGATGGCCACACTCTCGCCGGAACGGGGATTGCGACCCATGCGGGGAGGGCGCCGATTGATGGAAAAACTGCCAAAACCCCGAATTTCAATCCGGTTGCCGCGCACCAGGGTGTCAGCCATTGCGTCAAGAAGTGTCTTGACCGCCAGTTCGGCATCACGGTGCGTCAACTGGCTGAATCGGGCTGCCAGTTCTTCGACTAAATCGCTTCGGGTCATCCGGAATTATCTGGTTGGGGACAGAGCACATGGGCGGCAAGCCGCGTCATGTGGACTGTCCCGCAAGATTACTTGGATTCGCTGCTGTCCAGCTTGGCGCGCAGCAGGGCGCCCAGGCTGGTCAGGCCGGCGCTTTCACGCGACGACTGCTGGCTCAGGGACGCCATGGCTTCTTGCTGGTCGGCGTTGTCCTTGGCTTTGACCGACAACTGGATGTTGCGGGTCTTGCGATCCACGTTCACCACGACTGCGGACACTTCGTCGCCTTCTTTCAGCACATTGCGCGCGTCTTCAACGCGGTCACGGCTGATTTCGCTGGCACGCAGGTAGCCAATGATGTCTTCACCCAGATCAATCTCGGCGCCCTTGGCATCCACGGTCTTGACCTTGCCGGTCACAATCGCGCCCTTGTCGTTGATCGACACGAACGTGGTGAACGGGTCGGAATCAAGCTGCTTGATGCCCAGGGAGATACGCTCGCGGTCCACATCGACAGCCAGCACGATGGCTTCGACTTCCTGGCCTTTTTTGTAGTTGCGAACAGCGGCTTCGCCGGGCTCGTTCCACGAGAGGTCAGACAAATGCACCAGGCCGTCGATACCGGCAGCCAGGCCCACAAAGACGCCGAAGTCGGTGATCGACTTGATCGGTCCCTTGACGCGGTCGCCGCGCTTGGTTTCCACAGCAAATTCCTGCCATGGATTGGCCTTGCACTGTTTCATGCCCAGGCTGATGCGGCGCTTGTCTTCGTCGATTTCCAGAACCATGACTTCGACTTCGTCGCCCAAGGCCACGAGCTTGCTTGGAGCGACGTTCTTGTTCGTCCAGTCCATTTCGGACACGTGCACCAAGCCTTCGATGCCTGGCTCGAGTTCCACAAACGCGCCGTAGTCGGCAATGTTGGTGATCTTGCCGAACAAACGGGTGCTTTGCGGGTAGCGGCGATTCACGCCCATCCATGGGTCGTCGCCCATTTGCTTCAGACCCAGCGAGACACGGTTCTTTTCGGTGTCGAACTTCAGGATCTTGGCCACGATTTCTTGTCCAGCCGTCACCACTTCGCTTGGGTGACGCACACGGCGCCATGCCATGTCGGTGATGTGCAGCAGGCCGTCAATACCGCCCAGGTCAACGAACGCACCGTATTCGGTGATATTCTTGACAATGCCCTTGACGGCAGAGCCTTCTTTCAGGGTTTCCATCAGCTTGGCGCGCTCTTCGCCCATGCTGGCTTCGACCACAGCGCGGCGTGACAGCACGACGTTGTTGCGCTTGCGATCGAGCTTGATGACCTTGAATTCCATGGTCTTGTTCTCGTACGGAGACAAGTCCTTGATGGGGCGGGTGTCGATCAGCGAGCCGGGCAGGAAAGCGCGGATGCCGTTGACCAGAACGGTCAGGCCGCCCTTGACCTTGCCGCTGGTCTGACCGGTGACGAATTCGCCGGATTCCAGGGCTTTTTCCAGGCTCATCCACGAAGCCAGGCGCTTGGCCTTGTCGCGGGACAGCAGGGTGTCGCCGTAGCCGTTTTCGACGGAGTCGATGGCGACGGAGACAAAGTCACCGACCTGGACTTCAACTTCGCCCTGGTCGTTCTTGAATTCTTCGAGGGGAATGTAAGCCTCGGACTTGAGGCCGGCGTTCACAACCACGTGGTTGTGATCGATGCGCACTACTTCAGCGGTGATGACTTCACCGGAGCGCATTTCAGAGCGTTCGAGTGATTCGTTAAACAGGTCGGCAAATGATTCAGACATGAATTTCCTAATCCACACAACAGGTTTCCAACAGCGAAATTGCTGTTGTTTTTAGGACTGCTTGCGGCGGTTTGGTGAGGTTTGGCGGTCTAACGACAGGTTGGACCGCGGGTTACTTAAAGTATCCCTGCCAACCCTGTGGCCCGTTAAGGGTGCGCATTGAGGGTCAGAAGGGCCGGGTGCCTTGCCACCAGTCCATTACCAGATCGAGAGATTCTTCAATCGAGAGATCTGAATTGTCCAGTAGCCAGGCATTTTCAGCAGGTTTTAACGGTGCGGCTTTGCGGGACATGTCCCGTTGGTCACGCGCTTCCAAATCCTGCTGAATGGCGGCGATTGTAATCGCAATTCCTTTTGAAATCAATTGCTTGTGCCGTCGTTCGGCGCGATGCAAGGCGCTGGCGGTCAGGTAAATCTTGAGCGGCGCGTCGGGAAACACGACCGTGCCCATGTCTCTGCCGTCAGCCACCAAACCAGGCAGTTGCCGGAAACTGCGCTGCAAGTCCAGCAAGGCACTTCGGACCTGAGGATGCGCCGAAACCTGTGAAGCTGCCATGCCGGCAACTTCCGTGCGAATAGCCTCTGAAACATCTTCCTCGGAATCGCCGTTAGTCAGAAAAATGCGGTCGCCCTTGAACCGCACCGGCAAGCTGCGGGCGATCTGCGCAACTGCGTCGCCGTCATCGAGTGACAGGCCGGCACGCAGGGCTGCGAAAGCGCTCAGGCGATACAGGGCGCCAGAGTCCAGGTAGTGATAACCCAGATGATGCGCTGTCAGTGCTGCCAGCGTTCCTTTTCCGGAGGCCGTGGGGCCGTCCACGCAAATCACGGGTATCTGGGCGTCTTGGGCTTCAGTGACCGAGAAAAGCGTTTCAAAATAGTCTGGAAAAGTCTTGGCAACGCACTTGGGGTCCAGAATCCGGACCGGCAGTTTGGCCGGGTTGAAGGCTGCCAGCGAAAAACACATGGCGATGCGGTGATCGTCATAGGTGTGAATGGACGCCGGGTTCCAGTCGCCAATCTGTTTGGGTGGAGAGATTTTCAAATAATCATCACCTTCTTCCACGATGGCACCAAGCTTTCGCAACTCGCAGGCCATGGCCGCGATGCGGTCGGTTTCCTTGACGCGCCAGCTGGCGATGTTGCGCAGAACAGTAGTTCCTTCGGCATACAGCGCCATCACGGCAAGCGTCATGGCGGCATCCGGCATGTGGTTGCAGTCCATGTCCACTGACTTGAGTGGCCATGCACCGCGCGACACGTGCAGCGAATTGGCCGTACTGTCGATGCGGGCACCCATCAGGCAGGCCGCTTCGACAAACTTGATATCGCCCTGAATCGAATCTGCGCCTACCCCCAGGATTTTTAAGCCATTTTGGCCATTTGCGCTGGTTGCTATTGCGCCAAGCGCTATGAAATAACTAGCAGAAGAGGCATCGGCTTCAACATGAATCTCACCGGGTGACTGGTAGACACTGCCGGCCGGAATCGTGAAACGCTGCCAGCCTTCGCGCTCGACCTGAATGCCGAAACGATTGAGCAGATTGAGCGTGATCTCGATGTAAGGTCGTGAAATCAATTCTCCGATGACTTCGATGCAGATGGCTTTCCTGGCCACCAACGGCAGCGCCATCAAAAGCGCAGTGAGAAACTGGCTGGAAACGTCGCCCCGGACACGAATCGCATGGTCAAGCTTCAAAACGCCGGGACGCAGCCGCAAGGGGGGAAAGCCCTCGTCCCCCAGGTAGTCGATGACGCATCCCAGTTGCCTGAGGGCATCAACCAGATCGCCAATGGGCCGTTCGTGCATGCGCGGCACACCCGACAGTTCAAACTCGCCCCCCAGCAGTGCCAGTGCAGCGGTCAGGGGCCGCATGGCGGTGCCTGCATTGCCCATGAACAGTGTGGCTTTGCGTTCGATGAGCTGGCCGCCCAGTCCGCCGATTACGGCGGTGTCGCCGTTTTGCATCACTGTGCAGCCGAGCTGCCTGAGCGCCGTGAGCATGACAGCGGTATCGTCAGAAGCGAGTAAATCATGAACCGTGGTCTGGCCACGACTCAACGCGGCCAGCAGCAAGACGCGGTTGGAAATGCTTTTGGAGCCTGGCAGGCGGACCTCGCCTGCGGCACTAGCCAGCGGCGGAAGGTCGAGAAACTCGGTGTCGTACATGAAACGGTGCTTTACTTGGGTGCGTTTTGCGAGGAGATACGCCACCTGGCGCGTGTTTCACTGGCTTGGCCGATTTGTGATTCCAGTGCTTTTCCATTACCGCTTGAAATCAGCTGTTCAAGCGATTGCAGGGACTGCTGAAAAATCCTGGACTGTGCGAGCAGCTCTTCGCGGTTAGCCATCAGGATATCTCGCCAGACCTCCGGGGCACTGGCGGCGATGCGGGTGAAATCACGAAAACCCGGTCCGGCCAGTGCCATGTAGTCAGAACCCTGCGCCTGGGACGTGATGCCATTGATCATGGCAAAAGCGATCAGATGAGGCAGGTGGCTGACCGCTGCATAAGCGGCATCGTGTGCCTGGGGTGACATGCGCAACACCTGGCAGCCCAAGGCTGTCCAGACCTCCGTTGCCTTTTGCAACTGTGCGCTCAGGGTATGTTCGGTTGGCGTAAGGATAACCTGCTTGCCGGCGTAGAGGTTTACGTCCGCATGTTCGACCCCGGAGACTTCCTTACCAGTGATCGGATGGCAGGGCACAAATGAGCCGACGTGCTCACGCAGCACCCGGCGTGCTGCGTCCACGACGTCGCGCTTGGTGGAGCCGACATCCATCACCAGCGTTGTGGGTCCGATAAGGTGCCTGATGGCCTTGAAAGTGGCTTCTGTGGCTGATACGGGAATGGCCAATAAAACGATGTCTGCACCGGAAACTGCCAGAAGCGCCGATGAGGCTTCCACGTCGATTACCCCCATCTGACGAGCCCGCTCGGTGGTGGATGGCGATTTGCTGTAGCCAACAACTCGCCTCACCAGTCCGGCACGCTTGAGCGCCAGCGCGAAAGAACTGCCCATCAGGCCGCAGCCGATGAGGCCTAATTGTTCGAACATGCTGCATTCCTGAAATTGTGGTGATGGACTGGCTCGGGTCTGTCCCGCGGTGAATACCGCATCAGTCGCTGACGGGGTAGGTGCCCAGGACCTTGTAAAACGCGCAAAGCTGCTGCAGGTCTGCCAGTGCAGCTTTCACGTGGTCCTGGGAACGATGACCCTGCAGATCGATATAAAAATAGTATTCCCACTGACCCGAGCGGGCGGGTCGCGATTCAAATCGCGTCATGGAAACGCCATGGGTTTTCAAAGGCGCCAGGATGTCATGCACTGCGCCCGGCCGGTTGGGCACTGAAACAACCAGGCTGGTGCAGTCCTTGCTCGATGGGGGTGGGGTCGGAAGCGTCTGCGGCAAACAAACCACCGCAAAGCGGGTGCGGTTGAAGGCGTCGTCCTGGATGGCATGCGCTGGCGTGTGCAGTGAAAACTGCGTGGCGGCGCGGGCGCCGGCAATGCCGGCCCAGGCAGGATGGGTGGTGGCCAGACGTGCGCCTTCCGCGTTGCTGGAAGCGGCACGGCGCTCGGCATGGGGCAAATGGGTGGTCAGCCATCCCTGGCATTGGGCCAGCGCTTGCGGGTGCGCAAAGACAACTTCGATACCTTCCAGGGAGTCTGAAAGCCGCAGCAGGTTGTGCCGCACCATCAAACTGACTTCTCCCACGATGTGCAGCGGCGAATTGAGCAGCAGGTCGAGCGAGCGCGACACGACGCCCTCGGTCGAATTCTCAACCGGCACCACGCCATATTCGGCCGTACCTGCCGTGGCAGCCCGAAACACCTCATCAAAACTTGTGCAGGGAACGTGTTCAATGCTGGACCCGAAAAACTGCACGGCGGCTTCTTCGCTGAAGGTTCCGGCAGGGCCCAAGTAGGCCACCCGCACCGGTGACTCAAGCGCCAGACAGGCCGACATGATTTCCCGCCAAACTGCGGCAACATGTTCATTTTTAAGCGGACCCTGGTTGGTCTGCTGGATCTTTTCTATGACCTGCGCAACCCGGTCAGGCCTGAAAAAAGGGGTCCCTTCGCGCTTTTTGACTTCTCCGACCTGTTCCGCAACCAGTGCGCGTTGGTTCAGAAGGGTCAGCAATTGTTTGTCGAGTGCGTCAATCCGGACGCGCAAATCAGCAAGGTTGGCAGTCATGTCAGGCGTGTTTTTGTTCGAATTCTTGCAGATAGCTCACCAGTGCCTGGACACCGGCCAATGGCATGGCGTTGTAGATACTGGCGCGCATGCCACCCACAGATTTATGGCCCTTCAGTTGCAACAGGCCGCGTGCTTTTGCGCCAGCCAGAAAGGCGTCGTTGCGTGATTCGTCGCGCAAAAAGAACGGCACGTTCATCCGGGAGCGGCAGTCCTTGCTGACCTTGTTGAGATACAGCTGAGAACGGTCGATGGCGTCATACAGCAGTTGCGCCTTGGCCACATTGTGCTTTTCAATGGCTTCGATGCCGGTTGCTTCGCCTTCCTGTTGCCGCTTGAGCCACTGAAAGGTCAGTCCCGCAATATAGATGGCATAGGTTGGCGGCGTGTTGTACATCGAGTCATTGTCTGCAACCGTCTTGTAATTGAAGGCACTCGGACAGACAGAAAGGGCATGGCCCAGCAAGTCTTCGCGCACCACCACCAGCGTCACGCCAGCAGGTCCCAGGTTCTTTTGTGCACCGCCAAAAGCCAGGCCAACCCTGGACCAGTCAACGGGCCGAGATGCCACATGCGATGAAAAGTCAATCACCAACGGTGCGTCGCTGCCCAGTGCCCTCAGATCTGGCAACTCCTGAAACTCGACCCCATGGATGGTCTCGTTGGTGCAGAGATGCACATAACTGGCATCGCGGCGCAACTGCCAGGTGTCCAGGGGCGGCAGGCTGGTAAAGGCGCTGCCTTCAGTCGTGGCGGCAATCTGGACATCGCAGTATTTACGCGCTTCCTTTTGCGACTTGTCGCTCCAGCTGCCGGTCACCACAAAATCAGCTGAGCCACTACGCGACAGATTCAGCGGGACAATGGCATTTTCTGCCAGTCCGCCGCCCTGCATGAAAAGGATTTTAAAATTTTTGGGAATGGCCATCAATTCCCGGAAGTCCTCTTCAGCATTTTCGTAAATCGAAATGAATTCCTTGCCCCGGTGGCTCATTTCCATCACGCTCATGCCGCTGCCATGCCAGTCGAGCATTTCGGCCGCTGCCTGCTGCAACACAGCTTCTGGCAAATTGGCAGGACCGGCCGAGAAGTTGAAGGGCCGGGTCATTTCTTGGCAGGCGGGGTGGCCTTGGGCGCCGCCGCAGGCCCACCGACAATTTTCAGCGCTGCTGCGTCAAACTGCTTGGCCCGGGCAAGCACATCGGCCCTTGAAGCGTCTATCAGTTTCTGCACAAACATATTCCCAAGTTCAGGTGAACTGGCCTGGTATTTCTTGATGGCGGGTGATTCGAAGAACGTGGCAATCTGCTGCAGTTCCTCAAGCGTAAAACGCTCGGCATAGGCGGGCACCAGAACATCGGTGCTGACTTTGCTGACCTGTTTTGCAATCAGCTGATTGGTGTCGTCAGAATACTTCTTGAGTTCGGCGTTCAGCGCTTCCGAAGCTTTTTGCTGGTTGGCCTTGGCCACATTCGTTTCTAGCCGGGGTCCCCAACTGGCGATCAGTTCCTGCGTTGTACTCCCAGCCAACTGGGCTATTAGCCGATCTAGTTCAGGCCCCTGCTGAAGCTTGACGACCTTGGCTGCCAATTCGGTCTTGGCATCGGTGGTTTGGGCATGCAGGCCCGTGGTGAAGGCAAGGCTGGCAAATGCCAGCGTGGTGATCAGTTTGTTCATCAATTTTGTTCCGGGTTGACGGCATCGCTGCCTGCGTCGTTTTCAGTGTCCATATCAAGACTTTCGTCTGCTTCTTCCAGTGCCGCATCGTTTTCAACAATGCGCTGGAGGCCGCTTAGTTGCGAACCTTCATCGAGGCCTATCAGCGTAACACCCTGAGTGGCGCGCCCCATTTCACGAATCTCGCTGACGCGCGTGCGCACCAGCACACCCCTGTCAGTGATCAGCATGATCTCATCGTCGGCATGAACCAGTGTTGCCGCGACGACCTTGCCGTTGCGTTCGCTTTGCTGGATGGCAATCATGCCCTTGGTGCCCCGGCCGTGACGGGTGTACTCTGTAATGGAAGTGCGTTTGCCGAAACCCTTCTGGGTGGCCGTGAGCACACTTTGTTCGCCATCCTCTGCAACCAGCATGGCGATGACTCGCTGACCCTCCTCCAGATTCATTCCCCTGACACCTCGCGCATTGCGACCCATCGGGCGGACATCGTTTTCATCAAATCGAACCGCTTTACCGCCGTCGCTGAAAAGCATCACGTCATGTTTCCCATCAGTCAGGGCCGCGCCGATCAGATAGTCCCCTTCGTCCAGTGCCACGGCAATGATGCCTCCCTTGCGTGGATTGCTAAAGTCGTCCAGCGGGGTTTTTTTGACCGTTCCCATGGACGTGGCCATGAACACATACTGGTCAGCCGGAAAGCTGCGCTTTTCGCCTGTCAGGGCCAGGACCACAGTGATTTTTTCACCTTCCTGCAGCGGGAACATGTTGACAATTGGCCGGCCACGCGAGCCGCGTGATCCCGCCGGTACTTCCCATACCTTTAGCCAGTAGAGCCGGCCACGGTCTGAAAAACAGAGGATGTAATCATGGGTATTGGCAATGAACAACTGGTCAACCCAATCGTCCTCCTTGGTTGCGGTGGCCAGTTTTCCGCGACCACCACGCTTTTGCGCCCGGTATTCCGATAGTGGCTGGCTCTTGATATAGCCCGTGTGCGACAGTGTGACCACCATGTCTGTCGGGGTGATCAGATCTTCTGTACTCAGGTCAAACGAACTGTGCTCGATATGGCTGCGCCGCGCGCCCAGCTTGGTCTGGCCGAATTCCAGCTTGATGGCGCCCAGCTCTTCACCAATGATGGTGGAAACCCGCTCTGGCTTGGCCAGAATATCGAGCAGGTCGTCAATCTCGGCCATGACCTCCTTGTATTCAGCAACGATCTTGTCCTGCTCCAGGCCCGTCAGGCGCTGAAGGCGCATCTGCAGAATTTCCTGCGTCTGGGTTTCTGACAGCCGGTAGAGTCCGTCGCTGCCCATGCCAAATGATTTCTCAAGCCCGTCGGGACGGTAATCGTCTGCATTGACGATGCCGCCATCGGTCCGCGCACGGGTAAGCATTTCGCGCACCAGGCTGCTGTCCCATGCCCGGGTCATCAACTCGGCCTTCGCCACAGGCGGTGTCGGTGCATTGCGGATGATCGCAATGAATTCGTCGATATTGGCCAATGCGACGGCCAAGCCTTCCAGCACGTGACCGCGCTCGCGCGCCTTGCGCAGCGTGAAAACCGTGCGGCGCGTCACGACTTCACGGCGGTGTGAGATGAAGACCTGAATCAGGTCTTTCAGGTTACACAGTTTGGGCTGGCCATTGATCAGCGCCACCATGTTGATGCCGAATGTATCCTGTAGCTGCGTTTGCTTGTACAGATTGTTCAGTACCACTTCAGGCACTTCGCCGCGTTTGAGATCAATAACCAGGCGCATCCCTGATTTGTCGCTTTCGTCCTGGATGTGGCTGATACCCTCAATCTTTTTCTCGTGAACCAGTTCGGCCATGCGCTCCTGAAGCGTCTTTTTATTCACCTGATAAGGCAGTTCATCGACGATGATGGACTGGCGCTGGCCCTTGTCGATATCCTCAAAATGGCACTTCGCTCGCATCACCACCCGGCCGCGTCCGGTGCGATAGCCATCTTTCACGCCATTGATGCCATAAATAATTCCGCCGGTGGGAAAGTCCGGCGCCGGAATGATTTCCATCAGTTCATCAATGGACGCTTCCGGATGTTTCAGCAGGTGCAGGCAGGCATCCACCACTTCATTCAGGTTGTGCGGCGGAATGTTGGTTGCCATGCCGACGGCAATGCCGCCCGAGCCGTTGACCAGCAGGTTGGGCAGGCGCGTAGGCATAACCAGTGGTTCCTGCTCGCTGCCGTCGTAGTTGGGGCCAAAGTCAACCGTTTCCTTGTCCAGATCGGCTAGCAGCTCGTGTGCGATCTTGGACAGCCGTATTTCCGTGTAACGCATTGCCGCAGCGCTGTCGCCATCGACCGAGCCGAAGTTGCCCTGGCCATCCACCAGCAAATGGCGCAGTGAAAAGTCCTGAGCCATGCGAACGATGGTGTCATAGACCGATTGGTCACCGTGGGGATGGTACTTTCCAATGACATCGCCCACGATACGGGCCGACTTCTTGTAGGGCCGGTTCCAGTCGTTGTTCAATTCGTGCATGGCGAACAGCACGCGACGGTGTACCGGTTTGAGTCCGTCGCGAGCGTCAGGCAGAGCCCGGCCCACGATAACGCTCATCGCATAGTCGAGGTAGCTTCTTCGCATTTCCTCCTCTAAGCTGATGGGCAGGGTTTCTTTTGCGAACTGGGTCATGAAAAGCCTGGTTTGAGAAGTGTCAACGTATAAAAGAAAAGTACTTTGATTTTAAGGCTTGAGTTTAAAACGGCTTGTTTGTGGCAGGTCTGCAACATATTTGGAAGAAACGCTGCTCTGTGTCAGACGAAGGCTACAGCGAGCTTGAAGGCCAGAATGTGTGTGGCACAATCAATGTAACTCCTCGAGTGATGGTCACTTGGGGCGTGTAATCTTAATAATCGCAGCAAGTCTGCGGCTTTTCTCTAGAGGAGAATCATGAACAAACTCAACAAAGTGGCAATGTTGTTTGCTTCCGCAGCGCTTGTTACCGCCGCTGGTGCGCAAACAATCGATAACTGGAAAAACGGCAACAACGAATTGGTCTGGAAAAACGGCACCAACGAACTGTGCTGGCGCGACAACTTCTGGACCCCAGCAACTGCTGCTCCAGGTTGTGATGGCGCAATTGTTCCTGTTGTAGCTCCTGCGCCTGTGGCTGTTGCTCCTCCTGTAGCCGCTCCTGCTGTTGTTCCAGTAGCGCCGCCTGCTGCTACCAAGGTGACCTACGCTGCCGATGCTTTCTTTGACTTTGACAAGTCAGTGATCAAGCCAGCAGGCAAGGAAAAGCTGGATGATCTGATCGGCAAGATCAAGGACATCAACCTTGAAGTCATTATCGCTGTCGGTCACACCGACTCTGTTGGCAGTGATTCCTACAACCAGAAACTGTCGGTTCGCCGCTCAGAGGCTGTTAAGGCTTATCTGGTCTCCAAGGGCATAGAGAAAAACCGCGTTTATACCGAAGGCAAAGGCGAGAAACAGCCTGTTGCTGACAACAAAACCGCCGAAGGCCGCGCCAAAAATCGTCGCGTGGAAATCGAAGTGGTTGGTACCCGCGCCAACAAGTAATTCTTTTCGAATTACCCAAAAAAACCGCGCATTAGCGCGGTTTTTTTATGCCTCAACGATAATGATCCGATGTCCACAATCAAAAATTTCGACCCTGCTGAATTGGCTAAATTTTCTGACCTTGCCCATCGCTGGTGGGACAAAGAAAGCGAGTTTCGCCCACTACATGAAATCAACCCCCTAAGGCTTGAATGGATTGCAGGTCTTGCACCACTAAGTGGAATGCGCGTACTCGATGTAGGTTGCGGTGGCGGTATTCTGGCAGATTCAATGGCACGCAAAGGTGCCACTGTGCTCGGCATAGACTTGGCAAGCAAGGCATTGAAAGTTGCCCAACTTCACGCGCTTGAGGCACAGACCCAAGGCGTGGAGTACCGTGAAATCAGTGCGGAAGCGCTTGCGGCAGAGCAGCCTGGTACTTTTGATGTGGTCACCTGTATGGAAATGCTTGAGCATGTACCGGATCCTGCTGCAGTGGTCAAAGCCTGTGCAACTTTGGTCAAGCCGGGTGGATACGTGTTTTTTTCGACCATCAATCGAAATGCCAAAGCGTTTCTTTTTGCCATCGTCGGTGCAGAATACGTGCTCAATATGCTGCCCCGTGGCACGCATGAATATGCGAAGTTGATCAAGCCCAGCGAAATTGCCCGTTATTGCCGGGCAACCGGTCTCGATTTCGTGCAGACCAAAGGCCTTGAATACAACCCGCTGACGCGCCACTACTGGCTGAGTGTCAACACCAGTGTGAATTATCTTGTGGCTACTCAAAAACCCGAACGAGCATCAAGCCATGCTGAAGATAAATCAACAGCGGCATGATGAACAACATAAGCGCCGTACTGTTTGACCTGGACGGTACGCTGATCGACAGCGCCCCGGACCTGGGTGCAGCCGCCGACAAAATGCGTACTGACAGATCCCTTGAGTCACTGCCTTTGTCTCTGTATCGCCCAATGGCGGGAGCTGGCGCCAGAGGAATGATTGCCGTGGCTTTTGGCTTAACGCCTCAAGACGCAGCCTTCGAAGCGTTGAAGGAAGAGTTTTTTTCCAACTACGAAGCACGGCTGGTAAAAACTACCTATGCGTTTGATGGCGTAGCCGAACTGATTGCCCGAATTTGTGATTCCGGACTCAAATGGGGTGTGGTTACCAACAAATCAGCCCGATTTACACTTCCGTTAACCCAGGCAATGCCGCTTTTCATGACAGCGCAGACCATCATCAGCGGTGACACCACGCCTCATGCAAAGCCGCATCCTGCCCCTCTGCTGGAAGCAGCACGCCAACTTGACTTGTCCCCGAATTGCTGTGTTTACGTTGGTGACGATGAGCGCGATATCGTCGCAGGCCGTGCAGCCGGCATGCCGACAGTGGCTGCAGCCTACGGTTATCTGGGAAACGTCAGTGATACAAAAAGCTGGAACGCTGACTTCACAATCATTAAACCTTCAGAACTCTTGAACTTATTGAAAATGGCTTAAGATGCTTAGCTTGGGGCTGCATTGGTTTCGACGTGGGTTCGGACGCGGTGTGGTGCATGTCGAGCTGAGTGTGCTCGTAAAACTGATTCAAACAAACTAACTGCAAACGACGAACGTTTCGCACTCGCAGCTTAATTGCCTGTGAGCTTTACAACAGCAGGCCGATGGGCTGGGCAAGGGGTTTTTAACGCAAGTTGAAGATTCCAGGCTGTAAAGATAATTTTATCGGCTGGCTCCAGGCTGGGTACCTTAACCCGGGGCAAGAAAATAGGGTGCTGGCGTCCTGTATAGCATGCGACTGTGCGATGCAGGTGGCGAGACTTAAATCAGACCGCTAAACATGTAGATCTGCCCGAACAAGGCTTGCGGACGGGGGTTCAAATCCCCCCAGCTCCACCATACGACCCGATAAAGGCCGCTAACGACATACAGTTAGTGGCCTTTTTCTTTTTTCGTGGCCACGTCGGCAAGCTGTCACAACTGCGATTCCAGCAGCAAGGCCAGCCGCTCCATGAATTTTTCTTTAAGTGGCCGGGCTGACCATTGGTCGTAAGTTACCTGGCGGGATTTTTTTAGATCTTCTTCAAAGATACGTGTTTGGCGCTCCGAAAAAGCCGTGTCGTAAATGTTCAGGTTGGCCTCGTCGTTCAGGCGAAACGAGCGGTTGTCAAAATTGGTCGAGCCGACCGACACCAGCAGCTTGTCCACAATCATCACCTTGCAGTGATACATGCTGGGCACGTATTCGTATATTTCGGCGCCGGCCTTGAGCAGCGGTCCCCAGGTGCCGCGAGAGGCCGCGCGCACCGTATCAGTGTCGATGATGTCGCCGGGCGTGATGATGCGGATTTTCACGCCGCGCTTGAGTGCATCTACCAGGGCCCGGGTGGTGAGGTCATCGGGGACAAAGTAAGCGCTGGACAGGTCAATAGCGTCCTTGGCGGCGGTGATGGACAGCTGGTACATCAGCTGCATGCTTTCGCTACCGCCCGAAGGCGAGCTTGAAAAAACCTGGGCGTCGCTGTTGCCCAGGGCTTGCAGCGCCGGAAAGTAATTCTCCCCATGCATAACCTGGCCGGTGACCTTGAGCCAGTTGTCCATGAACACCGCTTGCATCTGTGCGACTGCCGGGCCTTCTATGCGGAAATGGGAGTCGCGCCAGTGGTCGGCATCCTGGCCGTTGCCGGTCCATTTGGGGGCAATGCCGACGCCGCCTGTGAATCCCGTCTTGCCATCGACCACCAGCAGCTTGCGGTGGGTTCGGTTGTTGAGCCGGTGCAGGTTGTACCAGTTCGGCTTGTGGAACTTCTTGATCTGCACGCCAGCGTTGCGCATTTCTTCCAGAAAGCTGTCGTCGATCTTGGCGCTGCCGAGCCAGTCAAGCAGAACATGCACCTTCACCCCCGCCTTGGCACGCTCGGCCAGCGCATCGGCAAACTCGCGGCCAATGTCGCCCGACCAGTAGATATAGGTCTCGAAGGTGATGCTCTGCTGGGCGCTGCGAATCGCCGTCAGCATGGCCGGGAAGATCTGCTCGCCATTGATCAACTCCTGCACCCGGTTGCCGCCCACCAGCGGTGGACCCAGCAGCGCGCCGATGGCGCGGCGAAACTGCGGATCGTGGGTCGAATACAGGCGTGGCAGTTCGCGGCTGACATCTTTTTCACCGCTGCTGAAATTCACCACAATCAACAGGCTGATCAGCGTGAGAAAGAACGTGGCAGCAATCACCAGCGCAAGGCGTTTCTTTTTAAGCATCTTGGAATGGCAAGGTGGCAAAGTGTGAAATGGAAGAAGAAAGGCTTGGTCCTGTCTCGACAGGTTCAAGCTCAAGCATTATTCGGCAGGCGGGCCATTTTGTCTAAAGCCGATTCCCTGCAGGCCGGTAGTCCGACAGCTTGAACGCCGGGCGACAATAGCGCCATGGCAAAAACACACATGCAATTGCAGGAAATCCTTTTTTCCCAGGGGTTTGGCACACGGCGCGTCTGCGCGGGGCTGGTTCAACAGGGTTTTGTGGCAGTAGCGGGCGTTCCGTGTACCGATCCAGCTATGGATTTCGTAGCGAATGGCCTGCAGTTCACGGTGCAGGGCGTGGCTTGGGCATACCATGAAAAAGCCTACCTGATGCTGCACAAGCCGGCCGGTTACGAGTGCTCGCAAAAGCCGAGCACCTATCCAAGCATCTACACCCTGTTGCCAGCGCCGATCCGCCAGCGTGGCGGCGGCGCGGCAGCCGGCGTGCAGGCGGTCGGGCGGCTCGACCAGGACACGACCGGTTTGCTGCTGCTGTCGGACGACGGCAAGTTCATTCACCGCATGAGTTCGCCCCGGCACCATGTGCCCAAGGTCTACCAGGTCAGGGCCAAGCATCCGGTGGACGCGCAGCAGATCAGCAAACTGCTGTCCGGCGTGGTGCTCGACGACGACCCCAAGCCGGTTCGGGCGGCCGCCTGCGAGCAGACCGGCGAATCGCAGCTGAGCCTGACGCTGACCGAAGGAAAATACCATCAGGTCAAGCGCATGATCGCCGCCGTGGGCAACCGGGTGGAAGACGTGGGCGGCCTGCACCGTTCCTGCATCGGCTCGCTGGCGCTGCCGGCAGACCTCAAGCCCGGCGAATGGCGCTGGCTGACGGCACACGACCTGGCCAGCATTGCCGGCACCGCAGTGAAGGAACTTCCCTGACGTTTCCTGACGAAAGGGGGCATGGCCTTGCGTGGTTGATAAGGCCTTCGACGCACCACGGCAAGGGCCGTTCATGACCGGCCGCTACACTAGCGGATTGACTTTGGAAAGAACCGATTTGTGAATGCATATTCCCGTTTCCCGGCTCTTTGCATGGCTGCCTTTTCGGCCTTGCTGTGCTTGTGTGCATCCGCACAAACTGCCCCCGTTCCGGCGGCCGCGCCGGCAAGGGCCGTCATCACCACGCCGGTGTTCGTGCTCAACTCCCTGGAAGACAGCGTCAGCGTGATCAATCCGGTCACCTGGACCGAGATCAAGCGCATCGAGACCGGCAAGCAGCCGCACCACCTCTACCTCACGCCGGATGAAAAATCGGTGATCGTGGCAAATGCGCTGTCGGATTCGCTGACCTTCATCGATCCGAAAACCGCCGAAGTCCAGCGCACCGTGCGCGGCATCATCGATCCCTACCACCTGCGGTTTTCGCCTGACATGAAGTGGTTCGTGACGGCTGCCAACCGACTCAACCATATCGACATCTTCCATTGGGATGGCAAGGACATGACCCTGGCCAAGCGCATTGCCACCGGCAAGACGCCCAGCCACTTGTGGATCGATAGCAAGAGCAGCACGATCTACTCGACCATGCAGGAAAGCGACGAACTGATCGCCATCGACCTGGCCACGCAGACCATCAAGTGGCGCACCCCCACCGGCTCGACGCCCGCCGACCTGTTTGGTACGGCCAACGACAAATTCGTGCTGGTGGCCCTGACCGGCGGCGACGGGGTCGAGGTATATGACGTGAGCGGCACCGCGCCCAAGCGCGTCAAGTTCATCAAGACGGCGCTGGGCGCCCATGCCTTTCGTGCCTTCGGCGACAAGCGCCATGTGCTGGTCAGCAACCGGGTGGCCAACACCATCAGCATGATCGACCTGCAGACGCTCGAGGTGGTGAACAGCTTTCCGGCACCCGGCGGCCCCGACTGCATGGACGTGAGCCGTGACCTGAGCCAGATCATCGTGACGTCACGCTGGATTCGCAAGCTCACTTTTATCGACGTGGCCAGCCGCAAGGTGGTGCGTCAAATCAACGTTGGCAGGAGTCCCCATGGCGTCTGGACACTCGATCACTCGCCGAGGTAGGTGGCCCCCATGCTCCCCCACTGCGTGTGGGTCGCTGCCGCCCGAGGGGGCCGCTGCGCCTGCGGCCCGGCGAAGCCGGTTCCGCGGCCCTGGCTTGGGCAGGAAGTCCGGCTGGTTGCTGGTTACTACATTTTTCATAGCTGCTTGCGCTAACGCAGCAAGCGCTGAGACCACATTGGATGCAAAAAATCCAGCCCCAGGCCCTTCCTGCAAGCCGGTTTACCTGACGCTGGACACCGGCCACATGGAGGTGGCGCCGCTGATCGCCGACGTGTTGAAACGGCATCACGTCAAAGTCACGTTCTTTGCCGCCAACGAGCGCACCAAGAGCGGAGATGGCAGCATGGGAGCGTACTGGGCTCCCTGGTGGAAGGCGCGCGCGGCGGAAGGCCACGAGTTCGCCTCGCACACCTTCGACCACACCTATTGGCGGGCCGACGTGCCGGGCGCCTCGGGGGCGCCGACGCAATTCAGCGTACGCCCTACGGCCGGTCCATCCGAGGGCAAGACGTTCACCTGGACGGCCAGGCAATACTGCGAGGAAATCGGCCGTGCCAGCGCGCGCCTGCAGGATATCACCGGCAAGAAACCGCTGCCACTGTTCCGCGCGCCCGGCGGCAAGACCTCGCCGCAGCTTCTGGCCGCCGCCCGGTCCTGCGGCTATGCGCATGTGGGCTGGTCGCCGGCCGGCTTTCTGGGGGACGAGTTGCCCAGCGACAAATACCCCAACGCCGCGCTGCTGAACAAGGCGCTGCAGGGTGTCCGGGCGGGCGATGTGCTGGTCGCGCACCTGGGCATCTGGTCACGCCAGGACCCGTGGGCGCCGGCGGTGCTGGAGCCCCTCATCACTGGCCTGCAGTCGCAAGGCTTTTGCTTCAAGACACTGCGCGAGCACCCTGAGTACAAGGCCTGGATTGAAGCGCAGCCGCTTGCCTTGACAAAACTGACTGGAAAATAAGCCTCATGGACTGGTTGTCTGGAATTTTCGCGAATGTGCAAGGCTGGCTGTTCCAGTCGCTGGTGCAGCCCGCCCTGTTCGCGCTCGACATGGGCAGCCTGTTCGAGGACGCGTACGCGGCGACGGCCTGGTTCATGATGGGCGTCCTGCAGATCATCATCCTGCTGGCGGTGATTGGTCCGCTGCAGCGCTGGCGGCCGGTCGAGGCCATGGACTCGCCCGCTGAGCGGGCCAGCATCCGCATCGATGTGCTCTACACGCTGATCCACCGGCTCGGACTGTTCCGGCTGGCGCTTTTTTTCACCCTGGGCCCATGGTTCGATGCGGCCTTCGGCGCGCTGCGCACCGCCGGCTACGGCACCTTTCACCTGGACCAGCTGTGGCCCGGCGTGACCGACCAGCCCGTTGTCAGCCTGCTGATTTACCTGCTGGTGTTCGACTTTGTCGCCTACTGGGCGCACCGAAGCCAGCATCAGCTGGAGTGGTGGTGGCGGCTGCATTCGTTGCACCATTCGCAGCGGCAGATGACGATGTGGAGCGACAACCGCAACCACCTGCTCGACAGCATCCTGCTCGACAGCATCATCGTGGTCGTCGCGCATCTGATCGGCGTGGCGTCTGACCAGTTCATCCTCATCGTCGCGCTGACGCAACTGAGCGAAAGCTTCCAGCATGCCAATGTGCGGGTCTGGTTTGGCCGGGTGGGCGAGCGGCTCTGGGTCAGCCCGCGCTTTCACCGGTTGCACCACAGCATCGGTGTCGGACATGAAACACCGGTCCATGCAAAGTACAGCACAACGGCAAGCACGCAGGCGTTGCCTCCCTTTTCATCAGTCAGGGCCGCGGAACCGGCTTTGCCGGGCCGCAGGCGCAGCGCCCCCTTGGGGGGTAGCGAACCACACGAAGTGGGGAGCGTGGGGGCTGTCAAGCTAGGCGGACACAATTTCGGCGTGCTGCTGCCGTGGTGGGACATGCTGTTTGGCACGGCCAATTTCGAGCTTCGCTATGACCCGACCGGTGTGCGCGATCAGGTCGAACAGCAGCGCGACTACGGCAGCGGCTTCTGGTCGCAGCAGTGGCTGGGCATGAAGCGGCTGTTCGGACGGGCTTGAAACATCCATGAACACCATGCTGGATTCCTTCTGGCGGGCAGTGATGTACTGCCTGCATCCCCGCGTCATCGTCCTGTCCATCCTGCCTGTCGTCATCATGGGGATGCTCTCGCTGACGCTGGGCTACCTCTACTGGGAGGATGCTCTGGTTGCAGTGCGCAGCAGCCTGGAAAGTTTTGAGCTGGTCAACGCCATGGTGCACTGGCTTGACGGCATCGGGCTGGGCAGCCTGCGCCTGGTGCTGGCGCCGGCGCTGGTGCTGTTTTTGTCCATTCCGGTGATCGTCATAGTGACCCTGCTGCTGGTGGCAGTCTTCATGACGCCCAGCATGGTCGCGCTGGTGGCGAGCCGGCGGTTTCCGCAACTGGAGCGCAAAAAGGGCGGCTCGATGTTCGCCAGCATCATCTGGTCCCTGGGTTCGACCTTGCTGGCCATCGTGGCGCTGGTGGCGACGGTCCCGCTCTGGCTGGTGCCGCCGCTGATTTTGATCCTGCCGCCGCTGATCTGGGGCTGGCTGACCTACCGCGTCATGTCCTACGATGCCCTGGCAGACCACGCCAGCCGCGAGGAACGCGAGCAGCTGTTCCGGGAAAACCGCCTGCCGCTGCTGGGCATTGGCGTGCTCAGCGGTTACCTTGGCGCCGCGCCCAGCCTGCTCTGGGCCTCGGGCGCCATGTTCATTGCCATGGCGCCGATCCTGGTGCCGCTGGCGATCTGGATCTACACCCTGGTGTTCGCCTTCTCTTCGCTCTGGTTCGCCCATTACTGCCTGGCCGCGCTGGAGCAGCTTCGCAAAAGAAACAGTGCTGCAGCGCAGGCGCCACCGGCACAAGCTGCTACCGAATTAATAGTTGATGAATCGCCTAAGCATGTTTTGACCCGACCGACAGCCGGCGGCTTGCCGGATTCACCGACCAAACTCCAGGACCCTTTTGCATGACCCCTTCATTCGGACTCATCATCATTGGCGATGAAATTCTTTCAGGCAAGCGCACCGACAAGCATTTGCCCAAAGTCATCGAACTGTTGGCCACCAGGGGCCTGCCGCTCGCTTATGCCGAGTATGTCGGCGACGACCCGGCGCGCATCACCGCGACGCTGGCGCGCGCCTTTGCCGCCAGCCGCGCGTCGGGCGATGTGGTGTTCTGCACCGGCGGCATCGGCGCCACGCCGGACGACCATACCCGCCAGTGCGCAGCCCGGGCGCTGGGCGTGGAACTGGCGCTGCACCCCGAAGCCAAACGGCTGATTGAAGAACGCATACGCGACACGGCCAAAGAGCAGGGCGCCGCCTACGAGCCCGACCGCCATGACAACCTGCACCGCCTGAACATGGGCGTGTTTCCGGTCGGCGCCGAGATCATTCCCAATCCCTATAACAAGATTCCGGGTTTCAGCTTTTTTGTCGAGCCCGAGGAAAGCGAAAGTCGCTCCACTCCAGCTATGTCTCCAGCCCAGTCAGGGCCGCAGGACCGGCTTCGCCGGACTGCAGGCGCAGCGGCCCCCTCGGGAGGCAGCGACCTACACGCAGTGGTGGAGCGTGGGGGTATTCACTTTTTTCCAGGCTTTCCTGTCATGGCCTGGCCCATGATCGAATGGGTGCTTGACCAGCGTTATGCCCATCTGCATCAGCAATCGCCTTCCGTTGAAAAATCGGTCATCGTGATGGGGTCGATGGAAGCCACGCTGACGCCTTTGATGCTGGCGATTGAAGCCGAACACGACGGCGTCAAGGTGTTCAGCCTGCCCAGTGTGGACCATCCGCAATATGGCCGCCATATTGAGCTTGGCGTCAAAGGCCAGGCGGAGGCCGTCAACCGGGCTTATCCCGCTTTGCTGGCAGGCTTGCACCAATTCAATCTTCAGCTTGGCCCTGAATTGGTGCGCTAACCAAAAAATTTTCACATTAAGCCAATATATGCACCGTAACAGTGCATTGATAGGTTAATTTTCAAAACAGCGGTTTCAAAACAAGTCAATCGCCATTCAGTAGCGACAATAGCGGCGGCACAATAAAGGGTTTGGCAAAAACCCCGGCGTTCCCGGCTTTGGCACAAAAAGTGCATTCAACAGCAGCTGAACCGAATTTTTAAACCACCATCCAGCACAGGAGATTCTTGAATGGCAAAGACCGTCGCAGACGTCATGAACATGGTCAAGGAAAACGAAGTCAAGTTCGTTGACTTCCGTTTTACCGACACCCGGGGCAAACAGCACCACACCACGGTGCCCGTGTCTCACTTTGATGAAAACAAATTCACCGACGGCCATGCATTCGACGGATCGTCCATCGCGGGATGGAAGGGCATTGAAGCCTCGGACATGCAGCTGATCCCCGACCCCAGCACGGCCAACATCGATCCGTTCTTCGAAGAAACGACGCTGATCATGACGTGCGACGTGATCGAGCCGACGGACGGCAAGGCCTATGAGCGTGATCCGCGCTCGATTGCCAAGCGCGCAGAAGCTTATCTGAAGTCCACCGGCCTGGGCGATACCGCCTACTTCGGACCAGAGCCGGAATTTTTCATCTTCGACGGAGTGCGCTGGAGCACCGAGCCGGGCCACAGCTTTTATGAAATCGAAGAGTACGAAGCACCGTGGAACAGCGGCACCAAGCTCGAAGGCGGCAACCGCGGCCATCGCCCGACCAACAAGGGAGGCTATTTCCCCGTTCCGCCTGTGGACAGCACGCAGGACATGCGCGCCGAAATGTCCCTGATCCTCGAATCGCTCGGCATTCCGGTCGAGGTGTTCCACCATGAAGTCGCTGGCGCTGGCCAGAATGAAATCGGCACGCGTTTTTCGACCCTGGTCGAGCGCGCTGACTGGACCATCCTGCAAAAGTATGTAGTGCACAACGTCGCCAACGCCTATGGCAAGACCGCCACCTTCATGCCCAAGCCTTACGCTGGCGACAACGGCTCGGGCATGCATGTGCACCAGTCGGTGTGGAAAGACGGCAAGAACCTGTTTGCCGGCGACGGCTATGCAGGGCTGAGCGACTTTGCGCTGCACTACATTGGCGGCATCATCAAGCACGCCCGTGCCCTGAACGCCATCACCAACCCTGGCACCAACAGCTACCGCCGCCTGGTTCCGCACTTCGAGGCCCCGGTCAAGCTGGCGTACTCGGCCAAGAACCGCTCGGCGTCGATCCGCATTCCGTACGTGGCCAACCCCAAGGGCCGCCGCGTCGAAGCACGCTTCCCCGATCCGCTGATGAACCCTTACCTGGGCTTTGCGGCCCTGCTGATGGCCGGCATGGATGGCGTGGAAAACAAGATCCACCCAGGCGAAGCCGCCACCAAGGACCTGTACCATCTGCCGCCGGAAGAAGACAAACTGGTGCCGACCGTCTGCCACAGCCTGGATCAGGCGCTGGAAGAACTTGACAAGGACCGTGCCTTCCTGACCAAGGGCGGTGTGTTCACCGACAGCATGCTCGATGCCTACATCGAACTGAAAATGGGTGAAGTCAACCGCACCCGCGTTGAAGTCGCGCCGGTCGAATTCGACATGTACTTCTCGCTGTAAACACGGCCTGGCCGCCGGCTTCCCTGGCAGCCAGGAAGGCCAGCGGCGCTTAAAAAAAGGATGGCAGATGCCATCCTTTTTTTGTGGGCGTGTGGAATAGATGCATTGCAGATTTCGCATTTTTTCCGCTTTGACGCATACTCTCAGGCGATTCCTGTTTCCACCCTGCACACTGCACGCAAGCGGCTCCAGACGCTGGGCACTTTCCAATGAAAAACACCTCATCCTCGTATTGCCTGCCATCCATTTCGACCCTGACTCTGGTTTCCCTGCTGCTGCTTGGCACGGGCACCAGCGGCTGGGCGCAACAGATTTTCCGCTGCGCTGGCGTCGGCGGCGCAGCGCCTGAATACATCAACAACGTCAAGGATGCGCAGTCGCGCAACTGCAAGCCGGTTTCCGGCGGCAATGTCACGGTGGTGCAGGGTACGCCGGTTCCGAAGGCGCCGGCGCGCGTGGCCGCCAGCCCGGCGGCGGGTAGTTCGCGTGCAGACAGCAGCCCCGATCAGCGGGCGCGCGACAGCGATTCGCGCATCATCCTGGAGTCGGAACTCCGGAAATCCGAGGCCCGGCTGGCTGAACTGCAAAAGGAATACAACAACGGCGATCCCGAGAAGCAGGGCATTGAGGGGCGCAACTACCAGCGTTACCTGGACCGTGTCAGCGACCTGAAAGACAGCATTGCGCGCAGCCAGAGTGACATTGCCGGCCTGAGACGCGAAATTTCCCGCTTGCCTGCGGTAAATTAAACCAGAGGCCCCCCGCTTCTGGATGAAAATGGGGCGCTTGAAAAAGCCATCCATCCCCACCTTTTTGTCTTCCTTCCCGGCTTCGGGAACCCTGCGCTTCCAGGCCTTTGACCTGCTGGCTACCCTGGTTGCCGTGGTCCGCACCAATGGCTGCGTGGTGTTTGCCAATGCTGCGCTTGAAGACGCCCTCGGCACCTCACGCCGGACCATCGAGGGCTCGCAACTGCCCGAATGCTTCACCGAGCCGCAGATCCTCAAGCATGCGCTGGAAGGCGCTGGCAGCAATGAATTTGCCGCGCTGCGCTACGACGCCTGGCTGCGCCGCCTGAACCACGAGCCGATGCCGGTGCATGTTGTAGTAGCCCAGACCGACACGCCCGGCGAAGCCATCGTCGAAATGCTGCCGCTGGAGCAGCAGGCCAAACAGGACCGCGAAGAACGCCTTATCGACCAGGCGCAGGCCAACAAGGAGCTGATCCGCAACCTGGCGCACGAGATCAAGAACCCGCTGGGCGGCATTCGCGGCGCGGCGCAACTGTTGCAAATGGAAATTGGCAAGGACCTGACCGAATACACACAGGTGATCATCCACGAAGCCGACCGTCTGCAGTCACTGGTGGATCGCCTGCTGGCCCCGCACCGCCGGCCGCATCTGGTGGGCGACGTGAACATCCACGAGGTCTGCGAGCGCGTGCGTTCGCTCATCCTGGCCGAGTTTCCCAAGGGGCTGCGGGTCGTGCGTGACTACGACACATCGATTCCCGAATTTCGCGGCGACCGTGAGCAATTGATTCAAGCCGTGCTGAACATTGCCCACAATGCGGCCCAGGAACTGGCGCAGCACATCACGGCAGGCGACGCCACCATCACTTTCAGGACGCGGGTGGCGCGGCAGGTAACTTTTGGCAAGCAGCGCTATCGCCTGGCACTGGAATTGCATGTGATCGACAATGGGCCGGGTGTGCCGGACTCCATCAAAGACCGTATCTTTTATCCCCTGGTCTCAGGGCGTGAAGGCGGTTCGGGGCTGGGGCTGACACTGGCGCAAACCTTTGTCCAGCAACACCACGGCTTGATTGAGTGCGAAAGCCGGCCCGGCCACACAGACTTCAAGCTGCTGATACCGCTGCCCTGAAGTCTGCTGTCTTTGATTTCAAAGATAACCACGCTCCAAGCAAAGGGACCCCCAAGCATGAAACCGATCTGGATTGTTGACGATGACCAGTCCATCCGGTTTGTTCTGGAAAAAGCGCTGCTGCGCGAAGGCCTGCCCACCCGCAGCTTTACCAATCCGCGCGAAGTCCTGGCAGCGCTCGACATTGCCACCGAAGGCGACGGACCGCAAATCCTGGTCAGCGACATCCGCATGCCGGGCGGCTCGGGCCTGGACCTGCTTGAAAAAGTCAAGGCCAGGCTGCCCGGCCTGCCGGTCATCATCATGACGGCCTTTTCCGACCTGGACAGCGCCGTGTCCGCTTTCCAGGGCGGGGCGTTCGAATACCTTCCCAAGCCGTTCGACCTGCACAAGGCGGTCGAGCTGATTCGCCGTGCCGTCGAGGAAAGCCAGCGCGAGGAAGTCGCCGAGGAGCGCATGGCCGCCGCGCCCGAAATGCTGGGTCAGGCGCCAGCGATGCAGGACGTGTTTCGGGCCATTGGCCGGCTGAGCCAGAGCATGGTTACGGTGATGATCACCGGCGAATCAGGCTCGGGCAAAGAACTGGTGGCGCGCGCGCTGCACAAGCATTCGCCGCGCGCCAACGGGCCGTTCATCGCCATCAACACTGCCGCGATCCCGAAGGATTTGCTGGAAAGCGAGTTGTTCGGCCATGAGCGCGGCGCCTTTACAGGCGCGCAGACGCTGCGCCGTGGCCGCTTCGAGCAGGCCGACGGCGGCACGTTGTTCCTTGATGAAATCGGTGACATGCCGTTCGACTTGCAGACCCGGCTGTTGCGCGTGCTCAGCGATGGCAATTTTTACCGCGTGGGTGGGCACAACGCCGTCAAGACCAACGTGCGGGTGATTGCCGCGACGCACCAGGACCTGGAGCAGCGCGTCAAGGAAGGCGGCTTTCGCGAAGACCTGTTTCACCGCCTGAACGTGATCCGTTTGCGCCTGCCGGCGCTGCGCGAGCGGCGCGAGGATGTGTTCATGCTGACGCGGCACTTCCTGCAGCAAAGCGCCAAGCAACTCGGCGTCGAGCCCAAGCGCATTTCAGAGGCGGCGCTGCAGCAGCTGAGCCTCTTCGGTTTTCCCGGCAATGTGCGCCAGTTGGAAAACATCTGCCACTGGCTGACCGTCATGGCGCCAGCCCAGGTTGTCGAGCCAAAGGACCTGCCGCCCGAAGTCCTCGGCTCGACGCCGGTGTGGAAATCCGGCACGCAGCAGGCTGAAAAAACCGACGCGTCCAAGCAGGAGTGGACCGGCGATGTCGACAGTCAGCCCGCCGTCGTGCATCCGCCAGAATCACCCGCGCTGCCAGCGCAGGAGGTACGCGCAACCGGCGCCGAGAGCGGCGCGCTGCCGTCGCCGTGGGAAACCGGGCTGGAAGCCGAGGCGCTGGCCTTGCTGGTGTCGGGACGCAGCGATGTATGGGACGTGCTGACGCGCCGCTTTGAATCCCGCCTGATCATGACCGCGCTGGCCAATACGCACGGCCGGCGCATTGAGGCGGCGCACAAGCTCGGCATTGGCCGCAACACCATCACGCGCAAGATCCAGGAACTCAATCTTGAGTAAATAAGCCTGATTAGCGACTTACCTCAGAGCACCTTGAACCTTGCGCCATTGCTGTACTCCAACAGCAGATGCCGAGTCATCGGCCAAGGAGCAGGCA
>NZ_JAAFGZ010000016.1 GCF_010365105.1 Polaromonas sp. | reverse complement strand
ACCGGCCGCCCATTCCCCCCAAGCCGCCACCGAGTCCTGAAATGAGCGCGAACACCATCCCGGCCAGTGCCGCGATGCCGCCAATGATCAGGCTGCTGGTGAACACCCAGGCCAGCACGCCAACCGCGCCGCCGGTGGCCACCGAGCCCAGCTTGCGCCCCAGCACGCTGGACAGGATTCGCCCGCCGATGGGCACGGCAAAAAACAGGAACACCGCCAGCGTCGTCCAGTCGAACCCACCACCGCTGCTACGGCGAGCCGCATTGCCCTGCTGCGGCGCCGGCAGGTTTTCGCCGGTGATGCGCGCCATGATCTGGTCGGCGGCCGCATCCAGCCCGCCGGCAAAGTCGCCCTGCTTGAAGCGAGGTGTGATGGCGGTTTCGATGATCTGGCTGGCGGCGAGGTCAGGGATCGCGCCTTCCAGTGCCTTGGTGGTTTCGATCCGCACCGTGCGGTCGTTCTTGGCGACCACCAGCAGCAAACCATCGCCGATGCTCTTGCGGCCGATTTTCCAGCTGTCGCCGATGCGCTGCGCATAGGCTGCAATGTCCTCGGGCTGTGTGGTTGGCACCATCAGCATCACCACCTGCGCGCCGCGCGACTGCTCGAAAGCGGTCAGCTTGGCTTCAAGCGCAGCTTTCTGGGCTTCTGTCAGGGTGCCGGTGCCATCCATGACATGCGCCGTCAATGGCGGGACAGGCTGCACGCCACCCTGCGCCCAGGCGGCCAGACTGGCGAAAGGTAGCCAGACAGCCAGTAACAGTGCCTGCAAAAAGAAACGCATGCGCATGGATTGCCGTTGCCGCTTATTTCTTGTTGAAATCGACCACCGGCGGTGTCGATATCTGCGCTTCATTGGCCACGGCAAAGCTGGGCTTGACCTTGTAGCCGAAGATCATGGCGGTCAGGTTGTTTGGGAAGCTGCGCGCCAGCACGTTGTATTCCTGAACCGTCTGGATATAGCGGTTGCGCGCCACGGTGATGCGGTTTTCGGTGCCTTCAAGCTGCACCCGCAGGTCGCGGAAACCCTGGTTGGCCTTCAGATCGGGATAGCGTTCGCTGACCACCATCAAACGGCTCAGCGCACTGCCCAGTTCGCCCTGCGCCGCCTGAAACTTGGCGAAAGCGGCCGGGTCGTTCAGCGTCTCTGGCGTGACCTGGATCGACGTGGCCTTGGCGCGCGCCTCGATCACCTTGGTCAGTGTGTCCTGCTCGAAAGCTGCTTCGCCCTTGACCGTGGCGACGATGTTGGGCACCAGGTCGGCGCGGCGCTGGTACTGGTTCAGCACCTCGGACCAGGCTGACTTGGTCTGCTCGTCGAGGCTCTGGAACTGGTTGTAGCCGCAGCCAGAAAGCAGCAGGCCCAGCAGTGCGGCAAAAGAAAGGCTGAATAAACGCGAAAAACGCGGAAAACTTAATAGCATTGAAGAACCTCCAAAATTCAAGCTGCAACACTACCATAGCCGGGTGCGAGTTTTCCGGTTTTTCCGGACTGGCGCACAATTCCCGATCAGGTTCCTTGCGCCCATCCTTTGACTGATTCGATTGTCCCCATGCGAAAACCCAAAGTACTCCCTGCCAGTGCCGGCAATTCCGACGAAACCGAAGCGGCGTTTTACGACGCGCTTCAGCAAGGCGACATCGAAAAGCTCATGGCCTGCTGGGGCGATGAGGACGAGATGGTGTGCGTGCATCCGGGCGGCTCGCGGCTGGTCGGCGCCGGCGCCATACGCAGCGCGTTCGACGCCATGTTCGCCAATGGCTCCCTGCGCGTGCAGCCGCTCAAGGTGCGCCGGGTGCAGGCACTGGGCTCCAGCGTACACAGCGTGCTTGAACGCATCGAAGTCCTGACCGAAGAAGGCCCGCGCCATGCCTATGTCCTGGCCACCAACGTGTACTTCCTCACGGCGCTGGGCTGGCGCATGGTGGCGCACCATGCGAGCCCTGGCAGTCTGCACGATTTGCAGGAAGTCTCCGAATCGCCCGTGCTGCTTCACTGACCGGTGCACGCTGCCATGAATTACGGCGCCCCCTGGTGGCTGCCGGACGGGAACATGCAGACCATCTGGGCGGCTTTGCGCGCCCGCCGCTTTTCCGGGCTGGCGCCCGTTTTCCACCGTGAGCGGTGGACCACGCCGGACGGCGATTTCATTGATGTGGACTGGAGTGTTCAAGCCCCCACGCTCCCCGCTGCGCGTGGTTCGCTGCTGAATGTTGCGCCCCCACGGTCGCTCACTTCGTGTAGCTTCCTGCCCCCCGAGGGGGTCGCTGCGCCTGCAGCCCGGCAAAGCCGGTTCTGCGGCCTTGGCTTGAACAGTCCTGATGCGCGTGCTTCGGTACACCCCGAAAAGGCATCAAAACAACCGCTGCTGGTGCTTTTTCATGGGCTGGAGGGCTCCTCTGGCAGCCACTATGCCCAGGCCTTTGCCGACGTGGCCGGCAGCCGGGGCTGGGCCTTTGCCGTGCCGCATTTCCGTGGCTGCTCGGGCGAGATGAACCTGGCGCCGCGCGCCTACCACTCGGGCGATTTTGCCGAGATCGACTGGATGCTCAGGCGTTTTGCCAGCCGGCACCACGGGCCGGTGCTGGCGGTCGGTGTGTCGCTTGGCGGCAATGCGTTGATGCGCTGGGCTGGCGAGATGGGCCGGGACGCCAGACAGGTGGTGGCCGCCATTGCCTCGGTCAGCGCGCCGCTGGACCTGGCCGCCAGCGGCCGGGCCATCGGGCGCGGCTTTAACCGGCAGGTCTACACCCGCATGTTTCTCAAGACCATGCGGCCCAAAGCGCTGCAAAAGCTGGCCCAGCACCCCGGCCTCTTCGACCGTGTGGCGCTGCTGGCGGCCCGCGACCTGTATGCGTTCGACCATGTTTTTACCGGACCGGTGCATGGCTTCAATGGCGTGGACGATTACTGGGCGCGTGCCTCGGCCAAGCCGCATCTGCACCGGATTTCCGTTCCCGCCCTGGCGCTGAATGCCTTGAACGACCCCTTCATCCCGGCCGACAGCTTGCCTCAGCGCTCCGGTGTCAGTCCCGATGTGACGCTGTGGCAGCCGGCGCAAGGCGGGCATGTCGGCTTTCCGTCGTCCCGTTTCCCGGCGCATGTGCGCGCCATGCCGGAAGCCGTGGCGGACTTTCTGGCCGGGCAGCTTCATACCGTGGCATGACCCTGAAACGCCCGGGGCTGGCAAAACAGCGCAAAATAAAGTCATGGATAACATGGTTCTACAAGCGATTGCCAAGTGGCCCAACGTTCCCGACTGCTACGGCTGGCTCGGGCTGGATGCGCGAGGCAACTGGTATATGCGCGACGACCAGGCGCAGGCTGCCGGGCCGTTTGCGCCGGAAAAAAAGAGCGACAGCCAAGCGGCCAGCAAGGGATCGCTGCTGCAGCACGAAAAGCTGATTGATTTCATTCAGCGCAATTACGAAAGCGATGCCAGCGGCTGCTGGTTTTTCCAGAACGGGCCGCAACGCGTCTATGTGGAGCTTGAGGCCACTCCTTTCATCTGGCGGGTGAACCCGGCGCCGGATTTTGGCGTGATGGCGCACACTGGCCAGGCCGCACGCGTCCAGCGCTGCGTGCTCGACGAGCAGGGTCGGCTCTATCTGGAGACTGATCTGGGCTTTGGCCTCGTCCATACCCAGGACATGACGCATGCCGCCGATGCGGTGGTGCAGGGCTTGTGGGTGCCGCAGGAGGTGCAAGCCTCTGCCTTGCCGGCAAGGTTTGGTTATGTTCGCAGCCCTCAGGGTATGCAAAAAGCATAGCGTTACATGCTTATGCTGCCTGCGTAAACAGCCATTTTCATTGGTTTTTGACGAACAAAAGCCGGTCAGTGACCGGCTTTTTGCTGAGGTAGGCGTCCGCCCTTATTTGGCGGCGTTCACCATATAGACCACGGCGGAATGGATGTCAGCGTCCGATGCAGCAGAGCCGCCCCTGGGCGGCATGGCATTCTTGCCCTTGATGGCGCTGTTCGTCAGCGCGTCAAGGCCGGTCTGGATACGGGGTGCCCAGGCTGCCTTGTCGCCAAATTTTGGCGCTCCGGCCACGCCTGCGGCATGACACGCCACACAGGCCTGTTTGTACAGTGCTTCGCCAGCGCCTGGATTGGCAACTGCCACCTGGACAGGCGCGGCCGGTGCCGTTGTGGCCGCAGGCGCTGCTGACGGCGCAGGGGTGGCAGCGGCCACGGCGACAGGGGCCGCCGGTGTGGCTGGAGCCGCTGCTGCAGCGGGCGCATCCGCAGCGCCTGCGGCTGGCACGGCGGGTTCGGCGAACTTGCCGCCTGCCGCAGTCGTCATGTACACCACGGCCCGGCCGATTTCAACATCCTGAAACTCGCCGCCGCCCTGCGCCGCCATGGCATTCTTGCCCTTGAGTGCTGAATTCAGCAGCGCTTCGTAGCCGGTGGCAATGCGGGGCGCCCACGCTGCGGCATCGCCAAATTTGGGAGCACCTGCTGCGCCAGCTGCGTGGCAGGCAATGCATTGGGCTTTGTAGACTTCTTCGCCTGCGCGAAGGGGCCGGTTGGCATCGCGGATTTCAACCATGCCCACTTTCTGGATGCGCTCGGCAATGGCGCGGCCGCCGTCGTCGGCACCGGCCATGGGTTTGTCGGCCGAGGTGACGTAGTAAACCAGGCCGATGATTGCAAAAACCGGAACAACAAAAGAGAAAAAAACCGCTGCCAGCAACTGCTTGGGGGTTTTGATCGGGCCCGTGTGGGCTTCGTCGTGTGCCGTGGTGTGGTCGTTTGCGCTCATTGCGTCCTCAAAAACAAAAATCGGGGCTGTAGCGGGCTGCTTCAGTAGGCTCGCATTATAGCGGCGGTCATGGAAATCCTGACGCGGTTCGGGCCGACTGATAGAATCTGTGGTTATGCCCGGTTTAGCTTGCCCAAGCCGGTCAGTCGCTTAAATCTCCGGATTATGGCGAAAGTCGGTTTTTTCAGCGTTGCGGCTGTAGCTCAGTGGATAGAGTATTGGCCTCCGAAGCCAAGGGTCGTGGGTTCGATCCCCGCCAGCCGCACCATTTCAGACACCCTGAAACCCTTGTGTTTCCTTGCCATCACGCCAACCGCCCGGTTGGCGTTTTTGTTTCTGGTCGATTTCTGGTGGTTGGCGAGTCGGGCTTGTTCCTACTGGTCGCTTGCTTTGGCGTGAAGCTGCAGGCAAGACCAGCAGGGCGGTGATGCGGTAATTGGCCTACGAGTGGAAAATCAAACATGCAACCATTCATCCGCAAGCACGCTCTTGGCGCGCCCGCTTGCGTCGCCTCGCCCACCATCTCAATGATCTGGCGGCGCTGCAAGATGCGGGTCAGTTGACCTTGTCCTCCCACAGCTCACCAAACTTTTTTTGAAGTATCCGCAACGCTGTTGCCTCCGACAACGCCTTTTCCTTGCGCAGCAGCCAGCGCTTGAGCTGCCCGTTTGCATCCTTGAGGCTGCGCCATGGCTCCGTGTCTGCCGGCACTTTGGCCGGTGCACAGAAAACCGTTTCCCAGCTGCTCAGGTGGTGGGCGAACAAGCCGTGCTCGCGGCACCACGCCGGCAGGGCCTCGCCTGACAAGGCGTGGGTTGCAGCTGCCCAGAAGAACTCCAGCCCTGGAAACGCTTTTCTTTTGGCTCGGTGACAACGGCTTTGTTCGTTGCCCTTTTTTCGGTCCAGTTCCTCGTCGTGTAGTGGTTCACGATCAGCTCAAGGACGACTTCGCGCATCGTGCGCTTTCCACGCGACAGCAGCTTGATGACTGCCGGCTCGACAAATGCTTCGGAATGGGTTGTTTTCATGGATGTGTATGCACCTGATAATGGTTTTTAGAAGCGACTCCCAGTCTGACTCGGGAGGTGTACGTGCCAAGGTAGCGCATCCGTATCGGGTCATCGAGCGCCACTCTGGATTGGCGCGGGTACGCTATCGTGGGCTGAGCAAGAACACGGCGCAGTTGTTCACGCTGTTTGCACGGTTCCCGCCTGTGGATGGTGCGCCGTAAATTGATGGAGTCCGTTGCATGAGTGCGCCAAAAATCAGCAGAAACGCCCTGCAACGGGCCAACAAAGCCCGGGTAGGCAGTAATAAGGACGGCATTTCCAGAGATCGCGCATGAAATCCCACCACTTCACAACTACCAACCCGCTAATCAATGTCGCGGTGAGTTATTCAGATCATCTTCAGGCCAAAACGCCTTTGAGAAGCTTGACCAGACCAACCAGGAGTGGCCGAATATTTTCAAACAAGTCAGCGATCTGATAGGTCGCCAAAAAGAACGCGGCGTAAAAATAGCTCGGTTTCGTCTTGGGAAGGGTTGCCACGTAGACAAAGAGCCTGCGGTACGTGAGGTAACGGTTAGAGCCATACACTACCAATGAGCCAATAGCCGCGCCAGCAAGAATATCCGTCGGGTAGTGCAGCCCCAGGTAGATACGGGGTAGCGCTATGCAGACAACCGCATAGGCCAGGGCAACGAAGCCAAGAGCCCTGGAGACGAAAAAGTAGCCGGTTGCCAGCGCAAAAAACAGCACCGCGTGATCACTAGGCATTGAACTCAGCCCATCCAGCGCCTTTTCCGCGACCCCATACGGCAAGGTCCAGCTAAGTGTGGCTTCATGGAGTGGTCGCTCGCGGAACGGAAGCGTCAGAACCAGGATTCTTCCGATGGCCAACGCAACGATACAGCCGAATACTGTCGACAGGATATGCGCCCGCTGAATAGCTTGACGGTCGCCCGATTGGAACCAGGCCCACCACAGCATTGCCATGAACACGCCACCCTTGAGTAGGTGATTGAACGATAGAAACGCGATGACCTGGTCAAACGCCCAGGAGTTCCGAGCGTACTGGTTGACGAAAGAAGCGACGGCAGTGTCAAAGGCGTTATCGTAGGTCATCCGGTAGTTCATTCGGTAGGTCGTTTATCCCCCGCCTCGAATCTGCGCCGCTCGTCTGTGCGGTTGACGTGTCTCCAGGCGTCCATACACTCGGTGCAAATCCAGAAAGGCACCCAACGCATTCGAGTCAAGCTGGCGAAAATCGCCCAGCCTGGACTTGTGCCGTGCAGTCGAAATGCTTCATAAATTAGTTGGCGAGATCAATTTGGACTGGATACTATGCCGATGAGCCTGAATGGCAATGAGCCGAATGTCCCATAGATGCCGCCGGCGCGGCAGAGTGTCCAGCAGCGGCCAGAGGCGCTTAATCGTCGATCCCTCAACTGAACCTATCGGGCTTCATTCAAATCATGGATGACATGACACCGATCCATGCACACTGGCCAAGCCTGGGCTTTGCCGCAGGGGCATCGCTTAGGGCTTCTCGGGCCGAGCCGCTTCCGGTGACGCGCTGGCGGAAGGTGCCTGACCGCCGCTGACCAGGCGTTCCAGCGCGGCTTCATCTGCCTGCGGGCTGTCTTTGCTGAACGTGTCAGCGTCTCGAAGCACAGCAGCAAACCCCAGCCCTGTTGCCTGCTCGATCCAGGCAAGCGGCACTTGCTGGAGCTTGAACAGCTTGTCAAAGTTCAGTGCCTCGAACGCGATGCCTTCGACCAGCGTGTCCTGCGACAGATGAAAGGCCGTTGTCCGCAGTGCCCCGTCCTGGTGGAACCACACCACCACCTTGAAGCAG
This sequence comes from Polaromonas sp., assembly GCF_010365105.1. Lineage (GTDB taxonomy): Bacteria > Pseudomonadota > Gammaproteobacteria > Burkholderiales > Burkholderiaceae_C > Polaromonas. The sequence continues at coordinate 87,380 of NZ_JAAFGZ010000016.1, read as the reverse complement.
CCAAGGGCCACCTGGACCGATGCATACACAGGATCATCGTCAGCAAAGACCGGGCCACTGAAGACGCAGATTCGCGCACTTCTGGCGGACTCGTTCTTCACGCCGGCCTCCAGCAGCTTGTTTTCAAGCTGGCCCCACTGGCCGTGGTAGCCCATCATGGCGCGATTGAACGCAGGCACCTGCGGCACGGCGTTCGCGTAGGAGCAGGTGAGGTCTGCCGCCGCCTTGGCCAGCGCCAGGCTGGCGCCCCATTCGGCGTCTTCACGGCGTGAAAGGTGGCCCTTGTCAAAGCCGCTTTTGGCGTACCACCTGTCGTCGAGCTGGGCATCGTAGTCAACGCGGCTGTCGCGCAGCCAGTTGTCTTTTCGCGTGCTGCTTCCCAGCGCCGCATAGCGGTGTTTTCCGTGCACGTTGATGGCGCTGACCACCGGCACCCGGCGCACCGCGTGCAGGATGGTGCTGAAGTGGTGGTATTTGAGCGTGAACGAGCCGGGCGCGTCCTTCAAAAATGCCAGTTGCTTGCGCAACCGGGCGCTCGGCAACGGCATGGGAATGCGGATTCCCATGAATTCTTCCTCAAACCCCGTGCAGGTTGAATAGTCCTGCGTGTCCTCCAGTTTTCTTTCGTTCAGGGTGCCCAGGGAAACCGTTTGAGCGGGTGTTTCGCTCACAGTGGACTGCACGACGGGCTGCCCATTGCCAATGCTCACCCGGATCTCGATCAGGCTTGCCCCAAGCGGCGGCAGACTGACGGACTGTGCGGCAACGGGCGCGCCCTTGAACCCGGAGTCCTCCAGAATCGCAGGCCGTGGCAACGTGTTGAAAGGGCGGCTGTCGGTATAAGCGGGGCTGGAAAAGACCTGGACCAGCGGATGCAGCGCCACGGCGCTTTCCGGCGCGAGCAGGTGCTTCATGAGGGCGCTGACACGCACCCCGCGATTGCTCAGCCAGACAACGCGCGACTCGTCGATCCGCCCGTTTTCGACCTCGATCACCTGGTCGTGCTTGTCAAGGAAGTGGCCGGCCGCGTCGGTCCTGGCCACCCCCGAACTGTGCAGCGCGATCACCTGCCACTCGTTGTTGAACACCGGCGCGCCGCTGCTTCCCTGCGCCGTGTCGCTCTTGTAGATCAGGACATCCGGCAAATCGTTGTCGATGATTTCGTTATTGCGCAGCGCGATCTGCTTTTCCTTGCCATCGGGGTGCTGAACGATGGTCGCGTAGTCGCCCGTGCCTGCCTTTCCCAGCCGGCCATTCAGGATGAGGTAGCCCTGGTCACGCAAATGGCGCAGGCCAGTCAGGTCGCGTGGGCGAACGGCGACGAGGGCCAGGTCCAGCGCCTTCGAGGTGTGCAGGAAAACTTCCGGGTCCAGCGCATGGACCACCGGCTCGCCCAGCTTGCCGAAGGCGTCGTATTCGTAGCCGAACTCGATGGCCGCGTCATCGGCCAGCGCTGCGAATTCAGCGACATCTGACACCGGGAACACATGGTGATTGGTCATCATGAGTTCAGGTGAAACCATGAAGCCGGTGGCAAAAGCGGTGCGTCGGTCCTTTTTGTCAAAGTAGCGAATCCTGCCCACCGCGCGCGACTGTGCATAGCCGGTGAGCAGGTAGTTGATGGGCAGAAGGTCGTTGGTGCCGAGGTAGCGCTCGAAAGCCAGGCTGGCACTTTCCCGTGCCGATGCCGCAATCATCGCGCGCCGGCGTTCCAGGTGGTCCAGGCCGTCAAGCACCAAGGCAGAACGGGAAACGATGCGCGACTGCAGGCCCCTGACCTGCGTCGGCGTCTTCGGATAGTCCGCCTCAGCCTTCGAAAGCAGTTCGACTGGTAGTTTCATACGACAACCTCGCGTTGGTTTTAGCGCTTGAAACGCCGATCAGAACCGGTTGGCCGGCAAGCCGCGTTCCTGCGCGAAGTCTGTGTGCCCGGCACGGCCACGCCATGCCGTTTTGCATGACTGTAAGACGCCTGCGAAACCGGGTCAACTTCAACCGCTCGATGGCTCGTGGGTGCACGGCAAACCGGGGGAAGCCTGCAATGGCAGTGCCGGTCTTGAATGCTGCCTCAAGGTAAACGTTGCCCAGCTCAGACGGGGCTGACCACTCCACGGCCTGAAAAATGGCCTTGGACGTTTTCCACGAAACGGTCGAAGGACGCTTGCGTCGCTTCGGGGGACCAGCCGGCCAGGTGGGGCGTGAGGATAACGTTGTCCAGCCCGGTGAGCGCCTCGGGGCGGGCCGGGACGCCAGGCCGGTGCCGGCAATCCGGCCATCGCGCAGGGCCGTTGCCAGCGCTCCGGTATCGGCCACACTGCCCCGGCCAATGTTCAGCAGAAAGCCTTGGGGTCCCAGCGCATCGAGCACCTGCGCATTGACGAGATGCCGGGTGGTTTCACCGCCCGGGGCGGCGCACACCAGTACATCGCACCATTGCGCCAGCCCGTCCAGGCTGACGAAGTAGCAGTGCGCAGCGCCTGCTTTCAGGCTGCGGTTGTGGTAGCCAATGGGAATGTCGAAAGCGGCCGCGCGCCTGGCTATCTTCTGCCCGATGGTGCCCAGGCCGAGGATGCCGATGCGTTTGCCCGAGACGTTGGGCGGCTGGGGAATCGCCAGGCGCCACACGCCTTCGCGGCACAGACGGTCGAGTTGCCGGAAGTTGCGCATGGCCGCGATGACCAGTCCGAAGGCATGGTCGGCGACGCAGTTGTCTTTGGTGCCCTGGCCATTGGCCACGGCGATGCCGCGTGCCCGCGCCGCGTCCAGATCGACTAATTCGTAACCCGGCGCCCATGCAGCAGATGAGTTCGAGCGCCGGCATGGCGGCGATTTCCTGCGCCGTCAGACCCAGAACGCCAATGGTCAGCACGGCCCGAAATTTGGCGCCATGCGTGGCGATTGCGGCAGCGCGTTCGCTTTCGGTCGGTGTGTAGCTGGGGTCGTAAAGTTTGGACAGCGCCGATTGATGTTCGCTCGAATGCGTGTTGAGCACCAGCAAGGGAATTTTGTCAGGCGTGCGAGTCAAACTCCTGAAAATGATTTTTGATGCCATCAGTTTGGCACGTCATCAAACCTGGTCATCTACTTTGGGCTGATGCCATCTTTCAGTTGGAAAAATAAAGATGTCGGCGGCCTCGGCAGACTGAATGGCCTGCTTCACCAAGGAAGGAGCGCATGGCATCTGTTGGCGTTGCAGTTGGCCTTTCAATGCAAGGCGCGTAAGATGAAACTTCACATTGACGAACTACTTTTGAGGGAGCCACGCCATGAACAACCATGTCTACAAGCAACTGGAACTGACCGGCTCGTCCAGCGTCAGTATTGAAGAGGCCGTGAGCACAGCCATTGCCAAGGCGCATGAGACGGTGCGCAATATCCATTGGTTCACCGTCACCGAAACCCGGGGCCATGTGGTCGACGGCAAGGTAGCGCACTGGCAGGTTTCCCTGAAAATCGGTTTCACACTCGACTAATGACCCGCCTACTCTGGAACTTGCATGTACCAACGAATCCTGCTGGCTTATGACGGCTCTGCTCCCGGACAGCAGGCCTTGCTGGAATGCCACGAAATTGCGCAGTGGAGCGGCTCGGAACTCACGCTCATTGCCGTCATGCCGCTGCCGCTGAATAACCTTGGGCTCGAGGGCAGCATTTACGACGAATCGCTGCAGGCCAGCGAGAAGGAACGCTACCAGGCGATTCTTGACACGGGTCTGCGCAAGCTGGGCGATGCCGGCCTCAAGGCCAGCGGACAGGTCGTGACCGGGGATGCCGTGAGTGAAATCACCTACTCTGCCCGCCAGATCAAGGCGGACCTGATCGTCGTCGGCCACAAGCATCTGGACGGCTGGGCCGCCCGCTGGTGGCGGGGTTCTGTCTCCAAGGCCTTGATTGAACAGTCACCCTGCAGCGTGCTCGTGGTCATCACGCATTGAAGGTCTTGCAGCCGGGCTTGTGACATCGCGCCTGCGTGAGAAGCTTATTTGAAGTTCAAGCGAATGCATTCCTTCGATTGCTGGAAAATGCAGACAGAATCCTCGTTCTCCTGACTGATTTTCAAACCGAATGAATTCTATTCTTTGCCTGGATACCGCCGCCTACTGGATTTTCCGGGTGGCGGGGTACGCGCTGCTCAACCTGGGGGAAGATGCCGCGCTGATGGCCTTGATGTTCTGCTGAAACCAAGGCGCAGTCCGGAAGGCTCCAGACTGCGAAAAGGCCTGCGTCACACCAGGCCGGGGATCATCAGGCCTTCTTGGCCCAGGCGCTACACCAGGCCTTGGCAGAAACCTGTTTACCCGCAAACAGCGGGCAACCGCCGGCAGCATCGGTCGGTTTGCCCTGGTACAGCGCGCAGTTGGCGCAGTTCTGGCCAGCGGCATATTTCGGGTACTTGGCCTTGTCCGCTTTGGTGGCGTCGGCTTTATAACCCAAAGCAACCGCCTGCGGATCGGTTTCCTGAACCAGTGGTGCGGCAGCCTGCGCCTGGACCAGACGGGTTGAGGCCAGCAAGCCTGCGCCGGCAATGGAGTGGATGACAAAGGTTCTGCGATTTGATTTCATGTGGGCTCTCGATTTTATTAAATTGAACCTGACCGGATACGGTGAAAAGTGAGTCGCCGCATCACCAAGGCCTGGATCAGGCAGCACGGGCTCCCGCAAGGAATGGAGCCGACACCACAAGACTTGGCCGTGTCATGGTTTTCCAGCCAATATAGGCGAAATCAAGTTTACAGCCAAGCCTTGGGAGTTGCTTGCAAACCAGCGTGTTCTCATGATCCAGAGCAATAGGTCTGTGCAAACAGCTGCCAAGTTCGCGGTCACGGCCTGTCTTGCGAATTTTCAGAATGGTATTTATTTTTTAATTGCTACTAAATAAATAGCAAACTATCCATGCTGAAAGAGCGAAAAGCCATGATTTTTCTTGAATACTGAATTGTCAGGCGGTCGCGGCACTCGCCTTTTCAGGTTAAGCCCCGGGGACCGTGAAAGCCCTGAATGAAACCTGCCATTCCTGAGGAATTGGAGACTGGGCCGATATTGTCATATTCAGTAAGGATATGCTTGGAAACCATCCTGGCCGCATGCGGCGTTGCCTTGTGAGTTCATCCTTTTCCCATAGGGCCATGGCGCATCCGGTCATTTATTCACGTTAACGAGGGCTTTCACCATGAAGAGACGTTTTTTACGCACCGTTCCCGCGCTGCTGGCCTTGTCCCTGTCGCCCATGTTCGCGGCCGCGCAGGCTGCCTGGCCCGCCAAGACCATTACGCTGGTTTCACCTTATGCGCCTGGCGGCACCACTGACGTGCTGGCACGGATGCTGGCTTCCAAACTGCAGGGCGTGCTGGGGCAGACCGTCATCGTCGAGAACAAGGGCGGCGCTGGCGGCAATATCGGCACCGACTATGTGTCCAAGTCCAAGCCTGACGGCTACACGTTTTTGCTGGCCGCCAGTGGCCCGCTGGTGATCGCGCCATCGCTGTATCCGAAGCTGCCTTACCAGCCAAACACCGATTTCACCGCAGTGGCGCCGGTTGCCAGCGCGGCGTTCGTGATTGCCGTCAACCCCAAGTCGGGGCTGACAAGCGTCAAGGACATCATTGCCAAGGCCAAGGCTGGCAATCTCGCCTTTGCCTCTGCCGGTTCCGGCACGCCACAGCACATCATCGGGGAAATGTTCAATGTGCAGGCCGGCGTCAAGATCCAGCACATTCCCTACAAAGGGTCGGGTCCGGCGATGAACGACCTTGTCGGTGGCCAGGTCCCCATGTCCTTCGAAAATCCGGTGCCCATCATGCCGCAGGTCAAGGCAGGTAATCTCAACGTGCTGGCGGTGACCAGTGCCAAGCGCTCGGCAGCATTTCCCGACATTCCGACTGTTTCCGAGCTGGGCTTGAAGGGTTTCGATGCGCAGCCCTGGTACGGGGTTCTCGGCCCGGCCGGCATTCCGGTGGAAATCGTTGACCGCATGAACAAGGAAATCCGCACCATCCTGGCTTCGACCGACACCAAGGCGCGGCTGTTTGCGCTGGGCGCCGAACCGATGGACATGACGCCGCTGGCGTTCAAGAATTTCATTGCGGCGGACACGCTGAAATGGACCCGCGTGGTCAAGGCGTCCGGCGCCACGGTGGACTGAAGGGCAGACAACTGCCATGACTTCCGACCTGCTTGATGCCGCAGCGCTGCGCCAAGCCTGCACCGGCCGCCCCGTCACGCCATGCACTTGCGCGCTGGGCGCCTGCCCCGGCTGGGAAAGCTTTACCGAAGACCGCTGGCCGGGCCCGTCGGCCCAGCGCCTGGGAACCTTGCGTGATCCGGCGGTCGATGAGCCGACCCTGGAAGAATTTCACCCGGACGGCACGCGCTACGGTTCGCCGGACGCGCCGCTGGCCCTGCAGTTTTTCCCCTGCAACCGCTGCGATGCCTATGCCTGCAGGCAGTGCGGCCGCACGCTGTTGAGGTATACGGAATACGGTGGCTACTACGTCGATCACCGTGTTCGCGAAGTGGCTCCGGAACGGATTGTCTAGCGCGCACTGGTTTTAACCCGCAGACCATTTTCGAGCATCAAAAAGGCATCTTGCGCAGGCACCGTCTGCGCAAGATGCTATGCATTCAGTAGCAAAAATCCGTCCGGCGCCTTGTTCACCATGATGGAAGTGACCTGGCGACTTGTCGCCAGAAACTGTCCCGGCCGCATTCAGCCTGCCTGCCAGATCACCTTTTTTCCCGAGGCTTCCCAGCGTTCGTAATTGGCCGAGTAAATGTCCTCGATGCGGTTGCGCTTGACCTTGAAGGTCGGCGTGATGATGTCGTTGTCCACGGTCCAGGCCGTGGTCACGATGACGATGCACTGGAGCTGCTCATGCGGGTCCAGCGTGGCGTTGACCGCCTCCAGGTGCCGGGCCAGCGAGCTTTCCAGTGCGCTGCGTGCAGTGCCATCCTGCGCGCGCCTGGCGGCCTCGGCATTAAGCATCACGATGCCCAGTGGCTGGCCCAGGTTGGCGCCGGTCACCACGCAGGCTTCGACCGCCTCGTGCATCACCAGCTTGTCCTCGATCGGCGCGGGCGCCACGTACTTGCCCTTGCTGGTCTTGAACAGGTCCTTGACACGCCCGGTGATGTGCAGGTTGCCCTGTGCATCGATCAGGCCCTTGTCGCCCGTGCGCAGCCAGCCGTCCTCGGTGAACGCGGCCTTGGTCTGCACCGGGTCCTTGTAGTAGCCCATCATCAGCGCAGTGCTGCGCATCTGGATTTCACCGGTGTCCGGGTCGATCCGGTCTTCCACGCCTTCGTATGCCGGCCCCACGCTGCCTTGCTGGTTGGTGCCCGGAATGGTCAGGTGCGAGACCGCCAGATTTTCCGTCAGGCCATAACCTTCGTTGATCGGCAGGCCGAGCTTGCGGTACCAGGCCAGCAGCGCCACCGGCATGGGTGCCGCGCCGCCTGCTGCGATCCGGCACTGGTCTAGTCCAAGCGCCTTGAGCACCTTTTTTCGCACCAGCCCGCCAATCACGGGAATCGACAGCAGCAGCTGGAGCCTGGCCGGCGGCATCTTGTGGTGCACGCCCTGCTGGAACTTGACCCACAGCCGGGGCACCGAGAAAAAGATGGTGGGCCGCGCGCGCTGCAGATCGGCGGCAAAGGTGTCGAGCGACTCGGCAAACCAAAGCCGCATGCCGGTGCGCAGCCAGCCGTGCTCGACCAGAACCCGCTCGACCACATGGGCCAGCGGCAGGTAGGACAGCATCCGGTCCTGGCCGGTCATGCCGATGCGCTTGGCGCCGGTACCCATCGCCCAGGCCAGGCTGCCAAAGTTTTGCATCACGCCCTTGGGCTTGCCCGTGGTGCCGGAGGTGTAGATCAGCGTCGCCAGTTCGTCGGCGCCCCGAAGCACTTCACCCTGCATCGGCGCCTGGCGGGCGCAGATGTCATCCCAGCGGTCAGAGTTCCGGATGGCGTCTGGTGGCGACAGCGGATAGCTGATGCAGGGAAGGCCGCTGGGCACGCCCGGTTTCATGTGCTCCCAGGCATCGAGCTTGCCGACAAAGCAGGCCTTGGCTTCGCTGTGCGTGAGGATGTGCGCGATGGTGTCGGGCGCCAGCGTGGGGTACAGCGGCACCGAGACATGGCCCGCCATCCAGATGGCGAGGTCGCTCATGAGCCACCAGGCGCAGTTCTTGGACAGGATGGCAACGTTTGAACCGGGCGCCCAGTCCTGGGCCTTCAGGTGCGCAGCCATGCGGCGCACCTGGTCGGCCACCTCGCCCCAGGTGTAATCCTGTGTCATGCCGCCGCCCATGGGCTGTGTCAGGCTGATGCTCTGGGGGCTTGTTTTTTCCCAATGGTAAAGGCGCTGCAGCGCCAGCAGGTCAGGGGAAACGATTTCCATGGTTGCGGTCTCCTATCGTTGTTATCAAGGGCGGCCAGCCCAGGAAGCGGGTTACGCCTTGGGCGCACAAACGCTTTACTGTCGGGCTTCATGCCTTTGGCTATTGAGGCTTCAATTGCTCGGGATGTCAATCCCCTGAAGCATTGGGAAAAACCCAGAAAAGTCCCGGGGAAAACCCGCGTTTGCGGATACCTGACAGACTTGGGGCGTGGCAGGGATTTCCGAATTTCCCGAAAATGGGAAAGCAACGTTTTTCAACCGTAAGACCCAAAAGCGCTTTATTCGCCGGGAGTGCATCATGAAGATTTTCAAGACCTTTGTCAGCCTGGCTGCGGTTGCAGTGCTCGCAGCCGGCTGTGCCTTCACGCCGGTGCAGCCGGGCATGTCGCGTGAGCAGGTCATGGCCAGTTACGGCACGCCGACCCGGGTCGTGCCACTGGCAACAGGAACTCGCCTGCAGTATTCGAGGCAGCCCGCCGGCCAGAGCGCCGTGATGGTGGACCTGGACGCGGCGGGCAAGGTGGTATCGGTGCGGGAGGTGCTCAAGCTCCAGGAATTCCTGCGCATCGAACCGGGCAAGTGGACGCGCGACGATGTGGAGCGCGAGTTCGGCCCGCCGGCACGGATTGACGGCGTGGCGTCGTGGTCCGGCGACATCATGAACTACCGCTGGCGCGACAATGTGCAGGACATGTATTACTGGGTGTACCTGGACGCTGGCAACCGCGTCCAGCGCACCGGGCAGGGCATCGAGTTCCCCATCACGACCGACGACTGAGCCTGCAGGCTACTGCACCGCGCGGCCAATTTCGGGCCAGCGGTGGTGCAGGTAGATCCAGGCCACCAGCCCGATGCTCAGCATGCCCAGCGACACGGCGGCCAGCGCCGGCGTCGAATGCATGACCAGCGGCGCAATGACGCCAGCCACCAGCCCGTTGGCGGTCGAGCCGATGAAGGCCTGCAGCGAAGACGCCATGCCGCGCCGCTCCGGGTACAGGTCCAGCACCAGCAGGGTCACGACCGGCACCATCAGCGCCCAGCCGAAGGCAAAAAGGGCAATCGGAAACAGCGCCCAGGACACATGGGCGTCAAACAGCAGATTGGCCAGCAGGTTGACAACGGCCGTCACCAGCATGATGACAAAGCCGTGGCGTATCTGCTTTTTGGGCGGGATCTTTCCAGCCAGGCGGCCGCTCAGCCAGGCCCCCGACATGATGCCCGAGATGGTCAGCATGAAGAACCAGAAAAACTGGGTGGGCTGCAGGGCCAGATGCTCGCCCAGGAAGGCTGGGGCTGCCAGCACATACAGGAACATGCCATTGAAGGGCACGCCGCTGGCCAGCGCCAGCAGTAAAAATCGTGGGCTGGAGCCCAGTTGCCAGTAGCCGCGCATCAGGTGCCGCACTTCAAACGGCTGGCGTGCCTCGGGTTCCAGCGTTTCCGGCAAATAGCGGTAGTTGGTCAACCAGAGCACGACACCCACCCCGGTCAGAAACCAGAAGACGCTGTGCCAGCCCAGGTGCACGAACAGCCAGCCGCCGACGATGGGGGCCAGCGCCGGCGCGATGCCGAAGTAGATCGTGACCTGGCTCATCACCTGCTGCGCCTGCGCGGGCGGGAACATGTCGCGTATCACTGCGCGCGACACCACAATCCCGGCCCCGGTGGACAGGCCCTGCATGGCGCGGAAAAACACCAGTTGGCCAACGCTTTGCGACAGGGCGCAACCGGCCGACGCCAGCGTGAACATGGCAATGCCCCACAGCACGACCGGCCGGCGGCCAAAGCTGTCAGCCAGCGCGCCATGGAACAGGTTCATGAAGGCAAAGCCGAACAGGTAGGCCGACAGCGTCTGCTGCATTTCCACCGGCGTCGCACCCAGCGATGTCGCCATGCCGGCAAATGCCGGGATGTAGGTGTCGATGGAGAACGGCCCCAGCATGCCGAGCACGGCCAGCAGGGCCGCCAGCGCCCAGCGTGGGCCGCGCCAGAGTTGGTCGGCGTTCGGATTCATTCGCTCTTGAGCTTCAATGCTGTGTCGTAGAGTTCGTTGCGCGACGCGCCGGTGATGTCGGCGGTCAGCTTCACGGCGGTTTTCAGCGGCAATTCGGCCAGCAGCAGCTTGAGCACCCGGGTGCTGTCATCCGGACCTTCGTGTGGTGCCGAGGCATGCAGCACCAGGGCAAACTCGCCCCGGGTGCGCTGCGGACCAGCGTCCAGCCATGCGGCAAAATCCTGCGCCGGCAGGGTGGCGATTTCCTCGAACTGCTTGGTCAGTTCACGCCCGACCGTGACGAGCCGGCCCTGCAGCACGGCCAGGGCGCGCGCCAGCGCCTCAATGCGGTGCGGCGCTTCCAAAATGACCGTGGCGCGTGAATCGGTTGCCAGCAGCGCGATCGCCTGGTCGCGCTCGCCGGCCTTGGTCGGCAGGAAACCGGCAAACACAAAACTGCTGCCGCTGCCTTCACTGCCTTCGGCACGGGTGACGCCGGCGGCGCTGAGCACGGTCGTCACGCTGCTGGCGCCTGGCAGCGGCATCACCTTGAACCCGGCGGCCCGCACCGCCGCCACCAGGCGCGCCCCGGGGTCGCTGACCGCCGGCGTTCCGGCGTCGCTGACATAGGCCACGCGTTCGCCGCGCTGCAAGCGATCCACCACGCCCTGGGCGGCCTCTAGCTCGTTGTGCTGGTGCACGGCCAGCAAGGGCTTGTCGATGCCATACTGGCGCAGCAGCGGCTGGGTGTGGCGCTTGTCCTCGCAGGCAATGGCGTGCACCAGTTGCAGCACATGCAGTGCGCGCAGGGTGATGTCGGCCAGGTTGCCGATGGGTGTGGCCACGACATACAGCGTGGCCTCCGGATAATGCTGCATGCCTGCTGCGGCGCGTGCAGTGACCAGGGCCATTTCGAAAGAAGCGTTCAATGTGGTTTTCCAGAAAACAGGCGGATCAATTGCCCACCCGGGACGCGGCAGCCAGTGCTGCGGCAGTGCCGAAGCAGGTTACCACCAAGTCCCGGGGTGACGCGGCCGAAGCGGCGGCGCGGGCCTGGCTGGCCAGGGCGGGCCTGCGATGGATTGAGTCCAATTATCGGACGCCGGGGCGTGGCGGTGGCGAGGTTGACCTGATCATGCGTGCGCCGGACGGGACTTTGGTGTTTGTCGAGGTCCGCCAGCGCACGAATGCGTCGCATGGCGGCGCCGGCGCCAGCATCAGCGGCGCCAAGCAGCGCCGCATCATTTTTGCCGCGCGCCACTATCTGATGCGCTTTGCCAGCCAGCCGCCTTGCCGCTTCGACGTGGTGCTGGTCCACGGCGCGCTGTCCGGACCGGAAAACGCCGTGCCGGAAATCGAATGGCTGCCGGCCGCATTCGACGCCTCCTGATCCATGGCGGCCGTTGAAATTCGGCCGCCCGGGGTACGGCGAATTTGTAACCATTCCTTCATGACGCCGCCCGCATGCCTTTGCTGGCGAGTCGGCGTGCCATGACCCGCTATCATCCGTCCATGCTTGAACAACGAATCGAACAGCAATTCATCGACAGCGCCGACCTCAAATACCAGTCCGCGCAAATTCTCTCCAAACCCGTTGCCGCCGCAGTGCATGCCATCCTGGCCAGCGTCACCAGCGGCAACAAGGTCCTGGCCTGCGGCAACGGCGGTTCGGCTGCCGACGCCCAGCATTTCGCGGCTGAATTCGTCGGGCGCTACGAGCGCGAGCGGCCCGAACTGGGCGCCATTGCGCTGACCACCGACAGCTCCATCATCACCGCCATTGCCAACGATTACGATTTCAGCGTGATCTTTTCCAAGCAGGTGCGCGCCCTGGGCGTGGCCGGCGACGTGCTGCTGGCCATCAGCACCAGCGGCAATTCGGCCAACGTGCTGGCCGCCGTCGAAGCGGCGCATGAGCGCGAGATGACCGTGGTGGCGCTGACCGGACGGGGGGGTGGAAAAATGAACCAGGCCCTGCGCGAAACCGATGTCCATATCTGTGTGCCGCATGAGCGCACGGCCCGCATTCAGGAAGTGCATTCCCTGGTGATCCACTGCATTTGCGATGGTGTGGATACCCAGTTACTTGGTGATCAGGAGTCTTCGGTATGAACCATGGTGTGATGAAACGACTGTCCGGCATGGCCGGCGCGGCAGTGCTGATTTCCAGCATGCTCTCGGCCTGCGTGGGCCCACTGCTGGTGGGTGGCGCCATGGTAGGCGGCACGCTGGTGGCGGTGGACCGCCGGACTTCGGGCGCCCAGCTGGACGACGAAGCCATCGAGTTGCGGGCCGCCAACCAGATCCGTTCCAATCTCGGAACCCGGGTACGCGCGAGCGTCACCAGCTACAACCGCCAGGTGCTGCTGACCGGCGAGGTGCCCAATCTGCAGGACAAGCAGCGGGTCGAGGACGTGGTCAAGTCGGTGGAAAACGTGGCGTCGGTGGTCAATGAACTGGCGGTGCTGAACAGCCCGTCGCTGATGGACCGGTCTGCCGACACGCTGCTGACAGGGCGCATCAAGGCCATGCTGCTGGATGCACGGGATTTGCAGTCCAACGCCTTCAAGATCGTGACCGAGCGCAATACGGTGTACCTGATGGGCCGCGTCACGCAGCGTGAGGCGGAGCGGGCCACCGACGTGGTGCGCGGAACGCCAGGCGTGCAAAAAGTTGTCCGGCTGCTGGAAATCATCAGCGAGCAGGAGCTGCAACGGCTCGGAACCGTACCTGATAGCAGCGCTCAGCCGGCAGCATCCGTGAAGCTCTGAGTCGCTCGAAACAAGGGCAATAACCCTCTGGCGGTTTCGGCAAGCCGGGCCGCTGCAAACCGCCTGGCCTTATTTCAGGCGCTTGACCAGGCTGGACGTGTCCCAGCGCTGGCCGCCCATGGCCTGCACGTCGGCATAAAACTGGTCTACCAGCGCCGTGACCGGCAGCCGGGCCCCATTGCGCTTGGCTTCGTCAAGCACGAGGCCCAGGTCCTTTCGCATCCAGTCCACCGCGAAGCCGAAGTCAAACTTGTCGGCAACCATCGTCTTGCCACGGTTGTCGAGCTGCCAGCTTTGCGCCGCGCCCTTGCCAATCACCTCTAACACCTGGTTCACGTCCAGCCCGGCCATCTGGCCAAAAGCCACGGCTTCGCTCAGGCCCTGGACCAGGCCTGCAATGCAGATCTGGTTGACCATCTTGGTCAGCTGGCCGGCGCCAGACTCGCCCATCAGGGTAAATGCTTTTGAAAAGGCCATGCCGACCGGCTTCACTGCATCGAACGCGGCTGCATCGCCGCCGCACATCACCGTGAGCGCGCCGTTTACCGCGCCAGCCTGACCGCCCGAGACCGGTGCATCAATAAATTGCAGGCCAACAAGTTTCGCGGTGTGGTAAAGCTCGCGGGCGACGGTTGCCGACGCCGTGGTGTGGTCGACAAAGATGGCGCCCGGCTTCATGCCGGCAAAGGCGCCTTGCGCGCCCAGCGTGACGGAGCGCAGGTCGTCGTCATTGCCGACGCAGCAAAACACCATGTCCGCACCGGCGGCGGCTTCACGCGGTGTGGCGGCCGATACGCCCTTGAATTCATTGCACCAGCCCTGGGCTTTGGCGGGGCTGCGGTTGTACACCGTGACATCGTGGCCCGCCAGCGCCAGATGGCCGGCCATGGGGTAACCCATGACGCCCAGGCCGAGAAAGGCAACTTTGCAGGAAATGGAGGGCTCGTAATGCTTGTTCGGGAGGGTGGTCATGGTGGATCAACAGGGAGGGTAAAAGGAGTTCACACAATCGCAAAGTGCTCGGTTCCGGCCGATAGGTCGGTGGACTTGGCGCGCTGCGAATACAGCTTGATCTGCAGCCGCAGGTCATTGACCGAATCGGCATTGCGCAGCGCGTCCTCGTACTGGATGTGGTTGCCTTCAAAGGCATCGAACAGTGACTGGTCAAAGGTCTGCATGCCCATGTTGCGGCTTTTTTTCATGATTTCCTTGATTTCGCTCACATCGCCCTTGAAGATGAGGTCGGAAATCAAGGGGGAATTGAGCATCACCTCGACCGCCGCGAACCGGCCCTTGCTGTCCTGTCGTGGCACCAGGCGCTGCGACACCACGGCCTTGAGGTTGAGCGAAAGGTCCATCAGCAGCTGCGTGCGGCGCTCTTCCGGAAAAAAGTTGATGATGCGGTCCATCGCCTGGTTGGCGCTGTTGGCATGCAGCGTGGCCAGGCACAGGTGACCGGTTTCAGAAAAAGCCAGGGCATGCTCCATGCTTTCGCGGTCGCGAATCTCGCCCATCAGGATCACGTCGGGCGCCTGGCGCATCGAGTTCTTCAGCGCCGACGCCCAGCTGTCCGTGTCCAGTCCGACCTCGCGCTGGGTCACCACGCAGTTCTTGTGCAGATGAACAAACTCCACCGGGTCTTCTATCGTCAGGATGTGGCCGTAGGATTGCTCGTTGCGCCAGTCGAGCATGGCCGCCATGGTGGTTGACTTGCCCGACCCAGTGGCACCGACCAGAATCGCCAGGCCCCGCTTGGCCATCACCACGTCCTTCAGTACCGGCGGCAGCCCCAGACCGTCCAGCGTGGGAAGCACTGCCGGAATGACGCGCAAAACCATGCCGACCTTGCCCTGCTGCATGAAGGCGTTCACGCGAAAACGGCCGATGCCGGGCGGCGAGATGGCGAAATTGCATTCCTTCGTGCGCTCGAACTCGGCGGCCTGCTTGTCGTTCATGATGGCGCGCGCCAGCGTCAGCGTGTGGCTGGCATTGAGCGGCTGCGACGACACCTTGGTCAGCTTGCCGTCGACCTTGATGGCGGGCGGAAATTCTCCGGTCAGGAAAAGATCGCTGCCGCCTCGGCTGACCATGAGCCGCAGCAGGTCATTGATGAATTTACTGGCCTGATCGCGTTCCATGTCTTCTCCTGTTTATTGTCAGCAGATGCGGTGGTGCCGGATCAGCTCTGTTTTTCACTGAGCCGGGCGCTCACGGCCCGCATGCGGCGCGACAGCTTGCGCGCCAGCAAGGCAATCAGGCAGGCCGCCAGCGCCGGATCGGCCTGCATCATCTCGTCGAGCGCCTGCGCGCCCAGCACTGCAATTTCGCAATCGGTCAGCGAGGTGCATACAGAAAACCGCAGGCCGCTGTCGAGCAGTGACATTTCACCCAGGATGTCGCCCGGCCGGGCTTCGGTGAGGTGCAAACGATCGCCCCAGGGCTGCTCGCGGTCCACGGCAATGCTGCCGCTCAGCAGCACCAGCATGAAGTTGCCGTGCTCGTCCTGGCGAATCACGTCCCGATTGGCCGGGAGCGAGGCAAAGTCAAAGAATTTTTCCAGGCGTTGCAATCCATCCGGCCCCAGCCGTGCCATGAAATTGTCCCCGCTCCACAGTTCTTCCAGCAACTTGATGCCGCGCCCGGCCGTCAGGCGCCTGGCGCCCACCTCATTGGCCCGGGCCTCCCAGGGCACCATCGACGAAGCGTCGATTCCCTGGTCGGCAAAGGCGGTGGAAAAGAAAAACGTGTCAGCAGGGCTGTCGCCGACGGCACTGGCGGGCGTGGCCTGCCTGATCAGTCCGAGTATGCCTTTCATGGCGAATTTCTCCTGGTGGGGACGGGGTGGTTTCAGCCTGGAAAGTTGTCGGGAATCTTGGCCTTGCCGCGCGCTTCCGCAGCAGAAATCACGTTGCGCCTGACCAGGTCGGTCAGGTTCTGGTCCAGCGTCTGCATGCCCAGGCTGTTGCCGGTCTGGATCGACGAGTACATCTGCGCGACCTTGGCCTCCCGGATCAGGTTGCGGATGGCGCTCGTGCCCAGCATGATTTCATGCGCGGCCACCCGGCCCTGGCCGTCCTTGGTCTTGCACAGGGTCTGCGAGATCACCGCCTGCAGCGATTCGGACAGCATCGAGCGGATCATCTCCTTTTCCTCGGCCGGAAACACGTCAATGATCCGGTCTATGGTCTTGGCGGCGCTCGAGGTGTGCAGCGTGCCAAACACCAGGTGACCGGTTTCCGCCGCCGTCATGGCCAGGCGAATGGTTTCCAGGTCGCGCATTTCACCCACCAGAATCGCGTCCGGGTCTTCGCGCAGGGCCGACTTCAGGGCGGCGGCAAAGCTCAGCGTGTGCGGTCCGACCTCGCGCTGGTTGATCAGGCATTTCTTGGACTCGTGGACAAACTCGATCGGGTCCTCGACTGTCAGGATGTGGCCGTATTCGGTTTCGTTGAGGTAGTTGACCATGGCCGCCAGCGTGGTCGACTTGCCCGAGCCGGTCGGACCGGTGACCAGCACCATGCCACGCGGCTTGAGCGCCAGGTCGCCGAAAATCTTCGGCGCGCCGAGTTGCTCCAGTGTCAGGATTTTCGACGGAATGGTTCGCAGCACCGCGCCGGCGCCGCGGTTGTGGTTGAAGGCATTGACCCGAAAACGCGCCAGGCCGTCAATTTCGAAAGAGAAATCAACCTCCAGGAATTCCTCATACTGCTTGCGCTGGGTGTCGTTCATGATGTCATACACCATGGCGTGGACTTCCTTGTGGTCCAGCGGATCAATGTTGATGCGGCGCACGTCGCCATGGACCCGGATCATCGGCGGAAGGCCGGCTGACAGGTGCAGGTCGGATGCCTTGTTTTTAACGCTGAAGGCCAGCAACTGCGTAATGTCCATTCCGGCAAATCCTGTAAGTTAAATCTGAGTTTACAGTCGGATTATGACCACGATTGCACACCATCTTCTACATGTCCATGACCGAATTCATGCCGCCTGCCTGGCCTGCGGACGCGACCCGGCAAGCGTGCGCCTGCTGGCGGTTTCCAAAACCTTTGGCGCCGAGGCCGTGGCCGAGGCGATGGCGGCGGGCCAGACGGCTTTTGGCGAGAACTACATTGCCGAAGGTGTTGACAAGATCGAGGCCTTGCGCGGCTGGCTGGCCGCTGCTGCGAATGGGGCCGTGACGCCTGCAAGCACCCTGGAATGGCATTGCATCGGACCGGTGCAGAGCAACAAGACGCGGCTGGTGGCCGGACATTTCGACTGGGTGCAGTCGGTGGACCGGCTGAAGATCGCGCAGCGGCTGAGCGAGCAACGCCCGGCCGAACTGCCTGCGCTGCAGGTCTGTCTGCAGGTCAATATCGATGGCGGCGCCAACAAGTCGGGCGTCGCGCCCGAAGCGGCCCTGGCGCTGGCCCGGGAAGTCGCACAACTCCCGCGCCTGGTGCTGCGCGGCCTGATGGCGATTCCTGAACCTGCTACTGATTTTGTAGCTGCTTGTGCCCTGCATGCCAGCGCAAAAGACCTTTTTGATCAGATAAATGCCTCAGGCGCGCTGGCGCTGCCGATGGACACGCTGTCGCTGGGCATGACGGCGGACCTGGAGGCCGCGATTCATGCGGGCAGCACCATGGTACGCGTGGGCACGGCGATCTTCGGCGGGCGTCCGAGGCCTGCCTAACCTGGCAGCAAGGTGGCGGCCAGCGCCTTGCGGTGCGTGCCCGGTTCCATGAGGTAGGCTTCCATTTCCTTGAGGGGCAGCGGCGGTGAAAACAAAAAACCCTGAAACTGGTCGCAACCCTGTGCAATCAGGAAGTCCTGCTGCGCCTGGGTTTCCACGCCTTCGGCGACCACCTCCAGGTTCAGGCTGTGCGCCAGGGTAATGATGGTGCGGGAAATGGCGGCATCGGCCTGGTCGATCAGCACTTCGGCAACAAAGTTCTTGTCGATCTTGAGCTGGTCCAGCGGCAGGCGCTTGAGGGCTGACAGCGACGAATAACCCATGCCGAAATCGTCAAGCGCCAGCGTCACGCCCAAGGCCTTGAGCGTTCCCATGCGCGCCAGGGTGATGTCCATGCCGTCGGCCAGCAGGGTTTCGGTCAGTTCGAGTTTCAGGTGCCCGGGCTTGACGCCGTTGCGCCGGATCTCAGCCATCACCTGGTCGACAAAATCAGGATGCCTGAACTGGCGTACGCTGACATTCACCGCGATGCTCAAGCCGGCGGCCTGCGGCCAATGTGCCCATGCGGCCAGCTGTTCGCATGCCGTTGCCAGCGCCCACTGGCCCAGCGGCAGGATCAGGCCGCTTTCCTCGGCCATCGGGATGAAGTCGGCCGGCATGACCAGTCCGCGCCGGGGATGCTGCCAGCGCAGCAAAGCCTCGACGCCGGTCACGCAACCCTGGCGGTCAACCTGGGGCTGGTAATGCAGCACAAACTCCTGCTTGCGCAGGCCGGTGTGCAGTTCCGAGCTGACAGCGGCGTTGGCATTGACCGCCGCCTGCATGTCGGGATCAAAAAAGCACAGTGAATTGCGGCCCGTGGTCTTGGCCTGGTACATCGCCAGGTCGGCCTGCTTGAGCACCTCGCTCACGCTGTCATGCGGGCCATTGAGCGAGGTCACGCCGATGCTGGAGGTGGTGTAGTGCTGGTGCCCTGACAGATCAAAAGGTTCGCGCAATTGTTCAAGCACTTTTTCAGCAAGCTTTCGGGTCTTGACGGTGGCCTCGGCTGCATCGTCGCCCAGGTTTTCGAGCAGCACGACAAACTCATCGCCGCCCAGCCGCGCTACGGTGTCGGTGTCTTCGACGCAGCCGGCCAGCCGTTCGGCGACCTGCTGCAGCAGCATGTCACCCTTGTGGTGGCCCAGGGTGTCGTTCAGCACCTTGAGCTTGTCCACGTCAATGAACATCAGCGCGCCATTGCGTCGCAGTGCAACGCTTTGAGACATCACCTGCTCCAGGCGGTTCAGCAGCATCAGCCGGTTGGGCAGGCTGGTCAGCGGGTCGTAGAAAGCCAACTGGTGAATGGCGTCGGCCGCGACCTTGCGCTGGGTGATGTCCCGGCCGACGGCAACCCAGTGCGCCAGGTCGTCCGCCGTGTCGGCGACCTGGACGATTTCCAGCTCCAGCCAGAAGCAACTGCCATTCTTGCGGTAGATCAGCAGTTCGCTACGTGCCTGTCGCTTGCGCGCCAGCATTCTGGCCATGCGCTCGAATTCGTCCTGCGCCGCCCTGGGCCCCAGGAGCTTGCGCGGCGTCTGGCCCAGCACCTCATGGCGGCTGTAGCCCGTGTGCTGCTCAAAAGCGTGGTTGACGAAGACGATATAAGGCACTTTTTTGCGCGCCGGCTGGGCCTCGGCGATCAGCACGATGTCGTTGAGCCGTGCAACACAGGTTTCCAGCAGCATCAGCTGCTCCTGCGATTTGCGCCGCTTGCTCACATCGCGAAAGTACACGGCCAGTCCTTCGGCGAAGGGGCAGGCGCGCACTTCCAGCCACTTGCCCAGTCCGGGGTAGAAGTCCTCGAATTCAAGCTGCCGGCCGGTGGCGATCGACCGCTGGAGTTCCTGGCGCAGGCGCTGGTTCTTGTCATTGACCAGCACAGTCCAGATTTCCTTGCCCAGCAGCTCGGCGCTGGAGTGCCGAAGCAACTGTTCGCTTTCCTGGTTGAGGTGGGTAAAGCAGCACTGCCGGTCCAGCGTGACAAACGCTTCGGTGATGGTGGCCAGCGTCGTGGTCAGGCGCATGGCCAGATGGAGCGTTTCCTGCTGGGCCTGCTTGCGGTCTGAAATATCCTGCAGCATGCCCTGCAGACTCCTGACCTGGCCGCGCTGGTTCGACACCGCCTCGCAGACCATGCGCACCCATTTGCGGCTGGACGGCGTGTCGATCTGCATTTCCTCGTCAAACCCGGTGCCATGGCGGCTGCACTGCTGGAGCAGCCAGCCGATGCGGTCCCGGCACAGGGGTGAGAAGCGGGCGGTGAGTTCATCACGCGTGATCACGCGCTCCGGCAGCAGGCCGATGATGGCGGAAAATTCCGAGGAGCAGGAAACCCATTGAGGGCTTTTCAAGTCCATCGTCCAGCTGCCGGCATGCGCAACGCGCTCGGCCATGGCCAGTAGGTGGGCGGCCTGTTGGGAGGCAAGGGGCATGGGACTCCTGATGAAAATTACACGGGGGCATGTGGAATTGAGCGGCCTGACCGCTCGGGCGCCAGCGGAAAACGGATTTTGTCGGCCGGTAGCGTCTGGGCAATGCGCTCGCAGGCAAAACCGACTTACTACTGATTATGTGCAAAAGCCATGGCTTTGCAGGACTTGATGTGGCTGAGCAGCAAGCCCGCCTGGCCAGCGATTTCGTCTGCGTCAGTCCCGACGAGTCTGGCGGTGCCTGCCTCGACAGCTTGAAGGTGCTCGGCGGTGTCGTGCATCACCAAGTCCGGCTTGCCAAGCGAAGGCGCTTGTTCCTGAATGCCGTGGCCACGGGGTCAGTGCCTGGCGCGGTACAGCACCGTGTCGGTGAAAGTTCCCTGGAAACGAAATCTTAATTCGTTACTTCTCTTGCATGCGGTCGGAAATTTTTGGCTATTTCGCAACGTAGGATAAATGGATTTAAAGGACATGACATGGCAACACCGTTTTTTGGCAAGCGCGACAATGAAATCCCGACCACCGGTGTGCGTCCTGCAACGGGCAGCAGCTATACGGGCCCGGGCGCGGCGCCCTCCGGCACGCTGCATTCCCCTTCCCCAGCAACCGGGGCGCAAAACATGGCCCGTCCGATGGTCGGTGAACCCGCTGCCCCTGCCGGGAACGAGCGGGACAGCGGCAGCAAGCTGACGGTCGGACCGAACATCAAGCTCAAGGGCGTCGAGATCACCGATTGCGACACGCTGGTCGTCGAGGGCACGGTGGAGGCCACCATGAATTCGCGGGTCATCCAGATTGCCGAGCAGGGCGCTTTCAAGGGTTCGGCCGAGATCGAGATTGCGGAAATCCGAGGCGAATTCGATGGCAACCTGATTGTTCGCCAGAAACTGGTGATCTACGCCACCGGCAAGGTCACCGGCACCATCCGCTACGGCAAACTGGTGGTGGAGGAAGGCGGCCAGCTTTCGGGTGAAATTGTCTTTGGCACCCAGGGCGGCAGCCTCAAGCCCGCCGTGGTGGTCAAGCCCGGCCTGCAGGCGGCATGACCGGTAAATATTGATGAATAGTGGCTTTTGCGCATATTCGGTGGGCTTAAGCTGCTATTGATTTGGGAGTAAATGGCAGGGCTTTTGCCTGCGGCTTTTCCAATCGCCTGCGCCAAGCGTCGCACCGCCTGGCTAAAAGAGTTTGAACGCCAGCGGAATCAGCAGCGACGCCAGCACCACCTGCATTCCCAGCGCCAGGCCTGCATAGGCCCCGGCATCCGCATTCACCTGCATCGCGCGTGCAGCCCCGATGCCGTGCGAAGCGGTTCCCAGAGCAAATCCCCGCGCCGACCAGCCTTGCGTGTCCGTCGGAATGCCCAGGGCGGCAAACAGGTATTTTCCGCAAAGCGCGCCGACCAGTCCGGTGATGACTGCGAAAACAGCCGCCAGGGCCGGAATGCCGCCAATCTGTTCGGCAATGCCCATGGCGACCGGTGCGGTGACCGATTTGGGCACCAGCGAAAGAATCAGTTCCTTTGGCAGGCCGAACAGCCAGCCGAGCAGCAGCGACGAGGCCGCGGCCACGCTGCCGCCAGCCAGCGCCGCGACCAGCAGCCGGTGCCAGCGCTGGCGCAGTTCGGCCCGGCGCAGCCACAGCGGCCAGGCCAGCGCCACCACTGCCGGACCCAGCAGGAAATGGATGAACTGCGCGCCAGCGAAATAGGTCGGGTATGACACGCCGGAGGCCAGCAACCCGCAGGCCAGCACCACGACCGACCAGAGCACCGGATTCGCCCACGGCGCATGCCCGGCGCGGACGTAGAAGGCATGCGCCAGCACATACACCATCAGCGTCGCGGTCAGGCCGAACAGCGGCGTGGTGGAAAGATAAACCCACAGCTGGACAAAATCAGACATCGACATCCTTGGCCGAGGCCGGTGCAGCCGGAGTGCCCGGATGGTTATCCCTGAGCAGGTGCATGGTCAGCACCGTAACCACCAGACCGGCCAATGTCGAAAGAACCACAACTGCCAGCATGCGGATGCCGTACTGGCTGACCAGTGAAAGATGGGTCATCACGCCCACGCCTACCGGAACAAAGAGTAACGAAAGGTGCGAGAGCAGGAAGTCTGCGCAAGCGGACACCGGCTCCTGGACGGCCGGCCAGCGCAGCGCCGGCAGCAGCAGCACCATGCCAATGACCGGGCCGGGCAGCGGCAGGGCCAGACCGCGCCCCAGCAGTTCACCTGCCGACTGGAAGATCAGCAGCCACATCATTCCGCGCAGGGCATTCATTGCACGGATTCCTTTGCAAATAATAAATTCACGCTCGTCATTCCCGTGAAGGCGGTAATCCAGCAACACGGGCTTAAATGTTCCGGCAAGTCTGGATACCCGCCTTCGCAGCCATGACGCAGGGAGGTTGTTGCTGACCGCATCCTTATTGAATCGCAGGTACGGCCGGTTTCAAAAACGCGGCAGGTCAGGGTGCGAGATCTTGCCACCGCGCACCAGCATTTTTCCGTACTCGGCGCAGCGGTTCAACGTCGGGATCACCTTGCCCGGGTTGAGCAGGCCTTTCGGGTCAAACGCTCGCTTCACGCCGAACATCTGCTCGTTCTCTTCGGCTGAAAACTGTACGCACATCGAGTTGAGCTTTTCCACGCCCACACCGTGTTCGCCGGTCACCGTGCCGCCCATCGCCACGCTGGTTTCCAGGATGTCGGCACCAAACAATTCGCAGCGGTGCAACTGGTCGGCGTCGTTGGCGTCAAACATGATCAGCGGGTGCAGGTTGCCGTCGCCCGCGTGGAACACGTTGGCGCAGCGCAGGCCGTACTTGATTTCCATGTCGGCAATTGCCAGCAAAATATCGGCCAGGCGCTTGCGCGGAATCGTCGAGTCCATGCACATGTAGTCGGGGCTGATGCGGCCCGACGCCGGAAATGCATTCTTGCGTCCGCTCCAGAAGCGCAGCCGCTCGGCTTCATTCTGGCTGACGGTGATGGCCGTGGCGCCATAGCGTTCCAGCACGGCGCTCATGCGGCCGATTTCCTCTTCGACTTCTTCCGGCGTGCCGTCGCTTTCGCACAGCAGGATCGCCGCCGCACTCAAATCGTAGCCGGCATGCACGAAATCCTCGACCGCTGCCGTCATCGGCTTGTCCATCATTTCCAGCCCGGCGGGAATGATGCCGGCGGCAATCACGCCGGCCACCGCATCGCCGGCCTTGCGCAGGTCATCGAAGCTGGCCATGATGCAGCGCGCCAGTTGCGGCTTGGGAATCAGCTTGACGGTGACCTCGGTGGTCACGGCCAACATGCCTTCGCTGCCGATCAGGATGGCCAGCAGGTCGTAGCCGGGCGCGTCCAGCGCATCGCTGCCGAACTCGACCTCGTCGCCCTCGATGGTGAAACCTTTGACCTTCAGCACGTTGTGCACCGTCAGGCCATATTTCAGGCAATGCACGCCGCCCGAGTTCTCGGCGACGTTGCCGCCGATGGTGCAGGCGATCTGGCTCGACGGGTCGGGCGCATAGTACAGGCCATGCGGCGCTGCGGCCTCGGAAATCGCCAGGTTGCGCACACCGCCCTGGACCAGCGCGGTGCGGCTGGCGGCATCGACCTTCAGGATCTTGTTGAACTTGGCCAGCGACAGCGTCACGCCCAGCTTGTGCGGCATGGCGCCGCCCGACAGCCCCGTGCCCGCGCCGCGCGCCACCACCGGCACATCGAGCGCATGACAGGTCTTGAGCACCGCCTGCACCTCGGCATAGGTTTCAGGCAGGGCGACCACCAGCGGCCGCTCGCGGTAGGCGGTCAGCCCGTCGCATTCGTAGGGCGTGGTGTCTTCGTTGTTCCAGAGCAGTGCATGTTTGGGCAGTACCGCCTCCAGGGCACGGACGACTTGCGCCTGGCGCTCGGCGCGTTGGAGTGAAGAGAGTTGCTGGGAAGAGGCGGGTGCGTTCATGGTCTGGTTCCATCAGTGAAACCAGACTTTAGTCCAAATGTCCGGTGGCCGGGGGTGAAGATTTCTAAAGCCGGGTGTGAAATACAAAGTGCGCGGGGCGAACAGCGCCCAGGAACGCACCGCATGGCTTGCCACGGTTTTTGGGTTGCGTCGGGGAATGTCGCAACATGAAGCCTGAATCAGATTTTCCGCCGGCAGCTATTTCGCTGACGGGCTGATACGCCGCTGGAATAGGTTGTTCGTAATCCAGGCGGCCTGGACTGCCTTGCCTGTCTGTGGGCATCAGGCTCGTGCAGGGGAAGGTGTCAAAATAACTTCTCGATTCATGCAAAGGACATCGCCATGGACCAAGGCGACCAAAAACCTGTTGTTACCGCCGCCGATTACCTCGCCTGGGAGCCCGCGCAACGGGACCGGCATGAATTCCTGGGCGGTGAAGTGTTTGCCATGGCCGGTGCCGAAGATTGGCATGTGACGGTCACCATAATCTGGCTTTCGCCCTGCGCCAGCACCTCAGCGGCAGCCCCTGCCGCACCTATATGAGCGACATGCGGCTGCATGTCGCCGCTGCCAACAGCTACTTTTAACCCGACGTGCTGGTGACCTGCAGCGCGCTCGATCTGGCCAGCGCCATGGTCAAGACCGAACCCAAGCTGATCGCCGAAGTGCTGTCGCCCAGCACCGCTGCCTATGACCGGGGACTCAAATTCAGCCACTACCGCCGCCTTGCCAGCCTGGAGGAATATGTGCTGATCGACCTGGACACGCGCAGCACCGGCTGTTTCCGCAAGCGCGATGACGGGTTGTGGGTGCTGCACCCGTTTGCCCGGGGCGAGAAGGTTGCGCTGGAACTCAGCGCGGCGCAGTTGCTTGCGGAAGTACCGGAAATCTAATTGCTACTATATAAATAGCTGAAAACGTCGGCCCAGCTTGCGGAAAACGGGTTTTTATTCTCAAACCAGGCTCTTGCGCAGCCAGTCGGAAAACGCGGCGCATTCCCAGCGGTCCATGGTGCCGGTGCGCCAGCACAGGTAGTGCGCATGCGGACTGGCCACCTTGCGGCTGAACACTTCGTTGGTGTCCAGCCGCACCAGAGAGCCGTTTTCCAGCCAGGGCGCAGCCAGCTTCAACCGTGCCAGCGCAATGCCCATGCCGGCGGCCGCGCAGTCGCACATCAGGCCGATGTCGTTGAACTGCGAGCCTTCGACCGGCTCGGGCCAGTCGAGCTGGTTGGCCGCAAACCAGGTGCGCCACGGCTCCAGCGGCGAGCGCAGCAGGTTTTCGCCCAGCAGGTCTTCGGCTGCCTCGAACGGGCCGTGCTCGCGCAGGAAGGTGGGCGAGGCCAGCGGCGTGACCTCGTCGGTGAGCAGGCAGACATGCTCCAGGTCGGCATAGCGGCCGGTGCCAAAGCGCACGATCAGGTCGGAGTCTTCGGCCACCACGTCGAGCAGCGGAATCGACACCTGCAGCGTCAGGTCGATCTCGGGATAGGCCTCGGTGAACTGGCGCAGCCGTGGAATCAGCATGGAACGCGCAAAGGTCGGCGTGACGGCCAGGCGCAGCTTGCGCTTGCCCGGCGTGGCGCTCTGGCCAGCGGTGCCGGGAAACTTCTGCAGCGTGGCCAGTCCTTCACGCACATGCGCCAGGTATTCGCTGCCCTCGGTGGTCAGTGAAAAATCGGCCCGGCCGAACAATTTGGTGCCGATGATCTGCTCCAGCTGCTTGACGCGGTGGCTGACTGCGCTGGGCGTGACGCACAGTTCTTCGGCCGACAGGGTGACGCTGCGAAGCCGCGCCAGCGCCTCGAAGGTGAGCAGGCACTGGATCGGCGGGATGCGCTTGGCGGCCGCGCTGGGCACTGCGTAAGCTTCCATCGCCGCCGGCCCCCTGACAAAGGGAGGAACGCCATTCTGACCCGGAGGAGTTTCGGCAGTTGCCATGGGAATGCCCCTATTTGAAGATCACGGTTTTGTGGCCGTTGAGCACCACCCGGTGCTCGCTGTGCCACTTCACGGCGCGGGCCAGCACCTGGCTTTCGGTGTCGCGGCCCATCGCGGTCAGGTCTTCCACGGTCTTGCCGTGATCGGCCCGGGCCACGTCCTGCTCGATGATCGGACCTTCATCCAGGTCGGCGGTCACGTAATGCGCCGTGGCGCCTATCAGTTTGACGCCCCGGTCGTGCGCCTGGTAATAGGGTTTTGCCCCCTTGAAACTGGGCAGGAAAGAATGGTGGATGTTGATCGCCCGGCCGGCCAGCTTCTTGCACAGGTCGTTGGACAAAATCTGCATGTAGCGCGCCAGCACCACCAGCTCGGCGCCTTCGGACTCGATGATCTCCAGCTGCTTGGCCTCGACCTGCGTTTTGGTGGCGGCGCTGACCGGCAGGTGGTGAAACGGGATGTTGTAGCTGGCCGCCAGCTGGTAGAACTCGCGGTGGTTGGAGATGATGGCGCGCACATCCAGGTGCAGCAGACCCGATTTCCAGCGAAACAGCAAGTCGTTCAGGCAGTGGCCTTCCTTGCTGACCAGCATCACGGTGCGCATCGGCTGCGCGCTGTCATGCAGCTTCCAGTCCATCTGGAAAGGCTCGGCAAAGGTTTTCAGCTGGCTTGACAGCTCTTCGTGCGTCAGCTGGGTGCAGGCGAACTGCACACGCATGAAAAACAGGCCCGTGCCCTGGTCGTTGTATTGCGCAGCTTCTTCAATATTGCCGCCATGCTCGAACAGAAAGCCCGATACGGCATGAACAATACCCCGGCGGTCGGGGCAAGAGAGGGTCAGAACATAAGCGTGATTCATAGGGGGTGAATTGTCGCAGGTGACGTGCCGCTGTCACGCTTGCAGCTGACTTGACGCCGCGCCCGGCGCTCAGGGGTGCCAGAATGCAGGAGTATCTTGCATTCGCCCGTTTCACCTTTTTTGCATCCAGGAGACCGACATGGCTTATCAGAACTTCAACATGGACCACCAGTGGCTGCCGTTCACGCCCAACCGCAGCTTCATGAAGGACCCGCGCATCTTCGTAGCCGCCGACGGCATGCATTTCACGACGCATGACGGCCGGAAGGTGATCGACGGCATTTCCAGCCTGTGGTGCGTCACCGCCGGCCACAACCGCAAGCCCATCAACGAAGCCATCAAGAAGCAGCTCGACACGCTGGACTACGCTACCGCCTTCCAGGCAAGCAACGACCAGGCTTTCAGGGCCGCCGAAATGATTGCCGACATGGCGCCGGGCGACCTGAACAAGGTGCTGTTTTGCAACTCCGGCTCGGAAGCCGCCGACACCTCGCTGAAAGTGGCGCTGGCCTACCACCGGGCGCGCGGTGAAGGCCACCGCAATGTGTTCATCGGCCGGGAAAAGGGCTACCACGGCGTGGGGTTCGGCGGCATGAGCGTGGGCGGCATTCCGGCCAACCGCAAGGTGTATGGTGCGGCGCTGCTGCCACGCGTGGACCATATGCGCTTCATCCATGACCCGGTCAGCCATGCCTACATCAATGGCGTGGAGCCCGAATGGACCGAAGACCTGCTGCTGGAACTGGAAAACCGCATCCTGCCGTTGCATGACCCGAGCAACGTGGCCGCCGTGATCGTCGAGCCGATTTCCGGCAGCGCCGGCTGGTATCTGCCGCCCAAGGGCTACCTGAAGCGGCTGCGCGAGATTTGCGACAAGCACGGCATCCTGCTGATTTTTGACGAGGTGATCACCGGCTTTGGCCGCCTGGGCGTCAACTTTGGCGCCGACTACTACGGCGTCGTGCCCGACATGCTGAACTTTGCCAAGGGCGTGACCAACGGCGTGATTCCGCTGGGCGGCGTGATCTGCACCGACCGCATTTACGACGCCATGATGAAGGGCAGCTCCAACAGCCCGGAATACGCAGTGGAGTTCTTCCACGGCTACACCTATTCAGGCCATCCGGTGTCCTGCGCGGCGGCGATTGCCACGCTGGAGTTGTTCCAGCAGGAAAACCTGTTCGAGCGCGCCGGCCAGATGGGCAAGGTGCTGGGCGATGCGATGCACAGCGGCCTCAAGGGCTTGCCCAACGTTATCGGCATCCGCACGCTGGGGTTGGCCGGTGCGGTCGAGCTGGCGTCGGTGGCGGGTGCGCCGGGCAAGCGTGCCTACGACATCTTCATGGAATGCTTTCACAACGGCGTCATGGTGCGGCCTGCCGGCGAGAACGTCGTCGTCTGCCCGCCCTTCATCGTGGAGAAGGAACACATCGACCGCATCGTCAATGTGGTGGCCGACGCCATTCGCAAACACGCCTGAGCCTGCACGCGGCGCACTCAACGGCTTTGTTGATGCTATGTTTTAAATAGCATTGAAATGCCCATAACAGGGCGCAAGGGCATGATTTGATCAAAAATCAGGATTGCTCGTTGCCTCTTTGGTCAAGTGCCTCCTGGCCGGGTTGCTTCTTGTGATCGATGAAGTACTGTTTGATCGCGTCAGTAAACCCCGTTCGCAGGTGGCTGGTGCGCTCAAGCAGGCCCACGTCGCGCTCCAGCACCACGCAAGGCAGGGGAATGATCATCAAACCCCGGTCACTTGACCAGTCCACGTTCGCCAGCTTCGGCACGATGGCAATGCCGAAGCCCTGGCGCACAATTTCCATGATGGCTTCAAACGAATTGAGTTCCATGGCATCAGTCGGGTTGACATGGCACTGCCGCAAGACCTCGCTCACCAGATAACCTGTCCAGGTGGTTCTGTCGAAGCGTATGAAGGGGCTGTTGCGGAGCATTTCGATCGGATCAGCAGACAGGTTGAAATGCGGATGTCGTGGCGCAATCAACACCATGGGTTCGCGGTACAGCGGTGTCCAGATCAGGTTCGAGGGCAGCGCATGTGGTGACCTGATCACCACCGCGCCATCCAGCTGGCCGTGTTCCACCTTGCGCATGAAGTCGTCGGACTGGCCGGCAAGCAGACGTACCTCCAGACGCGGATACTGCTTTTTGATGGTCCACAGCGCATCCGCAAACGATCCCATCAACGCCGAGATCAGTGCGCCCATGACTACCGTGCCCGACAGTCCGTCGTTGTCTGTACCGGCTGCCAGTGCCTCATGGCGCAGCACCAGGTCCTGAATGGCCGGCACCAGCTTGCGCCCGGCCGTGTTCAGCACCACCGAGCGCTTGGCGCGGTCAAACAACTGCTGGTTCAACTCCTCCTCCAGGCTGCGTATCTGCAGGCCAATGGCTGCCGGCGTCAGGCCGACCGCGTGGCCGGCTGCTGCGAAGCTGCCGTGCTGAACCACTGCCAGAAAAGTTTTGAAAGTGCGGACGGAACGCATTTTTGTCTCCAGTTTTTGGGATGGGCTGGTGGTGGCCAAGACCATCTTGAGATAAACAAATACTTTATCTTTAGAAAATTATTATTCGCTTTTATTTTCTATTGGCCAAATCAAGAATACGCACATGCATAAAAATCTCAAAGTGAAGGTATGGCGTGGCAAAGAGGTCGGCGGGTTCACGGCCTACGACGTGCCGCGCAACGAAAGCCAGACCGTCCTGGATGTCGTGACCTACATCCAGCGCCATCTGGAGCCTTCGCTGAGCTACCGGTTTGCCTGCCGCGTGGGCATGTGCGGTTCCTGCGCCATGACCGTCAATGGCAAGGCGCGCTGGACCTGCCGCACGCACATTGCCAAGGTGGCGCCAGACGGTGAACTGGAAATCGCGCCGCTGTCGAACCTGCCGGTGATCAAGGACCTGGCCACCGACATGAGCGAGTTCTTTGACAAATGGGCGCGTGCCAAGGGGCAGTTCAAGGGCGAACTGACGCGCGATGCGCCTTTCGCCAAGGTCGAGCCGGCTTCCCCGGAACGCAAGGCGGCCGACGCCGGCATTGAATGCATCGGCTGCGGCATTTGTTACGCCTCCTGCGACGTGGTCAGCTGGCAGCCTGACTACCTGGGTCCGGCGGCACTCAACCGCGCCTGGACGCTGGCCAACGATGTGCGGGATGTGCAGCAGGTCGAGCGGCTGCGAGCGGTGGCCGGTGACGCGGGCTGCCATTCCTGCCACACGCAGGGTTCCTGTACCGAGCGCTGTCCCAAGCAGCTCGCCCCTACGATGTCGATTGCCGGACTCAAGCGCAAGGTGGCCAGGGCGGCCGTGCGGGGCGAGCTGTGAGTGCCTCCCAGGCATCCGGGGTGGCGCAGGCCAAGCGCTGGTACTGGCAGCGGATCAGCGCCATGGTGCTGGCGCTGTGCGTGGTGGTGCATCTGGCGGTCATGATTTATGCGGTGCGCGGCGGGCTGAGCGCCGGTGAAATCCTGGGCCGCACGCAGGGCAACTGGGGTTTTGCCGTGTTTTATGCGGTGTTTGTCGTGGCCTGCGCGGTGCATGTGCCCGTGGGCGTGGCCAACATTGCCCGTGAATGGTGGGGTTTGGGGGAAGGTGCTGCGCGCTGGCTCTCGCGGGCATTCGGATTACTGCTGCTGGTGATGGGCCTGCGCGCCGTGGTTGCGGTGGTGGCAGCATGAAGCGCCGCAACGACCAGCGCGCCCGCGCGCATCCAGCCTACTGGGCTTTCCTGATGCATCGCCTGTCGGGGCTGGGCTTGGCGGCTTTTTTGCCGCTGCATTTCTGGGCGCTGGGCCAGGCCTTGCAGGGGGCCGCCGCGTTGGACGGTTTTCTGCGCTTCGCCGACCAGGGGCTTTTCAAGTTTGCCGAATGGGGCCTGGTGGTCCTGCTGGCGCTGCACATGATGGGCGGCGTGCGCCTGCTGCTGATCGAATTCGGCAGCGCATCGGGTTTGCGCAAGGACTGGATTGCGGGTGCTGCGGGTTTCGCCGCCGCCGCCGGAATGGCCTTTGCCCTGTCACTTTTTTCCTGACTTCCACGGGTTTTTCCTGACTTTCCCAGGCGGTGTGCAGGGCCTGCTTTTCCATAACAAGGAGACAACGACATGACCTTTAACCGACGTTCAGCGCTGGGCCGCGTTTTTGCGGCAACCGTCGTCACGGTTGCCGCATGGGGCGTCATGCCCGCCACGGCGCAGGAACGCTGGCCCGCCAAGCCGGTGCGCCTGGTCGTTCCCTTTTCGCCGGGCGGCTCAACCGATGTGGTGGCACGCATGATCGGCCAGAAGCTTGCGGTGCTCTGGGGCCAGCCGGTGATTGTCGAAAACCGCGCCGGGGCTGGCGGCAACCTGGGCGCAGACATGGTGGCCAAATCGCCGGCCGACGGCTACACCCTGCTGATGGCCTCGGGCAGCATCACCATCAATCCGCACATCTACAAGAACATGCCTTTTGACACCAGGAAGGACCTGGCGCCGATCACGAATGTGGCAAGCGGGCCGATGTTGCTCGTGGTGCCTGACCGTGCGCCGGTCAAGAGCGTGAAGGAATTGATCGCGCTCGCCAAGGAAACACCAGGCGCGCTCAACTTCGGCTCTGCCGGCGTGGGCAGCCAGGTGCACCTGGCCGGTGAAAACTTTGCCGATGCCGCCCGCATCGAAATCAGGCATGTGCCTTACCGGGGCGAATCGGTCGCCTACAACGACCTGATAGCGGGCCAGATCCAGATGATGGTGGGCAATTTTGCAGCGGCTTCTGCCTTGCTGGGCCCGGGACGGCTGCGCGCGCTTGCCGTGACCGGCAAGCAGCGCTCAGCGCAGCTGCCTGACGTTCCTACCGTCGCCGAAAGCGGCCTGCCGGGCTTCGAAAACACCGGCTGGTTTGGTTTTCTGGCTCCCGCCGGCACGCCCCAGGGCATTCTTTCCAAAATACAGATCGACACCGCCAAGGTGCTGGCCGAGTCTGACACCAAGGCGCGCCTGTTCGTGCAGGGGATGACCCCGGTGGGCAACACCCCGGCCGAATTTGCCAAGGCCATGGATGCCGAGTCCAGACAGTGGGCCACCCTCGTGAAAAACCGCAACATCACCACCAACTGACGCGAGGGGAAAACCGATGAAGATTGATTTGCAAGCGGTGGAAGACGCCGCTATGACGCTGTACATCCGCGCGCTCAAGATGCTACCGCCCGATGTCAAGGCCGGGCTGGACCGGCTGACCCGGACGGAAACTGCTGCCACGGCCCAAAGCGTGCTGGCGACCATGGTGACGAATATCCAGGTGGCGGAAGCCACCGACAACCTGCTGTGCCAGGACACCGGCATTCCCATCTACAACCTGCTGATCGGCTCGAACGTGCAGGTGGACGGCCACGCGCTCAAGCAGGCGATACGCCGGGGCTGCGAGCGCGCCACCCGCGAGCATCCGCTGCGCTCCTCGGTGGTGCATCCGCTGACGCGCAAGAACAACCACACCTCCTGCGGCATCGAGGTGCCCGTCATCCACATTGATTTCAGCCCGACGCCCGACCTGCTGGACATCGAAATGATTCCCAAGGGCAGCGGCTCGGAAAACAATTCCTTCCTGAAGATGGCCATTCCGGCCGAAGGCATCGACGCGATCAAGACCTTTGTGATCGACTGCGTGCTGGCGGCCGGCGGCAAGACCTGCCCGCCGACCATTGTCGGCGTGGGCCTTGGCGGCACGTCCAACCTGAGCGTGGCGCTGGCCAAGCGCGCGGCCACGCGCGAACTGGGCAGCCGCTGCAGCGATCCGGAAGGCGCCAGGCTTGAAGAGGCGCTGTCTGCCGCAGTCAACCAGCTGGGCGTGGGACCGCAGGGCCTGGGTGGCGACTCGACGGCGTTCGCGGTGCAGATCGAGCTGGCCTCGACACACATCACCATGAACCCCATCGCCGTCAACATGCAGTGCCATTCGGCGCGGCGCGCCCGCGCAACGTTCACGCCTGCAGGCGTGACCTACGGCTATTAAGGACTTTTTAGGAATTCAGCATGGCGCATCACGAACTCTCCACGCCGGTCACTGAGGCGCAAATCCGTCAGCTGCGCATCAACGACACGGTCACCTTGCAGACGACGCTGTTCGGCATCCGCGATGCAACGCAGATTCACATGTTCGACCACGGCCGCCAAGCCAGGTTCGACATGAACGGCCATGCCGTTATCCATACCGCGCCGAATGTGCAAAAGGTTGAAAAATCCGCCGAGTACCCGGCCGGCTACCGGCCGATCTGCATCGGTACGACGACTTCGGACCGGATGGAACGATTTACCCGGCCGCTCATGACCGACTACGGCGTGCGCATGGTCATCGGCAAGGGCGGCCTGCGTGACGGCTCGCTGTCCGCATTCAGGGAACTGGGCGGCGTTTACCTGGCCATCGTCGGCGGCACCGCTGCGCTGGAAACGACCTGGATCGAGCAGATTGAAGATGTCGACATGGACGACCTGAACCCCGAGTCGCTCTGGAAATTCAGGATACGCAATTTCGGCCCGCTGCTGGTGGCGATGGACAGCCATGGCGGCAGCCTGTATGACGTGCTCAAGCAAAGTACGGCGGGAAACAGGGCCACAGCGCTGGCCAGTCTTGGAGTGAAAACATGAATATCAAACGCGTGCAGACCGACATCCTGATTTTGGGCTCCGGCGGCGCTGGCCTGTTTGCAGCCCTGCATGCGCACCAGACGGCGCCCGAATTGTCGATCACCGTCGCCGTCAAGGGTCTGCTCGGCAAATGCGGCTGTACCCGGATGGTGCAGGGCGGCTACAACGTCGCGCTGGCCCCAGGCGACTCGGTCGAGCGGCATTTCATGGACACGATCGAGGGCAGCAAATGGCTGTCCGACCAGGACCTGGCCTGGACGCTGGTGACCAAGGCGGTCGAGCGGGTGCACGAGCTTGAAAACGAACTGGGCTGCTTTTTCGACCGCAACCCCGATGGCACTGTGCACCAGAAAGCCTTTGCCGGCCAGACCTTCGACCGAACCGTGCACAAGGGTGACCTGACGGGCATCGAGATCATCAACCGCCTGTCCGAACAGGTCTGGTCACGCGGCATCGGGCGGCTTGAAGAGCACCGCGCCATCGAGCTGATCAAGACGCCCGACGGCAGCGCCTTGGCGGGCGTACTGATGATCGACATGCGGGACGGCGGCTTTGTTTTCGTGCAGGCCAAGGCCGTGCTGCTCGCCACCGGCGGCGGACCGACCATGTACAAGTACCACACGCCTTCCGGCGACAAGTCCTGTGACGGCCTGGCGATGGCGCTGCGGGCGGGTCTGCCGGTACGCGACATGGAAATGGTGCAATTCCACCCCACCGGCCTGCTCGCCGGCACCGGCACGCGCATGACCGGCACGGTGCTGGAAGAGGGCTTGCGCGGGGCAGGCGGCTACCTGCTCAATGGCGACGGCCAGCGTTTCATGGACCGCTACGACCCGAGGCTGGAGCGCGCGACGCGCGACATCGTGTCACGCTCCATTTTTTCCGAGATGCGCGAAGGCCGCACGTCACCGAATGGCGGCGTGTATCTCCAGATGTCGCATCTTGGGCCCGAGAAGGTGCGCAAGCAGTTCAAGGGCATGGTCGAGCGTTGCGGTGATTGCGGTTTCGATCTTGCAGGCGGCCTGGTGGAAGTGGTGCCCACCGCCCACTACATGATGGGCGGCGTGGTGTTCAAAGCCGACTGCACCACGGCGCTGACCGGTTTGTTTGCCGCTGGCGAAGACACGGGCGGTGTGCACGGCGCCAACCGGCTGGGCGGCAACGGCGTGGCCAATTCCACGGTGTTTGGCGGCATCGCCGGCGACAGCATGGCGGTCTGGGTGAAAAGCCAGGGCCGCCTGCGCGAACCGGACGAAGCGGCGATCGGGCAAAGCATGGCAGCGCACCTGACGCCGTTTGCGCAGGCGCCCGGGGACATTGAGGCGATTCGAGAGGCGCTGTTCGATTGCATGTGGCAGGACGTTGGCATCTTGCGCACTGCAGAAGGCCTGCAGCGCGCACTCGTTACCTTGAACGCACTTGACGAACGGCTATCAGGTATTGGCGTGGCCGATGGCGACCGCGCCTTCAACCTGAGCTGGCACGACTGGCTCAACCTGAAGAGCCTGATTGCCGTGGGCCGCGTTATCACCACCTCCGCGCTGGCGCGCGAAGACTCGCGCGGCGCGCATTTCCGCGAAGACCATCCGCACGCCGGCGACCTGGAAGGCTCCAGCTACATCGTCGTGACGCAGGCCGGCCAGACGCTGTCGATGCGCAGAGAGCCCGTTCACTTCACCCGCGTCGTGCCTGGCCAGACGATCCTGCAAGAGGAGGATGCAATCGTTTCTTGAAATTCTTGAACAAGGCGCACTGCGCGCTTTTACCTTCCATGGCAGGCCAGCCGGTTGGCGCCCGAATTTCTAATCTGAACAACAGGAGACGTCGTGCATTCCATCCCGTATACCCTGGCCCTATGGGCCGGCCTGTCTGCCATCGCACCTCAGGCAAGTGCCCAAGCCCACCTCTACCCCGATCGTCCGGTCACGCTGGTCGTGCCCTTCAGTGCCGGGGGCGATGCCGATGTCGCTGCGCGCAATCTGTCCGTTGTGGTGCAACGCACCATGGGCCAAAGCCTGATCGCCGTGAACCGGGCAGGTGCGGGCGGCGCCATTGGTTCCCTTGCGGTGCAGGGCGCCAAACCCGACGGCTACACACTGCTGCTCGCCCGTGTGGGTTCGCAGGTCGTCCTGCCGGCACTGCAAAAGGGGCTGGACTACAAGTGGGACAGTTTCACTTTCCTCGGTCTGCTGGAATTGAATCCTGTGGTCTGCGCGGTGCACAGTGAATCGGGCTACAAGACCATGGCGGACCTGGTCAATGCGCTGCGCGCCAAGCCTGGCAAGCTCAACTACAGCACCACTGGCCCAGCGACGATCCTGAATTTCGGTCCCCAACTGTTGTTCGATGTGCTCAAGCTCGGCAAGAACGCCGCTGTGCCGGTGGCCTACAAGGGCGGTGGTGAAGCGGCCATGGCGGTGCTTTCAGGCGATGTGGATTTCAGTTGTGGAAACCTCACGTCGATGATCGGCAATATCAAGGGCGGCAAGCTGCATGCGCTGATGACCACGACGCCAGAACGACTCAAGGATCTGCCAGACGTGCAAACAGCGCGCGAGGCAGGTTATCCGGAACTTGAAACGGTCATTGGCTGGAGCGCGCTGTATGGTCCGCCCGGCCTGGACAAGGAAATCACAAACCGCTGGGTGAACACACTGGCTGCTGCCGCGCAGGATGCCCAGTGGACTGCCGCAACTGAAAAAGCCGGCAGCATTCCACGGGTGATGAAACCCGCGGACACCAGAAAATTCGCATCAGACCAGTACCAGGTGTATGAACGCCTGGGCCGCGAACTCCAGATTGAATTGAAATAAAAGGCCGATACATGAACATCTCTTCCCGCAACCGTGGCTGTGATGCCTTGATCCAGTCGCTCAAGACAGCCGGCGTGCGCCGGATCTTCACGCTTTCGGGCAACCACATCATGCCGATTTACGACGCCGCGTTCAATTCTGGAATTGAGCTCATCCACACGCGCCACGAAGCCAGCGCCGTGCACATGGCCGATGCCTATGCGCGCATCACCGGCGAGGTGGGTATTGCGCTCGTCACCGGTGGCCCCGGCCATGGCAATGCGGTTTCCGCGCTTTACACCGCGCAGATGGCCGAATCCCCGGTGGTGCTGCTGTCCGGCCATGCGCCGAACAGCCAGCTTGGACTGGGCGCCTTTCAGGAAATGCGCCAGGCCGAGATGGCGGGGCCGGTGACGAAGGCGGCCTGGACATGCGCCGGGCCGGACCAGATCGCCGGCGACATTGCCAGGGCGATCCGCATCGCGCGATCGGGCAGGCCCGGTCCGGTGAACCTGAACCTGCCCACGGACGCACTCGATGACATCGCTGAGTCAGCATCGCTGACGGCCGATGCCTTTCAGCCCGAAACCATGGCATTGGATTTGGCTACTGCCAGCGACCTGATGCAGCGCCTGGCCCAGGCCAGGCGTCCGATGATCCTTGCCGGCCCGGCCTGCATGACCCGCCCGGGCCGCGCGATGCTGGCTGCACTGGAAGCTGCCAGCGGTGTGCCGGTGATCGGCATGGAGAGTCCACGTGGCATCGCCGATGCCAGTCTGGGTGCCTTTGCGCAGATGCTGGCGCAGGCCGACTGCGTGCTGCTGGTCGGAAAAAGGGTGGACTTCACACTCAAATTTGGCAAAGCTCCGGCCCTCTCGGCACAATCTGAAGTGCACCAAATAGATGCCGAGCCAGCCGAAATCGAACGCACGCGCAACGCGCTCGGTGATCGACTTCAAGTCACAGCACTGGCCGATGCTTTTTCGTCCCTGTCGGCTTTGACGCAGGCGGCTTCAAGCAGTGCGCCGTCCGCTTGGCTGTCTGATGTGCGCAGCGCTGTGGCCTACCGTCCGCCGGCATGGGACAGCGTGCAATCGGAACTGCCTGGCAAGCTTCATCCGGTA
Organism: Polaromonas sp.; assembly: GCF_010365105.1. Classification (GTDB taxonomy): domain Bacteria; phylum Pseudomonadota; class Gammaproteobacteria; order Burkholderiales; family Burkholderiaceae_C; genus Polaromonas. The sequence goes on along the minus strand of NZ_JAAFGZ010000016.1, from coordinate 49,757 downwards.
CAGATGCTCAGGCCGCTGCAGGCACTGCTCGACAGCCATCCCGAATCGGTGCTGGTGTGCGATGGCGGTGAAATAGGGCAGTGGGCGATGGCTTGCCTGAATGCGCCGCACCGTGTCAACAACGGTGTGGCGGGCTCGATCGGCTCGGGTCTTCCCTATGCGCTGGCGGCGCGATGCGCCCAGCCGCAAGCGCCCGTGGTGGCGGTGATGGGCGACGGCACGGTCGGGTTTCACATCGCTGAATATGACACGGCCATGCGCTACGGCTTGCCCTTCGTTTCGGTGATTGGCAACGATGCGCGCTGGAATGCCGAATACCAGATCCAGCTGCGCGACTATGGTCCGGACCGGCTGGTGGGCTGCGAGCTTCGTCCCATGCGCTACGACGCGGTCACGCAGGCGTTTGGCGGTCATGGAGAACGGGTGACCGAGCCGCACGAGATGGCAGCTGCTGCACAGCGTGCGCAGGCGAGCGGCCTTCCCGCCTGTTTGAACGTGATGATCGAAGGGGTGCCTGCGCCCCAGATCAAATATTGAAAGAGTGCATGTGTGTCAAACGACAGCACCTGTGCCACGACAGTGGCAGGTTTGCCAACCTCTGTTGTGATTCACGCAGAAGCGTGGACTTAGTGATGGGCTGGCCTTTGCAGCGCAAGCCTGTCAACGCCAGGCCGCAAGCGTGTGATTGACTTGCCCTGGATCACGCTGCTGAGCGCGGCGCTGATCGTCACGGTCGCGTACACCGTGTACGGCCTGACCGGATTTGGCGCGGCGATCATTGCCATTCCACTGCTGGCGCATTTCTTCCCGTTGCGCTTTGCCGTCCCGATGATGCTGGTGTTTGATCTTTTTGCGGGTTTGTTGCTGGGCCTGAAGAATCGCAAACACCTGGACCGGACCGAATTGCTGCGATTGTTCCCCTTCTTGCTGATCGGCATGGTGGTGGGTGTGACCGTGCTTGTGCAGGCCAGCGAACGCTGGCTTTTGATGGTGCTGGGCATCTTTGTGCTCAGTTATGCCAGCTGGAGCCTGCTGCGCAAGGCAGAAATTGCACCCATTTCATCCAGGTGGGCCCTGCCCGCCGGCATGATAGGCGGCGCGTTCACGGCGCTGTATGGCACCGGCGGACCGGTTTACATGGTCTACCTGGCGCGGCGCCTGCCCGACAAAAATGTGATGCGCGCGACCATTGGCGTGCTGATTTTCGGTACGGCGCTGATCCGGCTGGTGCTTTTCACCGGCAGCGGGTTTTACCGCCAGAACGGCCTGCTGCCGCTCGCGTTCGCGTTGTTGCCGTGTGCGATTCTGGGCTATCTGGCAGGCAGCTTTCTGCATGCGCGCATGCCTGCAAAACGCGCCATTCAGGCGGTGTGGCTGCTGTTGATCGCCGGCAGTACCAGTCTGCTGTGGCGCGCCCTGACCATGCCATGACATCCGGTTTTTGCCGGAATGGACGGATTTTGCAAACGACTGAATGCCCGCGGGCCTCAGCCCGGTTTGCCAGCTGGCGCCGGCCCGGTGGACTGACGCACCACCAGCGCCACGTCGATTTTGGTGCTGCGCTGCACCGGCTCGCCCTGAAATGCCGACACCAGGCGGTCCGCCGCAGTCGACCACATGTGTTCGGTCGGCACCTGCACAGTGGTCAACGCGGGCTGCAAATGGCGCGCCAGTTCGAGATCGTCGAAGCCGACGATCGAAAGGTCGCGCGGAATCTGCAGGCCCATGACCGCCGATTCCAGCATGGCGCCGAACGCCAGCACGTCGTTGCCGCAGACCACCGCGGTCGGCGCGGGCCGGTGCGCCATCAGCTCGCGCAAGCCCGTACGCGCATCGGCTATCGTGTAGCGGCGTTCCACCAGGCGTTCGGGCGGCAGCGCCAGCCCTGCCGCCGAGAGCGCCTCACGCACGCCCGCCACACGCTGCCGGGCCCGATCATTCGCGCGCGTGACACCCGCCAGCATCGCAATGTTGACGTGCCCCAGATCGAGCAGGTATTGCGTTGCCTGACGCGTGGCTGCGGCGTTGTCAAAACCGACGCTGACCAGTTCGTCGCCTTCGTCCTGCACCATCACGTGCACGCACGGAACGCGCCGCTGGCGCAGAAAGCGCAGCAGCTCCGGATGCTGGCAGTTGCCACACAGCGCCAGGCCGTCGGCGCCGCGTGTCACCAGATTGATCGCCTGCCGCATTTCTTCCTCGGGATCGTAGCCGCTGGTGGCGAGCAGCAGATGGATGTCGGATGCCGCAAGGCGCCGCTGCAGGGCCTCGATGGCGGTGGCGAAGATCGCGTTGTCAATGGTCGGAAACACCGCACCAACCGTGCCCGAGCGGCGCAGCATCAACGCGCGAGCACCGGCATGTGGCACATAACCCAGCTCGGCCACCGCAGCGCCGACCTTTCTGCGCAGGTTCTCACGCACTGCGTCGGGCTGGTTCAGCACGCGCGACACCGTGGCCGTCGAGACGCCGGCACGCCGCGCCACGTCCGCGACGGTTGGATGTTTGGTGTCAGGGACATTCATGTTGATCACAAAAGTATTCAGTTGATAGTACAAGCCAATGACGACAAATGTACGCGCTTGCAGAAAATCCTGCGTCAGGCGTTTGCTTTCCCTGAGGGTTTGTACCACGAAGATTTATATCTTCATGGGTTGACGCACCGCGATAACCCGTCAAGAATGAAAGCGCTTACAAAAAATGGAGACCGCTCAAGTGACTACCACCGACACTGCGCTGCCCGCCGCAACCGCGAGGGGAACTTCAACCGCCTCCCGAATGTCCGGATGGCGCCGCCCGCTCTGGCGCGCGCTGGCGGCGCTGGGAATTGCCCTGCTGGCGTGGTGGGCACTGACTGAAGGCAGCGGTCTCATTTCACCAATCCGGTTCCCGGGGCCGTCCGAGACCTGGGCCGCCTGGCAGCAAATCCTGTGGGAAGGCTACGCAAGTGCGCTGTGGTATCAACACGTGGTGCGCAGCGTGGCGCTCGTGACCATCGGCTTTCTTGTCGCATCGACGCTGGGGGTTGCGCTGGGACTGGCGATGGGCGCCAGCCGAACAATCGAGGCGCTGGTGAACCCGGCCTTTCTGTTCTTGCGGCCAATCCCGCCGCTGGCCTGGATTCCGCTGGCGATCGTCTGGCTGGGACTGGGCGATGCGGCCAAGATAATGGTGATCTTCGCCGCAGCCTTCGTGCCGTCCGTGATCAACAGTTTCAGCGGGGTGCGGCAGATCGACAAGCCGCTGTTCGAGGCCAGCGCGATGCTCGACATCCGCGGCTGGCGCTACTGGACGCAGGTGTTGATTCCGGGTGCGTTGCCGAGCATCTTCACCGGCCTGAGGCTGTCGTTGCAAGCCTCATGGACCACCCTTGTCGCGGCCGAGCTGATCGGTGCGATTGCAGGACTGGGGCAGATCCTGAACCAGGCCTCACAGGATATTTATCCGCCGATGATTCTGGTCGGCATGATCAGCGTCGCACTCTTCGGCTGGGTGATGACGCTCGGCCTCGGGTGGATTGAAGCGCGGGTCATGCCGTGGAGGGCACGTTGATGCTGCAACCGAAACTGACACCGGCCCGCTTCTGGACGCTGAGCGCCGCAGGAGCACTGGGATTTCTCGCGTTTTGGGTCGTGGCGGCGCAGTCCGGCCTGGTTCCGCGCATGTTTCTGCCGGGTCCGCTGCAGGTGCTCGAGCGGCTGGTGCAGCTGATGCATGAACCGTTCGCCGGCTACACGCTGCAAATGCATTTGCTGTCCAGCCTGCAGCGTTTTGCGTTGGGCTATGGTCTGGCGGTGTGCGTCGGCATTCCGCTGGGCTTGCTGATGGCCTGGTTCCGCAGTGTCGACCGGATCGTCACGCCGGTGTTCGAAGCGGTACGCTTCGTCGCGCCGATTGCCTGGGTACCGTTCGCGGCGCTCTGGTTTGGCACGGGCATCGGCGGGCCGATGCTGATCATTTTCATGGGCGCATTTCCGCCGGTTCTGATCAACACCTATCGCGGCGCGAAGCACGTCGACAAAAAGTACATCGAAGCCTCCAACATGCTCGGCGCCGGGCCATGGCGCGGCATCACGCAGGTGCTGCTGCCAGCGGCCGTGCCGTCAATCGTTTCCGGGCTGCGCGTTTCGGCCGGACTGGGCTGGCAGTCGCTGGTCGGCGCCGAACTCATCGTTGCGTCCAGCGGCGTCGGCTACATGCTGGTCAAGGGCCAGGCCAGTCTTTCGACCGCTACTGTGATGAGCGGAATGATCGCGATCGGTATCGTCGGCCTCGTCATCGACGTGCTGCTGCGCAGGCTGGAGCAGGCGATCGAAACACGGCGCGGGCTTTGAACGCCGGTCAAACACACATCAAGAGGTAAACATGGCCAACATCGAATTTTCGAACGTGCAGAGAACTTTCCATCAGGGCGGCAACGCGTTCATCGCGTTGCAGGGAATCAACCTCGAAGTGGCCGACCGCGAATTCGTCGCGATCGTCGGTCCGTCGGGCTGCGGCAAGACCACCTGCATGCGCATGGCGGCCGGCCTTGAGCATCCGACCAGCGGCAACGTCAAGGTCGATGGCATCGAAGTCACGCGCCCCGGGCCCGATCGGGCGGTGGTGTTCCAGCAGTTCGCGCTGTTCCCGTGGAAGACTGTCTGGGACAACATCGAATTCGGCCTGCATTCCTTGTCTGTTCCGGCCGATGAACGCAAAAAGCGGATCGAGCAGTACATCGAATTGATGGGGCTCAAAGGATACGAAAAGGCCTTTCCGCACCAGCTCTCGGGCGGCATGCAGCAGCGCGTCGCAATCGCCCGCGCTTATGTGCTCGATCCCAAGGTGCTGTTGATGGACGAGCCGTTCGGCGCGCTCGATGCCCAGACCCGCGTGGTGATGCAGGAAGAACTGGTGCGGCTGGCGCGAAAGCACCCGCGCACGGTTCTGTTCATCACGCACGCGGTCGAAGAGGCGGTCTATCTGGCCGACCGCGTGGTCGTGATGTCGAGCCGCCCCGGAACCATCCGAGAAATCGTCGATGTGAAAACCGTGCGCGAAGCCGAAAACTGGGACGCATTGCCAAGCATCGAGGACGTGATGGACCAGGCCTCGTTCGTGCATATGCGCACCCACATCTGGAAGCTGTTGCGCGAGCAGCAGGGGAAAGACCTGCATTGATCACCCACTCACCGTTCGCTAAACCAACCCTGGAGACAACATGAACAGATTCCGCAACACAATCGTGCACGCTGCACTTGCAACCGTTCTCGCGAGCGCGACACTTGGCGCACAGGCACAAGCGCCGCTGCAGGAGATCAAGGTCAGCTACCAGCCAGCGCTGTATTGGGCTTTGCCCTTTTACGTGGCAACCGAGAAGGGCTGGTGGGCCGAACTGGGCCTCAAACCGGAGTTCAGCATCTTTCCCGCTGGCGTGCCGCAAATGGCGGCCGCGGCAGCCAAGTCGTGGGATGTGGGCGGAACCGGCTCGGTGCCCGCGGTGCTCGGCCATGTACGCTTCGGCGTGATGACCATCGGCATCTCCAACGACGAATCGGATGCGAATGTGTTGATGGCAAGCAAGTCCGCGGCCGAAAAGTTCGTCAAGGACCCGGCCTCGATCAAGGGCCAGACCATCCTCCTGACCAGCAACTCCACCGGCGACTACGCGGTGCAGTCCTGCCTGAAGAAGTGGGGCCTCAAGAAATCGGACGTGAGCATCAAGAACATGGGGCAAGGCGAGATCATCTCCGCGCTGTCATCCGGCGGCGCCGATCTGGCCGGGCTGTGGGCGCCCAACAATTATTCGGTCGAAGAAAAAATCGGCGCCGTTCAGCTCTGTTCGGGCAAGGACGGTGGCGCCGTGGTGCCGGGCGCATTGATCGTGCGCGAGGAATACGCGAAGGAGAACCCCGAGAACGTTGCCAAGTTCCTCGCGATCTACCTGCGTACCTGGTCCTGGATGAGCGCGCACAGGCCAGAAGCGCTCGCGTTGATGAGCAAGTTCTACAAAGAGGGCGGGGTCAACATCTCCGAATCCGCGCAGAAGAAGGAATTTGCCAAGCGCCCGACCTTCGATCTTGAACAGCAACTGGCGCACATGGACCGCAGCAAGGGCGCTTCCGACGCAGACAAGTGGTTCGAACAGATCGCAACGTTCATGCGCGGCTCGGGTGCGATTCAAAAAACGCCGGCGTCGGCGGACTACCTCACCGACGCCTACATGAAGCGTGTTGCGGCCGATCCGAAACTGCGTGAGTTTGCCAACCGCAAGGACTGATACCGGCCGCCAAGGGGCCGCATCGAACCGCACATTTTTTTGAGCCGTCCACCGCCACGACCGGCGCCCCGAAGGCTCCCATCCCTGGCCACACCGGCCACCAACGAAAGCATTGACATGAGCATCACCTATCTCAAGAAAGCCGACAAGAGCCCCGAAACCGAAACCGCGACCGCGCAAGGCGTCGTCACCGAGATGCTGGCCGAGATCGAGAAGAACGGCGAAGACGCGGTGCGCGCCTATGCCAAGAAGCTGGACAAGTGGGATGGCGACATCATCGTCACGAAAGCCGAATTGGCCGAGAACGCCAAGGCCGTGCCCGAACAGGTCCGCAAGGACATCGATTTCGCCATCGACCAGGTCTCCAAGTTTGCCAGGGCGCAGCGTGCGTCGCTGCAGGAGTTCCAGACCGAAGTGCACCCCGGCGTCACCGCCGGCCAGCGTGTGCTGCCGGTGAACGTTGCCGGCTGCTATGCGCCCGCCGGCCGCTACGCGCACATCGCATCGGCCTACATGGGCGTCGCGACCGCCAAGGCAGCAGGCGTCAAAACCATCGTGGCCTGCTCGGGGCCGTTTCGCGGCGGACCGATGCACCCTTACCTGATGTATGCCTTCAACAAGGCCGGCGCCGACATCATCATGACGCTGGGCGGCGTGCAGGCGATCGCCACGATGGCCTACGGCCTGTTCAGCGGCAAACCGGCCGATGTCATCGTCGGACCGGGCAACAAGTTCGTTGCCGAGGCCAAGCGCACGCTGTTCGGCAAGGTCGGCATCGACGTCTTCGCAGGTCCGTCGGAAGTGGCGGTGATCGCCGACGAAAGCGCCGATCCCGCCATCGTGGCCATCGATCTGGTCGGCCAGGCCGAACACGGCCATGAGTCGCCCGCCTGGCTGTTCACGACCAGCGAAAAGCTCGCCCGGGAGGTGATGGCGCAGATTCCGGCGCTTGTCGAGTCACTGCCGCCGACCGCGCGTGACGCTGCCGGTTCGGCCTGGCGCGACTACGGCGAAGTGATTGTCTGCGACACCCGAGAGGAGCTGGTCGAGGTTTCCGACCGCTACGCGCCCGAGCACCTGGAGGTGCAGGCCAGGGACCTCGACTGGTGGCTCGAAAACCTGACCTGCTACGGCTCTTTGTTCATGGGCGAGGAAACCACCGTAGCCTACGGCGACAAGGCCAGCGGGCCGAACCACGTGCTGCCGACCAAAGGCGCGGCGCGCTACTCCGGCGGGCTGTCGGTGCACAAGTTCATGAAGACCTTCACCTGGCAGCGCATGACGCGTCAGGCCGCGCGCGACATCGGCGAAGTGACGGCGCGGATCTCGCGGCTGGAAGGCATGGAGGGCCACGCGCTCACAGCCGACGTCCGCCTGGCCAAGTACTACCCGAAGGACACCTTCGACCTTGGCGAGAAGGTCAAGGTCTGATCGCGCGGGCCATGATGTTCGACCTGAGCGGACGACGCGCGCTGGTGACTGGGGGCAACTCCGGCATCGGCGAGGCCATGGCGCTGGCACTGGGACGCGCCGGCGCGAAGGTGCTGCTGCTTGCGCGGCGTCAGGCCGAGTTGCAGGCCGCTGTCGAGAGGCTCCAAAGCGCCGGGGTTGCCGCAGACATGCTGGTGGCCGACCTGACAGCGCTGCCGGGGCTTGGAGTCGTGGCGGCCCAGGCCCAGCAGAAGCTTGGAGGCGTCGACATCCTTGTCAATGCGGCCGGTGTCAACTTGCGCCAACCCTTTGGGGAGGTGACGCCCGAGGCATGGCAGACGCAACTGAATCTGCACCTGGGCGCCCCATTTTTCCTGACCCAGGCAGTGGCACCAGGCATGCGCTCGCGCGGCTGGGGCCGGATCCTGAACATCGCTTCCCTGCAAAGCACGCGCGCCTTCGCCAACAGCGCCCCCTATGGCGCCGGCAAGGGGGGCATCGTGCAACTCACGCGTGCGATCGCGCAGGAATGGTCGCGCTTCGGCATCACCTGCAATGCAATCGGTCCGGGGTTTTTCCCGACCGCGCTGACGGCGGCTGTTTTCGACAACCCCGAACTTGCACAACGCCATGCCGAACAGACCTGCATTGGACGCAATGGCGAACTTGCAGACCTCCACGGTGCGACCGTGTTTCTGGCGAGCAACGCGAGCGCCTACATCACCGGGCAGACGCTGATGGTCGATGGCGGCTTCACCGCGCGTTGAAAACTGAAAAAGGACCCATCTGATGAAAGCCCTTGTCTACACCCAACCCAACGAACTGCAAATGCAGGAGCGCCCCCGGCCTGAACTGGCCGATGGCGAAGTGGTGCTCAAAATCGACGCCGTCGGTATCTGCGGCTCCGACATGCACGCCTGGCACGGCCACGATCCACGGCGCAAGCCGGGGCTGGTTCTCGGGCACGAGTTTGTCGGCACGGTGGTGGAATCGGCTGCCCGTGGTTTTGAGCCAGGCACGCGTTTTACCGGCAACCCGCTGATCACCTGTGGCGTCTGCGACTACTGCGTGCAGGGCCGCAACAACCTGTGTTCTGACCGCACCATGGTCGGGATGACCCGGCCCGGCGCCTATGCCGAGTTCATGAGCATTCCAGCCGCATCCCTGATCGCCATGCCGCAGGACATGCCGGATGTGGCGGCGGCGCTGACCGAACCGGCGGCCACGGCCTGGCACGCCGTCAACCTGTCGCTGCGCGTGCTGCCGCGTCCGGTCCACGAATGCCGCGTGCTGGTGATTGGCGGCGGCGCCATCGGCATGCTGGCCGCCTTGCTGCTGAAGCACCTGGGCGTGGTCCGGCTCACCCTGAGCGAGCCCAACCCCCTGCGGCGTGAGGCCGTGCAGGCCCATGTGGGCTGCGAAACCCTGGATCCGCGCGAACAGGCACCCGCTGAAAACCAGTACGACTATGTGTTTGATGCCGTGGGCGCCAAGGTGACGCGCCAGCAGGCCTTTGTCGCCATCCGGCCCGGCGGCGTGATCATGCATGTGGGACTGCAGGACTGGGCCAGCGAAATCGACATGCGCAAGCTGACGTTGTCCGAAATCACGCTGCTGGGCACCTACACCTACACCACCGCCGACCTGCGCGCCACCGTGGCCGCCCTGCATGCGGGCGTGTTCGGCGACCTGGCCTGGGTTGAGGAGCGGCCGATGGCGCAGGGGCAACGCACCTTTCAGGACCTGGACGAAGGCCGCTCTGCATCGGCCAAGATCGTCTTGCGGCCCTGAGGGGCAACGATCGCCCTGGGGGTGCCCGGGGGATTGCGCCGGGCTACTTGCCGGCTGCAGGCCACTGCGCCTTCAGTTCGGCGCAGTAGTCGGTTTCGGGCAGGGCGGGTGTCGGCCAGATGCCGTCAAAAGCATCGGGTCTGTCGGTGGCATCGCCATCGCCAGCGCGTAGCTGCAGGGATTTGGCCTTGACGTCGGCCCGCAGGTGCTGCGGCACCCCCAGGGTACGGTCGGCATGGCCGTTGCCGGTCAGCAGCACCACCGTTTTTCCTGGCAGCAGCAACTGGTGAACCGTGTCGGCCATGGTGATGTCCTTGGCGATCTGGATGCGCGTCATGGGTGTGATCTGGCTTTCGGGCAGCAAGTTGCAGTGGCCGATGCGGATGCCCTGCTGCTGCGCTTTCAGGGCCGGGCCGGGCAGCTGCGCATCAAGCTTGCTGTCGTTCATGCTGGCAGGCATCTGGTCGCGCGGCAGGTTGGCGCCCAGCACCGGCACACCAGCGCGCACGGCGGTCATCACCGCAGGCCCGTAGTCGGCCCATGGCCAGGACTTGTCGTCCCATTTCAGTGCCCTGCGCGCCTGATCTTCGGTCGAACTGGGTTTGAGCTGCGCCGTGCTGACACCGACCTCGGCCATTTCCAGCGCCACGGCAGCCAGCAGACCCCGGCTCGCCAGGCTGGAGACGATCTGCTGCTCCAGTTCATGGTGCTCCGGCGCATCATGCTGCTCGCCGACCAGCAGCACATCGGCAGGCAGCAATGCCTCCAGCCGGGTCGCTGTCCGGGCAGCCGTGCGGCTGCCGGTCTGTTCAAGGATGGGCAGTTCGGGTCGGCCGGCACAGCCCGCTGCCATCAATGCGGAGGAGGCCGCCAGAAGCAAGGCGAAACGGCAGGGTAAAAAAGATCGGGAAGTAAACAACATGGCCGAATACTAAAGCCTTCGCCGGCCTGCTGCGTTGCGCCTGGCAGCTTGCGGGCTTTTTGCCGGAGGCCGGTGCGGCCAAGCGCTGCCGTCGGAGAGACCGGCCAGATGGTCAGTGCAACGAAACCGGCGTGTTCGCCAGGCCGCTGTAGCCTTCGAGCGTGTCCTCGACCTCTTCCTGGGTGGGCGTGTGCTTTTCCCAGCCGCTCAGACGCTGCTGGAACATTTCTGCCCAGGAGCCGTCAAGGTAAACCTGCTTGCCCGAGCGCTTGTCCACGATTTCATAGCCGTGCCGGGCCAGTTGGGGCGCGGCCGGCCGGGGTGCCGAGTCTTCGGGCGCATTCGCGTGGATCTGCACCACCACGAATGATTCAGAGTCGTAAAGCAGTTGCATGGAAATATCCTTTAGCCGCAGATGGCCACGATTGCCGCAACTTCAAGGGGGCCTGGGCGGGCAAAGCCGTCATGGACGGCTCAGGGACGCGTCAGATCGCTCAGTTGCTGATCGACAAAATCGCCATTCGCCTGGGTGATCCTGCTGCGCACCGGCAGATAGTCCAGCGCCGGGGCAAACCAGATTTCAACCTTCTGGTCGTAGTCGCGGCGGGGCTGGCGCGACAGCTTGATGGTCGCCGTTTCGCCGAAAGGCAAGGCGAGCAATTCCGGGCCTTCGACCACAAAGGTCCAGTTGTCCGCAGCGCGCGGACCGACGGTGAGGGTTGAAATGGTCGAGCCGGCCGGAAAACCCGACGGGTTGCCCGCCAGCATGCCGCCGAGCTGCAAAAACACGCTGACCCGGTCCTGTGCGCCCTGGACCCAAGGCGCCGTGGGCGTGTTGGCGCTGAAGCTGATCTGGCCCTTGTCGGGCTCGAAATGGGCCGCCACCTCGGCGCGCGACTTGTCGGAAAAGCGCGTGGGCGCCAGCCCCTGGGCGCCGACCTGGCCGGTGCTGCTCATGGTGCGAGAGCCGATGAACAGCGCCTTGACGGTCATGCGCGCGTTGTAGCTGCCGCCGGCGTTTTCCCACAGCAGTTCGCCTTGGGCATGGTAGGTCAGGCCCTTGGCGCTGCCGGTCATGCGGTAATCCAGCCGGGCGCTGGCCGCAAGCGCCATGGCGGTGACCGGCGTCTGGGTGGCTGGCGCCGGCGGTGAAGCCGCTGCCGCGTCGCTGGCGGGCGGCGTCGGTGCGGCCGCCGTGGCACTGCTGGCGGAAACTTCGGGTGCGGGTGCGGCCTCCGGCAAGGCCGTGGCTGGCGCGGCGCTGTCCGCCTCTTGCAGAACGGGCGCTTCATCAACGCTGCCCGGCGGCGGGCCAGAAGGTGCTATTGAATCAATAGCTGGTAGCGCAAGCTGGACCTGCGCAACAGGCACTTTTTGCTTGAAAACAGGTTTTTTGGAAGGCTTGGCGACGGGTTGCGGCGTGGCTGGCGCGGGAGGGGTGGCTTCGGCCGGCGGCGGACTGACGGTCACCGGCGGCAGCGTAATGCTGCGGGTGGTCAACACCGCCACGCTGTGGGATGGCGGCGCTTGCGACGGGCCGAAGCGGGCCGGCCGGGTTTGCAGCACCAGCGCATGCACGGCCAGCACCCCCGCCGCCAGCAGGCCCAGGGTACGCCAGGACGGTGCGGCGCGGCGCGGCACAATCTGGCTTGTTGCCGGGGTGTCGGAAGTCAGCCTGTCAGGACGCATCGCCCGGCCATTCATCTATTCTGGAAATCATGAAACTCGCTACCTACAAGGACGCATCGCGCGACGGCCAGCTGGTCGTGGTGTCGCGCGACCTGTCAACCGCCCATTATGCGACCGGCATCGCCAGCCGGGTCCAGCAGGTGCTGGACGACTGGCGCTTCATGGCGCCGCAGCTGCACGACCTGTATGAACTGCTGAACAGCGGCAAGGCGCGGCATGCTTTTCCGTTTGATCCGCTACGCTGCATGGCGCCGCTGCCACGCGCCTACCAGTGGGTCAGCGGCCCGGCCTACGCCAGCCATGTCGAACGCCTGGGCAGCATTCCGGCGGCCGCGCTGCCCCCGGGCCTGTATGCCGAGCCGCTGCTGCGCCAGGGCGGCAGCGACGGCTTCATCGGTGCGCGCGATGACGTGGTGGTGGCCAGCGAAGCGTGCGGCATCGACTTTGAAGTACAGCTGGCCGTCATCACTGGCGACGTGCCGATGGGCGCCAGCCCCGAGCGCGCACTGGACGGCATTCGCCTGCTGATGCTGGCCAGCGACGTCTGCCTGCGCAGCCTGGGCGCGCTGCAGGGCCGGCCCGTGACGGCCTTCGGACCGGTGGCCGTCACGCCTGACGAAGCCGGCGACGCCTGGCGCCAGGGGCGGCTCGGACTGAGCCTTCAAACCACCTGGAATGGCCGCAAGGTCGGCCTTTGCGATGCTGGCGCGGGCATGACCTTTCACTTTGGCCAGCTGCTGGCGCACCTGTGCAAAACGCGGCCGGTGAGCGCCGGCAGCATCGTCGGCGCCGGCCCGGTCAGCCACCCGGACTGGAGCCACGGCTACAGCTGCATTGCCGAAAAGCGCGCAGTCGAGACGGCCGACACCGGCAAGCCAAAAACCCGTTTCATGCAGTTCGGCGACACCCTGCGCATCGAGATCAAGGGCAAAAACGGGCAGTCGCTGTTCGGCGCGATCGAGCAGGAAATCACGCCGCCAGCCTGATGCGCTGCGAGCCGGAATACGCACTGCAAGCCGGCGGGCGCGTCACGCTGCGTAAAGCGTGTCCAGCGACCGCAAGCCCTTGACCTCGATCGGATTGCCGCACGGATCGTAAAAAAACATCGTCCACTGCTCGCCCGGCTGGCCTTCAAAGCGCACCTGCGGCGCCAGCAAGAACGTCGTCTTTGCCGCCTGCAGGCGCCCGGCCAGCGCCTGCCAGTCGGTCAGGGCCAGCACCACGCCGAAGTGCGGCATGGGCACCAGATGCTCGCCGACATGGCCGGTGCGCGCGGTGTTGAACGGCGTGCCCAGGTGCAGCGACAACTGGTGGCCGAAGAAGTCAAAATCGACCCAGGTGGCGGTGGCGCGGCCCTCCGCGCAGCCCAGCACACCACCATAAAAGCGGCGTGCCTCGTCCAGGTCGGTGACATTGAAGGCAAGGTGAAACAGGCTTTTCATGGTCCAAGCTTAGCAGCCCGGCGGGCCGGCGTGAAGCGAGGCGCGGCACCAAAAACCGCCTGGGATGCTATCAAACCAGAAGCGCATGAAGAAGATTGCATCAGCGGACAAGGCGATTTCGGCTATCAAATACGCGGGAGCGTCGACCACCGGGCTGGCCGTGGGTCCCTTCACGCAAACGCATCGAAAAAACCGGTTGACGCGATGCCTCCACACTGCACAATCAGGCCGTGTGCCGGGGTTTTTCCATGCCCCTTGCGCCCACAGGGCCGCCGGAGCCCGACCCCACAGACGCAACACCGCAAAAACCCGCCAGGAGACACTTCAATGAGCAATGCAAACACCCCGTCTTTTCCCGACTTTGGCAAATTGGTGCCAGGTTTTGATTTCCTGCAAAACCTGGCCAAACAGGCTGCCGGCAGTGCGACGCAGGCCATACCGCAGCTGCCCAACCTCGGAAACTGGATTGCGCCCACGCTCAATGTTGAGGAACTGGACAAGCGTGTGCAGGAACTGAAGGCGGTGCAGTTCTGGCTCGACCAGAACGCGGCAGCGCTCAAGGCCACGATCCAGGCGCTGGAGGTGCAGAAAATGACGCTGGCCACGCTCAAGGGCATGAACTTCAACATGGGCGACGTGGCCAATGCCTTCAAGCTCAAGGTCAGCGACAGCCTGTCGGGCGGCATGCAGCGCACGGCCGACAAGGCCAAGGGCTTTGCCGGGCTTGAGATTCCCCCTTCAGCCTTTCAGGCCAGCAAGGACAAGGCTGACAACGGCCCTGAAGCCGGCGAAAAATCATCAGGCGCCAGCGACACGCCAGCCCCGGCGACCGGCCTCGCGGACCCGATGCAGTGGTGGGGCGCGCTGACCCAGCAGTTCCAGACCATTGCCGCCGAGGCGATGAAGGAAGTGGCCAAGACCACCGCCATCGATGCGACCAAGAGCATGGCGGCCGGCATGGCCAAGGACGCGGTCAAGACCGCCACCGACATGGCCAAGAACATGGCCGAAACCGCCACCAAGACCATGGCCGGCGGCACCCGCGCCGCCATGAACACGGCCCTGGCCGGCAGCTGGCCCAAGGCTGGCGCCGCAAAAGACACATCAGTGACGGCCTCAAGGAAAACGGCTTCGAAGACAGGCGCTGCCAAGTCGCCAGCGGCCAAGGTGGCGCCCAAGGCCGCGACGAAGGCGAAATCACCTGCACGCAAGACGGGCGGCAGCGCGGCGCGCAAGACGACGCGCTGAAGCGTCCCGGACCGATGGCCGGCCCTGGTCTGGCGGACTTGATGCCTGCACGCGTCAGGCCGACCGGGAACCCGGCTTTCGGCAGGGTTGCGCCTGATGTGCCACATTGCAGCCCTGAATCCACTTTTAACGGTTAACGGCGTTCCTGCTTTATGAAACTCTTCCCCTACGGCCACGCCACCCATCCCCAATGGGAAATGGCTGCTGCCCTGGTGCTGGCGCAGCTGCGCGGCTACCTGTCCCTGCCGGCCTATGCCTCCTCGCCGACATTGGCGCTGCTCTACATCACCGACCACTACGCGGCCCAGGCCCAGGAAATCCTTGACCACCTGAGCGCCGAACTTCCCTTTATCACCGACTGGAGCGGCACTGTGGGCGTCGGCATCGCGTCCAACAACGTCGAGTATTTCGATGAACCCGCCCTGGCCGTGATGCTGTGCGAACTGCCGCACGACCACTACCGCGTGTTTTCCGGCGTGTCGCCGCTGCCGCCGGCGAATGCCGGCGTGTTCACCGCACACACCGCGCTGGTCCATGCCGATGCGGCCACGCCCGACGTGGCCGAACTGATTGCCGAGATGGCCGAGCGCACCGAAAGCGGCTATGTGTTCGGCGGCCTGGCGTCGAGCCGGAGCCGGACGGTGCAGTTTGCACTCAGCGGCCACGGCAACCTCAAAGGGCAGGGCGCTGCCTGCGGCGTGTTTAGTGGCGGCCTGAGCGGCGTGGCGTTTGCGCGCGATACGTCGGGCGGCATGGGCTTGATGTCGCGCGTCACCCAGGGTTGCTGGCCAGTGTCAAACACCTACGAAATCACCGCTTGCGATGCCAATGTGGTGATCGAGCTTGATGGCCTGCCGGCGCTGGAGGTGCTGCTGGCCGACCTGGGCGTGTCACTGGAGCAGCCGCGCGAGGCGCTGGCCAAGGTCCGCACCACGCTGGTTGGCCTGAGCCATGACGCGGATTTGCCAAACGATGTCGCCCGGCAGCGTTCGGGCCAGTTCGGCGCCGAGGTCATGGTGCGCCACCTGATCGGCCTCGACCCGACGCGCAAGGGCATTGCGATTGCCGATGTGGCCAGCATCGGCATGAAGCTGGCCTTTTGCGAGCGCAATGCCGAGGCCGCGCGCGCCGACCTGGTGCGCATCTGCGCTGAAATCCGCGAAGAACTGGAGCCCGAGGAGCTGACGCTGGAAGTGGCGACAGCCCTGAACCTGCCCGAGGCCCAGTCGGCGCCGCACCCGGCCCGGCGCATTGCCGGCGCCATCTACGTCAGCTGTTCCGGGCGCGGCGGGCCGCATTTCGGCGCGCCCAGCGCCGAGCTGCAGATCGTACGGCGCGCCCTGGGCGATGTGCCGCTGGTGGGTTTTTTTGCCGGCGGCGAGATTGCCCGCAACCACCTGTATGGCTATACCGGCGTGCTGACGGTGTTCACGGCTGCTGAGTAGTCACCGCTATTTGTTGGGGCGGATGGGGTAGCCCATACACCTCCAGCAAATTGGTCTGCGTTTTTTCGTACGCTTGAGTTCAACGACCACCAGGTTCTGGTCTTCATCGATGGCCAGCACGTCAATGCATCGGCTGGCATCGCTCCAGTTCGTGTACTCATACGCCAGCATCATCAGCCGGCGCTCCGAGTCAAGCTGGCTCAAATGAAGCAAAAGCAAGTCAAAAAACACATTTTCTTCAATACCCGCGCCGGCCCGGTCCTTGGCTGGCAGAAATTCGGCCTGCTCGACAGCCCCTTTGTTGAACGTAAAAAATGCTATTTATGCTCCCGTGATTGTTGAGTCGACTGATCGAGTATCTGCGGTGCCGTCGCCTGCGCCTCCAGAAATCGCTGTGTCACCTGCAGAGCATCTTGAAGCACATCGAGCCGTCGAACCCAGGCATGCGGCAGGGACATGATGCCGTGGCGGGCACCGTAGAGTTGCCCGGCAATCGAAGCAGTGGAGTCGCTGTCGCCATCGTGGTTGGCGGCCAGGCGAACGGCGTCTTCAAAGCTGCTGGCGGCGCAGGCCGCATAGACACCGATGGCCAGTGCTTCGTCGCCGGTCCAGCCTTCGCCCAGGCGCCTGAAAATTTCTGATCGGTCCGGCGTGTCATCCAGAAGTTGCAACGCCGTAGTGATGAGCCGGGCGGTGCCTGAAGCGTTGATGGCCCGTTGGTCGGGGTGCGGATGCCCAGCCAGCAGGCGCAGTGCGTGGTGCGCCGCTGGCCGGATCGCTTCACCCCGGGCAATGAAACGCACCATTGCGCTCAACGCACCGCCCGGCAGCCAGCCGTCGATGTGGCCATGCGTCAGCGCACCGGCTGCATCGCCCAACGCCATCGCCAGTTCCGGCGTCGTGCCTTCAATCAGTCCAATGGGAGCGGTGCGCATGACGGCGCCGCAGCCCTTGGACTGGTTGATGGAACTCATCACGGTGCCGGTAGCGCCGGCACGTACGGCCGACAGGCAGGTGTTGCCCGGCGCGCGCAAGTGGCGCATGGCGGGGCTGAGATGCAAGGTGACTTGATCGGCGTCCTTGAGCAATGGATGGATGCCCTGCGTGATGCCCCAGCGCAGGTAGGCGCGCCGGCAGGCAGCCTGAAACGGACGCATCAGGGTTTCGTTAAACAGCGGCGGTAACTGACCCGGCAGTGTCACGGCCATGGCTTCGAGCGTGAACAGCGTCATTTGCGTGTCGTCGCTGACCACCAGTTGGCCGCGTTGCATCACTGGCTCGCGCAGGCCGCGTGGGCCATGCTGGCGGCAGATGGCGTCCCAGGAGTCGAACTCGATGGCATAGCCAAAGGCATCGCCAACCGCGCCGCCCAGAATGCAGCCCAGCACGCGGGCGGCATGGCTTTCGTCGCTGGGGACGGGCTGAGTTTGAAGTACATGCGCTTCTTGCGCGCGGGTCTCGATCGCGCCGGGGCGCTGCGACCGCACGGCGCGGATGGCGGCCTGTGCCTCCCATCCGAGTTCCACCAGCAGCCGCGCCGCGATGGTGCCGCTGCGCCCCAGGCCGCCACGGCAGTGCAGCAGGACATTGCGGCCCGCGCGCAGGTGTTCGCGCAGACGCAATCCGGTGTAAAGCCATGCGGTTTCAAACGCGGCATCGGGCACATCGACATCCTGAATCGGCAGGTGATGCCATTCAATGCCGCGCGCTTCGCAGGCGGCGCCCATGCCGTCGGCCTGCACTGCCTGCAACTCGTCCTGCGGCATCAGTGTCACCACGGCAGCGGCGCCCCAGTGATGCAGTGCATCGATGTCCGTGGCCAGGTCGCGCTGCCAGGTGCCGGAGATTGAAGTCCTCTGCCACTTGCCGGGGCACAGCGTCACGCCGATAGCACCCAGCGCAGTGCCGGCGCAAACATGCGCCACGCGTAAAGGGCGATTGAGACTGGTGAGGACGGTGGAATGGGGCATGGTACGGTTCCTTTTGAGTTTAAGTTGTACAGAACAACTTTCAAGGTTGTAATATACAACTTTAAAACGACAGCACAAGAAATTTACATGAGCACCTCCAAAAAATCGCCTGCCCTGCCTAGTGCGCCTGCGGCTTTGGTGCAGGACATCGCCCGACCGCTGGTGACAGTGGACGTGGTGGTTTTTTCGCTGATCGATGAAGCCTTGCAGGTGCTGCTGGTGCAGCGCCCGCGCCAGGGCAGTGAGCCGTTTCCGGGGCAGTGGGCGCTGCCGGGCGGTTTTGTCGATGTGTTGCTGGACGACGATTTGCGTGCCTGCGCGCTGCGCAAACTGCGCGAGAAAACGGCGGTTGAAAGTCCCTATCTGGAGCAACTGGGAAGCTGGGGCGGGCGGCTGCGCGATCCGCGTGGCTGGTCGGTGACCCAGGTGTATTTCGCGCTGTTGCCATGGGCCAGCCTGCAGCCGCGCAAAGGCGCCAATGCCGCTGATGTGCGCTGGTTCCCGGTGGATGCCGCCGGTGTGACGCTGGCTGATGACAGCCTGGCCTTTGACCACGGACAAATCCTTGCGGCTGCGGTAAAGCGGCTTCGCTCGAAGGTGGAATACACCTCGCTGCCAGCCTTCCTGCTGCCCGAACCTTTCACGCTGCCGCAACTGCAACGGGTTTATGAAATCGTGCTGGGCCGTCCGGTGGACAAAAGCGCCTTTCGCACCCGTGCCCTGGCCGCACCGGATTTTCTGGAGGAAGTGGGACCGCAGGCCACCGGCGCGCCGCGTTCCCCGATGGGTTACCGGCTGGTCAATCGCCAGCAACCGGTGACGTTTCCCCGCACCTTCCAGTCGCGGAGTTAAACGCTCCAATCATTCATGTGCTGTCAGCGGCGCAAGGCCGCAAACGCCCCGAATTCCCACCTGCGCATGGCCAGCAGCAGCGTGTAGCCTTCGCGGTCCTTTTCCGGCAGCTTCTGGTCGGCCTGGTGCTGCTGGGCAAAATCCTGCGCCACGCGCTGCATGCGCTCCATGAAGGAGGACGCCAGGCCCCGGCTGATCGAGCCATGCACCAGCAGCAGGCCTTCGCCGGGGCCGTCGAAGCCGCCGGAAAAATAGTCCAGCAGCGCGTGGTCCCGAAAGTAGTCCATCACCGCGCCGTGCGGGCGCCAGCGAAAGGTCTTGGCCAGCTTGAGCCGGTAGCGGTTCAATGGCTTCAGCTCGATGATGCCGATGCGGTCGAGCTGCGCCAGGTAGCCGATGCATTCGGCCTCGGTCAGCCGGTAGCTGCCGGTGATCTGCTCCAGCGTCCACTGCGACAGCACGCAGATGGCGGCCAGCAGCAGCTTCTTGTCGGCTACCACGGCTTTTTCCTGCGCCTCGGTCAGCTGGGCCAGCAGCGGCTGCGCGTCCGCCACCTGGCGCGCCAGGTCGGCAAAGTCCAGCTTCAGGGCGCGGCAAATCGCGTCGATGCGCGACAGCGGCATGTCGCCTTTGGCCAGCATGCGCTTGACGCTGGACTCGGCCATGCCCAAGGCCAGAGCCAGGTCGGCATAGGTCATGCGGGCGGTCTTGAGTTCTTTTTTCAGGACGGCGACAAGGTCGGCGGTGGTGCTCATGGGTATCGATTATCGATACCCATGGCTTGAAACCAGGCCACTGTATGGAAATGAGCATCTTTGCAGGCCAATTGTTCGGCACAGTCTGTGCATTCCCTTTCGACGCATCCAAGGAGTTTGCATGCTGCCAACCGCTTTTGACCCCGGTCTTTTTCCGCCCAAAATCAGGGCAGAATCCGTGGGGCTGTGCAGGCATACGCTTTGTTACCTGTGCACCAAAAATCAACCATCCCAGGAGTCCGGCATGAGCGTTGAACTGTCCACACCGCAGGCCGCCCCGGCCGCCCTGGCGACCCCCTTGGCCGATGCGCACCCGAACCAGTTCGCCCTGCTCGGGCAGCGCCGCTTTGCGCCGTTCTTCTGGACGCAGTTCTCGGGTGCGGCCAACGACAACCTGTTCAAGTTCGCCTTCACCGTGATGGTGACCTACCAGCTCAGCGTCGGCTGGCTGCCGCCGGCGCTGGCCGGGCTGGCGATTGGCGCGCTGTTCATCCTGCCGTTTTTGCTGTTCTCGGCGACCAGCGGGCAACTCACCGACAAGTTCGAGAAAACCGGCATCATCCGTTTCGTCAAGAACCTTGAAGTCGTCATCATGGGGATTGCCGCCGTGGGCTTCATGAGTGGCAACATCAATGTCCAGGTGCCGGTGCTGCTGGGCTGCACGTTCTTGATGGGCCTGCATTCGACATTGTTCGGCCCGGTCAAGTTTGCCTACCTGCCGCAGGCCTTGGCCGAGCGCGAGCTGACCGGCGGCAACGGCATGGTCGAGATGGGCACGTTCGTGGCGATCTTGCTGGGCAATATCGTCGGCGGGCTGATGGTGGCGGTCCCTAGCGTCGGGCCGCACTATGTCGCCGTGTCGTGCGTGGCGCTGGCGCTCGTGGGGCGGGCGGTGGCGCAGTTCATTCCGAAGGCGCCGGCGACCGATCCGGGCTTGAAGATCAACTGGAATCCGGTCAGCGAGACCTGGCGCAACCTCAAGCTGGCCAAGACTAATCTGGTGGTGTTCCGCTCGATGCTGGGAATCAGCTGGATGTGGTTTTTCGGCGCGGTGTTTTTGAGCCAGTTCCCCAGCTTTGCCAAGGAAGTGCTGCACGGCGACGAGCATGTCGCGTCGCTGCTGCTGGTGGTGTTTTCCATCGGCATTGCCACCGGCTCGCTGCTGTGCGAGGTGCTGAGCCGCCGCCATGTCGAGATCGGCCTGGTGCCGCTCGGCGCGATTGGCATGAGCGTGTTTGCGGTCGATCTTTATTTCGCTTCGCGCGGCCTGCCGGCCTCAAGCCTGATGGGCGTGGGCAGTTTCATGGGCCAGCCGGCGCACTGGCGCGTCATGGTTGACCTGGCGCTGCTCAGCCTGTTTGCCGGCCTGTACAGCGTGCCGATGTACGCGCTGATCCAGCTGCGCAGCCAGCCGACACACCGCGCCCGCATCATCGCCGCCAACAACATTCTGAATGCGCTGTTCATGATCGTCAGCGCCATACTGGCCGGCGCGCTGCTCAAGGCAAATTTCAGCATTCCGCAGATCTTTTTGTTCACGGGCCTCGCCAATGCCGTGGTGGCGTTCTACATCTTCATGCTGGTGCCCGAATATCTGCTGCGCTTCATCGCATTGATGGCCTCGCGCTGCATTTACCGCTTCAAGGTCACGGGCGACCAGAACATTCCGGCGCAGGGCGCGGCGGTGCTGACCTGCAACCATGTCAGCTTCATCGACCCGGTGCTGTTGATGGCGGCGAGTTCGCGGCCGATCTACTTCCTGATGGACCACCGGATTTTCAAGATGCCGGTGCTGGGCTGGCTGTTCCGTCTCGCCAGGGCGATTCCGGTGGCACCGCGCGCCGAAGACCCGGCGGCCTATGAGGCAGCGTTTGAAGCGGCGGCGAAAGTGTTGCGTGAAGGCGACCTGCTGGCGATTTTTCCTGAAGGCGGCATCACCCAGGACGGCGAACTCCAGCCCTTCAAGGGCGGCGTCATGAAAATCCTTGAAAACGCCGAGCGCGACGGCCTGCAGGTGCCGGTGATTCCGATGGCGCTGACGAATCTGTGGGGCTCGTTCTTCAGCCGGGCCGAGCTGGTCAACGGCCAGCGCGTGGCCATGGCGCGGCCATTCCGGCGCGGCATGTTCAACCGCGTGGGGCTGAACGCTGGCGCCGCCATGGCGAGTGCCGAGGTCCAGCCCGAGGTATTGCGTGCGCGGGTGGCGGCGCTGATGACGGCTTGAAAGTATCGCTTCAGGATACCCGTCGACCCTTCAAAAGCAACTCCGGCTTTGGCTGGCCGTGTTTCAGCGCCACTGGCGCACATTCAGGTCAGTTTCATCCGAAGCGTTGCACAGGAAAAAATCTTGAAAACCCGAATTACTCATTTTTTGATAGCTGACTATGCATATCAGACGAGCGGAAACGGCCTGTTTGGCACTGAATTGCAGTCCACGGCGCTTCTTTTCAACGCCTTGCCGGAAAGCGGTCTCCTGATTCCTTCCTGACGCGTACCCAACCCGCATTTGGCGCAGTTGATTACAACTCGTATCATTCGTTCACCATTCCAAGGAATCGCCATGTCCGCACCGACCGATGAGGTAAAACGCCCGCCGCTGACGCCGCCTGACAGCTTCCAGCTGACGCCGCCCGAAGTGCTGCGCCCGCTCAGCGACGAGGTGGCCCGCACGGCCGTTCCCCTGCCTGCCGCCACACAAGCAGCCGTGGAAGACCAGGTGCAGCGTTTCATGGACGGCCTGATGTCCGAAGACCTGCAAAGTGACGCCTTCAAGGCCCGGCTGGACAGCGCCTTTGCCTTGGGTCGCGAAGAGATTTCGCTGGCTTCGAGCCTGATGCAGGGACGCTTCATGCAGCGCAATTTTGTCGGCCTTGAAAACAGCCCGGCCTTCAAGGCGGTGCAGGAAATGCGCGGTCACCTGGACGCGCTCAACCCCGGCAAGGACGGCGACTTGCTGCAGCCGCAAAAACTGCTCGGCCTCATTCCGTTTGGCAACCGGCTGCAGGGCTACTTCCGCAAGTTCCAGAACGCCGGCGAACAGATGCAGAAAAGCATGCAAGCCCTCTACGCCGCCCGCGACGACATGCAGCGCGACGTGGTCGAGATCGAGGCGACGCGCGGAAAGATGTGGGACGGCATGCAAAAACTGGCGGCAGCGGCGCTGTTTGCTGAAAGCCTGGACCGCCAGCTGGCGACGCGGGTCGAGGGACTCAAGGCCACCGACCCTGAGCGCGCCAGGGCGCTGGAGCAGGAAGTGCTGTTCTACGTGCGCCAGAATCTGCTGGATATCCTGACGCAGCAATCGGTCTGCACCAACGGCTACATGGCACTCGATGTGCTGAAAAAGACCGGCCGCGAGATGATGAACGGCTGCTCGCGCGTGACCACCACCGGCATGAGCGCGCTGGCCGTGGCGCAGACCGTGGCGCGCGCCACCGGCAACCAGGTCAAGGTGATGGAGATGCTGACCGGCGTGAACAGCACGATTGAAAACCTGATCGCCGAGACCGGCCGCCAGCTCAACACCCATGTCGAGAAAACCAACCAGTTCGCCAGCAACCCGCTGATCGGCATCGAGAAAATGAAGGAGATGTTTGACCAGACCTTCAAGGCCATGGACGCGATGGACACGTTTCGCAGCAAGATGGTCGAGGTGATGGGCCAGAACAACACCATCCTTCAGGAGCAACTGGCGCGGGCTGACCAATACATCGACCGGGTGCGCCAGCAAAAAGCGCGCGAGGTGACGCAGCGCAGCCTCAGCGGGCCGGTCGCCCTCTGAGCCAGGATTTTTTTAACGCAAGGGGATTTTGAAAATGGCAACTCAATATGTGATGCAGCGTGACACCAGTGGCTGGCGCACGCAGGTCTGGACTTCGTTCATTCTGGCCGTGGTGGCGAGTGGCGGCGGCGTGCTGCAGCTGCCCAGCCAGGAGCTGGACCGGGCTTTCCTGGCCATCGGATTTTTCTTTTGCCTGTTCGCCTCGTTTGCGGCAGCCAAGACGGTGCGTGACAACCGCGACGGGCGGGTGGACACCAACGGCTGGATCATCACCGTCTGGGTGTCGTTTGCGGCAGCGGTGTGCCTGACAGCCTGGGGCCTGTGGCGCATGAACATCGGCGACTGGCAAAAGGGCTACGTGGTGGTGAGCTGGCTGTTCTTGATCAGCAGCACGTTCACGCTGGCCAAGATGATCCGCGACCGCTACGAAGCCGACCTGATGACGCGCAGCAACGAACCCGCGCCTGAGACGCGGCCTGCCTGAACGGGCGTTGAAAGCGGACTCAGCCGCGCGTTGCCTTGGATTGCAGAAAGCGCTGCTGGCGCCGCAGGGCCTCGACCGCGCTGCCGTGCAGGCGCTGCTCGCGCTGTTCCAGCTCGGACTGCAGCAGCGCCAGCTGGCCTTGCAGCAGATCGTTGGCCGAAAGCCCTTCATCCGCGCCCGGCACCGGGCGCTGCGCGGCGGGTACCTGCAGGTAGGCGCTGAGCGTGTCGGGAATGTAGCGCCGCAGGGATTCGATCACGTACATGCGGTCATCCAGGGTGAACTCGCCATCGACGGGCGCGCTGCCCAGCGCCAGCGCCATCCGCACCGCTGCAGCCTTGAGCGACACGAGCGCGGCCAGCGCCGGCTCGTGTACGGCGGCGGCCGTGGCTTCAAAGGCCTCGTCGATGCGGCGCAGGGCTTCGGGCTCGAACGGCGACGGGCCGGAGGGCATCGGCATCGCTTCGCCGGTGGTGCGCTGGCTACGGTGTTGCCACAGCCAGCCGGCGCCCCCGAGCGCCGTGAGTGCTGCCGCCAGCGCCAGCCCGGTGCCTGAACGCAGCAAAACAAGGGCGCTGGCGGCAGCCACGGCACACACCGTGGCAGCAATCACGCCAGGATGGAGCTTTGCCTGCTGGGGCGCGACACCCGAAGTGCCGCGCGCCAGCAGCTCGCTGACCGACGGACCGAGCAACTGGCGCTGCCGCGCCTTTTGCGCGCGCGCCTTGAGCAATGCATGCACCGGCACGGGCTTGGCCGCTTCTCGTGGAGCCGTACGCTGGTTGACGGGCGCGCTGGCGTAAGCGCGCCGGGAATCGGGTTTGGGTTCTGGCATGGCGTGACTTGGGTTCAATTCAAGGAGTGGATGATGAAATTGAAAGCGTTCGGCCTTAAGGGTTGCAGCGTATCAGGCTGGTCGCGCTTGCGGCAGTGTGCAGGTTTTTGTGCATCGGCAAGCGTGACAACACGCCATCTTACGTTTCAATTTGCTATTTAATTAATAGCATCTTGTGAATGCACAGCATGCTCAAACGAATTTTTGAGTATGAATTTTCTAACAACGGCATGGCCGGATGCGGTTCTGGCCAACAACAGATTCTCCCAGGGGCAAAACCCTGCAATTGACCGAAAAATGAATGCGGTGCGGCCTGTGGGGTGGCGCTGGTGTTCGCCAGCTTCCTGACTGGCGTGGGCGGCATCTGGTCTGGCACGGGGGGTAGCCAATGCCGCATTGGCGAAGGGACCCATTTGGGTGCGTGGATCGAAAATGAGTGCTGCGACGCCAGCCGGCTCGAGCACGACGAAGCGCAGGTAGTCGTCCTGCATGCTGGCCTTCTCGACGTTTTGCGACAGCCAGTCGGAAAAAACAAAATTTTCGCAAAATGCGCAGCAACTGGCTCAATCGCAAATAACGCAGCGGCAACCCGCTGTTCAGCGCCTCCAGCCAGACCAGCCCATCCAGATTTTCACAGGTGAACTCGATGATTGGGTTGAATACCTTGCGCTGTGGATAAGCACCAAGTTGTCACCGTGCTTTAAATTCCAAATTCTGTGCAGACCTCTTTGATGGACCGCAGCGGCTTGAGCCGTTGGGCGGCAATGTAGGCAGTGCGGGTCGTCACCGCGATGCCTTCCAACCTTTTGGGCTGGGCCAAGGTTCTACGCATACGCCAGAGTTGCCATTCCTTGAGAAAATGGCCGGGAAAGAAAAGTGCCATCACTGCGGTCAGCCACCAGCGCTTGCTTTGGACTGCGTCATGGCCTTTCAGCAGCCAGCGCAGACCTTCGATACGGTTTCCTGAAACGATGGCCTGGCGCGCGAAAGACACTTTGAATTGCGCCACCAGCTGCAACAAGGAACGGCTTTGCCGTGCGCTCAAGTCGCCTGAAAGCGCGCGCACCTGCATGCGTTGCAGGAAGGGTCGCATGATCGTCGTCTTGTGAGTTGAGGTGAGACACCCCTCGGTCTCAAGGCGATAGGCGGCCAAGGGTGTTCGGGCCAATGCAACGGGCGAATGCTCTGCCAGGCGAAACCACAGGTCCAGGTCTTCGCCGCACGACTCGCCAAGCGGAAAGCAGGGCTGCATTTTTTGCAGCTGCGCAGTTCTCACGGTCACCGCGCTGGTGAAAAAGCAAGGGCCGGCCATCCACCGCCTGGGCAAATCGGTGATGAGTTCCACATTGGGGCAATTTTTAATAACCGGCCAGCACGGTGGCCATATGCCTTCGGCATGCGGCAAGCGCATGAAGTCAGCAGCCACCGTATCCACTTGCGGATAAGCGTTCTGGACATTGGCAAGCGTGTCCAGATAGCGTGGATGATGCCAGTCGTCGGCATCGAGAAACGCCACCCATTCGCCGCGCGCCAAGCTTATTGCGTGATTACGGGCGGCAGAAACCCCCGCGTTGGCTTGTCGCACCAGACGCACGCGGGGGTCGGTGATCGCCTCGACCAATTCGGCGCCGCCATCGCTGGAACCATCATCGACCACGATCACTTCAAAATCCATGAAGGATTGCGCCAGCACCGACTCGACTGTGGCGGTGATGTAAGGAGCCTTGTTGTAAAGCGGAATGATGACTGAAAATTTCATGACGGCCTTTGGTAAAAAGACAGCAGCAATCTTTTTGAAATGTTGCTCAATTTACGAGTTGATTTTATTGATTTGTTATTAATTGTGTTGCCAAAAAATCTTCTCAACAATAGGTCAAACAGCCCATCCAGGGTTACCTGTCAAATAAATCCGGTCAACTTTGGCCATGTTCCATCAGCACAAAAACTGTGCTTGCCGCTCTGAAAAAAAGAGGGTTTCAGGCTTGCATAGCCAGTCAGATGGATAGGTAGGCAGCTATCTCGTCCATAGCGGTCATTCGCCTGTATCAGCCGTTAATCGATTGCGCACCGTATCGTTTCAAATGTGAATTATTGTTAATTTTGTGTTTGGCATCGATTGTGTTTCGTCGGGGAAACTTTGAAGTGCTGACCTGTTTGTGTGAACGGCATGAATCCAGCCTGGGAAAATGCAGACCCTCAAATACGATGTGGCAAACCTCAATCTGAGCTTCAGTTAAACCCGCAAGCGCGAGTTTCCGGAGCAAATGCAGCGTGTGGTTCCCTTGGCTGAACTGGTCGCGCTTATTGCGTCGCAAAACCTCCGAAGACCGCCCCGGCCGGCTGTCTTTCGCGCTGGAGACGAAGCTGAGCATGGATTGCCTGCAGCAAGGGTCGGCCAGCCGCATCCGGTCATGGAGTAAGCTTTTTTTTCACAGCCCGCAATGCTGCGATGTTGCCCAACCGGCTGTGCATGGCCGCCTGCCCGGGGAGCGCAGCCATTTGCGCGTTTCGACGCCGCCTGGAGAAATTCAAGCTGGCTGAAGGAATCCCGGCCAGCGCTGATCTTTTATGGCGTGCGCAAGGCGTGCTGCTCAGGCAGGGCAGCGCAGTGGACGCTACGCTGATTGCCGCGTTGCCGGGCCGGCTCATGTTCAATCCGCAACGCTGTCAGTGACGGGAAAAATTCAAAGATACCGCGATCTTCATTCCGGGCGTTTGTCTGTTTGTCGGATATTGACTGCAAGGATGACGGGCTCTTGCTGGCTGCATTTGAATTCATGCACAAACATCATCAGCAATTACCTTTATCTTGCCGAACGCCGACGCAATGGAAGTCGTCATGCCACAGGCGACCAAAGCAAGCTGGGCGATAGCGGGAGGTTTTGCATCAGCCTCTCCCATTCCTGAGAGGACGGGGGAACGTCCGCCGCAATTCCGACCGCTTCTTGCATTTCAGGACGAACGGTGACTGCACGAAAAACCACGACCCATGAATAAAGACTTACGCAACAATCAAAGTGCTGACCAGGGCATGGTCCGGGTGCGGGGTGCACGCGAGCACAACCTGAAAAATGTTGATGTCAACATTCCCCGTAACGCGCTGGTGGTGTTCACAGGCGTTTCCGGTTCGGGGAAATCCTCGCTTGCGTTCGGTACCTTGTACGCCGAGGCACAGCGCCGATATTTCGAATCCGTCTCTCCCTACGCCAGGCGACTCATCGACCAGGTGGGAGTTCCCGACGTGGACTCGATAGAGGGCCTGCCGCCGGCTGTAGCGCTGCAGCAGCAGCGCGGAACCGCCAATGCCCGCTCGTCGGTGGGGAGTGTGACGACCATCTCCAGCAGCGTGCGGATGCTTTTTTCAAGGGCCGGAACGTATCCCCCGCACCAGCCGATGCTTTATGCAGAAGACTTTTCACCCAACACGGTGCAGGGGGCATGCCCGCAGTGCCACGGCCTGGGCCGGGTCTTTGATGTCAACGAAAAAACCATGGCACCCGACGATTCCTTGACCATTCGCGAGCGTGCGGTGGCAGCCTGGCCGACAGCCTGGCAAGGCCAGAACCTGCGCGACATTCTGGTTTCACTCGGTTTTGATGTGGACACGCCCTGGCGAGACCTGCCAGGCAGGGACCGGGAATGGATACTGTTCACGGACGAGCAGCCCACCGTACCGGTCTATGCAGGCTTGACCCCCGAGCAGACGCGCTCCGCGCTGCGCCGCAAGGCCGAACCCAGCTACCAGGGAACCTTTATCGGTGCTCGAAAGCACGTTCTCCACACCTTTGCCACCACCCACAGCGCCTTGATGAAAAAGCGGGTGTCGGGTTTCATGGTCGGCAGTGACTGCCCCCTGTGCCAGGGCAAGCGGCTCAAGCGTGAATCCCTTTGCGTCACTTTCGCGGGTTTGGACATTGGTGCGCTGTCCCGGCTGTCGCTGGACCGCTTGGCGCTGATTCTTGCCCCGGCAGCCGACGGCATATTTGACATCCCCGAAGGACAGTTGCCAGCCACCTTGAGCCGGGAGGATGGAGAAAAAGAAATGGCCCGCAGGGTGGGCGCCGGCGGCTCGCCCCATGCTGGGGCCAGCGACGTGCGGCGCACGGCGAACCTGTCACCGGAAAAGCGTATCGCAGCCCAGCGCATTGCTGCCGACCTGATGGCGCGCATTACATCGCTGCAACATCTCGGCCTGGGATACCTGTCCATCGACCGGGCAACGCCGACACTGTCGCCCGGAGAGCTTCAGCGCCTTCGCCTGGCGACGCAAATCCGCTCCAATCTGTTCGGCGTGATCTACGTGCTGGACGAGCCATCAGCGGGTCTGCACCCAGCCGACAATGAAGCCATGATGCAGGCGCTCGAGCAGTTGAAGCGTTCGGGTAATTCAATCTTCGTCGTCGAGCATGACCTGGACGTGATGCGCCGAGCGGACTGGTTGGTTGATGTGGGTCCGGCCGCAGGCGAGGCGGGCGGCGAAGTGCTGTACAGCGGACCCCCGGCCGGTCTTGGGCAGGTGCAGAACTCCCAGACCGCACGGTATCTGTTCGGCCGAAACAATGCGCTGCAGCGCAACCCGCGTAACCCGATGGCCTGGCTGGAAATCAGCGATGTTTCAATCAACAACCTGGCCGGCATTGACGCACGGTTTCCTTTGAAAGCGATGTGCGCAGTCACAGGCGTGTCCGGTTCGGGAAAGTCCAGCCTGGTGACCCAGGCGCTGGTTCAACTGGTACTCGAAAGCCTGGAAAGTGAAGCTCCGCATGCTGACGAGGAACCCGACCCGTTGCAAGAGCATGCGCTGCCCCGGGCCAGCGGACGCATCGTGGCGGGAATGGAGGGCATCAAGCGACTCGTCCATGTTGACCAAAAGCCCATTGGCCGCACGCCGCGCTCCAACCTGGCCACCTACACGGGGCTGTTCAGCCATGTCAGAAAGCTTTTTGCGGACACCCCTGCAGCCCGCGCGCATGGTTTTGACGCGGGGCGCTTTTCATTCAACGTGGCCAAAGGGCGCTGTGAAACCTGCGAAGGCGAAGGGTTTGTATCTGTCGAGCTTCTCTTCATGCCCAGCGTGTACGCGCCATGCCCTGTGTGCCATGGCGCACGGTTCAACGAAGAGACCTTGGAGGTGACCTTGCGGGGCAAGAATATTGCCGATGTCCTGCACATGACGGTTGAAGAAGCACAAACATTCTTTCGCAACGAAGCCGTCATTGCAAAGCCGCTGAGACTGCTGAGCGACATCGGTCTGGGCTACCTGCGGCTGGGCCAGCCGGCGACCGAGCTCTCGGGCGGAGAGGCGCAGCGCGTCAAGCTCGCCACCGAACTGCAGCGCGCACAACGCGGCGACGCGCTGTACGTGCTTGACGAGCCGACCACGGGGCTGCATGCAGCAGACGTGGACATGCTGCTTTCCCAACTGCAGGGTCTGGTTGACGCCGGGAACACCGTCATCGTGGTGGAGCACGACATGCGAGTGATCGCCGATTGCGACTGGGTCATTGACCTGGGGCCTGGAGGCGGCGCAGCAGGAGGAAAAATCGTTGCAATCGGAACACCTCTGGACCTTGCGCGCAGTGGAGACAGTCTTACGGCCACCTATCTCAGAAAAAGCATGGCGCTGTCAACATAAGCCAACAGCCGGTATTTTGTGGGCAGCATGGGTGCCGCGTCGCCAGTCATGGCATGCGCATAGCTGTCAGGACAGCTTGAAGATTTCATGGCCCGTCGCAATTCATGGATCTTGGGCTCGAGTTTCTCCAGCCGCTGCAACCATGCGCACTGCGCGCCCACGCGCCTCGGGACAAAACTTGTTCGACTTCTTGATAGCCCAATCGTCCGGGAGAAAAGAGCCTTGCGCCGCATACAGCGGTATCAACTCCACGCCTGTTGTGCCTGACCAGGTCGCCAGCGCATGACCATGGTGCAGGCTCGGCGTATTCCGCCGGTCGAGGCTGAACGTGGGCTTGGTGCTTGCAGCAACACAGGCCAGAACACTGCTGAATGCCTGAATCCGGCTGCTACATTATTGATAGTTAAAAATGCACGCTGATTAAGCGCGAAAGTCTGATTTCGTCATAAATTTCATGACTGGATGGCCTGTTGGCTGTTCGGCACCAGTCACTTTCAAAACAAGCAAGAAACAAATTTCTCATGAGTAAAACCCTGCGATTGACCGAGAAATGGATGCAGCGCGGCCTGTGGCTGGTGGCGCTGGTGTTCGCCAGCTTCCTGATCGGCCTGGGCGGCACGCTGGTCGGCGACCTGCCTCAGGTGGAGCAGCAGCGTACCGTCGACGATTTCATGGACAGCGCCGCCGCCGAGGCACTGCGCATCAGCATCAAAACGACCGAGCGTGCCGAGGAAGACGCCGATGCGGCGCTAGAGCAGGCACAGCTTAAGCGCAGCACGGCTCAGGCCGATTCGGCAGCTGCCCGCGAAACCTTCAACAACTGGCTGGCCACCCGCCGCGCCACGCAATTGTCAGAACAAGATCCGGAACTGGTCGCCCGCACGCGTGCGCTGGACGGACTGAAAGCCAAGGAACGCGCAGCCGGTGTGGCCATTGAAGCGCAGCAACAGGCAGCGCTTGATGCGCGTCAAAGCACCACGCGTGAACGGCGCAAGCTGGCTGAAATGGAACAGGCAGCGCAGCAGCTGCTGGATGCGGAATACCGCCGCATCGAGCTGCGGGTGTTCTTGTACCGGCTGGCGTTGACGTTGCCGCTGCTGGTGGTGGCCGGCTGGCTGTTTGCCAAAAAACGCCAGAGCACTTACTGGCCGTTTGTCTGGGGTTTCATCCTCTTTGCGCTGTTCGCCTTTTTCGTCGAACTGGTGCCTTATTTGCCGAGCTACGGCGGCTATGTTCGCTATATCGTCGGCATCGTGGTCACAGTGGCGGTTGGCCGGCAGGCCATTGTTGCGCTGAACCGCTATCTGGAAAGGCAAAAGCTGGCCGAGCAGCTGCCCGATGCGCAGCGTCGCGAGGAACTGAGTTACGACACCGCGCTGACGCGGCTGTCCAAGGGCGTGTGTCCCGGCTGCGAGCGCCCGGTGGACCTGAAAAATCCGGAAATTGATTTTTGCCCGCATTGCGGCATCGGCCTGTTCGACCACTGCCCGGCCTGCAACACCCGCAAGAGCGCCTTTGCCAAGTTTTGCCATGCCTGCGGCGCAACGGGTCAGCGGGCGCAGGCGTTGCCGCAAAAATCGCCATCGGGAAGCCCTCACCCAGATGCAGAGGGCGCAAGCAAGCCGCATTCGACAAGCTGAGTAGTTGCCAGGATTTTGAGCCAAAAAGGCCATTTCCGCATAGCTGACGAGCGCTCAAAGCTATTTATTTGATAGTGAATTACTTTGGCCTTCTGACGCGGTTTGCTCAAACAG
This sequence comes from Polaromonas sp., assembly GCF_010365105.1. GTDB lineage: Bacteria > Pseudomonadota > Gammaproteobacteria > Burkholderiales > Burkholderiaceae_C > Polaromonas. Next base: position 17,461 of record NZ_JAAFGZ010000016.1, on the reverse strand, counting down.
GCCGGCCGAAAAACGGATAGCTTGGGTCATTGAACCCCGGCGTGGACGCATGGCCAGGCACCACCAGGCCGTTGATGAAGGCTTCATCTTCGCCGTCAAGCACCAGGTCCAGCGCGCCGTACACATCTTCCAGGTGCGCCAGCGTGCGCGGGCCGACGATGACCGAGGTGACCAGCGGGTTGGCCAGCACCCAGGCGGCCGCAAACTGTCCGGGCACCCAGCCTTTGGCTTCGCAGCGTGCCTTGATCTGCTGGGCAATCACCAGCGATTCTTCCCGGAACTCGGTTTCCAGGATGCGCTTGTCGCCGCTGCCGGCGCGGGTGCCTTCGGCGGGCGGCTGGCCGGGCGGGTATTTGCCGGTCAGTACGCCGCGCGCCAGCGGGCTGTAGGGCACCACGCCCAGTCCGTAGTGGCCGCAGGCCGGCAGGATTTCCACTTCCGGCCCCCGGTTGAGCAGGTTGTAGTAGGGCTGGCAGACCACGGGCGGCGGAACGCCGGCTTTTTCGCACAGGCGAAATACCTCGGCAATGCGCCAGCCGCGAAAGTTCGACAGGCCAAAGCTGCGGATCTTGCCCGCGCGGATCAGGTCGCCGAGCGCACGCACCGCTTCGTCCAGGTTCTCGTCATGGAAGTCGCGGTGCAGGTAAAGAATATCGAGGTAGTCGGTTTGCAGCCGAGCCAGGATGGCGTCGGTTTCCTGCATCAGCCAACGGCGCGAATAGTGGCTTTCATTGGGCGTATCGCTCACCGCATTGCCCAGCTTGCTGGCCAGCACCCAGTGGTCGCGCTGGCCCTTGAGCCACTGGCCGACATCGCGCTCCGACTGGCCGTGGTTGTACACGTCGGCGGTGTCGATGAAGTTGATGCCGTGCGCTTTGGCCGACGCCATGATGTTCGCCGCTTCCTCAAACGGGGTTTGCTGTCCGAACATCATCGTGCCCAGGCACAGGGTGGACACCTTCAGGTTGCTGGTTCCGAGACGGCGGTAATGCATGGCTTGACTCCTTGAGGATGATGAAAAGTGACCGTTCCAGCGACGAAGCCTCAGGGCAGCGGCTCGACCAGGTATTCCCTGGCGTACCAGTAGGTTTCGGGCGTTTTCAGCGCTGCCATGAAGCCGTCGTTTTCGTCCTGGCGCGAGCGCAGGTCCCAGCGCTCGTCAATGATGCGGCAGGCGGTGCAGGGCGCCTGCCCGATGCGCCGCTGCACCAGCACGTAGCGGCTGTTCTTGAACAGGCCTTCGACATCGGCGTAATCGACCGGCTGGGCGGCGAAATACTCGACGATCTTCGCCCCCGGAATGATGAATTCGTAGCGCTCGAAATGGCCGTTGAAATTGCTCGGCACCTGCACGGTCTGGCCCTTCAGCAGGGCATTGGTTTCAGGCTTGAAACGTCCCAGTTCTCCATTGAAGGGATTCGTCACCCAGGCCAGCGCGAACAGCACGCTGAAGGCTGACAAGGCGGCCAGCGGGCGGGTCCAGTTTTTCTTGACGATGCCGGCCCCGCAGGCCAGCGCAGCGCCAGAGACGAACACCCAGAACAGCGGCGACAGGATCCACGGGTCCTGCGTCGCCCGCACCGCGCCGTAGCCGATCAGGCCCATCGCCAGCAGGCCAATCATGCAGACCGCCAGCGTCAGGCTGAACCAGATGCGGCCTATGCGTTGCCAGTACAGCGCCATCACGATGGCCAGCGCCGGCATGGCCGGAATCAGGTAGCGCGTCGAGCGCTGGGTCGGCAGCATGAAAACCAGCGCCAGCGCCAGCAGCCAGAGCCACATGATTTTTTCGGCATCGCTGATGGTTTGTGCCGTGCCCCGGCGTTGCCGGTAGCTGCGCCAGGCGGCCACAAAGCAGCCGACCGACAGCGGCAGCAAAAACAGGGCGTTGGAGAAGTAGCCGGTCAGGATCACCAGAATCCCGCCGCCGCCGAAAGCGCTCTTGAGGTAGCCTTTGGACGAGTTCATCTTGCCGGCGTTCTCGCCGACGACAAACTCGCGCCAGACCTCGCCCGGCAACGGGTCGAGGGCAAACCACAGGCCGAAAATTCCCAGCCCCAGCGCGCAAATCACCGCGACCTTGACGCCGTCCTTGAGAATGCCGGGCCGGAAAATCTGCCACGGCAGGGCGCGCGCGCCCACCGCCTGGTAGCACAGCGCCAGCCCGAATCCGACCGGCACCACCATCACGAAGGACTTGTACAGGCAGCCGATGCCGACCGCGATGCCGGCCAGCAGCGGAAACGCCCAAGCTGAGGCCAGCAGCCTGGCGGGCGACCAGGCCAGGGCAAAGAACACGCCGAACAGCCAGAAGGTTTCGGGCGCGCTGGTCAGGAACGGCCGGCCGTAGCGGTAGGTGGTGAAGAACGACAGGTAAACGAGCGCGGCAATGGCGCCCATGCTCAGCGCGTGGCGGCTGCGCTGCACGGCCGTGACCGCGGTGTTGGCGGTGTCGGCGTTGCGAGTCGTCTTCCAGGTCAGCAGCGCCACCATCAGCGTGATGCCCCAGGTGTAGGCCACGCTGGGCAGGCGCAGGTTGAGCAGCGTCCAGTGATCGCCCCAGCCGCCGGCCACCATGGCCTGCCAGAACAGCAGCGGCGGCTTGGTGTTGCGCATGAAGTCCCAGGCGCTTTGCAGTGGCAGCCAGTGGCCGCTGGCGGCGGTCAGGCGCGCGATGTTGGCATACACCAGTTCGTCGCCGTTGCGCGGAATGTGGTCGCCGCCCAGGCCGAACAGGTAGGCCAGCGCCACCAGCAATGCCAGGCCGATCCAGACACGGTGGATCGGAAAGCCCGGGTGTCGGGCGGGTGCTTGCGTTTGATCAGGGCTCGTCATGGGCGTCAGAAATTAAGGCGCGGCCTTGCGGTGCCGGCGGAACGTCAGCTTGTCGTTGGCGACGAAATTGACCACGCTGGCCAGCACGATGGCAATCACGTTGGCGAAGAGGTAGTGCAGGTACAGCGCCAGCCACTTGGTCAGCAGCGACTGGATGAGGATGGACAGGGCGGCCGCCATCACGTACTTGGCGAACAGCCGCAGCGCCGGCTGGGGCGTGCTGCGCGTGCGGTCGCGCCAGGTCAGGCGCCGGTTCCAGTAGAAATTGCTGATGGTGGCGACGGTGATGGCCAGCGCAATCGAATAGTTCAGCCGTGTGTGAAAGTCGGCAATGCCCTTGAGCACATGTTCCTGCGCCAGGTAAAGCACGACGATGTTGATGACCGTGCCGCTGCCGCCGACCATGCCGAACTTGATGAAGCGCCAGCGCAGCATCAACTGGAAACGCGGCGGCAGCAGGCGGACCAGCGTTTCGGCAAAGGTTCTCAGTCTTGACATCGGGTCGTGTTTTTCAGGGGTTCGCCAGGCATTCGCGCGCCTTGGCCAGCACGGCGGCGGGTGCTATCACCTTCAGGCACTGGTTGTCGCCGTCGCAATAGGACGTGCGGTGGTTATAGGCCGTCAGGCAGGGCGAGCACGGCCACTGGCTGTAAAAGGAGTAACAGTGAGGCGTGAGCGGGGCGTAAAGGCCTGGCGTTTCGGGGCCAAACAGCATCAACGTCCAGATCGGTGTCAGCGCCGCGAACTGGCCGGGGCCGCCATCGTTGGTGACCAGCAGCCGCGCCACATGGAACAGCGCCAGCAGCTCGGAAATCGAGCGCGTGTAGCCGGTCAGGTCGATCACCGGGCTTTGCGGAAAAGACGCCTGCACATTGGCCACCAGCTGCCGCGCCAGCGCCTGGTCGTCCTTCAGGCCAATCACCGCCACGGCGCAGCCGTCGGCCACCAGGCCTTCGCACAACGCGGTGTACGACGCCAGCGGCCAGGCGCGAATCGGCAAAATGCCGCCGCCCGGATAGACCAGCACCAGCGGCTTGCCGGCGATGGCCGGAAAATCCTGCGCCAGCCGGGTTTGAATGCCCTGGATCAGCGTGCTTTCCAGCTGCACCTGCGGCGGCGGCCTGGGGCTGGCCATGACGGCCAGTTTGGACTTGGGCACGGAGGTCGAGTCAATCGCCCGCGCCAGCGTCAGGAACTGCGCGCTGATGTGGTGGTAAGGGTTGTAAGGCACCGGCCGGTTGATGTGCGAACCCCGGTAAAGACCTTCCTGCGTATGCCGGTGAAACCCCACCCGCACGGCCGCCCCACTGGCATACGACAGCAGGCTGCTGATGCGCGAAAACAGTTCGCAGTCAATCGCCACATCCACATTCGCGCGGCGCAACTCGCCAATCGCTTTCGCCAGGCTGGACAGCAGGGAAGTCAATGAACTGTCATCGACCGTGTGCACGTTCGCCGGGTCCATGACCTGCATCAGGTCGAGGATTTCGCGGTTCTTGCGGAACAGCAGCGCATGCAGCGGCGCATCGGGGTAGCGCGCCTTCAGCCGCGCAAACATGTCGTTGGCCAGCACCAGACTGCCCATTTCGGACAGCAAGATCACCACGATGGCGCGCGGCGGCCTGGCAGTGGCTGGCGCGGGCCGGAGGCGGCGCATGACTGCATCCACCGCCGAGACGGCCGCACACAGCGGAATGCCGGCCCAGCGGTCGATGAAGCGCTGCAGGTCGATGTTCACGGCTCAGACCCCGCGCTGCCGGTCGGCCTTGAACTGCACCACGAATTCGCCAAAGCGGCCCGCGTCCAGCGCGTCGCGCACTTCCTGCATCAGGTTCAGGTAGTAGTGCAGGTTGTGGATGCTGGACAGCATGGGGCCGAGCATTTCGCCGCAGCGATCCAGGTGGTGCATGTAGGCGCGCGAAAAGTTGCGGCAGGTGTAGCAACTGCAACTGCTGTCCACCGGCGCTTCTTCGCTCTTGTAGCGGGCGTTGCGGATTTTCAGATCGCCGAAACGCGTGAACATGTGGCCGTTGCGCGCATTGCGCGTCGGCATCACGCAGTCGAACATATCGACGCCGCTGGCCACGCCTTCAACCAGGTCTTCGGGCGTGCCCACGCCCATCAGGTAGCGCGGCTTGTCCGCTGGCAGGCGGTGCGGCGTGTGCGCCATGATGCGCAGCATTTCTTCCTTGGGCTCGCCGACGCTGACGCCGCCGACCGCATAACCGGGGAAATCCATCTCGACCAGCGCATCAAGCGACTCCTGGCGCAGGTTCTCGAACATGCCGCCCTGCACGATGCCGAACAGCGCGTTCGGGTTTTCCAGTTTGTCGAACTCGTCCTCGCAGCGCTTGGCCCAGCGGCGGCTCAGTTCCATTGAGCTGCGCGCTTCGGCTTCGGTCGTGATGTGTCCCTTGGTGTCGTAGGGCGTGCATTCATCGAACTGCATGACGATGTCGCTGTTGAGCAGCGTCTGGATCTGCATCGAGATTTCAGGCGTTAAAAACAGCTTGTCGCCGTTGACCGGCGAGGCAAACTTCACGCCTTCTTCCGAAATCTTGCGCATCTCGCCCAGCGACCAGACCTGAAAGCCGCCGCTGTCGGTCAGGATGGGCTTGTGCCAGCTTTCAAACTTATGCAGCCCGCCGAACTGCTTGATGACGTCCAGCCCCGGCCGCATCCAGAGGTGAAAGGTGTTGCCCAGGATGATCTGCGCGCCCATCTCATGCAGCGACTGCGGCATCACGCCCTTGACGGTGCCGTACGTGCCAACGGGCATGAAGATGGGGGTCTGCACCACGCCGTGGTTGAGGGTCAGGGTGCCGCGTCGGGCATGGCCTTCGGTCTTGAGGAGTTCGAATGTCAACATCAGTTTTTGGAAAAGTAGTTCACGCCGGCCAGGCCTTCAAAGTGCTGGTCTTGCGTCCATAAAACGGCGCCATGGCTTTGCGCCGTGGCATAAATCAGGCTGTCGGCCAAAGGCAGCGTGCTGCCGATGGCAGCGCGGCACAGCGCCAGGTCAAAGTCGATGACGCGCCCCCGGCACATCAGTGCTTCGGCATAGGCCGCGATTTTCGGGCTGATTTCGCGGTGCAGTTTTTTGGTGACCTCGTAAATCGTCACGATGGGCACGATCAACTGCTGGGGATTTTCCGCAGCACTGGCGAAAAGCTCTGCCCGTGGCGTGTCGCGCAGGTATTCGATCCAGCACGACGAATCAAGCGTCACCCACATGGCTTCGCCGGCTTTGGCACGGTTTGGCATCAGAGGCGATCAGGCTCGCAGGGAATGTCGCTGTCTTTCAAGGCGCGCGCCATGCCCCGGTAGGCGCTGACGGGTTTGAGCGGCACCAGATGCGCCGCACCGTCAAATTCAATCCAGGTCAGCTGCGCGCCTGGCTTGAGGTCCAGGCGCTCGCGTATCGCGCTGGGAATGACCACCTGGTATTTGCTGGACAGCGTCACGATGTTGCTTGCGGGTTTCATGTCGATGATTCTAGCGCTTTACCTGTAATGTATCGATCAAGCAGCATGGCGTCGCCATAGCTGAAGAAGCGGTAGCGCTGTTCAATGGCGTGGCGGTAGAGCGCCATGATGTGTTCATAACCCGAGAAGGCGCTGACCAGCATCATCAGCGTGCTTTTGGGCAGGTGGAAATTGGTCAGCAGCACATCGACCACCTGGAACTCAAAGCCGGGTGTGATAAAGATGTTGGTGTCATCACAAGCGGGGCCGAACCTGGCGGCCGACTCCAGCGCCCGCACCGTCGTCGTGCCCACCGCCACCACGCGCCCGCCGCGCGCCTTGCAGGCGGCAATCGCCTCGTGCGTGGCGGGCGGCACCTCAAAGCGCTCGAAATGCATGACGTGGTCGGCGATCTGCTCGGCCTTGACCGGCTGGAAGGTGCCTGCGCCTACATGCAGCGTGACGCTGGCGCGGGCAATGCCGTGCGCTTCCAGCTTGTCCAGCATGGCCTTGTCGAAATGCAGCGCGGCGGTCGGCGCGGCCACGGCGCCGGGATTTTTGGCGAATACGGTCTGGTAACGCTGTTCGTCGTCCGCCGAATCGGTGTGGTTGATGTAGGGCGGCAGCGGCACATGGCCGAATTGGGCCATCAGCGCATACGGATCGCTGCTGAGCCGGAAGCGGTACAGCGGCCCGTGCGCCTCGGGCCAGCGGCCCAGCAGCGTGGCGGTGAAGCCGCCCTCCATCTGCAGCACCGCGCCGGGCAGGGGCTTTTTGCTGACCTTCATGTGCGCGGCGACTTCATGGCCCGCGTCGGCATGCGGTGACAGCACTCGCTCGATCAGCAATTCGAGCTTGCCGCCGCTGGCCTTCTGGCCAAACAGCCGCGCCTTGACGACCTTGGTATCGTTGAACACCAGCAGGTCGCCGGGCAGCAGCAACCCGGGCAGGTCCGCAAAGCGCCGGTCGGCCGTGGTGCCGCCCCGGCCGTCGAGCAGGCGCGACGCGCTGCGCTCGGCAGCGGGGTGCTGGGCAATTAATTCGTCGGGGAGTGTGAAATCAAAGTCACTGAGGCTGAAATTCTTCTTCATGAAGGCACAATTGTCCCATGATGCAACCGGCTGCTCCTGCCCCTGAACAGGCCCTGAAAACCGCCGCGCTTGCGGCCGCTGCGGCCGGCAAGCCTGCCCCCAAAACCCAAGCCAAGTCGCCGGCCCAAAAAGCCCTTGAAAAGCTCGGCCTGCGCCGCGACATCGACCTGGCGCTGCACCTGCCTCTGCGTTATGAGGACGAGACCCGCATCGTGCGACTCGTGGATGCGCGTGATGGCGAGGTCGTGCAGTTTGAAGGCGAGGTCGTGCACAGCGAAATATTGATCCGCTCGCGCCGCCAGTTGCTGGTCACGGTCGATGACGGCAGCGACACCTGCGTGCTGCGTTTTCTCAACTTCTACCCGTCGCACCAGAAGACCTTGAGCGTAGGCGCCCGGGTGCGGGTACGCGGCGAGTTGCGCGGCGGCTTTCTGGGCCGCGAGATGATGCATCCGCACTTCAAGCTGGCCGGTGGTGAACTGCCGGGTGCCTTGACGCCGGTCTATCCGACGTCGGCCGGCTTGCCGCAGGTGTATCTGCGCAAGGCGGTGCTCAGCGGGCTGGCCCGTGCCGATCTCAGTGAGACCATTCCAGCGCCGTTTTTGAGCCAAAATATGCCGCAGCGCTTGTCCAGTCTGCGTGAGGCGCTACAGTTTTTGCATCATCCCACGCCCGATGTGGCACTGCAGACGCTGGAAGACCGCAGCCATCCGGCCTGGCAGCGCCTGAAGGCTGAGGAACTGCTGGCGCAGCAAATCTCCCAGCTGCAGGCCCGGCGCGTACGGGCTGCCATGCGCGCGCCGGCCCTGAACGGCCCGGTGATGCGCGGCACCCACTGCACGCTGCAAGATCAGTTACTGGAGCGTCTGCCGTTTCGCCTGACCAACGCGCAGCAGCGGGTCGGCCTTGAAATCGAGGTGGACCTGAAAAAACGCATTCCCATGCACCGCCTGCTGCAAGGCGATGTGGGTTCGGGCAAGACCGTGGTGGCGGCGCTCGCGGCCGCCCGCTGCATCGACGCCGGCTGGCAATGCGCGCTGATGGCGCCGACCGAAATTTTGGCCGAGCAGCATTTCAGCAAGCTGATCAGCTGGCTCGAACCGCTGGGCATCACCATCGCCCGGCTCAGTGGCAGCCAGAAACCCAAGGAGCGCCGGCAGATGCTGGCGCTGATTGAAAGCGGCGCGGCCGGGCTGGTCGTCGGCACGCATGCGGTGATCCAGGACAAGGTGGTGTTCAAGAACCTGGCGCTGGCCATCATCGACGAGCAGCACCGCTTCGGCGTGGCCCAGCGTCTCGCCCTGCGCAGCAAGATGACCGAGGGCGGGCAAGAGCCGCACCTGTTGATGATGACCGCCACGCCGATTCCGCGCACGCTGGCGATGAGCTACTACGCCGACCTCGACGTGTCCACGCTCGACGAGTTGCCGCCCGGCCGCACGCCCATCGTCACCAAGGTCGTCAACGACGCCCGGCGCGATGAGGTCGTGGCGCGCATCCAGGCGCAGATTGCCGAAGGCCGGCAGATTTACTGGGTCTGCCCGCTGATCGAGGAAAGCGAGTCCATGGACCTGGTCAACGCCACGCAGACGCATGCGGCGCTCAGCGAGGCATTGCCCGACGTGCTGGTCGGGCTGCTGCATTCGCGCATGCCGGTGGCCGAGAAAAAAGCCGTGATGAGCCTGTTCACCGAAGGCGTGATGGCAGTGCTGGTCAGCACCACGGTGATCGAGGTCGGCGTCGATGTGCCGAACGCGTCGCTGATGGTGATCGAGCATGCCGAACGTTTTGGCCTTTCGCAGTTGCATCAGCTACGCGGCCGGGTCGGGCGCGGCGCGGCGGCCTCGGCCTGCGTTCTGCTGTATTCGACCGGCGACGCGCCGCGTCTGGGCGAGGTGGCGCGGGCTCGGCTCAAGGCGATGGTTGAAACCGGTGACGGCTTTGAAATTGCCCGGCGCGACCTGGAGATTCGCGGACCGGGCGAATTCCTGGGGGCGCGCCAGTCGGGGGCGGCGATGCTGCGGTTTGCCGATCTGGAAACCGACGCTGCGCTGCTGGCCTGGGCGCGCGAGGTGGCGCCGCTGATGCTGAACCAGCATCCTGAACTGGCAGAGCGGCATGTGCTGCGCTGGCTGGGCGGCAAGGCCGATTACCTGAAAGCCTGAGCCGCCTGCCCGGCATTCATGGCCCGAAAAGCCGCACAATCACCCCATGACGCTGACCGAACTCAAATACATCGTGGCCGTGGCACGCGAAAGGCACTTCGGTCGGGGCGCCGAGGCCTGCCATGTCTCGCAGCCCACGCTCAGCGTGGCTGTCAAGAAGCTGGAAGAAGAACTTCAGGTCAAGCTGTTCGAGCGCAATGCCAATGAAATCACCGTGACGCCGCTGGGCGAGGAAATCGTGCGCCAGGCGCAAAGCGTGCTGGAGCAGGCCGACAGCATCCGCGAGATCGCCAGGCGCGGCAAGGACCCGCTGGCCGGCAGCCTGCGGCTGGGCGTGATCTACACCATTGGCCCCTACCTGCTGCCCGACCTGGTGCGCCAGAATATCGAAAAAACGCCGCAAATGCCGCTGATGCTGCAGGAGAACTTCACGGTCAAGCTGCTGGAGCAACTGCGCACCGGCGAGATTGATTGCGCGATCCTGGCCGAGCCGTTTCCCGACACCAACCTGGCGATTGCGCCGCTGTATGACGAGCCTTTCATGGCCGCCGTGCCGAGCAGCCATGCGCTGGCTGCGCGCACCAGTGTGACGGCCGAGGAACTGAAAAAGGAAACCTTGCTGCTGCTGGGCACCGGCCACTGCTTTCGCGACCATGTGCTGGAGGTGTGTCCCGAATTCGCGCGGTTTTCCAGCACTGCCGAGGGCATCAACAAGAGCTTTGAAGGCTCGTCGCTGGAAACCATCAAGCACATGGTGGCCGCCGGCATGGGCATCACGCTGGTGCCGCGCCTGGGCGTGCCCAAGGCGGCGCTGGCGCTCAGCGGCCAGGACACGTCGCCGGACCAGCCTTCCTACATCCGCTATTTGCCGTTCGAAGGCCATGTGCCGACGCGGCGCGTGGTGCTTGCCTGGCGCCGCAGTTTTACCCGCTACGAAGCCATTGCCGCACTGCGCAATGCGATTTATGCCTGTGAGCTGCCCGGCGTCATCCGGCTGTCCTGAAAGAGCACACCTGTGCAGGCGCTATTGCCTGCATAGACTTTGACTGTTGCACGGTTGATGCCGATTGCGTATGGTTATCAACATCTCATTGACTTTTAAAGGAAAACACCATGGCCAAATCCCCTGTAAAAACCATTGCCAGCGCAGCCGTTCGAGGCGCGCCGGCGATCAACATCGGCATCAGCGAAAAAGACCGCGCCGCGATTGCCCAAGGCCTGAGCCGCCTGCTGGCCGACACCTACACGCTCTACCTGACGACCCACAATTTCCACTGGAACGTGACCGGGCCCATGTTCAACACCCTTCACACCATGTTCATGACGCAGTACACCGAGTTGTGGAATGCAGTGGACCCGGTGGCCGAACGCATTCGCTCGCTGGGTCATCCGGCGCCGGGCTCGTATGCGCAGTTCACCAAGCTGGCCACGGTGCCCGATGTGCCTGTCGTGCCGCCCAAGGCGATGGAAATGGTGCGCATCCTGGTGCAGGGTCACGAAGCCGTCGCCCGCACTGCGCGCGAATTGTTCCCCATGGCCGACAAGGCCAGCGACGAGCCGACAGCCGACCTGCTGACCCAGCGCATGACGGTGCATGAGCAAACCGCATGGATGCTGCGTTCGCTGCTGGAGGAGTAAACGCTTGCCGGCTTCCTTTGCGGCGGCGGCGGGTGTGAAGCCGGGCAAGCTGTCGCTCTACCTTCAACTGATCCGCTGGAACCGGCCGGCGGGCTGGCTGCTGCTGCTGTGGCCGACGCTGTCGGCGCTGTGGGTGGCGTCACACGGCTTTCCGGGCTGGCATCTGGTCACTGTGTTCACGCTGGGAACGTTTTTGATGCGCAGCGCGGGCTGCTGTGTCAACGACGTGGCCGACCGCGAGTTTGACCGGCACGTCAAGCGCACGGCGCAGCGGCCGGTGACCACCGGCGCGCTGTCGGTGAAGCAAGCGCTGGCGCTGGGCGCGGCGCTGGCGCTGCTGTCGTTCAGCCTGGTGCTGACGACCAACGCGGCCACCATTGCCTGGTCGTTCGCCGCGCTGGCCGTGACGCTGGCTTACCCGTATGCCAAGCGCTATGTGGCCATGCCGCAGGCGGTGCTGGGCGTGGCGTTCAGCTTCGGTATTCCGATGGCGTTTGCCGCCGTGCAGTCGCGCGTACCGCCTTTGGCCTGGGTGTTGCTGCTGGGCAACCTGTTCTGGGTGATTGCCTACGACACCGAATATGCCATGGTAGACCGGGACGACGACCTGTTGATCGGCATGAAAACCTCGGCCATCACGCTGGGCCGCTTCGACGTGGCCGGCGTCATGCTCAGTTACCTGATTTTTATATCAATATGGGCTTTTGCGCTGTATGGACGGGCACATTCAGCTATCTTTAGCATAGCGATTGGCCTGGCGCTGCTGCAGGCGCTGTGGCACGGTTGGCTGATCCGCAAGCGCGAGCGCGACGATTGCTTCAAGGCCTTTCGCCTGAACCACTGGCTCGGGTTCACGGTATTTGCCGGCATTGCACTGTCGTACTGGGGCCAATGAGGCCATGGAACTGGCTTGCCTGTTGCGCCCATTGCGCCCGTAAAAAAGCCCGCGCAGTGCGGGCTTTCGGAAAACGTCAACTGGCCGGTTCAGCCAGCCGGGCGTCCTTTTGCAGATCAGGCAGCTTTCGGGGCCATTTTGGCTTTTGCCTTGACCTTGGCGTGTTTGGCCTTGTGCTTGACCACGGCCTTGCTGTGCTTGGCCTTGGCGGCAGGCGCAGCCATGGGGGCAGCAGGCGCGGCTGCGGCCGTCTGGGCTGCGGCAGGGGTGGAAATCACAGCCAAAGGCATGGCAAGGACAGCGGCGCTGGCAAGGATGGACAGAAATTTTTTCATGGAGTACTCCGGGGTGTTTGGAAAGTCATTACGTTCGTAGGGCCGGGTCGTCTTTCTGGCGGGCTGGCGACAAGCTGCACGTTCGTGAATGCTTAACGTAGCCTTGCGCAGGCTGGTTGACGGGATTTTTACGGTTTTTGCAATTGTTTTTGAGGCACCTGGCGCCATCGGCCAGTGCCTAAAATGCTATTGAAAATATAGCTGTATATGCAGGTTTATGCTGCGCAAACGCCTTGTTTCGTGCGCGAACTGCTTCAGGCAACGCCGAATTCATCGCCCATCTCCATGGCGCGCAGCCGGGCGGCCTGCATGGCGTGCATGAACTTTTCCTTGATGCCGTCCTGCTCCATGGCGCTGAGCGCCGCGTAGGTGGTGCCGCCTTTGGAGGTCACGCGCGCGCGCAGCACGTCAGGCGGCTCGGTGGCTTCACGGGCCAATGCCGATGCGCCGACAAAAGTGCCGACCGCCAGCTGGTGCGCCTGCTCATGGCTCAGGCCCATGTCGGTGCCGGCCTGGATCATGGCCTCGATAAAGTAAAAAACGTAAGCCGGGCCTGAGCCGGACAGCGCGGTGACGGCATCGAGTTGCGTTTCCTGGTCCAGCCACAAAAACGCGCCCGTGGTCTGCACCACGCGTTCCACGGCAAGCCGGTCGGTGGCGCTGGCGGCGGGCCGGGCGAAGAGGGCGGTCATGCCCTGGCCGATGAGCGCCGGCGTGTTGGGCATGGCGCGCACGACGCGTTCGGTGCCCAGCCAGCCGGCAATGCTGCCCGAGCGGATGCCGGCGGCCACGCTCAGGTGCAGGGAGGTTGCGGTGTAGGCGCGACTTTGTTCTGCGGCTTCGCGAAAGGTCTGCGGCTTGACGGCCCAGACCACCAGCGTCGCACGGTCCAGCGACGCACCCGGTGCTTCGCTGACTTCGACCTGGAACTGCTGCGTGAGCCGGGCGCGCTGCTCGGCAAACGGCTCGACCACGTGGATCTGGCTGGCTGGAAGGCCGCGCTTGAGCAGGCCACCGATGATGGCGCTGGCCATGTTGCCGCCGCCGATGAAGGCGATGTGTTGATGGCTGCTGTCGGGTGTTGTGGACGTCATGATGGTGGGTTTGCTGATGGGCTGGGAAGGGTGGTGGAATGCGCGCTGGCGGCCGGGAATTGTCGCCCAGTGCTTGCCACCCGCAGTGGCCTCAGGTCTGCACGGTCTGCCGCACGGCATGCTCCCACTGCGCCATCAGGCCGGCCGCGCGCCCGGGGCTGAGCGTCGGCAGGAAAGTGCGTTCAGCGCGCCACAGGCTGGCCAGCTCGTCGGTGCTGTGGTACACGCCGCTGGACAGTCCTGCCAGGTACGCCGCACCGAGCGCCGTGGTTTCGGTCACGGCCGGGCGGATCACCGGAATGCCGAGCAGGTCGGCCTGGAACTGCATCAGCAGGTCGTTGATGCTGGCGCCGCCATCGACGCGCAACTCGGCCACCGGCGCGGCGCCGGCAGCGACCGCATCGCGGCTCATGGCCAGCAGCAGCGCCGCGCTCTGGTAGGCGATGCTTTCCAGCGCCGCGCGCGCGATGTGGGCCAGCGTCGTGCCGCGGCTCAAGCCGGTGATGGTGCCGCGCGCATCGGGTTTCCAGTAGGGCGCGCCCAGGCCGGTGAAGGCCGGCACCATCATCACGCCGCCCGAGTCCGGAACGCTTTGCGCCAGCGCCTCGACTTCGGCGCTGCCCTTGATGGCGTTCAGGCCGTCGCGCAGCCACTGCACCACGGCGCCGCCGACAAACACGCTGCCTTCCAGGGCAAATTCGGTTTGCTTTGTGGTTTGCGCCGCGCTGGTGGTCAGCAGGCCGTTGCCGGACGTCTGGAATTGCGTGCCGGTGTGCATCAGCAAAAAGCAGCCGGTGCCGTAGGTGTTCTTGGCCATGCCGGCCTTGAAGCAGGCCTGGCCGAACAGCGCGCTTTGCTGGTCGCCGGCAACGCCGCCAATCATCATCGACTGGCCGAGCAGTTCGGGCCGCACCTCGCCGTAATGGGCGCTGGACGGTTTCACCTCGGGCATCAGCGACGCAGGAATGCCGAGCAGGGCCAGCAGTTCGGCGTCCCACTGGTTGGCATGCACATTGAACAGCATCGTGCGCGACGCATTGCTGACGTCGGTGGCATGCACCGCGCCGCCTGTCAGCTGCCAGACCAGCCAGCTGTCGATGGTGCCAAAGGCCAGTTCGCCGCGTTCGGCCTGCGCGCGCGCGCCGGGAACGTGGTCGAGCAGCCACTTGAGCTTGGTGCCTGAAAAATAGGCATCGATGAGCAGCCCGGTCCGTGACTGGATCAGCGCTTCGTGGCCTTGCTCCCGCAGTTGCGCGCAGGTGGCTTCGGCGCGCCGGTCCTGCCAGACGATGGCATGGTGAAGCGGCTGGCCGGTTTTGCGGTTCCACAGCACCGTGGTTTCGCGCTGGTTGGTGATGCCCATCGCGCGGATGTCGGCAGCTTTCAGCCCGGCTTGGGCCAGCGCTTGCCGGGCCGTGGCCAGCTGGCTGCGCCAGATTTCCATCGGATCGTGCTCGACCCAGCCCGGCCGGGGATAGATCTGCGGCAGCTCCTGCTGGGCCAGCGCCACCACGCGGCCCTCTTCGTCAAACACGATGCTGCGCGAACTGGAGGTGCCCTGGTCGAGGGCAAGAAGATAGGTCATGGCATCCGCAAGGGGTTGGGGGTTGGGTTCAGTTCAGGGAACAGTATTTCACAGCGCTGCACGGCGCTTGTCACGCCTTGCGCGGTGGTGACATCACCGCGATGAATATCTGCGCGCCGGGCCTGAAGTGCAGAAGGGGGTGAGGTAAGCTCAATATTTACCGTGAACGATGGGTTGTTATGAATTCGGGAAATGAAAAGCCCATGGCCTTTGATGCCTTGCCGGCCCGCACGCGGCGCAAGGCCCTGATGGACCGGCTCGCCGAACCGCGCCAGTACGATGTGGCGGTCATCGGCGGCGGCGCCACCGGCCTGGGCGTGGCGCTCGACGCGGCGGCGCGCGGATTTTCGGTGGTGCTGGTTGAATCGCACGATTTTGCCAAGGGCACGTCGTCCCGCGCCACCAAGCTGGTGCACGGCGGCGTGCGCTACCTGGCGCAGGGCAACATCTCGCTGGTGCGCGAAGCCTTGCACGAACGCTCGACGCTGCTCGCCATGGCACCGCACCTGGCGCAGCCGCTGCCTTTTGTCATGCCCTCCTACAAGTTCTGGGAGTCGCCCTTCTACGGTGTCGGACTCAAGCTTTACGATGCCCTGGCGGGCAAGGACGGGCTGGGCGACACCGAATTCCTGAACCGCGCCGACACGCTGGCGCGCCTGCCCACGCTGCAGCCGCAAGGCCTCAAGGGCGGCGTCAAGTACTGGGACGGCCAGTTCGACGATGCGCGGCTGGCGCTGGCGCTGGCCCGCACGGCCGCCCGGCACAGTGCGCTGCTGGTCAATTACTGCGCCGCCACCCGGCTGATCCACGAGGACGGCAAGGTCACCGGCCTGTGGGTGAAGGACCGGGAAACCGGCCATACCCATGAATTGCATGCCCGCTGCGTGGTCAATGCCACCGGGGTCTGGGTGGACCGTTTGCGCCTGCAGGATGGCCAGGCGACGGGCCGCGACGCCAAGCCAATGGTCGCCCCCAGCCAGGGCGTGCACATCGTGGTCGACCGCGAGTTCCTGCCGACCGACCATGCCCTGCTGATTCCCAGGACGGCCGATGGCCGCGTGCTTTTTGCCGTGCCCTGGCTGGGCAAGACCATCCTGGGCACCACCGACACGCCGCGCAGCGACCTGGCGCGCGAACCGCTGCCGTTTCGGGAAGAGATCGACTTCATCCTGCGCGAGTCGGCCCGTTACCTGAGCCGCGCGCCAGGCCTGGCCGACATCAAGAGCATCTGGGTCGGCCTGCGGCCGCTGGTCAAGCCAGCCGATGACGATGCCGAGCGCACCCAGTCCTTGTCGCGCGAGCATACCGTGCTGGTCAGCAAGAGCGGCCTGGTCACCGTCACCGGCGGCAAATGGACGACCTACCGCGCCATGGCCGGCGACGTGCTGGAAAAATGCTTTGCCGCCGGACTGCTGCCGGCGCGCACCGGGCTGGCGACCGACCATCTGAGGCTGGTCGGGGCGCAGGGCTCCAGCGTCCCGATCAGCAGCGCCCCCGGGCTGCACCTGTACGGCAGCGAGGCGGGCGTGGTCCAGACCATGCGCGGCGCTGACCACGACCTGGGCGGCGGCTTGAGTGAAGCCATGGTGCGCTTTGCCGCGCGCTATGAATATGCCCGGACGGTGGAAGATGTGCTGGCACGGCGCTCCCGCCTGCTGTTCCTGGACGCGGCGCTGGCGCGCACCCTGGCGCCGACAGTGGCCGCGCTGCTCCAGCAGGAGAATGGCATCGACGGGCAACTGCCCTCGTTTTTGAAGCTGTGCGAGCAGTACCTCACAGTGCCCGCGCCCGTTTGAGGATGCCCGCGTTGGTTCAGTGCGACGGCGTGCTTTGCAAGCCACGGGACATTGACTTGTCTGATTGCTATTTTTTTAATAGCTGATTGCGCCCGCTGGTATTGCGGAGATGGCTGATTGGAGCCTGAATGTCCTTGTCCGGCCTGATGCTGGCACGGTTGTTTTTCCTGGCGGGTCATCGATGGCGGTGGTCAGCAGGACATCCCAGACGATTCGGCAGGAATATTTTTACAAACATTGTTGACACCGGCTTTTACTTTCGTGATAATCGTGGGCTTCGCTCTAAAAGGCGAGGAACTTCTGCCCAGCGGAAGCATTGCAAGTGGTTTGCAGTGTGGACGACGGGCCCAAGACTGATTGGCAGGTGGTTTGCATACAGCAATCTGCCAATGCCGGTGCAAGTTGGGAACCAATTTAAATGATTCAAACGCAATCCAAACTCGATGTTGCTGACAACACGGGTGCCAAGTCCGTGATGTGCATCAAGGTGCTGGGCGGATCCAAGCGCCGGTACGCCAGCGTTGGTGACGTCATCAAGGTGAGTATCAAAGAAGCCGCTCCAC
>NZ_JAAFGZ010000015.1:112809-140811 GCF_010365105.1 Polaromonas sp. | reverse complement strand
GTATGGTGCCGGGCATTCTGGCCGGGCTGGCGCTGATCGTTCCGGCGGTCTGGCTGTCGCGCAAACACAAGATGGGCGCGCTGGAAGCCAGCATGCCGCGCCCGCCTTTCTGGGCCAGTTTTAAGGAAGCGGTCTGGGGGTTGGCCGCACCGATCCTGATCCTGGGCGGCATGCGCGCCGGCTGGTTCACGCCGACCGAAGCGGCGGTGGTCGCCGTGTTCTACGGCCTGTTTATCGGCATGGTGGTGTACCGCACGATCTCGGTGCGCGACCTGTTTCCCATCCTGCGCGAGTCGGGCGAGTTGTCGGCGGTGATTTTGCTGGTGGTGTCGCTGGCCAGCATTTTTGCCTATTCGCTGAGCACGCTGGGCGTGATTGACCCGCTGACGAATGCCATCGTCAACTCGGGGCTGGGCGAATACGGCATTTTGTCGCTCCTGATTTTGATGCTGATCACCGTCGGCATGTTCCTCGACGGCATTTCGATTTTTCTGATCTTCGTGCCGCTGCTTCTGCCGATTGCCCAGTTTTACCACTGGGACCTGGTGTGGTTCGGTGTCATCCTGACGTTGAAGGTGGCGCTCGGCCAGTTCACGCCGCCGCTGGCCGTCAACCTGATGGTGTCGTGCCGGATTGCCAATGTGCGCATGGAAGAAACCGTGCGCTGGGTGGTCTGGATGCTGGGCGCGATGTTCCTGGTGCTGGTCGCCGTGATCGCTTTTCCCGAACTGGCCCTGTGGCTGCCGCGCAAGCTGGGCTACTGAGCCCGAATCCCTTTTTTTACCCAAGGAGACTTCCCCATGAAACGCAAGAATTTTCTCGGCCTGGCGCTGGCCGCCACCGCGCTGGCCCTGACAGCCGCCGCACCCGCGCAGGCACAAACCTACAAGGCCGAATACAAGATGTCGCTGGTGCTCGGGCCCGCTTACCCGTGGGGCAAGGGCGGCGAAATCTGGGCGAATCTGGTGCGGGAGCGCACGCAGGGCCGCATCAACATCAAGCTGTACCCGGGCGTGTCGCTGATCCAGGGTGACCAGACGCGCGAATTCAGCGCCATCCGCCAGGGCGTGATCGACCTGGCCGTCGGCTCGACCATCAACTGGTCGCCGCAGGTGAAGGAACTGAATTTGTTTTCGCTGCCCTTCCTGATGCCCGACTATGCGGCCATGGACGCGCTGACGCAGGGCGAGGTCGGCAAGGACATTTTCAGGATCATCGACAAGGCCGGCGTGATGCCGCTGGCCTGGGGCGAAAACGGATACCGAGAAATCAGCAATTCCAAGCGCGCCATCAAGATGCCCGAAGACTTGAAGGGCCTGAAAATCCGCGTCGTCGGCTCGCCGCTGTTCCTCGACACCTTCACGGCGCTGGGTGCCAATCCGACCCAGATGAGCTGGGCCGATGCGCAGCCGGCGCTGGCGACCGGAGCGGTCGATGGCCAGGAAAACCCGATGGCGATCTATACCGCCGCCAAGCTGCACACCATGGCGCAAAAATACGTCACGATGTGGGGCTACGTGGCTGATCCGCTGATCTTTGTGGCGAACAAGGACATCTGGGCATCGTGGACGCCCGCCGACCGGGCCATCGTCAAGCAGGCGGCAGTGGACGCCGGCAAGCAGGAAATCGTCATCGCCAGAAAGGGCCTGGCCGAAGCCGACAAGCCGCTGCTCAAGGACATTGCCGCCAACGGCGTGACCGTGACGCAACTCAGCCCGTCCGAACGCGAAGCCTTCGTCAAGGCGACCCGCCCGGTGTACGACAAATGGAAAAACCAGATCGGCGCCAACCTGGTCAACACGGCTGAAAAGTCGATTGCCGCGCGCAAGAAATAAGCACCACGCCGAACGCAAAAAAGCCCCGGATTTCGGGGCTTTTTTGCGTTCAAACGTCTGAGATTTCTGGTTGAAGTGAAATCACTTTGTGCTTGCATCACGGCAGAAGATAGATTTTTACTCCTGAATTTATAGCTGCTTAAGCATAGACAGCCTGCGCAGAATGCCTTTTTTGATGCTAAAACGGTTGTTTTTTGGTCAACGCAGGTAATCCCCGCTTTCTTCCGGCTGAAAAATCACCTTGAGGATTTTTGCCGAGGCCGGCTCTCCACCGGGCGCGCTCCAGCGGGCGGTCTGGCCTTCCGTCAGGCCCAGCAAAGCCGTACCGACCGGAGACAACACCGAGACAAAGCCCGTGTTCGGATCCGTATCGGGCGGATAGCACAGCGTCAGGGTGCGTTCCTCGCCGAGCATCTCGTCGGCAATCAGAACCCGGGAGTTCATGGTCACCAGATGGGGCGGCACGTCGTAGGAAGACACCAGTTCGGCACTGTCAATCACCGATGCCAGTTCGGCGGCAAACGCCATGCCGGGATGCTTGAGCAGCTTGCTGATGCGAACCTGATCGAGTTCGGTCAGAACGCGTGCGGGATGTGGGGAAGTGGCCATGGATGAACTCCTGAATCAAAAAGCCGGAACAGGCTTACCGGCAAGCCAGCGCTGCAAACGAGGCCCGGTGATCCAGAAAAAGGCGCTAGAAAATCAAGGGAGGATGGATCGCCGGGCTCAGGAATGTGTCACGGGCTGGTGCGGCCACTGCACCGGGCAGCCTGCAACGGCGCGCACCGCTGCGGGAACAGCGGGTGCATGTGCGGTGGCATACAGGGTGAACGTTGACGAGGATCGCATACAGCTTGATCCTAGCATCCCGTGTGGTGAAGGCAAACCGGACAATTCCCTCTTTGAAGCTCAGTGCGACAGGATCTTGTTCAGGAAGTCCTTGGTCCGTTCCTGGCGGTTTTCCGGATGGCTGAAAAACTCGTCCTTTGAGCAGTCTTCCAGAATCTTGCCGCCCACGTCCATGAAGATGACGCGGCTGCCGACCTTCTTGGCAAATCCCATTTCGTGGGTGACGACCATCATGGTCATGCCGTCGGTGGCCAGGCCCATCATGCAATCAAGCACCTCACCGACCATTTCCGGGTCGAGCGCCGAGGTCGGTTCGTCGAACAGCATGGCAATCGGGTCCATGCTCAGCGCCCGGGCAATCGCCACGCGCTGCTGCTGGCCGCCCGACAGCTGGCCCGGAAACTTGTCTTTGTGAAGCATCAGGCCGACGCGGTCAAGGTATTTCAGGCCATGGGTTTTGGCTTCGTCGGGCTTGCGGCCCAGCACCTTGATTTGTGCCAGCGTCAGGTTCTCGGTCACGCTCAGGTGCGGAAACAGCTCGAAATTCTGGAACACCATACCGACTCTGGAACGCAGCTTGGGCAGGTCGGTCTTCGGGTCATGCACCGCCTGGCCATCGACAAAAATCTGGCCCTTCTGGAAAGGCTCCAGCGCGTTGATGACCTTGATCAGCGTCGATTTGCCCGAGCCCGACGGCCCGCACACCACGACGACTTCGCCTTTTTCAATGCGGGTGCTGCACTTGTTCAGCACCTGCACATCGCCATACCATTTGGAAACTTCCTTCAACTCAATCATCTTCTTCTCCAATATTCTCTGGGGTGTTACTGCATCAGGAAAGGTATCAGCGAATGATGGCAATGCGGTTGTTCAGCCGCTTGACCATCCAGGACAGGCTGTAGCACAGCACGAAATACACCACGGCGGCCAGGATGTACGACTCCTCGGGCCGGCCGTAAATCTTGCCGGCTGTGGTGAAGCCCTTGAGCAGGTCGTAGGCGCCAATGGCATACACCAGCGAGGTGTCCTGGAACAGGATGATGGTCTGCGTCAGCAGCACCGGCACCATGTTGCGAAAGGCCTGCGGCAGGATAATCAGCCGCATGTTCTGGCCGTAGGTCATGCCCAGCGCCCGGCCGGCGTTCACCTGGCCGCGCGACACCGACTGGATGCCGGCGCGAACGATTTCACTGAAGTACGCCGCCTCGAAGGCAATGAATGTGATGGTGGCCGACAGTTCGGCACCAATGGGGCGGCCGATGAGCGTGGGCACCAGCAGGAAGAACCACAGGATCACCATCACCAGCGGAATCGAGCGCATGCCGTTGACATAGATGGTGGCGGGAATGGCCAGCAGCTTGTTGCCCGACAGGCGCATCAACGCCAGCATGGTGCCCAGCAAAATGCCGCCAAGCGTGGCGACCACGGTGAGCTGCACGCTGAACCAGAAGCCGCTGATGACGAACTTCGAAAGAAGCTCCCAGTTCAGAAAGGTCAGGTCAAGTCCGAACATGTCAGTGTCCTCCGCCGGTGGTGCCTGCCACGACCAGGCCGGGTATCTGCATTTTCTTTTCGACCAGCGCCATCATCCGGTTGACCGCAAAGGCGGAAACCGCATACAGAGCCGTGACGGCAATATAGATTTCGACGCCGCGCGAGGTTTCTTCCTGCGCCTGCATGGCAAACATGGTGAGTTCGGCAATCGACACGGCAAAGGCCACCGACGAATTCTTCAGCAGGTTCATCGACTCGCTGGTCAGCGGCGGCATGATGATGCGAACAGCCATCGGCAGCAGCACATAGCGGTAGGTCTGCATCGTGGTAAAGCCCAGCGCCATTCCGGCATAGCGCTGGCCGCGCGGCAGGGCCTGTATGCCGGCACGCACCTGCTCGGCAATACGCGCCGAGGTGAAAAAGCCCAGCGCCAGCACCACCAGCACAAAACCGGGCACTTCCTTCATGGCGGGGAACATCTTGGGAACCACAAAATACCAGAGAAAAATCTGCACCAGCAAGGGGATGTTGCGAAACAGCTCGACCCAGAAATTGCCCAGGCGCACCAGCCAGGGGCTGTTGGGAAGCGTACGCAGCGTGCCCATCAGGGCGCCGACCACCATGGCGACCACCCAGGCGGCCACTGCCACCGACAGTGTCCAGCCCCAGGCATTCAGCATCCATTCGAGATAGGTGCGCCCGCCCCCGTCATCGTTTAAAAAAACTTTCCAATCCCACGTCATGGTTGACTCCTGCTGGTTGTTTTTGTCGTCTTGTCCATTGAAACTCCTGCCCTAAACAGCAAACCCCGCCAGCGCAATCACGAGCGGGGTTTGTCGGCGCAGGATGCCGGAATTACTTCTTGGCGTACTCTTCCATCGGCTTGTCATTCGGCGTGGCCCAGGCGGCCTTGGTGCTTTCGCTGACCGGCAGGCCTACGCGGGTGTTCTTCGGCGGGATGGGCTGCATGAACCACTTGTCCCAGAGCTTGGCCATCTCACCGGTCTTGATCAGCTCGTCCACCGTGTTGTCGGCAATTTTCTTCAGGCCGGCGTCATCCTTGCGGACCATGATGGCAATCGGCTCGACGCTGAGCACTTCACCGACGATCTTGAAATCAGCCGGGTTTTTTGCGGATGCGATATTGCCAGCCAGAATGGAGCCGTCCATGACGAAGGCGTCGGCACGGCCCGATTCCAGCAGCAGGAAGCTGTCGGAATGGTCCTTGCCATAGACTTCCTTGAAGTCGATGCCGTTGGCGCGCTCGTTCTTGCGCAGGGTCTGCACGGAAGTGGTGCCGGTGGTGGTGGCAACGTTCTTGCCGGCCAGCTGGGAAATCGAGGTGATGCCCGAATTGGCCTTGACCGCAATGCGCACTTCCTCGACGAAGGTGGTGTGCACGAAAGCCACGTCCTTGGCGCGGGTGGCATTGTTGGTGGTAGATCCGCACTCGATGTCCACCGTGCCGTTTTGCACCAGTGGAATGCGGTTTTGCGACGTGACCGGCAGGTACTTGATCTCGAGCTTGCGGCCTGCCGCCTTTTCCAGGTTGGCCAGGATACGCTGGCAGATTTCAACGTGGTAACCCACGTATTTTCCATCACCCAGGGTATAGGACAGGGCACCGGACGAATCCCGAACGCCCATGGTGACGACGCCGGAAGCCTTGGCCTTGGCAACGGTGTCGGTTGCCTGGGCAAAAGCCGCACCTGACGCAAACAGCGCCAGTGCCAGAGTGGCTGTCTTGAATTTCATGAAATCTCCTGTATTGAAACAATTAGAAAAAACTATTTTATAGAGCGCAACATCAACCCTGTGCCAAGGTTTACCCGGGTTGGGCGGCACAATGGTCATTCGGTAACGACGTCGCCCAGGGCTTTGACAGCTCCGGCACTCATGGTTTTCATTGAAGCAATCTTTGTGCCGCCGAGTTCGCCGGCAACCCGCGTTTCACGCTGAAAACCCTGCATCAGAAAAGTCATCAAAAACCATGTGTGACGAACTGTAATTTGCAATCTTGAAAGCGCCAATGCCGTTTGCGTGGACAGTTATGCAAAATTTTCATAAGTTGGTCGTCGGCGTCTTGTCTGCCGGCGGGCGTGGTGCCAGCAGCAACCCCAGTCCGGCCGCCTTGTCCTTGCTGTTGGCCTGCGACTGAAGGTAGACCCACAGGTCCTGCGCGTGGCTTTTGGCCGAATGGCGCGCGCTAGGCCGCTCGCGGTAGACCCGCACTTCCATGGTGATTTCCAGACCGCTGCCGGCGCTGACCAGCCTTCGTGAACGCAGTTCCTTTTTCACCGCACTCAGCGGCAAAAAGGCCAGGCCGTGCCCTTCGAGCGCCATGGCCTTGAGGCCTTCGGCCATGTCGGTTTCGTACACCCGGTCCAGGTGGATGGGAACGCCGGCCTGCTTGAGCATCAGCTCGACCATGCGCCCCAAATACGCGCCGGGCGCATAGCCCAGGTAGGGCAGCGGCTGGCCGGCGCGCCCGGGCAAACGGAATTCGGGCTGGCCGTCCGCCGTGGCGCGACAAAATGGCGCCAGCACCTCGCGCCCCAGCAACACCATTTCATAGCGGTCGGCGCTCAACTGGAAAGGCTGCGAATCGTGGTGATAGGAAATCAGCAAATCGCAGTTGCCTTCAGTCAGGCGCAGCACTGCGTCATGCACATTGAGCGCGATCAGCCGGCTCTTGATCGGGCCGAACTTGTCGCGCAGGCTGCTGACCCAGGCCGGGAAGAAGGTAAAGGCCAGCGTGTGCGGCACGGCAAATTCAATGAAGTCCTGGCCGGCCGACGTGTGGCCGCGCAGCATCGCCCGGGTGGACTGCAGGCCCTGCAGCATTTCCAGCGACTGGTTGTAAAGCGTCTGGCCGGCCGGCGTCAGCCGCGTCGGATAGGAACTTCGGTCCACCAGATCGGTCCCGGCCCAGGCTTCGAGCGCCTGGATGCGCCGCGAAAAGGCCGGCTGCGTGACGTGGCGCAATTGCGCGGACCGGCTGAAGCTGCGGGTTTCAGCGAGCGAGACGAAATCTTCCAGCCATTTGGTTTCCATGTGGGGATTATGGGAGCGTTTGACCAAAGAAACATGGCATCCCGAGCGGTGTGCTGCCTGCCATAAAACAACCGAGGTGGCGTGCCTGCACCAAGGCAGCCACGCCGTCGCAATGCGCGGTGAGGGCGCCAACGACGCGTCCGGACTGCCAGCACCGATGTCGCAACGGGGGCCGCCTGCATCGCGCAGAAGCGCAACGTTCTGGCCTTGGTCGACGCGGCGCAGGCTATTGAAAATGCGTTCAAATTAGCGAAATTGGTGCATGCCCTGAATGCGACAGGGCAGATTCCAGGCAATTCCACACAACATGGGTAGAGCAAAAAGAATGCACGATGCAACGGTACTGACCCGTAATTACTGCCCTTCTCCCACGCAGCGACTTTGGATTCAGGAAGGCGGCATGGCCTTGAGGACGCCGGCACGGCGGATCAGGTGTTTCATCTGGCGCGAAGCGTGGATCGTCAGGTGATGTGGCGTGAAACCGAGCTTGGGCGCGATATGGGCTGCAAGGGCGCCGGCCAAGTCGAGTTGCCGGTCGGAGGCTTCGGCCAACAACGCGGTCACCAGGTTCTCCAGCGCGATCACGCGGAGTTGCAGTTGCTTCAGTTCGGCGTTGGTGAGATGCACTTCGGTTTGCACCTCGCCCGCGATGAAGGTGTCCTGCGGGCAGGCCGGCCCTTCACCCGCGTTGTGATCGCATCGTGAAAGCGCTTCGCCAAGCTGCAGTGCGCGCGCTGCCATGACGGCATCGTCCTCTTTTGTCTCGGTATTTATGCCGGTTTGGACAGCAAACGTCGGGGGGACCGAGAGGCACAGGTCAAGCGCTGACTCCGGATCTTCCTCGCCCAGCATCGACTGCGGCGGGTCGTCGGGCGATCCGGACCGGTACGCTGGCGGGTTGCCCTCATGGTTTGTCATCGAGTGTTCCTTGGCATGAATTTTTTGCATTTTGCGACGCGTTGAATCGCCCTGCGAGCCGGCCTCTGGCCGACCTCACTGCGGGCGGGGTCGATCGACGCCCGACTTCGTGCTACTGTCTGCCTGAAGTTTGCCAATATCCCTGAAACCGTGGCATCAGGAAGTAACAATGAACTCCAAACTTGTCAGTAGCATCGAAGCCGTCGCCCGTTCGCGGCTGATCACGGTTCCCGTTGACGCACTCTTGAGGGACGTGGCAACGCTGCTGTCCGACACCCACATCAGTCTCGTAGTCGTCTGCGAGACTGATGGCCGCATGGCGGGTGTCATCACCAAGACAAACGTCGTGCGCTGCATTGGTCACTGCGCGGGCAGCGCCTGCACCACGTCGGCTGCCAGCCTGATGACGCGCGATGTCGCTTTTTGCCATCCTGCCGATGGCTTGGCCGATGTCCTGGCGATGATGCAGGCGCGGGGCTTTGTCCATGTGCCCGTGGTCGATCAGCACGCCATTCCGTCGGGCGTCATCAACGCACGGGATGCGTTGCGCGAACTGTTGACGCAAGAGCAGTACGAAGAGTCGTTGCTGCGCGACTACGTGATGGGAATAGGCTACCAGTAACAGTAAAGGCCGGCGGTCAGCGTCCCAGCAGCATCTCGCGCAAAACCACCGCGTCGTTGTGCACCTCGTCATGAGCGGAATAAACCAGCGTCAGTTTGCCGGCCCGCGCCAATGAACGCAATTGGCCTAGCAATTCGGCGTTGCGGCGCAGCTCATCCCGGTAGCGCAGGCGGAACTCTCCCCAGCGCGTCGGGTCGTGGCCGAACCACTGGCGCAGCGCGGTGCTGGGCGCGATCTCTTTCATCCATTGCGTCACTGCCACGTCGGCCTTCGAGACGCCACGCGGCCACAGCCGGTCGACCAGGATGCGGTTGCCGTCTTCGGCGGTGGCGGGCTCGTACGCCCGCTTGAGAGCGACGTGGCGGGCTGGAATGCGTGCAGTGGCCATCGAGATTCCGTTTCGTCTGCGATCAGGCGAACGTCGGGATGCTGGCGACCACCGTGGCGGCGAAGTTCAGCTTGCGGTGCGTCATCAGCATGTCGCGCGCGTCGCCCTCGACGTTGACGTCCTCTGCGGCGATCAGCCCGGTGACCGCCGAGGCGACGGCTCCGAAGGCCGCAATTGCAGTGGTTTTCTGACCGAACGAATGGAGCGACCGGTTGCCAGTCAGGCAACCGAGCAAATCGGCGCCGGCCGCCAGGTGCAGCAAGGTGATTGGCAGGTGAACAAGGGCGGGTTGCATCTGTTGCAAGCGTATGGCCATGGCATCGACTCCTGAAAGCTGGGTGACATCTGGCGGCGTTTGCTGCCGGGGCGCCCTACCGCCAGCTTGGTTTGTGCGCATTTCGCGCACGACCACTGCCCTGCGTGAAAAGGTCACCGACTGGAATAACCTTGATCTTCTTCTTCGCCGTTGTCCGCTGCTGTAAGCGGTGTTCGGGGCATGGATACAGGCGATGTCCTAAGGCTTCGCATCATGCACGGGGAGAAACTGTATCTTTGTCCGGGTGTCCGTTCGACTGAAATGCAAACGCTGAAATGCAAAACGCTCATGAACGACAGGCAAACGACGACGGTGAGAACTCCATCATGCTGGCCTGCAGATCCAACACTGGAAACCAACTGGCCACTGGCACTGGAAGCGGCGATGTTCGCTGGCATCAAGCCATGAGATTGCTTTTATGCACCGGCGGTGCTCTGGCAGTTTGGTACGTACTGCACCGCCTTGACCGGCGTCTGGCGGTCCGCGCATGTGTTTCGGCCGAGCAGCTCGCCCTGCGGGACAGTACATCGGAACGGCGATCAGCCGCACGCTGGGAAAACGAAGGCGGCGCGATGCCGACGGGCCATCAAGACGGTTCCCTGCATCGAAATTATCAGAACTGAATTGAATTGAATACTGCGGCACGGCAAATGATGCCGGTGCGCAGGCATTGTCCGGGTGCGCCGCTTCACGACGCGGCACACCGCTTTTCGACCGTTACGGCGCTTTCAGGGTTCAACGAAAGGCACGCGCATGAAACATTCTTCCCGTCCTGTTTTCCTGAACCTTCTGCAGATCAAGATGCCGGTGGGCGCGCTCACGTCCATCACGCACCGGGTGACAGGCGTCTTGCTGGCGGCAAGTGTTCCGGTCCTCGTTTACCTGCTGGAGCTTTCGCTGCGCAGCGAGCAGGGTTTCGACGACGCGACGGGGTTGTTCGGTCATCCGGCCATCAAGGCGGTCGTGTTCATCGAGCTTTGGGCGCTGACCCATCACATGCTGGCAGGCATCCGCCATCTTCTGACCGATATGAGCGTGGGCTCGACCTTTGTCACCGCACGGCGCAGCGCCTGGTGGGTGAACGTCGGCGGCTTGGCCGCGGCGCTGGTCGCAGCGGGAGTCTGGCTGTGAAGGCGCAAACCTCCGGCTTGCCGGCATGGCTGGTGCAGCGCGTCAGTGCCGTTTACATGTTGCTCTTCATCGTGTTCGTGGTGGGCGCCTTGTCATTGCGTCCGCGCCACACCTACAGCGAGTGGCACGCCTGGATCGGCCATCCGGGCATGTCGATGGCGCTGTTTGTCTTTTTTGCGGCGCTGCTCGGGCACATGGGGGTGGGCTTGCGCGATGTGCTGTTCGACTATGTGCGGCCGGCCCGGCTGCGTCCCGTGTTGCTGGGCGTGTTGATCGCGGGCCTTCTCGGCATGGCCGTGTGGCTTGTCTGGATCCTCTGGCGGGCGCAGGGCTGAGTGCGCCGACAGACCCAAAACCCTTGACCGGAAGCGCTTCATGAAACTCTCCATTTCCCGCTACAACCCCGAGACGGACGACAAGCCCTTCCTGCAGGACTACGAGATCGAACTCGGCCACAGCGACCACATGCTGCTCGACGTGCTGGTCCGGCTGAAGGCGCAGGACCCGACGCTGACCCTGCGTAAATCCTGCCGCGAGGGCGTCTGCGGCTCGGACGCGATGAACATCAACGGCCGCAATGGCCTGGCCTGCGTCACGCGGGTCGCCAGCCTCAGGGAGCCGGTGGTGCTGCGCCCGCTGCCGGGCTTTCCGATCATTCGCGACCTGGTGGTCGACATGACCAACTTCTTCCGGCAGTACCACTCGGTGACACCCTACCTCATCAACGACGAGACGCCGCCGGAGAAGGAGCGGCTGCAGTCGCCGGCCGATCGCGACAAGCTGAACGGCGCCTACGAATGCATCCTGTGCGCCTGCTGCAGCAGCCAGTGCCCGTCGTACTGGTGGAACCCGGAGAAGTTCGTCGGCCCCGCCGGACTGATCCAGGCCTACCGATTCATCGCCGACAGCCGCGACCGCGCCACCGACGAGCGGCTCGACAACCTGAGCGGGCCCTACCGCCTGTTTCGCTGCCGCACCATCATGAACTGCGCCGAGGTCTGCCCCAAAGGCCTGGAGCCGGTGCATGCCATCGAGATGATCCGCCTGAAGATGCTGGGCGTGGAAAAAGACAGCGGGCTGGAAACCCACCGCGTGCCGCCCATCCGCTAGCGACTGAATCAATAGCTGGCTCTAGGCGACGGGTGGGTGCGCTGTTGGCATCCGCAGCGCGCCGGATGGGTCGAAGGCAGGCGCTGGAGCGTTTCCAGCTACACGTCGCAAAGCGTCTGGGAAGCGTGTTTCACGCCGCGTCCGATGACAACTGCCGTGCATCAGATGGATTTGGCCAGCACCGCTGCTCTGGCCATAACGCTTCTTTATTGATAGCTTCCTGCCCCGGCACCATAAGCGCTAAACCCCTATTTCGTCCATAATCCGCTCGCTCGCCTGCTGCTGCATGGCCCACATGTCGGCGTAGCGGCCGTTGGCGGCCAGCAAGGCGGCGTGGTGACCACGCTCGACGATGCGGCCATCGTCCATCACCAGTATCTCGTGCGCATCAACCACCGTGGACAGCCGGTGCGCAATCACCAAAGTGGTCTTGTTTTGCGCAGCGGTGCGCAGCTCGCTCTGGATGGCGCGTTCATTGGCCGAATCCAGCGCCGACGTGGCTTCGTCAAAAATCACCACCGGCGGGTTTTTCAGCAGCGTGCGGGCAATCGCCACGCGCTGCTTTTCGCCGCCTGACAGCTTCAGGCCGCGCTCGCCAACCATCGTCTGGTAGCCCGTCGGCGTCGAAGCAATGAAATCGTGGATGCGCGCGGCCCTGGCGGCTTCCTCGACCTCTTCATGCGTCGCACCGGGTTTGCCGTAGGCGATGTTGTACTCGACCGTGTCGTTGAAAAGCACCGTGTCCTGCGGCACGATGCCGATGGCCTGGCGCACGCTGGCCTGCGTGACCTGCTTGATGTCGTGCCCGCCAATCGTGATGCGGCCCTGCTGCACGTCATAAAAGCGGTAGAGCAGCCGCGCCAGCGTCGACTTGCCCGCGCCCGACGAGCCGACCACGGCCACGGTCTTGCCGGGCGGAATCTCGAAGCTCACGTTGTGCAAAATAGGCCGCGCCGGGTCGTAGGCAAAGCTGACGTTTTCAAAGCGCACCGCAGGTGTCGATTCGATTCGCAGCGGCTGCGCGCCGGGCACATCGGCTATCTCGCGCTCTTTTTCCATCAGCGTGAACATTTTTTCCAGGTCGGTCAGGCTCTGCTTGATCTCGCGGTAGATCACGCCCAGGAAACCCAGCGGAATGTAGAGCTGGATCATGAAGGCGTTGACCATCACCAGGTCGCCCAGCGTCATGCGGCCATCGACCACGCCTTGCGTGGCGCGCCACAGCATCGCCACCAGGCCAAAGGCAATGATGAGCTGCTGCCCGGCGTTGAGCATGCTCAGCGTGCGCTGGCTGGTGATGGCAGCAGCACGGTAGCGCACCAGGTTCTCGTCGTAGCGCCTGGCCTCGAACTCCTCGTTGTTGAAATACTTGACGGTTTCGTAGTTGAGCAGCGAGTCGATGGCGCGGCTGCTGGCCAGCGAATCCAGCTCGTTCATGGTCTTGCGAAACTGCGTGCGCCAGTTGGTCACCGTCACGGTGAAGGTGATGTAGAACACCAGCGCAATCAGGGTGATGCCGGCAAACCAGACATCGAACTTGATTGCCAACAGGCTCAGCACCAGCGTCACCTCGATCAGCGTGGGGATGATGCTGTAGAGGGAGTAAGAGATCAGCGAATGCACGCCGCGTGTGCCGCGCTCGATGTCGCGCGTCATGCCGCCGGTCTGGCGCTCCAGGTGAAAGCGCAGGCTGAGCGCATGCAAATGCCGGAATACTTCAAGCGAAATGCGCCGTGCCGCGCCTTCGGTGGCCTTGGCAAACACCAGTTCGCGCAGCTCGGTGAACAGCGTGGTGGACAGGCGCAGCAGGCCATAGGCCACCAGCAAGGCCAACGGCACGACCAGCACCGCCTGCACATCGCCCGGCTTGAGGCTCAGGGTATCGACCAGGTCTTTGAGCAGCAGCGGCACGCCGACGTTGGCCAGCTTGGCGCCCAGCATGAAAGTCAGCGCGGCCAGGGCGCGCCACTTGTATTCCCACAGGTAGGGGAACAGTCTTTTCAGTGTCGCCCAGTCGGAACGCACAGGCGCGGGGGCCGCCAGGGCGCCTGGGGTTGCCATGGCAGGTGCCGGATAGGAATCAGCGGTGGAAGCTCGGGAGCGCATAAGTCACAATCGTTGGAGAGTCATTTTTCAAACCTCAGAGATTGTGCCTATGTCCCCCGAATCAAGCGCCCTGCCGGCCAATACCGGCGCCAGCGCTGCCGCTGCCCCCGGCGCCGTTGCCGCCGCCGACCTGGAAACCCGCGCCCTGCATGGCCAGTTGCCGACCGACAAGGAACTGGTGCTCAAGGTGATCCCGATGCCACGCGACTGCAATGCCAACGGCGACATTTTTGGCGGCTGGGTGATGGCGCAGGTGGACCTGGCCGGCGCGGTGCTGCCGGCGCGCTATGTCGATGGCCGCATGGCGACCGTGGCCGTCAACCAGTTCATCTTCAAGCAGCCGGTGCGGGTCGGCGACATTTTGTCGTTCTTTGCCACCGTGACCCGCATCGGCAATACCTCGATCACGGTGCAGGTCGAGGTCTTTGCCGAAGGTTTCCGGGCGCAGGGCCGCTACTACAAAGTCACCGAAGCCAGCCTGACCTACGTGGCGATTGACGAAGCCGGCAAGCCGCAAAAGATCGCCAGGCCTTGATTGCTATTGAATAAATAGCGGCTTATGTATACCAGCTATACGCAACGAGTACTTTTGACTCTAAAAAAGTTGAATACAGGGAGTTCCAATGGGTTCAGGCATGTGGCAGGAGGTGGCGCAGACCATCGCCTGTGAATTTTCCGACCTGCCCGATGCCGCGCAGGTCACCCGGATTTTGCTTCGCCTGACGCTGGCTGTGCTGCTGGGCGGCTTGCTGGGCATCGAGCGCGAGCAAAAAGGCAAGGCGGCCGGTGTGCGCAACCACATGCTGGTGGCCATGGGCGCGGCGCTGTTCGTGCTGCTGTCGCAGCAGTCAGGCATGGAAGACGATGCCGTCAGCCGCGTGGTGCAAGGCATCATTGCGGGCATCGGTTTTTTGGGCGCGGGCACCCTTCTCAAGGGCGACAACGAGGACAAGGTCAGGGGCCTGACGGCCGCTGCCGGCATCTGGCTGACCGCCGCCATTGGCGTGGCTGCCGGCATGGGGCGCGAGTCCACGACCGTGATGAGCACGCTGCTGGCGCTGGCCATCTTCAGCGTGATACCGCGCCTGGTCAGGCTGGTGGAAAAACCAGAAGCGCTGGTGGTTGACGAAAGTGTTGGGCAGGACAGGCACTGGGTCTGCTGCCAAACAGCGCCGGTCGATGCGGTGATCAGTCCTTCAGGCGCTGCGAGACGAATTCAGCTTCGTAGTCGCGCGCCAGTGACAGTTTTTCGTCCTCGCCCAGCACCTTGCCGGCCAGTTGGAAGACGCTGTGTTCCTCGTCTTCCAGGTGGTGATGTATCTTGTGATGCAGCGCCCGTGCCGCCGCCAGCCAGGCGGGCGAGCTGGGGTCGGTGGCGTCCAGCGCCTCGACCAGCTTGTCCATCTGGTGGTGCTCGGCAATGCCATGGCGCGAAGGCTCCTGCGTCATGTCATGCGCGATCAGCGGCACGTAAAAAAACCGCTCTTCTGCCGCCGCGTGCGCTGCCAGTTCAAGCTTGAGCGAACGGAAGATCGACGCTCTTTCAGCCGTATCGCCCTGCGTCAGGATCAGGTTGTCGGCCAGTGCGCGCTGGGTCACATGGCTGATGCGCAATGCTTCGAAAATGTTCATCGGTTCATTATGCGAACAAGGCGGCAGGCTGGCATGTAGGCCAAGGGCGAGAGATGGCCGCGTTGCTGCGCGCCAGCCACCGGTTTTTTCTGCCAGGCCGGTCGCACAACCCGGATGCTCTGGCAATCCCGCAGGATTGAGGCCTTAAAAAAACAGGTTTTCAGGGAAAACCCCGTTAAACACGCTAAATTAGGCCTTATGAAAAAAGTTCTGATCTTTGGCGGCACCGGCTTTGTCGGCACCCAGGTTTGCGAAAAGCTCAACCAGCTGCAGTGCCGCGTGACCGTGGCCACGCGCCGCAGCGCCAGCGCCCGGCACCTGCAACTGCTGCCGCTGGTGGACGTGGCGCAGATCGATCTGCATGACGCTGCAGCGCTGGCCGCGCTGGTGGCCGGGCACGACGCGGTGGTCAACCTGATCGCCATCCTGCACGGCTCGGAAGACGCCTTTCAAAAGGCGCATGTGCAGTGGCCGCTGAACCTGGTGCGCGCCTGCAAAACCGCCGGCGTACGGCGGCTGGTGCACATCAGCGCACTGGGCGCCTCCACCGAATCGGCATCGATGTACCAGCGCAGCAAGGCGCGCGGCGAAGCCGCCCTGCTCGGCTCCGGGCTGGACGTGACGGTGCTGCGCCCCAGCGTCATCTTTGGCGCGGACGACAAGTTTCTCAACACCTTCGCCAGTCTGCAGCAGGTGTTTCCGGTGATCCCGCTGGCCGGCAGCGAGGCGCGCTTCCAGCCGGTGTGGGTCGGCGACGTGGCCAGCGCCGTGGTGCAATGCCTGGAGGACACCGAGACCATCGGCCAGGTGTATGAAGCCTGCGGCCCGGATGTCTTCACGCTGCGCCAGCTGGTGCAGCTGGCCGGCCGCTACGCCGGCATTGCCCATGGCCAGGGCCGGCCGGTCATCGGCCTGCCCGATGCGTTGGCCCGGGTGCAGGCTTTCTTCATGGAACTGGCGCCCGGCGACCCGGTTCTCAGCCGCGACAACCTGGACGCCATGAAGACCGACAACGTCGCCACCGGCAAGCTGCCCGGACTGCAGGCACTGGGCATCACGCCGGCGTCGCTGGCGGCGATCGGCCCGACCTATCTGGGCGCGCGGGGTTTGCGCAGCGGCCTGATGGCGAAACGGAAAACCTCCGGCCGGTTCTGAACCTTTACCTACCCTGACCTTCACCCGGAAACCCCATGCTCAAGCTCTACATCGGCAACAAAAACTATTCGTCCTGGTCAATGCGGCCGTGGGTGTTGCTCACGCAGGCCGACATTGCCTTTGAAGATATCGTCGTTCGCTTCGATTCCTTTGACGAGGGTTCAGAGTTCCGCAAACAGATCAGCACCGTCAGCCCGGTGGGCAAGGTTCCGGTGCTGGACGACGACGGCTTCAGGGTCTGGGACACGCTGGCGATTGCCGAATACCTGGCAGAGCTTTTTCCTGAAAAAAACCTCTGGCCGCAAGGCGTTCAGGCCAGGGCCCGGGCGCGCAGCATCTGCGCCGAAATGCACAGCGGCTTTGCCGCCCTGCGTGGCGCCTGCCCGATGAACATCGAGGCCGACCTGGCGAGCGCCGGCCAGCTGGTCTGGCGCGACAAGCCTGGCGTGCGCGCCGACGTGGCGCGCCTGGTCGCCATGTGGCGTGAGCTGCTGGCCGGACACGAGGGGCCGATGCTGTTTGGCGACTTCTGCATTGCCGACGCTTTTTTCGCGCCGGTCTGCATGCGGCTCAAAAGCTATGCCCTTCCGGTGCCTGACGACATTGCCGCCTATATCGAGCGCCTGTGCGCCATGCCCGGCGTGAAGGGGTGGATTGCCGGCGCGCTGGCGGAAAACGACTTTCGCGCGTTCGAGGAACCCTACCGCCTGCAGCGCTGAACCCGGCACAGGCCGGGCGTCAAGCCTGCGCCTTCATCGCCCCGCGGATATTCATCGCCGCCAGGCAGACCTGCAGCACGATCAGTGCCGGCGCGCCGGTGTGAACGCCCCAGACGATCCACAGCACATTGCTGGCCAGAAACAGCCAGAAGCCCCAGTTGCGCTTGCCCTTGCGGCTGGACGCCACATACCAGGACGCCACCACGGTGACCAGCATGGCCGGCCATTGCACCAGGTTCAGCAGATCCATGCGGCCTCCTGGCTGGCGGGGCACGGCAGGCAAGGCGTCAAGGGTCCGGAACAAGGGTTTTCGGATACGGAAAAAAGCATGGAGGTGTCGTCCATTTCAAGGCATTCCGGCCACACGGTATGGCGTGGCCCGGATACCCAAAGCATCCCCGGACTGCCTACCGGCCGGCGCTGGTGATATTCGACAAACGCGGTAGGAAACCGGCGCTTGCGCCAGCGGGTCAACAGCCTGCCAGCACAGGTCCATCCCTGCCTTCATGGCGGCGCTAAACTGCCCGCATGAAAATCTACATGGTCGGCGGTGCGGTGCGCGACAAATTGCTGGGCCTGCCGGTGCAGGACCACGACTGGGTGGTGGTGGGCGCCACGCCCGAGGCCCTGACGGCGCAGGGCTTCTTGCCGGTCGGCAAGGACTTTCCGGTATTTTTGCACCCGCAAACCCGCGAAGAGTACGCCCTGGCGCGCACCGAGCGCAACAGCGCGCGCGGCTACCGGGGCTTCGAGGTCTATGCGGCGCCCGAAGTCACGCTGGAGCAGGACCTGGCGCGGCGCGACCTGACTATCAATTCAATAGCTGCACCCGCACATCCAGAAAGCGTAAAAGGTCTTTTTGAGCCTGATTTTGGTGCCTTGATCGATCCTTACGGCGGCCAGCGCGATTTGCAGGCCAGGGTGCTGCGCCACGTCACCGACGCCTTCCGTGAAGACCCGGTGCGCATCCTGCGGCTGGCCCGGTTTGCGGCGCGCTTTGCCGACTTTTCCATCGCGCCCGAAACGCTGGCGATGATGCGCGAAATGGTTGAAGACGGCGAGGTGGATGCGCTGGTGCCCGAGCGCGTCTGGCAGGAACTGGCGCGCGGCCTGATGGAGCACAAGCCCTCACGCATGCTTGACGTGCTGCGCGAATGCGGTGCGCTGCGCCATCTGCTGCCCGAAGTGGACCGGCTGTGGGGCGTGCCGCAGCGGGCCGAATACCATCCCGAAGTCGATACCGGCATCCACCTGCTGATGGTGCTGGACATGGCGGCGCAACTCGGTGCGCCGCTACCGGTGCGTTTTGCCTGCCTGTGCCACGACCTGGGCAAGGGAACGACGCCGGCCGATGCGCTGCCGCGCCACATCGGTCACGAGGAACGCAGCGCCCGGCTGCTCAAGGGCGTGTGCCAGCGCCTGCGCGTGCCGGTGGAGTGCCGCGAAATCGCCGACGTGGTGGCGCGCGAGCACGGTAACATCCACCGCAGCGCAGGCTTCAGCCCCGCCGCCGTGGTGCGCCTGCTGGAGCGCTGCGATGCGTTTCGCAAGCCGCAGCGGTTTGCCGACATCTTGCTGGCCTGCGAATGCGATGCGCGCGGCCGGCTGGGGTTAGAGCAAACGCCCTACCCGCAGCGGCCCCGCCTGCTGGCAGCGCTGGCTGCGGCCCAGAGCGTGGCAACCGAGCAGGTGGCCACCCAGGCCATGGCGGCCGGCCAGAGCGGCCCGAAGATCGGCGAGTGGATTCACCGGGCGCGGGTGGAGGCCGTCAGCCAGCGTCTGGTGTTTGCGCCAGCGCTGGCGGCTTCGCCTTGAGCCCTCAGGAAACGATGTAGGCCGCTGCCGCCGTCGAGAGCAGCTTGCCGTCTGCGCCCAGAAACTCCATGCGCGTGCTCGCCACGCGCGAGCCCAGGCGCATCACTTCGGCGCGCAGCTCGAAATGCGCACCGATGCCGGGGCGCAGGTAATCCACGCGCAAGTCAATCGTGCCAAGCTTGTGAAAGCGCTGCAGCCGCTGCTCCGGGGTGTCGTCCATGTGACGGGCGCCAATGGCCGCCATCACCGCCAGCCCGCCCATGGCGTCCAGCCCGGCACTGATGACGCCGCCATGGATGCGGTTGTAGGCCGGATGGCCGATGAGATCGTGCCGCATGTCGATGCGGGCCGTGACCCGGTCGGCCTTGAGCGAGGTGATCTGCAGGCCGAGCAGCTGGTTGAAGACGATTTTTTCCTCGAAGATGGCTTTGAGTCCGGTGATGAACTCCTCTTCAAACTCGGGCACGGTCGCTGGATGGATCAGGTGTTTGGTCATGGCCTGCATTGTCGGCGAGCGCATGCCGGATCGTGATGGCCTGCCGGCGCACCCGGCCGGAAAATTGCACGACCGCCAACAAAAACGGCACCCGAAGGTGCCGCCATGTGCTGCCGGGGCGTTGAGCGCCCCGGGATCTGCATCAGTGTTTACTCGGCTTTTTGGGCAGCGGTAGACAGCGAGGAGATGTTGGACTCGACCAGTTGCGCAGCCTGCTTGGCGCTTTTCTGGGCGGTTTCGACGGCATTGTTGCCGGCGGTCATGGCGGACTTGAAGACTTCCACAGCGGCTTCGGAACCGGCCGGTGCATTCTTCAGCGAGGTTTCCAGCAATTCGGTGACGGCTTTTTGCGATTCAGCGCTGGCCGATTCGAACACCTTTGTGAAATCGGCGCTGCTGCCGGACACGATGTCATACAGGTGGCGGCTATAGGACGCTGCTTTTTCAGCCATTGGCTTGACCATGCCCGATTGCAGGGTCATCAGGGCCTGGGCATCCTTGACTTCGGTCAGGGCTTGCAGGTGGCCGATGGACTCGCCCATCAGGGCCTTGGAAGCGGCCATGTTCAACTCGATCAGCTTTTCAAAGCTGGCGAATGCTTTTTCCGACAGGCCGGCAAAGGCTTCGACATTGGATTTCTGGGTGGCGATCAGCTGGTCGTTGGTGAAGTTCATGGTGGCTCCTTGGGTTGATGTCAAATAAATGTTGCAGTGCAGCAATTACACCATCACACGACTTTTAACGCAAGCATGCTTTCTGTCCGTCGTTGTAAATAGTGGAAACCCTCGGATTTTTCGGTATGACTTGACCGCAGTGATCGCGCATCCACGGCGATATAGTGGTTCGATGCACATCTGCCCGTCCCGATCAAAGCCAACAGTTGCCAGCCTGAAACGCTGCCAGGCGCTGGTTTCATGATGCCCCGCCTGCATGAGTTCCTCAGCCAGTGGGGGCTGACGGTACACGGCCTGGTGACGCTGTCGGGGCTGATGGTCTACGTCATCGCCTCGCACACCCGGCGCCAGCGCAGGCACCCGTCGGCAGCCATTGCCTGGGTCGTGTCGCTCGCGCTGATGCCTTACCTGGCGCTTCCTCTGTACCTGTTGTTCGGCAGCCGCAAGGTGACGCGTGGCCCGCTGCTGCGTGACACGCCTGCCGTGCCAGTCAACGGACCCCCGTCAGGCGCGCCGGCGTACCGGTTCCAGCAGCTGGCCGCAGCCATGGGCCTTCCGAGCGCTGCGACCTACGAGCAGCTGGCCATTCACCGGAATGGAAAAGAAGCACTGGCCGCACTTCGCAGCGTGCTGCTGGAGGCCAGACAAACGCTGGACATCTGCACTTTTCTGCTCGGCCGCGACGCCCTGGGGCGGGAAGTCAGCGAACTGCTGATGCAGCAGGCGCGCAGCGGCGTGCGCGTGCGCCTGCTGGTGGACGGCATCGGCGTGTACCTGGGCGGACGGCCCGACCTGAAGCCGCTGTCGGCGGCCGGCGTGCAGGTGGCGCTGTTCGTCTCGCCTTTTCGCTCGCCACTGCCTGGCCGAACCAATCTGCGCAATCACCGCAAGATGGTGATGGCCGATGGCCAGCGGATGTGGTCCGGGGGCCGCAACCTGGCGGCTGAATACTTTGTCGGCGACGCGGCCAGCCAGCCGCCCAAAGCGCCCTGGATCGATCTGAGCTTTGACTTTCGCGGCGACCTGGCGCGCCAGGCGCAGCAACGCTTTGACCAGGACTGGGACTTTGCCACGCAGGCCGCGCAGAAGGCTAGGCCACAGCCCGCGTTGGCCGAGCCGGCTTCAGACGTGGCGGGCGCGCAGCTGATTGCCAGCGGCCCCGACCAGTCAGAAGACACGCTGTATTCGCTGTTGATTGCCAGCTGCTTCACGGCGCGCAGCCGCATCCTGCTCATCACGCCCTACTTTGTGCCCGATTCCACGCTGCTGATGGCGCTGACACTGGCCGCCCGTCGCGGCGTGACCGTCGACCTGGTGCTGCCGCGCCGTTCCAACCACCGGCTGGCCGATATGGCACGGCCAGCCGCCCTGCGCGAGATGGCGGCCGCAGGCGCGAGCGTCTGGCTGGTCGATGGAATGGTCCATGCCAAGGCCGTCGTCATTGACACCGAGCTGGCGCTGGCCGGATCGGCCAACCTCGATGAGCGCAGCCTGTTCCTGAATTACGAATTGATGATTGCCTTTTTCAGGCCCGCCGACGTGCATCGCTTTGCCTGCTGGATCGAGCAGCAGCGCGCCACGGCCCGGCTGTACCGCGCAAAAGCCCCGAGTGCGATGGTCGAGTTTTCAGAAGGCTTGATCCGCTGGCTGGCGTTTCAGCTCTGAACAGCGCGCGGCGCAGAAACGGCAGGCCCGGTCAGGGCTCTTATTTGATCGGCAACGGCGCGAACGACTTCACCAGGTCATCGAGCGCCTTCATCTGCGCCAGAAAAGGCTCCAGCTGGTCCAGCGGCAAGGCACTCGGACCGTCGCACCGGGCATGGTCAGGATCAGGATGCGCTTCCAGAAACAGGCCCG
Source organism: Polaromonas sp. (assembly GCF_010365105.1). Classification (GTDB taxonomy): domain Bacteria; phylum Pseudomonadota; class Gammaproteobacteria; order Burkholderiales; family Burkholderiaceae_C; genus Polaromonas. The sequence continues at coordinate 118,640 of NZ_JAAFGZ010000015.1, read as the reverse complement.
CCAGGCCCACCGCCAGGCCGGCGCGCGCCAGGTCGGCCACCTGCTGGCGACGACCGCCCGATGCGGCGCCCCCGGGGTCGCGCTGCTGCAACGCGTGCGTGACATCAAAAATGATCGGCAAGTCATGGCAAACCTTTTTCATCACCCCGAAGCCGAGCATGTCCACCACCAGGTTGTCGTAACCGAAGCAGGTGCCACGGTCGCACAAAATCAGCTGGTCATTGCCGGCTTCCCTGAATTTTTCGACAATGTTGGCCACCTGCGCGGGGCTGAGGAACTGCGGCTTCTTGATATTGATGACGCGGCCGGTCCTGGCCAGCGCCACCACCAGATCGGTTTGCCGCGCCAGAAAGGCCGGCAGCTGCAGCACATCGACCACCTCGGCCACAAGCGCCGCCTGCCAGGTCTCGTGCACATCGGTGATCAGCGGAACCCCGAATTCCGCCTTCACCGCTTCAAAAATCCGCAAGCCTTCTTCGAGTCCGGGACCCCGGTAGGAATGGATGGACGAACGATTGGCCTTGTCAAAGCTGGCCTTGAAGACGTAGGGAATGCCGAGCTTCTGGGTGACACGCACATATTCCGCGCACGAACGCAAGGCCAAATCGCGCGATTCGAGGACGTTGATGCCGCCGAACAGGACGAAGCTCCCGGAGTTGCTGACGTTGATGTGGTTATTGATGGTGGTCAAGTGAATCTCCAGGCAGTCAAATTTTTCATAAGGTTTCTTGAAGTGCAGCAGTTTCCTGCCGTTTGACCGTTTACACAAAAGTTCTTACACCCCCGGTCATGCAGACGCCAGTGTTTCATCAATCGTGTTCACACGAACAGCGACTTGTGCGTTGTGCTCCTGTGCATCGCGCGCGCAGCCTGTTGCCCATCGGCGTTTTGCAACGCTGCATCACGTTCTTCAGCAAGAGCAGCACACAGTGACGGCTATTGTCTATCCAGTCGTGCGAGCAGCTTCTTCAACCACCAGTTTCAGCGTTTGTGGTCATGCAAGCGTTTCGCAACGTGTCCAGTCGCCTTCGACAAACAGCTTCATATCAGCGCCATTCACCAGCCGATTCAACGCCTTTTCTCCGTTGTTTTACACTTTTGAAGCACAGCCGGAAACAAAGGTCTACAAAATTTTTGCAATCGCTTCATCAAGAAGATTCAAACTAGCGAGGCGCTTTGTCCCTATAGTTCGGCCTCGGATTGACGCACGCCCGGACAGCCGAGGCGCTCGTGCAACCCGTCAAGAGCGAAAAAATCGCCCCTGCAAACCATCAAACCTCCAGGAGACAGCCGCATGACATTACACCCGTTACCCGCCTTTTTCGACAGGACCTACCTTTTTGTCGGGCTCGCGGCATGAACCAGACCCTGCTCTCCCTTCTGGCGTTTGCGCCACTGGTGCTGGCCGCTGTGCTGCTGGTCGGCCTGAACTGGCCGGCAAAGCGGGCCATGCCCATTGTGCTGCTGGTGACGGCGCTGATTGCACTCACCGCCTGGGACATGACAGTCAACCGTGTGCTGGCGTCGAGCCTTCAGGGCCTGGTGCTGACAGGCGCCATCCTGTGGATCATCTTTGGCGCCATCCTGCTGCTCAACACGCTGAAACATTCCGGCGCCATCAAGGCCATACGCGGCGGTTTTAGCAACATCAGCCCGGACCGTCGGGTCCAGGTCATCATCGTGGCGTGGCTGTTTGGCTGCTTCATCGAAGGGGCCTCCGGATTTGGCACGCCGGCTGCCGTCGCTGCGCCGTTGCTGGTGGCGCTGGGCTTTCCGGCGATGGGTGCGGTGATGCTGGGCATGATGGTTCAGTCAACCCCGGTGTCCTTTGGCGCGGTGGGAACACCCATCGTTGTCGGTGTGTCGGGCGGACTGGACAAGGCCGGCATTTCCCAGCAGCTGCTGGCCAAGGGGTCGGAGTGGGAAACGTTTTACCGGCTGATCACCTCGGAGGTTGCGATCACGCATGCATTGATCGGCATTGCGATGCCGCTGCTGATGTGCATGATGCTGACGCGGTTTTTCGGCCGCAACAAATCCTGGACCGAAGGCCTGGCCATCGCGCCTTTTGCGCTGTTTGCGGGTCTGGCCTTTGTGATTCCCTATGCGGCAGCAGGTGTTTTTCTCGGCCCCGAGTTTCCTTCCATCATTGGCGCACTGGTGGGCCTGGTCATCGTGGTGCCCGCCGCCAAGGCGGGGTTTTTGCTGCCCAAAAAGACCTGGGACTTTGCCGATGCGAAGGACTGGCCCGAACAGTGGATGGGCAGCATCCAGATCAAGCTGGACGACATGGCCGACAAGCCCGCCATGTCGGTTGGCCTGGCCTGGCTTCCCTACCTGCTGCTGGCGGGGCTGCTGGTGCTGTCGCGCGTCAATGCGGAGGTGAAAGGATTTTTTCTCAACAACCTGGTGCTGGGCTGGAAAAACATTCTTGGCGAGACCGGCCTGTCAGGCAGCATTGAGTTTTTGTACCTGCCGGGCGGCATCATCGTGATGGTGGTGCTGGCGACATTTTTTCTGCAGCGCATGAAATTCTCGGAACTCCGCGCGGCTGTGAGCGAGTCTTCGCGCACATTGCTGGGCGCCGGCTTCGTGCTGATCTTCACCATCCCCATGGTGCGTATCCTGATCAACTCGGGCGTCAACCTGGGCGGCCTGCCGTCGATGCCACGGGCCATGGCTGAACTGGTGGCCAGCAGCGTGGGCCATGTCTACCCGTTCTTTGCGCCAGCGGTCGGGGCACTGGGCGCCTTCATCGCCGGCTCGAATACGGTGTCGAACCTGATGCTGGCGCAGTTCCAGTTCGACACCGCCCATCTCATCGGTGTCTCGGGAGCGATGCTGGTGGCCGCGCAGGCCGTGGGTGCCGCAGCGGGCAACATGATCGCCATCCACAACGTGGTGGCGGCGTCGGCCACGGTCGGGTTGCTGGGGCGCGAGGGCGCGGTGCTGCGCATGACCATCCTTCCCACGATCTACTACCTGATCATGGCTGGCCTGCTGGCGCTGATTGCCATCCATGTCCTCGGCGTCTCCGATGCGCTGATGTAAGCCGACGGCGGCTGCCATTGCGCACCTGCCGAATGTTGAAAAAAAGCCGCTGCCAGTTTCTGACAGCGGCTTTTTTATTCGTCATCCATCGCCTGGGTGCTATCAATCAAGGAGCTGTGAGTGCCCGCCCAGCATGCGGAAACAGCAATTTTTACTTGAAATATGGCATCTAAAGGCTCAAAGTGCCGAGAAATCCGGCTTGCGTTTTTCCATGAAGGCGGTGAACGCCTCGCGGGCGGCGGGCTCCTGCAGCATGCGGCCAAAACTAGCGCCCTCTTCGGCCATGCGCTCTGCGACCATTCCGGCATTGCCTTTTTTCATCAGCCGCTTGGTTTCCATCAGCGACGTGATGGGCTTGGCCGCCAGTTTGAGCGCCTGCCGCTGCGCCAGGGCATTCGCCTCGGCCGGCGGCACGATGCGGTTGATCAGGCCCATGTCCAGCGCCGTCTCGGCCATGAAGGGCTCACCCAGCAGCAGCGCTTCGGCTGCGCGCGGATAACCCATCAGCTGCGCCGCCAGAAAGCTCGACGCCGCTTCAGGGCACAGCCCCAGGTTGACGAAAGGCATGGAAAACGCCGCGTTGTCGCCGGCATACACCAGGTCGCAATGCAGCAGCATGGTGGTGCCGATGCCGACCGCCGGACCGCATACGCTGGCGATGATCGGCTTGGGAAAGCTGCTGAGGCCGCGCAGGAAACGAAACACCGGCGCATCCGGAGTGGCCGGCGGCTTGTTCAGGAAGTCGCCGATGTCGTTCCCGGCTGAAAAGATGGTTTCATGGCCCTGGATGACCACGGCGCGGACCGCCACGTCATGGTTGGCCGAATCCAGCGCATCGGCCAGCAGGTCGTACATGGCGGCGGTGATGGAATTCTTGCGCGCCAGGCGGTTGAGCGTGATGGTCATCACGCCGCTGTCGGTGTGGACCAGGATGTCGTTGGAAATGTCGGTCATGGGCTTTTCTATGGGAATGTAAAAACACGATTCTGGCAGCAAGCCAAAATTTCAGGCGCTCAGGGCTTCGCGCACAAAGTCCAGCCGGTCCTGGCCCCAGTACAGGATGCCGTCCACCAACATGCTCGGGGCGCCAAAAACGCCGCGCGCCACCGCTGCCTCGGTCTGCAGGCGCAGCCGGTCCTTGACCTGTGGATCAGCGGCCAGCGCCATCAGTTCGGCCGCATCCAAGCCGGCGGCCTGCAGCACGTCGGCTGCTGTCGCCGGGTCTGCCATGTTCATGCCGTTCACCCAGAGGGCTTCGAACACTGCCCCGAGGTAAACCACCACGCGCGCATCGGCCCGCATTTCCAGCCCGGCGGCGATGCGCATCAGGGTGATGGTGTTGACCGGGAAATGCGGGTTGAGGCTGAAGGGCACGCCGTAACGCCGGGCGAACCGGGCGAGGTCATCGAACAGGTAGCTGCCCTTGAGCGGAACGCTGATGGGCGCGCGGTTGCCGGTGGCCTGGAACACGCCGCCCAGCAGCATGGGCCGGTATTTCAGCGTGGCACCGGCCTCAAGGCACAGCGCCGGCAACTGCGTCCACGCCAGGTAAGCCGCCGGGCTGCCGACATCGAAGTAAAAATCTACCGATTTGCCCATGGTGCGCTTTCAAAAAAGGGTCAGACGCGCTCGAAAATGCCAGCAGCGCCCTGCCCCATGCCGACGCACATCGTCACCATGCCGTATTTGAGCTGGTGGCGGTGCAGAGCATGGATCACCGTGGCGGCGCGAATCGCACCGGTGGCGCCCAGCGGATGGCCCAGCGCAATCGCGCCGCCCATCGGGTTGACCTTGGACGGGTCCAGGCCCAGCGTGTTGATGACCGCCAGCGACTGCGCGGCAAAGGCTTCGTTCAGCTCGAACCAGTCGATGTCGTTTTGCGTCAAGCCGGCATAGCGCAGCGCAGCCGGAATGGCTTCAATCGGGCCGATGCCCATGATTTCGGGCGGCACGCCCTTGGCGGCGTAGCTGACAAAGCGGGCCAACGGCGTGAGGCCGAATTGCCTGACGGCCTTTTCGCTGGCCAGGATCAGCGCGCCCGCGCCGTCCGAGGTTTGCGAGCTGTTGCCGGCCGTGACCGAACCGCGCGCGGCAAACGGCGTCTTGAGCTTGGCCAGGCCTTCGATCGTGGTGTCAGGCCGGGCGCCTTCGTCCCGGCTGACGATGCGGCTTTTGGCGATGACTTCGCCGGTTTCCAGGTTGGCCGTGCGGTCCGTCACTTCGACCGGCGTGATTTCAGCGGTGAACTCGCCCGCCTGCTGCGCCCTGAGCGCCTTCATGTGCGACTCGTAGGCAAACTGGTCCTGCGCCTGGCGCGAGACTTTCCACTGCTGCGCGACCTTCTCGGCCGTCAGCCCCATGCCGTAGGCAATGCCGACGTTCTCGTCGTTGGCGAACATGGCGGGCGACAGCGACGGCGAATTGCCCGACATCGGCACCATGCTCATGCTTTCGGTGCCGGCGGCAAACATCACTTCAGCCTCGCCGACGCGAATACGGTCAGCCGCCATCTGGATCGCCGACAGGCCGGAGGCGCAAAAGCGGTTCACGGTGATGCCGCCAACGCTGGTCGGCAAGCCAGCCAGCACACCGCCGATGCGGGCGATGTTCAGGCCCTGCGGGCCTTCGGGAATCGCGCAGCCGCAGATGATGTCTTCAATCGCCTTCGGGTCCAGCGTCGGCACCTGGGCCAGCGCGGCCTTGAGGACATTGACGAGCAGGTCGTCAGGCCGGGTGTTGCGGAAAAATCCCCGGTGCGAACGGCCAATGGGCGTGCGCGT
>NZ_JAAFGZ010000015.1:67115-112731 GCF_010365105.1 Polaromonas sp. | reverse complement strand
CGGGAGAGGGTTGGGGTGAGGGTGTCTGCGAATTGCAGTATTTTTTCCAGCACCGCTTCTGTTTGAAGCAGCACGTCGTTGTTCCAAAACCGCAGCGTTTGGAAATCAAGTGCAGCCATGTCGTCGCTGCGTTTCTGGTCATGCGCAACGCCTGCGTCTTCAGCATGCTGGCCGCCGTCAAGCTCAATGACCAGCCCTGTTTCAAGGCAGGCGAAATCTGCAAAGTAGGGGCCTATGGGACGCTGGCGGCGAAATTTCAAATTGCCGAGTTGCCTGGAACGCAGTCTTGACCAAAGCAGGCTTTCGGCATCGGTTTGGACCTTTCGAAGCGCGCGGGCGCGCACCCTCATCCCCGCCCTCTCCCGCAAGCGTGAGAGGGAGTCAAGCGGGGACGACACCAACGCCGGCTCTTGCTCTTGCTCCCTCTCCCGCGTGCGGGAGAGGGTTGGGGTGAGGGTCTGCGGAATTTTCATGGCACCTGCTTGCGCAAATCGGACGGTACCCAGGCCCACACAAATTCACATTCAACAGGTTCGATGCCCGCTTCGTCGGTCACCGTCACCTGCACATTGACTTCACCCTTGTCACTGGACTGCATCAGCGCCTGCTGCTCGGCCGTGAGGATGGCGACCGCGCGCATCGCGCCGGTGGCGCGCTTTTTGAACGCCATCTTCAGCTCCTTGGCCAGCGGCGTGCAGTCGTCGCGCACATTCATGCCGACCACCATGCCGGTGGCGGTTTCGGCCAGCAGGTTCATGGCCGACGCATGGATGCCGCCGATGTGGTTCTGCACTTTCTTGTCGTTCTTCAAACCGACTTCGACGCGCTGCCGGCTCATCTGCAAAAAGTCCAGCCCGGCCGTGCCGGTGAAAGGCACGGCGCGGCGCAGCACCACGCCTTGATACCAGATGCGGGCAAAAGACGGCACATCGGACAGCCGTTCCAGCTGGCGCTCCAGCCGGTTTGGTGGATGCTTTACGGTGCGCAGTTCGGCCATTAGTTGCGGACGGGCTTGCCGGTGCTCATCATGCCCATGATGCGTTCCTGGGTTTTCGGATGCTCCAGCAGCGCGCAAAAAGCCTTGCGCTCCAGCGTCATCAGGTACTCCTCGGTGACCAGCGTGCCGGCATCGACATCGCCGCCGCAGACCACACCGGCGATCAGGCTGGCGATGTGAAAGTCGTGCGCGCTGATGAAGCCGCCGTCGCGCATGTTGACCAGCTGGCCCTTGATGGTGGCCACGCCGTTGCGGCCCGCCACCGGAAACAGCCGCTTGAGCGGCGGGCGGTAGCCCGACGTGTACAGCGCGCGCGCTTCGTTCAGCGCGACGAACAGCAGCTCGTCCTTGTTCGGCACGACCACGTCGCTGTCGAGCAAAAAGCCCAGCTTGCGGCTTTCCAGCGCGCTGGTGCCCACGGTGGCCATGGCGGCGGCCGAGAACCCCTCCAGCAGGAAAGGCAGCAAGTCCTTGTTGCTGGATTTTCCCGCATTTTCAGCGGCACGGCGCGCAATGTACGTCAGGCCGCCGGCCCCCGGCACCAGGCCAACGCCCACTTCGACCAGGCCGATATAGCTTTCCATCGCCGCGACGCGCTTGGCCGAATACACCGCCATTTCGCAGCCGCCACCGAGCGCCAGGCCACGGATCGCCGACACCACGGGCACGCTGGCATAACGCAGCCTGAGCATCATGGCCTGCATTTCGGCCTCTGCGCCTTCCACCGCCGACACGCCGGCCATCATGAAGGCCGGCAGCATGGCCTGCAGATCGGCTCCGGCCGAGAACATCGCATGGTTGGACCAGATCACCAGGCCCTTGTAGCTTTTTTCGGCCAGGTCCACGCCCATTGCCAGCCCTTCAACCACATCGGGGCTGATGGCATGCATCTTGGTCTTGATGCTGGCAATCAAGATGTCGTTTTGGTCGCCACCCAGCGTCCACAAACGAATCGCGTCGTCTTCGTGCAGCGTCGTTCCGGCAGTCTCGAACGCTGGCGCGCTGGAACCCAGAACATCCTCGGGGAAATACTGGCGTTCATAGACCGGCAGCTTGCGGCGGGGAATAAACTTCTGGCTTGATGCGCTCCAGGAGCCTTCGGGCGTGTGTACGCCACCGCTGTCCGCCACCGGGCCGTTGAATACCCAGTCCGGCAGCGGCGCGGTGCTCAGCGCCTTGCCAGCGTCGATGTCTTCCCTGATCCAGTTCGCGACCTGCAGCCAGCCGGCTTCCTGCCACAGTTCGAACGGGCCCTGGCTGGCGCCAAAGCCCCAGCGCATCGCAAAGTCGATGTCGCGGGCGGTTTCGGCAATGCTGGCCAGATGCACGGCGGCGTAGTGGAACTGGTCGCGCAGCACGGCCCACAAAAAGCGCGGCTCGGCGCCTTCGGCATTGCGCAGCAGCTTCAGGCGCTCGCCCGCCGGCTTTTTCAGCATGCGGCCGACCACTTCATCGGCCTTGGCGCCGCCGGGCACGTATTCCATGCTTTCGGGGTCCAGCCGCAGGATGTCGCGGCCGACTTTCTTGTAAAAACCGGCACCAGTCTTCTGGCCCAGGCTTTTGGCCTCCAGCAAGGCGGCGAGCACAGGTGGCGTGCCGTACATGCTCGCGAACGGGTCTTCGATCTTGCCGGGGCCGAGGTTGTCCTGCAGCGTCTTGATGACATGCGCCATGGTGTCCAGACCGACCACGTCGGCGGTGCGGAAGGTGCCCGAACTGGCGCGGCCCAGCTTCTTGCCGGTCAGGTCATCGACCACGTCGTAGCTCAGGCCAAACGCGTCGGCTTCCTTGATGGTGGCCAGCATGCCGGCAATGCCGACGCGGTTGGCGATGAAGTTGGGCGTGTCGTGGGCGCGGATCACGCCCTTGCCCAGCGCCGTCGTCACGAAGGCTTCCAGGTCGTCCAGCACGGCGGGCTCGGTGGTCGGCGTGTTGATCAGCTCGACCAATGCCATGTAGCGCGGCGGGTTGAAAAAATGAATGCCGCAAAAACGCGGCTTGATGGATTCTGGCAGCGCCTGGCTCAGCGTGGTGATCGACAGGCCCGAGGTGTTGCTGGCCACGATGGCGCCTTCGGCAATGAAGGGCGCGATCTTGTGGTACAGGTCGGTCTTCCAGTCCATGCGCTCGGCAATGGCCTCGATGATCAGGTCGCATTCCTTCAGAACATCCATGTGTTCTTCGTAATTGGCCTGCTGGATCAGACTGGCGTCGTCGGCCACGCCGAGTGGCGCGGGCTTGAGCTTTTTCAAACCCTCGATGGCCCGGCTGACAATGCCGTTTTTCGGGCCTTCCTTGGCCGGCAGATCAAACAGCACCACCGGCACCCGGCAATTGACCAGATGGGCAGCGATTTGCGCACCCATCACGCCCGCGCCGAGCACGGCGACTTTTTTAACTTGAAATCGGGACATCTTTTTTCCTTGTCAATTACTTATTCAGCGCATCTCTCAAGCCAGTGACAGCGTGGAGCCGGCTCTGCCGGGCCACAGATGTCGCCCCTGGAAGGGGGGATGAGGCTACATGCAGTGAGCCTCAGGCGGGGTGAGTCAATTGATGCGAAGCCAGGTCTGGGTGCGCCCGAAAGGCCCGAACGAGCCCCGGACATCCAGCTTTTTCCCGTCTTCGACCGGTGTCATTTTCAGCGTGTAGTTGCGGCCGTTTTCCGGGTCCAGTATCTTGCCGCCCTCCCACACCTCGCGGTTTTCGGCCTTTTTGGCGCCGCGAATGATTTCCAGCCCCAGAATGGGCTGGTCCTTGCGGTCGTCGCTGCAGGGCACGCAAACATCGGGCGCGCCCGGCGCCCTGAAAAGCCGCTTTTCAATCCTGCCACTCAAGCCGGCCGGCGTCTCAAGGATGCGGATTTCGGCCTTGGCCTCGCCGGTCTTGTCGTCGGTGCTGCGCCACAGACCGACCGGCGTGTTCTGGGCCAGCGCAGCCACGCAAGCCGCTCCTAAAAGCATAGCCATCAATGCACGTTTCATATGCGCTCCAGCTTTAAAAGATTAAAAATTCAGGCCAGCGCCGCGTCGGTATCCATCAGCGCCCGGCTGCCGCTGCGCGCGGTGCGCATCAGCGTCGCGGTTTCGGGGAACAGCTTGGCAAAGTAAAAGCGCGCAGTCTGCACCTTGGCCAGATAAAAGGGATCGGTATTGCCGCCAGCGATTTCGCGCAATGCGGTTTGTGCCATGCGCGCCCAGAAGTAGCCAAACACCAGATGCCCGGCCACGCGCAGGTAATCAACGGCGGCAGCGCCCACTTCATCCGGATTCTGGAAGCCCTTGAAACCCAGTTCGGTGGTGAACTTGGTCATCTGGTCGGCCAGGTAGGCCAGCGGGTTGATGAACTCGGCCATCTTCTCGTTCACGCCTTCTTCGGCAATCAGCGCGCCGATGACCTTGCCGAACTTTTTCAGCGTCGCGCCGTTGTTGCCCAGCACCTTGCGGCCCAGCAGGTCGAGCGACTGGATGGTGTTGGTGCCTTCATAGATCATGTTGATGCGGTTGTCGCGCACCAATTGCTCCATGCCCCATTCCTTGACATAGCCGTGGCCGCCGAACACCTGCATGCAGGCGTTGGTCGCAATGTGCCCGTTGTCGGTCAGGAAGGCCTTGACGATGGGTGTCAGCAACGCGACGATTTCGCCTGAATCCTTGCGCACCTTTTCATCGGGATGGTGCAATTCCTTGTCGAGCAGCAGCGTGCAGTAGATCGCCAGCGCCCGGCCGCCTTCGGCATAGGCCTTGGCGGTCAGCAGCATCTTGCGCACATCGGGATGGACGATGATCGGGTCGGCGGGCTTGTCCTTGGCTTTCACGCCTGACAGACTGCGCATCTGGATGCGGTCCTTGGCATAGGCCAGCGCATTCTGGTACGCCACTTCGGTCAGGCCGAGCGACTGGTTGCCCACGCCCAGGCGGGCGGCGTTCATCATCACGAACATGGCGGCCAGGCCCTTGTTGGGCGCGCCGACCATGGTTCCCACAGCGTCTTCCATCACAATTTGCGCCGTGGCGTTGCCGTGGATGCCCATCTTGTGCTCCAGCCCGCCGCACCAGATGCCGTTGCGCGAACCCAGCGAGCCGTCTTCGTTGACATTGAACTTCGGCACGATGAACAGGCTGATGCCCTTGCTGCCCTGCGGCGCATCGGGCAGACGGGCCAGCACCAGGTGCAGGATATTGGGCGTCATGTCATGCTCGCCGGCGCTGATGAAAATCTTGTTGCCGGTCAGCTTGAACGTGCCGTCGGCCTGCGGCTCTGCCTTGGTGCGCAGCATGCCAAGGTCGGTTCCGCAATGCGGCTCGGTCAGGCACATGGTGCCGGTCCACTCGCCGCTGACCAGTTTTGGCAGGTAGAGTTTTTTCTGCGCATCGGTGCCATGCGCATGCAGCGCCTCGTAGGCGCCGTGCGACAGGCCGGGGTACATTGTCCAGGCCTGGTTGGCCGAATTCATCATCTCGTAGAAGCACTGGTTCACCACAAAAGGCAGGCCCTGGCCGCCGTATTCCGGGTCGCAGCTCAGCGCGGCCCAGCCGCCTTCCACATACTGCGCATAGGCTTCCTTGAAACCTTTGGGCGGGGTGACTTCATGGGTGGTCTTGTCAAGCGTGCAGCCTTCCTCGTCGCCGCTGATGTTCAGAGGAAAAGTCACTTCGACCGCAAACTTGCCGCCCTCCTCCAGCACCGCGTTGATGGTCTCGGCATCGATGTCGGCATGCGGCGGCAAGACCTTCAACTCATCGGTGACCTTGAGCACTTCGTGCATGACGAACTGCATGTCGCGCAGGGGCGGGTTGTACTGGGGCATGGTGATCCTTTGGCGTTAATTGACGTTAAGTGGGTTTGGAAGAAGAAGGGTTCGGCAATGTCGGCGACGCTTTCTGCGGCACGGGTGCATCGGGGCTGGCGAGTGCGGCCGAGCTGCCGTAGCGCGCCATCATGTTGGCAAAGGCGGTCTTGGCCCGGGCGATGGAGCCGGGTGTCTTCAGGAAGCGGGCTTCGTAGTGCAGTGCCAGGATGAGACCATGAACCTCGAACACCACCTGATGCGCGTCGGTATGCTGATGAAAATGACCCGCCTCCGTCGCCTGCACCACGGCCCGGTGCATGGCCTCCAGCCAGGTCCGGACTGAATCGGCGAGTGCGTCGCGCACCGGGCCGGGCCGGTCATCGAATTCGACGGCGCCGCTGATGTAGATGCAGCCCGAATCGATCTCCACCGACGTCCGGTTCATCCAGTTGTCAAACATCGCATGCAGGCGCGGCAAGCCGCGCGGCTGGTGCAGCGCCGGAAAGAAGACCTCTTCCTCGAACCGGACATGGTATTCACGCACGACCGAAATCTGCAGTTCCTCGCGCGAGCCGAAATGAGCGAACACACCCGATTTGCTCATGTGCATGACCTCGGCCAGCGCGCCAATGCTCAGTCCTTCCAGGCCGATCTGCGTTGCAAGCCCCAGTGCCGCTTCCACGATCGCGGCCTTGGTCTGCTGGCCTTTTTGCGCGCTTTTGGACGCGCCTTTTCCCTGAGGGCTGCGCGAGCTTTTGACGGAAGGTGAACTGACGGGCATGGATGAAGGCAATAAAAGAACGATCGTGCTATTTTGCATCAATTTCATCTCATGCAGGCTATTCTCCCTACATCTTTCTAGAGTTCAGCTCCTAAGCAAATCAAGGGTTTACCCTTGATTTTCAAAGACTTACCGCGCAGGCGTATTCAGGGTTTGCGTCTTTTGGGCAGCCTGCCAGGGCCTTGGCGCCACCCGCGCCATCTCTTCACGCAGCATGTCCACCAATGCCGTTGCGGCTGGTGACAGACTGCGATAACGCCGCGTGACCAGCCCGATCGGACGGGAAATGTCAGGATCGACCAGAATGCGGCGCACCACGCCGGGCTGCGGCGCCACCGCCGCCGCCAGTTCGGGCAGCGCGGCAACCCCCAGCCCGCAGGCGACCATGGCGGTGATGGTGGCCAGGTGCTCGACCTCGTAGGTTGGCACAAAGCGCAAGCGGTGCTCCAGCAGCGCAGCGTCCGCATACTGGCGCACACTGGCGGGCAGCGGCATTGAAATATGCGTCAGCGCGGCCACGTCGATCCAACGCAGCGGTCCGTTCGCCTGGGCCAGCGCATGGCCGGGCGGAATCAGCAGGACAAAGCCGTCCGAGGCCAGCGGCTGGTAGTCCAGGTCGGCATAAGCAGGATTGGCGGCCGTGAGCGCGAAATCCACCTGACCGGCACGCACCAGGTCAAAGGCCGGGCCTGACAGCGTGTCCACAATCCGGAACCGGATGCCGGGGTGCCGTGCGCTGAAACGGGCGCAGGCCGCCGGTACCACGGTAGCAGCCAGCGACGGCAAAGCAGCCAGCGTCACCTTGCCCGACTGCAGTTCCACCACGTTGCGCACCGCACGCACCGCCTCGTCAGTCTGGGCGCGCAGCAGCAGCGCCTGCTCGGCAAACACCTGCCCGGTCGCCGTGAGCTGCACATGGCGCGTGGTCCGGTCAAACAGCCGCACCGCCAGTGTTTCCTCCAGCCGCGTGATGACGCCGGAAACGGCCGACTGCGACAGATTGACTTGCGCAGCGGTGCGGCGAAAGCTCAGGGTGGCGGCCAGGGCCAGGAAAACATCGAGTTCGCGGAGTGACCAATTGATCTGCATAGCGAATCAGTTTATCCATAAAAACGTTTGGACAGCGCAATGCCCACCTCCTAGACTCGCCAGAAACCCGCCATCCTGTTTTACAAAAAGGACTTCTTTTGAACCTGCTTCCCTCTCATCCGAAAAACGTACATGCCGTGGTGGTCGGCGGAGGCACCATGGGGGCCGATGTGGCCATCGTGCTGGCACGCGGTGGTTGCCGCGTGACGGTGGTTGATCCAGGCGAAGCCAGGCGCGCCGCATTGCAGGCGCATGTAAGGCAAGGCTTGACACCGCTCGGGCTGGAACGTCGGGCAGACCAGGTCACGGCGGTAGCCGAGTTGTCATCTGTGGCCTGGGACGACGTGGCGCTGGTGGTGGAATGCATTCCGGAAAATTTGCCGATGAAGCAGCAACTATTTGCCGAACTGGTGAAGCATGCGCGAGCTTCTGCCGTACTGGCCAGCAACAGTTCGAGCTTTCCGATCAGCGCCATCGTCCAGGGACTGGACTCGCGCCAGCGCATGCTGGGGCTGCACTTTTTCATGCCTGCCCACCTGGTGCCGTTGGTGGAAGTGGTGTGCGGTCCGGACTCCAACCTGGCACTGGCCGACAGCTTGTCCGCCTTCATGCGCGGCTGCGGCAGCGTGCCGGTGCTGGTGCGCAAGGACAAGCCCGGCTTTCTGGCCAACCGGCTGCAGCATGCGCTGGCTAGAGAAGCCTTTGCCATGATCGACGAAGGCATCGCCACGCCCGAGGATGTGGACGCGGCCGTGCGGTTCGGCTTCGGCTTTCGCTACCTGGCCGCAGGGCCGGTGCTGCAGCGCGACCACGCCGGACTCGACGTGCATCGCGCCGCCGCCGCCAGCATGTACCCCAGCCTTTCCAGCACCACGGTTCCTGCCAAGGTGCTGCAGACGCATGTCGATGCAGGCAGGCTGGGCATGAAGACCGGTGCCGGTTTTTACGAATGGCCCGAAACGCGGCGCCGCACGGAGCGCGCGCGCTACGACCGCCTGCTGCGGCAGGGGCTGGACCTGCTGGCCGATGAACTCCCTCCCCTCGACAAAACCTTCTGACCGCCCACCCCATGACTTTTGATCCACTCATCATCACCGTGGCGCCCAACGGCGCCTACAAGCAGGCCCATGACCATGCGGCCGTTCCGCTGACCGCCGCCAGCCTGGCCAGTACTGCCAAGTCCTGCCTGGAGGCGGGCGCCGCCATGCTGCATCTTCATATCCGCGACGCGCAAGGCGGGCACAGCCTGGACGTAGAGGGTTACCGCAACGCCTTGCAGGTCGTCAAGGCAGCCGTGGGCGACGCCATGGTGCTGCAAATCACCAGTGAAGCCGGCCGCGTTTACCAGGCACCCGAACAGATCGCCATGGTGCAGGCGCTGCGGCCGGAAGCCGTTTCGGTCTCGATTCGAGAACTGGACCAGCCAGACATTGGCGAAGCCAGCCTGGCCGCATTTTTCGGCTGGCTGGAGCGCGAGCGGGTCATGACGCAAGTCATTCTTTATGACGTGGCCGACCTGCAGCGCTGGCAGACCCTGCGCGAACGCGGTGTGGTTCCCGAGGCTTCCTGGTTTTTGCTGTTCGTGCTCGGCCGCTACACCACCGGGCAAACCTCCAACCCGCGCGATCTGGTGCCTTTTATGCATGCCCACACCGGGCCAGAGCCCTGGGCGGTGTGCGCATTCGGCGCCACCGAACATGCCTGCGTGACGGCCGCCGCCGCCCTGGGTGGCCATGTGCGGGTGGGTTTCGAGAACAACCTCCAGCTTAAAAACGGCCAGACTGCACCCGACAATGCGGCCCTGGTCGGACAGGCCAGAGAAGCCGCCTTCAGCCTGGGCCGTCCGCTGGCCAGCGCGCAGGACATCCGCCAGCGCTTCGGCGCGGCCTGAGCATTTCAACCACAACCACCACCAGGAGACAACCCCATGAACTGCACCGCTTTTCTCAAACTGGGCGCCACACTGGGCGCCAGCGTGACCCTGGCCCTGCTGATGCCGCTGGCCAGCCATGCGCAGGACAGCTACCCCAGCAAGAATATCCGTTTCGTGGTGCCCTACCCGCCCGGCGGCCCGACCGACCTGATGGCGCGGCTGCTGAGCCAGGAGCTGCAAACCCGGCTGGGCGTCACGGTGATCGTGGACAACAAGGGCGGCGCCGGCGGCAACCTGGGCAGCGCCGAAGTCGCCAAGCAGTCCCCGGCTGACGGGTACACGCTGCTGCTGGCGGCCAGCGGCCCGATGGCGGTCAATTCCACGCTGTTTCGCAGCATGCCCTTCAACCCGCTGACCGACCTGGCGCCGGTGATCCAGATTTCAGCGTTTCCGATGGTGCTGGAGGTCAATCCCAAGCTGAGCGTGAAAACCGTCAAGGAACTGGTGGCGCTGGCCAAAACCAACAAGCCGGATCTGAGTTTTGCATCGGCCGGCAACGGCACGCCGCAGCATCTGGCGGGAGAGCTGTTCAACACACAGATGGATATCAAGATTGCACATATCCCCTACCGGGGCGCAGGCCCGGCGCTGAACGATCTGCTGGGCGGCCAGGTCAATGTGATGTTCGATGTGCTGGGCAGTTCCCTGCCTTACATCCAGACCGGCAAGCTCATCCCGCTGGCCGTGACCTCGGCCAAACGCAGCCCGCTGTTGCCCAATGTGCCGACCATGGCCGAGGCCGGCGTGGCCGGTTATGAATTTACCGGCTGGCATGGCGTTGCCGTTCGCGCCGGCACGCCCGCGCCGATCATCGACAAGCTCAACAGCACACTGAATGCCATTTTCAAGGAGCCCGAGTTCCACAAGAAATGGGAAGCGCTGGGAACGCCCGTGGTGGGTGGCACCCCAGCGCAATTCGGCGAATTGATCAAGAAGGAAACCGTGCGACTCGGCAAGGTGGTCAAGGACTCCGGCGTCACACTGGATTGAGCATTCGGTCCCCTGCGGCCTTCAGGGGAAACCGAATGAATCGGCCAATCAGTCCTGATTTGATAGCTTCGAATGCATGCTGGTAGGGCGAAAACACACATTTTTACCTAAAAAAACCGCAGTGCTGGCCGAAAAAATCAGGCCAGCCGATGCGCTCAGTGCGAGCGGATCATCGTGCCGTAGGCCTTGTCCGTCAGGATCTCCAGCAGCATCGCATGCGGCACCCGGCCGTCGATGATGTGAACGGCGTTCACGCCGCTCTTGGCGGCGTCCAGCGCGCCTTCGATCTTGGGCAGCATGCCGCCTGAAATCGTGCCGTCGGCAAACAAGCCGTCGATCTCGCGCGCCGTCAGATCGGTCAGCAACTCGCCGGCCTTGTTCAACACACCCGGAATATTGGTCAGCAGCACCAGCTTTTCAGCCTTGAGCACCGTGGCCAGCTTGCCGGCCACCACGTCGGCGTTGATGTTGTAGCTTTCGTTGTTTTCCCCAAAGCCGATCGGGCTGATGACCGGAATGAAGGCGTCGTCCTGCAGCGCCTTGACCACGCTGGGGTCGATGCTGACGATTTCGCCAACAAATCCGATGTCATGCTCCTTGCTGGCATCGTCCTTGTCCAGCATGGTGAGCTTTTTCGCGCGGATCAAACCGCCGTCGCGCCCGGTCAGGCCCACTGCCTTGCCGCCGGCCTGGTTAATCAGTCCGACGATGTCCTGCTGCACTTGGCCTGCCAGCACCCATTCGACAACCTCCATGGTTTCGTCGTCGGTCACGCGCATGCCCTGGATGAAATGGCCTTTCTTGCCCAGCCGGTTCAACGCCATTTCAATCTGTGGTCCGCCGCCATGCACCACCACCGGGTTCATGCCGACCAGCTTGAGCAGCACCACGTCTTCGGCGAAGTCGGCCTGCAGCGCAGGGTCGGTCATGGCATTGCCACCGTACTTGATGACGATGGTTTTGCCATGAAACTGGCGAATGTAGGGCAGCGCCTGGGCCAGGATCTCGGCCTTGTCGCGCGGTCCAATATGCGACAGGTCGGGGTCGGAAGAAGATGATTCGGGAAGCAGCGGATGGGTCATGTCATCAAGCCTGAAAGTGTTGAATCTGCAAATTGTGCCGCATGGGCGTGATGAACTGAAGTCGCCACGCGCACCAGACTGGCGCCAGCCGGCATCGGTGGACTCTCGTGGGCCTAAAAACCGGTATCAGGCGTCACCCGGCAGGGCCGCGGGTGGTTACGCCGGCGCACCAGCCACGCTGTCTCCATGCGGGCGGTAGCCATGCACCAGCCGGAGCAGGATGGCGCGCATCACCGGCGCTTGGTTGAGCGTGGCGGCCTGGCGCATATCCACCAGGATGGGTGCGAGTTCCGTCCAGGAAACAAACTCCTCGTGCGCCTTCATGATTCGCTGGTGCGCCGTTTTCTCGGGGTTGTCGCCGATCAGCAGTTCTTCGTACAGCTTTTCGCCAGGGCGAAGACCGGTGATCCTGATTTCAATATCGCCGTCGGGGTTGTCCGCATCACGCAGGCTCAGGCCGGACAGTTGCGCCATGCGCCGGGCAAGATCGACAATTTTTAGCGGGCTGCCCATGTCAAGCACAAACACATCGCCCCCTTGGGCCATGGCACCGGCTTGCAGCACCAGCTGGGCGGCCTCGGGAATCGTCATGAAATAGCGTGTGACCTCCGGATGCGTGACCGTCAGCGGGCCGCCGTCGCGCAGCTGCTTGCGAAACAGCGGCACCACGCTGCCGCTGCTGCCCAGCACATTGCCAAAGCGGACCATGGCAAATATGGTGCGGTTCGGGACTTCCGGACTGTAGCTGCCGTCGGGGGCCACAAAACGCACCGACGGGCTGGCTGCCAGTGCCTGAAGCACCAGTTCGGCCATGCGCTTGGTCGCGCCCATGACATTGGTCGGGCGAACCGCCTTGTCGGTGGAAATCAGCACGAAATGCGATGTTCCGCTTTCCATGGCGGCTCTGGCGGCGTTCAGGGTACCAAAGACATTGTTCAGCACGCCTTCGGACGGATTGCTCTCGACCAGCGGCACATGCTTGTAGGCTGCGGCGTGGTAGACCGTGGCCGGCCGGTAAAGCTGGAAGATTTCCTTGATGCGGCCAAAATTGCCGACGCTGGCCAGCAGAGGGACCACCTCGACCTGCAGCCCATGGTCAATGCACAAACCCAGCAGTTCGCGGTGAATGGTGTACAGGGCAAATTCATTGAGTTCGACCAGCACCAGCCGGCGCGGCTTTTCCTGCAGGATCTGGCGGCACAACTCGCTGCCGATGCTGCCGCCTGCGCCGGTGACCAGCACCGCCTGGTCGGCCAGGTTGCGCGCCAGCAGGGTCGAATCGGGCGGCACCGGCGGGCGGCCCAGCAGGTCTTCCACATCGAGTTCCTGGAAATCCTGGATCGTCACCCGCCCCGACGCCATGTCGCCCATGCCGGGGAGCGTCCGGACGTGCACGGGCAGTTCGCGCAGGCTGGCGATGATTTCATTGCGCCGCGCACGGTCCAGCGCCGGCATGGCCAGCAGGATGTCAGTCACGCCCATGCGCTCCACAGCATCGGCCACCTCGGCGGGTGCCATGATGTCGACGCCGTTGATGCTTCTTCCGGCCTTCTTTTTGTCATCGTCGATAAAGCCCAGCAGCACGAACTGGCGGGCCACCGCCAGGGCAGAGGCTGTTTCCACACCCGCCTCGCCAGCGCCATAGATCAGCAGGCGGCCGACCGCATGACGCGCCTTGCTCGACCAGCCGGCCAGCCAGAACCGCGCCATCGCACGGCTGATGCCGACCAGCAGCAGCAGCAGCAGGGGCTGGATCAGGCCCAGGGTGCGGGGCACGCCTTCCCATTTGAAATACAGCAAAGTCCCAAAAAATAGCACCGCATACAGCGCGACCGCTTTGGCCGTGGTCGCCAGGGCCGCCATGCCGGTGTAGCGAAAAATGGCGCGGTACAGTCCAAATCGCACGAAGACAGGAATCGCCAGCAGGGGCGCGAGCAGGTACACGTAGGCTTGCTGTGCATAGGGCAGGCCGGTCTGGTCGACGCGCAGGTAAAAAGCGATCCACACCGACACCAGCGTCAGCAGCAGGTCAAGCACAATGACAAACGCCCGTTTGGCATTGCGCGGCAATGCCAGCAAGGGTGCTGCATTCAATCGATTGAATAACATTTGATCTTCTTGTAGTTAGGCCTGAAGGCAAGCAAGCAGCGAAGTAAAACCGATGCTTTCAGCCTTGAAACACGCCATCCCCTTGTTCCCGCTTGCATAACCGTCAACACATTTTTCATTCAGCCCGCTGACGGTCAGTGGGCGACGCCATCGCGCCGAATTACCTTGACGAAGGTCAGCCACAAAATACGAATGTCAAACCACAGCGTCTGCTGCTGAAGATACGCCACATCGAGTTTGACCTTGTCGGGAATGGGTAACTCGTCGCGCCCGTTGATTTGTGCCCAGCCCGTCAGCCCCGGCACCAGTTCATGCACGCCAAAACGGGTCCTCAGTTCAATCAGGTCATGCTGGTTGAAGAGCGCAGGGCGTGGCCCGACAAAGCTCATGTCACCGGTCAAGATACTCCACAACTGCGGCAGTTCATCCAGGCTGCTTTTGCGTAAAAAGCTGCCAATGGGCGTCAGATAGGTTGTTGGGTCGGCCAGCAAGTGCGTGGCGACGGCCGGTGTGCCGACCCGCATGCTGCGGAACTTGGGCATCTTGAACAGTTTGTTGTGGCGCCCTACCCGGTCCGACCAGTACAGGACAGGGCCGGGCGAGGTCAGGCGGACCATCAGGGCGACCAGCGACACCGGCACAACCAGAATCAGGGCGGCCGCCACGGCCAGGAAAAGGTCAAACATCCGCTTCATGGGGAGTAGCCTTCCGCGGCCTTCTTCAAGCCCTGATCCAGGGTCAAGGGTGGTTTCCAACCCAAAAGATGGCGCGTTTTCTGAATATCCACCTGCAGCGAACCGCAGAGGCGCCGGGCCATGTCCCCCTTGCCGAGCAGCGCAGCCGCCTGCGTCAGCAGACCCGCAGGCACGGGAATCAGGCGCGCCGGGCGATTCATGGCCTGGCCCATGCGGCGCAGCAATTCGGTGGTGGAAACATCTTGTCCATCGGACACCAGAAAGGTCTGGTTGGCCGCCGCCGGATGGGTCAGGCAGGTCACGATCAGATCGACCAGGTTGTCCAGCGCCACCAGGCTGCGCTGGTTGTGGATGGCGCCCAGCGGTAAGGGTACGCCGCGCCGGAGCCAGCGCATCATGGTGGCGAAATTGGCCTTGACGCCGGGGCCGTACACCAGCGGCGGACGAATGATGACGACTTCCATGCCGGTTTGAGCCGCAATCTCTCGCAACCCCTGTTCGGCCTCCAGCTTGGAAATGCCATAGGCGTCGAGCGGCGCCGGCGCATCGTCGGCGCAAAAAGGCCGGTCGGGCTGCGTTGCTTCGCCATTGACCTTGACGGAGCTGATGAAGACAAAGCGACGCACACCGGCAAACGCCGCCTGTTCAGCCAGATTCAAGGTGCCCTGAACGTTGACCCGGCGAAATTCATCCAGGGGATTGCCGGCTGTTTCTGCCATGACATGCACGCGGGCAGCCGCATGAACAACGGCCTGGCGGCCGTTCAGGGCAGCATGCCAGAGGGTGTTGGCATTGATCTCCTCCACCACGATATTTTCGGTTTCGCCGAAAAATCGGCAAGGTGCGCGGGTCGCCGCGCCCACTGTCAACTCACGGGCGGCAGCCTCGGCGCACACGGCCCCTCCCACAAACCCATTGGCACCGGTGACCAGAACATTCGGTCGGATCATGCGCGACGCTTTCCTGCCAGCAGCAAAGCGGCACACGACAATGAAAACAGTATCTTGTCGCGCAAACGTCGACGGCATTCCCAGGCATGGAGACTGAGCGACAGCAAACCCGACTTGCTGCCGTTCGACCACTGCCGGACGAAAGGATCATTCCCCAATCCGACAAGTTCAGCAATCAATGCAGATTGGGCCAGCCCCCATCCATTCAATACCTTGCGTGCGCGGTGAAGATAAGCTTGCAATCCCTTATTGACACCTACCTGGTTTTTTTCATGCTGCCGGTAAAGCATTCCAGCGTAGTCATCTATAAACCACCGATACCCATTGGCGCGCGCATAGGCATAAAAAAACCAGTCATGCAAACCGACCTGTTGAACTTCAGTCCAGCGGGTTTTCAGCAGGACTTGAATGGCACAAGCAAGTTCTTTTCGAAACACATACGTGCAACCTGGACCCGCAGCTTCGAACAAAAAGTCCCATCGAGTCTGCTTCTGTGATTTTTCAATTAGTTGCTGACGACCATCTTGCCAAAATGCAATGACATTACTTGAATAGGCATCTGCTCCAGTTTTCAAAAGCATTTCATGCGCACGAATCAGCTTATCTGGAAGCCAAATATCATCCTGATCGGCAAGACAGACGTAGTCGAATTTCCGAAAATTTACTTCACTGAAAATTTTAAAAAAATTACGCGCAGCACCACCAAAACGCTCCACACAAGGGAGCACAAAAACAGACGAGTTCCTACTCGCCCAATCTTGACATAAAACCATTGTGTCATCCGTCGACGGATCAACACTGATGAAAATTTTTACATTCACATTTTTTTGTTCCAGTATGGATGTTATTTGCGCATCAATCCATTGCGTACCATTGAATGCAGCCAGAAGTACGGCCACATCAAGCACCGTCAAATCATCATTAATATTATCTACACTCAAGATAAGCCTTTACACCTTATAGATCAAAGTTATTTTTTTTGATTATCAATCAAAGAATCGCGAAGATTGTTTAATCGAAATCCTTGGGAAATTATTCGACGCACCCATAAAGCAAAAAGCCTGATCCGCCAAACCAGCATCAGCAGCCAGCCTTGCGATTTATCAGGACTAACATTACTGTTGTGACGACGATATTGAATCAATGGAAATGGAATATAACTTACTCTTCCAAAGGCTGCACCAAGCACTCCAAGCCACATGTCGTGCATTGGCACCGAAGCTGGGATGGGAAGTGCAACAGAAAGCAGTTCACCTCGAATGGCCATTGCGCAACCCAGATAACGATTTCGTATCAGCGTACTCCATAAACCACCCTTAAATCCGCCACGGGTTTCCATGAAGGATGGCGCAGTAACCACACCTTGTGCATCAATCAATTCGGCATCAGATACAACCACCAATACCCGAGGATCACGTTCGAATTCATTCACAAAGCTCGAACGTTTTCCAGGCAACCATGCATCATCCTGATCACATAAAAATAAAATAGAATGCCGAGCCAGGGAAAATCCGCGCTCAAAGCTCTTTATAACACCCGTATTGACGGGATTGACATAAACATGAACACGGGCATCATTGACTGAAGCAAGCCATTCGCTGGACCCATCAGAAGAAGCATCGTCGATGACCAGGAGCTCATCCTGCGGCTCAAGCTGGGAAAGAACCGAAGCAATCTGAACAGGAAGAAATTTTCGACCGTTGAATACGGCCATCACCACTGAAACCGGGAGACTCATAAAATTGCGACACCTGTCTTGTCAAAATAGGTTATCGGCTTGCCAGTCATTTCACGCGAATCCGAAAAATTAGCCAGCGTACGCAGTGAAAACAAAGAGATCAATACGAAAGACAAGCCAATTGGATTATTCAAAAAAGGATTTGATCCAGTTTGAATGTAAACAAGCAAAATAGAATAAAAGAAAGCCGATCCCAAATTATAATTTAAGTCATTTTTATCAATACGATGATAATAAATAAATGCCGTTATCAGAGGAAACAACCAAAACATCAATCCGGCCACGCCCAACTTCCACCCTATCCACAGGAAAGAATTCTCGATATTCAACCGCTCATTAATATACGACCCAAACCCCTCACCTATTATCAACGTTGAGACACTTGCATTTTCAAGCATGAAACTCAAATCGTTCAGGCGGACATTATTTGAAATCTCACGTTGCTCAGAAAATCCTGCACTTGTGCCAGGCAAATAAAACCAGACAAAAAAACCGGAAATAAACGTCAACAAAAATGCTAAGGCAAGAGATTTCCATCGACGAAGTCCGAACAGCATGAAAATTATTGCTGCCGCCGTAGAAATAACAAAACCCCGCGTCAATGTGAGAGTAAGAGCGACGATGACCAAAAGCAATGCAACACTTGACAACCGGCCCTTCATGAACATCAGAAAAACACTGGAAATAGCAAGATAAAGAAATCCTTTATAAAAGAAAAAATTCTCACCTCGAAAGAAAAATTCACCAGTTGAATCAAGGGTTTGATAAAACCTGTCAAACTCCAAAATTCCCGACCATAATCCAACCACTGAGATTAAATATATGATTGCAAGCACTACACCGGACATACATAACATTGTTGCTGTCGATCGGACAACACTCACAGAACCCAACATGATTGCGAAGAAAGGTGCGAGCATCCAGTACAAAGATGGCTGTGTATCGGAAAGCAAATCTGCCCAGTCCGCTCCCTTAACTGCTCCATTAAAAAATCCAAGGCCATGAACAAGCATATAAACCACGCTCACGCCCAAGGAAAACAACACCGCACCGCCATCTTTATTTTTGTGAAACACCAACAGCACCATGGATGCACAAATACATAATACAAACAACACCATGCGCAGAGTTACCGGGCCAAACTCAAGCAAACGCCCGCCGCCACCCAAAAACAGCTCCAGTACCGTCACCGTATAAAGTGCCCGCATCATGAATGATTTTTACGTGGCTCAAAAAGCCATGCAACGATGTTCCATGCCCCAGCAGGATTGGATAACATCTGTCGAACTATACGAAACAAAATTCTCATCGGATAAAAAAATCGCGCAGACCACGGCAATGATGCAATAAAAAAATTCTCAGCATCCATTATATTAAAAAGCCGTGCACGATTTACAGTAGCTGGCTCATAGATCGACAGCTCATGCTTTACAACGGCATCAAACACAGCAATACTTTTATTCATCGAGTTAAATCGTGAAAAAATCCAGTGATCTACATAATCAAGCCAAAGTTGTTTCGGTATAGGTCCGATTTCCTCAAAGGATTTGACATCGACAAAACTTGCCGAGGAAATTCCAGTCAGGCATTTACCTAACTTCAATCCCGAATGGCGCGGGACAGGCTTGAAACCGCCGTTCCAGGTCATATGTGCAGGCGAGACAGCTCTTTCAGCATGCACCACCCAGGGAAGCAATGCAGCTGGACGTATGCCTGCCTGGTTCAATGCCTCAGAAGCAAGGGAGAAAAAACCTTCAGGAAGTGTCGTGTCATGGTCCAGAAGCAAGAGCCAGCCCAACCCTAAATCTTGCGCCAAATACATACCGCATGCATAGGCAGATGCCGTTCCTTCATTTTTTGGATTGTGAATATAGCTGCAATTCTCCAGCAAGGGAGGCTTTGCTCGTGGTTGCGCAGAATTATCATAAATAAGTACATGACACAAACTCAAACTGCCTGCCTTACTGTATTTTAACAACGTACGTAACTGATTCCAAGGCTTGACTTCTTCTAAATTACGCTCATAAACAACCAGCACAGCAAGCACACCATCAAGATTTTCACTCGAACTCATTTTTTGCAGTCCTTAATCTTATAAAAAATAGAGTGTTTTCCATCAGCTTCAAAGTTTGTTTCTTTTACAAATCAAAAGAAGTGCAAGCAAATCCATACCCACTCTTATCGTCCAAGCGATTGCGGCACCCAATATGCCAAATGTTTTCATGCAAAAAAACAGCAGTGGAGCATAAAACAACAATTCAATCAAATGCAGATAGGCCGTTGTACGGGAATCACCTCCTGCCTGAATGGCAGCAAAGGGAACATGTGCCATCCCATTAAGCAGCAAACCCAAAGCCATCACCGAAACAATCGCCCAGGATTTATCTGCAAAATCCTGCCCCAGCCATAAATGCAGACCCCACCTCGATCCAACCGCGATTAAAATGCATACAGGAAGTAAAACTCCAGCTACTGTAGCCAAACATTTTCTGTACAGAATTTTCGCTTCCGAAGGATTTATCTTCATGACTGTGGCAATCCTGGGAAATAATGCCGCAGTTAATGCGGCAGGTAAAACCAGTACACGTATCAAGGCTTCAAAGGGCACGGTATAGTAAGCGACAACACTTGCACCTAGTGCTCCAGAAATAACAAATCTGTCTGCAGTAACCATTAAGGGACTGATAATGTTTGAAACCGTCATCCATGCACCGAAAGACAGCAGCTGTCGCATCTTTTCTTTGCTGACCCCTCCAAGCGCCGAGTCTGTTGGCAGTTTTTTGTGCACTTCCCAGGCATGGGCTGCAAGCATTAATACCCGTGCAGCAATTAAACTGGCAACCATCCAAACCAGTGATTTACCCAAGAACATCACGCTAAGCGCAGGCAAGCCAAAATTTGCCGCTCCCAAGCACATCCGCAACAAATTCACTACCCGGAAATCTTCATAACCTTCCAGAATTCCCCGGAGGCCGGTGGTGACTGTTGTTAATGGAATACCTATTGCAGCAATTAACAATGCATTAGCTGTGCTGGGCTGCAAGGATATACTGACATTAAGCCAATCAAGTGCCAGCCTCTCAGAGGTCAGTCCAAGGATCAGCCCACCCAATAAACCCGTTACTGCAGTAAACCAAAGCCCTGTTTTCACCAGGCTGGGTAATGAAGCATCGGAACCTGTTGAGCGGGCGGCAGCCACTTGTTGTGTAAGCGCTCGACCCAGTCCAAAATCAAAAAGACTAAAGTACCCAATCAGGGCCCACACTATCGTGAGGATACCAAATGCCTCGACACCCACCTCTTTAATCAGATAGGGTATCGTGACTGCCCCCAGCACAAGGGGAAATCCGGTTCCGGCTAAATTCCAGAGCGTATTGCGTCGCAGCGACATATGCCGCTTCTCAAGCTTTACTCAAATTTATACCCTGCAGATCCTTGGCAGAAAGTACGGGTTGTGCAATGCCGTGCAGGGCTAGCGGCCACTCAATCCCGATAGCCGGATCATTCCAGGCAATGCAGCGCTCATGCGCGGGCGCATAGTAGTCGGTCGTTTTGTACAGAAAATCTGCCGTCTCGCTGAGTACCACAAACCCATGAGCGAAGCCCGGCGGCACCCACAGCTGGCGGTGATTTTCTTCGCTCAATTCCACGCCCACCCATTCCCCGAACGTTGACGATGACTTGCGGATGTCCACCGCCACGTCGAACACCGCTCCGCGCGCTACCCGGACCAGCTTACCCTGCGGTTGCTCAATCTGATAGTGCAGGCCGCGCAGCACGCCCTTGGTGCTTCGGCTGTGGTTGTCCTGCACAAACTGATGGTGGGCTCCCGCCACTTCGTCAAACGCCTGCTGGTTGAAACTCTCGAAGAAAAAGCCGCGCGCATCGCCGAATACCTTCGGCTCGATGATCAGCACATCGGCAATAGCCGTCTGTGTGACCTTCATGGCCGTCCCCCTTCGGCCAGCAGACGCTGCAAGTACTGGCCGTAGCCGTTCTTGGCCAGCGGCCGGGCCAGCTTTTCAAGCTGCTCGGCATCAATAAAGCCGTTGCGCCAGGCAATTTCCTCCGGACAGGCGATCTTCAGGCCCTGACGGTGCTCCAGCGTGGCAATGAACTGTCCAGCTTCCAGCAGGCTGTCATGCGTGCCGGTGTCCAGCCATGCATAGCCGCGCTTCATGATCTGCACCTTGAGCTGGTCCAGGTCCAGATAGGCCTGGTTCACGGCAGTGATTTCCAGCTCGCCCCGGGCACTCGGCTGGACGGCCTTGGCAATGTCCACGACCTGCCGGTCATAGAAATACAGCCCCGTGACGGCATAGTTGCTTCTGGGCTTCAGCGGCTTTTCCTCAATGCTGCTGGCCTTGCCGGCGGCATCGAAAGCCACCACGCCGTAACGCTCGGGGTCCTGCACGTGGTAGGCGAAGACGGTCGCACCGCCAACTTGCGCGTCGGCCTCGGCCAGCAAGGGCACGAAATCATGGCCGTGAAAAATGTTGTCGCCCAGCACCAGGGCGCTGGGTTGGTTGCCGATGAATTGCTCGCCGATAAGAAAAGCCTGCGCCAGGCCGTCCGGGCTGGGCTGCACGGCGTATTGCAGATTCATGCCCCACTGGCTGCCGTCGCCCAGCAGTTGCGCAAAGCGCGGCGTGTCCTGTGGCGTGCTGATGATCAGCACGTCGCGGATGCCGGCCAGCATCAGGGTGCTCAGCGGATAGTAGATCATCGGCTTGTCATACACCGGGAGCAGTTGCTTGCTGATGGCCAGCGTGGCCGGATGCAGCCGGGTGCCGGAACCTCCGGCGAGGATGATGCCTTTGCGTTGGGTCATGGGATGTAGGTTTCTTGTCGTTTCTTAAAGAATTTCGGCCAGCATGCGGTCCACGCCCTGCTGCCAGGCGGGCAGTGTCAAGCCGAAAACTGTTTGCAGCCGGGTGCAATCCAGGCGCGAGTTGTGCGGCCGCCGCGCCGGTGTCGGAAAAGCGCTGGTGGGCACGGCGGCGACTTCACTTGCTAGTATTTTCATAGCTGGCTGTACAAGCTGCGCCTGCGCAATCACATGTTTTGCATAACGATTCCAGGTCGTTTCGCCCTGGGCGGCCAGATGGTAGAGCCCGGCGTCCTGCGGGCGCTGCAACGCCTGGCGGATGGCGTGGGCCGTGACGTCGGCAATCAGTTCGGCGCCGGTGGGCGCGCCAAACTGGTCGTCGATCACGGTCAGGCGCTCGCGCTCCTGCGCCAGACGCAGCATGGTTTTTGCAAAGTTGCCGCCGCGTGCCGCATACACCCAGCTGGTGCGAAACATCAGGTGATGCCGGGAGTGTTCGGCAATCAGCTGCTCGCCTTCGAGCTTGGTCCGGCCATACACGCCCAGCGGCGCGGGCGCATCGCCTTCGACCCAGGGCCGGCTGCCGCTGCCATCAAACACATAGTCGGTCGAGTAATGCACCAGCCAGGCACCCAGTTTGCCGGCCTCCTGCGCCAGCACGCCGGGCGCCAGGGCGTTGATGGTGCGCGCCAGTTCGGGCTCGCTTTCGGCCCTGTCCACGGCCGTGTGGGCGGCGGCATTGACGATCACATCGGGGCGCAATGTGCGTACCGTGTCGGCCAGTCCGGGCAGGTTGGACAGGTCGCCGCAGTATTCCTGGCTGTGCCGGTCCAGCGCGATGAGCTCACCCAGCGGCGCCAGGCTGCGCTGCAGTTCCCAGCCGAGCTGGCCGTTCTTGCCGAAAAGCAGGATTTTCATACGCTGGCGTACTGGGTCTGCACCCAGTCTCGGTAGGCACCGCTTTGCACATGAGCGACCCATTCGGGGTTGGCCAGGTACCACTGCACGGTCTTGCGGATGCCGGACTCAAAGGTTTCAGCTGGTTTCCAGCCCAGTTCGCGCTCGATCTTGCCGGCATCGATCGCATAGCGGCGGTCGTGGCCGGGCCGGTCCTTGACGTAACTGATTTGTGCGCTGTAGCTGCTGGTGCCCAGACTGGGACGCAGCTCGTCGAGCAAGGCGCAGACGGTGTTGACAATCTCTATGTTTGGTTTTTCGTTCCAGCCGCCGACGTTGTACACCTCGCCCGGTCGGCCGGCTTCAAGCACGCGGCGAATGGCGCTGCAATGGTCCTTCACGTACAACCAGTCGCGTACCTGCATGCCATCGCCGTAGACCGGCAGCGGCTTGCCGGCCAGGGCGTTGACGATCAAGAGCGGGATGAGCTTTTCCGGAAAGTGGTACGGCCCGTAGTTGTTCGAGCAATTGGTGGTCAGCACCGGCAAGCCGTAGGTGTGGTGGTAGGCACGCACCAGGTGGTCGCTGGCCGCCTTGCTGGCCGAATACGGGCTGTTGGGTTCGTAGCGGTGCGTTTCGGCAAAGGCCGGATCGCCCGCGCCCAGCGAGCCATAGACCTCGTCGGTGGAGACATGCAGCAGGCGAAAGGCCGCTTTTTCTTGCGCGGGCATGCCGCCCCAGTAAGCGCGCACGGCCTCCAGCAGGCGAAAGGTGCCCACGATGTTGGTCTGGATGAAGTCTTCAGGGCTGTGGATAGAACGGTCCACATGGCTTTCGGCAGCGAAGTTCAGCACGGCGCGCGGCTGGTGTTCAGCCAGCAGGCGGTCAACCAGCGCGCTGTCGCCAATGTCGCCCTGCACAAACATGTGGCGCGCATCGGCGTCGAGAGACGCCAGCGTTTCCAGATTGCCGGCATAGGTCAGCTTGTCCAGGTTGACGATGGGCTCGTCCGTCTGCGCCAGCCAGTCAAGTACAAAATTGGCGCCTATGAAGCCGGCGCCACCGGTGATGAGGATGGTCATGTAATAGTATGGTTGTTAAGCCATTGACGTGTTGAATGCAAAATAATCAGGGATTTACTGGCGAAATATCCCGAAATGACAGACCATTCGCCGGAGGAAAATTCAAGTTTTAACCCGAACCTGACTCAACCCAAACCCATGGATTTGCGAATGCGCAGCAATTTTTCCGAGTTCGTGCCACTGACCAAAGTATTCCGCAAACTCTGCCGGATAAAAATAAATATCAGCAGCGCCAATCCAGCAGTCAAGGTAGCGCTAATAGCGATCAGACCCTTTTTAGGATGGCTGGGGTTGTCGGGCAGGGTAGGCAACTGTACCAGTTGGGCATCGCTCAAGCCCTCCAGCTGGGCTTCCAGCAAAACGATCTGGTTTTGGGCGGCACTTGTCGCGCCAAGCAGTTCCGCATAACCCCGAGCGACCTCTGCCCTTGCGTTAGTCCCTGTGCCTGACCCGCCAAGTTGCTGGTACAGGATTTGACCCACAACCTGCGCATTTTTGAAGCGCGCCCGGGCCTCGGCCAGTTGCGCTTCAAGACGCAAGCGCACCGTTCCCTTGGGACGACTTTCCTGGAAAGTTCGTTGAATCACCGCCGTGGCAATGGTCTGGGCCTGCTGCGGCGAACCGGCAGACACGGTCAGAGTGAGAAGTTTGTCGGTCCGTCCGACGGAAGTCTTGATTTGGTCCCGCAACTGGCGCCGGGCTTCATCCACGGCAATGTCCTTGCCCAGCCCCAAGGACACAATGACCGGGTCCAGTACTGCGGCAGTCAGCATCACACTGGCAGTTGATGGGTCAGCCTGCAAAACAGACACACTTTGGTAGGTTTGTGGAACCATGAAACCGATGGCCAGCGCACACAACCCGACCCCCAAAGACCCAAAGACCAGCAGTCTGGCATTCTCGGCCAGTGCAAGCAGAATATCCAAAAAACTGCCATTAATTTCTGATTGGCCTGGACGGCGTTGAATCTCTTCCATTTTTCCCTTGTTTGAAATTTCCAGAACTGGAGCAGTCCCATTTTGGAAAATAGGAGTATTAGTTGATGGCTGCGAGTGGGAATTCATCCAACTGACTCAGTCCCACGAAACCCGAGAGAACTCACACCAGGGCAATCCATGGGCATGAGAGGCAGCTCGCTCTGCTGGCAAATACACACACGCACAAATGCATTATGTTTTGACTGACCAACGAGTCAAGCTTGATGGTTCGTTCGCACCACGGCCGCACAATAAATTCGTTCTAACACCAATCTCAGGATTGAAATCAAAAAATTATCACGAATCGGCTGAGTGGAAAAACTGTTTGCTGTCAGCGCCTCAAGCATACATGACTTGTCAGCCGGTATTAACCATACCAGCCAGAATGTTCGAAAAGTGATACAAGTTACGCCCTATCACAAAAAATCCTACTATCCCAATGCAACGATAAAAAAGAACCCGTACGGATTCTTTAATTAAAAACCAACCAAGAAAATGAATTTCGGGGTTAGCCGACTTACTCCAACATCTGGGCGCGGGGTTTCAAAAAAAATCTATTCAAAGCGGATTTACAAATACATCTTAAATCCTTTATCATTCAGCTTTTTCAAAGAAAGCATTCAAACATGTCGAAGTCAAATGAACTACAGCAGCAAATCAATGACTACGAAGCAAAGTTAAACGCATTGCGCAAAGAGCAGGAAGCTGAACGCAAGGGTGAACGCACCCAAGCCATTGCAGCAGTCAAGGAACTAATCAAAAACCATGGCCTTACCGGTGCAGAACTCGGTTTTTCAGGTAAAGGCGCTGGCAAGCAAGTCTCTGGTGACAAACGCAATGTGGTCGCCCCAAAATACCAGGATCCAAGTAGTGGAAAAACATGGACGGGCCGAGGCAAGTCTCCAGCCTGGTTAAGCGCTCAAATTGCTTCAGGACGTGAAAAGCAAGAGTTTCTTATCAAAAGTTAACAAAACTTGATTGCCGCCGGTTTGTTGGGATGATTGCTCAACATGAATAAGAACCGGCGTTTCCAGCACTTCTGATGAAACTGCTGCCACTTCCCATTGCAACCTTTGACAAGGGAAGAGTCAGACCCGTCAAAGTAATGTTTACTTTTATAATTTTTGTGGATTAGTGGAAACCTTATTGCGCGCCCAGAAATGTATTGATGCCATGCAAGACAGCAGCGCAAGGCCCTTCTTTACTTAGGGCAGCTTGACCAGCTGCAATTCGATATTGTTATCCGCCGCAGCACTGCCGGCCGCCTGGCGCCTATCACCCTGTTCTTTCCAAGCCTCTTGATCGTGTGCCCGGTAGCTTTGTGATCCTGCTTGTGCAGCGCATTGACCAGGGAGCGCTCTGGCTTGCGCGTTCAGGTGATGACTGTCAGCACGATCACGTCAACCAGGCAATAAAAGCCATACGCACTTTTAACCGCCTCCAGGTGATGAAAGCCCCAAACTTTGAAAAGATGGCGCTGCAAACAAGAGGTCAATAAAGTTTTCTCCGGATGTTCACAAACGCACTGTACGCATGATGCAGGAACATTGTGGAGATGTACCCATCCTTGTGGGCAAGGTCAAAAACAAAAGTACGTTGTAATAACTCATCTTGGGTGTACAAAAAAGCAAGGTGACCACAGCGGTTGACGACATGACACCAAGGCAAATCGCTCAGCAAAACAATAAATGGTCGCGGGCAGGTCTGCTGCAGACTATCTTCTGCGCCCTGCTACACCGGTTCATCCCGACAATGCATTCATCGCAATACAAATGCGGGGCATCGTTCCTTCATGGGTTTCCACGGCATGTTCGAGCCAGTTCGGAAACACGACCAGCACCCCGGACTTGGGACGAATGTTGATGGTTTGGCAGGCATTGGCGCCTTTGCCGCGAAAGGGCGAAAGCACGGCGCCCGGCCTTGGGTCCCGGAACACGAGCGCGCCAGCACCCTCTGGCACAGCCAGATAAAAGCTGCCCGACAACAGCACATTTTGATGCAGGTGGGCGGTGTTGTAGGCGCCAGGATCATGGATGTTGGCCCATGCTTCGAGGCCGTAACGCAGGCTGCCCGGCGCACCCATCTCGCGAAAGGCGTGAGCGAAAGAAACTTCACAGGCCTTACGCAAGGGCGCAAAGTCAGGCCGGGCAAAAACTGTTTTATCGCTGTTCCAGCCATGCCGATTGGAGCGACCGGCGGCAGTTGGGGAATTTTGGCGCATGGCATCGAGTTCAGCGTGCCAGGCGGAAAAGTGGACCTGCAGCCCTGACAGGTCAAAGATCCAGAGGCGGGTCGGGAAGAGGTCCAGGTGGTTTGTCGTCACTTGCATAAAACATTCGCGTCATAAAAAAGCCCCCACCCCACTTGTGATGGGATGGGGGCTCGGCTAGCTAAACATCAGAAGCCGGATGGCTTCAGATCCAGTAACTACATCAGACAGGCGTAGACATCAAGTCGAAGTTTGCTTGACTCAGGTCAGTCACACCAGCCAACTTGATCACCAGATCGCCTGCACCAATAACGCCGTCGTTGTTCACGTCAGCATAGAGCTGACTGTTGGTCGTATCCAGCACGACTTCAAGGTAGCCGGAGCTGCTCAAAGTCAGCGCTGTATTGGCCGCAGCGTATCCGTCCACTTCGCCGAGGTATTTCACGCCTGCGGATGTACCACTGTTCAGCAAACCGGCCAACACAATGATGTCATGGCCGAAAATGTCCATGTACTCATCGTCCTGACCAATGACAAAGTTTGCCTGGAAGCCATTGACCACATCCACGTTGGGACCGCTGGAATCCAACGCCGTATCGTAGACCAGGACGTCACTGGCGATGCCAGCAGCCAAGTTGATCGTGTCCTGGCCCAGACCGCCCCAAATGACGTTTCCGACGTTCAGACCATTCAGACCACCCAAACCACCCAAACCGGAAGCTCCCAGCAGTGAGGTCGAACCATCGCCCACCGTGATGGTGTCATTGCCCTGGCTGGCCAGGATGAAGTTCAGGCCAGTGCCGACCGTGATCGTTACACCGGCTCCGGTTACTGGCGTGGCTTCGTTAAGGGACAGGTCCAAAATCAAACCAGCGTTGAACGCAGAAGCGTCGATGGTCTTCACAGCGCCGAGTACGGTTTCCGACTCATAGTTGTGATCACCATTGAACACCCGACCTGCCAGGTCAATGGCGTCGTCGGTCAGGTCCAGGAACGCATCACCGGTGATGGTGATTGTCGTGGCTGAACCAGCTTTCAGGCCCAGGGCATTGATCGTCAGACCCGTTTCGCTATTGAATGCTTGACCATTCGATACGAGGGCAATCGATTCGGCGCCCGTGACTGCGGCTTGGACATCAATACCTGTGATGGAAGGACCCTGAACGATGCCTTGACCGCCCAGTAATACATTGCCGCCACCGTTGAGCACCAGGTTCAGGCTGCCGCTGGCATTCTGAGCGGTATCAACGTTGACGTTCAGCAGGCCATTGCCCGCGATCTCAACCTTGCCGCCGTCGGCAATGGTGAGGTCCAGGGCGTAGCCGCCACTGCTGTAGGCGCCGCCAGCGTCCAACACCACGTGGTTCGTGCCAAACAGCGTAGCATCAACAATGAGGTTGCCTTCGTGATCAGCAACTCCAGCTGCGACCTTCGACAGGTTCAGGATTTCGAAGTTGGTGACAGAACCTTCCACAAAACCTGTGTTGCCGCTGGTAGCCATAGCAGTAGCAGCCAAAGCAGCGTCCATCTTCAATACGTCGACACCGCCATCGCCGCCGTCCAAGTTAAAGCTTGGCTTGGTTTCGACCAGCAAAGGTGTCAGCTGAACGTCAATCCAGACTGGCAAGGTATCAGTCAAGGTCACGGTGTCAACACCGGCGCCACCCAAGTAGCTGACCGCATCATCACCGGCCAGCGCCACCGTGATGTTGCCCGTGGCGGTGTGTGCATCGATCAGGTTCAACGCATTTGCAGCAGCCACGTCCAGCAGCAGGTTACCGGCGCCAGCCACGTTCAGGGTCTTGACTTCTTCCGACTGCAGGTTGATCTCGGAATCGACGATGAACGAATGTTCAATGACAGTCGTCGTTTCGACATCATCCACCGTCGCGACCACAGTTTCCGTGTACGCCATCGCATATTCATTGACGGTCAGGCTCAAGGTTTCCAGGTTGACCGGAGTCACTACAGCAGTGTTTGCAACCGACAGGTTGGCAATCACGCCAGCCACGGTCAGGTCGAGCGACGTGGCAGCAACGCTGGTCAGTTCGATGGAAACGTTTTCTGGACCATTACGAACCAGCGCGGCATCAGCAACATCCGTCTCAAGGTTGTCAGACACTTCTGCGCGGCTGACATCGGTCAGGCTCATTGCGGTGATGGCGCCGGCGACAACGTCAACGGCTCGGGGGTTCCAGTTTTGACCTTCAGCACCCGTGATGGACAGCGCGTCGATCGTGCCGCCCACATTGACTTCAACTTGGCTGTTGTGCTCAGGATCAGCGCCGACCGCCAACGTGATCTGACCGGCATCACCCGTGATGCCGATAAACACGTCATTTCCGGCCGTCACGTCGATGGAGCCCACATTGCTGATCACTGCGGCCAGGTCTTTATTGCCCAGACCGGTTTCTTCGTCGAAGTTGCCTTTGTAGCCTTCATAGCCGACGTCGATGTAAACACTTTGGCCAGCAGCTACTTTCACGGTGCCAACACTGCCGATGACAGTGATATCGGTATCGTCAGCAGAAGTGACATCGAGGGCGTCAGCGCTGCTGGCTACGGTAGCTACGCCAGCATCCTCATATGTGTAGCCACCATTGTCATGTTTATAGGCTTCGTCGCCTTGGCTACCCACCTCAACAGACGCATAACCAGCCGAAGCGATGGTGATGGCGCCGGCGTTGCCGACCACGTCAACATTGACGGATTGGCCCTCCCCAGTTGAAGTTGCGTTGATGGTGCCAACCGTGCTGGCGATGGTGGCGCTAGCGCCGTATTGACGGATTTCACCCGAGTCATACATATAGGTTTCTGCGCCATAACCCATATCGCCAATATCAATATGCATGCCGTTTACAGCATGGACGGTGATGGTGTTGGCATTGCCGACCACGCTAACATCCACGTGGTCTCCGCTCGTGACAGAAACGCTGTCAACCGAACTGGCGACGGCTGCCAGCGCCGAGTACCCATAGGAGTAAGAGCCATCAGCATTGCTATAGGAATAGGAATTGTCGCCGTAGTCACCAACTTCAACGTCGACATCACCGCCAGCCTTGACCGTGATGGCGCCAGCATCACCCAGCACATAAACGTCAGCATCACCCGTCGTGGTGGTGACGTTGATGGCATCGGCTGTGCTGGCGATGGTTGCAAGCCCAGACTCCACGTCGGTGTAACCACCATTTACGGAAGAATATGCTTGATCGCCCCAAGCACCCACTTGGACTTCGGCATAGTCGCCAGCCACCACATTGATCGTACCGGCATTGCCAACCACGTAGATTTCGGCATCGGCAACTGCGCTTACGTCAACTGTGCCGACGGTGCCGGCAACGGCTGTAACTCCGGCAAATGAATCGGATCCTTCGCTTTCATAAGAATACGATTCCTGGCCATAAACACCCACCTGAACAGTCGCGTGGAGACCCGAATCAATCACGATCGAGCCCGCATTGCCGCTCACCAACACGTCAGCGCTATCGCCGGACGTGACATTGACGGAATCAACATTGCTAACAATCGTTGCAACGATCGGTGAAACGCTGAATGATGATGGAATATTTCCGTAATGGGAAAAATCGTCTGCCTGGCCGACCACAACAGAGGCGTAACCGCCCGCAGCGACCTGAATTGCAGCGGAGTCTAGCGCTGCTACGGATGCGTCACCTACAGCAGCAACATCAATTGCCAGGGAGCTACCGGCTTTGACGTCGGCATTGGCACCAGCGTCAACGGTGATGGAAGTTACATTACCTACATAAGCGTTAACATTGTGGGAAGCATCGACTTTAATCGTACCCACGTCGCCTGCGTTCACATAAGCGTTATATCCAGCGTCAACAGTGATAGACGTTGCTTTACCTGCGTCAACGCTAGCATTGGAGTTTAAGGTATTGACAACGATCGAACCCACGTCGCCTGCGTTCACATCAGCGCTATAGCCAGCGTCAACAATGATGGAAATTGCATTACCTGCTTCAACCCTGGCACTGGACGCCAAGGCATTGACAACGATCGTACCCACGTTGCCAGCGTTCACATCGGCGCCGTAGCCTTCGCTATCGCCTTGGCCAACATTAACAGTGATCGAAGTTGCATCACCAGCAGTAACGCTAGCATTACGGCCAGTCGTCACGTCAAGGATTTTTGCAGTTTCGTCGGTCAAATCAACGTTGCCTTGGCTTGCCTTGATCTTGACGCTTTCAGCAGCAGCGGAAGTCAAGTCAACAGACGCGCCGTTCACGGCCGTCACATTGACGTTTTGAACACCGATGTAGCCAGAAATATCGGTCGTGACCTTGCCCAGGGTCTGGATAACAACTTCTTCCACATTCTTGACGGTTTCGCCAAGGCTGCCAGTCATGCCATCAGTACCGATCACCAGACGCAGCTTGTCGACACCGGCGCCGCCGTCAATCACGTCGAAAGCCAAGGTTTTTTCGGTTCCGGTGATCAGGTCATTGCCTGCGGTACCCACGATCGTTTCCGAATCAGTAGTGAGCGTGAAGATGTCGCCATGAGCAATTGCGGCGTCTACCGATGCTGGGTCGGCAGTTACGCCAACCAGGAGGGCCTGCAAGTTACCCAGATTGGTGTCGGCGACGCCCTTCGTCACCGAGTAATACTCTGCCACTTCGGTCTTGTTGTTCTGGATGGCTTGGGCTGCAAGAATTTGCGCATCACCGCCGGTGTATTTGCTGATTGCCATGCTTGCGTCATAAGCAATTTGACCTTTGCTCACGCCAGCATTTAACTTGGAAATGACGAAGTCAAGGGCTTCCGAGTTGCCCTGCAGGCCCAGGGGCGTCAGGAAGGCGGCAGCGAAATCAATGTTGGTCTGGTATGAAGGGTTGAGCGCCTTGTAAGCGCCTGTGTTGGACAGATCATTGGCCAGTGCGGACAAGCTGCGGCCGTTGGCCTCGTAAACATCGGCCAGTTCGGCCAGGTAAGTTGCGCCAGGAGCGGCGTTAAACATTACAACAACCAATTTAATGATGTTGGTGCGTTCTTGTGCGGTAAGCGCCATGAGAGTTTTCTCCACTAGGTGAGGAATTGACCAGATGCCCAGTGCACCCAGTACCGCAGTCAGTATAAAAATAGATTTTGTAAATGGTTGTGACTGTAGTCACAAGACATGAAACTGAATTTTCCCGTCTTGTTCTTGAAATTTTCCTTTTAAAACAAGTCATGAATCACTTTTAAAAATCAAATTCAGGCTTAAATGATGTTACTTTTAGTTTTATTTAAATAGCAAATGAAACTAAAAATATTGACAATATTATTGATTTAATTAAAAAATTTGCTGATAAATTTAAAAAAACAAATTCCAAAGATTCGAAAGCGAATTTTTTGCATGTCAGCATGACGGCCAACCCCTGTCTTGAAGTGGAATGCAACGGTGTCGCGTCATGCGCAAAGTGTCGGGAAATCGCGTCGCCATCGACGTGCAGCGCAAGGCGCAGCCCTTGTCAAGGTTGAAGCCTTGTCAAGGGCTGCAAAGCAGCGATGTGCATCGAAGGCCAGCGAGAACCGGCAGTTTGCGCATGACGGGACACTTGGTTGATCTGCTCCGTCGCAGTAATGCTGCCGACAACCTATAAAACCCTGCCCGTCCGGGCGGCTTGGCTTGGGTGGGACGCTCAATAGACTGCCAGGCAGACAAGTAGCGTTTTCAACTTATTGAACCACCCACCGCAACCCCGCGTAAAGGGCGTTCTGGCGGCTATTAAAGGCAGCAAGGTTGCTGGCCTGCTGATTGAACTCAATGCTGAAAAATCCTTCCGCGCCTCCAAGCCACGATGGCTCAAGAGGGCGCGCAATTTCTGCACGAAAACTATGGCGGCTGGCCTGGCGGGTCTGGTTGTTGCTCAACAGGGGGCTGTAGCCGTTGCCATCAATCTGGCGGGTATAGACGTAGTTGGCATTGAGCCGGGAATAGCCATACCGCGCCTCCCAATTAAGGTGCAACTCTGCGCGCCGGTAATGTCCGCCTGGGCGACTGGGCGTATCCGCTTGGTCCCTACCAAGGCGCAATTGCATATCCAGGCTGTTAACGCCACGGCAATTCAGAGCGCCCACCAGGCCACCATAGCCGCCGTTAAGTTCGAAGGAAACCGGGTAGTGGCGAACTTCAAGATCAATGCCAATGCCAGGCTTACAGACAGAAGGAAGGACCGATGTATCGGATACTTGCCACTGATGCAGCACGCTGGCACGAAAACTTTGCAGCAGTTTCTGGCCGCCAAAGTCGATACGGGTCAAGCCGGTGCGGACCATCCATTGGTGGGGCGCACCGGGGGATTGGAGCCAGTTGGCGGAAAGGTCGGCCTGCTGGTAGCGACTGGCAGGTGAGGCTGTATGGCGAGCCCTTAATTCAGCCAAAAATAGCCACAATTGCGAACCTTGGGGCTTGAGGCCTTGCCACTGAACAGTGTTGAGTGCGACTGCACCATTTCGGGGCCGGGAAGTTTCAAGTAGCGGCAGCGTGACAGGGCCTTGGGGGAAAGTTAGTGTCAATTCATTAAGCGCCGGCGCATTGTTGAGATTGCTGTCAACCCCTGCTGCCGCCGTCAGCACCCAATGTGTTCGCCACACGTCGGTATTCGTGGCGGCAATTTCACGTTCAAGAAGTGAGCGCACATTAACCGGTAGGTCTGTACGCGTGGCAAGTTGCTTCATCAAGTTTTTGGCTGAGGCGTTGTCGCCGATGCGCAACAGTGCATCGAGGTAGTCGAGTTGTGCGCCAGGCAAGCTGGGGTCCAGTAGCAGTGCGCGCTCCAGAGCCTCAATAGCGGCCGCATTTTGTCTCTGGGCCAGCAGGATGGTGCCACGCCATGCATAAAAGCCTGCGCTTCGCAGGCATTCAGGCTCCATAACATCAAGCTGCGCTTGCAGTGCAGCAAGACTGGCGGGGTCATTTGGAAGCGGATAGACCGGCTTAACAATGCAGGCGGCTAACGAGCCAAAAACAACCGATGACAACCCTAAACCCGATGAGGCCAGCGACCCGGCAGCGCTATCAATCAGCTCTGCAGATGCTGAAACGGACAACGCTTCCAGAGCAACGCCAGCCATGACAAGCAGCCATTTACTTAGGCCGCTTTGGCAAGCCTTGATTTTCACGTGACGATGTTTTTGTGTTGTTGATTTAGATAGCGCAGGGTGCTTTGCTCAGCCATGCCGCCAGTCTGCAAGAGTGTACGTAGTGTAAATATTTTGCAAGGCTGCTTTAATCCGGGCAAAAGAAAGCTTCCTAGAGGTTTGAGCGCCAGATCGGACTGCTCGCCCAGGAGTCCAATCCGTTCGGCGGCACTCTGGCCAACCAGCACGGGGTAGGCCAGATCAGCGGTCAGTCCTTGGAGTCTGAGTGCAATCGTGACGGTTTGCCCCAAAACGGTATGGACACGTCTGCGGGCCGGGCCAAAAGAGCCGATTAAGGCCATGCCGCTTTCGAGTCCAACGCTGATGCTTAGCGGTTCCAATCCAATTCCAGCAGTGTTGGGCAACTCTTCGCTACAACGCAGCTGAAGTTCGCGGGCAACTGTCAGTGCTTTAAACGGGTGGTTTTCACAAGCAAGTGGTCCATTGAAAACCGCCAGCAGGTTATCGCCCACCATTTCTTCAACGACACCTCCGTGGGCTTGTATGATGGTTGCTGCCGTGCTGAAAAATCGGTGCAACACACGGGCAGCATCTTCGGGTGGAAGTGCCTCGCAATAACGAGAGAAGTTTTGCAAGTCGGCAACCAACACGGTGACGTCGCTTCGGCGGGCTTCAATTTCGCTGGTTGGTTCTGTTAGCGCAATTTTCTCGGCAACCGGACTAGGCACGTAGCTTGAAAGGTTGCGATAAAGCCGGCCTTTTTCAAACAAACTGCGAGCATGTTCACCGACGGCCAGTGTGCCCCCAACAAGGCAAATAGCGAGCGCGGCTGAAGACCAGCCCACAAACCAGTTGGCGTGAAGCAGAGCTGCTGCGTGCAGCGTAAACCCGAGCAAGGCAAAAGCTGCGGCTGCCACGGGCAATAGCACAACAGCCCGGCGTTCGCGCAGGGGCCGTCTTGCGACAAGCATTAACAGACACACCAACACCAGCAATACATAGCCAAATTGCAACCAGCCTGCTGCACGAGGGGTGTAAGGCACAGCATTGTCAAGCATGGCTGCGAGCAATTGGGCATGGACTTCTGCTCCGCTAACAGCGCCACCCAATGCGGTTGGAACCGCATCAGCCAAGCCAAACGCTGAGGCACCCACAATCACCCAAGCGCCATTGAGCGTGTTGGCAGGCACCCTGTCGTGCAGGACGTCGACAGCCGAAATCGATGTCCAGGCGCTCCGAGCGATGCCGTAGGGAATACGAATCTGACCTTGAGCGTCCATGCCAATGAGAGTACCCGGCAAGATAGGCGATGGCAACTGCCAGGCAGGCTGCCATGGACCGATACCTGCGATGGGAAACAAGGCCGGTGCGCGCGGTGGCGCAAGTGCGGGCTGATCAAGTGCAGCCAAGCCGGCCAGCGTAAGGCTGGGGTAAATATGTTCATCAGAACACACAAACCCCGGAATCTGACGCACTGCGCCATCGCGGTCCAGCGTGGGCGTGATGTGCCCTACGCGGTCATGCAGACCATACGCATTGGCAATGAAACCTTGCGCAGGCACGGAAGGGGTCTGGCAGCCAACGCCTGCAACGGCCCCTGCCAAAGCGCCCAAGCGCAATTGACTTTCGTTTCGCAACGCAAATACCTGCGCCAGAACCGACGGGCTGTCGCCATCACGTGCAGCCAGCGCATGCGACAACTCGATGCTGCCACTGCGTTCGTCAGTGAACACTATGTCAAAAAGTTTAAGCCCCACACCCTGATGGTCGAGTTTGCGTGTCAACTGAGCTATTACCTCACGCGGCCACGGCCATGGTCCAATCTGGGCAAGGCTGGCATCGTCAATATCCACAACGATGATTCGCCGTTCAGGAGTTTCGCTAGCGGTGATTCGCCAAAGATAGTCCGTGCTGCGTTCATCGAGTTCCTGAAGGCTGGCGGGCGAGATCGCAACCCACAGCAACCACGCCATTGCAGCAAGCACCACCAGAACAGCACGGCTATGCCAAGGCCATACCAACCAGCTGCTTGCAAACAGCTTCATCAACGTGACCAAAGGGTGATGCCGGAGAAAGTGCCACCAGCAACTGCTTTCTCAAACAGGTAACCTGCAGACTTTCCGTCGAAAGCAGCTGCACCGGCCAGGGACTGAGCTGCGCCGCGGGAGGTGAATAGCCCATCATCACGAAGCACGCCAGCCGCCTGAAGGCTGACAGTACTCGTGGTGGCCGAAGATAAGCTCAATGATGTGTTGAATTGGCGCGAGGCAAAATCAATCGACAACTGGCCGCCAAGTACAGTTGCAGGCAAAACTGCAAGTGCTGGCGATGTAAGGCGGACGTAAGCTTGCTGCAATCCAAAGTTTATGTTGCCCAAGTTTTGCGAAATGGTCGTAGCGCCATTTTCTGTGCGGTAGAGAATGAAATTGCTGTCTCCCACCGTAACGTTGCGTCCTTGGCGCGCATCAAGCCTGGCAACGGAGAAGTCACCGGCATCAAGGGCGGCTCCAGCCCAGCGCCCCCAAACCAACTGCGCGGGTTCAGTGGCAACAGATGTGACGGGAACAACGGGAGTTCCGGGAACAACGGGAGTTCCGGGAACAACGGGAGTTCCGGGAACAACGGGAGTTCCGGGAACAACGGGAGTTCCGGTATCCACAGGTGATAAGGGCAATGCCTGTGGTATTGCGACGCCCGGCGCCAAAGCCAAATCACCCACGGTACGAACCACGCTTTGGACCAGTGCCAATTCAGCGGTATCGTTACTTGTGGTGGTGTTGGATTTAGGGGCTTCCCGTGTGTTGGCTGTTTCCACAGTGGAACGTACATCTGCAGATGCCAGAACTACTTCAGGCGCCTTGGCAACGCCGAAAGACTTTAATTCGGCCTGCATGCTACTGCTTTTAAACTCCACTAGCGTGTTGCGCATTTCAGCTGAAAGCAGTTTTCCGGATATCGATCCGCAGGGGCCGTTCCCACGGCTTGAACAACCCTCTCCAAATGGAGCCATGACGATAGCACCCTGGTTAACCATGGCAATGGTCTGATTGCTTTCGCTTTTGACGACAAAGTCTGTACCTTTGACACCAATAGCGACTAAAGGGGTATTGAGACGAAAACGGTCTTTCGCGCCTTCCGCTGCAGCACCTGAAATAGCGCGCACCACGCCTTTTTCAAGGCGAAAGCGCACGAGTGAACGATCTACCTGCTGAGCGTTGTACTGATAATCTTCTACGATCAGACGACTTGTCGGACGGACACTGACAAGAGCGCCGTCGACAAAGCGGATGTGGACATGGCCACCCTCGGATGTTTCAATACGGTCGCCCGAGCGAATCTTGCTTCCGCGCAAAACAGGAAATGACTGACCGTTTTGCGATACAAGTATTGCCTGACCGATAGTGAGAGTGACTTCTCCTATTGGAGCAGCATGCGCATTGCATGCGAGCACAAAAAAAACCACCCATGCCCGGCGTGCCGTCAACAGCATGGCGATTGCCAGCAGGTACAATTTGTAGCTTCTCATGATTGAGGTGATTGAGCCACAAATATTGAGAATCTATTGTGACAGTAGTCACATTTGGTTTCTGAAAGTGGTTTTTATTATTGAAAAAGTAATTGTGCCAGTTGAAAAATAAAAGCCTCCCCTTATCCGTTATGGGCCTTAGCGCCAATTTGAACTCTGCTCGCAGCCACTGACATGCCCGTTCCGGTTGCCGTTTTGCAAGAAATCTCACTGCTATCAAGTTTGCCTCAAGTCACTATTGCACATTTGGCCCAACAGGCAACAGAGCAAATGTTTGCCAAGCGCGAGGTGGTGCTTCATAAGGGAAGTTTGCCAAACGCCCTGTGTTTCTTACAGGAAGGACGGCTTCAAGGGATGGACTTCACTATGGATGATCGGGAGGTTGGTCTGTATTTCATCAATCCTGGGGACTACTTTGGAGAAGTTGCAGTGATTGATGGACAAGCCCAGCCAGAGTTTGTAACGGCGGTGGCAAAATCTCGGGTAATCTCTATCTCACGATTGCTCATCAAGCCCATTTTGTTTGGCGCTCCCAAACTGGCAGAGGCGCTCTGCCTAAGGCTATCGATTCGGCTGCGTGAAGGCGCAGCACAAAGACGAATCTTGGGATTATCGAACCCCTTGCAACGGGTATGCGCCCAACTTGATTTGCTTACCAGTACACACGCGGACGTTCAAGTACGTGTTCATAACGCCCCCACACACCAGGAACTCGCCATAATGATCAACGTCAGCAGAGAAACCGTTACACGCGTGTTTCAACTCCTTCAAGGCCGAGGAATCCTAGAGCGCGACGGGAATGATTTAAGGATAGATGACCCAGCCATGCTGCGTGGAATTGCCGCAGGCAAGCAATTGAAATCAACAACAGCTTAATGAAAGCGCGATTTTTAAACCTTTTAGATGGAGCCTACCCGCTGATACCCACGCGGCATAGATACCTCATCACCCAACTTGCCCGACGCGACGTGCTGGCGCGCTACAAAGGCTCTGTTTTGGGGCTGGGCTGGGGTCTGTTGTTCCCGTTGCTGATTTTGCTT
This sequence comes from Polaromonas sp., assembly GCF_010365105.1. Lineage (GTDB taxonomy): Bacteria > Pseudomonadota > Gammaproteobacteria > Burkholderiales > Burkholderiaceae_C > Polaromonas. The sequence goes on along the minus strand of NZ_JAAFGZ010000015.1, from coordinate 73,909 downwards.
TCTTACACCTTTGTTTTTAGGACAGTATTCAAGGCGCGTTGGCCAGGCGGGAGCGACAGCACGGAAGAATTTGCACTTCAAGTGTTTACGGGGCTTGTAGTATTTAATCTTTTTTCTGACCTTCTGAATCGTGCTCCTCGCTTGGTGCTAGAACAACCCAACCTGGTCAAGCGTGTTGTATTTCCGCTAGAAATCCTGTCGTGGGTGGCCATGGGAAATGCCATGTTTCACGCTGTTTTGGGGCTATTTATTTTATTGCTGGGCGTGGCTACTGTGGGCCCCGGGCTGACACCGTGGACTCTTTTGGCGCCCTTGGTCATCATGTCTTGCGTGCCATTTTTGCTGGGGATGGCCTGGCTTCTTTCTGGACTTGGAGTATTTATCCGGGATATCAGCCACTTCATGGGGCCGGCCCTGACCATGCTGATGTTCATGTCGCCGGTGTTGTACCCCGTCAGTTCTCTGCCGAAGGGTTTTGCAGGGCTGCTGTGGCTCAATCCCTTGACGGTACCGATTGAAAATCTGAGGTATTTGCTACTAAAGGGTCAAGAGCCGAATTGGAGTGCCTTGGCCATTTACACCGTCGCAGGAATAGTCTTCGCCGCTCTGGCGTACCAATTTTTTGTACGAGTTAGACCTGCTTTTTCCGATGAGGTTTGAACAAGCGGGCAAGCCAGTAAGAAAAGCCTTTTTCTGGCTCTTGAGTTTTGTCAAGAACAGGATGTGCACTGCCTTTGAAAATCAGGCCAAAGGGGTCCTCTGCTGCTTCCCGGGGGGTTGCAACCCTCAAGCCTTCAGCGGCTTCGACAGAATCTGACAAGGTATACGTGCGATAAACATTCAGGGCGTTGATGTGTCGATCGTAACCCTGCATGGCCAACTGGGAGGTAAAGCAGTTAACGGCTTGCTGCTTGAGTTTCCACACAGGGGTTACATCAATGAGAACGTTAGGCAAAAGTGGTGCGCCCACTTCATATTGAACCAGCGTATGGCCAGGACCGCATTGCTGAATCGCTGATATGGCGGCAAGAGCTGCAGCCCGATGATCTGGGTGGATCTCCCACAACGAGGGGGCCAACAAAACGTCGGCGCCGCACGCTTTCATTTGGCGAACAATCAAATTGACCAGTTCGCTTCCTGCGCCGTCAAGTGATCGGTCCGCATAGTTGGCAAAAACAGGTTCACGGCACTTAAGAACTTTGGCTGCCGCACGAGATTCAGCCTGGCGGGCTGTCACTACATTCATGCCGGGAGGAGGAACACCCCACAATCCCCCGTCAGTCAGTATCAAGGCCTGAACCGGCACACCTGACAGGGCATACAAGGCTGCACAGCCTCCACAGCCAAAAACTTCATCGTCAGGATGAGGGGCAAGAACCAGCAGGCCGGCTGCGCCAGGTACGGGTAGCGTTGATGCGTGGTAAGGGATTCGCTGGTTTTCGAACATGACAGGAAAGAAATGGAGAAACGTTATTTTTGCAAAGTACAGGAATCCGGATTAAAGAAAATCCGTGTCTCCACCCATGAGCCAGAGATGCCCGATATAAGGTCTGTCTTCTTCTGACGGCTGGGCGTTGACGGGAACGTAAATATCCGAAGGCGTTGAACTGGCCGAGTCCATGGAAAAAAACGATGCGATGGTTTCGCTGAACATGGCCGCGACAAACTTGTTGTTGCATCCCCCTGCAAAACGTCGAACGGCATTGGCAGCCAGGCCTGCCAGTTGGCTGGGGCCAACATAATCAAGCCATTCGATATGTCCGGCATGCTCTCTTAAGGCTACGGCACAAAGCGGTTTACCGGTCCAGCGTCGGCGGACCACTAGCAATTCATATTTATAGACAGGATGACATGCAAAGCGGGCTTTCCAGCGAATTGCATCACGCACCGGAATGAAGTGTCGAGGCCAACTCAGGCGCATCTCAAGCCAGAGGCGTTCCAGTACATGGAGATCATGCATGCCTAGCGTTGACGTCGTTGTCCAACGCTGGGCTACTGGCGCCAGCGCTGACCAAGTTAGTGTTGTCATTCTGCTCGCGTGGGCATAGAGACCCAGCTTGGTGCCAAGTTTGAAATGCCGACCGTTTGGAAATCCAAATGCAAATGCGTACGGCAGTGAAATGCCCACCATTTTCTGGAAAAAGGCACGGGCCACATGATGAAGCGCTCCATTGCGACTGAACACACCGCGCTCGCTGGGCAAGACCATGACATCACCGTTTTGTACTGCAGTCAGTTTTCCGGATGGCCCATGAACCGCACGTGGCATGCCACCAAAGAACGCTACGGCTGTGTTGCCTCGCCGTAGCAGCATGCCCCGTATGGGCGTATTGGCGTACTTCCATCGCCATTGAGCAATTGGCATTGCATGCCCAAAAACCTTCAGGAACAGATCAAGCAGCTCCTCATCATTAGCGGCTACTGCACCGTGAACAGACCAACGCTCGGTAGCAGGGGCTGACACTTCAACCATTACATGCGATGCTGATGCGGATCGGCCTGCAAGCCGGGCTTGCTATGCCAGCGGTGTGGCAGCGTAACAAGGCCAGGTTCTGGCGATACATCCTGGACAGTCAGGGTGGCAATGCACAACGCACTGTCGTAAATATGCACAGCGTTCTCGCTGCCTAGGTAAACGCCTATATGGTAATTTCCCTTGCGCAGTGGAATGCGCGGAAAGTCAATAATGGCGACACCCCTTCCTTGCGCATCGCGATCAAGCACCAAGCCATCAGTACGAGCTACCGAACAGGTAAGCGCCATTTTATTGGGCAGGTCTATCGTGACGCCTGCAGTGGGCGGAGGTAGCAGGGGGTCAGACTCGAATTCAATCATGATGCTGAGGCTGGATTCACCGGGACGGACATGAAGGTTGCGCATCCAGGCGCCATCGACACCGACGGTGGCGCGGCTGATACGTGCATAGCCTGCAGTGCCGACCCTTGTCACCGGCTCGTGCGCTTCAACCGGTGCATCGCCAGCAGGTTCTGCGTCTGGTTTGGCTTCGCTGATAGTAGGAGCGACATTACCATTGCCTGCTAAAAACAGATCATATTCCCGCACCACTTCGTGCGGCTCACCAATAGCTTGAAGCACACCGTCATTCAGCCACATGACGCGGGTGCAAAATGCCTCTACTTGGTAGAGCGAATGCGAACAAAACAAAATGGTCGTGCCCCGCTCTTTCATCGCGAAAATCCGATCAAATGATTTGCGCGAGAACTCTCCGTCACCCACTGAAAGCGCCTCGTCAATGATCAAAATATCAGGGTCCACGCTCGTGGCCAGGGAGAAAGCAAGCCTGACAAACATGCCGCTGGAATAAGTCTTGACGGGGTGATCAATGAACTGGCCGATTCCAGAAAATTCAATAATGGAGTCGAGTCGTTCAAGCAATTGCTCGCGACTGATTCCCAGCAAAGGGCCATTGAGCAAAACATTGTCGCGGCCCGAAAAGTCCGGATTAAAACCAGCACCGAGCTCTAACAGGGCTGCGACCCTTCCGTTAACGCTGATAGAACCGGTGCTTGGCGCTATGGTTCCGCACAGCAACTGCAACAGCGTTGATTTGCCCGCGCCATTGCGACCTATCACACCCAGAACTTCGCCGCGCGGTATTTCGAGGGAAAGATCACGAAGTGCCCAGAATGCATCATCACCGTAGGCTTTCCGTCCGAAAAGTGCCGAGCGTAGTCGTTGTCCGGGACTGGATGCAGATTGGTAAGCTTTTCCGAGCCCTTTGGCTTGAATGGCGAAGCCGCCTGCAGTCCCCATGACATCTGAAACGAGTTTGTTCATGAGGTTTGTAGTGGAAGAAAGCATTTTTTCCATAGCTTTCCTTGCGACTAAATGCGCAATCTCTTGTTAATTTTCAAATCAGCTCGTCACTTGCAGAGACGCTGATAGATGGATCCATAAAAAAAGGCTTCTTCTTCTATTCGAAGGGGAAGGAAGAGGTTGCGCTTCCACTTTTTCAGTGTATCTGGCGTGTCAAGCAATGCGCTGATGGCAGCGGCCCATGCTTTGGGATTACCAGTTTCTACTGCTTGTCCACAGTCATGCGCAGCTACCTGCCGGGCTGGCGCTCCTAATGTAGAAACCAGGGCAGGTACGCCAGCAACAGCACACTCATGCAGCACCAGGGAAAAGCTCTCGGGAACTCTGGATGGCAGGCACAGGAGATCAGCTTCGCCAATCATCTTGAAAACCTCAGATGCTTCCAGAGAACCGGTAAATTCGATTCTTGCGTCACCAGCAGACAAAGTTTTCGCTTCGTCATGGTAAGCCGAATTTCCATGAAACCCCCCAATGACCTTAAGTCGAAGCGGTGCCCCTGGCAAAAGAGCCAAGGCTTTCAACACTATGTCAAGGCCCTTCTGCGGAATAATCGTGCCGATAAAAACAAGCTGGAGAAATCTTCCGGATGGCAAGTTCCGTGAAACAGGTGCAGTGGCAAGCCCCAGTGCCAAAAAATCTACACCATGTGGGATAACTTGAATATCAGTCTGTTCAAAGCTCTCCCGGTAGCGTTCGGCAACATACTCCGATGGCGCGACCCGGGCTCCAGCAGCTTGCAAAAGAGACTGTGATTGCTTGAACCGACCAAGATACGAATGGGAGGTCCAGGGTGCAGTTGAACAGTCTTTCACACAGCGCCGCCCTTCGTCAGGGTCAACACACGATTTGCTTTTCAGGTTGATCAGGTTGATTCTGGCGCAGGGAAGAAAGAAATCGGTCAGCGTCAACACGTAGGGCAGCTTGCAGCGCTGGGCAGCAAGTACGGCACTGCCCATGCGCATGGTGTGCATGACATGCGCAACGTCAAACCGCTCTTGCTGCATCCAGACGACAAGCTTGCTTACCACCTCTTCATCGACGTCCAGACTGATGTCAGCCGTAGCTGGCAGAGCCGATCGGGGAATGAATGTGACAGGCAACCCCTGATAAACGGCGTCGAGCGCACCGTTGATGGGTACGTCCGTGACTATTCCACCAGTCTTTTGGGGATCGACCGCACAGGCCAGCACACGGACATAATGACCTGCGCGTTGTGCCATTCGCGCAATATTCAGTGCCACACGCTCGGTTCCACTGGCATATTCGGGGAAAAACTGGTGAATTATTATCAAGATTCGCATCAGACACCAGCAGCCAGTTCGTTGTGGATGAGTTGAGCCGTCACGTAGTCCGGATCCTCAATTTGTTTGTGGTCCAGCCAATAAAAAGCCAGTGCGGAACCAACCGCAGATGCAAAGGTTTTACGCACTACATCGCCCAGTTCGTGCTGCAGCACCTCATCTTGTTTCCCATACACATCTGCAGCAAATTTATTGAAATGCTCAAGTCTGGCCAAGAAGGAATCACTGAAGTGACGTGCTTCACTCAAGGCGACAGAGCCTGAGACGGCATCCTTCGATCCCAAATAACGCGAAGCCATGTCCGAAATAAAGGTATTTAATTGCTCGTCACCTAGCAGGATTGATCCTTTTTTCTGAAGCGGAGATGCACTTCGACGCGAGTGCCGAATCCAGATATCAAGCTGGACGCTAAGCGTCTGCTTGGAACGCTTGGTTTCAAGTTCTGAAAGCCACTCAGAAATGGTGGTAGCCGTTGACTCAATACCTGCTAGCAGTCCTGGCAGGGATTCACAATGAGGGTAAGAAAAATCATCAAACATACCCACGAGAAAGATCACGTCAACGAATGAACGTTTCAAATAATAGTATGCGGGCCGGTTGTGGGAATGAATGACCTTGACAGAAGCCAGCATGGCCACGCTCTTACCGCTTTTGATAAGGCGAATGCCAAGGTCCAGGTCTTCAGCATAATTTCCGCGATAGCGAAACTGCTGGAAACATTCACGCGAAATGAGGCAGGAAACATCGCTGAGTTGTCCCCGCGACCGCAAGGACATGTGATCATCTCCGCAGTACTCGCCAATTCGATCGTAGTCGAGGCAGCCAAGAAACCGATAATGGGTGTTGATCATCGAGTCATACATCATGTCGCTGTCGCTGCGACTGTATTCAGCGCACGAAGCCGCCACCAAACCCTGGTCGGCATGATCCAGAAGATAACGGAGCATGCCGTACATCCAATAACTGCCGATGGGATATGCGTCCTGTACCATGAAAAGCACGTAGTCGCCTGTAGCGTTATCGGCACCAATATTGCGTGAGTGGCTGTGGGTAAACTCTTCCGGTAAAATTTCGATGACACTGGCGCCTGCATCGCGGGCAATTTGAACCGTGGTGTCACGGGAGCCTGAATCGACGACGACAATCTCTATTTCGCGCACAGCCAACTGAGTGCGCAGCTTGCGCAGCATCCATACAAACTCGGGACCCGCATTGAGCGTTGGTATGACTACTGACACCTTGACATTGATGGTGGAGCCGCCACCGGTCAAGTCAGGATGAAGCCGGATATCACGCAACGCCAGCGGACAAATATCAAAAGAATTTTGATCCGCAGCGGGAGGCCTGTTATGCAGCAAGCCCAGATAAGTTCGATGGTGTTTCAGATAGTAAGGAAGCCGACGGGTGGTCCCGAGCAATCCATTTCGCCTGAATTCACCCATCACTGCTCGTGGGAGGTTACGAGCCAGACGCATTGGTGAAGGGCCGTTCAACCACATTGCCCAACGACTTACATGTCGGAATGGTTGTGTGATGCGCCAAGAATGAGACTCGTATACCTCGCCAAGCTGTTTTAAATGCTCGATGCGGATATGGCTGAGTGTGTCAATTTCAAGCTGCTGCAATCGGGAGTAATTTAAATGCTCGATGCGGATA
>NZ_JAAFGZ010000015.1:0-67101 GCF_010365105.1 Polaromonas sp. | reverse complement strand
GCTGCTGCAATCGGGAGTAATTTAAATGCTCGATGCGGATATGGCTGAGTGTGTCAATTTCAAGCTGCTGCAATCGGGAGTAATCCCCTAGCTCGCTCAAGCTATGCTTGATATCCGCCAATTGAACTGCAAGCTCTGTAAAGTCTATTTCTCGTTGTCCCACCTGATGCGCTAGCTGGACGACGCGGCGCTCAAGCGAGGCAACCTGTTGCTTCGCTAAATCTGCAGATTGCTTTTCATGATTGAGTTCGTTAGTACGGCTGGCTTCATTCAGAATAAGTGCTGTAACGTCACTGGGATCCCAGCGATGCAATTGACGTGCACCAATCAGATCCAACATCGCTAGCCGCTGCGCATTTTCCTCGTCTGCATGGCCTGAACCGAACTCAGGACTCAATGAATAAACAGCGGAAATACCAGGAACCCGCTGAAAGCGCCCTTTTGCTGTCAACTGTAGCCAGAAGTCCCAATCTTCAAAAAGTAACAATTCACGAGCAAAGCGACTAACTGGAGCCATTTCAACGCTATCTATCCGAAACATGACTGAGTGGATAGGTAGATAGTTCTGAAGCTGCAGGGCAGTCGCGTCAAAATCGCGCGCGAAGAAATGGGTTGCCTTTAGATTTTCTGAGTCGCCACTGACAACGCACTCTACATCGCCATAGGCGGCAATCAAGCTACTGTCGGCCTCCAGAGCAGTGTGCAGCTTTTCTAGATGATCCTCCAAGAACCAGTCGTCATCGTCCAAGAAAACCGCATACTTACTTTTTGCTGAGCCGAGAAGGATATTGGCAGCCGAACTCCGATCAAGGAAAACACCGGGCTGAATTAACCGTGTTATCGCTTCAAACTCGACACTTTTCAACATTGGCAAAGGTTGGTCGCTTGCATTGACCACCAGCAACTCCCAATCCTTGAACAATTGGCATCGCACGGAATTTACGGCTGCAGCAAGGCTAGAGCGCCCCATCGTGCGTATAAGTACGGAAACTTTAGGGCGCAAGAGAAGGGAATGCAAATCAGCAAATTTTGTCTGTTGCGGGAGGGTCAGCGTCATGCTTGTGAATTAGGACGGTTTACTGAAGATTAGTTGCAAAAAAAATCAACTGAATTTGATTTCATCAACTACAAAAGTAAGATTTTGTAGTTTAGAAGTGTAGGTGATTGGAGTTGTAAAAATTTTTCGCGCTGGTAAATATTCATATAGGACCAGGATACAATTTGTTTCCTATATGAATTATATATTACGCATTCCTTTGAACGGCTCCCCAGCGCAGCTCGACAGCTTGCGCGCACTGCAGGAAGCATTCGGGCAAGTCTGCAATACGCTAGCGCCATTGGTTCAGGCGACTCGCTGCTGGAACCGTGTCACCCTGCATCATCTGGCGTACAAAAAACTACGTGAAAAGTTTCCCGCCATGGGTTCGCAGATGGTGTGCAACGCCATCTATTCCGTTTCACGCACCAGCCGCCTGGTGTACCAGCATCCTGACAGTCCTTTCAATTTGAACCGGTTGGGAGAAAAGGCTCTGCCGCTGCTGCGCTTTACCGACAGTTGCCCCGTTTATTTCGACCGCCATACGCTCAGCGTCAGGGATGGGCAGCTTTCCATGTACACGCTTGATGGACGAATCCGCTTTCATCTGGCCTTGCGGCCTCAGGACGAGGCGAGTTTTCATGAGGAAAAACTGCGCGAAATTGTTCTATCCAGAACGGCTGCTAACGGCTTTGAACTGTCATTCCTTTTCTCAAAGCCTTTGGGCGAGAAGGAAACACCTTCTTCCGAAGGGCTGGACACCGGTGAAATTCCTGAATACGTGACGATTGACGAGACCCCATGACTACCCACAAAACACCTTCTGAATTACGCCAGGCAGTCATGATGCTGCGGCCCTATTTTGTCCGCTCTGCCTGGTTCAGTGTGATTTCCTGCCTGTTGATTCTGGCGCCAAGCGGCTACATGCTTGAGGTGTATGACAGGGTGGTGAACAGCCGGAATCACCTTACGCTGGCCATGCTGACGCTGGCAGTGCTGGGTGCCTACATGGTCATGGAAGTGCTGGAATGGGCACGCGCCCAGATCATGCAAGAGGCTGGCGAGGCGCTTGACGAGAAGATGCGCGAACGTATTTTTTCCGCGATTTTTCAGGCGAATCTGAAAAAAATGCCTGGCGGCAGCCTTCAGCCGCTGAACGATTTCCGGACGCTGCGGGATTTCCTGGGATCGCCACCGCTGCTGGCCCTTATGGAAGCGCCGGTTTCGCTGGTCTTCCTGGCGCTGGTGTTTGCCATCAGCCCGGTTTTGGGATGGGCTGCCCTGGTGGGTTCGATCCTGCAGGTTTTTGTGGGCTGGCTCAATGAGCGAAGCACCCGACCGCCGCTGATGGAGGCCAACCGCAGTGCGTCGGCCGCTCAGCAGTATGCAGACGGCACGTTGCGCAATGCGCAGGTGATCGAATCCATGGGAATGCTGCGTGACATTCACCGCCGCTGGATGAGCAAGCAGCGGGAGTTTCTTGGCTTGCAGGCCATTGCTTCCGAAAATGCAGGCTGCTACCAGGCGCTGACAAAGTTTTTGCAGACCACCATGGGATCGTTGCTGCTCGGGCTTGGCGCCTGGCTGCTGCTGCGCAATCAGCTCAATGGCGGCGCGGGCATGATGCTGATCGCATCAATCCTGGGCGGCCGGGTGCTGGCGCCATTGGTCCAGATCGTGACCCAGTGGAAACTGGTAGTCAATGTCCGCGATGCCTGGCAACGACTTGAAGGCTTGCTGAGCGCAATACCCGCCACGCAGAATTCAATGCCGCTGCCAGCGCCACGGGGCCAGCTTCAGGTTGAAAGCCTCATGGCCGGCCCGCCTGGAGGAAACGCGTCAATCATCAAGAATGTAGCCTTCAAACTGAACCCTGGAGAAGTACTGGTGGTCGTGGGACCCTCGGCGTCTGGCAAGACCACGCTGGCGCGGCTGCTGGTCGGTTTATGGCCTGCCGCAGGAGGCAAGGTACGACTGGATGGCGCCGATGTCTTCACCTGGAACAAAGCCGAGTTGGGCCCCTGCCTGGGCTACCTGCCGCAAGGTGTTGAACTCCTGGAAGGCAGCATGGCTGAAAACATTGCACGCTTCGGTGAAGTCAGTATGGCCAAGGTGACCACAGCGGCCAAGGCAGTAGGCTTGCACGACTTCATCACGAGCCTGCCCCAAGGCTATGAAAGTCAGGTCGGTCGCGACGGCGCCAGGCTGTCAGGCGGGCAACGGCAACGAGTGGCTTTGGCCCGCGCGATCTATGGCGACCCGGTATTGGTGGTTCTAGATGAGCCCAATTCAAGCCTGGACGAGGCAGGCGATGCGGCATTGGCCGCCGCGATTGTCGAGTTGAAAGCACGCGGCACGACCTTTGTGGTCATGACGCACCGCACAAGCGTTTTGGCCGTGGCCGACAAAATGATGATCCTGCAGGACGGGATCATGCAGGCCTTCGGCCCTCGAGATGATGTGATGGCAGCACTGAAAAAAGCCAATGAACAGGCGACCCAGGCAGCACAGGCTCCCAGGCAGCCGCGCCCCGCTCCCCTTGCCACTGCCTGAATCCAGAACGTGAAAACACACATCCCATGAAAAAAATCGCCTTCTTCCAGCGCAGCGAACTGACTGCCACCCTGTGGGCATTCAGGCAGGAATTCCTGATCGTCGGCATCTTGAGCTTTTTGAGCAACCTGCTAATGCTTTCGCCCACCATTTACATGCTGCAGGTGTTCGACCGGGTGATCCCAAGCCAGAACGAGCTCACGCTGGTTGCGGTGTCGCTGATCACCCTGTTTTTGTTTGGCGTGATGGCCTGCTCGGAATGGCTGCGCTCACGGGTGCTGGTCAGGGCCGGCATGCGCTTTGACGAGCAGCTCAGCACGCGTGTTTTCAACGCCAGCTTTGAGGCCTACCTGAGCCAGTCCTCCACGTCGCCTTCCCGGGCTTTCGGAGATTTGATCCAGATCAGGCAATTTCTCACCGGCAATGGAATTTTTGCGCTGTTTGATGCTCCGTGGGCGCCCATCTATATTGCAGTCACTTTCCTCCTGCATCCGTGGCTGGGTATGTTGTCGCTGATTTTTGCTGTGGTGCAGGCGGCACTGGCCTGGTTTGGGCATCGGCATACCGTGGCGCCCGCTGAAGAGGCGGCCACGGCGGCCAGCGAAACCAACAGCTACCTGCAAAGCAAGCTGCGCAATGCCGAGGTACTCGAGTCCATGGGCATGATCGGCAACCTGCAAAAACGCTGGAACCAGAAGCACCAGATCTGGATGGGCAAGAACTCCTCCGCCCTGGGCCTGACGCACCGCGTCACCGCCTGGAGCAAATTCATACGTTACAGCCAGCAGTCACTGGCACTGGGTGCAGGCGCGCTGTTGGTCATTGACGGCCAGCTGTCTCCCGGCGCCATGATTGCCGCCAACGTACTGATGGGACGGGCGCTGGCGCCGATTGACCAGCTGGTGGGAACCTGGCGCGGCTTTGTCACGAGCCGCGCCGCATTCGGGCGACTGGAAAAGCTGCTCCTCGACTACCCTGAGCGCGATCCAGCCCTGAGCCGCGTGGCACCCACAGGCGCCATCACCTTGCGCCGCGTGGTGGCCAGCGCCGAAGGCCGGGAGACGCCCATCCTTAAAAACATCTCGTTTGCCGTTCCAGCGGGTACGGTTGTCGCCGTTCTTGGCCCGTCAGGATCGGGCAAGTCCACCCTGGCACGGGCCATGGTCGGTATCTGGCCAGATCTTGCTGGAGAAGTGCTGCTGGACGACATGCCGATGGAACGCTGGAGCCGCACCGAACTCGGTCCGCACCTGGGTTACCTGCCGCAGGATGTAGAGCTGTTCGAGGGTTCGATTGCAGAAAACATTGCACGGCTGGGCAATGTCGATTCAGCCAAGGTGATCGAGGCAGCGCGCTGCGCCGGCATGCACGAAATGATCTTGCGCTTCCCGAAAGGTTATGACACGCCGATTGGCGAAGCAGGCGGCCTGCTGTCAGGCGGACAGCGGCAACGCGTCGGACTGGCACGGGCGATTTATGGAGAACCGGCCCTGATCGTGCTGGACGAGCCCAATGCCAACCTGGACGACGCCGGCGAGACTGCGCTGCTGCAAACCGTCCAGGCGCTGAAAGCGAAGGGAAAAACCGTCATCCTGATCACTCATCGTCCGGGCGCGATTGCCGTGGCCGACCGGCTCATCCTGCTGCGCGACGGCGAAATCTTTGCCGATGGCCCCAAGGACACGGTGTTGGCAACGCTCAGGCCGGCCAAGGCGTCCAGGCCGTCGGCACCGCCGGCGCCACCCGCTCCTGCCCTTGAGTCGCCTCAGCCTGCATGACGCATCGCCAGACTGCCGCTTTTTTTATTTCCCTCTTTCACCGAAACCTGCCATGGCTACATCCAACATCCTGAAACACCCGCCCGTCCCTGCCCTACCGGAAACCGGGGCCAACAAGGCCCCCTCGCCAGACCTGGGCCACGCGGGTCGAGTCGGCCTGTGGGCCCTTGGCATCGGCTTTGGCGGCTTTTTGCTGTGGGCCGCACTGGCGCCGCTGGACGAGGGCGTGCCCAGCCAGGGACACGTGGCCATCGACACCAAGCGCAAGTCGGTACAGCACCTGAGCGGCGGCATCATCAAGGAAGTGCTGGTCGGCGAAGGTGACCAGGTCAAGGAGGGTCAGCTGCTGATGAAGCTTGACGACGCGGCGGCCAGAGCCAACTTCGAGGCGGTACGCCAGCGTTACCTGGGCCTGCGCGCCATGCAGGGCCGCCTGCTGGCCGAGCAGGCAGGCCAGTCCGCCATCAGCTTTCACCCAGACCTGGTGGCCGCCGCCGGCGACCCGCTGATCAAGCAGCAAATGATGAACCAGGAGCAGCTGTTCCGCTCACGCAAGGCAGCGCTGCAGGCCGACCTGCAGTCCATCCAGGAAAGCATCCAGGGGCAGCAGGGGCTGACCGTGGCCTACGAAGGCATGATGGTCAGCCGGCGAAACCAGCTCTCGTTGCTCAATGAAGAACTGACCAACACGCGCGGTCTGGTCAAGGACGGCTATGTGCCGCGCAACCGTCAGCTCGAACTGGAGCGCCAGGTTTCCGAATCCAGCACCTCGATGACGGAGCTGCAGGGCAATACCATCCGCTCACGCAGCTCCATGGCCGAAATGCGGCAGCGCGCCATTGCCCGCCAGCAGGAATACCGCAAGGAGGTCGAGACGCAGCTGGCCGACGTGACACGCGAAGTGTTGAGCGATGCCGGCAAATTCCTTGCATTACAGGATGACCTGTCGCGCACCGAAATACGCTCCCCCGCAGCAGGCCAGGTGGTGGCGCTGGCGGCGCAAACCGTTGGCGGCGTGATTGGCCCTGGACAAAAGATACTGGATGTCGTGCCGGCCAATGAGTCGCTGCTGCTTGAAACCCGTATCCTGCCTCAGTTGATTGACAGCGTGCATGCCGGCATGCCGGTCGATGTGCGTTTCGCGTCCTTTGCGCACTCGCCCCAGCTGGTGGTGCAGGGCAAGCTGTTGTCGGTGTCGGGCGACCTGCTGACCGACCCGCAGACCGGCGCGGGTTACTACCTGGCGCGCGTTGTCGTGACGCCCGAAGGCCTGACGAAACTGGGCAAGCGCCAGATGCAGCCGGGCATGCCGGTCGAAGTGGTGTTAAGAACCGGCGAGCGCTCGATGTTGACCTACCTGCTGCACCCGCTGACCAAGCGCATTGCAGCCTCGATGAATGAGGAATGACACGGTGACATCAGCCATTTACAAAACTTCGCGCCGCGCCTTGAACGGCTCGGCACTGCTTGCCGCACTCGTCTGCGCACCGCTGTGTACATCGGCCTGGTCGCTTGACCTGTCGCAGGCCTACCACGCAGCCATGGAGCAGGACGCCAGCCTGCGCGCTGCCCGGGCAGCCACCGCTGCGCGCAGCGAGCGCATTCCGCAGACACGCGCGCAGTTGCTGCCCAACCTTTCGGCCAGCGCCTCGCGCAACCGCAACGCGCTGGAAAGCACCGAACCCAATTTCCTGGGTAAGCCCGTCACGACCGACCGGAACTACAACAGCAGCAGCGCGGCCCTGACGCTTCGCCAGCCCTTGTTCCGCAAGTACCAGATGGCTGATTACCGGCAGGCGCAGGCGCAGGTCGAGGATGCCAATGCCATCCTGGAGCGCGAAGTGCAGAACGTCGCCGTGCGCGTGAGCGGTGCCTATTTCGAGGCCTTGCTGACCGCAGAGCAATTGGCGCTGGTGCTGACGGAAAAAACCGCCTACACCACCCAGCTGGATGCGGCCAAGAAGCGCTTTGCCGCTGGCGCCGGCACCCGCACCGACATCGACGAGGCGCAGGCGGTGCTCGACCTGAACGTGGCGCAGGAACTCGAAGCGCGGCAGAACGTGGACTTCACCCGCCGGCAGCTGCAGACGCTGGTCAACCAGCCGGTGGATTCACTCGCCACGCTGGACGCCGGCAAGCTGGTGCTGGGCCCGCCGTCGCCAAACCGGCTGGAAGACTGGACCGAGCGCGCCGAGGCCGGCAGCCCGGAAATCCGTTCGCTCAAGGCACAGGTCGAAACCGCGCGCTTTGAAGTGGAAAAAGCAGAGGCTGGCCACTACCCGACGCTCGATGCCGTTGCGCAGCTTTCGCGCAACGAGAGCGATACGGTGACCAGCGTGAACAACCGCTACACCAACAAATCCATCGGCCTGCAACTCAGCGTGCCGCTGTTTGCCGGCGGCTATGTCAACTCGACCATCCGTCAGGCGCTGGCAGACAAGGAACGCGCAGAGCAATCGCTCGAAGCGCTGCGCCGCGACCTGGGCGTGCGGGTTCACAAGGAGTTTCGCGGCGTGACCGAAGGCGTGCTGCAGGTCCGGGCGCTGGAGCAGGCGGTTCGCTCCACCGGACAGGTCGTCCTTTCCAACCGGCGCTCCTTCGAGGCCGGCAGCCGCACGCTGAACGACACACTCAATGCCGAGCAGCAAGCAGCCAAGGCCCGGCGCGACTTGGCGCAGGCGCGCTATGTGTACCTGATTTCCCGCGTGCGGCTGCAGGCGCTGGCCGGCGGCCCCAGGACCGAGGTTATCGACGAGATCAACGCCTGGCTCATGCCCTGAACCCGAAATCCATGAAAATAATGGCTTATCCGCTTGTTGTATAAGCGCTTATTGCTATTTTTTTCATAGCATACTTGGTACCTGCCAGCGCCGACCTCCGTTCAGAAATGAACCCCGCGCATCATCTGCTGCATCGCCAGCGCTTCGGGGGACAGCTTGGCCTTGTCATCCCTGGCGCCCTTCTCGCCCTTCGCGGCCGATGAATCGGCGAACATGCGAAAGCTGGTGTTCATCGCGATCTGGGCGATGCGCGGCATCAAGGCATGCAGCACCTGCCCGGCAATGCCCAGGCGGGTGGCGATACGCACCGGCTTGAAGATACAGGCCTGCGCCACCAGTTCGGCCGCTTCTTCGGGCGCCAGCGTCGGCACGTTGTTGTACAGGTTGGTCGGCGCTATCATCGGCGTGCGAACCAGCGGCATGTTGATGGTGGTAAAGCTGATGCCCACGTCGGCAAACTCGCTCGATGCGCAGCGCGTCCAGGCGTCCAGCGCGGCCTTGCTGGCCACATAGGCGGAAAAGCGCGGCGCATTGGTCAGCACGCCGATGGAACTGATGTTGACCACATGGCCTGCGCCCCTTTGCGCCATGCCGGGCAGCAGGCCCATGGTCACGCGCAGGCTGCCAAAATAATTGAGCTGCATGGTGCGCTCGAAATCATGAAAACGCTCGTAGCTGCCTTCGATGGCGCGGCGGATCGAACGCCCGGCATTGTTGATCAGGAAATCGACGCCGCCATGCGCATCAATCAGCGTCTTGATGAAGCGGTCGCAGTCGGCCATGTCGGCAATGTCGGCCGGATAGGCGATGAAACGGTGACCCCTGGCCTCGGCTTCCTGGCAGGCTTCATTGAGCTTGTCCTGGTCGCGGCCGCAAATGATCGTGGTGGCGCCGGCTTCGGCAAACCGGTGCGCCGTCGCCAGGCCGATACCCGACGAGCCGCCGGTGACCAGCACCACCTTGCCGCCGACCGTGCCGCGCAACGATCGGTCGATGAACAGGTCCGGGTCCAGATGCCGCTCCCAGTAGTCCCACAGCCGCCAGGCATAGTCGTTCAGGTTCGGGCAGGCAATCCCGCTGCCCTTGAGCGCCGCCAGGGTTTCGCGGCAGTCAAAACGCGTCGGGTAATTGACGAACGTCAGGATGTCTTCAGGAACGCCCAGGTCGGCCATGATGGCGTTGCGCATGCGCCGCACCGGCGCCAGCGCCATCAGGCCTTTCTTGACCGCCCTGGGAATGAAGCCGAACAAGGCGGCGTTGACAAACAGGTTCATGCGCGGCGCGTGCGCCGCCTTGCTGAGGATGTCGAGCACATCGCCCACGCGGTAGCCGACCGGGTCCACCAGGTGAAAGCACTTGCCGCCGACCCGGTCCTGGTGGCTGATATGGTGCAACGCATCGACGACGAAATCGACCGGAACAATATTGATCCGGCCGCCTTCCAGGCCGACCATGGGCATCCAGGACGGCAGCAGCTTGCGGATGCGCTGGATCAGCTTGAAGAAATAGTACGGCCCGTCGACCTTGTCCATTTCGCCGGTCACGCTGTGGCCCACCACCATGGCCGGGCGAAATACCGTCCACGGCACCTTGCATTCGCTGCGGACGATTTTTTCGCTCTCGTGCTTGGTCCTGAAATACGGATGCTCGTAGTTTTCCGCCTCCTCGAACATGTCCTCGCGGAACACGCCTTCGTACAGGCCGGCTGCCGCAATCGAGCTGACATGGTGAAAATGCCCGGCATCGATCGCCTTGGCAAACTCGACCGTGTTGCGGGTGCCGTCGATGTTGACGGCGATCTGGCTTGGCTCGTCGGCCTCCAGGTCATAAACTGCCGCGAGGTGGTAGAAATGGCTGATTTCGCCCTTCAACTTTTTGATTTCCTCGGCCTTCACGCCAAGTTTCTTGCCCGTCAGGTCGCCATGCACCGGAATCGCCCGGCCAGCGCCCACGCCCCAGAAGTCGCGCAGTCCGGCCACCTTGCCCGCGCTCTCGGGCCGGATCAGGAAATAGACCTTGCTGCCCTTGCGCTCCAGCAGTTTCCTGACCAGCCGCTTGCCGATGAAACCGGTGGCGCCTGTGACGAAATAGTTCATTGAATTCTCCGCATTGACGTGGCTGACAAAATTTTCATTTTGTTCAGCTTTGCGGCTTTCTTCATTCAGCACAAACCCGCGAACCCGGCCCCATCCAGCGCAATTGCATAGAGCGACCCGCCTAACGATCTAGAAGCCTGTCCCTAAACACCGGCACGCCACAGGCTTACATTCTTCATGGTGTGCGGCGATGGGCCGCAGTCCTTTATTCATCCAACCCTCCAGGAGACTTTCATGGTCAAGAAACTGCAAAAAATGAGCGCCGCCCAAAAAACCGGCCCCCAACTCTCCAGCGCCGTCAAGGACTCTGCCCAGCAGATCTGGCTGGCCGGGTTGGGGGCTTTTTCCAAGGCACAAGAGGAAGGCAGCAAGGTGTTCGACACCCTGGTCAAGGAAGGCATGGCGATCCAGCGCAAGACCCAGGCCAGCGCCGAAGAAAAGATCAACGAAGCCACCAGTCGCATGAGCGACATGGCCAGCGACATCCAGTCCAAGGCAGGCAACCGCTGGGACAAGCTGGAAAACATTTTCGAGGAGCGCGTGGCCAAGGCTTTGGGCAAACTCGGCGTGCCATTGGCCCGGGACGTGAACGCACTGGCAGAACGCATCGACCTGCTCGACCAGCAGGTGCGCAAACTGAAGGGCGCTGGTGCGGCCGCAGTCTCGCCCGCCAGGCCGGCGGCAAAACCAGCCGCCAAGCCACGCGCCCAGGCCGCAGCCAAGACCGCCAAGCTGCAGGCCGCTACGCCTGCGGCCAAAAAAGCCGCGCGGCCAGCCGCCAAACGCGCAACCAAAAAATCGGCCGCCGCGCCCGCCCAGGGCAGTACAGGCGCCGTGCCAAGCGCAGCTGAATAACTTACAGCTGGCACGCGCCTGCGATGGGTTTGGCACGCAGTCGATGCTTGAGGCGCAATGACGGCCTGAGGGCGGACAGCTCCGCAAAAATGGAAAAGGGACGTCATGTCCCTATTTTTCGACGGTACGCCCAGAAATCTTTCTCGCTCGAATGCCCTGCATGCGGTTTTCCTGATTCCTTCCCACGGGCCGCTGGGGTAGAGTCAGCGAACAAAACAAACAGGGACAACTATGGTGAAAAAAGCGCCGCGTCGCACCGCCGAGCGCATCCTGGAGGTCACGCTCGAACTGTTCAACCGGTTTGGCGAGCCCAATGTATCGACCACCCTGATTTCTGCCGAACTCGGCATCAGCCCGGGCAATCTTTACTACCACTACCCGGCCAAGGACGAGCTGATCAACTCGCTGTTTGACCGCTACGAGCAGGCGCTCAATGAACTGCTCAATGCCAGCGACGGCGTGCGCAACGTCGAGGACGCCTGGTTTTTCATGCACACGCTGTTCGAGCTGATCTGGCAGCACCGCTTTCTGTACCGCGACCTGAACGACCTGCTGAGCAAGAACCGGCGGCTGGAGACGCATTTCCAGTGGGTGCTCAAGAACAAGGCGCGCGCCGTCAGGACCATGCTCGGCGGCATGGGCCGGTCTGGCGCCATGGCGATGGATTCGCGCGAAGTCGATGCCACGGCCACCAGCATGGTGGTCCTGCTGACCTACTGGCTGAGCTTTGAATATGTGCGCAATCCGCGCCATGCCCTGGAGCCGGAGAATGCCCAGTCGGCCCTGATGCGCGGCGCGCTCCATGTGCTGAGCCTGCTGATACCCTATCTGGAGCCCGCCGAGAAAAGCCATCTGCAAAGCCTGGCGGGCGCTTACAGCAGCCCGGCAAGCCTGCCGGCCTGAAGCATTGCGGCACGGGCTGCAAGACTGCATAAAAATGACGCAAGGAGACAACAACATGGCCAAATGGAACCCTTTCACCCATCCCGGCGCCTATGCCTTTGACACAGCCAGCCTGACGCAAAACTGGGCCCGGCTGCACCAGGGCGACTGTGAACCGCTGCCCACGGATGCAGCGGTGCTCAAGGCCTGGGTGCTGTTTCACAACGGCGAATTCCAGAAGGCGGCCGAGGCCGGACTGAAAGCCGGCGGCGATGGCATCACGGTGGCCAACAAGGCCACCTGCATCTACGCCAATTACCTGGAAAACAAGGAAAAATCCAAGCTCGACCTGTTCCTGGAAGCGGCGCAACGGGCCGAGGCGCAGCAGGCAGCCGACCCGAAAAATCCGAATGCCTGGTACTGGCAGGCTTACGCCCTGGGACGCTACGGCCAGGGCATCAGCGTGGCGAAAGCGCTGGCGCAGGGACTGGGCAGCAAGGTCAAGACTGCGCTGGAGCAGACCCTGCAACTCGCGCCCCGGCATGCCGATGCGCATATCGCGCTGGCCGCCTTTCATGCCGAGGTGATCGACAAGGTCGGCTCGCTGATCGGCAGCATGACCTACGGCGCCCGCAAGGACACCGGCCTGACCCTGTTCAGGGAAGCGCTGAAGCTCAATCCCGGCTCGGCCATCGCCATGACCGAATATGCCAACGGCATGGTCATGCTTGAAGGCGACAAGCGGATGAAAGAGGCCACCCGGCTCTACGAGCAGGCCGCAGCCTGCGAAGCGCTCGATGCCATGGAGCGACTGGACGTGGATATGGCCCGGGTGGAACTGCAGGACTGAAACGCTGGCCGGGCTGGCGCCGGCAAGCCTGGGCAGAGCCAACAAGACACTCTCTTTTTAATAGCTGTCAACGCATGCTGTACTTGCGGAAACGGCCTTTTTTACTGCTATTTTTGCCTGCGACGGGCAGCCATGGGCTGCGCGGCAACCTCAGCGCGGGCAGCGCACCTGGCCGCAGTAGCGCTCGCAAAACGGGCAACCGGTCATGGGCAGCCAGGCCGGTATGTTGTAGAACTGCCGGAAGGCCTCGCCCAGCACGCCCTGGCGGTAGGCCGGGTAATTGAATCCGCTGCCTTCGACCACGTAGAACGGCACGCCGTCCTGGATAAAGCCCTGCACGGCGACGCTGTCAAAGTAAGGCTTGAAGGCTTCCGGGTCGGGCTTGTCGGGCGTGAGGATTCGCACGGCCCTGCCCTGGTAGAGCGAAAAATCCACCAGCATGTCGTCCTGCCGCGCATGGAACCGGCCCACGCCGAACACCGGCATGTACTGGCGGCGCTCGAAACCATAGATTGACGCGGCGGTGTAGGAGTCGGCCATCAGCACCGCGCCCGGGCGGTCGGCCTGCCGGAGGATTTCGGCCGTCTTGACGCTTCGAACGATTTGCGGATAGATCTTGGCATTGCGCCAGGTGTCCAGCGTCGTCAGGTACAGTCCGGCGACCACCAGGACATGCAGGCCGGCAAACAGCGCCAGTCCTTTGGCGCAGGTCTTGAGGCGGTCGGCCGGCAGGGCAAACGCCAGCCAGGCAAAACCGAAGGGGTAAAACGACAGCACCCAGTGCAGGCCAATGACTTTTTTGGCCGACAGCAACATGAAAAACAGCAGGGGCACGACCACCAGGCAGGCCAGCAGGCGATGCGACCGGGCGCTGGCCCTGAGCGCCTGGCGGTGCTTCACAGCCAGCCAGACCGCCACCGGCGTGGCGAGGTAAACCATCATGCCGACATACAGCAGCGGCTTGCGCCATTCGAACGCCGCATCCTGGTTGCGGTTGTAGACGTTGAACATGATGTTCGACCAGCCGTGCGACGCGTTGTAGGCAATGTTGATGGCCGGGCCGGGCAAGGCGCAGGCTACCAGCAGGGCCAGGCCTGCCAACCGCTCGCGGCGGTAAAGCAAAAAGTACAGCCCGTAGGTCAGCCCCAGCACCACCGAGAAATACTTCGACAAAAAAGCACAGCCCAGGAACACGCCTGACAGGGCATACAGCCCGTAGGCAGCGCGGTCCAGACGGATGCGCTGGTCGGCCCGCATCAAGGCAGCCACCGACAGCATCGACCAGAAGATCAGCGGCGTGTCGGTGGTGATGATGGCGTAGAGCCAGTTCAGCGGCGCCAGCCAGAACAGCAACACCGCCCAGGCTGCCCGCACCCGGTCCAGCGGCGCCAGCGCCCACCACAGCGCCGCGCCCAGCGCCAGCGGCAGCAACACCGCCGGCAGGCGAATCGACACGACGCTGTCGCCCAGCGTGGCGCGCATCAACGCAATCAGCCAGCCGACCATCGGCGGATGGTCGGAGTAGCCCCAGTCGGGGTAAACGCCCCACCAGTAGAAAAACGCCTCGTCGCCGGAAATCGGAAAGGTGGCCGCAATCCAGAAGCGCAGCAGCAGCGACGCCAGCCCGGCGACCAGCAGCCAGCGGCTCAGCGTGGCAGAAACCGCCTGCGGGGAAGAAGCAATGACAGGATGGTGGGACATGGCAAGGATCGGATAAACAGCAGGAAAGCTGCAGACAGGCAACAGGCACGCAGCAGTCCAGGGACCGGCTGGCGATGACGTGCCGCAACGCAGTCGATAGAGAAAAAAATGAAATGGAAAACAGCTAGCGAAAACTGATGTCCCGGGCGATGGCCGCACTATAAAGCAAGGCCAGCAGGCCCATGGCCACGGCCAGCCACAGCGTCAGCAGCCGGACCATCACGGTCATGCCCAGGGCGCTGCCTGCCGCTGCGCCATAGGCCACCAGCAGCCCGGTCAGCACCGCCTCGGTGCCACCCAGGCCCGCCGGCAGGGCCGACAAGGCGCCGCCGACCATGGCCACGGCATAAAAACCTGTCGCCGTCGCCAGCCCCAGCGACAGGCCCATGTCATTGCAGACAAGCCAGACCGCCACGCCCTGCGCAGCCCAGGCGGCCAGCGTCAGGCCAAACCAGGCCAGCGGCCGCAGGCGCAGGCACGTCCAGGCGTCCTGCAGCCAGCCAGGGAGCCGAAGCCCGCCCGACCGCAACCTGAACAGCACAGCAGCCCCAAGCATTGCCGCGACCGCACCGCCCAGCAGCGGCCACACCACCCAGGCTGGCATCCGCTGTACCACGCCCTGCTCCCAGGCCCAGGCGGCGGCAGGCAGGCAGAGCAGCAGCAGGCACAGCAGGTCGGCCAGGCGCTCTGCGCCAAACAGGGCCAGGCTTTGCCGCAGGTTCAGGGGTTCGCGCGCCAGCACCAGGCCCCTGACGGCCTCGCCGACATTGCCCGGCGTGGGCGTGAACGCATAGCCAGCCAGGTACAGCCGCAGCCCCTGCAGCAGGCCGAAGTGGCGCCCGTAATGCGCCATCCAGAAGCGCCAGCGCAGGCCGCGCAGGCCGTAGTTCAGCACGCACAGGCTGGCTGCCAGCAAACCGTTCAGCGACCACAGGCGGGCCAGCGACGTGCGCGGGCTGTCGCCCCAGACCAGCAGCGCCGCCGCATACACCGTGGCCACCAGACCCAGCACCAGCAGCAACTGCTTGACCGGCAGTCTGACCTGTGGGCGTGATGGCGACGGGTCTGGCTCGGGGCGCTGCTTGTACGCCGTCAAAACCGCTGGCTCAGAAAAATGAACAGCCACAACGCGCCGGCGCCCAGCAGCCAGCCATCGCGCAGCAGGTCGCGCGCCACGTCCTCGCCCTGGCCGCGATGCACCTGGTAGGTGTAGCGCAGCAGCGCAAAAACCACCACCGGCACGGTGTACATCAGCCGCTGGCCGTGCTGGAGCTGCGCCTCGGGACTGGTGGTGAACAGGCTGTAGGTGGTCAGCGTCGCCGTCATGGTGGTGGCGATGAAGGTGTCGATCAGCGCTGGCGGGTAGCCCGCCATCACCGCCCGCTGGCTGGATTCTTCCTGGAAGCTTTCGGCCTTGCGCTTGCAAAAGCCCAGGTACAGCGTCATGAAAATCCCGGTCAGCAGCAGCCAGCGCGAAGGCGGAATCCCGACCGCGACCGTTCCGGCCAGCAGCCTGAGCATGAAACCGGCCGCAATGATGGACACATCGACCACCGCCACCTGCTTCAGGCCCCATGAGTACGCGATGTTCAGCGCCACATACAGCGCCAGCAGCAGCAGCAGCGTGCGGTTGCCGGCGGCCAGCGCAACGCCAGCGGCCAGCAGCGCGGCGGCAAGCAGCAGCGCAGGAACAGCCGTCACCGCGCCACTGGCCAGCGGACGCTTGCGCTTGACCGGATGCAGGGCGTCGCTGGCACGGTCATGCCAGTCGTTCAGGATGTACACCAGGCTGGAAACGCAGCAGAAGGCGGCAAAAGCCTGCAGGACCGAAAAGTCCAGTGCAAGAACGTCCCAGCGCTGGCTGAACACCAGTCCGGCAAACACAAAGACGTTCTTGACCCACTGGTGCGGCCGCATCAGGCGAACGAGCGCCAACAGGCTTGAAAAAGAAAAAAGCATCGTAACGACTCAGGCCTTTTTTCAAAGTTAACGCGCAATGACAGGAGTCTGTGTCGTCCCGGCACCGGATCAGGTCCGGGGTTTCAGCACCCCGGATCCATGCCAACCTGGCAAGGACATGAATTGCGGGTCAGGCCCGCCATGACAAAACAGAAAATGAAAAGCTTGGGATGCTGACCGGCGACGCACGCACGCAGCCCGGATCTGCTTTCAAGCATAACTGACTCTCCCGCCCGACGATGGCTGGCCAGCGGGCAAAAAAAAGCCTGAACGGGTCAGGCTTTGCTTGCGCCACCCGCCGGGCGGGTCTGACCGGCCGCTCAGGTCCGCACGCGTCCGTCGCCGGTCAGCATCGAAAGTTCGACAAAGCTCGACGCCACATGGTCGCCGGGTCCGAACGACACCGCAAAACCGCCAAAGGACTGGGTGCCGATGCTCTCGAGGCCGGCCATCAGCGATTCGCGGGTCGTCTTGCTTCCGGCCCGCTTGAGGCCCTCGGTGAAAAGCTTGGCGGCCAGGTAGCCCTCCATGCTGGAAAAGTTGGCCTGCACGTCCTTGTTGCCCACGGCCTTCACCGCGTCGGCGAATTCGCGCGCAATCGGACGTGCCGGGTTGTAGGGCGACGGCACGACCTGCGACACCACCACGCCCGCGCCTTCCTTGCCCAGTTCGTCGGCCAGCGCCTGCGTGCCGACAAACGACACGTTGTAGAAGGTGCCGCCGTAGCCAGCCTTGCGGGCCTCGCGGATAAAGGCCGCGCAGGCCTTGTAGGCGCCGATCTGCACCACCGCATCAGGCCCGGCGGCGACCAGGGTCTTGACGGCCTGCGCCACATCGACCGAATTGCGCTCTACCGTGGCCTGGGCCACCGGCTTGAGGCTCAGGCGCCCCAGCGCCAGGTTGACACCGTCCAGGCCGGCCTTGCCGTAGGCATCGTTCTGGTAGAACACGGCGATTTTCTTCAGCCCCAGATTGGTCAGCTGTTTCACGATCAGCGCGGTTTCGTCGTTGTACGACGCCCGCACATGAAAGGCATAGCGGCTGAACGGTTCGCGCAGGGCCATGGCGCCGGAGAACGGCGCGATGAAGGGAATTTTTTCCTTCACCGCCATCGGCAGCGCCACCACGCTGGTCGGTGTTCCGATGTAGCCAAACAGCGCGAACACGTCGTCGGCAATGAATTTTTTGGTGTTTTCGGCGCAGCGGGCCGGTTCGTAGCCGTCGTCCAGCTTGCGCAACTCGATCTGCTGCCGGCCAATGCCACCCTGGGCATTGACCTGGTCGAAATAAACCCTGGCACCCTGGTGAAACTGGATACCCAGCTGTGCGGCGGGACCCGTGAAGGCGGCCGACTGACCCAGGACGATGCGGCCTTCGGACTGGGCGCGCACGGTGGCAAAGCCGGCCAGCAGGGCTGCGCCCGAACTGATGGAAAATTTTCTGCGTGTCAGCGTCATGGCTTGAATTTCCACAAGTTGTATTGAATTTGTACGACTGTATCAAAAAGCATTATTGGTACAGGCCATTTCACCGGTCCGGGCGAACCCGGCATCAGGGTTTCCCGGGCAAATGGCCGGAAACGCTGGCCAATCGCTATAAAGTGCAGGCATGCATTCAAATTCCATCCCGCTTCCTGCGGCAACCCCGTCGGCCCGTGCGCCGCAACCGGCCAGCCTGCAGGTGCGCGGCGCCTGTCCGCACGACTGCCCGGACACCTGCTCGCTGCTGACCACCGTGGAAAACGGCGTAGCCATTCGCGTGCAGGGCAACCCCGACCATCCGCAGACCGGCGGCGTGCTGTGCAACAAGGTGTCGCGCTACACCGAGCGCACCTACCATGCCGAACGCCTGCTGAGCCCGCTGCGGCGCGCCGGCCCCAAGGGCAGCGGCCGCTTCGAGCCGGTCAGCTGGGACACAGCGCTGGGCGAGATTGCCGAACGCCTGAAAGCCATTGCCGCGCGAAACCCGGAGGCGATTGTTCCCTACAGCTACTGCGGCACCATGGGCCAGGTGCAGGGTGAAGCGATGGCCGGGCGGTTCTTCAACCGGCTGGGTGCGTCGCTGCTCGACCGCACCATCTGCGCAGCGGCCGGCGCCGAAGGCCTGACGCAGACGCTCGGCGGCAAGGTCGGCATGCGGGTGGAGTTCTTTGCTGACTCGAAACTGATCATCATCTGGGGCAGCAATTCGATTGGCAGCAACCTGCATTTCTGGCGCTATGCGCAAGTGGCCAAGCGCAATGGCGCCCGGCTGGTCTGCATCGACCCGCGCAAAAGCGAAACCGCCGAAAAATGCCATGAACACATCGCCCTGCTGCCGGGAACCGATGCCGCGCTGGCGCTGGCGCTGATGCACGAGTTGATCACCCACGACTGGCTCGACCATGACTACATCGCCCGCCACACACTGGGCTGGCCGGCGCTGCGCGAGCGCGCGCTGCAGTGGAGCCCAGAGCGCGCTGGTGGTGTGTGCGGCGTGCCGGCCGAACAGATCCGCACCCTGGCACGCGACTACGGCCAGTGTTTTGTGGACCGGCAGCCGGCGGCCATCCGCCTGAACTACGGCATGCAGCGGGTGCGCGGCGGCGGCAATGCCACCCGCGCCGTGGCCTGCCTGCCGGCGCTGATTGGCGCCTGGCGGCACCGGGCCGGCGGCCTGCTGATGAGTTCGTCCAGCCTGTTTCCGCTGGACCGTGCGGCGCTGCAGCGGCCCGACCTGCTGGCCGGGCGCACGCCGCGCACCGTGAACATGAGCACCATCGGCGACGACCTGTTGCGCCCAGGCTCGCCTGCCTTCGGCCCGAAGATCGAAGCGCTGATCGTCTACAACAGCAACCCGCTGGCGGTGGCGCCCGAGTCCGCCAGGGTGGCGCAGGGCTTGGCGCGCGACGACCTGTTCACGGTCGTGCTGGAGCAGTTCCAGACCGACACCGCCGACCAGGCCGATTTCATCCTGCCGGCCACCACGCAACTGGAGCACTGGGACCTCCACACCACCTACGGCCACACCGACGTGCTGCTCAACCGTCCGGCGATTGCGCCATTGGGCGAGAGCCGGCCGAACACCCAGGTGTTTCGCGAACTGGCCGCGCGCATGGGCTTTGCCGAGCCGTGCTTCCGGGACGACGACGAGACGCTGTGCCGCGCGGCTTTTGGCGACCGGGTGGACTTTCAGACGCTGCTGGACCAGGGTTTTGCGACCTTGCCATTGCCCGAGGCGCCGTTTGCCGACGGCGGCTTTCCCACGCCGTCGGGAAAATGCGAGTTCTTCAGCGAACGGCTGGCCGCGCAGGGCCTGGACGGGCTGCCCGACCATCTGCCCAACCATGAGGCCGCCGGCTCGTCGGCCGACTTTCCGCTGGCCATGATCTCGCCGCCGGCGCGCAACTTCATGAATTCGACCTACGTCAATGTCAAGACATTGCGCGCCATGGAGGGCGAGCCGGTGCTGGAAATGCACCCGCACGATGCCGCCGCGCGCGGCATTGCCAGCGGCGCCGTGGTGCGGGTGTTCAATGCGCGCGGCGACTACCGGGTCAAGGCAGAGGTCTCGCTGCGCGCCCGGCCCGGCGTGGTCAATGGCCTGGGCATCTGGTGGCGCAAGCTCGGCCTGGACGGCACCAACGTCAACCAGCTGACCAGCCAGCGCCTGACCGACCTGGGGCGCGGGCCGGTGTTCTACGACTGCCTGGTGCAGGTGCAGGCGGCTTGAGAAGGAACACCCGGACATGGCCTGGACCCGACGCCACCAGCTGCTGGCTGCCGCCCTGACGGCAGCCAGCCTGGCGGGCTGCGCCGATCTGGGCTACTACTGGCAGTCGGTCAACGGCCACCTGACGATGCTTAATGCCGCCCGCCCGGTGAACGACTGGCTGGGCGATGCGCAGACGCCGGCGCCGCTGAAAACCCGGCTGGCGCTGGCGCAGCGCATCCGCCGCTTTGCCGTGACCGAACTCGGGCTGCCCGACAACCCGAGCTACCAGCGCTATGCCGACCTGCACCGCAGCGCCGTCGTCTGGAACGTGGTGGCGGCGCCCGAGCTGTCGCTGACGCTCAGGACCTGGTGTTTTCCGGTGGCCGGCTGCGTCGGCTACCGGGGGTATTTCAGCGAGGCCGAGGCCCGTGCGGAGGCGGACCGGCTGGCCGCTCAGGGACTGGAAACCAGCGTCTATGGCGTGCCGGCCTATTCCACGCTGGGCTGGATGAACTGGGCCGGCGGCGACCCGCTGCTGAGCACCTTCATTGGCTACCCGGACGGCGAACTGGCGCGGCTGGTGTTTCACGAGCTGGCGCACCAGGTGGCCTACGCCCCCGGCGACACCGGGTTCAACGAATCGTTCGCCACGGCTGTCGAGCGGCTGGGCGTGGAGCGCTGGCTGGACGCGCCTGCCGGTAAGGGGAACGACGACGCCCGCCAGGCCTACCAGCGCTTTGACGGGCGGCGTCGGCAGTTCCGGGCACTGGCGGCGGCCACACGCCGGGAATTGACCGCCATTTATGAGTCAAACAAGGCTTCTGCGCAGGACCCACGGGCGCAGCTAGCTCTTAAAAAAATAGCAATGCAGCATTTCAGGGAAAAGTATGCCGAGCTGCGGGCCACCTGGGACGGTTATGCCGGCTACGACCCGTGGGTGGCGCGCGCCAACAATGCGTCCTTTGGCGCCCAGGCGGCGTATGACGAAGGGGTGCCGGCTTTCGAAGCCTTGTTTGAACGCGAAGGCCGCGACTGGCAACGCTTCTACGGCGCTGTCAGGCAGCTGGCCGCGCTGCCCCGGGCCGAGCGTGATGCACGCCTGAAGGCCGACCCCCTGCCCGCTTGGGCCGCCATGGCCGAATCCGGCCATCTGCCGCTCAGGCAGTGAGCGCCTGCCGGGGAAGCGTGAAGTAAAACGTCGCCCCGAGCCCGGGTGAGGCGTCAGCCCACAGCCGGCCGCCGTGGCGCCCGATGATGCGGCTGACGGTGGCCAGGCCGATGCCGGACCCGGGGAATTCCGACAGTGTATGCAGGCGCTCGAAGGGCAGGAACAGCTTTTCTGCATGCGCCATGTCAAACCCGGCGCCGTTGTCACGGACAAAAAACACCGGCTGGCCGGCGGCATCCAGTTGCTGGCCGACGCTGATCCGCGCCTCGGCCTTCCGGACGCTGAATTTCCAGGCATTGCCCAGCAGGTTTTCCATGACCACCCTGAGCAGCGTTTCGTCCCCCTGGGCCAGCAGGCCGTCTTGAATCTGCGTTGTGACCACACGCTCCGGCTGGCGCACTTGCCACTCGTCCAGAATACGGCGCGCCATGGCGGACAGATCGACCTGCTGGTAGCACAGGCGGGTACGCGTTACCCGCGCCAGCGACAGCAAGTCCTCGATCAGGCCGCCCATTTTCGCCACGCCTTGCTGGATACGTGTCAGGCAATGCCTGACCTTTTCGTTGCCGTCTGCCGTCAGCTGCCGGGCCAGCAGGGAGCTGAAGCCGTTGATGGTGCTCAGCGGCGCGCGCAGGTCATGCGACACCGAATAGGAAAAGGCTTCAAGCTCTTCGTTGGACCGGCGCAGGGCCTCCTCGATCAGCTTGAACTCGGTCACATCGGCGTCAATGCCAACCCAGAAGGACACTGCGCCCTGCGCGTCAAGCACCGGGGAAGCGCGGTACGCCATGGTGTGAATGCTGCCGTCATGGCACATCCAGCGCCGAATGCCGGCAAAAGGCAGGTTGCCTGCCCGCGCCAGTGTCCAGTTCTGCTTCAGATCGGCGATGTCTTCGGGGTGGAGCGCGGCGGTCCACTGCCACCCCCTCCAGTCTTTCAGCGTACCGCCCATCAGATCGAACCATGCGTGGTTCAGGTAGGTGACCTCGCCGTTCGGGTCGGTGGTCCAGATGATCTGCGGCGCCTGCTCGGCCAGGGCGCGAAACAGCGCCTCCTGGTGCGCCAGCGCGGCCGTGCGTTCGCCGACCTTCTTCTCCAGCCCGGTGTTGAGCTGGCTGACCTCCTGCATAAGGCGGGCATTTTCTATGGCAATGCACGACAGCTGTGCCATTTCTGTCGCGACGTACTCATCTTGCTGGGTGAAATCGCCTTCGTACTTGCCAGACAACTGAAGCACGCCGATATGCCGGCCATCGCGGCTTGTCAGGGGCACGGCCAGCCAGCCGCGCATCATGCGGTCCCGGTCGGCAGGGCTGCCGACCTGGCACCAGCCGGGATGCGTCTGCACTTCGGCCTGTGTCAGGCGGACCGGACGGGTGCGGTTGGTGCCACGGGTGTAGATGCTGCTGCCGTGGGCCAGCGGCAACTGGCTGCGGCAGGGTAAATAGTCGCCGGACAGCGAAAGCGCATGAACGGCATTTGTCCAGTCGCCATCCACGGCAAGGCTGACCGCCGCCTGGTGTGCGCCGATCACGCCGCGTGCCTGGTCCGCCAGTTCCTGCACCATGCCGTCGATGGTCAGGTGCACGGTGATCGCCTGGGCAGCGTCGGCGGCACGCTGCAGGGTGAACAGATGCTCGCGCACCTCCGCTTCGGCCCTGACCTGGGCCGTGGTGTCCAGCGCCAGCAGGAAACACGCCGGCTGACCGTCGAACTCGATCGCCCGGGCCATCACATCAACGAAAAACTGTGAACCGTCCTTGCGCCGATGCGGGTACGGCCCCTGCCGCTTCTGCGCGGCATCGGCTGAATCATGGGGCAGGCACGCCGGTTCGGTGCCGGTGTGAATGTCGGACAGCGTCATCGCCATGAACTCGGCTTCCGAATAGCCATACTCATCAGTGGCGGCCTGGTTGACCTTCAGAAGCTGGCCGCCCGCCGGCTCGAACACCCACATCGGCAACGGTGCCGAGGCAAACAGCGTGGCATAGCGCCTTTCGCTGTCCACCAGCGCCTGCCCGGCCCGCTTGCGCTCGGTGACGTCGCGCTGCACCGAAACCCAGTGGGTGAAGCAGCCCTTGGCATCGGCGACGGGAACGATGTCGATTTCGACCCAGAAAGCCTGTCCGCTTTTGGTGTAATTGATCAGTTCGACCCGCACCGGCTGCCAATTCCTGAGGGCTGCGCCAATACGGTCGAGTTCGGTCCGTTGTGTCAGCGGGCCCTGCAGCAGGCGCGGCGTTTTCCCAATCACCTCTTCGCGGCTGTAACCGGTGTGGCGCTCAAACGCGGCATTGACAAAAACGATGCGCGGCCCCGGTACACCCACCGGCTCGGCTTCGGTGATGACCACCATGTCGTTCAAGTGGGAAATGCTGACTTCCAGCAGCTTGAGTCGAGCCTGCGAGGCGTGCAGGCCGGTGATGTCTCGCACAATCGCGGTGTACAGCTTGCCTTCGGGCGTATCGACTTGCGAGATCGAGACCTCGACTGGAAATTCGTCTCCATTGGCCCTTAGCCCATAAATGACAGTGGCCAGGTTTCCCATGCTCCGCAGCGTCGTGCCCTTGGTTCCAAACTGATCGATCTGCCCGGCATGGTTATGGCGAAAGCGTCCAGGAATCAATCTTTCGAGCGGCTGCTGCAGCACTTCCTGCCGGGACCAGCCAAACATCTTCTCGGCCGACTCGTTGAACAGGATGATTTTTTGCCGCGCATTCACCGTGATGATGGCGTCCATGGCCGACTCCAGCACACCCGCCAGGAGCGAGGCGGTGATGGAATAGCCCATCGGCTCGCTTTCAGTCGTCATGTCCAGACCGTGAAGGGGAAAAACAGGTCATTGAATGGGCTCCCGCGACCTGTGGGCCGCTTTGCATGTGTCCGTGGCGAAATGCCGCTGGCGTTGAAGGCACAGGCCAGCCGGCCTGCAGGAACGATGTGCTGAGGTATTCTGCGGACGGCTGGTTAGCGCCAATTCAGCAAAATCAACAGCAATGTAAAGCGTTGAATTGAAAGCGCTTTACGACTCTAGGTTAACAGTTTTCATAAAAATTTACACTTTGAACGAATTCAACGTTTTATGCCGTTCCCGATTTTTCAAAAATAGTTGTCAACATTTCGCCGCAGGGCTGTCTCGCTGTCTCGCTGTCTCGCTGTCTCGCTGTCTCGCTGTCTCGCGCTGCAGTTTTATGATGCGGTCCAGTGGTCTGCCCGATTGCCCTGGTGGCAGGCGGCAAACCATCCTGACCCATTACCTACCCGGAGAACCCATGGCTGACATTCACATTCATCGCGAACACACTCTGGGGTTGCATGAAGCACGCCTGATCGCCTTCAAATGGGCCGAGCAGGCCGAAGCGGAATTTGGCATGGAATGCACCTATGAAGAAGGCACCACCAGCGACCTCGTCAGTTTCAGCCGGACCGGCGTCCACGGCACGCTGAGCGTGACGAAAGAAGGTTTCGAACTGGCAGCGAAGCTGGGTTTCCTGCTGGGCGCCTTCAAGGAAAAAATAGAAGCCGAGATTGTCAGGAACCTCGATACGCTGATTGCCAAAAAGGCCGACGTACCCAAGGTGGCGGCCAAAAAAACAGGTCACCGCAAGAAAACCGCCTGAACAACCAGGCCAGCCATGCGCTACAACCTTGCCCGGTTTGACCTGGTGTCGATCCGCCTGGCGGTGGAATGTGCCCAGACCGGCAGCCTGACGGCAGCGGCACGCGGCGCGCACCTGGCGCTGGGCGCGGCCAGCCGGCGCATCCGGGAACTGGAGGATGCGCTGGGCGAGCCCCTGTTTGACCGCCATGCGCGCGGCCTGCAGCCGACCGCCGCCGGACGCGTCTTCGTCAAGCACGGCTTGAGGCTGCTGCAAACCATGGACCAGCTCGGCGCCGAGCTGGCCGACCTGCGCCGGGGCACCGCGCACCACATCCACCTGTGCGCCAGCAGCGCAGCCATCAGCCAGTTTTTGCCGCCCCTGCTGGCGCAATACGGCCAGTTGCATCCGCAGGTGCAGATCGACGTGGAGGAACAGGTGTCCGACGCCGTGGCCACCGCGCTGCGTGAACGGCGCACCGATGTGGCCGTGTTTGTCGAGGGGCCAGCCACCGACGGGCTGGACACACGGCTGTTTCGCCAGGATGAGCTGGTGCTGGTGCTGCCCGCCGGGCACCGGCTCGCCGGAACCAAGACACCGCTGGCCTTTGCCGATGCGCTGGACGAGGAATGGATCAGCCTGACCGCCGGCGCAGCGATGCTGCAGCAGCAGCAACAGTCGGCGCTGGCCGCGCACCGGCCGTTCAGGCTGCGCATGCAGGTGCGCAGTTTCGATGCCGTGTGCCACATGGTGGCCTCTGGGCTGGGCATTGCCATCCTGCCCAAGGCGACCTGCCTGCCGATGGTCAAGGCCATGAACATCCGCTGGCGTCCGCTGGCCGATCCGTGGGCGCAGCGCCGCCTGCTGGTGGCCTGTGCAAAGGGCCAGTTGGACGCGGGCATCTTGTCGCTGCTGGATTTTCTGGCCGGGCCTTCGCAAAATGCGAACGCCGGCACGGCAAAGCAGGAATAGACGGCCCGCGCCTGCGGCGGCACACTCGCCGCCATGCCTACCCAAGACTGCTCAACCCCCTCACCCGTCCCCGGTCCGCTGGCCGGCCTGAAGGTGCTGGAACTTGGCCAGCTGATTGCCGGCCCGTTCGCCGCCAAGACACTGGCCGACTTTGGCGCCGACATCATCAAGATCGAGACGCCCGGCGCAGGCGACCCGCTGCGCAAGTGGCGGCTGCTGAAAGACGGCACCTCGGTGTGGTGGCAGGTGCAGTCGCGCAACAAGCGCTCGATTGCGCTGGACCTCAAGCAACCGGCGGCGCAGGACATCGTGCGCCGGCTGGCCACTGAATCGGACGTGCTGATCGAAAACTTCCGCCCCGGCGCGATGGAAGGCTGGGGCCTCGGCCCCGACGCGCTGCTCAAACTCAATCCGCGCCTGATCATGCTGCGCATCAGCGGCTACGGCCAGACCGGTCCCTACCGCGACAAGCCGGGCTTCGGCGTGGTGGCCGAGGCCATGGGCGGCCTGCGCCACCTGACCGCCGAGCCCGGCCGGGTGCCGGTGCGCGTCGGCGTGAGCATCGGCGACACGCTGGCCGCACTGCACGGCGTGATCGGCATCTTGCTGGCGCTGCAGGAGCGCCAGCGCTCGGGGCAAGGCCAGGTGATCGACGTGGCACTGTACGAGGCAGTGTTCAACTGCATGGAAAGCCTGCTGCCCGAATACAGCGCGTTCGGCGCGGTGCGCGGCGCGGCCGGCAGCGCCCTGCCCGGCATCGCGCCCAGCAATGCCTACCGCTGCCGGGACGCGGGCTATGCGCTCATTGCCGGCAATGGCGACAGCATTTTTAAAAGGCTGATGAATACCATCGGCCGCCCTGAATTGGGCGCGGACCCGGCGCTGGCCGACAACGCCGGCCGCGTCGCCCAGGTGGAAAAAATCGACGACGCCATCGGCCAGTGGGCCGCCCAGCGCACGGTGGACGAGGTGCTGGCGGCGCTGGACGCCGTCGCGGTGCCGGCCGGCCGCATCTACACCGTGGCCGACATCGCCGCCGACCCGCATTACCGGGCGCGCGGCATGCTGGACGAAGTGCGCATGGACGACGGCAGCCTGCTGGCCGTGCCGGGCATCGTGCCCAAGCTGTCACGCACGCCGGGCAGCCACCGCCGCAACGCACCCGGCATTGGCCAGGACACCGACGCCGTGCTGAGCGAGATGGGCCTGTCGCCCGAACAGATCAAGACCCTGAAAGACCAGGGCATCGTTGCAGGAGCAAGCCAATGACACGCATCGTGCGCCGCGCAGGGCCGCCCCAAGCAAGCACAGCCCCCTCGGGGGGCAGCGCATTACACGCAGTGAAAAGCGTGGGGGCCCTGTTCTTTAACGAAGTCGCCACGCGCGACGGCTTCCAGAACGAAGCCCGCTTCATCGCCACCGACGACAAGGTCGCGCTGGTCGATGCGCTCGGCGAGTGTGGCTACGCCAAGATCGAGGTGACATCCTTCACCTCGCCCAAGGCCATCCCGATGCTGCGCGATGCCGAGGAAGTCATGGGCCGCATCCACCGCGCACCGGGCGTCGAATACACCGTGCTGGTGCCCAACCTGCGCGGCGCCGAGCGGGCGCTCGAATCGCGCGCCGACGAACTGAACCTGGTGATGTCGGTGTCCGAGACGCACAACCTGGCGAACCTGCGCATGCCGCGCGACAAAAGTTTTGCGGCGCTGTCGGAGGTGATTCGCCATGTCGATGGCGGCACGCCCATCAATGTCTCGCTGTCGTGCGGCTTCGGCTGCCCGATGGAAGGCGATGTGCCACAGGGCGAGTTGCTGCGCTGGGCCGAGCGCTTTGCCGGTCTGGGCGTGCGCGGCTTGACGATTTGCGACACCACCGGCATGGCGCATCCGGCACAGGTCAGCCGCATGGCCGAGGCGCTGCAACAGCATTTTCCGGCCCTGCAGCTGACCCTGCACTTTCACAACACGCGCGGCATGGGCCTGGCCAATGTGCTGGCCGCCGTGCAAAGCGGCATCACGCGCCTGGACGGCTCGCTCGGCGGCCTGGGCGGCTGCCCGTATGCGCCCGGCGCCAGCGGCAACGTGACCAGCGAGGACGCCATCCACATGCTCGACGCGATGGGCTACGACACCGGCATCAACCTGCCCAAGCTGCTGGCCGTGGCGCGCATGATGCCGCAGATCGTCGGCCATGACGTGCCCGGCCAGGTCGCCAAGGCCGGACGCATCACCGACCTGCATCCGGCACCAAGCTTCGTGGCGTCGCTGCGCGCGCAGTTCGCCTGAGCGTGCAGCCCGGGCCCCGGCCCGACCCATCACCCGACAACAAACCAACCCAGAGACAGACATGAACCCTATTTCCCGCAGAACCCTCATGACCACCGTTGCAACACTGAGCGCGGCCGCCTGGCTGAACCCGGTGCGCGCGCAGCTTGCCGGCAAGACACTGACGCTGGTGGTTCCCACGGCGGCCGGCGGCACCACCGACATTGCCGCGCGCATGCTGGCCGAGCCGCTGGGCCGCATCCTGCAGACGGCGGTGGTGGTGGACAACCGGGGCGGCGGCAACGGCAACATCGCCGGCCAGCTGGTGGCGCGCGGGCCGGCCGATGGCACCAGCCTGCTGGTGCAGTATTCAGGCTACCAGTGCATCACGCCGCTGATCCAGCCGGTTGCAGGCTTCGACCCGGCCACCAGCCTGAAGCCGCTGGGCCACCTGATCGACGCGCCGCAACTGCTGGTGGTACGCGCCGATTTTCCGGCCGACACGTTTGCCGATTTCCTGAAATACGTGAAGGCCCATCCGGCCAAGGTCAACTACGCGTCCAGCGGCAACGGCTCGCTGCAGCATGTCACCACCGAACTGCTGAAGGACCTGACCAAGACCTTCATGGTGCACATCCCGTACCGTGGCACCGGCCCGGCGCTGAACGACCTGCTGGCCGGCACGGTGGACTTCACCATCACCACGCCGCCGCCGCTGCTGCCGCACATCCGCGCCGGCAAGCTCAAGGCGCTGATGGTGACCGGCCGCACGCGCCTGGCGGCCCTGCCCAGTGTGCCGACCGCCACCGAAGCCGGCGTACCCTTGGTTGCGACCTCGTGGTTTGCGGTGTATGGCCCGAACAGCTTGAGCGCCGACCTGCAGGGCCGGCTGTCGCTGGCCATCCGGCAGGTGGTGGAATCGGAAAATTTCAAAAAGCGCGCCGAAGACCAGGGTGCCAAGGCCGTCGCCATGGACGGCCCGGCGCTCGCTGCGCTGGGCACCAGCGAACGCACCATGTGGAGCCGCGTGATAAAGCTGGCCAACATCAAGGCCGACTGAAACCGCCGGGCGCACGGATAAGCTATCAAATCAATAGCTAAATACGACGGCCCTGCCTGCGGAAAAGGCTTTTTTTATGATTTTTTTGACGAAAGCCGGATCAACCGAGTTCCTTGATCTGGTCGATGTACTGCTGCATCGCCTCGTCTTGCGACGTTCCCTTGAGCCGGCTCCAGGCGTCCCATTTGGCGCGCGCCACCATGTCGCTGAAGCCAGGCTTTTTCTCCAGGTTGTCGCCCGCGCTGCCCTGCTTGTAGAGCGCGTAAAGCTTCAGGAGCGTGGCATTGTCGGGCCGCTCGCTGAGGTTTTTGGAATCCAGCATGGCTTGGTCAAAAGCCGCTTTCAGGTCTGACATGGGAAATGCTCCGTTCGATTTTTTGCAGTGAGTCCCCGAAGGGAAGGCTTCGGGTAACTGCCGGTTATCTTAGCGACAAGTTCCCCGCAAAATAGGCGGGCCTCTCCAGTCCGGAGCGGTTTTGCACAGGGGGAATGATTGATGGTCACACGCGTTACAGGGTCTTCGGCAGGCAAAAGACCAGCCCGTATCCTGCCGAAACAAACAGCGCTCCGAAAGCCGGAAAAACCTGCCGACCCCCCGCCTTGGCGAGCGTACTTGCCGGATGAACGCATGAGCAAGGTTGACACCGCCTGGCTGCGCATGGACAACCCGGGCAACCTGATGCAGATCACCGGCGTGTGGCAGCTGGCCCCTGGCGTGAAGTACGCGGCAGTCTGCGAACGCATTGAAAACACCCTGGTCCGCTACGACCGTTTCCGCCAGTGCGCGGTGCAGGACGCGACCGGTGCTTCCTGGATGGCTGACCGCCACTTTGACCTGGCGCGCCATGTGCTGCGTGAAAAGCTGCCGGCCTGCGTCCCGGGCGCCGAAGAATCAGCCCTGCAGGCGCGCGTGGCCGAACTCGCCAGCCAGCCGCTGGACCGCCACCGGCCGCTCTGGCAGTTCCACCTGATCGAGCACTACATCAGCCCCGAGGGCGTGCGCGGCAGCGCGATGATCTTGCGCATCCACCACTGCATTGCCGACGGCATTGCGCTGCTCGGCGTGATCATGTCCATGGCCGATGGCGGCGCGCCGCCGCCCGTTCCCGGCGAACAGGGCGCGGCAGCCGCACCCCAGGACGCGCAGGCGTGGATGGTCGGCAGCGTGCTCACGCCGCTGACGCATCTGGCGGTCCGGGCGCTCGATGCGCTGGGCGACGGCGCGGCGCGTTCGTTCGGCCGGCTGAACCAGCCGGGCGGCGGGCTGGGGCTCGAGCGCGGCATCGAGGCGGGCGTAAAGGGCTCGCTGGACACGGCCCGGCTGCTGCTGCAGGTGGCGGGCGATTCGGCCGCGCTGGCACTGATGCCGGACGACTCGGCCACGCGGCTCAAAGGCAAGTCCTGCGGCCGCAAGCAGGTCGCCTGGTGCCAGCCGCTTCCGCTGGATGAGGTGAAGGCGGTTGGCAAGGTGCTGGGCTGCTCGCTCAACGATGTGCTGCTCAGTTGCCTGGCCGGCGCGCTTGGCGAATACCTGAAGTCGCACGGCGACGACGTGGACGGCCAGAACATCCGCGCCATGGTGCCGGTCAACCTGCGGCAGCCATCGCCCAGCCCCACGCTGGGCAACCACTTTGGCCTGGCGCCGTTGCTGCTGCCCATCGGCATGGACAACCCGGTCGAGCGGGTCTACGAGGTGCGCCGGCGCATGGCCGCGCTCAAGGGCAGCTACCAGCCGTTGCTGGCCTTTGGCCTGCTGGCTGTGGCGGGCCTGCTGCCCAAACCTGCGCAGGACGCGATGCTCGACATCTTCTCGAAAAAGACCACGGCGGTGATGACCAATGTCCCGGGGCCGGGCGAAAAGCTGCGGTTCTGCGGCGCCACGCTGGAGCAGACTATGTTCTGGGTGCCGCAGTCGGGCGATGTCGGGCTGGGCGTGTCGATCCTGAGCTACGGTGGCGGCGTTCAGTTCGGCGTCATCACCGACAGCGCGCTGTGCCCCGAGCCGCAGCGCATCGTTGACGAATTCATGCCGGAGTTTGCCCGGCTGTCGATGGTGACGCTGATGCTGCCGTGGGACCGGGCATGAAGGCGGACTGTTGCGGCACGCACTTCATACGCATCAAATATGAATAAAAACAGCCTTCCACGCTTTATCCACGGGCACAAGATGCTATTAATTAAATAGCATCAAACCTTGAAACGCCGGGAGGCAATCTCCAGCAGGCCGTCGAAGATCAGGTTGTCGACCAGTTCGAAGCCGACCGTCATGCTGGGCGCCATTTTCCAGCCGGCGCCGCCGGTCATGATGCATTCGGGCGCCTCGCCGCAGTGGCGCGTGAGGTTGTCGACCATGCGCTGGACTGCGCCGGCAATGGCAAAGGTGCCGCCGCTGGTCAGCGCATCGCTGGTGTTGGTCGGAAAGTCGCGCACCTCGCCGGTCGGCACATGCAGCCCGGCCGTACCCGACTCGAGCGCGCGCAGCATGATGCCGTGGCCGGGCAAAATGATGCCGCCCAGAAACCTGCCCGATGCGTCGATGGCCTCGACCGTGACGGCGGTGCCCACCATCACCACCAGACAGGGCTTGCGGATGCCGCGCGCCAGCAGCCGGTGGTGCGCGCCTATCATGGCCACCCAGCGGTCGGAGCCGAGCCGCGCCGGATGGTCGTAGCCGTTGCTCAGGCCGGCCTCCTCCGGACTCGAAATCACCCAGCGGGGCAGAACGTCCCAGATTTCCATCTGCTCGGCCAGGCGCCGCTTGATGGCGTCGCCCGCCACCACGCAGCCCAGGATGGCTGAAGGCTCGGCCAGCCCATGCCAGTCTTCCTCGGCGAGCCGGTCGATGTTTTCCAGGAACACCGCGCCATGGGCCAGCAGCTTGGCGCCCAGCACCGGAGCGTCGTACTGGGCCCATTTCAGGCGGGTGTTACCCACATCAAGCGCAAGGAAAGTCATGGGGCTGAATTATGAACAGGTTTGTGCCACGGCCAGCACCTGATCGATGAAGGTTTTCCAGTCATGGGGTACCCCGCCGCGCGGGATCAGATCAGGCCGAACCAGCAGGCGCGCTGCACC
Organism: Polaromonas sp.; assembly: GCF_010365105.1. GTDB lineage: Bacteria > Pseudomonadota > Gammaproteobacteria > Burkholderiales > Burkholderiaceae_C > Polaromonas. The sequence continues at coordinate 34,777 of NZ_JAAFGZ010000015.1, read as the reverse complement.
GCCGCCAGCTTGTTGTCCACCTTGAGCTTGCCCATGGCGTTGGCCAGGTGAAAGTTGACGGTGCGTTCGCTGCACACCAGCATCTCGCCGGTCTTGCGCGCGGTCATGCCCTGGAACGCCATTTCCAGGCATTCCAGTTCACGCGGGCTCAGCGGGTTGCGCGCCTGGGCCAGCGCGCGCTTGAGCAGCGGCCAGATGTTCAGCGCCGACCAGGCCAGCTGCGACGGCTCGCTGCGGTCAGGCCACTGGCGCGCGCTGAACAGGTAGCATTCGAACGCGCGGCCCACGGTCAGCGGAAAGGCGATGCGCACGACACTCTGAAAGCCATGCGCCAGCCACAACCTGCGCCACTGGCCCGTGTCCCCGAAAGCCGACCGGGAAATGTCCTGCCAGGCCACCAGCGGCGCATCGGAGTCGCGCCAGGGCGCGCCGAAGTCCTGGCTGGCCGCCAGCGCCTGCGCCGCTTCGACCAGACGCGGCGGATGCACGGCCAGCACCAGCCGGCACTCCTGTCCTGCGAACGGGTCGGGACCCAGCACCACCAGCGCCTCGACCGAGTTTTCACGCAGGGACGACAGCCAGTCGCTCATGATGCCGTCCAGGCAGATGCTGTCAAAGTTAGCAGGTAGTTGCATCGGTGATAAAGGGGAAGAACAGAGACAATGATCCAAAGGGCCAGAGAAGTTTATGGGTCGATACGCAGGCTCTGGCCGAACGCCAGATGGAACAAAATTCGCCGCACCTCACAATTTTTAAAGCATGCACCAGGTCGCGGGACACTCGCGCCGCTGGAGCCGATTTTGCATGCATCGCCGTGGCGCATGCGGCTTCTGGGCCTGGTAGCGATGCTGGGCCAGCCCGTGTTCGGCTGGATCTGGTCACGCTGGCTGGTGCAGCCCTACGAAAACCTGTGGCTGCGCGGCCTGATGGGCCTGCTGGCCGCCACGCTGCTGCTGCCCGGGCTGAGCCGGGATTTTTCCAAGCCTGCCACGCAGCGGCTCATCACGCTGGTCCTGTGGATCGAAATTCCGCTTTTTTTCAGCTGGATGTACTTTTGCAATGCCGGCAGCGGCGCCTGGCTGGCCACCATCTGCACGATGATGGTGTGCTACTACCAACTGACCGACTGGCGCATCGCCACGGCAGGCACCGTGAGTGGTGCCCTGCTGTCGTGGGCGCTGTTTGCCTGGCTGATGCCGAACGGCCTGCAGGCCAACCCCGTCGATGCGGTGGTCATCGCCTTCAGCTGGACCTGCGCGCTGCTGCTCGGCCTGTCGTCGGCCAACCTGCGGCGCGACCAGCTGGCGCACACGCTGGCCACCATGGGCATCATGGCGCACGAGCTGCGCACGCCGCTGTCCACGGCATCGCTGATCGGGGACGCGCTGCAAATGGAAATCCGGCGCGAGCAGGCGCATCCTCGCGCCGCCAAGCTCGAGCAGCTGGGACAGCGCCTGCAGACCCTGGTACGCGCCATGAACCACCAGATCGACACCCAGATTGCCAATGCCAAGCTGCTGCAGCTGCCGCACTACAGCGAAGCCATCGGCGCTGCCGGCCTGGTCAGCGAAACCGTCGCGGCCTATCCCTACAGCTCCAGCCGCCAGCGCGAGTGCGTCAGGGTGGACATCCACCATGACTTCAGCTTTTGCGGCTCTCCGGCGCAGTTCTCCCAGGTGCTGATGAACCTGATGAAAAACGCCCTGCATTCCCTGGCCGCCGCCGATTCGGCATATGCCGCCGGTGCGCTGCGCATCACGGTTGACTGCGGAGCCAACGGCGGGCGCATTGCCGTGGCAGATGACGGCGTTGGTGTCGATCCGGCCTTGCTGGCGCATATTTTCAAGCCCTTTTTCTCCAGCAACCGCAGCACCGGGCATGGCCTGGGCCTGGCTTTTTGCCAGCAGGTGGTGCGCAGCGCAGGGGGCCGCATCCAGGTGAAGTCAGGTTACGCCATCGGCGCTGTCTTCACGCTGGAGCTGCCGCTCGCGCCGGCCTGAACGCTGCCGATGCCTGCATTTCAATTTCCTTGACAAAGCCCAGCACCATGTCTTTTCCCCTTTATCGCCGGCCCGGCGGCGTTGTTTTTCTCGACGATGACCCCGATTACCTGGAAATGCTGGGCGAGGTCATGCCGCCCGAATGGCACGTTCAGCTGTTCCTGCGGCCCATCGCCTGCATTGACCTGCTCAAGCAAGACAGCGCGCAGCGCGAAAACGACGCCTGGCTGCAGCAGGAAATCATCCGCCGCTGGCGCGAAGGCGCCCTGCTGATCCCGCAAATCCTGCACTACTGGCAGGTCGACGGGGCCGGGCGCTTCGGGCTGGTGCAGGTTGCCGTGGTGGACTACGCCATGCCGGCCATGAGCGGCCTGCGGGTGCTGGGCGAGTTGCAGGACTGGCCGGGTTCACGCATCCTGCTCACCGGCCGCGCTGACGAGCAGCTGGCGGTTTCGGCTTTCAACCGGGGGCTGATCAACCAGTTCATTCCCAAGCAGTCGCCGGACCTGCGCGCCTGCCTGACGCGCGCCGTCGAGGACCTGCGCCATCAGGCCGACCAGCGCTACCAGCAGATCTGGTGCGCCACGCTGTCGCCAGACCAGCTGGCGCTGCTGGCCGACCCGGTAATTTTCCAGGCATTGCAAAATGTTACGCAGCGGCAGGGCTGGACCGAACATGTCGTCATTGGCGCACCGTTTGGCATGCTGGCGCTCAACGCCCAAGGCCAGGCCAGCTGGCTGCAGCTGGAGCCTGCCGGCAACCTGGGTGAACTTGCCGAGATGGCCCTGTCGCAGGGCTGGGATGCGAGCGTCGTTCAGGACATTCGCAGCGGCCGCAGGCTGATTGACCTGGAATTGCAGCTGGCGCTGGGCGACGGCCATCAGTCGGCGCCTTGCGAAGCGTTCGTTGTGACCGGCGAAGCCGGCCGGCTTCACGCGGCCCTTTTTGCCATCGGCGAGCCATTCAGCCCGGGCTTGAGCACCAGCTACGCGCGTTTCCAGGCCAACCATGGCGAAAGGCGCTTGCCGGAAGATTAGCGTCATACCTGTTCGGTGCGGGCGCGCCGGGCAATTGGCCAGTCCCAGGGCTTGAGCACCGGCAGCAGCGTGCGCGCCGTCTGCTCGATGCGTTCCATCTCGGCTTCGGTCAGGCCGGCGTTGAGCGTCAGCCGCACCATGGCGCGGTTGCGGCTGGTGGCCGGGGCGCAGAAAATCGCGCCGAAAAGCTGGTGCGCCTCCAGTTGGTCGCGCAGCACCATGGTGGCCGGCTCGGTACCGGTTTCCAGCGCAATGATCTGCTGGCTGCCCTGGTGGATCGGGTAGCCCATGCTTGACAGGCTGGCGCGCAGCCGGCGCGTGTTGGCATGCAGCCGCACCCGCTCGGCGTTGCAGCCGCGCACCACCTCCAGCGTCGCCGCCAGGCCGGCGATCTCGTGCGGCAACAGGCAGGAGCTGAAGATGTTCGGGTAGCTGTTGTGCAGCACGTAATAGCGCATGGCGGCCGGAATGGTGAAAAAACCGGCGCGGCCGGCAAACGCCTTGGCCAGGCTGGCGGTGATGAAATGCACGCGGTCCGTCAAGCCCAGTTCGGCGCACAGCCCCGCGCCCTGCGGGCCGTGGGTCCCCAGCGAATGCGACTCATCGACCAGGATGGTGCAGCCATGCTGCTCGACCACCTCGACCATGCGGACCAGCGGGCACAGCGCGCCGGTGGTGCTGTACACCGAGTCGACGACCACCACGCCCGGCCCATGGCGCTCGATCATGCGCGACAGGTGCTCCGGGTCGTTGTGGCGAAACGCATGCGCCGGCGCACGTGCCGCACGCGCGCCCTCCCAGAGCGAGGTATGCGCCAGGCTGTCGAGGTAAACCGGTGTCTGCTCGTCGGCAATCGCCTGCAGCAGGCCGACGTTGGCCGAATAGCCCGACTGGCAGACGAAACCGTCTTCCTTGCCGACCCAGGCCGCCAGCGACGCTTCAAGGGTCCGGCACGGATGGGCGTCGAGCAGGAAAACGCCCGACTGGATCACGCTTTCGTTGTTGTGCTGCAGGCTGGCAATCTGCGCCCGGACGATGTCCGGATGGCCTGCAATGCCCAGGTAGTCATTGCCATCGAGCCGGATCGAGTTGGGTCCGGGGTTGCTGCCATGCAGGATGGGTTTCCCCCCCCACTGGCTTTCCCAGTGGGCCATGAATTTTTGTTCAAAGCGTTCTTGAAGGCGCGGCAACAGGGGTGGGTTGCGGTGAGTGACAGGGCCGGGACGGGTGGTGCGATCGAGTACTTGCATAAGACTGTTCCTTTGTTAAAAACAGACTTATTGAAAACTTTCTCACAAATAGTCACGCATCAACCCCTGCTATATCTAACAGGTTGTTGTACCCGCACCTCGTAAAAGAATGCTTGCCGCGTAGCGCTAAAAACCCCTCATCCGGCCATCATTTCTGCATCCAGGGCAGGCCCCGCATGCGCCAGCCGCCCCGTTGGCCGCGCTGGGCCTGCCCGTCAGCATCGCCTTCAAAACCTTCAAGAATGTTGTAGGCCTCCAGCCCCAGTTCGGTGGCGCGGCGGGCAGCGGCCACCGAACGAACGCCGCTTCGGCACAGCAGCACGACCCTGGTACCCGCAGGAACCGCCGCTTTCAAGGCCTCGTCAAAGCCGGCATTCAGTGCCATGCCTGGCCACTGTTTCCAGGCCACCGGAACGGCGCCCGGGACGAAACCGACCCATTCGCGTTCGGCATCGGTTCGCACATCGACCAGCACGGCCTGGCCCGCTTGCTGCCATTGCCAGGCCATCGCTGGCGCGATGTCGCCGGCATAGCCGGTGGCCGCTTGCACGCCGGCGTCTGCGGCATGGGTTATTGCATCGGTTTTCATGAAAATTCCTGTCATGGTGAAGGCCAGGGCCAGCCTATTCCCGCCACGCGAACGGCGCGGCCTCTGGCATGAAAATAAGTGTATTCGTTCAGGCTGCCGGGGGCACTGGCGCGCAAAATCAGCCCATTCTCCTCATCTTCTGGAAACCCTGATGAATGCAAAAACGGCTGACGCCCCCTATGGACAAAACGGACCTGACACCCCGGCTGGCAAGGAAGAACGCAAGACGCTGGCCGAAAAGCTGCTGCACTGGCAGGTGCCACCGGAGGTCGAACCCGGCAACGGAAAAAAGAAAGGCAAGACTTGCAGCCTGGCCGATTTCGACCCCGGCGCCAAGCCGTTTTCATCGGATGACAAGTCCCGCGACAAGGAAACGGTGGACACCCTGGCGCTTGAGCTCGACGGGCTGCAAAACCTGTTTTATGCCGACCGGCGCTTCAAGCTGCTGGTGGTGCTGCAGGGCACGGACACTTCGGGCAAGGACGGCACGCTGCGCGGTGTGTTCAGCCGCATGACGCCATTGGGCGTGCACACGGCGGCCTGGAAAGCACCCAGCGAAGACGAACGCGCCCGTGATTACCTGTGGCGCATCCACCAGAAGGTGCCGGCTGCCGGCGAGATCATGATCTTCAACCGCAGCCACTACGAAGACGTGCTGGTGCCGCCGGTCCAGGGCTGGATCACGCCGGCACAAACTGCCCAGCGCTACCAGCAGATCAACGACTTCGAGCGCATGCTCACTGAAAACGGCACGGTGATCCTGAAGTTCATGCTGCACATCAGCTTCAAGGAACAAGGCGAGCGGCTGCAGGAGCGGATTGACGACATCACCAAGCACTGGAAGTTTGCCATGGGCGACCTGGAGGCGCGCAAGCAGTGGAAGGCCTACCAGCAGGCTTATGAAGACCTGCTCAATGCCACCAGCACGCCGTGGGCGCCCTGGACGGTGGTGCCGGCCGATTCCAAGACCCACCGAAACATGATGGTCGCCCTGCTCGTTCGCCAGGCGCTGGAAAAACTTGGTCTGCGCTACCCGCCCGAAGACCCGGCGCTCAAGGGCCTCAAGGTGGTTTGAAAAACAGACAGCGGCCTGGCAAGGCCAAGGGCTTCCAGAATACATTTTTTCAAGCGTTTCAGGCCCTTTGCGCGATACCAGCTTGCATCAGCAGCTATTTTTTCAATAGCATTTGCTGCTCTGGAATCAATGCCCGCCTCCCAGGTAGGCGGCCTTCACCGCCGGGTCGTCGCGCAGCTTGGAAGCTTCGCCATGCACCGAAATGCGGCCGTTTTCCAGCACATAGCCGTAGTCGGCCACCTTCAGCGCGGCAGCGGCAAACTGCTCGACCAGCAGCATGGTGACACCGCGTGACTTCAGGTCGGCAATGATGCGGAACACTTCCTCGACCAGGATGGGCGCCAGCCCCATCGACGGCTCGTCGAGCAGCACGATCTCGGGGTTCAGCATCACGGCGCGCGCCATGGCCAGCATCTGCTGCTCGCCGCCCGACAGCGTGCCGGCCAGTTGCAGGCGCCGCTCCTTCAGGCGCGGAAACAGCTCCATGGCGCGTTCCAGGTCACCCGCCACGTCACCTTTGGGGCGGCTGCCGGTCAGGCGCGGGAAGGCGCCCAGGATGAGGTTGTCGGTCACGCTCATGGTGGCGAACACGCGCCGGCCTTCGGGCGAATGCGCCAGGCCCTGCTTGGCAATGGTGTAGGACTCCAGGCCATCGATGCGCTTGCCGTGCAGGTTGATCTCGCCGGCAGTCGGCTGGATCATTCCCGAGATGGCGCGCATGGTGGTGGTCTTGCCGGCGCCATTCGAGCCGATCAGCGTGACCACCTTGCCCTTGGGCACTTCCATCGAAATGCCGTGCAGGACCTGCACCTTGCCGTAACCGGCTTCCAGATTTTTGATACTCAACATGGTGATGTTTCCTTATGCGACCGTACCGCCGAGGTAAGCCTCGATCACTTTTTCATCAGCCTGCACATCGGCCGGCTTGCCTTCGGCGATTTTCTGGCCGAAGTCGAGCACCGAGACGGTGTCGCACAGGCCCATCACCACATCCATGTGGTGCTCGATCAGGATCACGGTGATGCCGTGGTCGCGGATCTTGCGGATGATGTCGATCAACTCCTTGATGTCGGGCGCGGTCAGGCCGGCGGCAGGCTCGTCGAGCAGCAGCAGCTGGGGGTCCAGCGCCAGCGCCCGGGCAATTTCAAGCAGGCGCTGCTTGCCATAAGGCAGGTTGCGCGCTTCCTCGTCGGCCAGATCAGCCAGGCCGACAAAAGCCAGCAGACCCATGCCGCGCTGGATGGCCGATGTTTCCTCGCGCCGGTAACGCGGCGTGTGCAGCGCCACATCGACGATATTGCTGTCGAAGGTGTGGTGCAGGCCGACCTGCACGTTTTGCAGCGCGGTCATTTCGCCAAACAGCTGCACGTTCTGAAAGGTGCGAGCAATGCCCGACAGCGCAATGTCGGACGAGGTGCGTCCGACCACCGAACGCCCGGCAAAGTCGATGCTGCCGGCCGTGGGCACATAAATGCCGGTGAGCACGTTCATCATCGTGCTCTTGCCCGAGCCGTTCGGTCCGATCAGGCCGTGGATGGTGCCGCGCCTGATATGCAGATCGACCTGGTTGATGGCTTTCAAGCCACCGAACTGCATCAAAATGCCTTGGGCCGTCAGCAGGTTGCCGCCCTTTTCTGCCGTCTGGGAACCGGCCGCGACCGAAATCGCGTCCTTGCCCATGTCAGCCTGGCCGTGCCGGACGACCGGCTTGCGCACATGGAACAGCGCGCGAACAAAGCCCACGATGCCGTTTTGCAGGTAATAGACGACAAACAGGATCATCAGGCCGAAAATGCTCAGCCGCCAGTCGGTGATCGACTGCAGCCAGAAGGCAAAGCCGGCCAGTGCAATCGTGCCGACCACCGGAATGGCCATGGCCCGGGGCGTGGTGATTTTCTTCGCGACGCCGATGATGCCGCCGACCAGCATCAGGACCGCCAGGCTTGCGGCCACGATGCGGAACAGTTCCAGGTCATCGAGCAGCTTGGGCAGGATCACGATGATGGCCGCGCCCAGCAAGGCGCCCGAGCGGGTCTTGCGCCCGCCCATGATGACGGCCAGCAAAAACAGCACTGTCAGCTCGAAGTTGTAGCTGTTGGGCGAGATGTACTGCTCCGAATACGCATACAGGCAACCGGCCAGGCCGGCAAAACCCGCGCTGATGACGAAGGCATAGACCTTGTAGCGGTAGACCGACACGCCCATGCAGTCGGACGCCACCGGGCTGCCGCGCAGCGCCTCGAAAGCGCGGCCGAGTTGTGACTTCAGGATACGGTCCACCACGACCAGCGACACCACCATGAGCGCGAACACCAGCCAGTAAAAGCCGTGCTCGGTGAGCTTTTCGCCAAAGATCGTGGGCTTGGGGATCGTGATGCCGAGCGGGCCTTCGGTGAGGAAGGTCATCTCGTTGATCAATATCTGGATGATGGTGCCGAACGCCAGCGTCACCATTGCCAGATAAGGGCCGGTCACGCGCAGCGCCGGCAGCGCCAGCAGCGCGCCAAAGCCGGCGGTCACAGCGATACTGGCCGGGATGATCAGCCACAGCGGCGCGCCCAGCTTGATGAACAGCACGCCAGCGGTGTAGGAGCCGATACCGAACAGCCCGGCATGGCCCAGCGAGACCTGGCCGGTGTAGCCGACCACGATATCCAGCCCGTAGAGCAGGATGGCGTAGATCATGATCGTGCCGATCATGTGGATGTAGTACGAATTGCTGGTGATGAGCGGTGCAGCCGCCAGCAGGGCCAGCCCGAGGATGGCGGCCAAAAGGGTCTTGCGGTTCATCGTCAAACTTTCTTGATCGCGTTTTTGCCGAACAGTCCGGCCGGCTTGAAGGCCAGCACCAGCAGCAGCAGCACCAGGCCGGGAACGTCCTTGTAGCCGGTGGACAGGTAAAAGCCGGTGGTGGTTTCAGCAACACCCAGGATGATGCCGCCGACGATGATGCCCAGGCCGCTGGTCAGCCCGCCGATGATGGCCACGGCAAAGGCCTTGAGGCCCAGCACCGAGCCCATGGTGGCACCGGTCAGCGTCAGTGGCGCGATCAGGGCACCGGCAAAAGCGGCGGTGGCTGACGACAGCGCATACGAAAAGGTGATCACCAGGCCGGTGTTGATGCCCATCAGCTTGGCTGCATCACGGTCGTTGAAGGTCGCCACCACGGCCTTGCCGTAGATCGTCTTGCGGTTGAAGAACTCGACCGCCAGCATCATCAGCACAGCGCCCACCACTACCAGGATTTCCATGGGCAGCACGTTGGCGCCCAATACTTTCAGCGGTGCTTCAGGCAGCGGCGAGGGAAACTTCAGGTCGTCGCGGCCCCAGATGTTTTCGGCGATGTTCTTGAAGATGATGCCCAGCGCAATGGTGGACATGATCCAGCCGAATTCGCTCTTGATCTTGATCGCCGGGCGCACGCCGATGCGCTCGACCAGTCCGCCCTGAAACAGGCCGAACACGATCACCAGCGGCAGCATCAGCCAGTAGTTCACGCCCATGTTGACCAGCGTCAGGCCGACCATGGCGCCCAGCATCAGTGCATCGCCCTGGCCAAAGTTCAGGGTATCGGAGGTCTGGAAGGTCAGCTGGTAGCCGAAGGCGATGACTGCATAGATCATGCCCAGCGCGACACCGCTGTAAATGAGTTGGAGCAGGATTTCCATATATTCAATTCCGCAAAAAAATCGGTCGGGTCAGGCTGCGCACAACGGCAGCGGACAATAAAAAAGCACCGCGTCAGCTGGCGCGGTGCTTTGCTTTCAACAGTTTTCTTCAGCTTACTTCTTGATGCGCACTTCGGAAGCCTTCTTCTGGTCATCCGAATAGGCATACACCACGCGCTGGCCCTTGACCTCGCCGAACACGGGGATGTTGGCCGTGATGGCTTCGTGGTCCTTGGCCGTAAACGGCTTGTTGTAGGTGGTGATCACGCCTTCGACCGGCGTCTTCAGGTCTTCCAGCGCTGCCTTGATCTTCGGGCCGTCGGTCGAATTGGCCTGCTTGATGGCGGCTGCCAGCAGGTAGATGGAGTCGTAGCCCTGCGCGGCAGACACTGGCGAGTCAATGCGCTGGTTCTTCGGGGTGAAGGTTTTCAAGTAGTTGATGATGAACGCCTGGCGCTTGGGCGTGGTCGGCTCCTGGATGAAGGTTTGCGGCATGCGCGCGCCCTCGCCGCCGGGGCCGGCATTGTCAATGTAGTTGGCCATCGACAGCGTCCAGCTGCCGACCATTGGCACTTTCCAGCCCAGCTTGGTCATCCCATTGGCGATCTGCGCCAGTTCGGGGCCGATGCCGTAGGTCAGGATGGCTTCTGCGCCGGCTTCCTTGGCCTTGAGCAGCTGCGCCGTCATGTCCACATCCTTGATGTTGAACTTCTCGATGGCTACGGGGGTGATGCCCTTGGCCTTGAGCGCGGTTTCCAGGTCGGCGCGGCCGAGCTGGCCGTAGTTGGTTGAGTCGGCCAGGATGGCGACCTTCTTGAAGCCGCGCCGTGTGATGGCTTCTTCCACGATCATCGGGGCCTGGATGCTGTCGTGCGCCGCATTGCGGAAGATATAGTTTTCAGGCTGGTCCTTGAACTGCTGCGTGATCAGGCTGCCGGTGGCCACATTGTTCATCACCGGGATCTTGGCTTCCTGGAAGAAACGCTGGGAAGCCAGTGCGACGCCGGTGTTGATGTAACCCACGGTGGCAGTAACCTTTTCCTTGTTGATCAGCTCCTGGGCAATTTGCACGCCGCGCTCGTTCTTGGCTTCGTCGTCGCGCTCCACCGCCTGCAGTTGCCGCCCCATCACGCCGCCGGCCTTGTTGATCTCATCTATTGCCAGCCGAACACCGTCGCGCATGCTCACGCCCATGGACGACGAGCCCCCGGTAAACGGACCGGCCACACCGATTTTGATCGGATCGGCCGCCATGGCCATGCCGGTAAAACTCAGGACGGCTGACGCAACCGCCAATTTGGCAAAACGTAGGTTCATGGGTGTCTCCATTGAAAGTTAGTGATACAAGAAAAATCAGTGCGGCGCCAACCAATGTCCAATACGCAGGGGCTTGGCCGTCTGCGGTATTGATGCTTGCCGGGCCGCTGCTGTTCCTGCGAATACCGGCTTGCGCATTTCACGCATTGCGCCGCGTGTGAGATTATGAAATTCTTTTCCCAGGGGTAACTTTCTGTTTTCCCCTACGCATTACTACTTAAAATATTTCGGCGAGGCAGCCTCAGGCTGACAGCAGGCAGACTGCGGTTCCAGCCATCACGCAGATGCACAATGACTTGTCAGCCGATGCTGAAGTAAAGTATGGCTTGCGGATCCGGCCACTGTGGTGCGCAGCTTGCGCATGCTGATGGCGGGGCGTTTTGTGGACCTTCACATGCAGCTTCGGCTCAAAATATTTTTGCTGTCGATCGTGCCGATGAGCATCGCCTTGGGCTCGGTAATCGTTACGGTGCACACCCAGACGGTAAAGCTGGCCAAGCAGGAACGCGATCTGGTCGAATCGACTTATCTGGCCAGCCGCGAAGCCGAGCTGCGGGCTCATGTCAAACTGGCCCAGAGTTCGATAGCGCCGCTGGTCAAGGACGCATCCAACCCGCTGCGTCAGGCGGAGGCGATGGCCATCCTGGGCCGCCTGGAGTACGGAAAAGACGGTTACTTTTTTGTCTATGACATGAAAGGAAACAACCTGGTTCATCCCCGTCAGCCAGACCTGGTAGGCAAGAATCTCTGGGATATGAAGGATCCGTTTGGCGACTCGCCCATTCAAAAGCTGCTGGAAGCGACCCGCAACGGCGGCGGCATCGTGCGCTACTACTGGGAAAAGCCATCGTCGCAGCAGGTTTCCTTCAAGCTCGGCTATGTGGAGCCGGTGCAGGCCTGGGGGTGGATGCTGGGCACCGGTTTGTACCTTGACGATATCGAACAGGCATTGCAAAAAATAGACGCGCGGGCACAGGGCAACATCCGTGAAACCGAAATCCGCATGTATACGATTGCTATCGTTTCAATCATTTTGATGGGCATGGCTGGACTGGCGCTCAACATCAGCGACAACAAAGAGTCAGGCGCCAAGCTGCGTCACCTGGCGCAGCGGGTGGTGAATTCGCAGGAGGAGGAGCGGTTGCGAGTAGCCAGAGAATTGCATGACGGCATTGTCCAGGTACTGGTGTCGTCAAAATTTTTTCTGGAAACTGCGCAGCTTCAACTGGAAAACCGGTTGACTGCGGCAAGTCAGGCAACCGAGGATACGCAAGCAGCGCCGCCAGGGACAGCGGCAAAAGCCGCCTCGACCGATCTGCAGATCATCGCTCCGCTCAAGCGTGGACTGGAACGGCTAAGCGTGGCACTTTTCGAAGTACGCCGGATTTCTCACGGCCTGCGCCCTGCTTTGCTCGACGATTTCGGGCTGGGCCCGGCCATCGAAGTGCTGACCAGTGAAGTGCAGGAACAATGCAGCATCAATATCCGGTTTTCCACGCATGGCAGACCATGCGCCATCCCGGTGAATCAAAGCACCTCGCTGTTCCGTATTTCGCAGGAAGCGCTCACCAATGCCAAGCTGCATTCGGGCGCCGCCAACGTGCGGGTCAAGCTGGTCTACCATCGCCACCAGATCAGCCTGTCGATCAAGGACGATGGCAAGGGCTTCGACCTGCGGCAAATACAAACTGACCACAGTAACGGCATCGGCTTGCGCAACATGCGCGAGCGCATGGAAGGCCTGGGCGGCACGCTGAAAATCTATGCAGATGATGACGGCACCGAAGTCCAGGCATGGCTGGACACGGCAAATGCCGATTGATACGAAAAGAACACAACAAGATGGACAAGATTCGACTCATTCTGATCGACGACCATCCTTTCGTGCGCGACGGTGTGCGCATGCGGTTGGAGGCCACTGACGATATCCGGGTGGTGGGGGAGGCCGGCAGTGTTGACGAGGCCATGCAACTGGCCGCTGACCTGGGCAAGATTGACGCGCCGCACATCGTGCTCACCGACATCAGCATGCGCGGTGCCAGCGGGATCGAGCTGACCGGCTTGTTTCAGCTCCATTTTCCGGACATTGATGTGCTGGTGCTGTCGATGCACAACAGCGTCGAGTATGTCAAGCGAGCAGTTGAGTCGGGCGCGAAAGGCTATGTGCTCAAAGACGCCCCAGCCCAGGAGCTGGTCAATGCGATCCGCGCCGTGTATGCAGGCGAGACCTTTTTCAGCCCCGAACTGCAGCACTACCTTGAAGGCTTTTCGGTGCCCGGCGGAGCCGCAAGCCCATTGACACCCAAGGAGTCGGCCACTCTGGCGTGGCTGGCCTGCGGCTACTCGAACAAGCAGATTGCCCGGGAACTGGGCATGTCGGTGCGCACGGTGGAAACCCATCGCCTCAATTTACGCCGCAAGCTGCGCATCACCGGCCACGCAGGACTGGTGAAATATGCAATCGACCACATGCTGCCGCTAAAAAAGCTGCAGGCAGGCCAGACCAGCAAGGAAGACACTTGAGAAGGCCCGCCAAAGCCGTCGCTCCGGATTTTCAGGAAATCAACACGTTTTTTGATTGACGTTTACGTAAACGTAATATCATAGCGTTCAGGCACATTCCATTCCACTGTCGTGCCCCTACAGGAGACGCTTTCCATGACCGATCTGTCCGCCGACTACAAGGCACTTGCCAGCTACCGCCCCACCAACAAGGTGCGCTTCATCACCGCCGCCAGCCTGTTTGACGGCCACGACGCTGCCATCAACATCATGCGGCGCATCCTGCAGGGCATGGGTGCCGAGGTGGTTCACCTGGGCCACAACCGCAGCGTTGACGAGGTCGTGACGGCAGCCTTGCAGGAAGACGCGCAGGGCATCGCCATCAGCTCCTATCAGGGCGGGCATGTGGAGTATTTCAAGTACATGGTGGACTTGCTGAAAAGCCGGGGCGGCGAGCACATCCAGGTGTTCGGCGGCGGCGGCGGCGTGATCGTCGGGCCGGAAATCCGTGAACTCCAGGCCTACGGCGTGGCGCGCATCTTCAGCCCCGAGGACGGCCAGCGCATGGGCCTGGCCGGCATGATTGGCGAGATGGTAATGCGTTGCGACAAGGACATCAGCGGTTATGCACCCAGCCGCGTTGAAGCCATTGAAGGCCACGACGAGATGGCCTGGCGCGCATTGGCCCAGCTCATCACCGCACTTGAAGAAAACAAGGCCGATGACGCCATTGTGCAAGCCGTGCGGGCACAAGCTGCTACTAAAACCATACCGGTTCTGGGCATCACCGGCACCGGCGGCGCGGGCAAGTCCAGCCTGACCGACGAGCTGATCCGCCGCCTGCGGCTCGACCAGGGCGACCAGTTGCGCGTAGCCCTGATCAGTATTGACCCGTCACGGCGCAAGAGCGGCGGCGCGCTGCTCGGCGACCGCATCCGCATGAACGCCATCAACCCGTGGAGCCAGGGTCAGCGCGTGTTCATGCGCTCTTTGGCCACGCGCGACTTTGGTTCCGAAATCAGCAAGGCGCTGCCTGACGTGATTGCCGCCTGCAAGGCCGCCGACTTTGATTTGATCATCGTGGAAACCTCCGGCATCGGCCAGGGCGACGCCGCCATCGTTCCGCATGTCGATGTGCCGATGTACGTGATGACGCCCGAGTTTGGCGCGGCCAGCCAGCTGGAAAAAATTGACATGCTCGACTTTGCCGAGTTTGTCGCCATCAACAAGTTTGACCGCAAGGGCGCGCTTGACGCCCTGCGCGACGTGTCCAAGCAAGTCCAGCGCAACCGCGAAGCCTGGAACACGCCGGCCGACCAGATGCCCGTGTTCGGCACCATGGCCGCGCGCTTCAACGATGACGGTGTGACCGCGCTCTACCAGGCGCTCAAAACCCGTCTGGGCGCACTGGGTTTGAACCTGACCGACGGCACGCTGCCGCTGGTCAATGTGCGCCACAGCACCAACCAGACGCCGGTCGTGCCCGCCGCCCGCACACGTTACCTGGCCGAGATCACCGACGCCGTGCGCAGCTACAAAAAGCGCGGTCACGAGCAAGCCGCGCTGGCCCGCCAAATCCAGCAGCTGCGCGCCACCTCCGGCATGCTCACTGCCAGCAAGTCAGACAAGAAAAATGCCGTGGAAGCAGTCATTGCCCTGGCGGTGGAGCGCGAGCAGACTCAGGAACCCGCCGCCAAAAAACTGCTGGCTCAGTGGCCAGAGATGCAAAAAGCCTACGCCGGCGACGAATATGTCGTCAAGATTCGCGACAAGGAAATCCGCACCCAACTGACCAGCAAATCGCTGAGCGGCACCACCATCCGCAAGGTCTGCCTGCCAACCTACGAAGACCACGGTGAAATCCTGAAATGGCTGATTCTGGACAACGTGCCGGGCAGTTACCCCTACACCGCCGGCACCTTTGCCTTCAAGCGGGAAGGCGAAGACCCAACCCGCATGTTTGCCGGCGAAGGCGACCCGTTCCGCACCAACAGGCGCTTCAAGCTGCTGAGCGACGGCATGGCCGCCAAGCGCCTGTCCACCGCCTTTGACTCGGTCACGCTGTATGGCAACGACCCGGACCCGCGCCCGGACATCTACGGCAAGGTCGGCAATTCGGGCGTGTCCATCGCCACGCTCGACGACATGAAGGTGCTGTACGGCGGCTTTGACCTGTGCAGCCCGACGACCAGCGTGTCGATGACCATCAACGGCCCGGCACCCAGCATTCTGGCGATGTTCATGAACACCGCCATCGACCAGAACCTGGACAAGTTCAAGGTGGACAACGGCCGCGAGCCGACCGATACCGAAACCGCCAAGATCCGCGAATGGGTACAGGCCAATGTGCGCGGCACGGTGCAGGCCGACATTCTGAAAGAAGACCAGGGCCAGAACACCTGCATTTTCAGCACCGAGTTCAGCCTGAAGGTGATGGGCGACATTGCCGAATACTTTGTGCATCACAACGTGCGCAACTTCTACAGCGTGTCGATCAGCGGCTACCACATTGCCGAAGCCGGTGCGAACCCGATCAGCCAGCTGGCCTTCACGCTGTCGAACGGCTTCACCTTTGTCGAAGCCTATCTGGCGCGCGGCATGCACATCGACGACTTCGCGCCCAACTTGTCGTTCTTCTTCAGCAACGGCATGGACCCGGAATACACCGTGATGGGCCGCGTCGCGCGCCGCATCTGGGCCGTGGCGATGAAGGAAAAGTACGGCGCGAATGAGCGCAGCCAGAAGCTGAAATACCACATTCAGACATCAGGCCGCAGCCTGCACGCGCAGGAAATCCAGTTCAACGACATCCGCACCACGCTGCAGGCGCTGATTGCGATCTACGACAACTGCAACTCGCTGCACACCAACGCTTTCGACGAAGCCATCACCACGCCAACCGAAGACTCCGTGCGCCGCGCCATGGCGATCCAGCTCATCATCAACCGCGAATGGGGTCTGGCCAAGAACGAGAACCCGAGCCAGGGCGCGTTCATCATCGAGGAACTGACCGAGTTGCTCGAAGAAGCCGTGCTGGCCGAGTTTCAGAACATTGCCGACCGGGGCGGTGTGCTGGGCGCCATGGAAACCGGCTACCAGCGCGGCCGCATCCAGGACGAGTCGATGCACTACGAGATGCTCAAGCACACCGGCGAGCTGCCGATCATTGGCGTCAACACCTTCCGCAACCCGCATGGCGACGCGGTGCATGACAAGTTAGAGCTCGCCCGCTCGACGGATGAAGAAAAGCAGAGCCAGCTCAAGCGCCTGGAAGACTTCCACACGCTCCACGCCAACGAAGCGCCGACGCAGCTCAAGCGTCTGCAGCAGGCGGTGATTGAAAACCAGAACGTGTTTGACGTGCTGATGGACGCGGTACGCGTGTGTTCGCTCGGCCAGATCACCAATGCGCTGTTTGAAGTCGGCGGGCAGTACCGGCGAAATATGTAAGCCTCACCAGCGCCGGTCCTGAATCCGGCGCTGAAAAAAGAAACCCGGACAACCGATGCGGATCGCGCCTCGGTAGTCCGGGTTTCTTTTTGGCCGGGCACAAAAGGCCCGAACCAGTCCCTTGGCTTAACCCTGATGCGGGCGCTTGCCAGGGTTCTTTTTGCTGCGGGTGTGTGAACCACGCTCAAGGCTGATCTTCTGGCCGTTGCCAGTGGTGATGGTGTAGCCTTTTGGCGGCACTGGCTTGGCGGCGCAGATGTCGGCCTCGACTCTGATTTTCTTGGACATGGAAAACTCCGGGTTAAAAATGGGCTGAACAGCTGATTTTATGCTACAGCGCGCCATCTCTGGCGTTTGCGCGCTAAAGCCGCGCCATCCTTACTCGATGGTGGCGCCCGATGCCTGCACAATGCCCTTCCACTTCTGGTAATCAGCCTTGAGCAGGGTGGAAAATTGTGCGGACGTCATGCTCTGCAGTTCAGCGCCCTGGGCATGGATGGCGGCTTTCATGTCCGGCGTTGCCAGCAGCTTGTTGACTTCGGCATTGACGGTGGCCACGATGGCCATGGGCGTGCCGGCTGGCATGAACAGGCCGTACCAGGTGCTGACATCGAAATCCTTGTAGCCGAGTTCAGCCACGGTGGGCACATCGGGCAACGAGGTGCTGCGGCGCGCCGACGTGACGGCCAGGGTGCGCAGCTTGCCGGCCTTGATCTGGCCCATGGCTGAAGGGAGCGACGACACCATCAGGTCCACATTGCCGGCCAGCACATCCATCATGGCCGGGTTGGAGCCCTTGTAGGGAATGTGGCGCAGCTTGATACCGGCGGCGGTATTGAAGATTTCGCCGGCCAGGTGAATGGTGGTTCCGTTCCCCGGCGAGCCGTAGGTGATCTGGTCTGGCGCCGACTTGGCAGCCGCCACCACGTCGGCCAGCGACTTGAAACGCGAGTTGACACTGGTGACGATCACCACCGGCGTGTAGGCCACATGGGCTACTGCCACCAGGTCCTTGGTCGGGTCATAGCTCAGATTCTTGTACAGCCAGGGCGCCACCACCATGTTGTCTTTCTGGCCCATCACCATGTCGTAACCGGTGGGCGCGGCGCGAGCAGCCTCTGCAATGCCGATGGTGCCGCCCGCGCCGCCACGGTTGTCGGGAATCACCGTCCATTTGCTCACTTCCGTCAGTTTGTTGGCCACCAGGCGCGACAGGATGTCGGTGCCACCGCCCGGCGGGAACGGCACGATCAGGCGGATCGGCTTGGCCGGGTAGGGCTGGGCTTGCGCAGCGGTCAGCGCGCAGGCCAGGAAAAGAAAGGAAAAAAGCTTTCGGAACATGAAAAATCTCCAGGGTGGATCTGCTGAAGGAAGGCCGGGCCCTGCGTACAGCGCGGCGGTCAGCATGCTGGCCGCCATTTTAGGGCGCGCAGTCACCACACGGCCTGCTGATATCCCTATGTTCACGGCAGACGGCCGTCTGGTACGGCGATGGCCGACGCGTTGGAAAACGTGGCGCACAGGCACCCACAGGTCGGGAGCCTGGGCTACATCGACGGCCGCAGCGGAAGGTTCACCAGCAGGTTCTGCGGCTTGAGCCTGAGCACGCCGTCAGCATTCATCATCAACCCCAGGTAGACGGGCTTGCCGGCTACGTCCGAACGCATCTCCTGCGTGTCGGCAAAGTCCAGCCGGAACAGGCTGACCAGGCGCTGCAGCCGTGCAGGTTCCACCTCCCTGCCCTCGTACAGGTCGTTCAGCAGCGCGGTCGCCTCTGCATCCAGCCCGAGATGCCAGCGCCAGGCGCTGTCGTCGATTTTCTGAAGCGGCCGGATGGTGACCCTGACGCCC
Source organism: Polaromonas sp. (assembly GCF_010365105.1). Lineage (GTDB taxonomy): Bacteria > Pseudomonadota > Gammaproteobacteria > Burkholderiales > Burkholderiaceae_C > Polaromonas. Next base: position 16,038 of record NZ_JAAFGZ010000015.1, on the reverse strand, counting down.
AGGAAATGCCACACCCATTTTTGCAGCACGCTGGCAATGGCCTTGAGCCCCGAGCGTGCGCGGGTCAGGGTAAAAGCCAGGCCATGGCTCAGGTCGTGGGTGATTTCATGCGTCAGGTCGAGCAGGAAGGCATGCTTCTCGGCCTGCAGCCAATAGTCAGGCGCATTGTCATCGCCGAGCACCTGCAGGCTGATGCCTGGTTGCGGCGCGCCGGCTTCAGCCAGGAAACGCCCGAAGTCGCCCACACCGCCGGTCTGGCTCAGCAGGTCAAGCACTGCACGGTCGCCGCTCAGCACCTGGCCGTCCTGCGTGCTGATTCGCTGGGGGCGAAACAGCATTTCTCCGGCACGCACTTCGTAGGCGTCACCCGATTCGTGCAGCAGGTTGTGGGTGATGGCCTGCGCCAGCAGGTCGATGAACAGCGGCGGGATGGTGATGAGACCCGTTCCGTCGCGCGCGAACAGGCCCAGGTAATAGGCTTCAAGTGTGCCGGCGGCCAGCAGGCCGTCGCGAAAGCGCAAAAAGAACTGGTAGCTGTCGCCGACATCCTGGTCCTGCACCTTCTGCACGTCGGCAGGCGTGACCGGCCTGGACGGCCATGCCAGCAGGGCCGCATGCAAGGCCCGTTCGGCCGGGCAGGATTCTGGCACTGGCGCCAGTTCCGGACGGGCCAGGAAAAGCCGCAGGAAATCGTCGGTTGGCAGCAGCCAGCCGCGAGGGTTGCGCTGAAGCGGGGTGAATCCGCTGGAAGGCCAGAAATTTTGCATGGGCGCCATCGTCGCACAGCGCAGCAGCACGGCCATGAAAGGTTGTGAAAAAAATTTGATAGCTGTCCGGGCTTGCCAGCAAAGCGGAATTGACACTTTTTACCCAAAATCATGAATGGATTGGCTGGCTGCTCTTGGGAGCAAGCCACCACAGCCAGAGGCTGCGCAAGGCGCACGCCGCAGGCTGTTGCATGGAAGCACCGTGGCCAACAATCTGCGGGTTCCGAGGCTTCGCTTTCAATCCAGCGAACCCATCAAAGAAGGAACCTGACACTAACCTTTCATTACGAAAAACTACCTAAGGGTCTAACCCGGTATCTTCCACAGAGGGGTCTGGCTAGGATAAAGGCCTGTGTTTCACGAAGCCGAAGCTGTCTGTTTTCAGACGCACCGTGAAGTCAACCCAACCTGCCGGAGAGCCAATTTGCCAGTGGATTTCATTCTTGAAACGCGCAGCCTGACCAAGGAATTCAAGGGATTCATTGCGGTCAACAATGTGGACCTGAAAGTCCAGCGCGGGCACATTCATGCGCTCATCGGCCCCAATGGCGCCGGCAAGACCACCTTCTTCAACCTGCTGACCAAGTTCCTGACGCCCACGCGCGGCAGCATCACCTTCAACGGCACCGACATCACCTTTGAAAAGCCGGCGCAGACCGCCCGGCGCGGCATCGTCCGCTCGTTCCAGATCTCCGCCGTGTTCCCGCACATGACGGTGCTGGAAAACGTGCGCGCCGCGCTGCAGCGCAACGAAGGCACCTCGTTTCATTTCTGGAAATCCGAAAGTACGTTGTACCACCTGCACGACCGTGCCCGCGCCCTGCTGGATGAGGTCGATCTGGGCCAGTTTGCCGACGTGCTCACGGTCAGCCTGCCTTATGGCCGCAAGCGCGCACTGGAACTGGCGACCACGCTGGCGCTGGAGCCCGAGCTGATGCTGCTCGACGAACCCACGCAGGGCATGGGCCACGAGGACGTGGACCGGGTCACGCAGCTGATCAAGAAAGTCTCGGCCGGCCGCACCATCCTGATGGTCGAGCACAACATGAACGTGGTGTCTTCCATCGCCGACCGCATCACGGTGCTGCAGCGCGGCGCCATCATTGCCGACGGCCCGTATGCCGATGTGTCGAAGAACCCGCTGGTCATCGAGGCCTACATGGGCACGGCGGACACCGCCCTGCAAGGAGCGCACTGATCATGAGCAAAGAATTTCTGCGCATCGAAGACCTGCACGCCTGGTATGGCGAGTCGCACATCCTGCATGGCGTCAACATGACCGTGAACGAGGGCGAGGTCGTCACCCTGCTCGGCCGCAACGGCGCCGGCCGCACCACCACCCTGCGCGCCATCGTCGGCCTGACCGGCGCGCGCAAGGGCTCGATCAGGATCAACGGCGAGGAAGCCCTGAAGCTCGCACCACACAAGGTGGCCCGGCTGGGCGTGGGTTACTGCCCCGAGGAGCGCGGCATTTTCGCCAGCCTCTCGACCGAAGAAAACCTGATGCTGCCGCCAACGATCGCACCAGGCGGCATGAGCATCGACGAGATCTACGCCATGTTCCCCAACCTGAAGGAACGCGCCAACAGCCCCGGCACCCGCCTGTCGGGCGGCGAGCAGCAGATGCTGGCGGTGGCGCGCATCCTGCGCACCGGCGCGCGGCTGCTGCTGCTTGACGAAATTTCCGAAGGCCTGGCGCCGGTGATTGTCCAGAAACTGGCCGAAATGATCCTGGCGCTCAAGGCCAAGGGCTACACCATCGTGCTGGTCGAGCAGAACTTCCGCTTTGCCGCGCCGCTGGCCGACCGCTTCTACGTGATGGAGCACGGCCAGATTGTCAAGCAGTTTGCCCAGTCCGAGCTGAGCCAGAACATGGGCATGCTGCAGGAATACCTGGGCGTGTAGGCCACAAGCCTGTCCGCCTTTTTTCAACTTTTCCACTTTTTTCACTACCCACCCAGGAGACAAAACAATGAAACTCAAACTACTCGCCCTCTCGATGACCCTCGGATTTGCTGCAGTCGCTTCCGCGCAGAACACCGGCCCGGTCAAAATCGGTTTTATCACCGACATGTCCAGCCTGTATGCCGACATTGACGGCCCTGCCGGCGCCGAAATGGTCAATTGGGCTGTGCAGGACTTCGGCGGCAAGGTCTTGAACCGGCCGATTGAAGTGCTCTCGGCCGACCACCAGAACAAGGCTGACATCGCCAGCTCCAAGGCCCGCGAATGGATTGACAACGACGGCCTGTCAATGTTGATCGGCGGCACCAACTCGGGCACGGCCCTGGCCATGGCCAAGATCGCCCAGGAAAGAAAACGCCCTTTCATGGCCATTGGCCCTGGCTCGGCCCGCCTGACCAATGAAGCCTGCTCGCCTTACACCGTGCATTACGCCTACGACACCGTGGCGCTGGCCAAGGTGGCCGGCACGGCCCTGGTGAAGTCTGGCGCCAAAAGCTGGTTCTTCCTGACGGCTGACTATGCATTCGGCCACTCGCTCGAAAGCGATGCGTCCACCGTGGTCAAGGCCAACGGCGGCACCGTCGTCGGTGCGGTTCGTCACCCGCTCAATGCATCCGACTTCTCGTCTTTCCTGCTGCAGGCCCAATCGTCCAAGGCCCAGGTTCTGGCACTGGCCAATGCAGGCGGCGACTTCACCAATGCGATGAAGGCCGCGCGTGAGTTTGGCATCAACAAATCCATGAAGATTGCCGGCTTGCTGGTGTTCATCAACGACGTGCACAGCCTGGGCCTCTCCAACACCGAAGGCCTGCAGCTGGCCGACAGCTGGTACTGGAACCAGGATGACGCCTCGCGCAAGTTTGCCAAGCGCTTCTTCGAGAAATACAAGCGCATGCCTTCCAGCCTGCAGGCCGCCGACTATTCGGTCACGACGACCTACCTGAAAGCCGTGCAGGCCGCTGGCACCACGGATGGTGACAAGGTCATGAGCACCCTCAAGTCGATGAAGATCGACGACTTCTACAACAAGGGCCAGATCCGTGCCGACGGCCGGATGATCCATGACATGTACCTGTTCCAGGTCAAGTCAGCCAAGGAATCGACCGCTCCATGGGACTACTACAAACTGGTTTCCACGATTCCGGGCGAGCAGGCCTTCACCACGGCGGCCGAGTCCAAATGTGCGCTGACTAAAAAGTAAGCTGATTCCCAAGGCGGCAGGTCACAGCTGTGACTGGCCGCCTTTTTTTATTGATCTCAAGCCATGAACTGACGGACCTCCATGGAAATCTTCGGTATTCCTTATCAAGCATTTCTGGGCCAGCTACTGCTGGGCCTGGTCAACGGCGCCTTTTACGCCATGCTCAGCCTGGGTCTGGCGGTCATCTTTGGCCTGCTGGGCGTCGTCAATTTTGCGCACGGCGCGCTGTACATGCTGGGCGCGTTTGCCGCCTGGATCATGCTCGACAAATTCGGCATCAATTACTGGTTTGCCCTGTTCCTGGCGCCGCTGTTGGTGGGTGCCTTTGGCGTGGTGATCGAGCGACTCTTCCTGAAACACCTGTACAAGCTCGACCCGTTGTATGGACTGTTGCTGACCTTTGGCCTGGCGCTGATTGTCGAAGGCGTTTTTCGCGAACTGTATGGCGCGTCGGGCCAGTCCTATCCGGTGCCGGAGTTGCTGTCGGGCGCGACCAACCTGGGTTTCATGATCCTGCCGAACTACCGCGCCTGGGTGGTGGTGGTGTCGCTGGTGGTCTGCCTGGGCACCTGGTTCATCATCGAGCGCACGCGGCTGGGCGCTTATCTGCGCGCCGGAACTGAAAACTCTGCATTGGTGCAGACCTTCGGCATCAACGTGCCGATGATGGTCATGCTGACCTATGGCGCAGGCGCGGCTCTGGCCGCACTGGCCGGTGTGCTGGCAGCCCCCATCATCCAGGTCAACCCGCTGATGGGCTCGAACCTCATCATCGTGGTGTTTGCGGTGGTGGTGATTGGCGGCATGGGCTCGATTCTGGGCTCGGTCATCACCGGCCTGGCACTCGGCCTGATCGAAGGCATGACCCGGGTTTTCTACCCCGAAGCCTCGAATATCGTGGTGTTCGTCGTGATGGTGCTGGTGCTGATGGTTCGCCCGGCTGGCTTGTTTGGCAAAGAAGCGTGAACATGGCCCCCACGCTCCCCACTTCGTGTGGTTCGCTTCCCCCCGAGGGGGCCGCCCCGCCTGCAGTCCGGCAAAGCCGGTCCTGCGGCCGGAACTTGGGAATACAAGCCTCCGCACCGCATGCGCTGAATTTTGGAAACACGCAATGAACACTTCGAAAAAAATCACCCGCATCACCTACATTGCACTCTTGGCATTCCTGCTGGTCGCGCCGTTTATCGGGCTGTATCCGGTGTTTGTCATGAAGCTGCTGTGCTTTGCGCTGTTTGCCTGCGCCTTCAACCTGCTGCTGGGCTTTACCGGCCTGCTGTCGTTCGGCCATGCGGCGTTTTTCGGCTCGGCCGCCTACATCACCGGCTGGTTCGTCAAGTCGCAGGGCTGGACGCCTGAAACAGCCATTCTGGCCGGTACCGTGGGCGCCGGGCTGATCGGGCTGGTGGTCGGCATGGTGGCGATTCGCCGACAGGGCATTTACTTTGCCATGATCACGCTGGCCATTGCCCAGATGGTGTATTTCGTTTGCCTGCAGGCGCCGTTCACCGGTGGAGAAGATGGCCTGCAGGGGGTGCGGCGCGGCGAATTGTTCGGCATGATTTCACTCCGGCCAGACAACACCATGTACTACTTCGTGGTGGCTGTTTTCGTGCTGTGCTTCCTGTTCATCACGCGCATCGTCAACTCGCCGTTTGGCCAGGTGCTCAAGATGATCCGGGAAAACGAGCCACGCGCCATTTCGCTCGGCTACCAGGTGGACCGCTACAAGCTGCTGGCCTTTACCTTGTCAGCAGCGCTGGCCGGCCTGGCCGGCTCGCTCAAGACGCTGGTCATGGGCTTTGCCACGCTGTCCGACGTGCACTGGTCCATGTCCGGCGAAGTGATCCTGATGTCGCTGCTCGGCGGCGTCGGCACCTTCTTTGGCCCGGTAATGGGCGCGGGCATCGTGATTTCGCTGCAGAACCTGCTGGCCGACAAGGTCGGTTCATGGGTCACGGTCATCATTGGCGTGATCTTTGTGCTCTGCGTGCTGGCCTTCCGCAAGGGCGTGGTTGGCGAGTTGCAGGCATTCCGTGAGCGCCGCAAGGCCGCTGCACAACTGGACGCCAAACAGGCCTGAGGTTGCCGGTTCCGGAAAAAGTGCGCGCAAGGCAACTTGCAGCGCACTTTTTTCATTTTGCTAGCTTTTTAATAGCGTCTTGCGCAAGCCCACTATGCGCAAGAGCCATTTTTCTCTTGAATCCCGGCAAGGTCCGCGTTTACGTCACCTTGACGGCCCGGCCAATGAACTGGATCGGTCCGGTGGGCCGGTTGGTCGGCGAGCCATTGGCGGGCTCCAGCGTCAATTCGAACAACTGGTTGGGCTGCAGTGGCGGCAGCTTGTCCAGCGGGATGCGTACCGTCTCGCCGGGTTTGACCAGGCCCAGCGACACAGGGCCTTTCCAGTTGTCGCCCTTGGTCCAGAACTGCAATGATTTTTCAGCCGGCACGTCGCTCTGTCCCAACGGAATCAGGCTCAGCGATTGCGGGCTGCTGGCTTGAACCACCCAGCCTGGCGCCTTGTCCTGAGGCGCCACCAGCACCACCAGGTATTCAGGCGCGACCGGTGGCAACGCCCCCAGGCGCGTCGCCAGCACAGAGGCCAATACCGCAGCCGCAGCAAAACCGGTGCCAGCCAGGCCGCGCCAAAGCTTCACGCTGTGCCACCAGCCGGCGGCCTCCAGACGCCGTGAACGGCGGGGTTTGGTGACGACGTCAAGCGGCGGCGCAGACGGTGCGGCAATGGCATCAAGGCTGGCTTCAATCCGGCCCCACAACCGGGCAGAAGGCTCTACTGGATCGGCCAGTGCCGCCAGCGGCAGCAACTGTTCCTGCCAGCGCTGCACCGCCTGGCGCAGGTCTGCGTCGCCCGGCAGGCGTTGTTCAACGTCACGGCGACGCGTGGCCGACAAGGTGCCCAGCACATACTCGCCAGCCAGTTCATCACGATCAAGCGGATTCATGGCAGACCCCTGTGCGGCACACATTCATGAGTCTGCGCTGGAATTGATGAACAGCTCATGCCATGCACTCCCGCAGGCTGCCCATGCCGCGCTTGATCCAGGCCTTGACGGTGCCCAGCGGCGTCTGGGTGCGCGCGGCAATTTCGCCGTGCGAGCAACCATCGACATAGGCGTACAAAATGCAGTTTCGCCGCGCCGGCTCCAACCGCGACAGGCAATCGTTCAGCCGGCCCAGGCTGGCGTGCATTTCAAAGGCATCGGCCAGCTGGCGGTGCGCCTCCATCGAGGCCTGCGCGTCCAGCGCTTCGGCGGTTTCCTCGTCGACCGGCACCTCCCGTGCGCCATTGCGCACGCTGTTGAGCGCCAGGTTGCGGGTCACGCTGTAAATCCAGCCACGCCCGGAACCGCGCGTGGCGTCGAAGCTGGCAGCTTGGGTCCAGATGGCCATGAACGCATCGTGCAGCACGTCTTCGGCCTGCTGTCGCTGGCGCACGATGCGCAGCGCCACGCCCAGCAAATGGCGGCTTTCCTGGCGATAGATGTCCTGCAATGCCTGGCGGTCGTCCCGGGCGCAGCCGCGCAGGGCCTGCTCGTAGTCAAAGGAAGGGGCAGTGTCGGGCGCAATCGTCACAGGCAGGCTCGGTCGGCGTTGACAGGGAATGAAACGGCTGCGGCCGCTTCATGCGCCGCCCGCCGGGGGAATTTCCGTTTGATGTTAGCCGACACGCACAACGGCGTCCCGTCCCAGCAATCAGGCCGCTTTCCAGAAAATGTAGTCAGCCTGGTACTTCACGATCTCCCGGGTGCCCTTGCTGGCAGGACTGCAGACGCTGGCCGGCGCCACGCCACCCTTGAGGGCCACGCGCTGGATGTAGCTCACGCCGGTCATCGCGCCGCTGCCCATGGCCGGGTTGGCCTTGACCAGCTGGAACGGCAGGTTGCCGGTGCCGGCGGGCGCAACGGCGACCTGCGTGGCGGTGACTTTCGATCCGTCCATCGCTTCCCAGCTGGCCGGCGGGCCGTAGTATTTGCCGACCTGCTTGCCGCTGCGGTCATTGAGCATGGCGTTCGGGCCGACAAACACCCATTCGGTCATGCCGGGCGCATTGGCCTTGTCGCGGCATTCGTAGGTGATCTCGCCCACGCCGACGGTTTCCATCGCCACCTTGTGGCCGACCGGCACCTTGACCGCCTCGGGCAGGCTGTCCTGCATGAACATCGATGAGGCCATCGGCGTCATCGGCGCCATGGAGCCGCAGGCGGCCAGCAGGACAGAGGCGGAAACAGCGGCAAGGGACAGGGAAAAGCGTTGGGTTGACATGGTGGTTCTCCAAAAATGTTGAGTACGTGAAACACGTTTTCAGCAGCTTTTCTGCGCTGCTACAGGTACTACACGCCAGCAGCGCTTTTGGATGCAGTCAAGCTCAAGTATTTTTGAAGGCGGTTGCAGTAAACGCTGCCGCCTGCAGCGCAGCCTGGCAGGCCAACGGGCCGCACGCAGCCTAGCGCTCTCAATTCAATAGCTGCTCACGCCCACAGCCATTGCGCAAACCGCCAAAAAGGCTTGCAATGCGAGTCAAAAAGGCAGCGTCAGGCCGTGGAAGTCCAGCAGCTTGCCGGTGTCCGCGGGCGTCGCGCCGTTCAGCACGCCGACCAGGTCGCTGGCGGCTTCCTCGGGCGGCCGCACCTTCAGGCCGGTCTTGGCGAAGGGCTGGCTCAGCGCGGTATCGACCGTGCCCGGATGCAGCGCGACGCAGACCGACTGGCGGTTGCGCCGGGTCATTTCAATCGACGCGGTCTTGACCAGCTGGTTCAGCGCCGACTTGGAGGCGCGGTAGCCGTACCAGCCGCCCAGCGCGTTGTCGCCGATGCTGCCGACCCTGGCCGACAGGAAAGCCGCCACGCAGCGGCCCTGCTTGGGCAGCAGCGGCAGGAAATGCTTCATCACCAGGGCCGGGCCGATGGCGTTGACCTGGAACACGTGCGTCAGGTAGCCGGCGTCCAGCTGGCTGAAGCTGCGTTCGGGCTGGCCCTGCGGCCCATGCAGAAAGCCGCTGGCGACCACGATCAGGCGCAGTTCAAGCTGCTGCTCGGCGCACTGCGCCGCCACCCAGTCGGCGGCGGATTTCAAGCTGGCTTCGTCGCCGTAGTCGATGGCCGGCAGACTGTTTCGGCCCAGCGCCAGCACGGTTTGAAACCGCTCAGACGCCCCCGCCGCACCCGAGAGCCGCGCCACCAGCGCCGCGCCCAGGCCGCCGCCGGCACCGATCACCAGCGCGGCGGCGCCGACGGCTTCAGACCGACCAGGTGCAGGCGGCAAGGCGTCATACGAAGGCAGGTCAGGGTTCATTTTGCTACTTTATTAATAGCTGTTTACGCAGTCAGCACGTGCGCAAACGGCCAATTTGATGCTTGAAACACCGTTTTTCTGCTTCAAGCCTCGTCGTCCATCAGCCGCACCCGCACGCTCTTGCCCTTGACCTTGCCCATCGCCAGCTTGTGCAGGGCGTCGGCGGCAATCTTGCGGTCCACCGCCACATAGGTCGAGAACTCGTTGACGTTGATCTTGCCGATCTGTTCGCGGGTAAAGACCGTGAAGCCATCGGCCTCGCCGGTCAGCGCGCCGAGCACGTCGCCGGCGCGGATCTTTTCCTTGCGGCCGCCGACGATCTGCAGCGTGGCCATTGGCGGGCGCAGCGGCTCCTTGGCGGTGGGCGTCAGTTCTTCAACCTTGTGCCATTCGGACTCGGTCTTTTGCAGCACCTCGATCTTGCCGACCGAGCCCATTTCGTCCATCGTCGCCAGGCTGATGGCCCAGCCTTCCTCGTCGGCCCGGCCGGTGCGGCCGATGCGGTGGATGTGGATTTCGCTGTCCGGCGTCACATCGACGTTGATGACCATTTCCAGCTGCGAAATGTCCAGCCCGCGCGCGGCCACGTCGGTGGCCACCAGCACCGAGCAGCTGCGGTTGGCAAACTGCACCAGCACCTGGTCGCGCTCGCGCTGCTCCAGTTCGCCAAACAGCGCCAGCGCAATGAAACCCTTGTCTTTCAGTAGCTGCACCAGCGCCCGGCATTGCGACTTGGTGTTGCAAAACGCCAGCGTGCTGACCGGCCGGTAATGACTCAGTACCAGGGCCACGGCTTCGAGGCGCGCCTCGTCGTGGTCGGTGTCCTCGACCTGGTACCAGCGCTGGCGGATCTTGCTTTTCTCGTGCTGCGCCTGCACGGTGATGGTTTGCGGGTTCTTCATGAACTGCTGGCTGATCCTGGCGATGCCTTCCGGGTAGGTCGCCGAGAACAGCAGCGTCTGGCGCTCTTTCGGGCACTGCTTGGCGACGGTGGCAATGTCGTCAAAAAAGCCCATGTCGAGCATGCGGTCGGCTTCGTCGAGCACCAGCGTGTTCATCGCGGACAAATCCAGATGGCCGCGCGCCAGGTGGTCCATGATGCGGCCGGGCGTGCCGACGACGATGTGCGCGCCATGTTCCAGGCTGGCAATCTGGTTGCGCAGGGCGACGCCGCCGCACAGCGTCACGACCTTGATATTTTCCTCGGCGCGCGCCAGGCGGCGGATTTCGGTGGTCACCTGGTCGGCCAGTTCGCGCGTCGGACACAGCACCATCGCCTGGATGGCGAAACGCCGGGCGTTGAGGTTGGCCAGCAGCGCGATGCCGAAGGCGGCGGTCTTGCCGCTGCCGGTCTTGGCCTGGGCGATCAGGTCCTTGCCCAGCAAGGCGACCGGCAGGGCTGCGGCCTGGATCGGCGTCATCTGGGTGTAGCCGAGTTGCGTCAGGTTGGCCAGCACATGGGCCGGCAGCGACAGGGCGCTGAAATCAGTAGGAGAAGTAGTCATATTCCCTGATTATCGTGATTCGCACCATCTCCCAACGCCCGGCAAGACTGACTCGGCAAACCCCGGTAAGCTTTGGCGATGACGCCGCCTTCAATTTCCGTGCACTTTTGATGTCTGAACGCCCCATGGCACTTGATTCACCCGCCGTGCGCGATGCCGTCCAGGCGCTCGCCAGCCATGCACTGCCGGCCTTTGGCATCGCGCTGGTGTTGCTGCTTTTTGCCGTCTGTGGCTTTTGGCTATTGGTGCAGCGTTACGGCGTACACCGTGAAACCAGCCGCTTTCCGCCGCTGGCTTATCTGCTCGCCTACCTGGCGCTGGGCTTCGGGCTGATCATTGGCGCCGCCAGCCTGTTTGCCGAGATTGCCGAAAACCTGGGCGACGGCCGCAAGCTGGGCCAGCTGGACCAATTGTTCTCGGACACCATCCACGCCACAATGCCGATTGGCGTGCTCCGGGTATTTGCCGTGCTGACCCACTTTGGCGACACGCTCACGCTGACCAGCCTGTGCATCGCCGGCACGCTGTGGCTGCTGCGCCAGCGCCAGCGCGCGCTATGCCTGGCCTGGGTGCTGGCCTTCGTCGGCAATGCGCTACTGAACTGGACGGTGAAAAACATTTTTGAACGAACCCGCCCCGTGCATGACAACGCCCTGTCCTTTGCCGATGGCTGGAGTTTTCCGAGCGGCCATGCGTCGGGTTCGGTCGTGGCTTACGGCATGCTGGCGTATCTGCTGGTGCGGCTGCTGCCCGCCCGTTTTGCCAGCGTTCACCTGCCGGTGTGGGCGCTGGCAGCGGCGCTGGCCTTTACCACCGGCAGCAGCCGCGTGCTGCTGCAGGTCCACTTTGCCAGCGACGTGCTGGCCGGTTTTGCCTCCGGCTCGGCCTGGCTGGCGGTGTGCATAGGCGCGCTGGAACTCTGGCGCTACCGCCAGCGCCAACCGTGAGGCCTCCACCCGCGCAACGCCGTCGCCATCAAAAGGTCATCTGAAAACAGCACAATCAGGGCCAGACTACAAAAGGAACCCATGAGCGATTTTGACTTTGACCTGTTCGTGATCGGCGGCGGCAGCGGCGGCGTACGCGCGGCGCGCATGGCGGCCCAGCGCGGCGCCCGCGTGGCGCTGGCCGAAGTGGCCGAAATGGGCGGCACCTGCGTCAACCTGGGCTGCATCCCGAAAAAGCTTTACAGCTACGCGGCCCATTTCGCCGAAAGCTTCGAGGAATCGCATGGCTTCGGCTGGGTCGGCGAGGCGCCCGTGCTGAACTGGGACACCCTCAAGTCCAACCGCGCCCGCGAGATTTCGCGCCTCAATGGCATTTATGTGCAGTTGCTCAAAAGCGCGGGCGTGCACACCCTCAACGGCTGGGGCACGCTGGTCGATGCGCATACGGTGGACGTGGGCGGCCAGCACTACAGCGCCAAAAACATCCTGATCGCCACCGGCGGAAAACCCAGCATTCCGGAGTTTCCGGGCAGCGAGCACGTCATCAGCTCGAACGAGATGTTTGACCTGTCGCCCTTCCCGCAGCGCCTGCTGGTGGTCGGCGGTGGCTACATTGCCTGCGAATTTGCCTCGATCTTCAACGGCCTGGGCGCACAGGTCACGCAGCTCTACCGGGGCCACCAGGTGCTGCGCGGCTTTGACGAGGAAGTGCGCGGCTTCATTGCCGGCGAAATGGTCAAGAGCGGCGTGACGCTGCACCTCAACACCGACGTGGCCACCATCGCTCGCGCGGGCAAAGCGTTGCAGGTGCAACTGCTCGATGGCAGCCATATCACCGTCGATGCGGTGCTGTATGCCACCGGCCGCGTGCCGCTGATCGAAGGCCTGGGTCTTCAGGCAGCAGGCGTCGTGCAGGGCAAGGCCGGCGCCATTGAAGTGAACGACCAGTACCAGACCTCGGTACCGTCGATCTATGCCGTGGGCGACGTGACGGCGCGCGTGCAACTCACGCCGGTCGCGCTGGCCGAGGCCATGGTCGTGGTCGATGCGCTGTTCGGTCCGACCGCCGGCAAAAAGCCGCGCGGCATGAGCTACGACTTCATACCGACGGCGGTGTTCACCCATCCGAACATCGGCACGGTCGGTTATTCGGAACTCGAAGCCAGCGAAAAATTCGGCAAGATCAGCGTTTACAAAAGCGACTTCAAGGCGCTCAAGCACACGCTGAGCGGCAGCACCGAGCGCACGCTGATGAAGCTGATCGTCGAAGACGCCACCGACCGCGTGGTCGGCCTGCACATGGTCGGCGCCGACGCGGGCGAGATCGTCCAGGGCTTTGCCGTGGCGATGAAGGCCGGCGCGACCAAGGCAATTTTTGACAGCACCATCGGCATCCACCCAACCATGGCCGAAGAGTTCGTGACGATGCGCGAGGCGCTCAAGCGCTGAATGCCGCACGGCGGCATGAACCGTGCATTGCCGCCGTTGAATGCCAAAACCGCAAACTGATTGAGCCCATGCCCTACCTGCCCCCTTTCATCGCACCCATCCGCTACCGCGACCCGGCTGCAGCGCTGGCGCAGGTGCGCGCCATCTACGACCAGCAAATCGCCCACCTGCGCAGCGCCATGCAGCGCTACCTGGCCGGTGACACGCTGCCCGGCCATGTGCGGGCCTGCTACCCGTTTGTCCGCATCCACACCGAGACAGTGGCCAGGGCCATCCTGGAGACGCCCGACATCCTGCAGCTCAGCTACGGCTTTGTCGCCGGACCGGGGCACTTTGAAACCACCCTGACGCGCCCTGACCTGTACAGCGACTACTACCTGGCGCAGTTCCGCCTGCTGATGCAAAACCACGAGGTCGAACTGGAAGTGGGCACCAGCACGCAGCCGATCCCGATCCACTTTTCGTTTGCCGAGAACGACCACATCGAGGGCACGATGAGCCCGGCCCGGCGCATGCTGATGCGCGACGTGTTCGACCTGCCCGATTTGGCTTCAATGGACGACGGCATTGCCAACGGCACCTACGAGCCCAGTGCCGGCCAGCCGCTGCCGCTGTCGCTGTTCACGGCAGCGCGGGTGGACTATTCGCTGCAGCGCCTGCGCCACTACACCGGCACGTCGCCGCAGTGGTTCCAGAACTTTGTGCTGTTCACCAACTACCAGTTTTACATTGATGAATTCGTTCGGCTGGGGCATGCCGAAATGGCCGACCCGGCCAGCGAATACATCGCCTTCGTGGAGCCCGGCAATGTGGTGACGCGGCGCACCGGCCTGAGCGCACAGGAAGGCGACGAGTTGGGCTTGGCACCACCGCGCCTGCCGCAAATGCCGGCCTACCATTTGCTGCGCGCCGACCGCACCGGCACCACCATGGTCAACATCGGCGTCGGCCCGGCCAACGCCAAGAACATCACCGACCATGTCGCCGTGCTGCGCCCGCACGCCTGGATCATGCTCGGCCACTGCGCCGGCCTGCGCACCAGCCAGCAGCTGGGCGACTACGTGCTGGCGCACGGCTATGTGCGCGAAGACCATGTGCTGGACGAGGAACTGCCGCTGTGGGTGCCGATTCCGGCGCTGGCCGAGATCCAGAAGGCGCTGGAGCAGGCGGTACAGGACGTGACGCAGGCTGTTGGCACGGATTTGAAACGCATTATGCGCACCGGCACCGTGGCCAGCACCGACAACCGCAACTGGGAGTTGCTGCCGGGCAACCAGCCGCAACGCCGCTTCAGCCAGAGCCGGGCGATTGCGCTGGATATGGAAAGCGCGACGATTGCGGCCAACGGCTTTCGCTTCCGGGTGCCTTACGGCACGCTGCTGTGCGTGAGCGACAAGCCGCTGCACGGCGAGATCAAGCTGCCCGGCATGGCGAACCAGTTCTACCGCGACCGGGTGGACCAGCATTTGCGCATCGGCATGCGTGCGGTGGAGTTGCTGCGGGCCGAGGGGATCACGCAACTGCACAGCCGCAAGTTGCGGAGCTTTTCGGAAGTGGCGTTTCAGTGATTTTTGCTATGGTTTGAATAGCTGCCTACGCTTACTGATATTGCGTGAAAGTGCTCTTTTAGTGTGAATGTTTGGCTTGGCTCTGCTGGTTGATGAGCTGTTGGGGCTTTGCGGGGTTGGGCTGGCCGGGAGTTGCCCGGCGGCAAGTAGCTTTCTTTTGGCGATAGCCAAAAGAAAGCTACCAAAATAAAGGCGATCCGACTTTCCGGGTCGCCTTTCTTTTGCTTACCTATTTTTGGCGAAGCCAAGATAAGTGAGTCGCCGCCTGGCGATTCCCGGCCTGCCCAACCAGGCAGCGCCCACAGACAAAAGATCAAAAAATACAGCCAACCCAACCTTTACATAAATTCATCAACAACAAGGGATTACCCGACCATGACCGCAGCACAATGACCTGGCCCGCCCCACCGTCTGACCCGATGCCCCCTCCATTGCCTACCCATTCCCTGCCCCGCCTGGCCCCACTGGCCCTGACGCTGGCAGCGCTGCTTTCAGGCTGCGCCTCCATCACATCATCCACCCAGGCGCTGCCCGAAACACCGGTCCCCGCCGAATGGTCAGTCAGTGCGCCCTACGCCCCCGCCACGGCAGACGCCTTGTCTCTGGCCGCCTGGTGGCAGGGCTTCAACGACCCGCAACTGACCGCGCTCGTCACCCGTGCCCTGCAGGCCAACACTGACATCCGCACCGCGCAGGCCGCCCTGCAGCAGGCGCGCGCGCTGCGCGACGTGAGCGCCGCCGGCCTCGCCCCCCGGGTAGACACCTCGGCCTCGGCGCAGCGCAGCAAGTCGGGCGGCAGCCAGGCGGGCAACCTGTTCCAGGCCGGCTTTGATGCCAGCTGGGAACCCGACGTGTTCGGCGGCCGGCGCAGCGCCCTGAACGCGTCCGACGCCGATGTCCGGGCCGCCACGGCCAGCCTGGGCAATGTGCAGGTGTCGCTGGCCGCCGAAGTCGCCCTCGCCTACCTGCAGCTGCGCGGGCTGCAGGCGCAGCGCCTGATTGCCCAGGGCAGCCTGGCAGCGCAGCGGGAAACGCTGCAGCTCACCCGCTGGCGCGCCCAGGCCGGGCTGGCATCGTCGCTCGACGTCGAGCAGGGCATTGCCGCCAGCGAGCAGACCGCCGCGCAGATTCCCTTGCTCGACACCGGCATCGCGCAGGCGGCCAGCAGCCTGGCGGTGCTGACCGGCCAGTCGCCCGGCGTGCTGCGCAGCGCGCTGGCCAATGCCGCACCCGTGCCGCAGGCGGCCAGTGACCTGGCGCTGGCCATTCCGGCCGAAACCCTGCGCCAGCGCCCCGATGTGCGCGCCGCCGTAGACCGCATCG
>NZ_JAAFGZ010000054.1 GCF_010365105.1 Polaromonas sp. | reverse complement strand
GCCGGCAATGCTGCCCGGGCTGCTGCGGGCACTGGTAAGCACCAAGCCGTTGCCATTGAAGGTGTTGCGAGTCTGAGGTAAGTCGCTAATCAGGTAAATAAGGCTGTTTGCGCAGGCTGGGTTTGCGTAAGCAGCTATATTTTTTATAGTGGAGCGAGTTCCACCACGACGGGCACATGGTCGCTGGGCCGTTCGTTCTTGCGTGGCAGCTTGTCGATCACGCAACTGGCTACCCGTTGCTTGAGTGGCTCGCTGACCAGGATGTGGTCGATCCGCAGGCCCCGGTTGCGCCGGAAGGCCATTTCGCGGTAGTCCCACCAGGAATAGCTTTTCTCCGGCTGGTCGAACAGGCGGAAGGCATCCGTCAGGCCTAACTTGATCAGCGCCTGAAAATGCAGTCGCTCCTCGCTGGTGTGGTGAATGGTTTCGCGCAGTCCTTCGGGGTCAAAGCTGTCGCGGTCATCGGCGGTAATGTTGAAGTCGCCCAGCAGCACGAGATTGGGGTGCGTGGCCAGTTCGTCCCGCAGCCAGTTTCGCAGGCCTTCCAGCCACTTCATCTTGTAGTCGAACTTCTCGCTGCCCAGCGACTGGCCGTTGACGAAATAGCCGTTCACCACGCGCACCTCGCCGCCGGCCATGTCCACCGTCGCGGCAATGACGCGCGACTGCTCGTCGGTGAAGCCGACGATGTTTTTGACGATGTCGCGCGCCGGCGTGCGGCTCAGGATGGCGACGCCGTTGTAGGTTTTCTGGCCGAACACGGCGCTCTGGTAGCCGGCGGCCTCAAGCGCGGCCAGCGGAAACTTGTCGTCGCTGAGCTTGAGTTCCTGCAGGCACAGCACATCGACCGGATTGGCGGCAAGCCAGTCGAGCACCTGCGGCAGGCGAACGGTCAGGGAATTGACATTCCAGGTAGCAATTTTCATGGTTTTTGGTGTCAGTTCGCGGCGAGCAGTCGTGTCAATTCAGCGGCAGCAATTTCGCGGCAACCGCTCGTGTTTTGGCCTGCCCAGAGGCTGGAAAAATCATCGCGGCCGAGCTTTTCGGCGGCGGCTTTCAAGGGCATCAGGGCGGATGTTGCCAGCGGAAAAGCCGGTGGCGCGCCGCTCAGTGGGCCCAGTTCGCGCATCAGCCGGTTGTACATGCCACGCGCCGGGCGGCCAGTGAGCAAGTTGGTGAGCGCAGTATGTTCTGCCCGTTCGCTTTTCAGCGCAGCGCGGTGCAGCGCCGTGGTGGTGGCCTCGTGGCACAGCAGGTAGGACGTGCCGACCTGCACGCCAGCGGCCCCCAGTGCCAGCGCGGCTTTCACCCCGTGTGCGTCGGCAATGCCGCCGGCCGCGATCACCGGCACACGCACGGCACGCAGCACCTGCGGCAGCAGCGCCATGGTGCCGACCTGCGTCGTCAGGTCCTCGCTCAGAAATAGCCCGCGATGGCCGCCGGCCTCAAGGCCCTGGGCAATGATGGCGTCAGCACCGTTTGCTTCCAGCCAGCGTGCTTCCGCCACGGTGGTGGCCGAAGAGATCACCTTCGCGCCCCAGGACTTCACGCGATGCAGCAGTTCCGGCGAAGGCAGGCCGAAATGAAAGCTCACGACGGGTGGCTTGAAAGCCTCCAGCAGATCGGCAAGTTTGCTGCTGAAAGGTGCCCGCCCGCCGCCGGCCGACACCGAGTCGGGGTCGATGCCAAATTCAGCGTAATAGGGCGCGAGTGCGGAGCGCCATTTGGCATCGCGGGCCGCGTCGGGCACGGCGGGCGTGTGGCAGAAGAAGTTGACGTTGTAAGGCCGCCGGGTCTGTGCGGTGATGGCCGCCAGCTCTGCGCGAAGGGACTCCGGCGTCAGCATGGCGCAGGGCAGCGAGCCCAGGCCGCCAGCGTTCGACACGGCAATCGCCAGCGCGCTGGACTGCACGCCGGCCATGGGCGCTTGAATAATGGGCAACTCGATGCCGAAAAAGTTCTGGATGTTCATGCGCCGGCCTTTTCAAACGTCACGAAGCTGAAGGGCAGGCCATTGCCCGACACATGCGCTTTACGCGCAGTTTCCTGCCATGCGCCGCTCAATGACGGTGCAAACGCATCGCCGTCAAAGTCCTGGGCAATTTCAGTCACTTCAATGCGCTCGGCCAGCGGTTCGGCTTGCGCATAGATTTGCGCGCCACCGATGACCCAGACTTCTTCGGACTGCTGGCAGAGCTTGAGCGCCGCGTCCAGGCTGGCAGCGGTCAGCGCGCCAGCTTGTTGCCAGTCCGGCTGCCGCGTGATGACGATATTGGTGCGGCCGGGCAGGGGGCGAAAACGGGGCGGCAATGAATCCCAGGTCTTGCGGCCCATGATGACGGGCCAGCCCTGCGTCAGCCGCTTGAAGTGCGCCAGGTCTTCGGGCAAATGCCAGGGCATGGCGTTGTCCTTGCCGATCACGCCGTTGGCGGCACGGGCGTAAATCAGGCTGATGCGGGGCATCGGCATTTGCGGCGCGGCCATCAGACGGCCACCGGCGCCTTGATGGCCGGGTGGTGTTGATAGTCCAAAAATTCAAAATCTTCAAACTGGTAGTCAAAGATGGAGTCGGGCTTGCGCTTGATGTTGAGCGTCGGATAAGCAAACGGCGCGCGGCTCAGTTGCAGGGCTACCTGCTCGGCGTGGTTGCTGTAGATATGGCAGTCGCCGCCGGTCCAGATGAAGTCGCCCACGTCCAGGTCGCATTGCTGCGCCACCATGTGTGTGAGCAGCGCATAACTGGCAATGTTGAAAGGCACGCCGAGGAAAATGTCGGCGCTGCGCTGGTACAGCTGGCAGCTGAGCCGGCCCTTGCCGCCGGGCTCGGTGGCAGGGGCGACGTAGAACTGGAACAGCGCGTGGCAGGGCATCAGCGCCATCTTGTCCAGTTCGGCGACGTTCCAGGCGCTGACGATGATGCGGCGCGAGTCGGGGTTGGTCTTGAGCGTCTTGATGACTTCGGCGATCTGGTCGATATGGCCGCCATCCGGCGTTGGCCAGCTGCGCCACTGCACACCGTAGACCGGCCCCAGGTCGCCGTCCTCGCGCGCCCATTCGTTCCAGATCGTCACGCCGCGCTCGGTCAGCCAGTGGTTGCTGCTGGAGCCGGTCAGGAACCACAGCAGTTCCTGGATGATCGACTTGACGTGAACCTTTTTGGTCGTGACCAGCGGAAAGCCTTCGTTCAAATCGAAGCGCATCTGGTGGCCGAACACGCTTTTCGTTCCGGTGCCGGTGCGGTCAGGCTTGAAAACGCCTTGCGTGTCCACAAGGCGCATCAGGTCTTCGTATTGGGAGCGGGTAGGGCGGGTCATGACAAGGCGGTAGGTAAATCAGAGGGCAGGCCGACCAGGCGGCAGAGGGTCGCCAATTATGCCCGTCGCCCATCTGGCCGTGATGCTGCGAAGACTCGCCTTTGCTGGCGCGGGTATTATGTTTTGATGACTGCTTCCTCAAAAAAACCCTCAACCTCTGTGGCGGCAAAGCGTGCCGCACCCAAGCTTTTGAAGAAGGAAAAACCTACCGTTGAAGAAAGCCCCGAACACTTCGTCCGCGTGGTTTTTTCGCAGGCGATGAACAACAAAGCCCTTGCGGTGCTCGCCAGGGTTGAGAATTCGCCAGACCCGGTTCAGCACCGCGATGAACTCGCCAACCTGGTGGTCGAGCTGACCAACGCCGGCATGGACTACTGCTTTATCGCGCAACTCAGGCTGGCAAATCCGGGCTTCATCACCCAGCAGTCCGCCAATCTGGGCATGGCCGGTGCGTTGAAGGTTCTGGGCTCCGTGTTGAACAGCATCATTGGCCGAATGGACAAGGCCCAGCTGCTGTCGGTTTGCGGCTCGATTCGACACCTCATGCACTGAGTCGGTTCGGCGTTAACTTCGATGCCGCAGGGTTTTCGTCGGCCTCCAAATCAAAGCTTCACGATCCGCCCCGGATTCATGATGTTCTGCGGGTCCAGTCCGAGCTTGATGGCGCGCATCATCGACAGCGCGACCGGCGACTTGTAAGCGGGAAGCTTGTCGGTTTTCAGGCTGCCCACGCCGTGTTCGGCCGAAATCGAGCCGTCAAAACGCGCCACCGAGTCATACACCAGCGTATTGACTTCGTCTTCGCGGTCGCGCAGGAAGGCTTTGGCGTCGCTGCCTTCGGGCGCCTGCACGTTGTAGTGCAGGTTGCCATCGCCCAGGTGGCCGAAGTTGACCAACCGCACGCCGGCGATGTTTTGCTGCAGCAGCGCATCGGTGGTTTTTACAAATTCTGGAATGCGCGACACGGCAATCGAAATGTCGTGCTTGATGTTCAGGCCTTCCTCGGCCTGTGCCAGCGGAATGCTTTCGCGGATGTGCCAAAGCTGGTGCGCCTGCGCAATGCTTTCGGCCACCACGGCGTCGCTCACGCAGCCGTTTTCAAACGCAGTTTCCAGCAGGCGCTCGAACTGCGAACGCGCATGGGCTTCGGATTCATGGTCGGAATTTTCCAGCAGTACGCACCAGGACGCATCCTTGAACAGCGGCACCCGCAATTGAGGGAAATGCTTGTCCACCAGGCTCAGTGCAAACTGGCCCATCACTTCAAAGCCGGTCAGGCCAGCGCCCAGGTGCTGGTGCGCCAGGCCAAGCAGCGTCACGGCCGCGTCCATCGATGGCAGGGCAGCCCACGCGGTCAGCCGCGCGGCGGGCTGGGGATAGAGCTTGAGCGTGGCGGCGGTGATGATGCCGAGCGTGCCTTCGCTGCCAACGAACAGGTCCGTCAGGTCGTAGCCGGTGTTGTCCTTGCGCAGGCCCGACAGGCCGTGCCAGATCTCGCCTTGCGCATTGACCACTTCGAGCCCCAGGCACAGGTCGCGCGCATTGCCGTAGCGCAGCACCTGCGTGCCGCCGGCATTGCTGGCCAGGTTGCCGCCAATGGTGCAGCTGCCTTCGGCGGCCAGGCTCAATGGAAACAGGAAGCCGGCTTTTTCAGCCGCCTGCTGCAGGTTTTGCAGGACACAGCCGGCCTCGACGGTGACGGTCAGGTTGGCAGCGTCGATGGCGCGCACCACGTTCATGCGCTGCAGGCTCAGCACCACCTGCGTGCCGGATTCGTCAGGCACCGAACCAACCGCCAGGCCGGTGTTGCCGCCCTGCGGCACCAGGCTGGTGCCGGCATCAGCACAGGCCTTGACGATGGCCGCCACCTCCTGCACGCTGGCCGGACGCACCACGGCCAGTGCCTTGCCCTGCGCGCGCTTGCGCCAGTCCTGGGTATAGGCGCTCAGGTCGCCGTCACACAGGACATGGGGCGAACCGGTGATCTGGCGCAGGGTGTCGAGAAGCTCGGGTTGTGTGGTCATGGTGCGGTGTCGCCAGCAAGGGCAGCAGGAGGCAGGTTTTTGAAGCGCAAGCGCACATGCTGCGCGCAGGCAATGAACAGCAGCAGGCACAGCAGCACTTCCCCCATCGCCAGGTAGTTGCCCGGCGCGCGGTCGCTCCAGGCGCGCACCACGCCCTCGGTGAAGTACAGCCAGACCATCAGGCTGACCCATCGGTAGGTGTACATGCGGTTCTTCCAGATGCCGGCCAGCGGAATGACCAGCGGCAGCACCTTGAGCGCCAGCAGCGAGCCACCCGGGCGTATCGGCGCGAGCCACATTTCCCAGGCCAGGCCCAGCACAATCAGTCCGGCCAGGCTGCCCAGAGCCAGCAGGCGTGTCATTTCAATTTGGTTTGCTTTGTTCATCTTGGTCTTTGAGGGCAGTGGCATGATACCGGGGATGAAATTTCCGCCCTCGCTTGAGGCCTTGCTCGCCGACTTGTCGCACTTTCCGTGGCGCGACACCGCCATCACCCTGCGCAACCGCTTCCGTGAAGACCGCATGGGGCTGACCGCCAGCAGCCTGACCTTCACCACGTCGATTGCGCTGGTGCCCTTTTTCACGGTGGCGCTGGCTGTATTCACGGCATTCCCGATGTTTTCCACGCTGCAGGCAGCGCTGCAGGCCTGGCTGGTGAGAAGCCTGATTCCCGACAATATCTCTCGTCAGGTGCTGGGCTACCTGACGCAGTTCAGCGGTGAAGCCAGCAAGCTTGGCGGCGCCGGTCTGGCGGTGCTGCTGGTCACGGCGATTGCGCTGATCCTGACCATCGACCGCACGCTCAACAGTATCTGGCGCGTGCGCAAGCCCCGGCCGCTGGCGCAGCGGGTGCTGATTTACTGGGCGGCCATCACGCTCGGGCCGTTGGTACTGGGCGCCAGCCTGGCGGTGACGTCGTATGTGGTGTCGGCCTCCAGCGGCCTGGTCGGCGTCCTGCCGGTCAGCGTGCGCTTCGTGCTGGATGTGGCGCAGTTTTTCCTGGTGGCCGGCGGCATGGCTGCGCTGTACCGGTATGTGCCCAACACCTATGTCAAATGGGGCCACGCCTTTGCCGGTGGCCTGTTCGTGGCGGCGGGGCTGGAGATCGGCAAGAAAGTCCTTGGCGCCTACCTGACGGCGGTACCGACCTATTCGATGGTGTATGGCGCCTTTGCGGCGTTGCCGATCCTGCTGGTGTGGATTTACGTCTCCTGGGTGATCGTGCTGATGGGCGCGGTCATTAGCGCTTACCTGCCCAGCCTTCTGGCCGGCGTTACGCGTCGCGGCAGCGCCCATGGCTGGCAGTTCCAGCTGGCGATTGAAATCCTGCAACTGCTGGACAAAGCGCGAACCACCGCACGCATGGGTGTCAGTGCCTCGCAACTGGCCGAGTCGCTGGAGATTGACGTGCTGCAATTCGAGCCGGTACTTGAAACGCTGGTGGAACTGGACTGGATTGGCCAGCTCAATGATGCAGAAGGAAAAACAGAGTCGCGCTACCTGCTGCTGGCCGATCCGGAAACCACCCGGCTGGAGCCGCTGATGCAGAACCTGCTTCTTGATGCCGCGCCGTCTCTTAATAATTTATGGAAAAAAGCCTGCTGGCCTTCTCTCAAGCTGCGTGATGCGCTATGAAAAAAAGAGCGGCCTGATGTGCTTTCCTGCCTGTCCGATAACTGCTGCGCGTTGGGCGCTGTCCTTCCCTTTTCAATCCTGTCCCTGCCATGTCCCCTTTGTCTGCCGCTGATCTTTCCGTGCCCGCTGCGAGCCCCATGGCCTGGGTAGTCTGCCTGTGTGCCGACTGGTGCGGCCTATGCCGTGATTACGAAACCCTTTTTACCCAGATGGCCGCGCGCTACCCGGCGTTCAGGTTCGCCTGGCTGGACATTGAAGACCAGGCCGAGCTGCTCGGCGAACTGGATGTGGAAACTTTTCCAACCTTGTTGATGGCCGATGCGCAAGGTCTGCGGTTTTTTGGCCCGCTCACGCCGCAGGCCCATACCTTGTCGCGGCTGCTGGATTCGCTGCAAAGTGCAAGCCTGCAGGTGGCGCCCCTGTCGTTGGCGACACGGCAATTGCTCGCCGCCCTGCAAGCCGCGCCTGAACACTGGATCAAGGCTTCAGACATGTAAATCCAGGTAAGGCCGATGTCCGATTGGCAGCAGCCCTTGCACCGGGCTGCCGGCAGTGCTAAACCTGTCAACGGCGAATCTGCTCACGCAAGTGACCCGGAAAGCCGGTCGGTTTTACCCGTGGGTGTTGTGTGATGCGTGTTGTCCGCCAGCGCACAAGGAAGGACACAACCATGAAAAACCTGCAATCCGCGCAAATCGAAGTGCTTAAACAAGGCGTCCAGGGAGCGGTCATTCCTGCCGGCGACGCGGCCTATGACAGCGCCCGCAAGGTCTGGAACGCGATGATCGACAGGCACCCCGCCGCCATCGTCCGCTGCGCCGCAACGGCTGACGTGGTCCATGCGGTGAATTTCGCCAGAGACCAGGGGCTGCCGCTGGCCGTTCGCGGCGGCGGACACAACATTGCCGGCAGCGCGGTGTGCGACGACGGCATCGTCATAGACTTGTCGCAGATGAAGGCCGTGCAGGTCGATGCCCCCGCGCGGCGCGCCCATGTCGACGGCGGCGCCACGCTGGCCGACTTCGACGCCGCCGCGCAGGCGCACGGCCTTGTGACGCCGCTGGGCATCAACTCGACCACCGGCGTGGCTGGCCTGACGCTGGGCGGCGGCTTCGGCTGGCTCAGCCGGAAGTACGGCATGACCGTCGACAGCCTGGCGTCGGCCGACGTGGTAACCGCCGCCGGCGAGGTGCTGCACGCCAGCGCCACCGAGCAGCCCGACCTGTTCTGGGCGCTGCGCGGCGGCAGCGGCAATTTTGGCGTCGTGACGCAATTTGACTTTCACCTGCATCCGGTCGGCCCCCAGGTGCTGGCCGGCCTGATCGTTTTTCCGTTTGCCGAGGCGAAAGCGGTGCTGCGGCAGTACCGCGAATTTGCCGCGCAGGCGCCCGACGAGCTGTCGGTGTGGACGGTGATGCGCAAGGCGCCGCCGCTGCCTTTCCTGCCGCAAAGCGTCCATGGGCAGGAGGTGGTCGTGCTGGCGCTGCTGTACGCCGGCGACCCGGCCCAGGGCGAATCGCTCGTCAAGCCGCTGCACGCATTTGGCACGCTGCTGGGCGCGCATGTTGGCGTCATGCCCTATGTGGACTGGCAAAAAGCCTTCGACCCGCTGCTGACGCCCGGTGCCCGCAACTACTGGAAATCGCACAATTTTTCGGAACTCCCGGACGGGCTGTTCGATGCCGTCATCTCCGCCATCGGGACGCTGCCGTCGCCGCAGTGCGAGATATTCTTTGGCGCTATTGGCGGCGCCACCACGCGGCCCGCGCCTGACGCCGCCGCCTATGCCCACCGGGACGCGCGCTTCGTCATGAACGTTCACGGCCGCTGGGACGACGCTGCCGATGATGCGCGCTGCATGGCCTGGGCGCGCGACTTCTTCAAGGCCTCGGCGCACTTTGCCAGCGGCGGCGTGTACGTCAATTTCCTGACCGACGACGAGGGCGACCGGGTGAAGGCCGCCTATGGCCAGAACTACGAGCGGCTGGCGCAGGTCAAGCGCCGCTACGACCCGGACAATTTGTTCAGCACCAACCAGAACATCCGGCCCGCCTCGGCGTAACCCTGGCGCTTGCAGGTGCCGGGCGCGTTCTGAAGATTCTTGTGGGGTGTTTGCTTCGGCCGGCGTTTCGGGACCGCCGCTGGCCTGTGGATGCCGGAGGTCTCGCTGACCGGAAGAAAAACCATGAAAACCTATATTGCCCTTTGCCATTTCACCGACCAGGGAATGCACAGCGTCAAGGACACGACGAAACGCGCCGATGCGGTCAGGGAACTGGCCAAAAAATTTGGCGCCAGCATGAGCCAGCTCTACTGGACATCGGGCCGGTATGACCTGGTGGCGGTCATCGAAGCCGACGATGAGGAGTCCGCCAACGCGTTCGGCCTGAGCATAGGCGTTGCTGGCAACATCCGGACCGAGATGCTGCGGGCGTTTTCAAAAGACGAAATGAACGCCATTCTGGGCAAGATGGCTTGAGGCGCGCTGGCAGGCCGTCAAAGATCTGTTTTATGCATTAAAAAGCCTTATTGCGCTTGTCAGGAAAGCATTATTAGCTATTTAATTTATAGCAAAAATGTTTGTTGTTCCATCAGCCGGTTCTGGCATTCATGCCTGGCGCGTATGGCTCGCCCGGTGCCGCGTCACTTCAGGCCTGCGCAGGGCCGCGTGCTTGGTCGCCCGGCCGGTCACCCGTTCGCGCCACATTTTGAACGACGAGCGCTTGAGCTGGCGGCGCATCAGGGCAATGACCGCCGGCTCATTCAGGCCGAACTGCACGGCGATGGACTCAAAGGGCGTGCGGTCTTCCCACGCCATTTCGATGATGCGCGAGATGTCGCCAGCGTCGGGCGGCAGGGGAGGGGTTGGGGACATGTTCATATTTTCAAGAAGTCACGAATCGCAAACAGTGTCGCATCTGGCGCTTCGGTCATCTGGTGATGACCTACCGACAGGTTGGTGACCTGAACCACCTTGCCCGATGTACGGGCCGCTTTGACCAAGCCCTGCGCGGCTTTGGGTTGCGTCATCTGGTCCTGTTCCCCGAGCACAAACAGCACTGGGCAGGTGATGGCCTGAATTGCGGCTTCGCCGCTGGCATAACTGTCGCAGGCCTTGAAGCCCCGGTGGAACACGTTGACCTGGGCGTTGCTGGCCAGCACGCGTCGGCCCAGCGCCATGCTCGCGCCATACACCCAGGTGCCCGGGCCCAGTGCCGAGGGCGGTGGCGCCAGTGTGCTGCGGGAGAACACGTTGACGAGCGTCAGCGCTTTCATCGGCTCGTTGAGCGCAGCGTCCAGCAGCGCGGGCGACACCTTCATTGGAAACGCCGTGCCGACCAGCACCAGGTGGCTGATGCGGTCTTTCAGATGGGACGCGGCTTCCATCGCAATCAGCGAACCCCAGCTGTGGCCGACCAGTGCGGCGCGCTGCACACCTGCCGCATCAAGCAGTGCGGTAACGAAACCGGCCGCTTCCTCGACCGAGGAGGGCGCTTCGCCTTCGCTGCGGCAGTGGCCGGGCAAATCGACGGCCAGCACGTTCCAGCCGTGGTGCGCCAAGTAGCGGCTTTGCAAGATCCACACGCTGTGGTCGTTCAGCACACCGTGAATAAAGACCACGGTGGGCTGTTTTGCATCGAAAGGCTTGCCGCCGGTGTAGCAATAGGTCTTGGCGCCATTGACGAGCAGTTCCATGGTCAAACCCCCGCTTTCTCGGCGGCTTTCAAGGCGCGCTTGAGGTCGTCGATCAGGTCGTCCGGGTCTTCCAGGCCGATGGACAGGCGGATCGTTCCCTGCGAGATACCGGCGCCCGACAGCGCCTCGTCGCTCATTCGGAAGTGCGTGGTGCTGGCCGGGTGAATCACCAGGCTGCGGCAGTCGCCGACATTGGCCAGGTGGCTGAAGACCTTGAGCGTTTCGACAAAGGCTTTGCCCTGCGCGCGGCTGCCTTTGAGGTCAAAGCTGAACACCGAACCGGCGCCGCGTGGCAACAGTTTTTGGGCCAGCGCATGGCTGGGGTGCGATTCCAGCAGCGGATGGCCGACGCGCGACACGAACGCATGGTTGGCCAGGAATTCAACCACCTTTTCGGTGTTGCTCATGTGGCGCGCCATGCGCAGCGGCAGGGTTTCGATGCCCTGCAATATCAGCCAGGCGGTGTGCGGGCTCATGCAGGCGCCAAAGTCTCGCAGGCCTTCGCGGCGGGCGCGCAGCAAGAAAGCGCCCACCGTGCTTTCCTCGCTGAACACCATGTTGTGAAAGCCGTCATAGGCTTCGGTCAGTTCGGCGAACTTGCCCGATTTGTCCCAGTCGAAGCTGCCGCCATCGACCACCAGCCCGCCAATCACCGTGCCGTGGCCGCTCAAAAATTTGGTGGCCGAGTGGTAGACCAGGTCAGCGCCGTGCTCGAACGGCTTGATGAGCCAGGGCGAGGTCAGCGTCGAATCGACCAGCAACGGCACCTGCGCTTCATGGGCCATGGCCGCCACGGTGGCGATGTCCAGCACTTCAAGACCCGGATTGCCAACGGTTTCACCAAAAAACAGCTTGGTGTTGGGTCGCACCGCCGCGCGCCAGCCGTCGATGTCGCCAGGCTTGACAAAGGTGGTGTCGATGCCGAAACGGCGCATCGTGTAGTGCAGCAGGTTCTGGCTGCCGCCGTACAGCGCTGTGCTGGCGACGATGTGCGAGCCGGCGCCCATCAGCGTGGCAATGCTCAGGTGCAGCGCTGCCTGGCCGCTGGCCGTGGCGATGGCGCCAATACCGCCTTCGAGTGCCGCGATGCGCTCCTCCAGCACCGCGTTGGTCGGGTTGCTGATGCGCGAATAGACATGGCCGGCGCGCTCCAGGTTAAACAGGCTGGCCGCGTGGTCGCTGGACTCGAACACGAACGACGTGGTCAGGTGAATCGGCACGGCGCGCGCGCCGGTCGTCGGGTCGGGGGCTGCGCCTGCGTGCAGCGCCAGGGTGTCGAAACCGGGGTCTGAATAACCGGGCATGAATGGAGTCTCCAGTACAAAAAAGCTGATTTTTCAAGCGCATCCGGCCGCATCCTCGCAAAGGCAAAATGGCTGGGTCAAAGACAGGTTCAAGGACAGATAACGTCGTGATAATCGTTACGCTGGGTAAAAGCATTGTGGGCTATATTCAAAGCCGATTTTCATCCTGAATACCCGTACCGCTTCACGGCGGGAACCTTGAAATACACGCTGGCAGGCGCTGCTGCCAGAATCACCTAGGAAAAACCATGAAGGTAGCAGACATCCTGCGGGTAAAAGGCAACACGCTCTACACCGTCCAGCCTGACGAGCCGCTGGCCAAGGCCGCCGACATCATGGCCGAGAAAGACATCGGCTCGCTGGTCGTCATGGAGCATGGCGACCTGGTCGGCATGCTGACCTTTCGCGAGGTGATTGTCTGCATCGTGAACAATGGCGGCGAAATTGGCCGCACGCTGGTGCGAAAGGCAATGGACGATCACCCCATGACCTGTACGCCTGAAACTGAAATCGACGAGGTGCGCCGCATGATGCTGGAGCGCCACGCACGCTACATGCCGGTGATGAGCCAGCGCATGCTGATGGGCGTGATCAGCTTTTACGACGTGGCCAAGGCCGTGGTGGACAGCCAGAATTTTGAAAACAAGATGCTCAAGGCCTACATCCGTGACTGGCCAGCCGAAAGCGATGCGGATCGTGACTGACACCCTGGTCTGGGTTGAACCCCGTAAAAACCGTCATGGATAATCCCCGCCATGAGCGGCAATACCTTTGGAACCCTATTCGCAGTCACCAACTTTGGTGAATCCCACGGCCCGGCCATTGGCTGCGTGATCGACGGCTGCCCGCCTGGCATGCTGCTGTCCGAGGCCGATATCCAGGGCGACCTGGACCGGCGCCGGCCCGGTACCAGTCGCCACGTCACCCAGCGGAGCGAGCCCGACGCGGTTGAAATCCTGTCAGGCGTGTACCAGGGCTTAACCACCGGCACGCCGATATGCCTCCTGATCAAGAACACCGACCAGCGCAGCAAGGACTACGGCAACATCCTGGACACCTTCCGTCCCGGCCATGCCGACTACACCTACCTGCACAAGTACGGCCTGCGCGACCCGCGCGGCGGCGGCAGGTCGTCGGCCCGGCTGACGGCGCCGATGGTGGCGGCAGGCGCCGTCGCCAAAAAATGGCTGGCTGAGCAATATGGCACCACCTTTCGCGGCTGCATGGCGCAGATCGGAGAGGCGGTGATTCCGTTCGAGTCCTGGGAGCATGTGCCAAACAACCCGTTTTTTGCCCCCAGCGCCGACGTGTCCCACCTTGAAAACTACATGGACGCATTGCGCAAGGCCGGCGATTCGTGCGGCGCACGCATCCGCGTGGTGGCTTCCGGCGTGCCGGTCGGCCTGGGCGAGCCGCTGTTCGACAAGCTCGATGCCGACATAGCCTTTGCCATGATGGGAATCAATGCGGTCAAGGGCGTGGAGATTGGCGCCGGTTTTGGCGCGGTGACGCAGCGCGGCACCACCCACGGTGATTCGCTGACGCCCGAAGGCTTCCTGTCAAACAATGCCGGCGGCGTGCTGGGCGGCATCAGCACCGGTCAGGACCTTGAAGTGTCGATTGCCATCAAGCCGACCAGCTCCATCATCACGCCGCGCCTGTCCATCGACATCAATGGCCAGCCAGCCGAGGTGGTCACCAAGGGCCGGCATGACCCTTGCGTCGGCATCCGCGCCACGCCGATTGCCGAAGCCATGCTGGCACTGGTCGTCATGGAGCATGCCTTGCGCCAGCGCGCGCAGTGCGGCGATGTGAAGGTCAGCACGCCGGACATCATGCGCAGCCGGGCCTGAGCGGGTAAGGTTGACGCTCCAGCCAACGCTGGCAGTTCTGCAGCTGAAGCGGGGAATTGGACTACATCACCGAACAAGTCAGCGCCGTAGATTCAACCTTTTGATCATTCAGGAGGCATTCATGGCAAACAACCCATCGCGTTCATCACCGGAGAACGGCGCTCGGGCCGTCGTTGACAAGCAGCGCAGCATCCAGCAGCAGCAGGACGGCAAGGACGCCGCGAAATCCGAAAAGGCCGGTGGCGCAGAAAGCAAGAAGCAACCCGTCCAGGCCGGCGCGACCGCGCAGCCCGCGCCGCCCTTGCCCGCGCAGCATCTGGAAAAGCCGGGTCTGGAAGCCGACATGCATTTGCAGCCCCGGTTCATGGCCGAGGGCTACAAGGGCAGCGGCAAGCTTGAAGGACTCACCGCGCTGGTGACGGGCGGCGACTCGGGGATTGGCCGGGCGGTGGCGGTGCTGTTTGCCCGTGAAGGCGCCGACGTGGCGATTTTTTACCTGAACGAACATGAGGACGCCGACGAAACCAAACGCTGCATCGAGGCCGAGGGCCAGCGCTGCGTGCTGATGTCCGGCGACGTGAAGGACGCCGCGTTTTGCCGCAAGGTGGTCGAGAAAACCGTCAGTACGTTCGGCAAGCTCGATATTCTGGTGAACAACGCCGCCTTCCAGGAACATGCCGATTCGCTCGAAGACCTGAGCGAAGAACGCTTCGACGAAACCCTGCGCACCAATGTCTATGGCTATTTCCACATGGCCAAGGCCGCCCTGCCGCATTTGAAAAAAGGGTCGTGCATCATCAATACCGGCTCGGTCACAGGGCTGGAAGGCAGTTCCAAACTGCTCGATTACTCGGCAACCAAAGGCGCGATTCATGCCTTCACTAAGGCCTTGGCCAGCAACCTGCTCGACAAGGGCATTCGCGTCAATGCAGTGGCGCCCGGTCCGGTCTGGACACCGCTGAATCCGGCCGACACGGACGCCGGATCGATCCAGAAATTCGGCTCGGCCACCGACATGAAGCGCCCGGCGCAGCCCGAGGAGTTGTCGCCCGCCTATGTGTTCCTGGCCTCGCCCGTGTGCTCCAGCTACATCACCGGCATCGTGCTGCCGGTGACCGGCAGTGTCGGCGCCTGACCCTTGAAAACCATCATTTGATGATGAAAAAGGCCTTTTGCGCTTTATCCGTAAGCACCAGCAGCTATTAATAAGAGCCACTTGCACAATCCAGAAAGTGGTGAATTAGTGGCTTTGCGAAGATGCAAATTTGAGAGGTGAAAGAGTAGGCGCAGCCACTGGGAAGT
>NZ_JAAFGZ010000014.1 GCF_010365105.1 Polaromonas sp. | reverse complement strand
AACGGCTGCTGCAAGCGAACGAACAGGTTCCACGGATAAAACTGCCCACCGTGGGTATGCCCTGACAGCTGAAGGTCGAATCCCGCTTCAGCCGCTGCGGCGGCACTGCGCGGCTGGTGCGCCAGCAGCACCCGCACGGCGTCAGGCGGTGCGCCCGCCAGCGCGCGCACCGGGTCGCTGCGGTGCGCCGGGTCGAAATGCCCTGCGTTGAAATCGGTCACGCCGGCCAGCACCAGCGGCCTGGCGGCCACGCCCGCCGCATCCACCGCCGGAATCACCACATGTTCATTGAGCAGCACCGTCAGCCCCAGGCGCCGCAGCTCGTCAATCCAGGCAGGCGCGCCCGAATAGTATTCATGGTTGCCGGTCACGAAAAACGTGCCGTGGCGCGAACGCAGGTCCGCCAGCGGCGCC
Source organism: Polaromonas sp. (assembly GCF_010365105.1). Taxonomy (GTDB): domain Bacteria; phylum Pseudomonadota; class Gammaproteobacteria; order Burkholderiales; family Burkholderiaceae_C; genus Polaromonas. The sequence goes on along the minus strand of NZ_JAAFGZ010000014.1, from coordinate 72,693 downwards.
ACGTGCGCGGCCAGTTCAGTCACGCGGCCATCCACCAGGTCGCCGGTGACCGCCACCAGGTCGGCCTGCAGCGTGTTGACGCGTTCAACGATGCGGCGCACATAGTGCTGCCGGATGGTCGGCCCGACATGGATGTCGCTGATCTGCGCCACGGTAAACCCCTGCCACGCCGGCGGCAGGCCGGGAATCGGCACGTCGACCCGCACCACTGCCGCCGTGCGCCGGGCATTCAGCAATCCCAGCAACGCCGACAGTCCGCCCAGCAAGGCAACAGCCTGCGCCGAAACCGTTCGCCAGGGCGCCAGTTCCAGCCGGCCAGGCACCAGAAAATCGACGGCCCACAGCAGGCCCAGCGCCGCATCGCGCAGCAATGTCAGCACCATCAGCGTGGAAAAAAGGCCCATGCACAGCAGGCCGGCCCAGCCCAGACGGTCGGCCAGCGGCGCACGGGCGATGCGGCGGGCCATCAGCCCCAGGGGAATCAGCAGCGCCGACACCAGCAGCACACAGGCCACCCCAAGCCGGACCGACGCAACTGACGCCAGGTCAGGAAGCAGGCGAAGGGCGACGTAAGCATGAAGCACGGCGCTCAGCCCGGCCAGTGTTAGAAAGTTCATCAAGTTCCGGGATAATGACGGTTTTTGTTTTCAACGTTTCCAGATGGGCGCAATCTGCATGCATTCAATGCTTGAGGCGGTTCAGACGCCGGGTCATTTCCCCATGGCGTTTCACACGCTAACAAATGCCGCTTCCCGCCGCCGGGAAGGCCACGCTTCCTGCGCTACCCTCGGGCTTCCAGACAGCATGGGCATCACCACCCCGTCAGGGTCTGTTTTCCTTCGTTCACCAAGCCCTGCCTGCCCATGACTGTCGCCACGCCCACCACCTTTGAAATCAAGAGCGCCAATTTCCCGCTGGTCGCGCTGCTGCTCAAGTCCACCGATCTGACGGCCCTGGCGCGCGAGATGACGCTGCGTTTCGGTGACATTCCCGATTTTTTCGACCAGGACGCGCTGGTCATCGACCTGTCACCGCTGCAGGGCCGGGACGTGTCCGACATCGACTTTCCCGCGCTGCTGGACCTGTTGGGCAGCTACCGGTTGGTACCCATTGCCGTCAAGGGCGGCAATTCGGTACAGATGGCCGCTGCCTTGAAAGCCGGACTGGTTCCCGGCAACGATGCGCACCTGCTGACACCCCGGCCCGCGCCGGCATCGCCCGAACAGCCCCAGGAGCCGCAGCCGCTGGTGCATGCGCCGCCGCTGGGCGCGCTGGTAGCCGCTGCGTTCCGGCCAGCAGGTGTACGCGCGAGGACGCGACCTCGTCGTGCTGGCCATGGTCAATGCAGGCGCAGAAGTGATTGCCGACGGTCATATCCATGTGTATGCGCCGCTGCGCGGCCGTGCCATTGCCGGTGCGCGCGGCAACGCCGAGGCGCGCATCTTTGCATTGACGCTGGAGGCTGAACTGCTGTCGATCGCCGGCATCTACCGCACCAGCGAAAACCCGCTGCCGCCCGAGGTTACCGGCCATCCCACGCAGGTGCGGCTGGTCGAAGGCCCGGACGGCGAAAAGCTGGTCATGACGCCGATGCTGTGACCATGGCCTGTGCTTTCACGCCAAACCTAATTTTTGGGCGCATTTGCTTACATTTCATACGCACTTTGGTGCATGATCTGGCAGCGGTGCCTTGCCAACCCGACTGACTGAACCACCCACCGTTTTCAAAAGGACTTTTTCGAATGGCAAAAATCATTGTGGTCACCTCTGGCAAGGGCGGCGTCGGCAAGACCACCACCAGCGCCAGCTTTTCAACCGGTCTGGCCTTGCGCGGCCACAAAACCGCCGTGATCGATTTTGACGTGGGCCTGCGCAACCTGGACCTGATCATGGGCTGCGAACGCCGCGTGGTGTACGACCTGATCAACGTCATCCAGGGCGAAGCCACGCTCAACCAGGCGCTGATCAAGGACAAACAGTGCCCGGAACTTTTTGTGCTGGCCGCCTCGCAAACGCGTGACAAGGACGCGCTGACGATTGAAGGCGTGAAAAAAGTCCTGGACGACCTGGCGGGCATGGACTTTGAATACATCATCTGCGACTCGCCCGCCGGCATCGAGACCGGCGCGCTGATGGCGATGCATTTCGCCGACGAGGCGCTGGTCGTGACCAACCCCGAAGTCTCGTCGGTGCGCGACTCGGACCGCATCCTGGGCATGCTGTCGAGCAAGACACAGCGCGCCATCGACGGCGGCGAGCCGATCAAGGAACACCTTTTGATCACCCGCTACAACCCGAGCCGCGTCGATCAGGGGCAGATGCTGTCGCTGGAAGACATCCAGGACATCCTGCGCATCAAGCTGATCGGCGTGATTCCAGAATCCGAAACCGTACTGCAGGCGTCCAACCAGGGCGTACCGGCGGTCCATATGCAGGGCAGTGACGTGTCGGAAGCCTACAAGGACGTGATCGACCGCTTTCTGGGCGAAGACAAGCCCATGCGCTTCATCGATGCCCAAAAACCCGGATTCTTCAAACGCCTGTTTGGGGGAAAGTAAAAAGCCATGGCCTCATTTTTCTCCTTCCTTCTCGGCGAAAAGAAGAAAACGGCTAATGTTGCCAAAGAGCGGCTGCAGATCATCCTGTCGCATGAACGCTCTGGACGCACCAGCTACGAACCCGACTATTTGCCTGCACTGCAGCGCGACCTGATTGCCGTGATCGCCAAATACATCAATATCAATCCGGATGACATCAAGCTCAACCTGGAGCGGCAGGACAACCTGGACGTGCTCGAAGTCAAGATCGAGTTGCCCGACAAGTAGCCAAACTTCCTGTATTGCGTGTTCACGGCGGGCGCAGCGGTGCAGCGGTTACAGCCGCAAGGCCTGTCACATCGGCCGGATGCCGATCAGCAGGCCGTGCGCCCAGAACGCAAACACGGCCCAGGCCGCAAGGCCCGCCAGCACGGTGATCACCGTGCCTGAAGCGGTGCCCGCCGGATACAGCGTCCGGGCCGCGCGGTCACGCGTGCGGGCAGCAAGAAAGCTCAGCACCGCCCAAGCCAGGAAGCTGCCAAACAGCACCACATGGCCCCGGTTGCCGTTGGCCAGCAGATGCGCTGTGGCCCAAAACGCCACGCCCAGCGCCATCGGATGGTGCAGACGCGCCTTGATGGCATTGCGCGGAACATAGGCGGCAGCCAGCAAAATGAAGGCCATGGCGGTCAATAGCCAGGCCACATGGCGCATGAAAAATGGCGCCTCCCACCACTGCACCGGTTGCTGTCGCACCAGCCCGAAGCCCCAGATGATGAGCACCAGACCGAGCAGTGATGCCAGCGAACAGGCAGCTTTCCAGGTTCCTGCGCCCAGGCGCCTGATCATTGCCGAACGCCAGCCACCGGCGAAAATGCGGGCGGAATGCGCACCCAGAAAAAGTACCAGACCCACGATCAGCATGCCCATACAGCGTCTCCACCCGGAAATAAGTGGATTGATTATGGGCTGCGGTTTGGCCGGAGCCAACGGCGCAAAACCGGCACGCTGCAACCGGGATCAGAAAAGCATCAAAATTGGCGGCTAATGCCCGCCTGAACTGCCACCACTGTTTCCACGGCGTGACTGCGTCTGGTTACCGCTGCCAATGTGCGCCTCCCGGTCATTGCGGCTTTGCGGGGTTCGCCTGCCTTCGTTCTTCTGCGTGGGCTCCTGGTCGCCGGTCTTGTTGGTGTCGTTTTCAACCTTGCCGCCGTGGCCCTGGCCGATTTCCTCGTCTGCGGGGAGCTGGTTGTCATCCTGAGTCTGTTTCTTGGACATGCGCATCTTTCTGGAGTGTGGGGAAAATCAGGATTTTTCAATCCTTTCACGGTTCGGCCGGCTTGCCCGAGCTTGTGGAAACTTCATCCCTTTGACGTGAAAACGCGGGAGAAACAGCGCTGAAACTTTGGCACCGGCTGATGGTTTCATTGTGCGCGCCCGACGCAAGCATGCAGTGTCAGACAACAGCGCCATCCACGGCGTGGGGACGGAAAGCGCAAACTTGACGTTGTCTTGCACTTTCTGAAAGCTATTTTTTTAATAGCATCAAGTGCATGTGTGGTATGCGCAAATGCCAGTTTCTTCACATAACTAAGTTTTCTGTCGGCCACCGGCCGGCCCGCCAATTCCGCAGTTTTTCCGAGTTAATTCCCTTTTGCTAAGCTGGTCTGGATGAATGATTTTCTTGACTGGTTTCAAACCGCCACTATTTTTTCCCTGTCCCTTGTCAGCCTCTCATTGGCCATTGCCGCCACGCTGATTTCTTACCTGCTGATGCATCTCACCCTGCACTTTTCCGTGGGGCGCATGCGCAAGATGGCAGCGCACACCACCAACCGCGTCGACGACACGGTGGTTGAGGTGCACAGCAGCACCAACCGCTGGCTGATGCTGCTGGCCGCGCTGCTCATTGGCGTGGGCATGCTGGACCTGAACGACCGCTGGAACGCGCGCGTCGGGCAGCTCTGGTTCGTGGCCGTCGCCCTGCAGCTCGGGCTGTGGCTCACGCGGGCGATCAGCATCGGCCTGCGCCGCTACCAGGATCGCCATACCCCCGCCGGCATGACGCAGGCGGGCGCTTCGGCCACGCTGATGTCATGGGCGCTGCGCACCGTGCTGTGGGCGGTGGTGCTGTTGGCCGTGCTGTCCAACGTCGGCGTGAACATCACCGCTTTTGTCGCCAGCCTGGGCGTGGGCGGCATCGCGGTGGCGCTGGCGGTGCAGAACATTCTGGGCGATTTGTTCGCCTCGCTGTCGATTGCGGTGGACAAGCCTTTCGAGGTGGGCGACTTCATCGGCATCGACAGCTTTGTCGGCACGGTGCAGTTCATCGGCCTGAAGACCACGCGCATCCGCAGCCTGAACGGCGAGCAGATCATCATCAGCAATACCGACCTGCTCAAGCAGGTGGTGAAAAACTACAAACGCATGGAAGAGCGGCGCATCGTCTTCAAGTTCGGTGTGACCTACAACACCTCTCCTGAGCAGGCCGAGGCGATTCCCGGCATCGTCAGGCGGCTGGTCGAATCGAATGACACGCTGCGTTTTGACCGGGCGCATTTCCAGGGGTTCGGCGACAGCTCGCTGGATTACGAAGTGGTCTATATCGTCAAGGAGCCGGGCTACAACACCTACATGGATGCCCAGCAGACGCTGAACCTGCAACTCATGCGCGAACTGGCCGCGCTGGGCGTCGATTTCGCCTTTCCGACGCGCACGGTGTACATGGTTCCGGCAACCGATGCCAGCGCTTTGACAGGCATGCCGACAAGCGCTGATGCAAAGGCGGATGCCAACAGCGGCGCTTCCCGTTCGCCGCTTCGGCGGGCGCTCAACTGATAATCAGTGTGGCGGGCCATCCGGCTGGCCTCAAAAAATACAAGGGACGGCAGCATGGGAATGATGGATCGGGATTACATGCATGAAAAATCCCGGCATCAGCGGCCGTTCAGCCCGCCGCCTGAGGGATTCAAGCTGGGCACCTTGGGCATTGCACTTGTCTTTGTGGCGCTACTATTTTTTCTCTACAAGGCAGCCGACTGGAAACTGAACAAGCATCCAGCGCCCCAGCCTGTTGCTGAGTCAACGCCACAGCCAGCGCGGCATCCGATCCCGGCACCCAGGCAACCGCTTCCACCGCAACCCGCCCGTCAAAACAGCGCCAATGCGGCAGCCGGCATTTCCCAAGTGACCAAGTGCATGGCAAACGGCCGCATCAGCTACAGCGACGCGGTATGCCCGCAAGGATCGGTCAGCAGCCAGGTCACCACGCGGACCGATCACAACTTGATGGCAGCCGTCAGGCCAACAGCCGCCAGCCCGGCCGAAGCCGCACCCACGATCCAACACATCATTGAGGCGCAAACCCCTTCCATCAGCAATGGAGTCGCCCATAAAAAGGAATGCGAGTGGCTCGATTCGCAAATCAATCACTGGGACTCCATGGCGCGACATCCGCAAGGTGCGCAGACACAAGACTGGATCAGCGCGCAGCGCAAGCAGGCGCGCGACCGGCAGTTTCGGATTCGTTGCAGGTAATGCTTTACCCGGCGGATGTCAGATTTCCGGATTCAAGCCTGTTAACCAAAACTGGCTCGGTAGGTGACAGGGTCCAAAAGACAATGCTGATCAAGTGCCCCTGGAAGATCAAAAAGTCGCGGGGATTTTCTGAATTCAAACAAACGGTAAAGGTGAAAATGATCCTTCGCTCCTTGCGACAGCGCCAGTTCACCTCGTGAAACGAAAAATGGCGTATCTCGCCCAAAGGTCGTTGTCTTGACTTCAATCAGGCGCTCCCTGCCATCAGATTCGAATGAGAGAACGTCGTAGCCCAGACCATCGCCTTTCGAGACGGAAACATGTTCGACCCTGTCGGCGAGTCGCTGCTTTCCCATCTCGACAAGGCGCCAATGCTCGAACTGAACTGCAAACTCTTCACCTGCCAAGCCAAGTGATCGGTTCTGTGCTTCACGTTCGAGGTAGTCACGCTTGACAGGCTGGAAGAACAAGGGATTCGTCTTCTCCTGCACCTGATGCTGTCGTTTGGGCGCATCTGATTTCACTTTTCTAAAGTCGGTCTGCGTGGGAGCAATGGCAGGCTGCTGCACAGCAGCTAGCGCTGCCTGATCAAGTGTTTCTTTGTTGCAAACTTGTTCCTCGACGACTTTTACCAAGAGCGCCTGGTAGTTACACCGCGGTTGATAACCCCGAATATATGGAAAGCCAAGGTGCAACATGGCCGCGCTGATATTGCAGTGCTTGAACTCGATGGAAGCGTCCGACCGGTTATTGAGCTTGGCCTGCAACAGGTGACGATGTTGGGTCTTGTTGAAACTCTGGCCAGCAAGTTCCATCGTCAGCATGTGCAGGTAGTCCGCAACAATGGCCTCTACTTCTTCCCGTGACCATTCCATCGAAGCCCCTGACAATATTTTTGATTGGTAAAACCGCTATCTTAGGACTTGATGCATCAAGACGAAGACCGGGTACTCGCACAAAAACATGTGGATCAAAGGCAACTCTGACCTGTTCCTTGGCGCAATCCAGAGTGTGAAATCGAATCCATTTACAGAAGGAAATTCAATGGCTCAGGAAGATCGTGATGGATCGCGGGACGCACAGAAAGAGCGCGACATAAAAGAAAAAAAGTTAACTGGCTGGGGGAAAACATCGGCACGGCCCACCAGTCTCAAGTGGGGGCCAATCGTCATTCTCATTTTCTGGATTGGAGTCATGGGTTTGCTGTATGCAATCATGAATCGCTACCTGAAACCCACACCCGTTTCCATTTCCTCAACTGGTGATCTGGTGATTCCCCGGGCTAGAGATGGCCACTTTTATGCTCCTGGTCTGGTCAATGGAAAACCAGTCAACTTCATGGTGGATACCGGCGCGTCACTTGTGACAGTCAGTGAAAAGTTTGCGCATACAGCCGCAATTTCAAAGGGCATTCCCACCATTTTCAAAACCGCCAATGGCAATTTGCCAGGACGAATCGTGACAGGAGTTCCAGTCACGCTCGGGCCCATGAGTGTTTCAGGTGTCCGTGTGGGCGTTGGGCTGGTGGGCGACAACGCCAGCGACGCATTGCTGGGTCAAAGCTTTTTGTCCAGGTTTGAGGTGGTCCTTTCAAAGGAACAAATGGTCCTGCGCCACAAATAACTGCGCAGTAGGTTACGCGATCGCTAAAATTCCCACCAACAACACCAGTCCGCATAACGCAGCTTCTTGGTCAAAGCCAACAGCGCGCCAGTCGCCAGTCCTTGGGTTGCACGCAGTTATGCCAGGCGACGCGCCCGCACCGCCGCCGCCAACCCCTGCAGCACCGGCACCGTCTGCGAAAAACTGATGCAGGCATCGGTCACCGACACGCCGTGCTGCAAGGGCTGACCGGCGACGATGTCCTGCCGGCCTTCGTTCAGGTGGCTTTCGATCATCAGGCCCATGATGCGGTGGTCGCCCGCCGCAATCTGGCCCGCCACGTCGGCGGCGACGTCGATCTGCCGCTGGTGCTGCTTGCTGCTGTTGGCATGCGACACGTCGATCATCACCTGCTCGCGCAGGCCGGCGGCCTTGAGTTGTGCGCAGGTGGCGTCCACGTCGGCCTTTGCGTAATTGGTCTGCTTGCCGCCGCGCAGGATCACATGGCAGTCGTCGTTGCCACGGGTCTCAAAAATCGCTGCCTGGCCCATCTTGGTCATGCCCATGAAGGCATGCGGCGCCTGTGCGGCCTGGATGGCGTCGGCCGCCACTTTCACACCGCCGTCGGTACCGTTCTTGAAACCGACCGGGCATGAGAGGCCGCTGGCAAGCTGGCGGTGGCTTTGGCTTTCGGTGGTGCGCGCGCCAATCGCGCCCCAACTCACCAGGTCGCTGATGAACTGCGGACTCAGCAAGTCGAGAAATTCGGTGCCCACCGGCATGCCGAGCGCCAGCACGTCGAGCAGCAGCTGGCGCGCCATTTCCAGCCCTTGGTTGATGGCAAAGCTGCCGTCCAGGTGCGGGTCGTTGATGTAGCCCTTCCAGCCGACGGTGGTGCGCGGCTTTTCAAAATACACACGCATCACGATCAGCAGGTCGTCCTGCAGCGCATCGGCCTTTGCCTTGAGTTGTTGCGCGTAGTCCATCGCCTGCGCATGGTCGTGGATGGAACATGGCCCGACCACCACCACCAGCCGGTCGTCGGCGCCGTGCAGCACGCGCGAAATGGCGGCGCGGCTGCTCAACACCAGCGCCTGCACGCTGTCAGGCGTGGGCAGCCATTCCTGCAGCAGCGCCGGCGTGATCAGCGGACGAACCGCGCCGATGCGCAAGTCGTCGATGCGGGTAGTGTCGTGGGTGGAAAGCGGCGTAGCAGGGCGGACTCGGTTGTTCATAAGCTGGATTAATGGTGTTTATGGGCTCTAGCGCAGGCAAAGCGGTCACTAGTAGCTATCTATTTAGTAGCGAATATTAAAATTCAGGTTTTGGCATGCCTGGCCATGAAGGTGCCGACAGCCGCTTTGGCACAGCGCTGCAAGGCCATCAGCAAGGCGTTGTCGGGTTGCGCGACGCCGTGACGGGTGCGCAGGTCGTGCTGGATCTGGCCCAGCAGTCCTGCGGCCATCTCGGCGTCAGCCAAAGCCCGGTGCGCCTGGCCAGTGCGCGGCAAGCGGTGGTAATCGACCAGCGAACCAAGCTTGTGGTTCGGCGCCTGCGGATAAAGCCGGCGTGACAGCAGCAGCGTACAGATGAAGGGCTGGGGTGCGTCCAGCCCGGCACGGGCGAGTTCAGCCTGCCAGAACTTGCGGTCAAACGCGGCGTTGTGCGCTACCAGCGGCACAGCGCCGACAAAACGGCTGGCGTCCAGCATGACCTGCGCGGCATCGGGCGCGCCGGACACCATGGCGTTGGTGATGCCGGTCAGTTGCGTGATAAAGGACGGAATGCGAACGCCGGCATTCATCAGGCTCTGGAAGCGGTCCACCACACGGCCGCCCTCCAGCAGCACAATGGCAACCTCGGTGGCACGGTCGCCGCAGCCGGGCGAGATGCCGGTGGTTTCAAAGTCAATGACGGCGGTGAGGGTCATGGGGAAGGGGTCATAAAACTCGTGGCGTGAAGCGTGATCAAGGGCTGCTTTGCCGCATGCTCCAGAAAACCTGAAGAATTGCCAAGCCCGGTGGCGTGAACGGCGAAAAAGCCAGTTCGCTGCTCAATTGGTTCCACGTTGCAGTCGAGAGCGCCAGCAGTTCCGACGGGGTTGTCATGGCAGAACCCATGGCCCAGTCGCTGAAGGTCCGCTGTTGAACCGGAAGGTTCATGAACTCGACCACATCGGTGTGCTTGCGACTGCCGAGTATGCGTTGGTACACCCGTTGCACGGCCTCCTCCGGTCCTTCGAAGCACTGCATGAAGTTGCTGCCACTGTGGAGCAGCACGCCGGTAATTTCATTCTGGCGATTGAAATTCCTGGCATCCACCAGCAACGCGTCCAGATCACCGGAATTCATGGGGCTCACAGACGCGCTGGTGTAAACGATGGAATGAAGTTTTGACATGAGCAAAGGTGGCAGGCGGACGCAAGGAACGGGGGATTGGGCGTTCAGAAGCAAGCGTCTGTTTTCAACATGGTTGAATTTTTCGCTTCAATGCGCCTGTGTTGTATGAAACGGAAGTGGTTCAGGCTGCCTGGGCGGTCTTCCCGGTAGATTAAAAAATGCAGTGATTGGAGGTAACGCCACCCGACCTGCGAACTCTTTTTGTCCGGGTGGGTTGCCCAATCCGCTGGCGGTGTTTGCAGCCATTATCGCTTCCGACCTTTGGTTGAACTGGAATACGGATCGAACTGCCGACGACACGGATCAACAAAATTGACATCATGCCAATTCTGAAAGCAGCGGACATGCGACCTATGTTGCGATCCCAACTATGCCAGCGCCAGTCCGTGGGAAGGGGCCTCTGACAAGCCTTGAAGATTGTCCGGCTTGGCTGGCAGCTTGTCCGTTTCGCCAGATACTGGGCTGTCGAACTGATAGCCGCTCGCCGCGTGCAACTCCCATGCGCCGTCACCCAACAGCCGCAGTACGTGGGTGTGGTGGCGCAGCACGGCAGCGCGGTGGGCGATGCTGATCAAGGTGGTACCGCTTGCGCGCAGCCTTGCATACAGCGAGGTTTCATTGCTGCTGTCCAGCGCGCTGGTGGCCTCGTCAAGGATGACGATGCGCGGCTGGCGCACCAGTACGCGCCCGAAAGCCAGGCGCTGCTGCTCGCCCACGGACAACAGCTTGGCCCAGTCATGCACAGCGTCCAGTCCGCCCACGCGGCCGGCCAGCTCGTCCATGTGTACTTCCTCAAGTATTTGCAGCAGCCGCTCGTCATCCAGGTTTGACTTCGCACTGGGGTAGATGAGCTGGCTGCGCAGGGTGCCGACCTGCATATAGGGCTGCTGCGGGAAAAAAAGATGTCGTCCAGCGGCGGATGATGGACCACGCCGGTGCCGGCCCGCCACAAACCCGCGATGGCGCGCAACAGGGAGCTCTTGCCGCAGCCGCTGTCGCCAGTGATCAGCAGACCGTCGCCCGGTTTCAGGCTCAAGGTCAGCTCCTTGATGAGCATCCGTTCGAATCGGGGGGTGTACAGCGTGAGCGCGTCCAGCGCGAGGTGCTCGCCCGGCTGGCTCTGGATCTGCGGGTGCTTGTCGTTTGCAGCGGGCCTTGCACCCGGGCAGTCCAGGACCAATGCAGACAGCGCCTGCAGACGGTCTATACCCGCCACGAAACGGCTCAGACTCTCGAAGTTATCGACGATCAGCGCCACGGCGCCGAGCACGGCGGCAAATGCCCCGGCTGCCTGGATGGCCCGGCCGACCTCCAGCCGGCCCGACAACACGCCATCGGCCAGGATCACGCTGGGCAATACCAGCGTGAGTTGATTGAAGCCGCGCTGAAACAGGTTGAGCGAGCGCTGTTTCCTGATCAGCCTTGCAAAGTTGGTGAATACCTTGCCGAACTTGCTGTCGATTTGCGCACGCTCCTGGGCTTCACCACGATAGAACGCGATGGATTCGGCGTTCTCGCGCAGGCGCATGAGGCCAAAGCGAAAATCAGCCTCGCGCCGGAGTTGCCAGAAGTTCAGCTGTATCAGCGGCGCCCCGAATACGTACAGCGCAACGACAGTGCCGACCAGCGCATAAACCGCCAGCACACCGACCAGCAGATGTGAAATCGACCAGAGCACGGCACTGAAGGCCACGAGTTGCATCAATGAGCCCAGGAAGATCAGCAGAAAGTGGATGGACCGGCCGGTGAAGGTGTTGATGTCTTCGCTGATGCGCTGATCAGGGTTGTCGATCTCGCCGCCGGAGCCCAGCTCATAGTATTTGCGGTCCCGCAGATAGCCATCGAGGAAGCGGCCCGTCAGCCAGCGCCGCCACTTGTTGGCGAAAGCATCGCGCATGTAGTAATGAAAGGCGTAAATCGGCACCGCAAACGCCAGAATGCCCAGGCAGGCGCGCACCGACGTCCAGAACCGGTCTGCATCCTTGCCCGCCAGGGCCGAGGTCAGCTCGCCGCTCTGGTTGTTGAGCATCACCGCGAACTGGGTCTCGGCCAGCATCAGGGCGATCAGCACGGCCAGCAGGGACCAGGCTACCCTCTTCTGGTCACCCAGCCAATAAGGCTTGGCGACACGGACGAATTGCTTCCATGCGTCCAGGGACAGCGGGGACGGACGGCGCCGTGGTTTGGATGCGGTCGGCGCGGCGGCTGTAGCGGTGGAAGGCATGGAATCGTTTTCGGAAGGATCAGGGTTCTGCCTCAAAGTTAGCTTGACCGTGCCCTTCAAGGTATCAGACGAAACCGAACGTTATTGCCGTACTTTCCCGTTTGATGCGAGCAATGCGCGTCACGCGCATTGCGGCATAAATCACCTGCCTCCGTGAACGGGCAACTTTACTGCCACGACCGCTGGCACGCTACCGGCATGTGCCCTTGAGCAGCAATACTTTGCTCTCGCCTGCACACCCTCAAATATCGATATTCCCGGCGCGCAGGGCGTTTTGCTCGATGAACTCGCGGCGCGGCTCGACCTCGTCGCCCATCAGCATGGTGAACACTCGGTCGGCTTCGATGGCGTCGTCGATCTGTACCTTGAGCAGGCGGCGAACCTTCGGGTCGAGCGTGGTTTCCCACAGCTGCGAGGGGTTCATTTCACCCAGACCCTTGTAACGCTGGCGTGAGGTGCCGTTTTCAGCCTGGCCGATCAGCCAGCGCATGGCCTGACGGAAGTCGCTGATCTTTTCTTCCTTGCGGCGATCGCCTTCGCCGCGCATGACTTTGGCACCGGTACCGATCAGTCCAAGAAAGGAAGAAGCAGCTTCGGCCAGGGTCGCATAGTCGGCACCGATCACGAAGTCCTGTGTCAGCACACTGCTTTTGACATTGCCGTGGTGGCGGCGGCTGATGCGCAAAATCGGTTTGTCGCTGCGTTCGTCAAACTCGCCGGCCACGTCGGCGGGTGCGCCAGTCGTGTTCAGTTCACGCAGTTTGGCTTGCAGTGCGACAGCGGACGCTTCGGCATCAAGCAACGTGTCGAGGTTGATCGACACGCCATCGGCAATCGCGCGCAGCGCTTCGGCATCCATGAAACCGCTCAAACGGTTGATGACCGACTCGGCGCGCTGGTGCTTGCGTGCCAGTTCGGCCAACGCTTCGCCTGTCAGCACGGCATTTTCGTCTTCGCTGGTCTGCACGACCGCATCCCTGAGTGCAATGCGCAGCAAGAAGCCGTCGAGTGCGGCGGTGTCTTTGAGGTACTGCTCTTCCTTGCCGGCCTTGACCTTGTATAGCGGCGGCTGGGCAATGTAAATGTGGCCGCGCTCGATCAGTTCGGGCATCTGGCGGTAGAAAAAGGTCAGCAACAGCGTGCGGATGTGCGCGCCGTCCACGTCGGCATCGGTCATGATGATGATGCGGTGGTAGCGCAGCTTGGCGACATTGAAGTCGTCGGTACCAGGTGTGCCGCCCACGCCGCCGCCCTTCCCGATGCCGGTGCCCAAGGCGGTGATCAGAATCAGGATTTCGTTGCTGGTCAGCAGCTTTTCATAGCGTGCTTTTTCAACGTTCAGGATCTTGCCCTTGAGCGGCAAAATCGCCTGGAACTTGCGGTCACGGCCCTGCTTGGCCGAGCCGCCGGCGGAGTCGCCCTCGACCAGGTAGATCTCGCACATCGCCGGGTCTTTTTCCTGGCAGTCGGCCAGTTTTCCCGGCAGGCCCATGCCGTCGAGCACGCCCTTGCGCCGCGTCATGTCGCGCGCCTTGCGGGCGGCTTCCCTGGCGCGGGCGGCTTCGATGATCTTGCCGACGATGATCTTGGCGTCGTTCGGGCGTTCCTGCAGGTAGTCGTGCAGCAGCTTGCTGACAATGTCTTCCACCGGGCCGCGCACTTCGCTGGACACCAGTTTGTCCTTGGTCTGGCTTGAAAACTTGGGCTCGGGCACCTTGACGCTGAGCACGCAGCACAGACCTTCACGCATGTCGTCGCCGGTGACTTCGACCTTGGCTTTTTTCGCCAGCTCGCTGTCGTCGATGTATTTGTTGATGACGCGCGTCATCGCGGCACGCAGGCCGGTCAGGTGGGTGCCGCCGTCACGCTGCGGAATGTTGTTGGTGAAACACAGCACCTGTTCGCTGTAGCCGCTGTTCCACTGCATCGCGACTTCAACGCCGATGTTGGTGCCCTGGTCGCTCTGGCGGTCGCCCATGGCGGCAAACACGTTCGGGTGCAGGACGGTTTTGCCCTTGTTGATGAAGGCGACAAAGCCCTTGACGCCGTTGGCGCCGGCAAAGTCGTCTTCCTTGCCGGTGCGTTCGTCCTTGAGGCGAATGCGCACGCCGTTGTTCAGGAAACTCAACTCGCGCAGGCGCTTGCTCAGGATTTCGTAATGGAAATCGTTGTTTTCCTTGAAGATGTCGGTGTCGGGCAGGAAGTGGACTTCGGTGCCGCGCTTGTCGGTCGGCCCCATCACCTTCATCGGCGACACCTCGACCCCGTTGACAGAATCCGTGATCCGGTTTTGCACAAAGCCCCTGGAAAACTCCATGACATGCACCTTGCCATCACGACGAATCGTCAGCCGCAGCATCTTCGACAACGCGTTCACGCAACTGACGCCGACACCGTGCAGGCCGCCCGAGACCTTGTAGCTGTTCTGGTTGAACTTGCCGCCGGCGTGCAGTTCGGTCAGTGAAATCTCGGCCGCCGAACGCTTGGGTTCGTGCTTGTCGTCCATCTTGATGCCGGTCGGAATACCGCGGCCGTTGTCCACCACGCTGACGGAGTTGTCGGTGTGGATGGTCACCAGGATGTCATCGCAATGGCCCGCCAGCGACTCGTCGATGGAGTTGTCCACCACCTCGAACACCAGGTGATGCAGTCCGGTTCCGTCCGACGTGTCGCCGATGTACATGCCGGGCCGCTTGCGCACGGCTTCCAGGCCTTCGAGGATCTGGATTGAGCCTTCGCCGTAGGCTTCGGACGCGCCGGCCTGGTTGGTGTCGATCTTGGGCTGGAAATTGGAGCTTCCTTCGCCCGCCAATCCGTCCGAGACGTGGACTTGGTCGGCTTCGTTCAGTTTGTTTTCTTCAGTCATGGCCTGGATTTCCCCATTTCTTCAATCTCTTGAATGACCAAACCCGCGAAGCGTCGCGGGTCTGCGTCTGTCGTGTCAGCGTTCTTGCGCCTGGATACGCCTCAAATTCTCATCGGCATCACAACGTATTTGAAGGCGGCGTTGTCCGGAATGGTGAGCAGGGCCGAGCTGTTGGAGTCGGCCAGCTCGATTTTCACCATGTCCTGGTTCATGTTGTTCAGGGCGTCGATCAGGTAGGTCACGTTGAAGCCAATCTCGATCGAGTCGCCACCGTAGTCAATGTCAAGCTCATCGACCGCCTCTTCCTGCTCGGCATTGTTCGAGGCCACGCGCAGCGTGCCGGGCTCGATGTTCAACCGCACGCCCTTGAATTTTTCACTGGTCAGGATCGCGGTGCGCTGCAGGCTGGCCAGCAGCGGCGCGCGCCCCAGCGTGATGATGTTCTTGTGGTTCTTTGGAATCACGCGGTTGTAGTCGGGGAACTTGCCCTCGACCAGCTTGGTCACGAATTCCATGCCTTCAAAGCTGAACTTGGCCTGGTTGCCGGCAAACTGCATCTCGATCGCGCCTTCCTTGTCGCTGAGCAGGCGTTGCATTTCCAGCACCGTCTTGCGCGGCAAAATCACTTCCTGCTTGGGCACTTCGACATCGAGCGTGGCCGACGAAAACGCCAGCCGGTGGCCATCGGTGGCGACCAGACTGAGCTGCTTGCCTTCGGCAACGAACAGAATGCCGTTGAGGTAGTAGCGGATGTCATGCACTGCCATGGCAAACGACACCTGATTCAGCAGCTCTTTCAACACCTTTTGCGGCACCGAAAACACCGGGCCAAAGCTGGCCGCCTCCTGCACCAGCGGAAAGTCCTCGGCGGGCAGGGTCTGCAGGGTGAAGCGGCTTTTTCCGCCTTTGAGAATCAACTTGTTCTGGCTTGATTCGAGCGAGACCGTCTGGTCGCTGGGCATGGAGCGCAGTACATCGATCAGCTTGCGGGCGCCCACCGTGGTGGTGAAGTCGCCGTCATCGCCGCCAAGTTCGGCAGTGGTGCGAATCTGGATTTCCAGGTCGCTGGTCGTGAGCTGCAAATGCGCACCCGTCTTGCGGATCAGTACGTTGGCCAGGATGGGCAAGGTATGCCTGCGTTCCACGATGCCGGCGACCGATTGCAGTACGCCTAAAAACTTGTCTTGGGTGGCTTTCAGAACAATCATGTTTTCCTCTGTCTATGTCTTTAATTCTTTAATTCAAATTAGTAGCAGTAGTAAGGGCGGCGCCTTTCTGTGGACAGCGTCATTATTCCCTTTCCAATCAGGCACTTGGCGGTTGTTTAACCATGTGTTGCAGCACCATGCGGGCTGCTTGTCAAACATGAACAACTTTCGATTGTCATCTGCTCCTGTGGACAAGTCGTGACTTGTTCAAAACTTGTCCACAGCTTTAAAATTTCTGGTTTCAGCCCTTGAGTGTTTGCTCCAGCACATGGAGCTGCTGGTTGAGTTCGGTCATCAGCTGGCGTTCGGCAGCCATCTTGCGTACCGCATGCAGCACGGTGGTGTGGTCGCGCCCGCCAAACAGCTCGCCAATTTCGGGCAGACTCTTTTGCGTCAGTTCCTTGGCCAGGTACATGGCGATCTGGCGCGGCCGGGCAATGCTGGCGGGGCGCTTCTTGGAATACATGTCGGCGACCTTGATCTTGTAGTAATCGGCCACCGTTTTCTGGATGTTTTCCACCGAAATCTGACGGTTCTGGATCGACAGCAGGTCGCGCAGCGCTTCCCGGGCCAACTGGATCGAGATTTCCTTGTGGTTGAACCGTGAGTAAGCCAGGATCTTGCGCAGCGCGCCTTCGAGTTCGCGCACGTTGGAACGAACATTCTTGGCGACGAAAAAGGCTACTTCTTCCGGCATCACCGCTCCTTCGACGTCGGCCTTGCGGATCAGGATGGCGACGCGCATTTCCAGTTCGGGCGGCTCGATGGCCACCGTCAGGCCGGAGTCGAAACGCGACACCAGACGCTCATGGATGTCGGTCAGTCCCTTGGGATAGGTGTCGCTGGTCATCACGATGTGTGACTTTTTCGTCAGCAGCGCCTCAAAAGCATTGAAGAATTCTTCCTGGGTGCGGTCTTTGTTGGCCAGAAACTGCACATCGTCGATCAGCAGCAGATCGAGCGAGTGGTAGCGCTCCTTGAACTCGTCAAAGGTTTTGCGCTGGTAAGCCTTCACCACGTCCGAGACAAACTGCTCGGCATGGATGTACAACACCTTGGCTGACGGGTTGTCTGCCATCAGCTTGTTGCCGATGGCGTGCATCAGATGGGTTTTTCCCAGGCCGACGCCGCCATAGATGAACAAGGGGTTGTAGAGCTGGCCCAGACTGCTGGCCACATGCAGCGCCGCAGCCCGGCCCATGCGGTTGGCCGTGCCTTCGATCAGCGTATCGAACGTCAGGGCGGAATTGAGCCGGTTCTTGAAAGCCGAGCCAGCGGCATCTTCGGCCGCTGCGACAGTGGAGGCCTGTTCGGGAATGCCTGCGGCACTGTCGAATTTTCGGACCAGCGGCTCTGACCTGGTGGCTGCCTCCCGAGGCGCGAGTGCCAGCTCGATCGGGATTCGCTGACCAGAAACCAGCTCGAGCAGCGCTGCAATCCGTGCTGCATACTGCGCCCGGACCCAATCAAGCTTGAACCTGTTGCCGACCTGGACAGTCGCTTTGGACAGGTCGGCCGCAATGACAACCACCAGCGGCCGTATCCAGGTATTGAACTGCTGCTCAGGCAACTCCTGGGCAAGATGGTCAACGCAGAGTTGCCACAAATCGTCGGTATGACCCGACACGGACACTTCGCTCATGACAATTTTTGTCCTGCAAGCCGGTGCAAAGCAGCCGTCCGCTGCTTGTGGATATTGTTAATTTTGAACACCCGCAATTGTAGTCGGGGTGGCCGGTTATCCACAAATCAGGGATTTTTTTAAAACGTGTCCGCGCTTCCTTAACCTGGCCTGGACAACTGATTTTGTGCGCAGCTCATTAAATTTGTATGACTTATCCGTCGGTACGAAGTCTGTAACGACAGGCGCAGGCCAAACCCTGGGGATAACTTTTTAGCAACCCATGACTTATCCACAGGCATTGGCCGAAACCAAAAGTTGTTCATTTCGCACAACCCATATTCACGGGGCCTTGCCACATGGTTAAACAAGCGCCAAGTTATTGATTGGAAAGGGAATAAGGGGACTGTCCACAGAAAAGCGCTCCCCTTACTACTGCTACTAATTTGAATTAAAGAATTGAAGATAAAGACAGGAGAAAATCTGCGCTGAAAAACTGGCCCGGTGGCTCGATCTATCTCGTCTTTTTCGGGTGTGAAATCGCAGGGTCCAAGGTCTATATTTCAGGCTTTCCTGACTGTCCAGCTGTTTGGCTGGTTGCCAGCTTCAAGAAATCTGTGATAATCACGGGTTTTCCCGATTCGTAGCGGCTTGAGGCTGCCTGCGCAGCTTTGTGTGTGGGTTCGTTCTGAATTCACCTTTCAGGGTGGAGCAGATGTGTTGCCGGTTGTTGAAACTTGCCAGATTGGCCGTGGTTTCGTACAGCCACCAAGATCATTCGAATCGCCAAATAAAGCTTTACAGCTGACAGCCCAGTAACAAGCCCGTTAGGGCCACCAGGATTTATCATGAAACGCACATACCAACCTTCCAAAGTCAAGCGCGCCCGTACCCACGGTTTCCTGACACGCATGAAAACCCGCGGCGGTCGCGCCGTGATTGCTGCCCGTCGTGCCAAAGGCCGTAAACGCCTGGCTGTCTAAGCTGGTTTTTTGCGGGCAATTGGAATTTATGCGCTTGAACTGATGCCTGGCGTCCGTGCAGCGGCTTAAAACCCGTGCGCAGTTCCAAGCCGTCATGGCCGGAACCATCATTGCAAAAACACAGCACTTTGCCCTGCACCGGAGTTGGCTTGATTCCAGGCGCCCGGTATCAAAAAACGCCGAACTGGTCGAGCCTGACAAATTGTTTAGACAGCAGGACATCTGGATCGGTGCGATGGTTCCCAAACGCTGGGCCAAACGGGCTGTGACGCGCAACGCCATCAAAAGACAAATTTACACGGTGAGTGCTGATTTTTCTCAGTCATACCCGCAGGCTGCATTCGTGGTTCGCCTGCGCAGCGGCTTTGTCCGAACGGAATTTACGAGTGCCGTCTCAAATCAACTCAAGCTGGCAGTTCGCCACGAAATTCAATCCCTGATGCAAGCTGGAGCCAAGGCAGCATGAGACGTATTTTGATCCCCTTGGTACACCTTCCACAAAAGGCCTTGATGGGGATGGTCACGGCTTACCGCCTGCTGATCAGCCCTTCGCTGGGTTCGAACTGTCGTTTTGAGCCCAGTTGTTCGGCTTACTCTTTGCAGGCATTGAGCCAGCATGGTGCGGTAACAGGCAGCTACCTGACATTGCGCCGCCTGGTGCGCTGCCATCCCTGGTGCGATGGAGGGCATGATCCAGTGCCGCCGCCTCAATCTGCCTCTTTTTTCAGCCGCCTGCTCACGCCTGCGGCTCTCAATTCTTCTAAAAAGACGCCGTCATGAATGACATCCGCCGCACCATCTTGTGGGTGATTTTTGGTTTTTCCA
Organism: Polaromonas sp.; assembly: GCF_010365105.1. Taxonomy (GTDB): domain Bacteria; phylum Pseudomonadota; class Gammaproteobacteria; order Burkholderiales; family Burkholderiaceae_C; genus Polaromonas. The sequence goes on along the minus strand of NZ_JAAFGZ010000014.1, from coordinate 52,888 downwards.
TGGTTTTGTTGTGGGACCAGTGGCAGGTCGCTCATGGCAACAAAGCCACTTTTTTTCCGTCCAGTACCCAGACGGCTAAATCGACTGTCGCTGCTGCGCCAGCGTCTGCTGGCAGCGCTGCTGTGCCGTCGCCTGCTGCCAGCGCAGCGCCTGGTTCTCCGGCTGCCGTGCCTTCGGGAGCGCCTTCGGTTGCACCGTCTGCCGCCAGGGAGCGCCTGGTCATCAATACCGATGTGCTCTCCCTTACGTTCGACAGCGAAGGCGGAAGCCTGGTTCACTCGGCGTTCATCAAATACAAGGACATGACCCACAAGGAACAGGGCTTTGTGCTGCTTGATGAAAGCGCGAACCGTGTTTACGTGGCGCAGACCGGTCTGATTGCCGGCAGCAACGGTGGCACCTTCCCCACCCACAAGACGCCAATGACTTTGCTGCCAGACGAGCGCACATTCAAGGACGGGCAAAACGAGTTGCAGGTCCGGTTTGAATCCACCGACCAGGGCGGCGTAAAACTGCTCAAGACATACACCATCAAACGTGGCGCTTATGACCTGGCCGTGCGCCATGAGGTGATTAACACCGGCAGCGCGTCAGTTACTCCGCAGCTTTACCTGCAACTGGTACGAGACGGCAACAAGCCGCCTGGCGAATCGTCGTTCTACTCGACCTTCACCGGCCCGGCGATCTACACGGAAGCCAAGAAGTACCAGAAAGTCGAATTCAAGAAAATCGAAGACAACTCGGTGGATGTCGAAAAGCAAGCGACCAACGGCTACGTGGCGATGGTGCAGCATTACTTTGCCTCGGCCTGGATATTGCCCGATGGCCTGAAACGCGACCTGTTTTTACGCAAGGTGGACACCAATCTTTACGCTGTTGGCATGATCACGCCGCTGGATCCGATTGCCCCTGGCGCGACCAAAGCCATCGACGCGAAGTTTTTCGTCGGCCCGCAGGAAGAGAAAGTGCTTGAAGCCCTGGCTCCTGGACTGGAACTGGTGAAAGACTATGGGTGGCTCACCATTCTGGCCAAGCCCTTGTACTGGCTGCTCGACAAACTGCACAGTCTCATCCAGAACTGGGGCTGGTCGATCGTAGCCTTGGTGCTGTTGCTGAAAATTGCCTTTTACTGGTTGAATGCCAAGGCCTATGCCAGCATGGCCAAGATGAAGGCAATCAACCCGAAGATCACGGAAATGCGTGAGCGTCTCAAAGACAAGCCGCAGGAAATGCAGCAGGCGATGATGAAAATCTACCGTGAGGAAAAGGTCAATCCCATGGGTGGTTGCTTTCCCATCATGATCCAGATTCCGGTATTTATTGCGTTGTACTGGGTGCTGCTGTCCAGCGTCGAGATGCGTGGTGCACCATGGATATTGTGGATCAGGGACTTGTCGTCGCCTGACCCTTATTACATTTTGCCCGTCGTGATGGCCTTGACCACCATGTTGCAGACGGCACTCAACCCCGCGCCGCCTGATCCGATGCAGGCCAAGCTGATGTGGTTCATGCCGCTGATCTTCAGTGTGATGTTCTTCTTCTTCCCCGCGGGTCTGGTGCTGTACTGGATCACCAACAACATTCTGTCGATCACCCAGCAGTGGGTCATCAATACCCGGATGGGTGTTCCGCCGCAGTTCAACCTGCCGAAATTCAAATAATAAAAAGGGCCGCTCAGCGGCCCTTTACCATTGAGGCGTCATGCTGGCCCGCCATCACCATCCCATTGTTGCGATTGCCACCGCGCCGGGTCGCGGCGCCGTCGGAATTATCCGTATTTCAGGCCAGCGCATTGCTCCGGTGGTTCAGGCACTGTGTGGCCGCACACTTTCTCCACGCCAGGCAACGTACCTGGCTTTCCGGGATGCAGGTGGGCAGGTCATTGACAAGGGCCTGGCGATTTTTTTCCCTGCACCGCATTCTTTTACCGGTGAAGACGTGCTCGAACTGCAGGCGCATGGTGGCCCGGTCGTCCTGCAGTTGTTGCTGGCGCAGTGCCTTGAAGCAGCAGCTGCGACCGATCCGGTGACTGGTCAGCCGCTGTTGGAGGCGTTGCGTGTGGCCGAGCCTGGCGAATTCTCCGAGCGGGCTTTTCTCAATGACAAGATTGACCTGGCTCAAGCCGAAGCCATTGCCGATCTGATTGATGCAAGCACCGAAACAGCCGCACGGTCCGCAGCGCGCTCGATGTCAGGCGAATTCTCTCAGGCTATCGATTTGTTGCTGCAGCAGCTGATCCATTTGCGTATGTTGGTTGAAGCTACGCTCGATTTTCCTGAGGAAGACATTGATTTCCTGCAGCAGGCCGACGCACACGGCCAGTTGATGCGCCTCCTGGAGACGTTGGACAGCGTCATGCAGCGCGCCACCCAAGGCGCGATTTTGCGCGAAGGCATCAAGGTCGTGATTGCCGGACAGCCTAATGTTGGAAAAAGTTCGCTGCTCAATGCGCTGGCTGGGGTTGAACTGGCCATCGTCACCCCGGTAGCCGGCACCACTCGCGACAAGGTGTCTCAATTGATCCAGATCGAAGGCGTGCCGCTGCACGTGGTGGACACGGCCGGCTTGCGCGAGGCGCTCGATGAAGTTGAAAAAATCGGCATTCAGCGGGCATGGACCGAAATCGAAAGTGCCGATGCCGTGTTGTTCCTGCACGACCTGACTCGGAAAAATAGCGGTGAAAGCATTGACGGTGCTATTGATTACGTAGCTGAAGAAGTCCGCCTGGAAAGCGCATTGGCTATAAAACTTCCAAAAAATACACCAATTATTGATGTGTGGAACAAATCCGACATGGCCAGCCCGGAAGTCTTGCGTCAGGTGAACGGCGGCGTTTTGATTTCTGCCAAGACCGGGGTGGGCCTTCAGACCCTGCGATCACAGTTGCTGAAGGTCGTGGGCTGGCAGGCTGTGCCTGAAGGGGTTTTCATGGCGCGTGAACGTCATGTCAGCGCATTGCGCAAGGTACGCCTGCAGTTGATGACCGCCCAGGAACAGTTGGCCACCGTGGTGCCCGCACTCGACCTGCTGGCCGAAGATTTGCGACAGGCCCAGTTGCATCTGAGTTCGATCACGGGCGCATTCACTGCCGACGATTTGCTGGGCGAAATTTTTTCCAAATTCTGCATTGGAAAATAACGAAAATTTTTTGAAAAACAAAGGATGCCAAGAACGTCTTTTTCTGTTTCTACCCTGTTTTTTTTCAAAAAATAAAAATTTTAACGTATCAAAAGTAAGTGGAAGTTTAATTAACACATGGGACATGGGGGCAAATGTATCTTTGCAACACCATGAACGCACAACTTCCCGGCGCTATCCGTTTTGATGTCCAGACCCTGGTCCAAGTCATCCAGAACTGTGAGGCGAGCGACGCTTTGCGCTGTCAGCTCAGCTTGCCACACTGGACGACGCTGGCCTCGTTCATGCATCCTTTTCCCCTGAACAAGGGGCAGGTCCTGATGGAGCAGGGTGCTCGGGACGCCACGCTCTATTTCATTGAAAGCGGCGCCTTGAGTGCCCATTGCGAGGACGAAAATGCAAAAGTCCACACGGCTCTGGTCGGCGCAGGCACCGTGCTGGGCGAAGGTTCATTTTTTTCAAACCAGCCGCGCAGGGCGACAGTCTATGCATCGAGTCCGTGCAGGATGTGGTGTCTTACCCCGCTGCGTTTCAAGGAACTGGCCCGTCATCACAGTTCCATTGCGCTTGAACTGACTTTGGCAATGGGATCAGTCATGGCCAAACGCCTGTGTATTCCTCCCAAGCGGGCCGCGGTAACCTGATTCCACTTCGAAATCAATACGATATGTCGTTGCTTCGCCTTGGTCGTTGCAGACTGTTCTCCGGCTTCGCTCCTAAGCTCGGATTGATTTGGAAACGAAACGACATAAAACACGCACCAGGTTTTTTATGAAAATATTTTGTGTGGTTAAAACATGGTAAAAAGTGCGCATCAGTTGATACAAATTTAACGTCAATGCATTGTTCGGCAGGCGTTGATTTGGTCAGCACCCAGTCGCCTGGTTTCGGCGCTTTTTCCCACCTGAAGCTGAACTCCATGTTTTTTTCACGCTGGTTTTTTGCCAAGTCCCATGTCAGCAAACCGCAGTTGTCAAAACGCGAAAAGCCGTCGTTCTCAAACCTCCAGAAAGCTGCGCCCAACGAGGCCGGGCATGGACGTCAAACCGAATTAAAAATTCAGGCAAGCCGGGAAGCGGTGTACGAGGCGATTCGCGAAGTCATGACCCGCTCCGCAATCTTGTCCGCCAGTTATAAGTTCAAGGTTCTTTCACTTGACCGGCTGGGCAGCAGCTACCTCGCGATGATTGACCTGTCCAGTATCACCAGCGATGCGGTTCTTCGTCCGGCTCAAATGGAAACCCAGATTATTCAGCGGGCGCTGACAGCTCACCAGATCACCGTTTCTGCGGTCTACTGGCGGCTCAACGAGACGGCTGCGGTGAACAAGGTGCCCCCATTTCCCACCCATGCCGAAACCGCAATGCCAGGCCAAGCTGTCAACCAAAAACTGCCGACCCGGTACCCCGTTCAGGCAGAAAAGGTTGAAACTTTCCAGAATGCCATGCTTGACGCGACGGCAGACGGCTCACCGCTTCCATCTGTAAAAAAGTTGTCATCCAGAAGCGGCCTCCGCTCTTCAAACCATTTGCGGGATTTTGATGACACCGAAGCCACACCTTCGGTTTCATACGCGGCGCTCAGCACGACCCAGTATGGCGATTTGTGATGAGCAGGCAATAGGTAGGCGATTCTGGCGTCGGTGCCTATTCCTAACGAAAAGCCCACCGGAAAGAAATCAGTCAGGCGGCATGTGAAGACAGTTGTGCGGAAAATGTCCGTGGCGCAATGGACGGTCTGCAGGGCGCTGAAATCTTAAGCAAAAATACTTCGGCCAACGACAGTACCCGTGAGGTCAAGCACAAGCGCTTCACCCATCGCCATGCCTTCCCCGGTGAGTGCGGTCATGTTGACCTGGTGCGTGACCCACACTTCAAACGTGCCTGAGGGCATGTTTTTCAATGCAGCGCGCAACTGCGCTGTCTGGGCATCTCTGGTGCGCGATTCAACAAAAAATGAATTGAGCGCCGGCCACACCTTGTGACGGCCAAACGCCAGTTCAGCGGTGTCCTTGCAGCGGCACCAGGCACTGGACTGGACCACTCTGGGTTCCAGACCACGCGATTTGAACCATTGCCCGATACGTCCGGCTTGGGCGCGTCCTTCAGTGCTGAGATTGCGCTGGGTGCTGCACCGGTCCAGTCGAAAGCCTGGAGGGTCGCCAATGCCTGGATCGGTTTGCGCATGGCGCAAAAGCACCACGCAGGCGCCAGCGCGCAATCGCGCCCCCAGCGCATCGGGTTGCGCATGCGCCAGCCAGGGAACGGCCAGAAAGGTGCCGGTAAATTGTCTTCTGTTCATGCCGATGTGAATCGCTAGCCGTCCAAAAGTTTCTGTTCTGCCAGTGCCAGCGCTTCCGGTTTACCGGAAAGGACAAGGGTGTCGCCACCCTCCAGGCTGATGTTGTCAAGCGGCTTGAGCGTTTTTCCGTTGTTTCGCCTCAGGCTGACAACGCGCACATCGACCATCTGCAGTGCCATGTCGCCGAGTGTCTGGCCAACCGAACTGAGACCTGGAACCAGGGTCACCGTGGAAAGACGTTCCTGCTCCAACTCGTCCGCCGTGTCGTCGTCAGCACCGCGAAAATAACCACGCAGCAGGTTGTAGCGTTCGTCGCGCTGGTCCTGCACCACGCGGATCACGCGGCGCATGGGCACGCCCACCAGCGCCAGCGCATGGCTGGCCAGCATCAGGCTGCCTTCAATTGCCTCCGGAACGACTTCCGTTGCACCGCCTGCCTTGAGTTTTTCCAGGTCGCGGTCATCCACGGTGCGCACAATGATCGGCACCGTGGGCGCATGCGTGCGTGCGTTGGCCAGCACTTTCAATGCGCTGGCCGTGTCCAGATAGGTCACCACCACGGCGCTGGCCCGCACCAGCCCGGCCGCGATCAACGCCTGCAAACGAACCGCATCGCCAAACACCACCGAACTGCCTGCGGCGGCCGCTTGCCGCACCCGGTCAGGGTCCAGATCCAGCGCAATATACGGAATTCCTTCGCGTTCCAGCATGCGGCCCAGGTTCTGGCCGCAACGCCCGTAGCCGCAAATGATCACGTGCTTGTTGGCGCTCATGGATTTGCTGGCAATCGTGGTCATCTGAAGCGACTGCTGCAGCCATTCGCTTGACACCAGCTTCATCACGATGCGGTTGGCGTAGAGGATGATGAAGGGCGTGGCAAGCATCGACAGCACCATGCTGGCCAGGACGGGATTCATCAAGGCAGGCGGAATGAGCTTGCTGCCTTGTGCCAGCGACAGCAAGACAAAACCAAACTCACCGGCTTGTGCCAGGTACAGGCCGGTACGAAGCGATACGCCGTCGGTGGCACCCAGAACACGCGCCAGCACCGTGACCAGGATGAGCTTGAACACGACTGGCAGCGTCAACAGCATCAGCACCAATGCCCAATGGTCAACGACCTGGTGCCAGTCCAGCATCATGCCCACGCTGATGAAAAAAAGGCCCAGCAATACATCGTGAAAAGGCCGGATGTCGGTTTCGACCTGGTGCTTGTACTGGGTTTCGGAAATCAGCATGCCTGCGATAAAGGCGCCCAGTGCCAGGCTCAGTCCAGCGAGTTCGGTCAGCCATGCCAGCGCCAGCGTCACCAGGAGCAGATTGAGTACGAACAACTCTTCACTCTTGCGCCGCGCCACGATCGTGAGCCACCAGCGCATGAGGTGTTGCCCGCCCGTCAGCAGCAGGCCCAGCAGTACCGCAGCCTTCAACGCGGCAATGCCCAGGCTCATGAACAGTTCGTCGGCAGGTGAACCGAGTGCAGGAATCAGCACCAGTAGCGGTACCACGGCCAAATCCTGGAAAAGCAGGACGCCCATCACCCGCTTGCCATGCTCGGACGCCATTTCCAGTCGCTCGGCCAGTAGTTTGACCACGATGGCGGTGCTGCTCATGGCCATGGCGCCCGATAGCGACAACGCGGTTTGCCACTGCATGGTCCAGAGCGTTGGCGCCAAGACCGCCAAAAATACGGAGCCCAGGGTGACCAGCAGCATCGTGAGCGCCACCTGAAGCAGGCCGAGGCCAAACACATGGCGACGCATTGATCTCAATTTGGGCAGGTTGAATTCCAGCCCGATCACGAACATCAGAAACACAACGCCGAATTCACCCAGATGGCGCACGCCTTCGGAGTTCTGCGACAAGGCCAGCGCATGCGGACCAATCACCACGCCGACAGCCAGGTAGCCCAACATGGGCGGCAATTTGAACGAGCGGCAAATGACCACCCCCAGCACGGCGGCCAGCAGGTACAAAAGGGTCAGTTCAAGCGCACTCATTGGCTGATGGTAGCTGAAGGATATTGCGTGGCTGGTCCGTCTGAGGGGCCTTTTGGCATGGCTGTCGGTACAGGCATCGATAGAATGCAGCCATGAATTTTGATGCTGCGACTATTGATACCGGACAGGTTTTGAACCTGGCCAGGAAAACGTTCGAAATTGAAGCCGCTGCCGTGCTGGACCTGGCCAGCCGGATTGGAGATGAGTTTGTTCAGGCGGTTGGGTTGATGGGGGCCTGCCCTGGCCGCGTGGTCGTCATGGGCATGGGAAAAAGCGGTCATATCGGGCGAAAGATTGCTGCCACGCTGGCGTCCACTGGTACAGCCGCCTTGTTTGTACATCCGGCCGAAGCCAGCCATGGCGATCTTGGGATGATCCAGGCCAGCGACGTGGTACTGGCCATTTCCAACAGCGGCGAAAGCGAAGAACTGGTCGCGATTCTTCCCGTATTGGGCCGCTTGGGCGTGGCGCTTGTTGCCATGACTGGCGGCCGGGAATCCACGCTGGCAAGACAGGCCCTTATCACGCTCGACACAAGCGTTGCCAGGGAAGCCTGCCCGTTGAATCTCGCGCCTACAGCCAGCACCACGGCGCAGCTCGCCATGGGCGATGCGCTGGCCGTGGCGCTGCTCGATGCGCGCGGCTTTCGGGAAGAAGATTTTGCCCGCTCACACCCTGGCGGTGCGCTGGGCCGCAAGTTGCTGACCCATGTGAGCGACGTGATGCGCAGCGGCAGCGCTGTTCCCCAGGTCCTTGCCGAAACCTCGTTTACCGAACTCATGCGCGAGATGAGCGCCAAGGGATTGGGCGCTGCGGCTGTCGTGGACAGCCGCCATCAGGTCCTGGGAATTTTTACAGATGGCGACTTGCGCCGGCTGGTCGAAAAGGGCGCGGACTTGCGAAGTCTCATTGCTGCTGACGTGATGCATGTCGATCCGCGTACTGTAAGCAAAAGCGCACTTGCGGTGGAAGCCGTGGCGCTGATGGAACAGCACCGCATCAACAGTGTGCTGGTGGTCGATGAAACAGGAAGGCTTTGTGGCGCTCTGAGCAGCAACGACCTGATGCGTGCAAAGGTCATCTGATATGCCGGTCTCTGGTATTGCCACGTCGGATCCGTTCCTGAATTTTTCACCGGAACTTCTGCTGAAGGCCCAAGGCGTCAAGGTTGCGTTTTTCGATGTGGATGGTGTCCTGACCGATGGCGGGTTGTATTTTTCGGAGTATCCGGACGGGCATGAACACGCCCGCGAGGTGGAAGGGTTCAGGTCGTCTGGCGAAATCATCAAACGCTTCAACACACTGGACGGCCACGGACTCAAGCTGCTGCAAAAAGCCGGCATCACGCCAGTTGTCATCACGGGCCGGGACAGTGCCGTGCTGCGTGGGCGCCTGCGGGCGCTGGGAATCAAGCATTGTCACTTCGGAACCGAAGACAAGCGCCCGGCCGCCGAGCAGACCCTGAATGCCCTTGGTCTGGACTGGAATGCAGCTGCTGCGATGGGCGACGACTGGCCGGATCTGCCGGTCATGAGCCGCGCGGCATTGAGTTGCGCGCCTGCCAATGCCCAGCTGGAAGTCAGGTCACGCGCCCACCACATCACACAGGCCCGGGGAGGCCACGGGGCCGCCCGCGAATTTTGTGATTTGCTGCTGGTTGCCGGTGGCCACTATGCCGGGCTGCTGCGCGAGTACCTGGCATGACGGAAAGCTTGGAAAGCCGCACAAACCTCGGCAATGTCTTGACGCCGAGGAAAAGTGCATGGCGACGGTTTTTATCACTCTGGGACCGGACAGCCATGTACATGCCGCTTCTCATGATGGGGGCGCTGGCCTTGGGAACCTATTGGCTGGTGCGCAACACGCCAATTTTCAGCGCCCCGGAGGCCGCCAGGGAAGTGGGGCATGAAATTGATTATTTCATGCAGAATTTCACCATCAAGACCTTTGCCGAGGACGGCAAACTCAAAAGTGAAATTGCGGGAACAGAGGCCCGGCATTTTGCCGACACTGACATTCTGGAAATTGACCAGGCACGTATCCACAGCATCAATATCAACAGCCAACTCACCACATCCACTGCTAATCGGGCTTATTCAAATGGCGACGGCTCCGAGGTTCAATTGACTGGCAATGCACGGGTCGTGCGCGAAGCAAGTCGTGATGCACAAGGAAAGGAAGCACCCAGGCTGGAATTTCGCGGTGAATTTCTTCATGCTTTTTTGAATGAAGAGCGCGTCCAGTCGCATTTGCCTGTAGTCCTGATCCGGGGTGCTGACCAGTTCACCGGCAATGTTTTTAGCTACAACAACCTGGACCAGGTGGCCGTTCTCACCGGCCGCGTTCGCGGGGTCTTGATGCCGAATTCAGCAAACCGCACCCTTGCCCCTGTTTCCAAGCCCCGATGAAGCACAGGCTGCTGTCTGTAGCGTGCAAGAATTTCTCGCACAGCCCTCAGGCAGACCTGATGGCGTCAAAGTTCGAACTCTGGAATTGCCGGCTTTAAACACAGGCTCTGTATTTGGCGTCGGATGGTGAGGAAAATCGACGAATCGCATCCAGCTTTCCAGCACGGGCAGAACCACCCGGGTTTTTGCTTGTCATGGCGATGTGCGAGCTGAAATGCAAAACGGCTTCAAAACCGAAGTCTTGAAGCCGTTTCAAGCAATCTTCAGTCATAGACTGAAGAAGCTGTTTTGGCAGGCCCGTTGGCCTGTCGGGAAATAGCGCAGAGTTTAGTAGCCGCCGCGTCCACCACCGCCGCCGCCGCCGGAACGTCCGCCGCCAGCACCGCCGCCGCCGTACGGGCTACGGAAACCACCGTCGCTGCCGCCGCCGGAAGAACGGCCACCACCGCCGCCGCCGTATCCGCCGCCACCACCGCCGCCGCCAGCGCCACCACCGTAGCCGCCGCCACCGCCGCCGAAGCCGCCGGTGCGAGGAGGACGTGCCTCCATTGGACGGGCTTCGTTCACCACAACGCTGCGGCCGCCCAGAGGCTGACCGTTCATGCCGTTGATGGCTGCTTGTGCTTCAGCATCGCTGGCCATTTCGACAAAGCCAAAGCCCTTGGAGCGACCGGTGTCGCGTTCCATCATGACTTTGGCGCTGGTGACTGCGCCAAATTGACCAAAGGATTGTTGCAGGTCTTCGTCACGCACCGAGTAAGGCAGGTTGCCGACGTATAGTTTGTTGCCCATGAAGGGACTCCTCTAAAACACATAAATAAAAGCGATGGGGTCCCGAAAGCACAACAAACCTTCAATGTACCGCTGTAGCGCGCGAAACTGACCGATCACCTAACAAGTACAAACTTCAAATTTGTACCCGGATATTATGCTTCACTTCATCTACGGGACAACAGCGAAATTTCCGTTGAAATCCCCTGTCACCAAGATTTGGTAGGTAGTAACACTGAGTTTCTGAGGATTAATTTGGCGTCAAAGTTGTTTTGAATTAACCGCTGTTCTTAACAAAACAAAACGCCTGAATTGCTTGTGATTGCACTGTTTTCATAAAGTTACCAATTGACCTCATGCTCAGGCGTTGCACCAATGCGGTGAATCGAACGGTCGGCCCCTTCAAACTCTTCTTCCTGCGTCAGGCGCAGCCCCAGCGTCAACTTGAGCGTCCCATACACCACGCAGCTCATCAGCACCGCCCATGTGACGCCCAGGGTTGTTCCGATCACTTGCGCGGCAAAGCTGACGCCGCCCAAACCGCCCAAAGCCTTGCTGCCAAAAATCCCGGCGGCCAGTCCGCCCCAGGTGCCGCATACGCCGTGCAGCGGCCAGACGCCGAGCACATCGTCAATCTTCCATTTGTTCTGCGTCAGCGTGAACATCACGACAAAGACAGCGCCAGCGACAGCGCCCACCACCAGCGCGCCCAGCGGATGCATCACGTCAGAGCCTGCGCACACCGCCACCAGTCCTGCCAATGGGCCGTTGTGCACAAAACCCGGGTCGTTCTTGCCAAAAGCCAGCGCAGCCAATGTGCCGCCGACCATGGCCATCAGTGAGTTCACCGCGACCAGGCCGGATATCTTGTCTAGCGTTTGTGCACTCATCACGTTAAAACCGAACCAGCCGACGATCAAAATCCATGCGCCCAGCGCCAGAAAAGGAATGCTCGACGGGGGATGTGCCGACACCGCGCCATCCTTGCGATAACGATTGCTGCGGGCACCGAGCAACAGGACGGCCGGAAGCGCCAGCCAGCCGCCCATGGCGTGAACCACGATCGAGCCGGCAAAATCATGAAATTCGGCACCGGTGACCGATTGAATCCAGGCCTGCACGCCAAAGTGATGGTTCCAGGCAATGCCTTCAAAAAACGGATAAACAAATCCGACAATGACGGCTGTTGCAATCAATTGGGGATAAAAGCGTGCTCGCTCGGCAATGCCGCCTGAAATGATCGCCGGAATGGCCGCCGCGAACGTCAGTAAAAAGAAGAACCTGACCAGTTCATAGCCGTTTTTCGCCGCCAATTCTTCGGCGCCCACAAAAAAATGGGTGCCATACGCCACGCCATAGCCAACGGCAAAATAAACCACGGTGGAGACTGAAAAATCCACCAGGATTTTGACCAGCGCATTGACCTGGTTCTTTTTACGCACCGTGCCAAGTTCCAGAAATGCAAAACCGGCATGCATCGCCAGGACCATGATGCCGCCCAACAAGATGAACAAGGCATCTGTGCCCTGTTTTAGTGCTTCCATAAAGCGCTTTCGTGAGTGATATGTGATTGTTTGGTGCGTTTTCTGGCGGATGCAGAAAATTGCACCAAAATAAAGCAATAAACGCGCCAAAAAAATGACTGTTCGTGGTGCGATGCCACCAAGCACCGATGGCGGTCATGCCACGGGCATTCAAAAAGGCATCTATATAATGCCCGCTGTCATTGGGGAGTAGCCGCCCTTCTTTATTGAGAGGGGTTTGCGTCAACAGACTTGTCTGGCCTTGCAACAAGGCCAACATGGCGCAAACAGCATTTAGCCTGGCGAGACCTTTGACTGCACAGCCTCCAGAACTTTTAAAAGCTCGGGCCGGGGACGTCGTGCAGTCATTGGTTTTTTTGCACCGGTCTGAGCGGTTTATTTCATGGAAGCTTTCCTCGTCTCGACCGGTATCGTCGGCCTCGCTGAAATGGGCGACAAAACCCAGCTTCTCGCGCTGGTGCTGGCGGCAAAATTCAGAAAACCCTGGCCCATCGTTCTGGGCATCCTGGTGGCCACGATTGCCAACCATGCCATGGCCGGCGCATTGGGCGCGTGGGTGACCACCTTCCTGGGAGCGCAAACCCTGCGCTGGATACTGGGCGTCTCCTTCATCGCGATGGCGGTGTGGATGCTGATCCCGGACCAACTCGATGAGGGCGACCTTGACAAGAAGCCGCCCCGCTTCGGCGTGTTCGGCACCACGGTCTTTGTTTTTTTCCTGGCTGAAATGGGCGACAAGACGCAAATCGCCACCGTGATGCTGGCTGCTCGTTACGACGCCTATTTATGGGTGGTGGCCGGCACTACGCTGGGCATGATGCTGGCCAATGCACCGGTGGTCTGGCTCGGCAGCAAATTCATGCATCTGATCCCGTTGCGCGTGGTGCATATCGTTTCGGCACTCGTCTTTGCCGTGCTGGGCCTGATGGCACTGGTCGTGACTGTGTAGCTTGCTATACTGACAATGCGCCGATTTGCTCAGCTTGCGGGCGCGTAAAAAGTACCGCTAAAGACGACTCTGCACGAACCCGGACTCGCTTTCAGCGATGCCGGGTTTTTTTTGCTCCATCGTTTTTCTATAGTGGATTCATCAACAGTGCCTACTGCCCCCGTCCTTGTCGCCAAGCCGGAATCGATGCATTTTGCCGAGGTCTTGCCCTTGCGCAGCGGTGCGTCGATTCGCGCGTATGACCTGAGTTATGAAACCTACGGTCAGCTCAATGCCGACAAGTCGAACGCGGTGTTGATCTGCCATGCGCTCAACGCCTCGCACCATGTGGCGGGCGTTTATCTGGACGAAGCGGGTCAGGTCAAGGACAAGTCCGAGGGCTGGTGGGACACCATGATCGGGCCGGCCAAACCGCTGGACACGAACCGGTTTTTTGTCATCGGCGTGAACAATCTGGGTTCGTGCTTCGGCTCCACCGGGCCGATGCAGACCAACCCGGACACGGGCGAGGTGTATGGCGCCGATTTCCCGGTCGTCACGGTGCAGGACTGGGTCAACGCCCAGGCCCGGCTGCTTGATGCGCTGGGCATCCAGACGCTGGCCGCCGTCATGGGCGGCAGCCTCGGCGGCATGCAGGCATTGGCCTGGACGCTGCAATACCCGGAGCGTGTACGCCATGCGGTGGTGGTGGCCAGCGCACCCAACCTGACGGCTGAAAACATCGCTTTCAACGAAGTCGCGCGCCGCGCCATCGTGACCGACCCCGACTTTCATGGCGGCCACTTTTACCGGCACGGCGTGCTGCCCAAACGTGGGCTGCGCATCGCCCGCATGATCGGCCACATCACCTACCTGAGTGACGACGTGATGAACGAGAAGTTCGGTCGCCAGGTGGTAGCCCCCACGCTCCCCGCTGCGCGTGGTTCGCTGCCCCCCGAGGGGGCCGCTGCGCCTGCGGACCGGCAAAGCCGGATCCGCGGCCCTGGCTTGGACGGAATGGGTGCTGCCCTGGCCAACGTTGCGCCCTACCGCTACACCACCCAGGACGTCGAGTTCCAGATCGAAAGCTACCTGCGCTATCAGGGCGACAAGTTCGCCGAATACTTCGACGCCAATACCTATTTGCTGATCACCCGGGCGCTGGACTATTTCGACCCGGCCGGCGAATTTGGCGGCGATTTGAGTCGCGCGCTGGCGCAGGCCCGTGCCAAATTTTTGCTGGTGAGCTTCACCACCGACTGGCGCTTTTCACCGGCGCGCAGCCGGGAAATCGTCAAGGCCCTGCTCGACAACCAGATTGATGTGAGCTACGCCGAGATCGACGCGCCGCACGGCCATGATGCCTTTTTGCTCGATGACGCACGCTACATGGGCGTAGTACGCTCTTATTTTAAGAGCAAGGTGACGATATGAGCGGAACCACCCAACCCCATGGCCAGCCGTCGCCGGATCAGTTGTCGATTGCCCGGCTGGTACCCAAGGGTTCCCGCGTGCTCGATCTGGGCTGCGGCAATGGCGCGCTGCTCGACTACCTGATCCGGGAGCGCGGCTGCTCGGGCTACGGCGTCGAGATTGATGACGCCAACGTGCAGGCCTGCGTGGCGTGCGGCGTCAATGTGATCCAGTTCAACCTCGAAGACGGCCTGGCGCTGTTCGGCGACGCTTCGTTCGACGTGGTGCTGCAGATCGACACGCTGCAGCATTTGCGCAATGCCGAAGTCATGCTGCGCGAAACAGCGCGCGTCGGCCGCATCGGCGTCGTCGCCTTCCCCAATTTCGGCCACTGGCCCAACCGGCTGGCCGTGTTGCGCGGCCGCATGCCGGTGACCAGGGTGCTGCCCTACCAGTGGTACGACACGCCCAATATCCGCGTCGGAACGCTGCGGGATTTCGCCGCGCTGGCCCGACAAAACCAGTTGCAGATTCTCGATTCGTTCGGTTTGGAGGACGGCCAGGAAATCCGTTTGTGGCCGAACGCCCGCGCCAGCCGAGCGGTGTTCAAGCTGCAGCGGGCTTGAGGGCGCAGCAGGCTGAGCGCGAAGTCACGGACCATGGGCATTTCGTCTTCAGCTTCTGACGCGCCCGCCCGCATTTCCTTGCGCGAGGCCTTCAAATTCTGGCTGCAGCTCGGCTTCATCAGCTTTGGCGGGCCGGCCGGGCAGATTGCCATCATGCACCGCGAGCTGGTGGAAAAGCGCCGCTGGGTGTCGGAAAAACGCTTTTTGCATGCGCTCAATTTCTGCATGCTGTTGCCCGGCCCCGAGGCGCAGCAGCTGGCCACCTATCTCGGCTGGCTGATGCACAAAACCCGGGGAGGCGTGGTGGCCGGCTCGCTCTTCGCGCTGCCCTCTCTGGTACTGCTGATTTTTCTGAGCTGGATCTACATGGCCTTTGGTCAGCTGCCGCTGGTGGCGGGCATCTTCTACGGCATCAAGCCGGCCGTGGCGGCGATTGTGTTGCATGCCTTGCACCGCATTGCCCGTAAATCATTGGGAAATCCGCTGCATGCGCCCGTTCCGTGGGCTATAGCAGCTATTAGTTTCATAGCGGTAGCGGTTTTGAAGCTGCCTTTTCCAGTGGTGGTGCTGAGTGCGTTGCTGGCGGGCGCGCTGCTGGCGCGTTTTGCGCCGGGTACGCTGGTGCGCGGTGGCAAGCATTCGTCGGCGACCTCCGTCACGCACAACCCGGCCCTGATCGACGACGACACGCCCACGCCAGCGCACGCCCTGTTCAACTCGTCGCGGCTGGCCGCCGTTCTGGCCGTGGGCGCTGCGCTCTGGCTGCTGCCGATGGCGGCGCTGTTCCTGGCCTATGGCTGGAGCGGCACGCTGACGCAAATCGGCTGGTTTTTCACCAAGGCGGCGCTGCTGACGTTTGGCGGGGCCTACGCCGTGCTGCCTTACGTGAATCAGATGACGGTCGAGCATTACCAGTGGCTTAGCACCGCGCAGATGATGGACGGCCTGGCGCTGGGCGAAACCACGCCTGGCCCGCTCATCATGGTGGTGGCGTTTGTCGGCTTTCTGGGCGGCTGGGGCCAGCAGGTGCTGGGGCACGATGCGCTGTTCCTGGGCGCCGCGCTGGCGGCCTGCGTGGCGACCTGGTTCACCTTTTTGCCGTCCTTCATCTTTATCCTGGCGGGTGGGCCGTGGGTGGAATCGACGCGCGGCAACCTCAGGCTGACCGCACCGCTGGCGGCCGTGACGGCGGCCGTGGTCGGTGTGATTGCCAATCTTGCTCTGTTTTTCATAGCTGCTGTCGCTTATCCGGAAAGCGCAAGCGTGCTTTTTGATGCAAAACCCGACGGAGTGGCGCTCACACTGGTCATGCTGGCGGCGCTGGCCTTGTGGCGGCTCAAGTGGGGCGTGATTTCTGTGATTGCCGCTTCGGCGGTTGCCGGCCTGGCGCTGCGGCTGGCTGGTTGGGCCTGATCGCTCCCGCACCGATGTCGGGCCTGCCGCGCGCTGCCGGCACCCTCAGCCAGCGGTATGCTCAGGCCCATGCACGCCTCCCCTGAAAGTACCCGCGCTGCTTCGGCGCACCGCCTTGCAAGCCGACTGCTGGAGCGGCTGTTCGGCAGCTGGATCCGCTGGGTCACGCCGGCCACACTGCGCGCCGATGCCATGGCTGGCCTGCTGGGCGCGGTGCTGGTCCTGCCGCAAGGCATTGCCTTTGCCACGCTGGCCGGGCTGCCGCCCGAATACGGGCTGTACACGGCGGTGGTTCCGTGCATCATTGCCGCGCTGTTCGGCTCCAGCTGGCATGTCATGTCGGGGCCGACCAATGCCAATTCGCTGGCGCTGTTTGCCATGCTGTCGCCGCTGGCCCTGGCTTTCAGCCCCGCCTACATCCAGCTGGCGCTGGCCGTGACCGTGATGGTCGGCGTGCTGCAATGGCTGATTGGCGCGCTGCGGCTGGGCATGCTGGCCAATTTCATTTCGCCGGCCGTGCTGTTCGGCTTCACCTCGGGGGCGGCATTGCTGATTGCCGTGCATGCCTTGCCCGATTTTCTGGGCTTGGGCGCCGCGCCCAAACACGGTGCGGGCGCGGTACTGGCGCATGTGTTCACGCAATTGCCTGCGGCCAAACCGGCCGCACTGGCTGTGGCCGCCATCACGCTGGCCGTCGCGCTGGGGCTGCGCCGTTATCGCCGCAACTGGCCCTACATGCTGATCGGGCTGGTGGTGGCGACAGCGCTGGCCTGGGTCTGGAGCCGCTTTCTGGGGAGCAGCACAACGCCGGCTTCGTCACTGCGGCTCATCGGGCAAATCGCCACGCCGTGGCCGCGTTTCGAGCTGCCGCACATCAGCTGGGCGCAGGCGTCGGAGCTGGTCGGCCTGGCGTTTGCGCTGACCATCGTGGCGCTGGGCCAGGCGATTTCGATTGCCAAGACCGTGGCGATGCACTCGGGCCAGCGCATCGATGCCAACCGCGAATTCAGGGGGCAGGGGCTGTCGAACATCATCGGCGGGTTTTTCTCCAGCTATGTGTCCTGCGGCTCGATGAACCGCTCCATGCCTAATCTGCAAGCCGGTGCCCGAACGCCGCTGGCGTCGGTGTTCTCGGCGCTGCTGCTGTTGGGGCTGGTGGCGATCAGCTCGCAACTGCTGGCGCAGATTCCCATGGCTGCGCTGTCGGCGCTGCTGCTGCTGGTGGCGCTGAGCCTGCTGGACTTTGCGCGCTGGCGCCAGCTGTTCAGCTTGAGTCACACCGATTTTGGCGTGGCGCTGGCCACGATGGTGGCCACCGTCACGATCCGGCTGGAAATGGCCATTTTGCTGGGTATGCTGTTGTCGCTGATGTCGTTTCTGTACCGCACCTCGCGGCCGGCGATGCGCAGCATGGGCTTTGACGGCCGGGGGCTGGACCGCCAGTTTGTGGTGGTTGACGATGCTCCTCAAGCCTCCGAAGAGGCCAGGGCAGCGCCATTCCAGTCAGGGCCGCAGAACCGGCTTTGCCGGGCTGCAGGCGCAGCGGCCCCCTCGGGGGGCAGCGCAGCACACGAAGTGGCAAGCGTGGGGGCGACATTCCTGCCGGAATGTCCGCAACTCAAGCTGCTGCGCATGGAAGGCGAGGTGTATTTTGGCGCGACCCAGCATGTCGCCGACATCCTGCACGCGCTGCGCAGCCAGCCCAATCCGCAAAAGCACCTGCTGGTGATGGCCAAGAGCATGAACTTCATCGATCTGGCCGGCGCCGAACTGTGGGAGGCCGAACTCGCCGCGCGCCGGGCGATGGGCGGCAACCTGTACTTTCACCGCCCGCGCCCCGAAGTGATCCGCATGTGGCGCAAGACCGGCTTCACCGACGTGCTGGGGCCGGGGCACCAGTTTCCGGACAAGTTCACCGCCATTTCCCATATCTTCGGCAAGCTTGACCCGGACATCTGCCGGCATTGCAGTGCCCGGATTTTCTGGGAGTGCAAAACTGCGCCGGGTGCCGACGATCCGGCGAACCAGTCTGCCGGCTGAAGACGAAAGTTGTGAGTAAAAGTCGCCGATAGTCCAATGAAGACGGCTACTAGCTGCTACAAAATAAATAGTAAGTGGCTGGCGATCATCGCTGCCGTTGGCTTACCGGACTTGCAGCGGCAGGCGGTCAAAACCGCTGGCCGGATAGACCGCCAGCGTGGGAGGCTTGCTGGCGGGCAGGCTGATCATTTCCGTCTGGCCCAGCAACTCCTCCATGACCACGATCAACTCCATGCGGGCCAGTGGCGCACCCGGGCAGACGTGAATTCCGGCGCCATAAAGCAGGTTGGCGGCCGGATCGCGGTCCAGGCTGAATTCGTCGGGATTGCTGAAGACCGCCGGGTCGCGGTTGGCGGCGATCCAGTTCAGCGACACACGTTCGCCGGCGTCGATCTGACGTCCGCCCAATTCCACCGGTCGGGTGGCCATGCGCCGATTGGCGACCAGCGGGCCGTGCATCCGCAGGATTTCGTCAATGGCCGCAGGCAGCAGCGAGGGCTGGGCGCGCAGGCGGTGCTGCAGCTCGGTATGTTCGGCCAGGTAATGCGCCAGGATGCCGATGGACGCCGCAATGGTGCCGACCTCGCCGACAGTCCAGTTGCGCAGGATGCTGGCAATCTCGTCGTCACGCAGCGGCCGCCCGTTGACCTCCTGCACCAGCAGGCTGGCGGCAATGTCGTGTTCGGGGTGCTGGCCCGGCGTATGCCGGCTGCGAAGCAAATCGTCCACATAGCCTTCGAACTCGCGCGCGATGCTGGCCATGGCAACACGGTCGCCAGCCAGCGTGGCCTGGTGGTTCTTGCGCGTCCACAGGCGCAGTGCCTCGTGCATGGGCGCTGGCCAGCCAAGAAATTCACATTGCACCCGCACGGCAAAGGGATGCGCCAGCGCGTCCATCAGTTCGACCTCGTCCGGCGCAAGCAAGGATGCGACCTGTAAAGCGGCAATCTGGCGGCAGGCCGGCGCGAACGCCGCCATGCGCCCGGGCGCGAAGTAAGGCTCGATCAGTCGGCGGTAGGCCGTGTGCTCGGGCGGGTCCATGCCGTTGGGCACCGATACATGGCTGGACACGACGCTGCTGAAGGTGGCGGGGTCGTGCAGCGCGCGCACCACGTCCGCGTGGCGGAACACTGACCAGCCCAGAAAATCGCTGTGCGCCACCGGGCAGCGCTCGCGCAGGGCGTCAAAAGCGGCGCGCTGGTCGCGCAGGACTTCATCGCTTGCCGGGTTCCAGTCTGCTTGGGTGGGGTGTTTCATGCCTCGGTCCGTGATCTTGAGATGTCGCGCCACGGGACCGCAAAACCCATGCTCCTTGACCCTGGCACCACCCGCCATTATTGAACTTTTCAGGCCGGTATCTATTGCGCTGGGTCAAGTCATGCAGGCGGCGGGCCGGTTCTCGGGTCTTGAATCAACAAACCGAAAATGCAGGCGCCACGATTGGGAAAAGCGTGTGAAACACATCGCCAAAACAGGTGTGGTTACCGCGCCAGCTCTTTCAATATCGGGCAATCGGGCCGGTCGTTCCCCGCGCAGCAACGCGCCAGTTGGGCCAGCGTTTGCCGCATCGCTTCCATCTCGGCAATGCGCCGCTCCAGGTCGGCCACATGCGCCTGGGCGATGCGTTTCACGTCGGCGCTGGCGCGGCCCTGGTTCTGCCACAGCTTGAGCAACTCGGCAATCTCCAGCATGCTGAAGCCGAGTGTTCGTGCGCGGCGGATGAAACGCAGGGTATGGATTTGCTTGTCGCCATACTGCCGGTAGCCCGCGTCGGTGCGGTGCACGGCGGGCAGCAGGCCCAGCGACTCGTAATGCCGGACCATCTTGGCCGACACGCCCGACTGGCTGGCGGCCTGGCCGATGTTGAAGGGGCCATTGCCCATCACAGCTGCGGTCATTTCGAACTTCCTTTCCAGCGGCGCAGCAGCAGCGCGTTCATCACCACGCTGAAACTGCTGAAGGCCATGGCCGCGCCGGCAATCACCGGGCTGAGCATTCCAAACGCCGCCAGCGGAATGCCGACCGCGTTGTAGAAAAACGCCCAGAACAGGTTTTGCCGGATCTTGGCGTAAGTACGGCGCGAGATATCGATGGCGTCGGCCACCAGCGCCGGGTCGCCGCGCATCAGCGTGATGCCGGCGGCCTGCATGGCCACGTCGGTGCCGGTGGACATGGCAATGCCGACATCGGCTGACGCCAGCGCGGGCGCGTCGTTGATGCCGTCGCCGACCATCGCCACCCGGCCGCCGTCCTTCAATTGCGCCTTGAGCTGGCCGATGATGGCCGCCTTGTTTTCAGGCAGGACCTGGAAATGCACGATGTCGATGCCGAGCTGCCTGGCCACCGCCTCGGCGCTGCCCTGGTTGTCGCCAGTGACCAGCGCGGTCCGGATGCCAAGCGCATGCAGGCTGGTGACGGCCGTGGCGGCGCTGGCCTTGACCGTGTCGCCAAAGGCCAGCAGCGCCAGCAGTTGCGGCGCACTGGTCACATCGGCCAGATAAGACACGGTGCGGCCTTCGGCCTCCAGTGCCTGCGCGCGCACTGCGAAGGCGCCAAGGTCCACGCCCAGTTCCTGCATGAAGCGCGGGCTGCCCAGCCGCAGTTCATGGCCCTCGACCACGGCCGACATGCCGCGCCCGGCCACTGCACGGACCTGGGACGCCGCCGGCACGCCGAGTTCTTCCTTCACGGCGAGTTGCGTGACCGCTTTCGCCAGCGGATGCTCGCTGCCCGCCTGAATGGCGGCGGTCCAGCCAAGGGCCGCATCGCGTGAAATCCCGGCGGGTTCCAGTGCGACCAGTTCGGGCTTGCCCTCGGTCAGCGTGCCGGTCTTGTCGAAAGCGACGATTTTCACCTGGTGCGCCACTTCCAGCGCTTCGGCGTCCTTGATCAGGATGCCGTGCCGCGCCGCCACGCCGGTGCCGGCCATGATGGCGGTCGGCGTGGCCAGCCCCAACGCGCAGGGGCAGGCAATCACCAGCACGGCGACCGCGTTCAGGATGGCGGTTTCCCAGTGGCCTTCTCCCGAGCCCGCCAGCCCCCAGCCCAGCAGCGTGACCAGAGCCAGTCCGATGACCACCGGCACAAACACCGCGCTGACCTGATCGACCAGCCGCTGGATCGGTGCTTTTTTGGCCTGCGCCGACTCGACCATGCGCACGATGCGCGCCAGCGTCGATTCGGCCCCAACCGCCGTGGTGCGCACGAGGATCAGCCCTTCGGCATTGACCGCGCCGCCCGTGACATGGTCACCAGCCTGTTTGCTGACCGGCAGGCTTTCGCCGGTGATCAGCGATTCATCGACTTCGGTCGCGCCTTCCAGAATTTCGCCATCGACCGCGATGCGTTCACCCGGCCGCACGACCACTTGGTCTCCGACCTGCACTTCGCCAATGGGCACATCCCTGTCCACGCCATCACGCCGAAGCCGTGCGGTTTCTGGCCGCAGCGCATTGAGCGCCCGGATGGCTTCGGTGGTCTGGCGCTTGGCCCGCGCTTCCAGCCATTTGCCCAGCAGCACCAGTGTGATGACAACAGCCGACGCCTCGAAGTAAAGATGCGGCATGCCGTGTTCGCCGTGGCGCAGCAGCAGATACACGCTCAACCCGTAGGCCGCCGATGTGCCGACCGCCACCAGCAAGTCCATGTTGCCGGCGCCGGCGCGAACGGCCTTCCAGCCGGCCTTGTAAAAACGCGCACCGAGCCAGAACTGCACTGGCGTGGCGAGCAGCCACTGAATCCAGCCATCGAGCATCCATTCCTTGCCAAACAGCATGCCGACCATGGGCAACGCCAGTGGCGCCGATAACGCGGCGGCGACGGCAATCGGCCACCAAGGCGCGCCGGACGGTGTTGACGGGCTGGCGCCGGTAGCGACATCGGGAATCGCTTCTGCCCGGTAGCCGGCCTTTTCCACCGCCGCAATGAGCCGGGGCAGGGCGGCCGCGTCACTCGCCAGGGTGATTTCGGCGGTCTCCGTCGCCAGGTTGACTTCGGCCGACAGCACGCCCGGCACCTGCTTCAAGGCCTTTTCCACGCGCGCGACGCAGGACGCGCAGGTCATGTCGCCAATCTTCAGCCGCAGCGACGTCTCACCCACGGCGCTGCCTGCGGTGCTGCCCACGGCGTAACCGGCTTTTTCCACAGCCGCTTTCAGCATGTCCAGGGTGACTTCGCGGCCTGCCTTGACGCTGGCCTGCTCGGTGGCGAAATTGACGCTGGCCTCCTCGACGCCTGGCGTGGCGGCCAGGGCTTTTTCGACCCGGGCCACGCACGAGCCGCAGGTCATGCCTTCGACGGGGAAGCGCCATTCTTTCAAGGCGGATGCGGGGGCCAGCGGGGCTGGAAGGGTGTGGCTGACGCTCATGCGTGTCTCCTGAAGATGCAACGATGGGGCGAGTCTGAACCTTGCCATGATGGCAGGGTCAAGCGCTGATTGACATTCATCCTGACGGATTTCAGGATTTGTACACAACCCGTTGACTTTGCCACCATGGGAAGGTTCAGACTTCGCCTTGGGAATCCGGCAAAGCATTACATTGCCTGGCGTCATTCCCGCCAAGGCGCGAAAGACAGCGCCCCCGGTTCTTTTCAACTTTTACTTCCCAAGGAAACACCATGGAATTCAATGTTCCCGACATGAGCTGCGGCCACTGCGCCGGCGTCATTACCAAGGCCCTTCAGCAACTCGATGCCGACGCCATGATCAGCATCGACCTGCCAGCCAAAAAAGTCACGGTCGAGACGGCACAGGAGCGGCAGACCGTCGCCAATGCGCTGACCGAGGCTGGCTACCCGACGCATTGAAGGCGGCGGCCTTCAGGACAAACACCCGCACGGCGATGCGGCGAGGCTCGATAGAATGATTCTTCCCTTCACTTCCGTCAGCGCCTGTGTCCGACCGTCTTGCCGTTTTGCCCCAATACCTGTTGCCCAAACAGGCGCTTACCCGCTTTGCCGGCTTTGTTGCGTCGCGCGAACGCGGCTGGGTGACCACCGAAATCATCCGCCGCTTTGTCGCCAAGTACCGGGTGAACATGGACGAGGCGCTCAATTCTGACATCAGCAGCTACCTGACCTTCAACGACTTTTTCACCCGCGCCCTCAAGCCAGGCGCGCGCCCGCTGGCAAAAGCGGCGCTGGTCTGCCCGGTCGATGGCGCGATCAGCCAGTTTGGCGCCATTGCGCATGACCAGCTTTTACAGGCCAAGGGGCACCACTATTCCACCACGGCGATGGTTGGTGGCGACAAGGCGCTGGCCGCGCAGTACGACAACGGCCATTTCGCCACGATCTACCTGAGCCCGAAGGACTACCACCGCATCCACATGCCGGCGGGCGGGCGCTTGAGCCGCATGATTTACGTGCCTGGCGACCTGTTTTCGGTCAACCCGGTGACGGCGCGCGGCGTGCCGGGGCTGTTCGCGCGCAACGAACGCGTCGTCTGCGTGTTCGAGTCGGCGCGCGGGCCTTTCGTGCTGGTGCTGGTCGGCGCGACGATTGTCGGCAGCATGGCCACCGTCTGGCATGGCGTGGTCAATCCGCCGCGCGGCAAGGTGGTGCGCGAATGGCGCTACCCGGCGTCCGGCCAGCCCGAAGTCGTGCTCAGGCAGGGCGAGGAAATGGGCCGTTTTTTGCTCGGCTCCACCGTCGTCATGCTGTTTCCCAAAGGCCCGCTGCGCTTCAATACCGACTGGGCGCCGGGGCGGGCGGTGCGGCTGGGCGAGCCGATGGCGGATGATCCGGCGGCTTCGCAGGTCTGACGGCCATGTCATCAACCCTTCAGCCGGCGCTGGCTGCCCAGGCCGATTTCGAGGAAGTCGCCGCACTCATCGCTGCCGCCCGGCAGCGCGCGGTGAAGGCCGTCAATACCACGCTGATTGATTTGTACTGGCAGGTCGGCCAGACCATCAGCCGCAAGATCGAGCAGGCGCAGTGGGGCGATGGCGTGGTCGCGCAATTGGCCGGCCACCTGGCGCGCACCCAGCCGGGGCTGCGTGGCTTTACCACGCGCAACCTGTTCCGGATGCGGCAGTTTTACGAGGCGTACCGGAACAACGAGAAAATCTCGGCACTGCCGAGACAATTGCCGTGGACGCACAACCTCATCATCCTCAACCAGAGCCAGCGGCCCGAGGAGCGCGAGTTTTACCTGCGCCAGGCGATACGCGAAAAATGGAGCAAGCGCGAACTGGAGCGCCAGTTCAAGACCGCGCTGTTCGAGCGCACGGTGCTGAGTCCGGTAAAAGTGACACCGCTGGTGTCACAAATGCATCCCGACGCCCTGAGCGTCTTCAAGGACAGTTACCTGGTCGAGTTCCTGGACCTGCCGCCAGGCCATCAGGAGGCCGACTTGCATCAGGGTTTGCTGCAGCAGCTCAAGCAGTTCCTGATCGAGCTGGGCCGTGATTTCTGCTTTGTCGGCAGCGAATACCCGCTGCAGGTGGGCGGTCGAGACTTTGCGCTGGACCTGCTGTTTTTTCACCGGGGCCTCAATTGCCTGGTGGCGATTGAATTGAAGGTCGGGCGGTTCGAGCCGGAATACCTGGGCAAGCTTGGCTTTTACATCGAAGCGCTGGACCGCGATGTCAAAAAGCCGCATGAGCAGCCGGCCATCGGCGTGCTGTTGTGTGCCAGCAAGGACGAGGAAGTCGTGGAATACGCGCTCAGCCGCAGCCTGTCCCCGGCGCTGATCGCCGCCTACCAGACCCAGTTGCCGGACAAGGCCTTGCTGCAGGCCAAGCTCCATGAGCTGTATGCGCAGAATGTGGCCATTGATGCTGCAGAAGGCAACGCCTCTTCCTGAGGGCCGGTGGATCGGCCCGGTTCAGGCGCGGGCGGGGTTATTGCCGCAGGCGTAAAGTAGCCGTCTTGCCCAGAGGCCCCACTTTTCATCTCCGGAGTCCGCCATGAACGCCCCACTGCACCGCGAAATTCCCGCCGACATCCTCAACGCCGCCCAGGCGCTGTCCCAGGTCACCGCCCAGTGGGACGGCGACATTCTCAAGCAGTTGACCGACTACATCGCCATTCCGGCCAAGTCGCCAACCTTCGACCCGGACTGGGCCAGCCACGGCCATATCGACACCGTCATGCGCCATGCCGCGACGTGGGTGGAGGCGCAGAAGGTCGAGGGCCTTGTGCTGGAAGTGGTGAAGCTCGAAGGCCGCACGCCGGTGCTGTTCTTTGAAATTCCGGCGACCCGCACCGGCTCGACACAAACCGTGCTGATGTACGGCCACCTGGACAAGCAGCCCGAGTTCACCGGCTGGCGCAACGACCTGAGCCCGTGGAAAGCCACCTACGAAGACGGCAAGCTGTACGGCCGTGGCGGCGCCGACGACGGCTATGCGGTGTATGCCAGCATCGCTGCCGTGCAGGCGTTAAAAACGCAAAACATCGCGCATCCGCGCATCGTCGGCCTGATCGAGACCTGCGAGGAAAGCGGCTCCTACGACCTGCTGCCGTATGTCGATGCGCTTAAGGACCGGCTCGGCGAGGTGGCGCTGGTGGTTTGCCTGGACTCGGGCGCCGGCAACTACGACCAGCTCTGGCTGACCACCAGCCTGCGCGGCAACGCGGCCGGCGTGCTCAAGGTGGAGGTGCTGACCGAAGGCGTGCATTCGGGTGACGCCAGCGGCCTCGTGCCGTCGAGCTTTCGCATCATGCGGCAGGTGCTGGACCGGCTGGAAGACAGCGCCACCGGCCGGCTGCTGCCGCAAAGCTTTCACTGCGAGGTGCCGGCCGACCGGCTGGCACAGGCCGAGGCCACGGCGAAAATCCTGGGCGACGAGATCTACAAGCGCTTTCCGTGGGCGCATTACGACTGCGAAGGCTCGACGGCCTTTGCGCTGCCGACGACCACCGACCCGGTCGAGGCGCTGCTCAACCGCACCTGGCGCCCGACGCTGAGCGTGACCGGCGCCGAAGGTTTTCCGTCCTTTCGCGATGCCGGCAATGTGCTGCGCCCCTACACCGCCTTCAAGCTGTCGCTGCGCTTTCCGCCACTGGTCGATGCCGGCGCGGCGGTGCAGGAACTCAAAAAGCTGCTTGAAGACAACGCGCCCTACCAGGCTAAAGTGACCTTCCAGGGCGGCGGCGGCGCGTCCGGCTGGAACGCGCCGAGCTCGGTGCCATGGTTCGAGCAAGCGCTCGATGCGGCGTCGCAAAACTTCTTCGGCGCGCCCTGCGGCACGATGGGCCAGGGCGGCACGATTCCGCTGATGGGGATGCTGAGCAAGGGCTTTCCGAAAGCGCAGATGATGGTCTGCGGCGTGCTTGGCCCCAGGAGCAATGCCCACGGGCCGAACGAGTTTTTGCATGTGCCGTATGCCAAGAAGCTGACGGCGGCGGTGGCGCAGGTAATGGCCAGCGTGCCGGGTTGAAAAGCGTCAGAAGCTGTAAATTATTGCAAAAACTGCCTTTTCCGCTTTCTGGGTAACGCTTTCAAGCTATATAAATAGTAGCAAATCGACGCCTTAAACCCTGTGCGGCCTGCGCTGCGACACGGCCAGCCAGCCCAGCGCCAGCCCGGTCAGGCTTAGGGGCAGCAACGAGCCAACATTGAGCAGCGTCCAGCCCTGCGTGGTCACCAGCACGCCCGACGCCAGCGACGACACCGCCAGCACGGCAAACACGCAAAAATTCAGCGCGCCTTGCGCCTTGTCCTTTTCTTCCGGCCGATAGGCTGTCAACGCCAGCGTGGTCGCGCCGGTGAACAGGAAGTTCCAGCCCAGGCCGAGCAAAAACAGCGCCGCCAGAAATTGTTTGAACTCGACGCCTGACAGCGCGATCAGCACGCAGGCGATGTTCAGCGCCAGCCCGGTTGCCATGACGGGCAGCGTGCCAAAGCGCTTGATCAAATGGCCGGTGAAAAAGCCAGGTGCGAACATGCCGATCACATGCCATTCCAGCACCCACGCCACGTCGGAAAACGGCAGGCCGCAGACCTGCATGGCAATCGGCGTGGCGGCCATCAGGAGGTTCATCACGCCGTAGCCCAGCGCACCGGCGCTGGCGGCGACGATGAACACCGGCTGGCGCATGATGACGCCCAGCGGCCGGCCGCCGCTGCTGGCGCCGCTTCGTGCCGGCGCGGCCGGAAAGTCGATGAAGGCCAGCAGGCCCATCGCCAGCAGCGCCACGCCGGCCAGCGCCAGGTAGGCGCCGGCAAACGGCACGGCGGTCAGGCTGCGTGTGGCGGATGCCAGATTGGGCCCCGCCACCGCGCCGATCAGGCCGCCGGCCATCACCAGCGAAATCGCCTTTTCGCGAAACGCCGGCAGTGCCAGTTCGGCAGCGGCAAAGCGGTAGAGCTGCGCATTGGCGTTGTAGTAGCCGGCCACCAGCGTGGCCGCCACCAGCAGCCAGAAGTTCCGGCTGTAGGCCGCGTAGCAGCACAGCAGGGCCGACGCCAGGCCGACGAGCAGCCCAAGCTGGAACGAGGCCTTGCGGCCAAAGCGGCGCTGGGTGTGCGCCACCAGCCCGGTGGACAGCGCACCGCCGACCACATAGGCCATCACCGGCAGCGTGGCCATCCAGCCCAGCGGCGCCAGGCTCAGGCCGACCAGGCCATTGATGGCGATGAAGGTGACGTTGTTGGTCAGGAACAGGCCCTGACAAATCGTCAGCAGCCAGAGGTTGCGGTTCATGCGTTTCAGTCCAGGTTTGGCAGGGGTTCAGTCGAGATTCAACAGCGACAGGCAGGCCAGCGGCGCGGTCTCGGCGCGCAGCACGCGCGGCCCCAGCGTGACCGGGCTGAAGCCGCAGGCGATGGCAGCGGCTTCCTCGTCCCGGCTCAGCCCGCCCTCGGGGCCGTTCAGGAAGGTCAGCGCGCTGCCTGGCGGGGTGCTGGCGATGGCCTGTAGCAGCGGGCCGCTCCCGTCCTGCAGCGACAGCAGCAGCCGCATGCCGGGCTCGGCGGGCAGGGCGGCGGTCTTTTTCAGCCAGTCGGAAAGTGTCACCACGTCATGCACGCGCAGCAGGCGGTTGCGGCCGCATTGTTCGCTGGCGGCCATCGCAATGCCTTGCCAGTGCGCGACTTTCTTGTCGGCGCGCTCGGCTTTCAGGCGCAGCACGCTGCGCTCGCTCATCACCGGCTGGATGCTGGCGGCGCCGAGTTCTGTGGCTTTTTCAATCAGCCAGTCCATGCGGTCGTTGGCCGGCATGCCGACCACCAGGTGAATGGCGCGGCGGGCCTCGCGCGCCGTGGCGGTGAAAGCGCCGATGGTGACATCCACATCGCTGCGGCCCATGCGCTCGACCGTGGCGTCGAATTCGCCCTCCGCATCGCCCCGCCCATTAAACAAGG
Organism: Polaromonas sp.; assembly: GCF_010365105.1. Taxonomy (GTDB): domain Bacteria; phylum Pseudomonadota; class Gammaproteobacteria; order Burkholderiales; family Burkholderiaceae_C; genus Polaromonas. The sequence continues at coordinate 23,997 of NZ_JAAFGZ010000014.1, read as the reverse complement.
TGATGTGTCCGCCGGGCTGCAGGCGCAGCACCTGCACATGGCGCGCGGTCTGCTCGGGCAGCGTGACGCTCTGGCCGGGAACGAGCGCGATGTCGGCGTAAAAACGGGCGCTCATGGCGTGCGAGCCAATGGGGAATTAGCCTGTTTAACTATCAAATCAATAGCTGACAGCACCCGTCCAGAATGCGCAAAAGGCATTTTTTGCATCAAAACGTGTACCCCACGCGGGTTTCATTCCCCTCAATCTCGTCGAGCAACACCATCAGCGGCCCGAGCTGGCGGTACCGGGCGCAGGTGGCGCGGGCGTACTTGATGAAGCGCGGTGTATCGGCCAGGTATTTCGGCTTGCCGTCGCGCAGACTCAAACGCGCAAAAATGCCCAGCACCTTGAGGTGACGCTGCAGGCCCATCCATTCGACCGCGCGGTAGAACTCGCCGAAATCGTCGCCGACCGGCAAGCCCGCCTTGCGCGCCTTTTGCCAGTAGCGCACGGTGATGTCGAGCACGAATTCCTCTTCCCAGCTCAGGAACGCGTCGCGCATCAGGCTGGCGATGTCATAGGTGACCGGGCCATAGACCGCGTCCTGGAAGTCAAGCACGCCGAGGTCGCCGTTGGCATCGACCATCAGGTTGCGCGGCATGAAGTCGCGGTGAACGTAGACGCGCGCGCCGTCCAGCGAATCGAGGTTGCTGGCCTTGATCTGCGCAAACAGCGAATCAAACTTGCCCATCAAGCTCGCATCCAGCGCAAAACCCCGGTGCTTGCCGACATACCACTCGGGAAACAGCGCCAGTTCGCGCGACAGCAACGCATCGTCGTAAGGCGGCAGCACGCCGGGTTTGGACGCGAGCTGCCACTGCACCAGCACGTCCACCGCCTGCATGTAAAGCTCGAAGTGCGCTGGCGTTGCCTCGATGCGGGCATCGACGGCGGCGGGCGGCGCGATCACGTCCATCATGGTCTGCGCGCCCAGGTCGCTCAGCAGCATGAAGCCCAGCGGTGCATCCCAGGCCAGCACGCGCGGCGCCTTAAGGCCGGCGTCCGCCATCAGGCCGGCGACCTTGACGAAAGGCGCGCAGTCTTCTTGCGCTGGCGGCGCGTCCATGATGATGAAGCTCTGGCCGCCCGCCGCGTCCACGCGGAAATAGCGCCGGAAGCTGGCATCGGCCGACGCCAGGCGGACGGTCTCTGGCTGCAAGCCGTGCTGCGGCGCGACGGCGGTCAGCCACTGGGAAAAAGCGCTGGCGCGCGCGGGGTCAAGCCAGTCGGGGAGAAGGGAAGCGGTCATGTTTTCAAAGCCCTTGGTCGGTGCAGCAAGCCGGCGCGGGCCGGGGCAGGAGGGTCATGGATAATCAGTCCTGATTTTACAAACGGGTTTATCTCATACAAACGATGCGCCACGCATCCCGCCCCTTCTTTATTCTTTCCCCGGTGGCCCACGCGGTCTCCCGGCTGGCGATGCTCGCCACGCTGGGGCTGGCCGTCGCTGGACCTGGTCATGCGCAGGCGCCTGCCGTGGTAGCCAACGGCACCGCGCCGTCCGCGCCGCTGACGCTCCAAAGCTCGCCCCTGCTGGCCGAGGACGTTTCCAAAGCGCCCGGGGACGAGGGGCCGACCTTCGTCTTTGGCGACACCATTTCGGGTCGTCCGGACCTGGAAACGGTAATCGAGGGCAACGCCGAACTGCGCCGTGGCGCCACCTCGATGCGCGCCGACCGGATCGAGTACTACCAGCCCGACGACCAGCTCAAGAGCACGGGCAATGTGCGCATCAACAATGCCGGCAACCGCTTTGAAGGCCCCGAGTTGCAGCTCAAGCTCGACCGTTTCGAAGGCTTTTTCACCACGCCGCGCTACCGCTTTCTGCAAAACGGCGGCAACGGCCAGGCCGAGCGCGTCGATTTCATCGACGACAAGCACTTCAGCGCGCACCGCGCCACCTACACCACGTGCGAGCGTGACAACGAGGAAAGCTGGAAGCCGGCCTGGGAAATGACCGCGACCCGGGTGGACTTTGACCTGGACCGCGAGGTCGGCGTGGCCACCGGCGCGGTCGTGCGTTTCAAGCAGGTGCCGATCCTGGCCTTCCCCAAGGTCAGCTTTCCGCTCAGCGACAAGCGCAAATCTGGCTTCCTGCCGCCCACGCTGGGCCTGGATTCTCTCAACGGCTTCGAAGTCCGCCAGCCGTATTACTTTGACATCGCGCCCAACCGGGATGCGACTTTTTCGCCCGCCATCATGACCAAGCGCGGCGTCGATCTGGCTGGCGAGTTCCGCTACCTGGAGCCGACCTACAGCGGCCAGCTGCGCGCCAATGTCCTGCCAGGCGACAAGCTGCGCGGGCGCGACCGCTGGTCGTATTCGCTGCAGCACATCGGCGCCATCGACACCGGCGTTTCGGCCATTGGCGGCGTGGGGCTGAACCTGAACCTGAACAAGGTCAGCGACAACGACTACTGGCGTGATTTTCCGGTGGCCACCGGCCAGGTCACGCAGCGGCTGCTGACGCAGGACGCCATCCTGAGCTGGAACAAGGGTTATTTTTCCTCGTCGGTGCGGGCGCTGAAGTGGCAGACGCTGCAGGATGTCAACTCGCCGATCATCCCGCCGTATGACCGCCTGCCGCAACTGACCGCGGCCTACACCCGCGTCGACGCCCCGCTGCTGGGGATGGGCAGTGGTTTTGACTGGTCCGCCGAGGCCGACTTCACCCGGTTTTCTGCCGACCAGAACCTGACGAAGCAGCCCAATGGCAACCGGGCCTTCAGCCGGCTGCAGGTCAGCCGTCCGTGGCTGGCGCCCTGGGGTTATGTCACGCCCAAGGTGCAGCTGCATGCGACCAGCTACCAGTTTGAATCGCCGCTGGCCAACGGCGCCACGTCGGCCACGCGCGTCGTGCCGACCTTCAGCCTGGACAGCGGTCTGACGTTCGAGCGCGATGCCAGCTATTTTGGCCGCAGCTTCACCCAGACGCTGGAGCCGCGCGCCTTCTATGTGCGAACGCCTTACCGCGACCAGAGTTTTCTGCCGAACTACGACTCGGGCGCCAACAGCTTCAACTTTGCCACCGTCTTCACCGAAAACGCTTTTGTCGGCAACGACCGCATCTCTGACGCCAATTTGCTCACGCTGGGCCTGACCTCGCGCCTGCTGGACCCGGCCACGGGCGCCGAGGCTGTGCGCCTGGGCGTGGCGCAGCGCCTGCGCTTTGACGACCAGCGCGTCAGCCTGCCAGCCATTGGCACGACGCCGGTGCCCGGCGCGTTGCCGGTGACCGACCGCGTCAGCGACCTGCTGGTCGGCGCGTCGGTCAACTGGGTGCCGCAGTGGACGTTCGACAGCACGGTCCAGTACAACCCCAAGATCAGGGAATCGGAACTGGCGTCCATCGGCGTGCGTTACAACCCCGGCAACTACCGCACCGTCAGCGCCGCCTTTCGCCGCCAGCGCAACATCAGCGAGCAGATTGACGTCGGCTGGCAGTGGCCGATCAACGACCTGTGGGGCGACAAGGGCCAGGACCTGGGCGCCGGACGCGGCCAGGGCGGCGGGCGCTACTACAGCGTGGGCCGGCTGAACTACAGCACGCTGGAGAAAAAGCTGGTCGATGCGGTGGTCGGCATTGAATACGATGGCTGCTGCTGGATTGGCCGCGTCGTGCTGCAGCGCTCGCAAAACAGCACGGCGACCTCCAGCACACGCATCTTGTTCCAGCTTGAAATGGTGGGTTTTTCGCGCATCGGCGCCAGTCCGCTCGAAACACTCAAAAGCAACGTGCCACGCTACCAGAACCTGCGTGACAAAATCAGCCCTCCCAGCCGCTTTACCACTTATGACTAAACACCGCTTTCCCTCTGTCCGGCCGCTGTCCGGCGCGCTGGTGCTTCTGCTGGCGCTGCCTTTGGGCGCCGTGCACGCCCAGATTGCCCGGCCCTCGGCCACGCCGCGCCTGGTGGTGCCTGCACCGCCGGCGGCCAGCACGGCGCCGCGCGCAGGCGCCCAGCGCCAGGCCGACTTCATCGTGGTCGTGGTCAATTCCGAGCCGATCACCAACAACGAAGTGCGCGCCAAGCTGCTGCGCACCGAGCAGATGCTCAAGCAGCAGGGTACCGCCGTGCCGCCGCGCAACGAGCTGCTGCCGCAGCTGATCGAACGCATGATCAGCGACAAGGCGCAATTGCAGGCGGCCCAGGCCTCGGGCCTGAAGATTGACGACAACGCCGTCGAGGGCGCGGTCCAGACGGTGGCCCGGCAGAACCAGATCACGGTGGACGAGCTGCGTTTGCGGCTGAAGGCCGACGGCATCGACTATGACCAGTTCCGCTCCGAGATCCGGGACGAACTGCTGATCAGCCGCCTGCGCCAGCGCGAAGTCAAGGTGGACGTCAGCGAGTCCGACATCGACGCCTACCTGCGCGACCAGCAGGGTCAGCCGGGTGCGGCCAGCGCAGCGCCGGCGGCGCTCAACCTGGCTGAAATTCTGGTGGCGGTGCCTGAAAACGCCACGCCCGACCAGGTCGCCAGCCTGCAGGCGAAGGCCCAGCAGGTGCTGGACCGCGCCCGCGCCGGCGCCGACTTCGCCGCGCTGGCGGCCGAGGTCTCGGCGTCGGCGTCGCGCGGCAACGGCGGCCAGATGGGCCTGCGCAGCGCTGACCGCTACCCGCCGCTGTTTGTCGAGGCGACGCAAAGCCTGCGCGCCGGCGGCCTGGCCGGTCCGGTGCGCAGCGCCGCTGGCTTTCACATCCTGAAGGTGATCGAGAAACGCCAGGGCGGCCTGCCTGACGCCATGGTTGCGCAAACCCGTGCCCGCCACATCCTGCTGCGGCTGACACCCCAGCTGACCGAAGCGGCCGCCATCGAGAAACTTGCCGGCTTCAAAAAACGCATCGTGGCCGGCCAGGCCGACTTTGCGGCGCTGGCGCGCGAGAACAGCCAGGATGGCTCGGCCAAGCAGGGCGGCGACTTGGGCTGGGCACCTGCCGGCGCCTTTGTTCCGGAATTTGAAAAGGTCATGAATGCGCTGGCGCCCAACCAGGTGTCCGACCCGCTGGTGTCGCGCTTTGGCGTTCACCTGCTGCAGGTGCTGGAACGCCGCGAGGTGCCGGTGTCGCCGCGTGACCAGCGCGAGATGGTGCGCGGCATGCTGCGCGAGAAAAAGCAGGAGGAAGCGCTGGTGCGCTGGGCAGAGGACATTCGCGGGCGTGCCTACGTGGAATTCCGCGAGCAGCCGCAATGAAGCACATTGCGCGAAAGCGCTTCGGCCAGCATTTCCTGACCGACCGGCTGATCATCGAAGGCATCGTTGACGCGATTGCGCCCTTGCCCGGCCAGCCGATGGTCGAGATCGGCCCCGGCCTGGCGGCGATGACGCGGCCGCTGGTGGCGCGGCTTGGCCACCTGACAGTGATCGAGCTGGACCGCGACCTGGCGCACCAGCTGCGTTCCAATCCCCAGCTGACCGTCATCGAATCCGATGTGCTGCGGGTCGATTTCAGGCAGCTGGCGGAGCAGGTGGGCTTGGTCAGAGATAAAGCGGGCAAAGTGGGGGCATTTCCCCTGCCAGCCGGGGCCGTGGAACCGGCTTTGCCGGGCCACAGGCGCAACGCCCCCTCGGGGGGCAGCGAACCACGCGAAGCGGGGAGCGTGGGGGCTCTTAAATTGCGTGTTGTTGGAAACCTGCCGTACAACATCTCCACGCCCATCCTTTTTCACCTGCTCGATGCGGTCGATGTGATCGAGGACCAGCATTTCATGCTGCAAAAGGAAGTCATCGACCGCATGGTGGCCATGCCCTCGACCAGTGACTATGGCCGGCTGAGCGTCATGCTGCAGTGGCGCTACGCCATGGAAAACGTGCTGCACGTTCCGCCGCAGAGCTTCGACCCGCCGCCGCGTGTGGACAGCGCCATCGTGCGCATGGTGCCGCATGCCGAGCCGGTGCAGCTCGACGTCAAGCTGCTCAGCGAACTGGTGCGGGTGGCGTTCAGCCAGCGGCGCAAGCTGCTGCGCCATACACTGGGGAAGTGGCTGGAGCAAAAAGAGTTTGCCGGTGACTTTGATGTCAAGCGACGCGCCGAAGAAGTGCCGGTGGCCGAGTACCTGGCGCTGACGCAGCAGGTCAAGGCTGGTACGGCCCAGGCTGAGGACACTGGCTCACTATAAAAATAGTAGCTATCCTTTCCCGCCAGACAAGCGGAAAAGACTGATTTCAGTCACAAAAAAACCCGCAGGATGCGGGTTTTTTTGTTTTCAGCCTGAACCGTGGTTCAGGCCGCTGCAAGCCAGTAGCTTGCATTGAAAGGACTGCTCATGCGCAGCGCCAGCGGCGATACGTCGAGAAGTTTGTCGGTCGGCATCGGTTCATCACCGTCTAGCGCGACTTGCTGGGCCTGATTAGCCCGATCCCCTTGGCCAATGTCCGGGGAGCGGGCTACAGAAAAGAATAGAAGCACCGGAACGGTATCTTGCGATCCGCCCAGTAGTCGGCTGCATCCCTGAAGATGTCCAGCAGTTGCTCGCGCGCTTCCTTGTCGAACTTGGCGTGCGCGGGAATCTGCTCCAGCACGACGATGAAGCCGGGCTGCGGCCCTGACTTGTGGACCAGATCGGTCATGCAGTCGTACAGGGCATCGAAGTTCTTGCCGAAATGCGCCGGAAAGGTGTACTGGGCCGCGATCATGTCCAGAATGTCCTGCTTGCTCTGGGCGTTGCCCAGGTTGGCATACAGGAAATGCTGGTTCAGCTTCGTGGCAGCTTCCTGCAACTCGGGCACGCGGAAGGCGCGTATGGACTGCACAATGTTGGGCCGAATGCCCTTCAAAGGTGTTTCGTCGTCCTTACGAAGTGGTGTATCCATCTCCGTTTCTCTTTCTCTTAGGTCTAAAGTCAAAATAACAACCACAGTCCTGGTTAATGAACGATTTTGCGAAAACTCGCATAGTGATCGTCGGTGTAAAAACAGGCATCGGGTGCCGCAGCTTGCAAACCGCCACATACGATGCGTCGTGCTCCGCGGCTGCGCTCTCCAGGTGTCCTGACGGTATATTCACGGTAGTAAGCGCGAACATTTGCGGGAAGCAGCCGTTCCCGGTTGCCAAACACCACGCCGTCCTTGTCATGCCTGAAAGGTCCGCCTTGGTAAATCAGCGTCAGCATGTTGCGCCCCTGGGGAGGCAACTGGGCAAGCGCAACGGTGTCGGCAACTGCCGGCGAGGATGTGTTTCTGGCATGGGCCGTGCCGCAGGGCAAAACCAACAGGCCGACTGAAACCGCCAGCAGCATCGTCAAGCCAGCTTGACGCCAGCGTTCGGACCAATCCCTCCGCAATATCCGCATGAAAAATACCTTTCTTGAATCCAGCGTTAACCTGGGAAGCTTCCGGGTTAACCCTTAAATTTCAAGAGGAGTAGTTTGCCGCATGCCGAAACAAAAGGCAAGCGAATGCTGAAATTTTAGGCATGAAAAAGAGGGCTATAAAGCCCTCTGAAGTCACTGTCGCCTGGAAAGTACTGGCTTATCGCGCGGCGTTGGCGTCAGCCACCGTGAGGGCCGTCATGTTGACGATCCGGCGCACCGTGGCCGTGGGCGTCAGGATATGCATCGGCTTGTTGGCGCCCAGCAGCACAGGGCCGATGGCAATGTTGCCGCCGGCGGCGGTCTTGAGCAGGTTGTAGGAAATATTGGCTGCATCGATATTGGGCAGCACCAGCAGGTTGGCTTCGCCGCTCAGCGTGCTGTTGGGCATGATGAGCTTGCGGGCGCCGGCGTCCAGTGCCACGTCGCCATGCATTTCGCCATCGACTTCGAGCCACGGCGTCTGCTCGCGCAGCAGCTCCAGCGTGCGGCGCATTTTCAGCGCGCTCGGGTGGTTGGACGAGCCGAAATTCGAATGCGACAGCAGGGCAGCCTTGGGTTTGATGCCGAAACGCATCATTTCCTCGGCCGCCATGGTGGTGATTTCCGCCAGCTGCTCGGCCGTCGGGTCGTAGTTGACGTGGGTGTCGAGCAGGAACACCTGACGGCCCGGAAGCATCAGGCCGTTCATGCAGGCATAGGTATTGACGCCCTGGCGTTTGCCGATCACCTGGTCCAGATAGGCCAGGTGATGCGCCGTCGTGCCCCAGGTGCCGCAGATCAGGCCATCAACATCGCCCTTGTTCAGCAGCATGCCGGCAATCAGGGTGAGCCGGCGGCGCATCTCGATCTTTGCCATCTGTACCGTCACGCCGCTGCGCTCGGTCAGGCGGTGGTAGGTCTGCCAGAAGTCGCGGTAGCGGTGATCCTGCTCGACATTGACAACGTCGTAATCCAGCTCTTCCTTCAGGCGCAGGCCGAACTTTTCGATGCGCTGGGCAATGATCGCCGGGCGGCCAATCAGCGTCGGGCGGGCCAGGTTTTCGTCCACCACGATCTGGCAGGCGCGCAGCACGCGCTCTTCCTCGCCCTCGGCATAGGCAATCCGCTTGCGGCTGGCCGCCTTGGCGGCGGTGAAGATCGGCTTCATGATGGTGCCGGAGGCATACACAAAGCTTTGCAGCCGCTCGCGGTACAGGTTCATGTCCTGGACCGGCCGCAATGCGACGCCGCTGTCGGCTGCAGCCTGAGCCACCGCCGGCGCAATTTTCATCATCAGGCGCGGGTCGAAGGGCTTGGGAATCAGGTATTCCGGGCCGAAGGTCAGCTTTTCGCCAGCATAGGCCGCCGCCACCACTTCACTTTGTTCCGCCTGCGCCAGCTCGGCAATCGCATGCACGGCAGCAATTTCCATTTCCAGCGTGATGGTCGATGCACCGGCGTCCAGCGCGCCGCGAAATATGTAGGGGAAGCACAGGACATTGTTGACCTGGTTCGGGTAATCGGCGCGGCCGGTGGCGATGATGGCGTCATCACGCACTGATTTGACGTCTTCGGGCGATATCTCCGGGTTCGGATTGGCCAGCGCAAAAATGATGGGCCGCGCGGCCATCTTCGCGACCATGGCTTTTTTAAGCACGCCGCCGGCCGACAACCCCAGAAAGATGTCCGCACCTTCAATGATGTCACCCAGTGAACGGGCCGAAGTGGCTTGCGCAAACTGGATCTTGTCTTCGTCCATCAGTTCGGTGCGGCCTTCATAGACCACACCAGCCAGATCGGTCACGTAAATGTTCTCGCGCGGAATGCCGAGCTTGAGCAGCAGCTTCAGGCAGGCCAGCGCGGCAGCGCCTGCGCCCGAGGTCACGAGCTTGACCTTTTTCGGGTCCTTTCCAGCCACCTTCAGGGCATTCAAAATGGCCGCTCCGACGGTGATGGCGGTGCCGTGCTGGTCGTCGTGAAAGACCGGAATCTTCATGCGCTTGCGCAGTTCGCGCTCGACATAAAAGCAGTCGGGCGCCTTGATGTCTTCCAGGTTGACGGCGCCGAAGGTGGGCTCCAGCGAGGCAATGATCTCGACCAGCCTGGCCGGATCTTTTTCGTCGATTTCAATATCGAATACATCGATGCCGGCGAACTTCTTGAACAGCACGCCCTTGCCTTCCATCACCGGCTTGGACGCCAGCGGGCCGATGTCGCCCAGGCCCAGCACGGCAGTGCCGTTGGTGATGACGGCCACCAGGTTGCCCCGGCTGGTGTACTTGAAGGCGGCGTTCGGGTCCTTGACGATTTCTTCACAGGGCGCCGCCACGCCGGGCGAGTAGGCCAGCGACAGGTCGCGCTGGTTGGTCAGCTGCTTGGTGGGGGCGATGGCAATCTTGCCGGGGGTGGGAAATTCGTGGTATTCGAGTGCGGCGCGGTACAGTTCGGCGCGTTTTTCGTTGCGCTCCGTTTCAAGGTCTTGGGGCGTCGCAGCGGATGGGGTGAGCATTGAGAAGGTCTCCAGCTAAAACGGTCAGTGCGGCCGTCAACTTTTTTTGTACGGTCTGCGATTGTAGGCCGCACAAATCACAGCACCAGCATGGAAAGCTGCAGTCCAGGGCGGGGCGCTTTTGACTTTTTCGCACAGATGAACACCTCCCGGGTCAGGCCTTTCACGCCATTTCAGATGTGCAGGATAAGAGGGTTAACCCGTATTCCGTTTGGGTTGCACCTTGCATAAAATTGGTTGCACTTACTTTGCAAAAAAGGTGCAACCCATGTCTACAGTCACACTCGGCCTCAAGGTTGACGAAACGCTTAGAACCCGCATCCGGGAGGCCGCCGCCCAGCAGGGCCGCGCACCGCACTGGCTGATCAAGCAAGCTGTCCTGCAATATGTCGAAAACATGGAGCGGGGGTTGTCACCTGCGGGTGCAACTTCAGGTGCAACCGGTCTGGCCGAAATGGTTGAAGCCGAAGACCTCGACGAGCTGGCGCTGCCGGCCAGCCCGGCACATTCTGCCCAGCCCTTCCTCGACTGGGCGCAAAACGTGTTGCCGCAGACCGACCTGCGCGCCGCGATCACCGCCGCCTGGCACCGGCCCGAGGAGGAATGCCTGCCGCTGCTGGTGCAACTGGCGCACACCGCTGATGCCACGCAGCGCGCCGCCATCGAATCGGTCGCCACGCGGCTGGTGGAAGGCCTGCGCGGCAAGAAGGACACCGGCGGCGTTGAAGCGCTGGTGCAGGAGTTTTCGCTCTCCAGCCAGGAAGGCGTGGCGCTGATGTGCCTGGCCGAGGCGCTGCTGCGCATTCCCGACAATGCCACGCGCGACGCACTGATTCGCGACAAGATCAGCCGGGGCGACTGGCATGCGCACCTGGGCAACTCACCGTCGATGTTTGTCAACGCCGCCGTCTGGGGCCTGATGCTGACCGGCAAGCTGACCTCGACCAGCAGCGAAAAAAGCCTGGCCTCGTCCTTGACCCGCTTGATCGGCAAGGGCGGCGAGCCGTTGATCCGCCAGGGCGTGCACCGAGCCATGAAGCTCATGGGCGAGCAGTTCGTCACCGGCCAGACCATTTCCGAAGCACTGGCCAACAGCCGCGCACTGGAAAAAGCCGGCTTTCGCTATTCCTACGACATGCTGGGCGAAGCCGCCATCACCGAGCAGGACGCCGAGCGCTACCTGGCGTCCTACGAGCAGGCGATCCACGCCATCGGCAAGGCGTCGCACGGGCGCGGCATCCATGAAGGGCCGGGCATTTCGGTCAAGCTGTCGGCGCTGCACCCGCGCTACAGCCGCGCCCAGCGCGACCGCGTGATGGGCGAGTTGCTGCCGCGCCTGCTTCAACTGGCGTTGCTGGCGCGCCAATACGACATCGGCCTGAACATCGACGCCGAGGAGGCCGACCGGCTGGAGTTGTCGCTCGACCTGCTGGAAAGCCTGTGCTTCGAGCCGTCGCTCAAGGGCTGGAACGGCATCGGTTTTGTGGTGCAGGCTTACCTGAAGCGCTGCCCCTACGTGATCGACCATCTGATCGACCTGGGGCGCCGGAGCAGCCACCGGCTGATGATCCGGCTGGTCAAGGGCGCCTACTGGGACAGCGAGATCAAGCGCGCCCAGCTCGATGGGCTGGACGGCTACCCTGTGTACACCCGCAAGGTGCACACCGACGTGTCGTATCTGGCCTGCGCGCGCAAGCTGCTGGCCGCGCCCGATGCAGTCTATCCGCAGTTCGCCACCCACAACGCGCAGACCGTGGCCAGCATTTACCACATGGCCGGCAACAACTACTACAGCGGCCAGTATGAATTCCAGTGCCTGCACGGCATGGGCGAGCCGCTGTACGACCAGGTCACGGGCAGCGTGGCCGACGGCAAGCTGGCGCGGCCGTGCCGCATTTACGCGCCGGTCGGCACGCACGAAACCTTGCTGGCCTACCTGGTACGCCGTCTGCTGGAAAACGGCGCCAACACCTCGTTCGTCAACCGCATTGGCGACGCCAACGTGCCAGTGGCCGAACTGGTGGTGGACCCGGTGGCTGAAGTGCGGCAGATCGAGCATCACACCGGCCGTCTGGGCGCGCCGCACCCGAAGATTCCATTGCCGCGCCAGATGTTTGCCGACCTGGGCACGCAGTCGCGCCTGAACTCGTCCGGCCTGAATTTGGCAAACGAGCAGCAACTGGCGTCACTCTCTGCCGGCCTGTTGCGCAGCACGCAAGGCATTTATACCGCTAGCGCAGGTGGAGCGGGCGTGAGCAGCTTCTTTATTGATAGCGCCGCTGCCGATGGCTGGCAACCGGTGCTGAACCCGGCTGATACGCGCGACCAAGTCGGCTGGGTGCGTCCGGCCACATCGCAGGATGTCGAGCAAGCCGTCAGCCGCGCTGCCCGCGCCGCGCAAATCTGGCATGGCACGCCGCCGCAAGAGCGCGCCGCCTGCCTAACACGCGCCGCCGATCTGCTGGAGCAGCGCACGCAAAGCGTGCTCGGGCTGATCGTGCGCGAAGCCGGCAAGTCGCTACCCAACGCGATTGCCGAAGTGCGCGAGGCGGTGGATTTCCTGCGTTACTACGCCGCCCAGGTCGCCGCCACCTTCGACAACCACACGCACCGCCCGCTGGGCGTGGTGCTGTGCATCAGCCCGTGGAACTTCCCGCTGGCGATTTTTGCTGGCCAGGTCGCCGCCGCGCTGGCCAGCGGCAACTGCGCGCTGGCCAAACCGGCCGAGCAGACGCCACTGGTAGCCGATGTGATGGTCAAAATTTTGCATGAAGCCGGTGTACCGGTCGATGCGGTGCAGCTGGTGCCCGGCACGGGCGACACCGTGGGCGCGGCGCTGGTGGCGCACCGCCAGGTGGCCGGCGTGATGTTCACCGGCTCGACCGAGGTGTCGCGGCTGATTGCGCAGACGCTGGCCCAACGCCTGAGCCCGCAGGGTCACCCGATTGCGCTGATTGCCGAAACCGGCGGCCAGAACGCGCTGGTGGCCGACTCGTCGGCGCTGGCCGAGCAACTGGTGGGCGACGTGCTGTCATCGGCTTTCGATTCGGCCGGCCAGCGCTGTTCGGCATTGCGTCTTTTGTGCCTGCAGGAAGACGGCGCCGAGCGCGTGGTCGACATGGTCAAGCACGCGATGCGCGAATGGGTCATGGGCAACCCGGACCGCATGCACACCGATGTCGGCCCGGTGATTGACGAGGACGCCCGCGCCCAGATCGAGCAGCACATTGCGCAGATGCAGGCCGAAGGCCAGCCCGTGACGCGCATGGGGCGCGACGAAAGCGCGGCCCAGGGCCATTTCGTGATGCCTGCGCTGATCGAGATCGACAGCATCGAGCGCCTGAAGCGCGAAGTCTTCGGCCCGGTGCTGCATGTGCTGCGCTACCGCCGCGACCAGTTGGGCAAGGTGCTTGATGCGCTCAACGCCACCGGCTACGGCCTGACCTTCGGCGTGCACAGCCGCATCGATGAAACCATTGCCCAGGTGACGCAAAAAGTGCAGGCCGGCAACATCTACGTCAACCGCAACGTGATTGGTGCGGTGGTCGGCGTGCAGCCTTTCGGCGGCATGGGACTGTCAGGCACCGGCCCCAAGGCGGGCGGCCCGCTGTATCTTTATCGCTTGCTGCAGGCTGGCCCGGCGCAGGGCAACCAGGCGCTGGCCGCGCTGCCGGCGATGCCGGTGAGCCGCAGCGCTGCGCCGGTTGCCGTGCCAAATCCGGCCGACCTGCCGGCCTTGCGGGCCTTGCAAATCCTGGGCGAAGCCCTGAAAGGCCCGGCATTTTTAGCGCTCGACGGCTGGCAGAACAGCGGTGACGCGGCCCGTGCCGAAACCGCCTGCAACGCCTACCGCGCCAGCAGCGTGCTGGGTCAGTGGTTCACCTTGCCCGGCCCGACCGGGGAGTCGAACCGTTACCGGCTGCTGCCGCGCGGCGCCGTCTGGGCCGTGCCGCAAACCGCGCTGGGCCTGGTGCAGCAGGTTGCCGCCGCTCTGGCCAGCGGCAACCCGTGCTGGCTGGAAACACCTGCGGCCGATAGCCCCGTGGCGCTGGCACTGGCCGCGCTGCCAGCCGAGGTGAAGGCCTTTGTCCAGACCCGAAGCGCCGGGCAATTGATGGGTGAAACGCAGTTGAGCGCCCTGGTGTTCGAGGGCGACGGCGATGCCTTGCAGGCCTTGTTGCCGCGCATTGCCGAGCACCCTGGCGCCATCGTCCGGGTTGAAAACCTGACGTCGGCGCAACTGGCCACTGGCGCCGTGTACGACGTGAGCGCGCTGATGCATGAGCAAAGCATCAGCACCAACACGGCCGCCGCCGGCGGCAACGCGCAACTCATGACCATGGGCTGAGCGCTGACTTCGCCCAGTAACTTTATTTCAGCGCTTTTTCTCCACGACTGCCACCCTGCTACCTCGGGGTGCGCCGACGCAATCTGCCTACCGGCAGGGACCGCGCCTATCTTTTGACACGTCACATCCCACTTTGAGGAGACATTCATGAACTTCACCGATCCCACTTTGGTCACCTTTGGCATCTACCTGTTTGCCATGCTGTTCATCGGCTTTCTGGGCTACCGCGGCACCGACAACCTGGACGACTACATTTTGGGCGGCCGCAGCCTGGGCAGCTTTGTCACTGCGCTTTCGGCCGGTGCGTCCGACATGAGCGGCTGGCTGCTCATGGGCCTGCCCGGCGCGATTTATTTGTCGGGTCTGAGCGAAGCCTGGATTGGTGTGGGCCTGGTCATGGGCGCCTACCTGAACTGGCGTTTTGTAGCGGCGCGGCTGCGGCTGTACACCGAACGGGCCGGCAATGCGCTGACGCTGCCCGACTACTTCGCCAACCGCTTCGAGGACAAGGCCAACCTGCTGCGCATTTTGACGACCGTGGTGATCCTGGTGTTCTTCACGGTTTATTGCGCCTCGGGCGTGGTGGCGGGCGCAAGGCTGTTCGAGAACATGTTCGGCCTGCCTTACCAGACTGCGCTGTGGGTGGGCGCTGCCTGCACCATCGCCTATGTGTTCATCGGCGGCTTTCTGGCCGTGAGCTGGACCGACACCATCCAGGCATCCTTGATGATCACCGCGCTGATCGTGGCGCCCGTGGTGGCCTACTTCGCCGTCACCGGCGGCCTGCAGCCTGCGCAGACCGTTGCCGACCTGATGGAGCCGGCCAAGCTCGACATGATGCGCGGTGCTTCCTTCGTCGGCATCGTCTCGTTGCTGGCCTGGGGGTTGGGTTACTTTGGCCAGCCGCACATCCTGGTGCGTTTCATGGCAGCTGAATCGGTGACGACCATTCCGGCCGCGCGCCGCATCAGCATGACCTGGATGATCCTGTGCCTGGCCGGCGCGGTAGCGGTCGGCTTTATTGGCATTCCGTACTTCCTGGCGCATCCCGAAGGTGCGACGGCCGTCAACGCCAATTCCGAAACTGTGTTCATCGAGCTGGCCAAGCAGCTGTTCAACCCGTGGGTCGCCGGCGTGCTGCTGGCCGCCATCCTGGGCGCGGTGATGAGCACGCTGTCGTGCCAGCTGCTGGTCTGCTCCAGCGCGCTGACCGAAGACATCTACCGCACCTTCCTGCGCAAGAACGCCGGCCAGACCGAACTGGTGTGGGTCGGCCGGGCCATGGTGATGGTCATTTCCCTGGTCGCCATCGGCATCGCCAGCGACCCCGAAGCCAAGGTACTGGGCATGGTCAGCTACGCCTGGGCGGGTTTTGGCGCAGCCTTCGGCCCGGTCATCATCCTGTCGCTTTTCTGGTCGCGCATGACGCGCAATGGCGCGCTGACCGGCATTCTGGTCGGCGCCGTGACGGTGGTGGTCTGGAAGCAGAACGGCTGGTTCGGCCTGTACGAGATCGTTCCCGGCTTCATCCTGGCCTGGCTCGCCACCGTGGTGGTCAGCCGCCTGGGCCAGCCTTCGGCCACCATGCTGAAGAACCACCAGGCAGTGGAAACCGAAATGAGCAAGGCCTTCGCCTGAAGGCCGACGGCCTCATGACGAGGCCGATGACAGCTGGGGCCGTCCAGTCGAGACGGCCCCAGCCCGGGATGACCAAGGAGGCTTGGATCACAGCGACACCTGTTATTGCGCGTTAACCTGAAAAGCGACCCGAGCAGTTGCGCTTTTTACGGTAAATGCGGTTTTTCCGCTGACTGCGCGGACATATCCAGCTATATTTTTAAGAGCAAAACCCGGTGCCTTCTGCGGCGGATCAGGCGCTCGTGCGGTCCGGTTCGGCGGGCGATGAGATGTCCCCCAGCGAGTTGGCCACCTCCACGTCGCCGTTCGGGCCTTTGGCGGCAATGTCGCCGAGCGACACAATGCCGATCAGCCGGTTTTGTTCGTCAACCACCGGCATGCGGCGAATCTGGCTCATGCCCATCGTTCCGAGAACGTCGTCCAGGTCGTCGTCTTCCCGGACGGTGCGCACATGGTGGCTCATCACCTCGGCCAGCGTTGCCGTTGCGGCGTCGAGTCCCTGGGCCACGCCGCGCACCACAATGTCGCGGTCCGTCACCATGCCGACCAGCTGGTCGCCGTCGCACACAGGTATCACGCCCACGTTCAACTCTTCCATGGCCTGGGCGGCCAGCACGACGCTGTCGGTCGGGCGCAGTCTGCGCGGTTCACGGGTCATGACGTCGGAAACAGTGCTCATCGAAAGACTCCTTGCATTGCTCGGCGGGTTGCCGGGACTGGCAGCCAGCTTATTCGGTCGGCCTGCCTGGCTCTATCGTCCGCCGCGCAAGCTGGCGTAGGACGGCAACGCGCCCGGCCGGCGGGCACCTCAGCCGATACTAGGCGCCAGGCACATGCTTGATCAGCCTGCGAACCGCGCTGCACAAGTCGGCTATCGCGTCGGCCTCACGCAGCGCATCTTGTGCGTTTTTCGGACTGACAGCGTGCTGGGCCTGCGCCAGCCGCCGCAGGACGGCTTGCTTTTCCTGCAACACCCGCAGGCTGGTACACAGGGCCGCGTCCGACGCTACTTCCTGCAGATGCGCCAGGCTGCGCAGGCTGAAGGCATGGCCGTTATGGCAGCGCAAGCGTACCGGGCGCTTGTCGTCCAGCTCGAACAGCACGCCGCCGCATTCGGGGCAGGTAAAGGGTGTCGGGCTGGCGATGGCCATCAGGTTTTCCATGCCCTTGTGTCCAGTGCTGACCGCATGCTCACGCCCAAGCGCGTCGGGTGCATAGGGTGGTTCGGGTGTGGCGATGGCGTCGCCCCGCGTTGCCGGACGACTGGCCAGCTTGTACAGCAGCGGCGCCAGCGCCACCAGCGGCACCACATGGTCCGCATCGACGCAGGCCAGTGCGCTCCGGGGCATGCTGGGCGCGTGCGCATCGGCCGGGTCCTGCACCACGGCCGTGCCGCCGCAGTCCTTGATGGCGCGCAGTCCGGCGCTGCCATCGTCGAGCATGCCGGTCAGCAGCACCCCGATGGCGCGCGGTCCGTAGTCCAGCGCCGCCGAGCGAAACAGCGGATCGATGGCCGGCCGCGCATGGTGTTCCTTGGGGCCGCGCGACAGCCGGATGACCGGGCCGTCAAGCAGCATGTGCTGGTCCGGCGGGGCGATGTGGATGGTGCCGGGCCGGGGCACGTCGCCATCGGACGCAGCGACCGCCGCGTTCGGGCCGCGCGCGCTCACCAGCTTCCAGAGTTCACTGGGGTGCGCGCCTATGTGCTGCACAAACAAAATGGGTGCCGGAAAGTCGCGCGGCAGGGCAGGAGCGAGTTCAAGGATTGCACTCACGCCCCCTGCCGAGGCGCCCATGACAATGACCGGTTCGGGTGGGGAAGGGCTCATGGCAATGCTCGTGGTGTTCAAAGGGATACGCATTGCCAATATGAACGAGCCCGGTGCATGAATGTGTGGGTTTTCAGCGCTTGGCGGCGTAGGTTTTCATCATGGGCCCGGCAAATCTGCCCGGTAGCTGCCATGGAGCGGCTTTGCCTTTACCTTTGCCTGGTCTGGATTTCGCCAGCTGGCGGGTAATGGCAGGCATCTCTTTCTTGTTAATCGCTCCTGTTTGGCGCAAAATGCGCCAAACAGGAGCAATTCATGGCATCACCTTCTAACGGTTTTTCATCGGTCAAGCTTCCCGCCGCCCTGGTGCAGCAAGCGCGCGAGGCGGCCCGGCCCTTGCGCCGCTCGGTCGCCGGCCAGGTCGAGTACTGGGCCACGCTGGGACGCATCGTCGAGCATTCCGGCCTGACGACGCAGGAAGCGCAAGCGGCGATCGAGGGCTATGAGGCGGCGGACAGGGAAGTGCGCAAAAAAGCGCCGGATTCGCTGGAAGCGCTCAAGCTGCGGGTGCTTGCGGCCAGTGGCAATGGGGTTTTGCAAGCCAATATCCGCAACGTGGTTGAAGAAAACCGCCAGCAGGCTGCCGTGCAGCGCGCAGCTGCTTGAGCCCGCCCATTTTTCATCTTCTGGCCGGGCCGAATGGCGCCGGCAAATCCACGCTTTACCGTGCCTTGGCAGCCAGCGGCGCTATTGAAAGCCAGCTGGAATTTGTCAATGCCGACCTGCACGAAAGAGACTGCCTGCAGCATGTTCCTGACCTGCAGAAGCGTTCCGAAGCCGCACGCGAATGGGCCGACGCGCGGCGGCAGACGCTACTTGATGCCAAGGTCGGGTTTGTCAGCGAAACGGTTTTCTCGCATCCCTCAAAACTGAGCCTCATCCGCCACGCGCAGTCGCTGGGTTACCAGGTGGTTGTGTATGTGGTTTCCCTGGACGATCCGCAGCGCCTGCTGGCTCGCGTCAGCCAGCGCGTCAGGGAAGGCGGCCATAACGTTCCGGCCAGCCGCATCCTGGGACGCTATCCGCGCACCATGGACCATCTTGGGCAGGCGGTGCGTATCGCCGATCTGGCTTTTCTCTACGATGCTGCCGAGGTCGAGCAGGGTGCGCACAGATTGGTGGCGTTGTGCGAAAAGGCGCGGACGACTTTGCTGGTGGAGGAGTTGCCGCTCTGGGCGGCGGCGATGCTGGCTGCGAAGTGACCTTTTTTACCTGCGGCAGTTTCACAACTCGCCCTGACCGCCCTCAGGCCGCCACAAACCGCTCCCGCAAATACGCAATGATCTTGTCCGAGTCATAGAGCCACTGGCTTTTGCCGGCCTTGTCGGTGATCTTCAGGCACGGCACCTTGGCCTGGCCGCCGCCCTTGAGCAAGGCCTGCCGGTCCGGGCCGGCGTGCTGCGCGTCGATCCGCTGGATGTTCAGCGACAGGCGGCTCATTTCCTGCCGGACCTTGCTGCAGAACGGGCAGGTCTTGTACTGGTACAGCGTCAGCGACTTGCATTGCCGGTTGACCTTGTCCTGCGCGGCCTGGACGCGCACCACGCCCCTGGGCCGGGTGAGCGTTTCCTTGAGCAGCACCACCGGACCGAGGACGACGCGCACGGTTTTAAAGAAGTATCGGATAAAAGTTTTCATGGCCAATTTTAGGGCGTGCGCCGCCCCGGCATGGCGACAGGCGCAGGTCAGCCGCGCATCAGGGCCTCGATCTCGCCCGCCTTCACCGGCACGCCGCGCGTCATCAGCTCGCAGCCCTGGGGCGTGACCAGCGCGTCGTCCTCGATGCGGATGCCGATGTCCCAGAATTTTTTCGGCACGCCCTTGGCTGGCCGCACGTACAGGCCGGGCTCGATGGTCAGCACCATGCCGGGCTTGAGGAGGCGCGAAGGCTTGCGCATGACCATCTGGCCGAGCGCGTCTTTTTCAGGCTGGGGCTGGCTGCCGGGCTCGGTGTAGTCACCGCAGTCATGCACGTCCATGCCCATCCAGTGGCCGGTGCGGTGCATGTAGAACTGGCGGTAGGCGCCCGATTCGAGCACGTCGTCGACGCTGCCGTGCTTGGCTTTGGCCAGCAGACCGGTGTCCAGCATGCCTTCGATGAGCACGCGCGTGGCAGCGTTGTGCGGGTCGATGAAGCGCTGGCCCGGCCGTGTCACGGCAATCGCGGCTTCCTGCGACGCCTGAACAATGTCGTAGAGGATGCGCTGCGCCGGGGTGAATTTTCCATCGGCTGGAAAGGTGCGCGTGATGTCGCTGGCATAGCCTTCGAGTTCGCAGCCGGCGTCGATCAGGCACAGCTGGCCGGCTTTCAGTTCGGCGTTGCCGGCGCGGTAGTGCAGCACGCAGGCGTTGGCGCCGGCGGCAACGATGCTGGTGTAGGCCGGAAATTCGGAACCGTGGCGCCGGAATTCGTGCAGCAGTTCGGCTTCGAGGTGGTATTCGCGCAGGCCTCCTTTCACGCCGGCACGCAGCATGGCTGCCGAAGTCTGCATGGCGCGCACATGGGCGCCGGCCGAGATGGCGCCGGCGCGCCGCAAAATGGCAATTTCATGCGCGTCCTTGACCAGCCGCATCTCGTCGAGCAGCCGGCACAGGTCGTGCTGGCTTTGCGGGCATTCGGCGCCCAGGCGCACACGGGCGCGCACCTTGTTCAGCCAGCCATCGACCTGGGTTTCCAGGCCCTTGTGCGTGGCGAAGGGAAACCACACAGCGTTCTGGTTGGCGAGCAGCTCGGGCATTTTCTCGTCCAGCATGTCCGCGCTGAAAGCTGCATCGACACCGAGTTGCGCGGGCGCGGCTTCGGGGCCCAGACGAATGCCGTCCCAGATCTCGCGCTCCAGGTCCTTGGGTCGGCAAAACAGCGTGCTCTTGATGGCTTTGCCATTGGCTTCGATGACCAGCCAGGCGCCGGGTTCGCTGAAACCGGTCAGGTAGTAAAAATAGCTGTCGTGGCGATAGGGAAAGTCGCTGTCGCGGTTGCGCGGCATCTCGGGCGCCGTCGGCAGCAGGGCGACGCCGCCGCCGGCCTTGATCAGGGCGCGGCCCATGGCGGCGCGGCGTTTGGCGTAGACGGCAGAAGGATTCAACAGGGTGCTCATGGGACAGGATGCTTTCAGTTCGAACAAATTAATTCAGGTGGGTTGGTTCAACTCGGCCAGCCGCGCCGGCGTGCCGACATCGGTCCAGGCGCCGGCATAAATCTCGGCGCTGACCTGCTGGCGGTCCATCGCCGCGCGCAGCAGTGGCGCCAGCGCGACCGCCAGCCCTTGAGAGTTGCCGAAGGGCAGGCTGTCGAACAACTCGCGCCGGTACAGGCCGATGGTGCTGTAGGTGTAGCGCGGCGCTGCATCGCCGGCCGGCAGGTTGAGCGCCTGGCCGTCTGCGTCCAGGCCAAAATCGCCGCGCGGGTTGTGCGGCGGATTGGGCACCAGCCACAGGTGGGCCAGCTTGTCGCCGGCCATGAAGCGGCTGACGGCTTGTGGCGAGAATTCAAAACCGGGCACGAACACATCGGCGGCCAGCAGCCAGAACACGTCGCCCAGCAGCGGCAGTGCGCGCGCAATGCCGCCGGCCGTCTCCAGCGCGTAGCCGAAATCATCACCTTCGTGTGAGTAGAAAAAAGATAGCTGCTCGTGCCCGCTGGTAGTGCGCAAAAGGCCTAAATGATTTGAAATTTTCTCGCCCAGCCAGGCGGTGTTGACGACCAGTTCGTGAAAGCCGCCGCGCGCCAGCGCCAGCACATGCCAGTCGATCAGCGCCTTGCCCGCTACCTGCAGCAGCGGCTTGGGGCAGGTGTCGGTCAGCGGGCGCATGCGCTCACCGCGCCCGGCAGCCAGGATCATGGCCGGAATCGGCGGGCTCATCTGCACCGCCCGAATGGCCGGTGGACGCGGCAGAAGGAAAGGCTTGCGCAGAAGGGCTTGGTTTGCATGAACACGACTTTAGGGCATTTGCCGCTGCCATTGTTGCGGCACTGCAGAAAGCGCCGGCAGGGGGATGCAGCGCATCGGCCGTTAAAATGCCGGATTACCTTGACGATCGAACTTTCCGGAGCTAAAGCCTGATGGCCAAAAACGAAATGATGGCAAATGCGATCCGCGCACTTGCAATGGACGCCGTACAACAAGCCAACTCGGGTCACCCCGGCGCCCCCATGGGCATGGCCGACATGGCCGTGGCGCTCTGGGGCGACCACCTCAGGCACAACCCCGCCAACCCGCACTGGATGAACCGCGACCGCTTCGTGCTGAGCAACGGCCATGCGTCGATGCTGATCTATTCGGTGCTGCACCTGACCGGCTACGACCTGCCGATCAGCGAGTTGAAAAACTTCCGCCAGTTTGGCTCCAAAACCCCCGGCCATCCCGAAGTGGACGTGACGCCCGGCATCGAGACCACCACCGGCCCGCTCGGCCAGGGCCTGAGCAATGCCGTCGGCATGGCGCTGTCTGAAAAGCTGCTGGCCAGCGAATTCAACCGTTCCAAGGGCAAGACCGACCTGACCATCGTCGACCACCACACCTTCGTCTTCATGGGCGACGGCTGCCTGATGGAAGGCATCAGCCACGAAGCCATCGCACTGGCCGGCGCCTGGAAGCTGAACAAGCTGATCGCCCTGTACGACGACAACGGCATTTCCATCGACGGCCAGGTCGCGCCCTGGTTCATCGACAACACGCCAATGCGTTTTGCCGCCTGCGGCTGGAACGTGATTGATGCGGTGGACGGTCATGACTCTGCCGCCGTATCGGCCGCCATTGCCGGTGCCAAAAGCAGCATCGACAAGCCCACGCTGATCGTCTGCAAAACGCACATCGGCAAGGGCTCGCCCAACCGCGCCAACACCTCCAAAGCCCACGGCGAGCCGCTGGGCGCCGAGGAAATCGGCCTGACCCGCACCGCCATCAACTGGCCGCACACTGCATTTGATGTGCCCAAGGAAACCTACGCGGCCTGGGACGCCAAGGCCAGGGGCGGCAAGCTCGAAGCCGCCTGGGACAAGAAGTTCGCCGCCTACACCAAGGCCCATCCCGAACTGGCGGCTGAATTCGTTCGCCGCATGCAGGGCGAGTTGCCAAAAAGCTTCTCGCAACTGGCCGTAGACACTGTTGTCGGCGCGCACACCAAGGCCGAAACCGTGGCGTCGCGCAAGGCGTCGCAGCTGGCTCTCGAATCGTTCACCGCCGGCCTGCCCGAACTGCTGGGCGGCTCGGCCGACCTGACCGGCTCCAACCTGACCAACACCAAGGCAACGCCTGCGCTGCGCTTTGACGCCAACGGCGATGTGGTGAAAACCGAAGCGGCCAACGGCAGCCTGGTTGGCGGCCGCCACATCAACTACGGCGTGCGCGAATTCGGCATGGCCGCGATCATGAACGGCGTGGCGCTGCATGGCGGCTTCATTCCCTACGGCGGCACGTTTTTGACGTTCAGCGACTACTCGCGCAACGCCATCCGCATGGCTGCGCTGATGAAGCTGCGCGTGATTCACGTCTTCACACATGACTCCATCGGCCTGGGCGAAGATGGCCCGACGCACCAGTCCATTGAACACGCCGCCAGCCTGCGCCTGATTCCGAACCTCGATGTCTGGCGTCCAGGCGACACCGCCGAGACCGCCGTGGCCTGGGCCGTGGCGCTGGAAAACAAGACACGGCCGACGGCCTTGCTGCTGAGCCGCCAGAACCTGCCGTATGCGCCCAAAGACGACGTCGGCCAGATCAGCAAGGGCGCTTACGTGCTGGCCGAGCCGGCAGAAGTCGGCCTGAACAAAAAGGCCCAGGCCGTCATCATTGCCACCGGCTCCGAAGTGCAGCTGGCGCTCAAGGCGCAGGAAATGCTTGCTACGCAAAAGATAGCTGTGCGCGTGGTTTCCATGCCGAGCACGACCACCTTTGACCGCCAGGACGCGGCCTACAAGTCAAAAATCCTGCCTGAAGGCATTCCGCGCATCGCCGTGGAAATGGGCGTGACCGACGGCTGGTGGAAATACGGCTGCGCCGCCGTCATCGGCATCGACACCTTCGGCGAGTCGGCACCGGCCGGCGTGCTGTTCAAGCATTTCGGCTTCACACCCGAAAATGTGGTGGCGACCGTGCGCAAGGTGCTGCGCAAAAAGTAAGGACTGGTGCCACGAACCAGGCGCCAGGCAGGCAACCCGTTCACCCTTGACCTTGCGCAAACCACGAGGTCCAGTCTGAGCGGATCATCATGAGTTAACTTCAGGAGCTAAAGAGAATGACGATCAAGATGGGTATCAACGGCTTCGGCCGCATTGGCCGCAACGTGTTGCGCGCCGCCGTTCAGAACTTCAGCGACATCGAGATCGTCGCCATCA
>NZ_JAAFGZ010000053.1 GCF_010365105.1 Polaromonas sp. | reverse complement strand
TGCCCGGCGACAACGTGTCGATCACGGTCAAGCTGATCAACCCGATCGCCATGGAAGAAGGTCTGCGTTTCGCCATCCGCGAAGGCGGCCGTACCGTGGGCGCTGGCGTTGTGGCCAAGATCCTCGCGTAATTCCCCAGATCAACCCAAGGAATTACCATGGCCACCAAGCAAAAAATCCGTATCCGTCTCAAAGCGTTTGACTACAAACTGATTGACCAGTCAGCCGCCGAGATCGTTGACACCGCCAAGCGCACCGGCGCAATTGTCAAGGGCCCCGTGCCTTTGCCAACCCGCATGAAGCGTTTTGACATCCTGCGTTCGCCCCACGTCAACAAGACGAGTCGCGACCAGCTGGAAATCCGCACCCACCAGCGCCTGATGGACATTGTTGACCCCACGGACAAGACCGTTGACGCGTTGATGAAGCTCGATCTGCCCGCTGGAGTGGACGTCGAAATCAAGCTGCAGTAAGCGAAAAATGAAACGGTTGGATGTGGGGGTGAAAATCCAACACATGACCGCTTCAATTTCTTCTGTCTAGCGCAGATTTGCCATTTATGGCAGTTTGCGCTATACTTTTGGGCTGGCCTAAATTCGCTGTAAAAAAGCACATGAATTTGGGAGCAGTTTTATTAACAGTCTTTCACATCAAAACGTCTGTGGCCAATTGAAGTCGCAGCGGTGGAAGTTACGAAAGAACACATCATGAGTCTGAGCAACTCCCTCGGGTTGCTGGGCCGCAAGGTTGGCATGATGCGTCTGTTTACCGACGATGGGGACACAGTTCCTGTCACGGTGGTGGACGTATCCAACAACCGCGTGACCCAGGTTAAAACCGAAGCAAATGACGGCTA
The DNA here is from genome assembly GCF_010365105.1 of Polaromonas sp. Taxonomy (GTDB): domain Bacteria; phylum Pseudomonadota; class Gammaproteobacteria; order Burkholderiales; family Burkholderiaceae_C; genus Polaromonas. Next base: position 18,765 of record NZ_JAAFGZ010000053.1, on the reverse strand, counting down.
CGATGCCCTCCAAGTGGCATTCGGCTCGCGCAAAGCATCGCGCGTGACCAAGCCGGCCGCTGGCCACCTTGCGAAAGCAGGCGTTGAAGCTGGCGAGATCCTGAAAGAATTCCGCGTGACGGCTGACGTCGCAGGAAAATACGCTGCTGGCACGGTTGTGCCTGCTGCCGATATTTTTGCTGTGGGTCAACTGGTTGACGTGCAGGGTACTTCGATTGGTAAAGGCTTTGCCGGCACCATCAAGCGTCACAACATGAAGTCGCAGCGCGCGTCGCACGGTAACAGCCGTTCGCACAACGTTCCCGGCTCCATCGGTATGGCGCAGGATCCTGGTCGCGTGTTTCCTGGTAAACGCATGACCGGTCACATGGGTGATTGCACTATTACCACGCAAAACCTCGACATCGTGCGCATTGACGAAGCCCGTCAACTGTTGATGATTCGCGGCGCTGTGCCTGGTTCCAAAGGTGGTTTTGTGACGGTTCGCGCCGCGATCAAGGCCAAACCAACCGCCGCTGCTAAAGGAGCGAACTGATGCAGGTCGAACTCCTGAATGACCAGGGTCTGTCATCGTCCAAAGTGGACGTGTCCGACACCGTATTTGGTCGCGAATACAACGAAAGCCTGATTCACCAGGTGATCGTGGCCTTCCAGGCCAATGCCCGCCAGGGTACCCGTGCGCAGAAGGACCGTGAGCAGGTTCGTCACTCGACCAAGAAGCCTTTTAAACAAAAGGGTACCGGTCGCGCACGTGCAGGTATGACGTCTTCCCCGCTGTGGCGCGGAGGCGGCCGTATTTTCCCGAACATGCCTGACGAAAACTTCACGCACAAAATCAACAAGAAAATGTATCGCGCCGGCATGGCTTCGATCTTTTCCCAACTGGCGCGCGAAGGCCGCCTGGCTGTGGTTGATTCCCTGACCGTGGACTCACCCAAGACGAAAGTTTTGGCTGACAAATTCAAGGCAATGAACCTTAACTCGGTGCTGGTGATTGCTGATCAGGTTGATGAAAACCTGTACCTGGCATCCCGCAACCTGGTCAACATCCTGGTTGTCGAGCCCCGCTATGCCGACCCGCTGTCGCTGGTGCACTACAAGAAGGTGCTTGTGACCAAGGCCGCCATGGACCAACTCAAGGAGATGTTCGCATGAGCGCAGCCAACAAATTCAACAGCACCAAAGTCAAATTCGACGAAGGCCGCCTGATGCAGGTGCTGGTCGCTCCCATCGTGTCCGAAAAAGCCACGATGATTGCGGAAAAATCCAATTCGGTCACCTTCAAGGTCCTGCAGGACGCTACCAAATTTGAAATCAAGGCTGCCGTGCAGCTGATGTTCAAGGTAGATGTCAAGGCAGTGGCTGTCGTGAACATCAAAGGCAAGACCAAGCGCTTTGGCAAGTCTGTCGGCCGCCGGGACAACCTGCGCAAAGCCTACGTGACGCTGCAGGCTGGTCAAGAGCTGAACCTCGGTGGGGAGTCCGCATAATGGCCGTTATCAAGATGAAACCCACCTCGCCGGGTATGCGCGGCATGGTGAAGATCTCGCGTGACCACCTGTTCAAGGGTGAGCCGCACGCACCGCTGCTGGAGCCGCAATTCCAGAAGTCCGGCCGCAACAACAACGGTCATATCACTGTGCGCCACAAGGGCGGCGGTCACAAGCACCACTACCGCGTGGTCGACTTCAAACGCAGCAAGGATGCCATTCCGGCCAAGGTCGAACGTATCGAGTACGACCCCAACCGCACGGCCCATATTGCCCTGATCTGCTACGCCGACGGCGAGCGTGCCTACATCATTGCCCCTCGTGGTCTTGAAGTTGGCGCTACGATCCTGAGTGGTTCGGAAGCGCCGATTCGCGTCGGCAACACATTGCCGATCCGCAACATTCCTGTGGGCTCCACGATTCACTGCATCGAGATGCAAATCGGCAAGGGCGCGCAAATTGCCCGCTCCGCCGGTACGTCGGCGACGCTGCTGGCGCGTGAAGGCACTTATGCCCAGGTGCGCATGCGCTCGGGTGAAGTTCGCAAGATCCACATCGAATGCCGCGCCACCATCGGCGAAGTTGCCAATGAAGAGCACAGCCTTCGCCGCCTCGGCAAGGCCGGTGTGAAGCGCTGGATGGGTATTCGCCCGACCGTTCGCGGTGTGGTCATGAACCCGGTCGATCACCCACACGGTGGCGGCGAAGGCAAGACCGGCGAAGGTCGCCATCCTGTCGATCCATGGGGTAACCTGACCAAGGGCTACCGCACCCGCAACAACAAGCGCACGCAAGTGATGATTGTTTCGCGTCGCAAGAAGTAAGGGTTAAGCCATGACACGTTCACTCAAAAAAGGTCCCTTTGTCGACCACCACTTGGTAGCCAAGGCTGATAAAGCCGTTACCAACAAAGACAAGAAGCCGATCAAGACCTGGTCGCGCCGCTCCATGATCCTGCCCGAGTTCATCGGCCTGACCATCGCCGTGCACAACGGCAAGCAGCACGTCCCTGTCTACATCACCGATCAAATGGTTGGCCACAAGTTGGGCGAGTTCGCACTCACCCGGACTTTCAAGGTCATCCGGCTGACAAAAAAGTTGTGAGAAAGTAAGGAAAGACCATGGAAACACGTGCAACCCTCCGGGGCGTTCGTCTGTCGGTCGACAAAGGCCGTCTGGTCGCTGACCTGATCCGCGGCAAGAAAGTGGATCAAGCGCTCAACATCCTGAATTTCACGCAGAAAAAAGCTGCTGGAATCATCAAGAAGGTTGTGGAGTCCGCAATCGCCAACGCTGAGCACAACGATGGTGCCGATATCGACGAGTTGAGGGTGAAAACCATCTATGTCGAGCAAGGCGCCACGCTCAAGCGTTTCTCCGCGCGCGCCAAAGGCCGTGGCAACAGCATCAGCAAGCCTACGTGCCATGTGTACGTGGTCGTTGGCAACTAAGGGCAGCAGGATATGGGACAAAAAATCAACCCAACCGGGTTCCGCCTTGCCATCAGCCGCAACTGGTCCAGCCGCTGGTATGCCAACAACCGTGACTTCGCCGGCATGCTGGCTGAAGACATCAAGGTTCGCGAATACCTGAAGAAGAAGCTCAAGAATGCCGCGGTTTCGCGCGTTCTGATCGAGCGTCCTGCCAAGAACGCCCGCATCACGATTTTCTCGGCACGTCCGGGTGTCGTGATCGGCAAAAAAGGCGAGGACATCGAAGCCCTGAAGAAGGAACTGAGCCGCCAGCTGGGCGTGCCGGTTGCCGTGAACATCGAAGAAGTTCGCAAGCCTGAAATTGATGCCAAGCTGATCGCAGACAGCATCACCCAGCAGCTGGAAAAACGAATCATGTTCCGCCGCGCCATGAAGCGCGCCATGCAAAACGCCATGCGTCTCGGTGCTCTCGGCATCAAGATCATGTCGTCAGGCCGTCTGAACGGTATTGAAATCGCTCGTTGCGAGTGGTATCGCGAAGGTCGCGTACCCCTTCACACGCTGCGCGCCGACATCGACTACGGCACCTCTGAAGCACAGACCACCTACGGCATCATCGGTGTCAAGGTCTGGGTCTACAAGGGTGATACGCTGGGCCGCAATGACGGCACGGGCGCCAAGATGATCGAAGTGGCCGACGAAGAGCGCAAGCCGCGCGGCCCACGTCGTGATGCACGTCCTGGTGACCGTCCTGACCGTGGTGCGCCTCGCGGCGCCCCGCGCGCCCCGCGCAGTGCGGTGGGTGGCAACACCGCACCGGCTGATGGCAGCGACAAGCCGGCTGAGGCGTCTGGCGCCGAAGCCCCGAACAACACCGTTAAGCGCGTCCGCAAAGCCGCGCCAGCTGCAGCAGCTGACGGTGCCAAGACCGAGTAATCGGTCTACTCACGGAGAATATAAATGCTGCAACCCGCTCGCAGAAAATACCGCAAAGAGCAAAAAGGCCGTAACACGGGTGTCGCCACCCGTGGCAACACCGTTGCATTTGGTGACTTCGGTCTCAAATGCACCGACCGTGGCCGCCTGACTGCTCGTCAACTTGAAGCCGCACGTCGTGCGATTTCCCGTCACGTCAAACGTGGCGGCCGTATCTGGATTCGCGTCTTCCCGGACAAGCCGATCTCCCAAAAGCCTGCTGAAGTGCGCATGGGTAACGGTAAAGGCAATCCAGAGTACTACGTGGCTGAAATCCAGCCTGGCAAGATCGTTTTTGAAATTGTCGGCGTGTCTGAAGAACTGGCTCGCGAAGCGTTCCGCCTGGCATCAGCCAAGCTGCCGCTGCGCACCACGTTCGTGGCCCGCATGATCGGCCAGTAAGGGGAAATGAAATGACCAAATCTACTGAACTGCGCCAAAAAGACGTTGCCGGCCTGAAATCCGAAGTCAAAGAGCTGCAAAAAGCCCACTTTGGCCTGCGCATGCAAAAAGCCACGCAGCAACTGACCAACACCGCCACGCTGCGCTCGACGCGCCGCGCCATCGCTCGTGCCAAAACCATTTTGGCCGAAACCATCGTCAAGCAAGGAGCAAAATAATGACGGAAGTTAAAAAATCCCTCAAGCGCACCTTGATTGGCAAAGTGGTCAGCGACAAGCGCGCCAAGACGGTTACCGTCCTGGTCGAACGCCGTGTGAAGCACGAGCTCTACGGCAAGATCGTTTCATTGTCCAGCAAGTACCACGCCCATGACGAAAAGGGCGAGTACAAGATGGGCGACATGATCGAGATCACCGAAAGCCGACCGATCTCCAAGACCAAGAACTGGGTTGTGACCCGTTTGGTGCAAAAGGCTGCGATCGTTTAAGTTGTCGACAAGACACTGACGTACAGTCACTCAAAAGCGGTCCACTTTGTGGGCCGTTTTTGTTTCTCCTTGGCCTTGCTTGTGCCTGTGAGGACACGGGTTGAAAAAGCCTTGTCGCGCCAAACTTCCTGTTGTCGGTCAGAATATCGTCGCAACTTCGCATTGCCTTATTTCAAATAACAAACTGGAGCATCCATGATCAAAGTAGGAGACACCCTTCCCGCAGCCACGCTGATGGAATTTGTCGAGGTTGAAGGCAACGGCTGCAGCCTGGGCCCCAATCCTGTTGATGTCAGCAAGGCCAGCGCCGGCAAGACCATTGCCGTGTTTGCGGTTCCCGGCGCCTTCACACCGACCTGTTCAGCCAAGCATGTACCCGGCTTTGTCGGCAAGGCTGACGCGTTCAAGGCTGCAGGCGTCGATGAAATCTGGTGCCTGAGCGTGAACGATGCGTTTGTCATGGGGGCCTGGGCGCGCGACCAGAAGACGGGCGACAAGGTGCGCATGCTGGCTGACGGCGATGCCGCTTTTGCCAAGGCCACCGGACTGACGCTGGACCTGAACGGCAAGGGCCTGGGCTTGCGCAGCAACCGCTACTCCATGCTGGTCAAGGACGGCAAGGTGGTGAGCCTGAATGTCGAAGGCCCGGGAAAGTTTGAAGTCAGCGACGCCGAAACACTGCTGGCCCAGGCCACTGCCTGACATCAACTCTGATTCGCCAGGCCGCCTGTTCTTGAACAAGGCGGCTTTTTTCTTGGCCAATGCTTCCTGGCCAGCATGTCGCAAGCCACGCCACCTGAAAATTTACTATGCTTTTAATAGCTGTATATGCAATAGGGTAGTGCGCAAAAGCCATTTTTTGCTTGAATGCGGGCTACAAATCGACCATCAGGTAGTGGGCGCCTGCCATGGGGTTTTGATAGTAGGGGGGAATGTCCACAAAGCCCAGCTCGGCATACAACGCCCGGGCAGATTCCATGTCGTCCAGGGTATCGAGCAACACGCTTTGATAACCCGCCATGCGCGCTTTGTCCAGCATCGTTTCGGCCAGTTGCCTGCCCAGTCCAAAGCCGCGAAACGCCTTGCGCACGTACAGCCGTTTCATTTCGGCTGCATTCGGGTAGTCGACCGAATCCAGGGCGCGCAAACCGCAGCACCCAGCGATTTCTCCGTCCACCAGGGCCAGCAGCAGGGCGCCACGCGGTTCGTTGTATTCCCCCGGCAGGTCGGCCAGTTCGGCATCGAAATTCTGAAAGCACAGGTCGATGCCTAGCTGCGTGGCGTATTCGGTGAAGATCTGCCGCGTGGCGGCCATCTGCTCGGGAGAGTCGGGCGTGATGAACTGTAGGGTGGGTCGTGGCACGTTGTCGCCTGGAGGGAAATCGGCCACCAGTTTAGCGCCATGCCACGGACGGGCTTTTCAGAAGGTGATGGTTTCCAGTGTTGAAACCCAATAACTCAGTCCTGCGCACAGCATGAAGACCAGCAGCGCTGCTGTGCGGGACGCCAGGTCATCACGCGAGGAGGGTGCAGGCCGAACCAGTTCCTTGTCGCCATGGACCATCGCCTGCACCAGATTGTGTTTGCGCAGCAGGTAGAACACGATGGCCGCGATGTGCAGTACGACCAGTCCCAGCAGTATCCATTTGCCAATATTCGCATGGTAGTTGGTGGCCAGGCCGACCGTGGCGTTGGAGACGAAGGCCGTCAGCGGACCGGCGAAGGCAATCTCGTCGTCGCTGACCAGGCCGCTGCCCACCTGAAGCACAAGGAACGCCAGCATCGCAAAGACCGACAGGGCACCGACCGGGCTGTGGCCGACGCTGTGTTCTGGCCTGCCCTTGCCCTTGATGTAGTCGATGAGGCTTTGCGGCGCATAGATGAAGGCGCCAAATCGTGACCAGCGGCCGCCGACCAGCCCCCAGACGATGCGGAACAACAGCAGTGCCAGCACCGTATAGCCGAAGCGGAAGTGCCAGGCCATGGCGTTTGCGCCGACCGTGCCGCTGATGGCCAGCCCGGTGATGCCTATGGCCAGTCCCCAGTGGAAAAGCCGTGTCGGCAGGTCCCAGACGCGTACCTTGGTCAATGTCTTGTGGTTGTACATCCGTATCCTGATGGGTCTTTTTTGTGGCGAAGGTGCGGCCGGTTGAGTGCTGGCGCGTTGGTGCTTTCCCGCAGCCAACAAGTTCCAGCGGAACTTGTTGGCACTGGCTAAACTCCAGCAGTCCGGCAACAAGCGTAACAGTGTTGCCGTTCTGCCCACTCTTGAAAATCACAAGGAATCTCATGAAAATTTTTGCCTGCCTGGCCGCTGCGACCACCTTGTTGGCCATGGCTGCCCCGGCCTCGGCTCAGTTCGCCAAGCCTGAAGATGCCGTCAAATACCGCCAGAGTGCGCTGTCCGTCATGGGCACGCATTTTGGCCGCCTGGGCGCGATGGCCAACGGCAAGGTGCCGTTCGATGCCAAGGCGGCTGCGGAAAACGCCCAGCTGGTCGCCGTGATGGCCCGGCTGCCCTGGGCCGGTTTCGGCCCCGGCACCGACAATGATCCGCGCAGCAAGGCCAGGTCGGAAATCTGGACCGAGCAGGCCAAGTTCAAGACAGCAGGCGAAAAGCTGGTGGCTGAAGCCGACAAACTCGCTGCCGCCACCAAGACCGGCAACCTGGACGCACTGAAGACCTCGTTCGCGGCAACGGCCGAAACCTGCAAGTCCTGCCACGACGCTTTCAGGAACAAATAAAGCCCCCACGGTCGCTCACTGCGTGTAGCTCCCTGCCCCCCGAGGGGGCCGCTGCGCCTGCGGTCTGGCGAAGCCAGTCCCGCGGGCCCTGCTGGGTGAAGAGTGCCTGCGATAGTGTTCTGTGGATTCGATAAAAAGGCCGGCCCCTTGCGGGCTAGCCGTTCTGTTAAGGAGTTGCTAAGAAGGGCTAAATGATTCAAGATGAGCTCCCGTTCTTAACTGGAGCTCATCTTTTTGACCGAAAATTCTCCTTCAGCATCGCTCAAGCCTAAAAAGTGGCCTTGGCGGCACCCGCCCACGGCTTGCGGCATTCAAGTCAACCACTGCAAAAACCCGCTTTGTGCAAACTTGGGGGTCGAGCCGGCCGCTCGAAAGCGCGGTCGCTTGCCTGTTGGGGAGGTGCGAAATGAGGGGGTAGGCGATTATATTGTCGTGACCACTCATGGCAGGACAGCGCTCAAATGTCTGTTGTGCAATGAAACCTTCCCAATGCAAAGTAATCTTGCCGTTGCAGAAGAATTGCAACGCATCGGTGATTATCTGGAACCCGAGGCTCCTGTATGCCAGAACGGGGACTGTGAGCTCTTTGGTGACTCCAGCTTGAGCGCCACATCAAGCCATACCCTTTACGGCACCAATCGGCACGGCACTCCCCGATATAAGTGCGGAGGATGCACCAAAATATTTGCCCAGGGCGGCAAGCCAACCAAACGCCAACGCGACACCCATTTGAATCGGCAAATCTTCGCCCATTTGATGAACACGGTGCCGATTCGACGAACCATGAAGCTGCTGAAAATATCAGCATCCGTTCTTTATGCCCGGCTGGACTTCATACATCGTCAATGCATCCTATTTGTATCAGCAAGGGAGCGCACCCTGGTTGAACGCTTGGATTTGGGCAAACGTTATATTAGCGTTGACCGGCAAAAGCTCCTTGTCAACTGGTCTTCTCGGAAAAATCGAAGAAACACGATTATGTTATCGATTGCCAGCGCTGACCAGGTAGCGGGTTATGTTTATGGGGCTCATCTGAATTACGACCCGGCAATGGATGAAGATGAGGTTTTAAAAGACCTCCCTCGATTCGGGGACGATAAGCTCGATGCGCCATTCCGAAGGTATGCGCGGTTATGGCTGGAGGCCGATTATCAAAAGGCCGCCACGCGGGCGGCGGCAAAGCCCCGGAGCGCGACTGCGCATAAGAAAGACGGTGCTGCGCAGGAGCGCTTGTCAGCCACCGTCAAAGCCCGCTATGAAAGGGCTGGCGAGCGGGAGGACATTGAGGGCGGCGACGAGCCCTCGCTCGACACCCGGCCGCCTGCATCGGGGATGCTACTGCATGAGCAAGTCGTGATGCATGCGCATATTCAGCTTGTCAGTCGACTGCTGCGCCGAGCCGATAAACTCCGATTTTTTGTCGACCAAGAACCAGGTATTCGCGCCGCCATTATGGCGGCCATGCCTGAGCGGATAAAAAACCGCACAGCCGATGCCTTCTATGTGACGGTCGCAAAGGACGTAACGATTGACCAGAAGCGCACGCTTGTCAACCAGAGCATTAAGGACTTCAAACAGGCTTGCGCGGATAATCCAGCGCTTACCGACGAGGAAGTTAAAGTAGTCCTGGCTCGGCAAGAGATTATGCGAATGCAGGAATTAGGCTCCTGGAACGACAAATGGCTTCGGCATCCGATATCTGACATGCGTGAGCCCGTCAAAGTTATTTGCTGGCTTACCAATATTGACCCGGTTGAAACAGATAAGCAAAAGCGGGAGGAGCAGTTAGACCACTACGCCCGACTCTATTTAAAGGCTTCAACCACGCAGGTCGACCGTTTCTTTATGCAGCTTCGCCGCGGCGTCACCATGGCAGAGCGGGGTGTTCATAGCGCAGCAGCAGACGGGCGATTATGGTTTGGGAAGAACGCCTATAACCCCAGCGTACTGGCCAAGCTCCTTGAGATATTCCGCGTGTATTTCAACTACTGCGAAGTTGGAGGTGACGAAAAAACGCCTGCCATGAGACTGGGCCTAGCCCGTGGTCCCGTTGCAGAAGAAGATATTTTGCAGTTTGCGCCAATGCCTGTCCCCCGTCGGCGTGCTGCACCAAGGGTCAGTCCCCCGCCAAAAGAAAACCCCTCGCAGCGGAGGGCTGGAGGGGCTCTAAATCAAGCTCAGGAATCGCTCTTAGCAACTCCTTAGCAGAACGGCTAGCCCTTGCGGGAGCCGGCCTTTTTCATGGGCGCTTGAAGTGGTGCGAGTCAGCTTTCAGCCAGCAACTTTTCTATCAGCTGGTGCAATGCCGCAAAATCGGGCTCGCCGACGAACTGCTTGACGATCTGGCCGCGCTTGTTGACCAGGAAGGTTGTTGGCGTCAGTTGCACATCGCCCCAGGCCTTGGCATTGGCGCCGGTGTTGTCGATGGCCACCTTGAATGGCAACTGGCGGGTTTCGGCGTAATTGACGACGTAGGCTGGCGGGTCGTAACTCATGGCAATGGCCAGCGTGTCGTAGCCCTTTGCCCGGTACTTGTTGTGCGTGGAAATGATCTTCGGCATTTCGGCCACGCAGGTCACGCAGCTGGTAGCCCAGAAGTTCACCAGCGTGACCTTGCCCTTCAGGTCCGCCGTGGTCTGCTTGCTGCCGTCAAGCAGCACAAAGGTCGATTCGGGCGCGGCCTGCGCGCCGCTGCAGCCCGACAAAAAAGCCGCCCCGCCCAGCACCAGTGCGCCCGCCAGCACCATGCGGCATACTGCCACGGGAGAAATTCTTTTCATGGGAGACCTCTTCATGCAACGTCGAAATTTTAACCAGGGCGGTGCCAGCGCGCTGGGCTTGCTGATATTGGCCACCTATGGCCGCGCCCATGCCCTGTCGCTGGGCGACCTGACCAATGCCGAAGCCGGCAGCGGCCTGAAAACCGCGCTTGAAAAAGGCGCCTTGATGGCCGTTGCCCTGCTCGGCAAGCCGGATGGATTCCTGGGCAACCCAAAAGTTCGCATTCCTTTGCCCGGCTACCTGGAAGATGCGTCAAAGCTGCTGAAAAACTTTGGACAGGGCCGGCGCATTGATGAACTGGTCACGGCCATCAACCGGGCGGCCGAATCCGCCGTTCCGATGGGCAAGGACCTGCTGGTGGGCGCCGTGCGCTCGATGAATGTCAATGACGCCAAGAATATCCTGACCGGCGGCGACACCTCGGTCACGGCTTTTTTTGCCGAAAAGACGCGCGCCCCGCTGGGCGTGAAATTCCTGCCGGTGGTCAGCCGGGCGACCGAAAAGGTCGGGCTGGCGCAGAAGTACAACGACTTCGCCGGCAAGGCAGCGGGCTTCGGCCTGGTGAAAAAGGAAGACGCCAACATCCAGCAGTACGTCACCGGCCGGACGCTCGACGGCCTGTATCTGGTGATTGGCGAGGAGGAAAGAAAAATCCGCCAGGACCCGGTTGGCACCGGCAGCGCCATTTTGCAGAAGGTGTTTGGCGCGCTGAAATGATTTTTCGGCAAGAGTATTGGTCAAATCGGCAGTTTGCGCATGCCTGTTAGGCATTTGATGCTATCAATATTGAATATCAACCGGATTTTCAACTGCCTGGCCGAAAATTCTTCTCCATGCTGAAAACCGCATGCGCAGGGACGAACCGCTGATTCGACGCTGGCTGTCGGGCCTGTTAGGCTTGGACTTTTTTTTGGACAGGAAAACAATGAAAATCGAGACCATTGCCGTTCACGGCGGCTACACGCCCGACCCGACCACCAAGGCCGTTGCGGTGCCCATTTACCAGACCGTGGCCTACGCCTTCGACGACACGCAGCACGGCGCCGACCTGTTCGACCTGAAGGTGGCAGGCAACATCTACAGCCGCATCATGAACCCGACCAATGCCGTGCTGGAAGCGCGCATGGCGGCGCTGGAGGGCGGCATTGGCGCGCTGGCGGTGGCCTCGGGCATGGCGGCCATTACCGCCGCCATCCAGACCATTGCCGAAGCGGGCGACAACATCGTCGCGTCGTCGGCGCTCTACGGCGGCACCTACAACCTGTTTGCCCACACCTTTCCGCAACAAGGCATCGAGGTGCGTTTTGCCGACCCGCGCGATCCGGCTTCGTTCGCACCGCTGATCGATGCGCGCACCAAGGCCGTGTTCTGCGAATCCATCGGCAACCCGCTGGGCAACGTGACCGACATTGCCGCACTGGCCGAGGTGGCGCATGCCGCCGGTGTGCCGCTGATTGTCGACAGCACCGTGTCCAGCCCCTACCTGTGCCGCCCGTTCGAGCACGGCGCCGATATCGTGGTGCACGCGCTGACCAAGTACTTGGGCGGCCACGGCACGACGCTGGGCGGCGTGATCGTTGACAGCGGCAAGTTCCCGTGGGCCGAGCACAAGGCGCGCTTCAAACGCCTGAACGAGCCTGACGTGAGCTACCACGGCGTGGTCTATACCGAGGCGCTGGGCGCCGCCGCCTATATCGGCCGGGCACGCGTCGTGCCGCTTCGCAACATGGGCGCGGCGCTGAGCGCCATGGCGGCGTTCCAGATTTTGCAAGGCATCGAGACGCTGGCGCTGCGCATGGACCGCATCTGCGACAACGCGCTGGCGATTGCGTACTTCCTCAAGAACCATCCGAAGGTGGCCTGGGTCAACTACGCTGGCCTGCCCGAGCATCGCGATCATGCGCTGGCGCAGAAATACATGGCCGGCAAGGCCTCGGGCATCATCAGCTTTGGCGTCAAGTCGCCGGCCGATCCAATCGAAGCCGGCGGCCGCTTCCAGGACGCGCTGCAATTGTTCACCCGGCTGGTCAATATCGGCGACGCCAAGTCGCTGGCCTGCCACCCGGCCTCGACCACGCACCGCCAGCTCAATCCGGCCGAACTGGCCCGGGCCGGCGTGAGCGTGGACATGGTGCGCCTGTCGGTCGGCATCGAACACATCGACGACCTGCTGGCCGATCTGGAGCAGGCCCTGGCGGCGGTCTGATGCCCGGCCCCAATCCTTGCCCCCGGCCGGGCGCGGCTGGGCGCTGACAAGGCAGGATGCACGTGCCGGTGGCGCCGGGGCAGTGGTGGTGCGTAAAGTCCTGACCCGCCGGACATCGCCTTGCGCTTTGTCAGGCGCATTGCCACAGCGCAAGGCGAAGCAACTCAGCATTGCGCACCCTGACCCGTCGGATGCTTCCTACTTTTCAAAGGCCCCAACGCCGACGGCGGAGCCGATCGCACGGCTTGCACACTTGAGTTTCCTTTTCCCCAACGACCTCAGGAAACTTATGCCCAACAATCCAGACAATACCCAGGATGCGGACAGCCGCAGCCAGCGCCCGGGTTCCGGTCGTCGCGGCTTTGCCTCGATGGACCCGGAGCAGCAGCGCCAGATTGCCAGCAGGGGTGGCAAGGCGGCCCATGCCAGCGGCAATGCGCACCAGTTCAATGCCACCGAAGCACGCGAAGCCGGACGCAAGGGCGGGCTTGCCGGCCGGCGAAACTCGGGCTCGCGGCAGACGCCCTGAAGCGCCTGTCAGGACCGGAGTTCCAGCCGCAACGCTTCACGGCGGCTTGCGCAGTCACTGCAAAAATTGTGTCTGCAGTGCGGTGAAGGGACAGCTTGAAAGACGTGATATGAAGTGACGTTGTTGATGCGCAACATGGCATGCCAGTCGACGACGCAATGTGTTGATATACCGCAAGCTTGATGGGCCCAGTGTCGTGGGCTGGTCAACGTTTGCGCCATGTCAAACGTGCAGCGGGTACCGGGCGCGTCCAATAAGGGTTGGGAATGTTCCCGGTCCTTTATTCGCTGCCCATCATGAAAAAACAACTCATTGCCGCCGCCATCCTGTCCACCCTGCTGTCGGGTGCCGCCTTCGCACAGCAAACCACCGAAGGCCCGTGGATGGTGCGTGCCCGCGCGGTTCATCTGGACAGCGCCAACGGCGACAACACCGGCCTGGGTCTTTCCATGAACAACAAATGGATGCCCGAGGTGGATGTCAGCTATTTCTTCAGCCCGAACGTGGCGGTTGAGCTGGTGCTGACCGTGCCGCAAAAGCAGACCCTGACGTCCAGCGTCCTGGGCGCCGATGTCGGCACCTTCAAGCACCTGCCGCCCACACTGCTGGCCCAGTACCACTTCCCCATGAATGGCTTCAAGCCTTACGTGGGTGCCGGTGTCAACTACACGCGCTTCAGCTCGGTGAACCTGCTCCCCGGCGTGAGCATGGACAAGGACAGCTGGGGCGGCGCACTGCAGGTCGGCGTGGACATTCCATTGACCAAGGGCGTGTACCTCAACCTTGACCTGAAAAAAGTCATGATCCGTACCGATGTGAAGCTGGCGGGTAACAAAATCGGTGAATTCAAGGCCGATCCGCTGTTGTTCGGCGTCGGCCTGGGCTGGCGTTTCTAAGTTCTGCAGTCCGGAACCCTCTCATGAAAGCCCTGTCGCGCATTGGCGCGACAGGGCTTTTTTTTGGCATCTTCAGACATGTATGGCCCCGGCCCGCCGGCTCCGCGCCACCACCGGCCGCTGAGCGGCTAGACTGCCCGGCATGCCGTCTTCTTCCGATTCTCCACAGCTGCTGTACTCCACCGAGGATGCCTTCCGGCGTGCCCGGCTGCGCACCATGCAGCGGGTGGCTGGCGGCCTGCTGCTGCTGGCCTTCGGGGTGTTTTGCCTGGCGCGCAGCCTGCTGGCACTGCATCCCGCATGGGGCTATGTCTCGGCTTTCGCCGAAGCGGCCATGGTCGGCGCGGTGGCCGACTGGTTTGCCGTCGTGGCGCTGTTTCGGCATCCGCTGGGGATTCCTGTGTGGCACACGGCCATCATTCCCAACAGCAAGGACGGCATCGGCCGCAACCTCGGGCAATTCGTTGAAAGCCATTTCGTCACCGAGCACGGTATTGCCGAGCGCATCCGCCAGGCCAACCCCGCCGGACTGCTGGGCGCCTGGCTGCTGGCGCCGGGTCATTCAGACCAGTTGGGACTGGCCATGGCCAAGGCCGCGCGGGTCGTGCTGAATGCCCTGGACCACGAGGCCATGGGTCTGCTGGTCCGTGATGCCGCCACCCGGCAGCTGTCGCAGTTCGACATCGCTTCGAATGCGGGCAAGCTGCTGGACCTGCTGGTGGCCGAGGGCCGTCACCAGCAATTGCTTGACAGCGTGCTGCGCGGGCTCTCAGGCTACCTGGGCGAGGAAAAAAACCAGCAGCAGGCCATCGATTTATTGATTTCCGCATTCGGCGTCGAGAACGTGTTCTACAAGGTCGGAACCGCCGCGATCGGTCCCCGGGCGCTGCGCTCGCTCAGCAAGTCAGCCCATGAGGTGCTGCAGGACCCGGCCCATCCGGCGCGGGCGCGTTTCACGGACGCGGTGCAGGCGTTTGTGCTGCACCTGAAGGACGATCCGGAATGGCATGAATTCATTGCCCGGCACCAGCAGGAAACGCTGGCCAGTGCACGCATGCAGGCCTTGCTGGGCAGCCTGTGGGGCGTGGTCAGGGACCGGCTGCTCGATGACCTGGGCCGGGACGATCCGGCCACGGCCCGGCAGGTGGCGATGCTGGCCGGCAAGGTCGGGGATGCGCTGGCGAACGATGCACGGCTGGTTGAAGGGCTCAACCGCGCCATCGAATCGGGCAGCCTTCTGCTGGTTCGCAAGTACCGGGGCGAAGTGGGGCAGTTCATCGAGGCGCAACTGGCCCGCTGGAGCCGCGAGGAAATGAGCGACCGCATCGAACTGGCCATCGGGCGCGACCTGCAGTTCATCCGCATCAACGGCACGCTGGTCGGCGGGCTGGTGGGCCTGACCATCTACACGGTGACCCGGCTGCTGGGCTAGGAGCCTGGGCCGCTCTTTGCGGCTGGCACAGGATTGCAAGCGTTACTGATATGCTATTTTTTATATAGCTGAAAATGCCCGCCCCTATTGCGCAAAACAACTTTTTTGTCATTGATGCGGATTTTTTAGGGACGTTGTTCCTGCCTGGCCCGCTCCACTCCGCTGGTTCAGAATTTCCAGAGCAGTGACGCCTTGATGCCATGGTCGCTCACCTGGCTTGAGGCCTGGCCGACGTAGGAAACGCCCATCGTCAGGTTGCGGCTGACCGCAAAGTCGATGCCGCCTTCAAGCACCAGTGCGTTCCTGGCGATCGGAACGCCCGCCACAGTAAAGCCGGGCTGGCCCGCCAGTGCCAGGGTGGAGGTCGGCGTCACGTCGCCAAAAGCGTGGCGCCAGCCGACCAGTCCGCGAAGGCGGGTCTGGTTGCCCGGCATGCCGGCGCTGCTGCTGCCGCGCAAGCCCAGCGTGCTGTAGGTGGTGTGCGCGCTGCCATTGCCGCCGCTGAGCGCAGCAACGCCGCCGCTCTCGGTGAAGCCATCGGTGCTGAGCTTGACATGTGCCAGGCCGGCAAAGGGTTCGAACGAACCGTTCGCCGTGGGCATCTTCCAGCCCAGTTCGCCAAAGGCCTGGGTGGTCTTGATGTCGTACTTCGCAGCCGTCTGGCCGCTGAACCCCGGGAAGGCAATGTCACGGCGGGTATCGGCCTCGCCGGCGCTGTAGGTCGCGCCGGCGCGCAGTCCGAGCTGGCCCCATTGCTTGCCGCCATAGACGCCGACATGGTAGGTGTCGCTTTTTGCCCACGAAGTGCGGTCGTCAGGCGTCAGGCGGCTGTGGCTGTAGCCGCCGAGCACGCCCAGGCGCCAGTCGTCGCCCACGCGGGTGTCTGCGCCGAGGAAGATGCCACGCGTGGACCGCTCGACCGACGATGCGTTGCCGTCTGAGTCGGTGCTGCCCCACGAGTCAAACGCCTGCGCCCATACGCCGCTGCCGGATGCGGCGGGCGTGTCAGTGGCTGTGCCGGCAGGCGTGTCGAAGGCTTCGCGCAGGCGCCCCAGGCTGGCATTGCGCACGAAGCGGCTGTCTTCAAAAGCGGCTGACTTCAGCGATGCATGCACTTCCCCGGAGAGGCTGTCGAAGGCAGACCGCGCAGCGGCGGCATTCAACTGCACGACAGGGGTGTACAGCGGGCCGGTTCCCAGTGCGGACACGGCGCCCGCGGCCGCGCGCTGGTTGGGCGTCTGTGCGATGTCCTGAAATCTCACGTCGTTGCGCTGCAGGCGCAGGGTCACGTTCTGGGGGCTGTAGGTCAGGAAGGGTTGAAGAAAGGCCATGTCGGTGGTCGCGCCGGCAAACTGCCCTGACACGCCGCCGTTGGCTGTGAGAATGGAGTAACTGGTGCTCGGCTGGAAGTTGCCGCTGGTCAGCACCGACACGCTGCCGCCTTGCAGCGCGGCCACTCCGCTCACACGGAGCTGGTCGCTGCGGCCATCGGACGAGGCGTTCAGCTGGTAAACCGAGCCTTGCGCCAGCGTGAGGTTGCCGGCCACGTTCAGCGTGCCAATGCCGTTGCCGCCCGGGGCGATGGCCGCGCCGGACTGCACCACGGTATTGCCGACCGAGCCGGTGCCCGCCAGCCTGGCGCCGTTGCCCACGGTCAGCGAGCCGCCCAGCGAGCCGTTGACCGCCAGCGTTCCGGCGGCCACCTGCGTGCTGCCCGCAAAGGCTGCGCTGTTGCCACCCAGCGCCAGTGCGCCTGCGCCCGTCTTGGTGACACGGCCCGAGCCGGAAAGGACGTTGTCCAGTGCCGTGTCGCTTGCCTGGTCAATCACCAGCGCTGCATTGTTGACAATGGCGCCGCTGCCAAGACTGGCAGCGCTGCCCGCCAATGTTCCGTTCAACACGGATGTGCCGCCTGAATAGGTGTTCACACCCGAAAGCCTCGTGGTTCCGGTGCCGCGCTGCTCCACGCTGCCACTGCCCGAGATCACTCCATCAAAGACGGTGGCATCGGAGCGGTTGAACGCCAGTGTTCCGCTGTTGGCCACGTCGCCGGTGATGGCGCCGCTCGTGCCGCCGTTGCCCAGCTGCAGCGTGCCAGCGGTGATGGTTGTGCCGCCGGTGTAGGTGCTGGCACCCGTGAGCGTCGTGGTTCCGGTGCCACTTTGCTCCACGTTGCCGCTGCCCGAGATCACGCCGTCAAAGACGGTGGCATCGGAGCGGTTGAATGCCAGTGTTGCGTTGTTGCTTACGTCGCCGACGATGGCGCCGCTCGTGCCGCCGTTGCCCAGCTGCAGCGTGCCAGCGGTGATGGTTGTGCCGCCGGTGTAGGTGTTGGTGGCTGCAAGCCTTATGGTTCCGGTGCCGCGCTGCTCCACGCTGCCGGTGCCCGAGATGGCGCCTTCGAAAAGGACCGTGTCGGAACGGTTGAACGCCAGTCTTGCGTTGTTGACCACATCGCCAGCGATGTAGCCGGTCGTGCCGCCGTTGCCCAGTTCCAGCGTGCCAGCGATGATGGCCGTGCCGCCGGTGTAGGTGTTGTCGGCTGTGAAAATTGCCGTGCCTTCTCCCGTCTTGGTGAGTCCTCCGAGGCCTGACACCATGCCATTCGCCGTGTGCGTGGTGCCGGCATCGGTCTCCAGTGTGCCGCCTTCACCCAGGACCATGGCGCGGCTGGTGGTGATGTTGGCCGTGCTGCGCAACGTGCCGCCGTCCAGGGTCAGCAGGCCGGATGCGTCGCCGAGGTTCGCGTCCGAGGAGATGGCCAGCGTGCCGGAAAGGACCTGCCAGGGCGTGAGCGCCGTGGTGGTGCCCGTCAGCGTCCAGGTGTTGGTGCCGAGTTTCTGGAATCCGGCGAAATTGCGGTACTGCCCGGCCGCTCCGATCAGCGCAGTGTTGAAGCTGGCGTCCGTGCTTCCCGCCAGGCCAAGCGTGTCGCTGTTGGATAGGCCGGCAATGACGTTGCCTTCGATGACCGATGTGGGAAGCAGCCCGAGCCAGTTGTTGTCGCCCGTGAAACGAATGGCATCGGCGCGGCTCAGGCCGTCGCCCGACAGGCCGCCGCGCACGGTGCCTGCGTTTTCGAAAGAGACGCCTCCCGTGGCCGTCACGGCCACACCGCCGGCAGACGTGACCGGGTTGCCAAAGCCAACGAGGCTCAGGCTGCCGCCGCGCCCGCCCTCGATGCTTCCTTCATTCAGAAGCGTGCCCGGCGCCGTCATCAGCACGCCAGTACCTCCGGCACCTCCGGGGCCACGAGCGGCACCGCTGCCGCCGTTGCCGCCCCGGCCGCCCTGGACGCTTCCGGTGTTGAACAGCACCACGCCATCGACCGCACTGCCCAAGCCGGCGCCACCGCTTCCCCCGCTGCCGCCACGCAGCAAGCCCGAACC
>NZ_JAAFGZ010000067.1 GCF_010365105.1 Polaromonas sp. | reverse complement strand
GCGGACCTGGTCAAACCCGTTTTGTAGTCTGCGCTTTGGACTCCGTTTCTAATGAAATCAAGGACTTGCGTGCAGGAAGTGTCGAACTTAAGTGACCTACATCCGCACCAGCTTCTGCAAGAACCTGCACGCCAAATGCTATATGAATGAAGAGATGTGCATCGTGACCAGCTTGAACCTGTATGAGTTCAGCCAGGTCAACAACAACGAGATGGGCATCCTAATTCAGCGCTCGGACGACAGCCAGTTGTACAAAGACGCCTATGAAGAAGCCCAGCGAATCATCCGCATCAGCGATGAAGTGCGCATTTCGCTGGAACGGGTAACGAGCGAGCCCGAGGCATCCAGCCGGGACGACGACAAAAGTGCAGATGGCGCCCACGGAGATGACAAGCTGACCTCATCCAAGATCGGGCAAAAATTGGGTTTGAAAACGGCACAGTTTCTGGACCGCGTGACAGAGCATGGCTACTTGGCGTTTGATGGCGACAAGCATGTGCTGACCGCCAAGGGCGAAAAGGCTGGCATTGAGTTTGTCGCCAAGTCCCGCTTCGGCCCTTACTTTTTGTGGCCGCAGGATTTTCATCCGGCGTGACTTGGCTGGCATGCAGTGCAATCGGAGAGCACAACCGCCATGGCACTCATGGGGCGTTCTGCCAATGGCTGGGTGGAGTGGAAGGCCGCCAACGGCCAGACGCTGGACGTGCTGAAGCGGCAGTTGGTTGCGGCGGAAGACTGATTTATGCTACGTTTTTCTTAGCATCTTGCGCATATTTCACGGGGGCTAGAGCCAGATTTTACACATAAACCGCTGTCCACAGTAAACTTGCACCAATGCGTCCCTCTGAAGCCCTTTCCCTGCACCGCACGCAAATCCGCGAGATTGCGTTGCGCCACCGCGTGAGCGGTGTGCGGGTGTTCGGTTCCGCGCTGCGCGGTGACGATGTGGCGGGCAGCGATCTGGATTTGCTGGTGGAGCCCACGGCGCAAACCACACTGATGGACATTGGTGCCATCCGGTTTGAGTTGAAGCAGCTTCTGGGTATGGATGTTGACGTGCTCACCCCCAACGGCCTGCCTGCCAGCTTTCGCGAGCAGGTGCTGCGCGAGGCTGTTGCCGTATGAGCCGTGCAGACCCGCTGCGCATTGCCGATTACCTGCGGCACATTCTGGAAGCCATAGACAACATTCAAGCCTACACCGCGGACGCAGACTTAACCGCGTTCATGGCAGACCGAAAGACGCAAGACGCGGTGATCCGCAATCTTGAAGTCATTGGCGAGGCATGCAACAACGTTGCCAAAAATCACCCTGATTTCGCGGCTCAACACGCCACCGTGCCATGGGGTTTTGCCTATGAAATGCGCAATGCGTTGGCCCACGGTTACTTCACAGTTGACCTCCCGGGTTCGACAGTTCAAAGCCTGAACCACCACCAAAACCCAAAGAAATCAACGGTCTAATGGCGTTATTCTGAGAAAGTTGTAATGGCACGAACTATTGCTTTTAGTTATTTTTTTACTAATAATTTAAGTTAAAGTAATGGCGTGTTTATCAAGCTCACACGCTCCGGCCCCAACCAATACGTCCAACTCGTAGAGGCGTTTCGCGATGCTGACGGTCGCCCCAAGCAGCGCACCGTTGCCACCCTTGGCCGCTTCGACCAGATGCAGGGCGATCTCAAATCCGTCATCTCGGGCCTGCAGCGCATCACGGGTCAAACTCCAGTTGCGCAGCCACCGACACCGACCGTGAGCTTTGAGGCAGCGCGCGACTTTGGCGATGTCTGGACGCTCACCGAGTTGTGGAACACCTTGGGCTTCGATCGCCTGCGTACAGTATTTCGCCGCACCCGTCACAGCATTGACGTGGAGTCCCTCATTCGCATCATGGTGATCAACCGCCTGTGTGACCCGGACTCCAAGCTCGGTGTGCTGCGCTGGCTGCAAACTGTGACGTTACCCGGCGTGACGCTTGAATCCATCGACCACCAGCACCTGTTGCGCGCCATGGATGCCCTGGTTGATCACAAGGACGAAGTCGATGGGGTGATGGCGGGCTTGCTACGCCCACTGATTGATCAGGATTTGGCCATGGTGTTCTACGACATGACCACCATCCGTGCGGCGGGCCTGTCACAAGAGGATGGCGATATCCGTCACTTTGGCATGTCCAAGGAAGCCGTAGTCGCACGCCAAGTCATGCTCGGTGTGGTGCAAACGGCTGAGGGTTTGCCTTTGTGGCACGAGGTGTTCGACGGCAATACGGCAGAGGTCACCACCATCAAGGGCGTGATCGAGAAAATCATCAAGCGCTTTCCCATCAAACGGGTGATCGCGGTGGCCGATCGGGGACTGCTGTCCACCGACAACCTGGCTGATCTGCAAGCGATGAAGCTACCAGGTGGTGGGCAACTGGAGTTCGTCCTGGCGGTGCCGGGCAGGCGCTACGGTGACTTTGTGGATTTGCTGGAGCCGTTTCATGCGGCGCAGTGCGCCAAGGCTAAAGAGGAAGTGCTGGGTGAAGTCACCTGGAACAAGCTGCGCTTGGTGATTGCGCATGATCCGCAGGTGGCGCTGGATGCCGGTGCCAAGCGTGACGGGCGTATTGCAGAGCTGCAAAAGAAGGCCGCCCAGTGGGTGGGCAAGCTTGACGATCAGGATGCGGGCAAGCGGGGGCGCAAATTGTCTGATGGCGGTGCCCGGGCCAAGTTTTACCATGAGGTGTGTGATGCGCATCTGGCGCGCATCATCAAGGTCGATCTCAAAAGCGAGCTGTTTACCTACGCCATTGATGAACGGGCGTTAAGGATGGTCTGAACAACTCGTCGGAACGCCGAGTAGTAGGTCGTCACTTTTCGTATAGTGGAGTTTTACGTAGAATTTCCTGAAACCACTTCGTTTTCAGCGCTCACTGAAGCCTTTTTCGCCCTTCGCAGGGCATTTGCCCCGTTTCTGGGCGCGCTCATGCCACAGCTCCCATCAATTTGCTTCGCGCCATCCACAGGTTGGACAGTGCAAATAGCGTGAAGAGCTGCGCCGTGTTCTTCTTCAAGCCGCGGTAGCGGACCTTCACAAATCCGAACTGGCGCTTGATGACCCGAAACGGGTGTTCCACTTTGGCGCGTACACCGGCCTTGAGTTTTTCCGCCTTGTCGAGCAGGGCATCGGCTTCGCTGCTTTTATCCAGTGCTTTGCGCTTTCCCGGGCGCATCGCCACATGCCACGTGACATCACTCTTGGCATCCGGGCGTTTCTCGACTCCTTGGTAGCCAGCATCGCCAAAGGCCAGCGTCTCCTGGCCGTGCAGTAAGGTGTTGGCTTCTGCGATATCGCTGACATGGCCAGATGTGCCTCGCACGGTGTGCACCAAGCCGGACTCGGCGTCAGCGCCAATGTGGGCCTTCATCCCGAAATACCACTGGTTGCCCTTTTTGCTTGAATGCATGTCGGGGTCGCGTGCTTTGTCTTTGTTCTTGGTTGAAGTGGGTGCGGCAATCAGCGTGGCATCGACGACCGTGCCGGTCTTGAGCAGCAAGCCGCGCTGGGTCAGCAGCTCATTGACGGCGGCCAGAATTTGCTCGGAGAGCTTGTGCTTCTCCAGCCGATGGCGAAAGCGCAGGATGGTGGACTCATCAGGCAAGCGGGTGAACTCATCGAGCTGTGCAAACTCGCGGTACAGCGGGGTGTCAAAGAATGATTCTTCCATGGCGGGGTCAGACAATGTGAACCACTGCTGCATGAAGTGAATCCGCAACATGGTCTCCAGCGAAAAGGGTGGCCGCCCGGTGCGGCCTTGCGGGTAGTACGGGGCAATGAGGTCCACCAACGCAGCCCACGGCACCACTTGTTCCATCTGCTCCAGGAACTCGCGCTTGCGGGTTTTCTTGATGTTGAGATTGAGGTTCAAAGTGGTTTGTTTCATGCTACATATTTTATAGCAAAATAAGCAATTTGGCAACGACTCATCGCACAAAAGTGGCAGAGTTTTGCAGAGTTTCCTTAACACATGCACGCCTGATGGATGGCAAGTTGTTGCTGGTGACCAATGCGCCGGACTTCGCGCCAGAAGAAGTTGTCAGACGCTACAAGTCGTTGGCTG
>NZ_JAAFGZ010000001.1:261542-316249 GCF_010365105.1 Polaromonas sp. | reverse complement strand
CACCCGCTATGACAAGCTCGACGTCACGTTTGTGGGCTTCGTGCACATCGCCGGCACTATGAAATGGCTCCATTGACTTTCCGAACACGGCCTAACCAAGCTGGTCATAAAATCCCGCCATTTTCGGGTCACTGCGTAGGATAAAAGCGGATTTCCCAATCCGGGCCTGCAAGTGGCAGGGTTTGCCATCACGCCACGACGTATGACCACTTCAAACTGTTATTTCGCAGCGGCAGCTGGCATCTGACTGCGGCCCGGACAGCCATGGCCCGTCAGGCCGCGCGCTGACATCACAGGCACCGGGCATTGGACCGCTTTCAGCGAACCAGCCTGGTGCGGCCACGCCACTTTGAAAAGCTGCCGCAGAGTTCGTCCACCGGCGTGAACAGGCGCGGCGCAGCATGCTGCCGGGCCGAAGCGGGCAGCCAGGGCTTGCCCACGCACTGCAGGTGCGGCTCGGCCAGCATATGCACCGAACGCGCCCCGCGCAGGGCCGTGCCGATGGTCTGCGCCGGTGCGTGCCAGCACAGCGGCGCCAGCTGGCGCATGCGGCGGACGACAAATTCCCAGCGCTGAGCCGTCCAGGGATGCTGCTGATGGAATTCGGCCACGACAATGCCCAGCACCAGCGTGCCTGCGGGCAGGTCGGCAGGCAGCACGCCCAAGGCCCACGGGTGCACCAGCCAGACATCCCTTCCCTGCACCACCTGTGCATCGACCGGCGCGAAATCGTCCGGCCGTGGCGGCAGGCTGAACAGCTCGGGAGGGTGAATGCCGGCGACGCCAGTGCGTCCAAAAACAGCCGGCTTCGCGCTGCGGGCGATGCGGTCAAGCGCCTCGTAAGAGGTGTCGATGACGCTGCCCGGGCTGTGCCAGTCGGACGGAGCGTATCGCTGCACATTGTCGGCATTGAACACATACGGCTTGCTGCTGCCGGTGCCGGCCACCCACTGCCAGCTCAGGTGGTTGCTGGCCAGGTCGCCGTCGAGCAGATGCGAATACAGCCATTCGGCGCCGACATGCCAGTGAACTTTTCTCAGGTGCACCACATAGCTGGCCAGCCACATGCGCGCATGGTTGTGCAGGTAGCCGGTGGCATAGAGTTCGCGCACCGCGCAGTCGATGGCCGGCACGCCGCACCTGGCCTGCACGATGTCGTCCGGCATGGCTTGCGAATAGGCCGCGTCCGGCAGCAGGCCGTCATGCAGCGACTGGTGAATGCCCAAACCGACATGGCGCCAGACATGCCGGAAATACGCGCGCCAGCCCAGTTCAAAGACAAACTTGTGCTGGTCATCGAGCGGATACACCGCATCCACGCCCGCATGCACCTCGGGCAGCGAGACAAAACCATGCGTCAGGTAGGGCGAGAGCCGGGTGACGGCGCCGTCCAGGTCATTGCGCGTGCGGGCATAGTCCTGCGGGCGAACCGCCTGAATGCGCGCATGGGCGGCCTGCAGGGTGGGTTCAAAGACAAAGGGCGTCATGGCGCTACCAGCGTTTGATGAGACAGCGCCTGCTGAAGGATCAGGGCGCGCTTTTCCGGGGTCAGCCGGGCGATGTTTTTCACCTGCAGCGCCATGCGCGGGTTTTTGGCCAGCCAGGGCTCGTGGCGTATCAAAAAATCCCAATACAGGGTGGTGAACGGGCAGGCCTTGTCGCCCGTAGCTTCGGCCGGGTCGAAGCGGCAGCCCTTGCAGTGGTTGCTCATGCGCTGGATGTACTTGCCGGTGGCGGCATAGGGCTTGCTGGCCATCACCCCGCCGTCGGCAAACTGGCTCATGCCCAGCACATTGGGCATTTCCACCCATTCGACCGCATCGACATACACCGCCAGGTACCACTCGTGCACCGCCTGCGGCCTGACGCCGAGCAGCAGCGCATACAGGCCCGTAACCATCAGCCGCTGGATGTGGTGCGCATAGCCATGCGCCAGGGTTTGCGTGAGGGCATCGCGAAGGCAGGCCATGTCGGTCTGGCCGGTCCAGTAAAAATCCGGCAGCGGCTGCTGCGCGTCCAATTCGTTGCAGGCGGCGTAATCGGGCATCTGCGTCCAGTAAATGCCGCGCACAAATTCGCGCCAGCCGAGGATTTGCCGGACAAAGCCTTCCACTGCCGCCAGGGGCGCGTGCCCGGCCCGGTATGCCGCTTCTGCTGCCTCCACCACTTCCCGTGCGCCGAGCAACTTGAGGTTCATCGACGACGAAAGGTGCGAATGGTAGAGCCATGCCTCGCCATGCCACATGGCGTCTTCAAACTGGCCGAACAGCGGCAGCCGCTGGGTGATGAAGCTGTCCAGCGCCTGCAGCGCCTGCGCCCGGGTGACCGGCCAGCCAAAGCTGTCGAGCGTGCCGGGGTGGCCGGAAAAGCGCGAATTGACCAGCGCCAGGACACCCTGCGTGATCGCGTCGGGCGCGAAAATGCTGCGCGGTGGCAGCGCGCCGGGTCCAGCCGCGCCAAAGGACTGTCGGTTGTCGGCATCGAAATTCCACTGCCCGCCCGCCGGCTTGCCGCCTTCCATCAGGATGCCGTGCTTGGTGCGCAGTTCGCGGTACCAGTATTCCAGCCGCAGCTGCTTGCGGCCCTGGGCATGCGCGGCAAAGTCGCGCACAGTGCTGAAGAAATGCCGGTCATCGCGCAGGTCCAGCGGCGTGGCTGATGCCTTGGCCGCAGCGCGCATCGCCTGCAGCACGCGCCAGTCGCCGGGCGCGGTCATGACCAGCGCCTGCGGCGCCAGCGTGTCGATGTCGGTTTGCAGTTGGGCCGCCAGCGTGCCGGCATTGGCGCTGTCGTCCAGGCGTGTGTAATGAACCGTCCAGCCCCGCGCACGCAGCGATTCGGCAAAGTGGCGCATGGCGCTTAAAAACAGCGCAATGCGCTGCCGGGCTGACCAGACGTGGGTGGACTCCTCGGCCACTTCGGCCATCCACACCGCGTCGCGTTCGGCATCGAAGCCGTCAAAGGCCGATGACTGTTCGTCCAGCTGGTCGCCCAGCACGATGACCAGGTGGCGCAGCCGCCCGGACGGCATGGGATTGGCTGCAGCCGCTGCCGTGTGCCTGCCGGTCATGCGGCTGCGCCACCGGGCTTTTTCCGGGCGCGGCAGGCGTCCGAGCAGTAAAGCACCTCTGTCCAGTTTTTCGCCCAGGCCTTGCGCCAGGTCATGGTGCGGCCGCAGACGGCACACAGCTTGTGGGGCAGCGCCTGCTTGTTGCCCTTGAAGTCATTTTTCATGCGCCGATTGTGTCAAGACCGAACCGTCAGCTTCGGCTGGCCTGATTTTCAAGGGGCTTTACACGCTATATTTTTAATAGCTGCTTATATAGACAGTAATTGCGGGAAAGTGGTTTTTCACTCGAAAAACCAAACACAGCAGGCAGGGGCGAGTGTTTTATTTTTCCAGTACCCACTGGATGATGAACTTGGCGACAAAGCCCACCATGCCAAAGGCCAGGCCCAGAAAAATCACGAAAGTGCCAAACTTTCCGGCCTTGGACGACCACGCCAGCTGGCCGATGATGAACAGCATGTAGAGCATGAACGCGCCCACGCCGAACGACAGGCCAAAGGCGGCCACCTGCTCTTCTGAATAACCAAACATCAGGCGTCTCCCTCGGGCGGCAGGCGCTCGGGCAGCGCACCGGCGTCGACCAGGTCGCGGTAGGCATGCCAGCTGGCATGGCCGAGCAGCGGCAGCACCACGACCAGGCCCAGCAGCAGCGTGCCCAGGCCGAGCAGCGTGAGCCCCATGATCAGCGCCGCCCACAAGGCCAGTGGAACCGGGTTGGTCAGCACTGCCTGCCAGCTGGTCAGCACCGCCTGCAGCACATCGACCCGGCGGTCGAGCAGCAGCGGCATGGCAATCACGCTGGAGGCAAAGATCGGCGCCGCCATCAGGCCGCCCATGGTCAGCCAGAGTTCGAAGACGTAGTGGCCCGGCGCCAGCACGATGTGGCGCAGGAAATCCAGCGGCGTGTTGACGGGTTCGGGCGCCAGCAGGGTGATCAGCGCGGCCGACGTCAGAACCCAGCCGGTGCCGGCCAGGGCCAGCAGCAGGCCGAAGCGCACCATGCTCCAGTAGCCGCCCCTGGCCGCATAGCGCGAGTATTGCCAGCGCGTCCAGGTGTTGACGATGAGCCGGAGATTGACCGGCTCGCCGCGTTCAATCGCCCGGCTGATGGCATACAGGCTGGTGGCCAGCACCGGCGCCACCACCAGAAAACCCGAAAAGGCACCGGCCAGCAGCCAGAAACGGTCACGTGCAAGCAGCACCAGCAGACCGCCGAACGCAGCTGGCACCAGGCCGTGCAGCAGGCTCAGCCAGCCGCCGCGCCGCATGTCCCGAGCACCGCGCGCCAGCCAGTTCAGGGGCTGGGCCATGCTGATGTTCCGGATGCCGGGCAGGGCCAGAGCACCGCGGCGGGTGCGCGGCGCAATGGGTGGAGGGGGAGGAAGATTGGATGAGGACACGGTGGGGTGAAAGCTTAACTGCAAATCTTCGGACAGTGCCTGGATTGACCGGTGACATGGCTGAAAAATGGCCTGCCATTGACCAGTGCAGGCATGTGTGCAGGCGCTCCACGCGCGTTTCACTCGCGTTGACCCTTGTCAATGACGGAAATCCCGGGCGAGCGCATGATGAATCCAGACCCATCAAGGAGACACTTCAATGACCCCAGAACAAGCGACGCCTTACCGGCAGCAATTGACAGCCATGCGCACCGCCATCCTGGCGCAGATGAACGACCAGCGCGGCGGCGTGCTGGGCCGCGCTGAAGCGGCAGCCGACCATTTCAATCGCCGCGAGGATTCCAGCGCCCAGGTGGCCACCGAGCGCGAACTGGAGTTTGCCATTGGCGAGCGCGAAACCGGTGAACTGGCCCTGATCGACGCCGCCCTGGCGCGCATCGCCACAGGCATCTACGGCGAATGCATTGACTGCGCAGCCCCCATCCCCGCGCCAAGGCTGAAGGCAAGCCCCGAAGCATCGCGCTGCGTTCCCTGTCAGGAAAAAGTCGAACAGCACCAAGCCGCCTGACATCCGGTTTCTGCTGTTTTTCTCCGCTGTCAAGAACGCATTGCACCAGTCTTTTTCTCACCATTGTCGGGATGGACCATGCCGAAGCCCGAGTGCTGATGTTTGACCGCAAACTGGCCGGTCATGCGCCGCTGGTTTGAGCAGCCTGCAGCCCTGCCAGCCCGCTCGGACGCAGGGCGAGATGCATGCCCGGGCAATCCTTGGCAGCAGCGTTTGTTGGTACTTTCCTGCTGGTCACGGCGTGGGGAACTGGTTAGGCTGACGGCTGACGACAGAACCGCCCTTTCAACCAAAGCCTCATGACCCCCTCTCCTTCCAGCGACGACGGCAGCATGCCGCCCGCAGCCCGTCCATCCCAACCCCATCTTCTGCGCGACGAGCTTCCGGTCATGGCCGCGCCGTATGTGCCACCGCCTCCGGTCGGGCCGCAGGCGATCATGCAGCCGCTCGGTCCGGGAGCGCCCTTTGCCTGGCTGGCCGCCGGATGGCGCGACCTGAAGGCGCATCCCGGCATCGGCCTGTTTTACGGGCTGTGCTTCTGGCTCATGGCGGTCACGCTCGGCGCCGTGTTTCGCGCCAAACCCGAATACACGCTGACGATTGCCTCGGGCTGCCTGCTGGTCGGCCCCTTCCTGGCAATGGGACTGTATGAAGTCAGCCGCCGCCGCGAGCAGGGCCTCACGCCCGAACTCGGGGCCTCGCTGACCTGCTGGGACAGCCACATCCGCAGCATGGGCATGCTGGTACTGGTGCTGATCGTGCTGGAGCTGCTGTGGGGCCGGGCGTCGCTGGTGGTGTTTGCAGTGTTTTTCAACACCGGCATGCCTTCAACCACCGGCGTATTGAATGCCGTGTTCAACCCCGACAACTGGGAATTCGTCGCCGTTTACCTGGTGGTAGGGGGCATGTTTGCGGCGCTGGTGTTTTCCACCGCCGTGGTGTCGATCCCGATGATCCTGGACCGCGACACCGACGCGATTTCAGCCGCCATCACCAGCATCCGGGTGATGTTTTCCAGCCCCGGCGTGATGCTGCTGTGGGGGCTGGTCATCACCACGCTGATAGCCGTGGCGCTGCTGCCCTGGGGCGTGGGCCTGCTGGTGATCGGTCCGCTGCTCGGGCATGCCAGCTGGCATGCCTACCGTGGAACAGTGCGCTGGCAGGAAGCTGAGGCAATGGCCAGCGACACGGCGCCAGGCTGAAACAGCCGGTCAAAAAACAGCTGGTGAACGCCGGCCGTTCAGGGATTTTTGACTTCCACCTGTATCTCGTTTCGCCGCCACATGGGCAGGGTCCACGGCGGGTCATAGCGCGCAAGCTGTGGCGCGCCGACGGGCTCCAGTTGGCGCGACCGCATCCAGGCCGCCAGTTCACCGGTTTTTTGCTGCACCTTGGATGCCGTGTTCAGGCCCGAGTAACCCAGCACGGCAAACGTCCTGGCAGGCAGTTCGCGCAGGCTGACGGCCGTGTTGACGGGTTTGGGCAGCGTCTGCATCGAATACTGGCCCGGCATCACGAACTGAATGCGCCACTGGCTGGCCGTCGCCATCGAGGCATCAGCGGCCACGGGCTCGGCCGTGACCGGGGCCGTCATGGCTATTTTTGCGGAACCAGCCACCGGCTCCAGGGTGACAGGCGCAGTCATGGCGATTTTTTGGGAGGATTTGTCAGCGCCGGTAGCCGTCACGGTGTTGTTGCCGAAGATGTAGTCGGCAATCAGCCTGAAGCCCTTGCCGGATGCCGCGTCCATGTCGCCCTCGACGAGCGTTTCGGCCACGATGACCGGCGCATACCGGCGGACTTCATAGCTGCCATCCTGTGTCAGCACGTCAAACTTCGGTTCTTCAACAGCCATGGCCATGCTCCCTGCAGTGATTCCGGCCATGAGTATGGCGGCAAAGCGCCCGGAGCGACACCACGCCACCGGGTTCGTTCTCAAGCGGGCGGCCTTCATACCCACCCCTGCTTCCAGACTTCCTCGTTTTGCAGGTCGCGCCAAGCGACTCGTTGCGTGGCGCGTGAAAAGACAGCCTCGATGTCCACCCACTCTGCGTTGTCGCCTGCCACCGGCGGCTCGATCACCTTGGTGAC
The DNA here is from genome assembly GCF_010365105.1 of Polaromonas sp. Taxonomy (GTDB): domain Bacteria; phylum Pseudomonadota; class Gammaproteobacteria; order Burkholderiales; family Burkholderiaceae_C; genus Polaromonas. The sequence goes on along the minus strand of NZ_JAAFGZ010000001.1, from coordinate 309,120 downwards.
CATAAAGTGCTTGTCCTTGCGCACCGGCTGCACCGCCGTCCATTTCGACAGCAGGAGTTTTTTGGCATTCAGGGGGTTCATGCGCCAGGCGGATGGTCAGCCGTCCGAAGTTCCGGGGGTGTTTCACCACGCCCGGCATCAGCCGCTGCCTGGACCAAGGGCGTGCTGGACAAGCCCGGCGTATACATTTTCTCGCCGTCCCAGCGCTGGCCGCACCAGCACAGGCCTTCTGCATTGATCATGCAGGTGCCGGTTCCGCAGCAGCGGGTATCGTCATTTCTCATGGATTTCCTGGCCTTTCGTGGGTGAACTTCACGCCTTGGGCAGCGTCACGCCGACTTGCCCCTGGTACTTGCCGCCCCTGTCCTTGTAGCTGACTTCGCAGACATCGTCCTTGTCGCTCTCAAAAAACAGCACCTGCGCACAGCCTTCGCCGGCGTAGATGCGGGCGGGCAGCGGCGTGGTGTTGGAAAATTCCAGCGTGACGTAGCCCTCCCATTCGGGCTCGAAGGGCGTGACGTTGACGATGATGCCGCAGCGCGCATAGGTGCTTTTGCCCAGGCAAATGGTCAGCACGTTGCGCGGGATGCGGAAGTATTCAAGCGTGCGGGCCAGCGCAAAACTGTTCGGCGGAATGATGCAGCTGTCGCCGTGCATGTCCACGAAGCTTTTTTCATCGAAATTCTTCGGGTCCACCACCGTGCTGTGGATGTTGGTGAAGACCTTGAACTCGGGCGCGCAGCGGATGTCGTAGCCGTAGCTTGACGTGCCGTAGCTGATGATCTTGTGACCGTCCCGCTCGCGGACCTGTTTCGGCTCGAAAGGCTCGATCATGCCGGTGGTTTCGGCCATGTGGCGTATCCATTTGTCGCTCTTGATGCTCATAGTTTGATGCTCGTGTTTTTGATGCTCACGGTCTGGGCCGTGCAATGGCGCTGATTGTAAGCAGCGGTGGCTGCGGCGGCCTTGCAGAGCACCTACGCAAAAAATACCCGGCCCAGCGCACGGCATCGGGGCATTGGCCCGAAAAAAACAGCCCGCCGACTTAGGGCTTATGGGTTGAAGGGACAAACACTTTTGGGCAGCCGGGAGCCTGTATGCTGGTCAGGAGACAGCTAAAATAATTTGACGAGGTGTCAACCATGCTGATTCGTTTGTTCTATGTGAGCACCGCTCTGGGTCCACAAACCACCACCGTGACCGGCTCGATCCTGAAGGTGGCGCACGCCTGGAACGCGCAGCATGGCATCACCGGCGTGCTCTGCCAGGGGCAAGGGGTGTTTTTGCAAGTTCTCGAAGGCGAGCGAGACGCCGTCACCGGTTTGTTCGAACGCATTGCAGCAGACCGGCGCCATAAGAACGTGGAGATGGTTCACCGCGAAACCATCACCCAGCGGCGCTATGAAAAATGGGCGATGGCCCATGTGCAGTTGTCCGACCTGGACCCGATGACCAACATCGAGTGGCCCGAGTTCGATCCCTATTCGGTGACCGGACTGCTGGTCATGGCCCGGATAGACGAGCTGATTGCCGTGGGCACGGTCATCAACGCGCCAGACGCCTGACCGGCCCGGCTGGCAACCCGCCTCAGCCGGCCTGCGAAATCACGGTTCGCTCGACCAGCCGGTCGTCGCCCAGCACGATCATGGCAAACAGCAGCTCGTCCAGGCGGGCGGCCCGGCTTGTCCGGCGGGCCAGCAACGCCGTGGCCTTCGGGTTGAGCACGACAAAATCGCCCTCGCAGCCCGGCAGCAGGTTGCCCACCACACCCGCCAGGCCCAGCGCCTGCGCGGCGCCGGCGGTGTGCTGCCACCACAGGTGCTGCGGGTTCAGGGAAACGCCGGGCTTGGTCTGCCCTTCCCGGCCGACGTAATACGCAGCCAGCATGGTGTGAAACGGACTGAACGACGTGCCGCCGCCGACATCGCTGGCCAGCCCGTAGCCAAAGCCCACCCGGTCGGCGCCTAGATAGTCGAAAAACCCGCTGCCCAGGAACAGGTTGCTGGTCGGGCTGACGGCAGCCGCTGCACCGGTGTCGCGCATCAGCGCCCGGTCTTCGTCGTCAAAGTGGATGCAGTGGGCATAGATGGCGCGCGGGCGCATCAGGCCGAACAGCTCGTACACGCTCAGGTAGCTGCGCGCTTGCGGGTACAACTCCTTCACCCAGGCGATCTCATCCCTGTTTTCCGCCACATGCGATTGAATCCACACGTCCGGGTATTTCGCTGCCAGCTCGCCGGCGCCGCGCAACTGGGCCGCGCTGCAACTCGGCACGAAGCGCGGCGTGATGGCGTAACCCAGCCGATCCACGCCATGCCAGCGCTGGATCAGCGCTTCGGTGTCCAGCAGGCTTTGCTGCGTCTCGTCGCGCACGCCGTCGGGCGCGTGCTGGTCCATCAGCACCTTGCCGGCGATCAGGCGCAGCTGGTGCTTTTGTGCCTCGGCAAACAGCGCATCGACCGACTCGGGATGCGAGCTGGCAAAGGCCAGCGCGGTGGTGACACCGTTGCGCAGCATTTCCGCTATGAAAAAAGTAGCTACCTGCGCACTGTGGCCGTGCGTGGAGAAGCATTTTTCCTGTGGAAAGGTGTAATTTTCCAGCCACGGCAACAAGCCCTCGGCGGGCGAGCCGATCACATCGACTTGCGGAAAATGAATGTGCAGATCGACAAAGCCCGGCGCGATGATGCGGCCGGGGAAATGCTCGGCGGGCACGCCGGCAAAGCGCGGCACCAACTCGGCGTAGGGGCCGAGCGCCTGCACCACCTGCCGACCCCGGGCATCCGGGCCGACGACCAGCAGGCCATCGGTTTCCAGCGCCACCCGGGGAATATGCGGATCAGGAAAATAAAGAATCGAGGCGCGGTAAGCTTTCATCGCGCCAAGATTACCTGATTACAGCGGCCCGGTGACCCGGCAGCCATCGCCAATCGAGGCGCGCCAGACGCGTACCGAGGTCAGTGCAGGCAGCGTCGGCCGTAGTTTGGCAAAGATGAACTGGCACAGGTTTTCCAGCGTCGGCGGCCCCAGGCCCGGCACTTCGTCGAGCAGGTGGTGATCGAGTTGCTCGCGCAGCAGCGCCACCTCGCGCCGCACCAGCCCAAGGTCGATCACCATGCCGGTGGCCGGGTCGGGCTGGCCGGTCAAGAACACCTCGGCGTTGTAGGTGTGGCCGTGGATTCGCTTGCTGCTGGCGGTTTCAATCGCGCGGTCCAGCGTGTGCGCGGCATCGAAAAAGAAGGCCTGGCTGATCTCGCAGGCCATGGACGTTGACATATCGTTCATCGGATGCCGGTGATCTTGTGGGTTTGCAGGCTCAGGCGCCAGGCGGGCTGGGCAAGGCACAGCGCAATGCAGGCCTCGGTATTGCGCTGCTGGTCGGGGTTATCCATGGGCTGCAGGTAGCGGTGCGTGAACCGGGCAGACTGCAGTTCGGCCCAGTCAAGCGCCGGCTGCGGCCAGACGACCTTCAGTTCATGGCCTTCGCGCTGAATCCACGGCGCGCCGGCCTTGGGGCTGACGCAGATCCAGTCAATGCCGGGCGGCACGGCAATCGTGCCGTTGGTTTCCACCGCGATCAGAAAGCCGCGCGCATGCAGCGCATCGATCAGGGCGGAATCGACCTGCAGCAGCGGCTCGCCGCCGGTCATGACGACAAACCGGTAGGCGCTATCGCTGGCGGGCCACTGGGCTTGAATCTGCTCAGCCAGTGCGACAGCGTTCTTGAACTTGCCGCCCAGCGTGCCGTCGGTACCGACAAAATCGGTGTCGCAAAACCGGCAAATGGCGCTGGCGCGGTCCTGCTCACGACCCGACCACAGGTTGCAGCCGGCGAAACGGCAAAAAACGGCGGGACGGCCGGCATGGCTGCCCTCTCCCTGCAGCGTGTAGAAAATCTCTTTGATCTGGTAGCTCATGGTGTTCGTTCCGACTGCTTATTTGCTCAACGTGCCCTGAACGCCCTGCACCAGGAAGTTCATGTTCAGTATCTGCTCGTCGCTCATTGTCTTGCCGGCGGCCAGCACTTCATGGCCCTGGTTGTCCAGCAGCGCGGTGCGTGCCTTGAACGGATGCAGCCGGCCGGCGGCAATGTCGCGCTGGCGCGCCCGCACTTCATCGGCCACTTTTTGGGGCACCTTGGGGCCAAAACTGTCGACGCGGATCATGCCTTCCTTCACGCCGCCCCACAGCGCAGCGCTTTTCCAGCTGCCGTCCAGCACGGCCTGGGCGCGGCGCGTGTAGTAGCTGCCCCACTGGTGGGTAACGGCCAGCACCTGCGCATCGGGCGCGACCTGGCGCATGTCGGAATGGTAGGCAATCGCCAGCTTGCCGCGCTCTTGCGCCGCGCTCATCACGGCGGTCGAACCGGTATGGAACGCCATCACCTCGACGCCCTGGTTGAACAGCGCCATGGCAGCGTCGCGCTCGCGCGGCGGGTCGAACCAGGCACCGAGCCAGACCACCTTGACCGTCGCCTGCGGATTGACCGAGCGCATGCCCAGCGTGAAGGCATTGATGCCCTGGATCACCTCGGGAATTGCAAAGCCCGCTATGTAGCCGGCGCTCGTGGCCAGCCGGCCGGCGGCAATGCCGGCCAGGTAGCGGCCTTCGTAATAACGCGCATTGGCCACCGCCACGTTGGGCGCGGTCTTGTAGCCGGTGATGGATTCGAATTTCACGTCCGGAAAGTCCCGGGCGACCTTCAGCGTCGGCTCCATGTAGCCAAAGCTGGGCGTGAAGATCAGCCGGTTGCCCTGGCGGGCCAGGTCGCGGATCACACGTTCGGCGTCGGCGCCCTCGGCGACATTTTCGACATACGTGGTCTTGACCTGATCACCCAGCGCCGCCTCGACGGCCTTGCGTGCCTCGTCGTGCTGGTGTACCCAGCCGGCGTCGGTGACCGGCGCGACATAGACAAAACCGATTTTCAGCGGCGGCGCGGCCGGTGCTGCGGATTGCGGGAAAGCGGGAGAAATAAAACAGGCGGCCACGAGCGTGGCCGCGAGGTTTTTATACATGGTAGTCCTCTACATGGCCCCGGAAAAATGAAAACACCAGCGCGCCGAGGCAGCACGCTGGTGAAACCGCGATTTTAGCGTGTTACTTCAGAACCGGATAAGCACGCACCATCCAGGCATACAGCGCCGCGCCGACCAGCAGCGCACTGGCGGCAATCTGTAGCGACAGCGTGAAGCCCTCGCCTGTGGTGGCGGAATGCCTGAGCAGCAGCGCCACCAGCGGCGGACCGGCAATCTGCCCCACGCCATAAGCCGCCGTCAGCAAGCCGATGAAACTTGATGCCGTGGCCGGGCGCAGGCGCCGCACTTCCTGCAGCGCAAAAAAAGTGATGGCGGTGAACGGAATGCCCAGCAACAAGCTGCCGATGATGAAACCGGCCAGGCTCGGACTCCACAGGCTGGCACCGATGCCCAGCGCCTGCACGGCATAACACACGCCCAGGCGCACGCGCATGTCGCCAGCGTGCGGCAGGCGCGTGGCCAGCAGCGCGCCGAGCATGACGCCCAGGCCAAAGATCGGCCAGAACAGGTCCAGCCAGGCCGAACCGGGCAGCGCTGCTCTGGCAATCACCGGCAAGAAAGTCGCGGTGATGATGTAGCCAAAACCGGCCAGACTGTAGGCCAGCGTCAGCACGGCCATTTCAGACGGACCATGGCTTGCAGCCGCAGTGCGGGGCATGCCGGCCGCCTGGTGGCCGGGCGGGCCCAGCGCCATCAGGTGCTCGCTGCCGCCGCGCAGGATGTGCCACACGGCGGCTGACAGCACAAACGCCAGCACGCCCAGAATCATCCAGCCGCTTGCAGCCTTCCAGTGCAGGGCGACCATGCCGCTGGCCAGCAGGCCGCTGACGACAATGCCCGCGCCAGGGCCGGCATAGATGATGCCGCCCATGCTGGGAACGCCCAGCCGCGACAGTTGCGACAGGCACCAGCCGGAGGTGTAGACAAACACCACCGCGCTGGTCACGCCGGCCGCCAGGCGCAGCACCGGCCAGGCGGCCGGAAAGTACAAGGCCATGGCCAGCGTCAGGGCACCGGTCGCCAGCAGGCCGGCGCGCACCAGCGACGAAAAGGCCAGCGCCGGCAGCCAGCGCAGCCGCGCCCAGATCCAGGGCTGGAGCGTGCAGAAAATGGCGCCCAGCATGTAGCCCAGGTAATTGGCGCTGGCCAGCCAGCTGGCGCCGGGCAGATCGACCACGCCGTCGCTGAGCATCATCGGCAGGATGGGCGTGAAGGCAAACCGGCCGATGCCCATGGCAACGGCCAGCGATACCAGCCCGGCCAAAGCGATGGGCCAGGCGCCGGAGGGCACTGAAGAAGTAGGTTTTTTTGTCGCGGATGTCATGCCAGGAGCCTGAATTTTTCGATTGCGCTTGGTCCGGCAGTCCGGGGACCGGGAAAGTGCGCGAAGCCCAAGGGGTGTTGTTTGTTTCCAGGTCAGCCCGGCATCACGCCAGGATCGGGTTTCAGGGGCGCGCCGCCCATACCTGGCGCAACTGATCGGACAGCTTCATCGGGTCGAAAGGCTTGGAAATCACTTCCAGCGCCCCCATGGCCTTGTAAAGCGCCACTTCAGCGGCCTGCACCTTGGCGGTCATGAAGATCACCGGCGTATGCGCCGTGGCAGGCAACTGGCGCAAGGCCTGCAAGGTGCTGGGGCCGTCCATGCCGGGCATCATCACGTCCAGCAACAGCAAGTCAGCCATGGCGTCAGGGGCCAGACTCAGCGCCTCCTGGCCCGATGCGCAGGCCACGACGGTAAATTTCCCCACGACCTCCAGCGCCATCTTGGCCACCAGGCGGATGTCAGGCTGGTCTTCAACATAAAGAATGCGGCAAAGCGGTGAGGACATGGTCAATCCTGATTTTTGAAATGAATGCGCCCTGAATTCCCGGCATTTTCGGGGGTCAGGAGGGCGCGCTGTATCGCATTGAGCAATTCGGTGTTGGACGTGTTGGACTTGACCAGGACCGCATCCGCCTTTTTGCGTTGCGTCGGGTCTTCATCGCTGGCAGAAAACACGATCACCGGCGGCCTGGGCTGGAGTTTGTCGATGTCCTCGAACAGGCTCCAGCCCGAATCCTCGCCCAGCGCAAGGTCCAGCAGGATCAGGTCAAAGGAATTCTCGCGCAGCTGGACACGGGCGTCACTGAGCGTGGCCGAAAACTCGAACTCTGCACTGTCCTGAACGACGGCGGCAACGATGCTCTGGATGTCGGGATCGTCTTCCACATGCAGGATGCGCGCCTTTGCGCCCTTCGTACCCGCCACGGCCCGGCGCACGCTTAGCACCAGCCGGCTTTCGTCGATGGGTTTTTCAAGCCAGTCCGACACGGTGAGAAGTTTTTGATTGAATTGCAGTCGCCCTTCCCCGGGCATGGCAGAAATTGCCACGACAGGTAGATGGCGTGTACGTTCATCGCCACGCACTGCATTGATGAAGGACGCGCTACCCTGGAGATTCAAGTCCACGGTGAGGGCATCGAAGCTGCCGCGCAGGGCGCGTTCCAGCGCCTGCGGCGCACCATGCACCATTTCCGACTCGAACCCCGCTTTTTCCAGCATCATGCTGATCAGGAGCGCGACATCCGCATCGCTCTCGCAAATCAGGATGCATGGCCGCCTGGGGACGGGTTGAACGTCGCAGGGCGGCAGCGGCACAGCCGGTTGCGGGTTTCGCCATTCGGGGAACTCAAAGAAAAACGTCGAACCCGCGCCAGCACTGCTGGCAAAGCCGATCTGGCCGCCCATCTTGTGGACGAGGGCCTGTGAAATGTTGAGCCCCAGGCCGGTGCCGCCTTTTTCCCGGCTGTCGGATGCATCGGCCTGCGAGAACTTCTGGAATATCCGGTCGCGAAAACCATCAGGAATGCCCGGGCCGCAGTCAACAACCTCCACCCGGACCCCTTGTGGGACCCGCAACACGTTCACGGTCACCATGCCGTCTGGCGGTGAAAACTTCACGGCATTGGACAACAGGTTGGTCACGACCTGCACCAGCCGGTCGCTGTCGGCGCTTGCCTGAAGCGAGGTATCGGGCGCATGCAGCACCAGCTTCACGCCGTGCTGGCCGGCGAAGCCTTCATGGGCAGCCATGGCCTGCTGCACCAGTTGCGCCATGTTGACGACCGTCAATTCCAGATGCATCTTGCCGGACTCGATTTTTTCGCTGTCCAGGATGTCGTTGATCAGGCGGATCAGGCGCTCGCAGTTCTTGTTCGCAATGTCCACCAAACTCTTGGCGGCCTCGGGCAGCTCTCCGGCCACGCCGCCCAGAACCAGTCCCAGCGAGCCCCGGATCGAAGTCAGGGGTGTGCGCAGTTCATGGCTGACGGTCGAAATGAATTCGGTTTTCATGCGGTCGATGCGCTTGAGCTCGGTGATGTCCGCGCCCAGCGAGAAAAACCCGATGATGTTGGCGGCGTCCGCGCCGTCGCCATAACTCGGGAAATACTGAATGTCGTAGATCCTGTTCTCGCCGTTTCGCTTGACATAGGTGCGCTCGAAGCGAACCGGGCAACCGCGCAGCACCTCATCGGCCTTGTCATGAACGGGTCCGTAGGCTTGCGGGCTGATCAGTTCGGCCACCGTGCGGCCATGAATCTGCTCAAAATCCAGGTCCAGAATCTCTTCATAGGCTTTGTTGTGAAAGATGAAACGCTGGTCCCTGTCCCGGTAGGCAATCAAGGCAGGCACGGTGTCGGTGATCTGGCGCAGCCGCGATTCGCTCTCTTTGGCCGACTTGACGGCCTGGCTCAGCTCCTTGTTGGCCAGTTGATCCGACACGACGGCAGCCAAGTCGCGCAATGCGGCGGCATCTTCCGGGGTGAATGGGCGCGGTTTCTGGTCAATCAGGCACAGGGTGCCGACCCGGTAGCCTTTCGGGCCCTGCAAAGGCATGCCGGCATAAAACCGGATTCCCAGGGGGCCCGTGACCAGCGGGTTGTCAGCAAAACGTGGATCAACGCTTGCATCTTCCACGACCAAAGGCGCATCGCTCAGGATGGCATGGCCGCAAAACGAGATGTTCCGGGGCGTTTCCAGGTCATCGAGCCCCTGCCGTGACTTGAACCACTGCCGGTCATGGTCAATCAGCGACACCAGCGCGATGTTCACACCGAACAGCCGCTGGGCAATGCGCGTGAGACGGTCGAAGCGTTCTTCAGGCGCGGTGTCCAGTACGCATAAATCATGCAATTCCGTGACACGGGCAAGCTCTTCTTGTGGTTTTATGGGTTCAAGCATGGTTTTTTAACGTCTCGATGGGAAGGCATCAAATGCCAAAGCAGCCCTCAGGCCGTGCATTCAACTTTTCCATTGCGTGTCAGTGAAAAGCTTCGAAATTTGCATCCAGCCGGTCAATGTGGCGCTGCTTGGTCGCACTGTCGATAAAACTGGCCTCAAAACTGTTGCGCGCCAGGCGGTAGGCGTGTTCGGCGTCGAGCGGCCCGGCAGCAAAGGTCTGCGTGAAGTTCTCGTTCAGGTAGCCGCCAAAATAGGCCGGGTCGTCGGAGTTGACCGTCGCTGCCAGCCCGGCATCGAGCAGCTGGCGCAGGTTGTGGCTGGCCAGGTCGGGGAACACGCAGAGCTTGAGGTTGGACAGCGGACACACGGTCAATGCGATGCGGTCTTTGGCCAGGCGCTGCATCAGGGCGGCGTCCTTTGTGGCCTGCACGCCGTGGTCGATGCGCTCGACCTTGAGCAGATCCAGCGCCGTCCAGATATACGCCGGCGGGCCTTCCTCGCCTGCATGCGCCACCAGATGAAAGCCGAGTTCGCGGCAGCGGGCAAACACCCGGGCGAACTTTTCCGGCGGGTTGCCGACCTCGCCGGAATCCAGGCCGATGCCGATGAACTTTTCCTGGAACGGCAGTGCCTGGTCCAGTGTTTCAAAGGCGTCTTCTTCACTCAGGTGGCGCAAAAAGCACAGGATCAGCGAAGCGCTCACGCCCAGTTCAGCCTGCGCATCGACGCAGGCGCGGTGCAGGCCGTTGATGACGGTTTCCATGCTGACGCCGCGCGCCGTGTGCGTCTGCGGGTCGAAAAACAGTTCGGCGTGAACGACGTTGTCCTGCGCCGCCTTCAACAAATAGGCGCGCGCCATGTCGTAGAAATCCTGCTCGGTGATCAGCACGCTGGCGCCGGCGTAATAGATGTCCAGGAAGCTCTGCAGGTTGGTGAAGGCGTAAGCGCTGCGCAGCGCGTCCACGCTGGCATAAGGCAGCGCCACGCCGTTGCGCTCGGCCAGCGCAAAGATCAGCTCGGGCTCCAGCGAGCCTTCGATGTGGATGTGCAGCTCGGCCTTGGGCATCTGCCTGAGCAGCGCGCTCAAGCGGTCGGCGGCTACGGGTTTGACAAGCTTCATGGCAACTCCAGAAATAAAAAAAGCTGCCCGAAGGCAGCCCGCAAGTATCTCTGTTTTGCCGCCGCCCCCTTCGAAAAGGGGGCAAGCCGGACATCAGCCGCCTGGAACCTTGCCTTCGACGCCCTTGACGTAGGTCTTCAGGCCGCCCAGGAACTTGTCGTCGGCGACCACGTCCTTGGCCAGCAATTCCTTGCCGGTGTTGTCCATGATCGGGCCTTTCCAGATGGAAAAGCTGCCGTCCTTCAGGCCGGCCTTGACTTCGTCGATGCGTTTTTTCGTCTCGTCGGGCACATCGGCGGCGATGGACACCAGGTCGATCGCGCCTTCCTTGACGCCCCACCACGCACGCTCGTCACCCTTCCAGGTGCCGTTGAGCGCTTCACCCACGGACTTGATGTAGTACGGACCCCAGTTGATCACGGCTGAACCCAGGTGGGCTTTCGGGCCATAGGCGGTCATGTCCGAATCCCAGCCAAAGGCGCGCTTGCCCATCTTCTCGGCGGTCTGCAGCACGGCCGACGAGTCGGTATTCTGGAACAGCACGTCGGCGCCGCCGTTGATCAAGGCCGTGGCCGCTTCGGTTTCTTTTGGCGGGTTGAACCATTCGTTGACCCAGACCACCTTGGTCTTGATCGCCGGGTTGACCGACTGCGCGCCCAGCGTGAAGCTGTTGATGTTGCGAACGACCTCGGGGATGGGCACCGAGCCGACCACGCCCAGCGTGCCGGTCTTGCTCATCTTGCCCGCCACCACGCCGGCCATGTAGGCGCCTTCGTAGGTGCGGCTGTCATAGGTGCGCAGGTTGGGCGCGGTCTTGTAGCCGGTGGCATGCTCGAACTTGACATCCTTCAGGTCGGTGGCGACCTTGAGCATCGGCTCCATGTAGCCGAAGGTGGTGCCAAAGATCAACTTGTTGCCTTGAGAGGCCATGTCGCGGATGACGCGCTCGGCATCGGCCGACTCGGGAACCTTTTCGACAAAACTGGTGACGATCTTGTCGCCGAATTCCTTTTCAACCGCCTTGCGGCCGTTGTCATGCGCAAAGGTCCAGCCGCCGTCGCCGACAGGGCCGACATAGGCAAAGGCGACTTTCAGCGGTTCGGCCTTGGCCGCAGGTGCCACGGCGGGCGCGGGCGCAGGGGCCGGCGCGGCTTCTTCCTTCTTGCCGCAACCCATCAGGGCCGCCGAAGCCACCGCCGAAAGGGCCGCCAGCTTGAGCAGGGAACGTTTTTGCAGGTCTGTCATGTCATGTCGCTTTCATTCAAGGGTCAAAAAAATCGGTTCCGTCCGGGCGGGGAAAGCCCCATTATCGGATGCGGAAAACTCAGGCGCCCGGGTGGAATGGCTTGCCGATGGAGGTCGGCATGTTGATGCGTATCCACAGCGGATTGCGCGAAATCAGCACCAGCACCACGATGGTTGCCAGGTAGGGCAGCATCGACAGGAACTGGGGCGGCACATCCACGCCCAGCCCCTGCAGGTGAAACTGCAGCATCGTCACGCCGCCGAACAGGTAGGCGCCAAGCAAGACCCGCGCCGGGCGCCAGGTGGCAAACGTCGTCAGCGCCAGTGCAATCCAGCCCTTGCCGGCAATCATGCCCTCGACCCATAGCGGCGTGTAGACCACCGACACATAAGCGCCGGCCAGCCCGCACAGCGCGCCACCGGCCACCACGGCGGCCAGGCGGATGCGCCGCACCGGATAGCCCAGCGCATGCGCCGACTCCGGGCTTTCACCGACCGAACGCAGCACCAGGCCGGCGCGGGTGCGGTACAAAAACCAGATCAGCGCGGCGGTCAGCGCCATGGCGATGTAGACCATCGGATGCTGGCGGAACAGCGCCGGGCCGATGAAGGGAATATCGGCCAGGAAGGGAATCGGGTAGAGCGTTTGCTCGGGCAGCTTTTCCTGCACATAGTTGATGCCGGCAAAGGCCGAAAAGCCGCTGCCGAACAGCGTCAGCGCCAACCCGGTGGCGTACTGATTGGTGTTGAGCCAGATCACCAGCCCGCCAAAGAGGGCCGCCAGGACAGCGCCCGCCGCCATGCCGGCAGCAAACCCCAGCCAGGTGTTGCCGGTGTGCACCACGGTGGCAAAGCCGGCAATGGCGGCGCACAGCATCATGCCCTCGGCGCCCAGGTTGACGATGCCGGCTTTCTCGTTGATCAGCAGGCCGAGCGAGGCAATCGCCAGCACGGTGCCGGCGCTCAGCGTCGAGGCCAGCAACAAGGCGGTGGAATCCATCAGCGGGCTCCTTGGGCAGAAAGGGGAAGCGGCCGGGACAGCCGCAGGCGGTAGGCAATCAGGGTGTCGCAGGCCAGCAGGTTGAACAGCAGCAGGCCCTGGAACACGCCGGTGATCGACTTGGGCAGGCCCAAGCGCGACTGCGCGAGTTCGCCGCCGATATAGAACATGCTCATCAACAGGGCCGAAAACACCACGCCGACCGGATGCAGCCGCCCGACAAAGGCGACGATGATGGCGGCAAAGCCGTAACCCGCCGGCACATAAGGCGTGAGCTGGCCAATCGGCCCAGCCACTTCCAGCGCACCGGCCAGCCCGGCCGCGCCGCCCGAGATCAGCAGCGCCACCCACAGCGCGCGGCGCGACGAAAAGCCGGCATAGCGCGCGGCAGCAGGCGCCAGGCCGCTGACCTCCTGCGCAAAGCCGGCATAGGTGCGGTACAGGTAGAGCCACAGCGCGCCCACGCCGACCAGCGCCAGCACGATGCCGATCGTCACGCGCGAGCCCTGCATCAAGCGCGGAATCTGCGTGACGGCGTCAAACGTCCGGGTTTGCGGAAAGTTGTAGCCGTTCGGATCTTTCCACGGACCGAACACCATGTAGTTCAGGATCAGGCCGGCCACATACACCAGCATCAGGCTGACCAGGATTTCATTGGCATTGAAGCGGTCGCGCAAAAACGCGGTGATGCCCGCCCAAAACATGCCGCCCAGCACGCCCGCCAGCAAAATCGCCGGAACGATCCACGGCCCGGTGGTCTTGTCGGCCAGCAGCGCTACACCGCCGGCCGCCAGCGCGCCCATGACGAACTGGCCTTCGGCGCCGATATTCCACACATTGGAGCGAAAGCACACCGCCAGCCCCAGCGCAATGATCAAGAGCGGCGTGGCCTTGACCAGCAACTCGCCTATCGCATAGGGCGACCTGACGGGTTCCCAGAAAAACACCTGCAGGCCCTTGACCGGGTCCTTGCCCAGCGCCATGAACAGGCCAATGCCGATGGCCACGGTCAGCAGCAGCGCCAGCACCGGCGAGGCATAGCTCCAGAACGACGACGGCTGGGGCCGGATTTCGAGCTTCATGCCGCGCTCCCTGCAGCAGGCGTCCACAGGCCGCTCATCCACAGGCCGACCTTTTCCACCGTCGCCTCGGCGCGTGGCAGCGAGGGCGACAACTGGCCCTTGGCCATGACGTACAGCCGGTCGCAGATCTCGAACAGCTCGTCGAGTTCCTCGCTGACCACCAGCACCGCGCAGCCGGCGCCGGCCAGCTTGAGCAGTTCGCCGCGAATCTGGCTGGACGCGCCCACATCGACGCCCCAGGTCGGCTGCGAGACGATCAGCAGCGCCGGGCCGGCGTCGATCTCGCGGCCCATGATGAATTTTTGCAGGTTGCCGCCCGACAGCGACTTGGCCGCCGCCTGCGGTCCGCCGCACTTGACCTTGTAGCGTTCAATCGTCTGCCGGGCCTGCGCCAGCAGCTTGCCGCCGCTGATCCAGCCGCTGGACGACACCGCGTCCTTGCGCGTGAGCAGCAGGTTGCGCGCCAGCGACAAGGTCGGCACCGCACCGCGCCCCAGCCGCTCCTCGGGAACGAAATGCAGGCCCAGCCGGCGGCGGCGCGCCGGGCTCATCCGGCCGGCGCTTTGCCCCCGGACGGTGATCGCGTCGCTGGCGGCGCGCGTGTCTTCGCCCGACAGCGCATAGAGCAACTCCTTCTGGCCGTTGCCCGACACCCCGGCAATGCCGACGACCTCGCCGGCGCGCACCTGAAGCGCCACCTGGTTCAGATCGACGCCGAACTGGTCTTCCTTCGCCAGGTCAAGCTGCCTGACGTCGAGCACGATGTCGCCGGTCTTCACGATGCGGCGCTCCAGCGCGGGCGGCTCGGCGCCGATCATGAGGCGGCTGAGCGACGCATTCGATTCCTCGCGCGGGTCGCATTCGCCCGACACCTTGCCGCTGCGCAGCACGGTGCAGGCGGTGCACAGCGCTCTAATTTCGTGCAGCTTGTGGCTGATGTACAGGATGCTGCAGCCCTCGAACGCCAGCTTGCGCAGGGTGACAAACAGGTTTTCAACCGCCTGCGGCGTGAGCACCGACGTCGGTTCGTCCAGTATCAGCAGCTTGGGATTGGTCAGCAGCGCGCGAACGATCTCGACGCGCTGGCGCTCGCCGACGCTCAGGGTGTGCACCGGCCGCGTCGGGTCGAGTTGCAGGCCATAGGCCTGGGTGGTCTCCAGGATGCGCTGCGACACCTCGGCCAGGCTCAAATGCCTGCCCAGTCCGAGCCAGACGTTTTCCGCCACGGTCAGCGTGTCGAACAGGCTGAAATGCTGGAACACCATGCTGATGCCCAGCGCCCGCGCCTCCTGCGGGTTGCGCACCGCCACCGGCTGGCCGTCGATGGCCATGCTGCCGGCGTCGGGCTTGACCGAGCCGTAGATGATCTTCATCAGCGTGGACTTGCCGGCGCCGTTTTCGCCCAGCACCGCATGGATCTGGCCGGGCAGCACGCTGAGCGCAATGTCGCTGTTGGCGACCACGCCCGGATAGCTTTTGCTGATGCCGGCAAGCTGCAGCCGGGGCGTCAGGGCCGCGCCGGAGGCTGCGAAGGTAGATGAAGCAGTCAAGGGCATTCTGGTGATCCGGATATCTTTTTTTTCAGGCTTTCAGCCTGTTTACGCACACACTACGGGCAAAGTCAGCTATGTTTTCAGGAGCGCATGGGTTACGGTAAAGCACGGTCGCGAGTGCGGCATTTTCCTTGCATTGCATCCTGATTGCCGGCCTGTGCGCAGCGCTTGCAGCAAGCTTGATGCCATGCCAACGACCTCCCGCCTCTGGCATGCCGGACTGCTGATACCTGTCTGCCCCGGCGGGTAATATGAAGCGCTGCAGGCAGTGCATGGCCCGATTGTTTTAACCTGATTTCCATGACCCTCCAACCCTTTGCTGTTCAGCCCGCCGTCAAAAACATCCGCTTCATCCGCAAGGGCGAAGTGGTCAATCTCGGCAATGTACCACCCGGGCGCACCGTTTTGGAGCTTCTGCGCGAAGACCTCGGCTGCACCGGCACCAAAGAAGGCTGCGGCGAAGGCGACTGCGGCGCCTGCACCGTCGTGCTCGGCCAGATCGAGGATGGCGCGCTGCGACTGCGCGCCGTCAACAGCTGCATCCGGCTGGCGTACTCCATCGACGGCATGGCGCTATGGACGGTCGAGGATATTGCCCCCACGCTTGTCGCTTCGCGTACTGCGCTGCCCCCCGAGGGGGCGCTGCGCCTGCGGCCCGGCGAAGCCGGTTCCGCGGCCCCTGCTGGCGGGGAAGTCGGGGCTGAGCCAACACTTCATCCAGTGCAGCAGGCCATGCTGCAGTGCCACGCCTCGCAATGCGGCTTTTGCACGCCGGGCTTCGTGATGAGCCTGTTTGGCATGTACAACAACCATGTCAGCCGGGGCGCGCCCATCACGCGGGCGCTGGCGCAAGAGGAACTCTCGGGCAACCTGTGCCGCTGCACCGGCTACCGGCCCATCCTGGACGCCGCGCAGCACATGGCCAGCCTGCCGCCGATGCGGCTCGACGAAAACTCGCTGCTATCAAAACTGGAGCTGCTAGCGCAGTCGGGCTATGCGCAGGAGCCTGATTCAGCTTACAAATTGCCGTACACGCTGGCCGAGTTGCTCAGGCTTCGCGCCGCGCATCCGGCGGCGCAGCTGGTGGCCGGCTGCACCGACGTGGGACTGTGGGTGACCAAGCAGCACCGCCAGCTTGACGAGATCATTGACCTGACCCAGGTGGAAGAACTGCGCCACATTGAAGACCAGCCCGACCAGTTGTTGATTGGCGCGGCCGTGACGCTGGCCGATGCGTTTGCCGCGCTGGTCAACGACCGGCCGCAATTGCACCAATTTGCCAGCCGCTTTGCCGGGCTGCCCGTGCGCAACTCGGGCACGCTGGGCGGCAACATTGCCAACGGCTCGCCGATTGGCGACTCGATGCCGCTGCTGATCGCGCTGGGTGCGTCTGTCGTACTGGCCAGCGTGCGCGGGCAGCGCGAGTTGCCGCTGGAAGCGCTCTACACCGGCTACCGGACCAATGTGATGGCGGCCGACGAGGTGCTGGCCTTTGTCAAGGTTCCCAAGGCTGCGCCTGACGAGACGATGAAGGTTTACAAGATTTCCAAACGCTACGACGACGACATTTCCGCCGTCTGCCTGGCGATCAAGCTGCATATTGAAAACAGCATCGTCGTTCATGCGTCGATAGGCGCGGGCGGCGTGGCGGCCACCCCGGCCCGCGCCGTCCAGACCGAAGCCGCGCTCGCCGGCCAGCCCTGGACCCTTCAAACCGTTCAGCACGCCATCGCCGTGCTGCGCGCCGAGTTCAGCCCGATTTCGGACATGCGCGCCTCCGGCGCTTACCGCCGCGAAGTGCTGGGCAACCTGCTGCAGCGCTACTGGCTGGAGAGCCAGGGTGTGCAACAGATCAACCTGGAATCGTTCGTTCTGGAAGAAAGGGCATGACCATGGACAAGGACATTTCCCCCAGCCGCGATGAAGTCGCCGACCCGGACGTGATCAACGCCAACGCGCATGCCGACCAGCAGCCCGACACGCCGCCGGCTGCCGTCAGCCCGCCGCCGGTGCCGCAGGCGGCAGGCCGTTCGCGCTTTCACGAGAGCGCGCGTGCGCAGGTGCAAGGCGCGGCCATCTATGTCGATGACATTCCCGAGATCAAGGGCACGCTGCATGCCGCGCCGATTTTGTCCACTGTCGCCCACGGCCGGCTTCTTGGCGTTGACACGGCGGCCGCGCTGGCCATGCCCGGCGTGCGCGGCGTGATGCTGGCGCGCGACATTCCCGGCGACCCGCTGCTGGGCAACTTTTCGCACGACGAACCCGTGTTTGCGCAGGACAGCGTGCAGCACATCGGCCAGGTGATCGGCGTGGTCGTGGCCGATACCGTGATGCAGGCGCGGCGCGCGGCGCGGCAGGTCAAGTGCCACATCGACGCCCTGCCCGCCATCCTGAATGTGCATGACGCGTTGAAGGCGCAAAGCTATGTGCTGCCCCCGGTGTTCGTGCGGCGCGGCGATGCGGACGCCGCGCTGAAATCGGCACGGCACACGCTGCACGGCACGCTCGAAGTCGGCGGCCAGGAGCATTTCTACCTGGAAGGCCAGATTGCCTACGTGCTGCCGCAGGAACAAAACCAGTGGCTGGTGTATTCCAGCACCCAGCATCCGGGCGAGATCCAGCACTGGGTGTCGCATGCGCTGGGCATTGACAACCACGCCGTGCGCGTTGAGTGCCGGCGCATGGGCGGCGGCTTTGGCGGCAAGGAAACGCAGTCGGGCCAAATGGCGGTCTGGGCGGCGGTGGCGGCGCGCAAGCTCAAAAAGCCCGTCAAGCTGCGCATGGACCGCGACGACGATTTTCTGGTCACCGGCAAGCGCCATCCGTTTGCCTACGACTACACGGTGGGTTTTGACGACACCGGCCGCCTCGCGGGCCTGAAGCTGACGATGGCGGTGAACTGCGGCTTCAGCGCTGACCTGTCCGGCCCGGTGGCCGACCGCGCGGTGTTCCATGTGGACAACGCCTATTTTTTGCAGGATGTCGAAATCGCCTCCTACCGCTGCAAGACCAACACCCAGAGCCACACCGCTTTTCGGGGCTTTGGCGGGCCGCAGGGCATGATCGTGATCGAAGCCATCATGGGCGACATTGCCCGGCAGCTCGGCCTGGACCCGCTGGACGTGCGCAAGCGCAACCTGTACGGCATCGGCGAGCGCGACGTCACGCACTACCAGATGAAGGTCGAAGACAACATCCTCGACCCATTGCTATCGAAACTGGAGCAGACTTCGGGCTACCGCCTGCGCAAACAGGCGATTTTGGCATGGAACACCGCCAGCCCGGTGATCCAGCGCGGCATCGCCCTGACGCCGGTGAAATTCGGCATTTCCTTCACCGCCACGCTGTTCAACCAGGCCGGCGCGCTGGTGCATGTTTATACCGACGGCTCCTGCCAGGTCAACCACGGCGGCACCGAAATGGGCCAGGGCCTGAACACCAAGGTCTGCCAGATCGTCGCCGACGAACTCGGCATTGCATTCGAGCAGGTCCTGGCGACGGCCAGCGACACCAGCAAGGTGCCCAACGCCTCGGCCACCGCCGCATCGGCCGGCACCGACCTGAACGCCAGGGCCGCGCAATACGCCGCCCGCCATGTGCGGGACAACCTGGCGCAGTTTGTCGCCGGGCTGGATGGCTGCGGCGCGGGCGCAGTGCGCTTCCAGGGCGGCGAAGTGACAACGCCGACCGGCAGTCGCCCGTTTACCGAGGTCGTCAAGCTGGCCTACGCCAACCGCATCCAGCTCTGGAGCGACGGCTTTTACCGCACGCCCAAGATCCATTACGACAAGACCACGCTGACCGGCCGGCCGTTTTATTACTTCTCCTACGGCGCCGCCTGCACCGAAGTCGCCATCGACACGCTGACCGGCGAGAGCCGGGTGCTGAAGGTGGACATCCTGCACGACGTCGGCAACAGCATCAACCCGGCCATCGACATCGGCCAGATCGAAGGCGGTTTCGTGCAGGGCATGGGCTGGCTGACCACCGAGCAGCTGGTGTGGAACGAAAAAGGCCAGCTCAGCACCCACGCCCCCAGCACCTACAAGATTCCGACCACCGGCGATGTGCCCGCGCACTTCAAGGTCGATCTGTGGCCCGAGGCGAACCGCGAGGACAACGTGTTCGGCAGCAAGGCTGTTGGCGAACCACCGCTGATGCTGGCGATCAGCGTGTATGAAGCCCTGCGCGAAGCGGTGGCGCAGGCACGGCCGGGCGCGCGGGTGCAACTGGACGCGCCAGCGACGGCGGAGAACGTGCTTCGCGCGCTGGGGAGTTTGTGATCGTGGCGTTCAACAGCCGCCGTAGTTCTTGCCGCCCGATGCCGTGAGCGTGTACGTGCCGCCGCGAGGACCTGTATAGCAAGTCTGTGGTGACGCTGCGCTGCCGGAGTTGCTCGCGCTGTTGGCTGGGGTGGTCGGGCCAACGCTTGTCAATGCGGAATTTGCCGACCAGACGGATGCGCCACTGGAGCAGACCGGCGTCACGGGCTCGGACCCGTTGCGGTAAAACCAGGGCGCTTCGGGATCGCTTTGTACCCACAGGCCCGCTTTTTCCTGCACGGCTTTGCCCTGCGCCTGCATAAATTGATTGCGTGTCGCCTCGCTGATCTCGCATTGGTAGGCCTTGTAGAACCATGCCAGGCCCACTGATACCTGATCCAGGTTGACGTACTGGCAACTGTCCGTGAACACCGCGCCCACAATCCGGCCGTACTGGTCGGTCTTGCTGTAAGCCACTTTCACAGATTTTCCCAGCACGGCCTGGGCCAGGGCGGCTTGCGACAAGCTGCCGAACGGCTGCGCCAGCTCCGGCGCGTCGATGCTGTCCAGCCGGATTTGATAGGCGCTTGCGGCACGGCTCAGCGTGACCGTATCGCCATCGTGAACCTTTGTCACCAGTCCTTCCAGGAGTTTGTCTCCGACATGGACGCCGCACAGCGTGGTGCCCTGGGTTTCGGATGCCGTTGCGCCGCCGGCCAAGCCCGCATTTCCCGTCGGTTTCGAGTCGTTCGGCGCACAGTTGGCAGCGCCGCCTGAACAGCCATCAGAGCCGCCATCTCCACCGCCGCAGCCCAAAAGCAGCGCACCGGTAAAAATGCAGGCCAAAATATTTCTCATGTGTGTGCATTTCCTCAAGTTTTTCAAATCGGAACCCTCTGAATGGGTGGGGATCATAGGACGCCTGGTGGCGCAGGGAGTTTCACCCGCCCCAACCGGGAGCAATTCCGGGCATAGTCCTTGCCTTCCAGCAACCTATGGACACGTATTAGCCAGATTGCTTGCGAATAGTCCATAGCGATGCCGAGTGATCGGCACTTTCACCATTTGCTGGAGTTTCGCTGCATCAAAAAATCATGGCCCTGGGCGCCGCACAGCTGTGCACCGCCGGCACCCACGCGCAAGCCGCTCGGCGATTCGTTCACGTTTTCGCCGCTGATCCTGCACAGGAACGAGCCGCTGTTCAACGCCACGGGCTGGGCGGCGACCACGCCCTCGGACACCGGCTGGAGCAACCAGATTGCCTATACCACGCCGAAGTTCGGCGGCTTCCAGGCCAACTTCCAGTACCCGTTCGGCGAACTGCCGGGGACAACGGCAAGAAGAACATCGGCGCCAACTTCTTTTACTTGGGCGGCCCGCTGACGCTGACCGGCTTTTACGAACCCGACCAGATCAGCAACCCCGGCATTCCCCATGCCTACCTGGGCAGCACCAAGAAAGCTGGATGCTGCTGGGCGCCTGTGACTTCGGCGTGGTCAAGCCCTTCCTCAGCTATGGCCGGTCCAAAGCCGACAACTCGACCAACGAAGCCAAAACCATGCAGTTCGGCGCGTCCATCCCGGCCGAAGCGACCGGCAAGGTACTGGTGGACCTGGTCAGCACCAAACTGTCGAAGACCGGCGTGAAACGCACCAACGCCACCCTCGGCTACGACTACAACCTGTCCAGGCGCACCGATGCGTACGCCATGCTGATGAACACCGCATCATCAACAAATCCACAGGCAACAGCTTCGGCCTCGGCGTTCGCCACCGTTTCTGATTTGCAGGCCATGTGATGGCTCACGGCTTTTTCCCGGCGGTGTGAAAACCTCACGCCGAGGTGGACAACACGGCATCAAAACTGGTGCCGTCAAAGGGCAGCGTGTCGGCATCGGCGACCTGTCACTTCTCGTCCAGACGTTCTGCGGCGACCCTGAAGCGCATGGCCAAACCCTTGGCCAGCGAAATCGTGGTGTCCAGCAGTGCCGGTGATGACACCCGGGCCGACATGGCGCAGGAAGGATGGGATGCGTTTGAACATGGCCGCGAGCCCACCACGAAAAACCAATGCACAGGCATTGACGCCTTGTCAAAATACTGACAAAAAATGGGCTTTAGCGCAATAGATACATGCGCAAGCAGCTATCAACTCGATAGCATTTGGACAAGCCCGCTTTTTGTTGCCCACCCCGAAATCGCGATGCCCCCAGCCTACACACGGTTGATTCCCGAGTGATAAGCTCCACCGAAAATGTATGTTTTCAGCCGGGCCTGCGTCATCGACAAGTCCCACCTGCTTTCCCAAGGAACCTCACATGCCATCCGCAGACTTATGCACCGAAGACGAAATCGTCCAGCTGGTATATGGCTTTTACGACCGGGTGCGCGAGGACGCGGTGCTGGGGCCTGTTTTCAACCGGCACGTGAAGGACTGGGACAAGCACCTGCCAAAAATGGTCGATTTTTGGTCATCGGCGCTGCGGGGAACCGCCCGGTTTCGCGGTGCGCCCATGCCAAAGCATGCCGCCCTGCCAGGTCTGACGATCGAGTTGTTCCAGCGCTGGCTGCTGCTGTTCGGGCAGACCACCGACGCGCTGCCGAACGCCGCCCTTGCTGCGCGCGCCAAGGACCTTGCCAAGCGCATCGCCCAAAGCCTCTGGTACGGCTACCAGATGAAGCAGGGCGCGAGTCTGCTGACAGGCGAGACGGTATGAATAAAGTTATTACGCCTGATGAAGCGCTGGCCGCTTTTTTCCTCAAAGCCAGCCCTGCGCCGGGATTCAGGCCGGACTAGCCCGCCGATGCATCGGGGGCGACATTGCCCCTCTAAACAGAAATCATATGAAAACTCAAGCCCTCACCCATCGGCCATGCTGGCGACTTAAAACCGTCATTGGCACTCTTCCTTTGCACAGCGCTAACACCAGCCAGGCGGCGCTGGCAGGAGACGCATGATGGACAGCGCCATTCTGAGCCTGCTCGGCGCTTTTTTGCTCTCGATCATCGGCCTGTTCGTCTTCATCTGGTCGTCGCGCAAAGGACTGCTGGTTGAAAATCCGGCTGCCGCTTCGGTCATTTTTGCGCGCGGCGAGATCGGCCGGATCGACGACCCGGCGCTGCCGGACGACGCAAAGAATTCGATGCAACAGGCCGCGGCGGAGCCCGGATCGCCGCTGCATGCGGCCGATGCTGACGAACTTCAGGACCGCATCACGTCCGACCAGTCGAGCGCCTTTCCGGTCTTCATGTTCATCGCCTTTGCCTGTTTCTGGCTGCTGCTCGGCTCGGTCGCCGGCCTGACCTCTTCGATCAAGCTGCATCAGCCCGACTGGCTGACCGACCAGGCGTGGCTGACCTTTGGCCGCGTTCGCACGGTCCACCTGACCGCCGTGCTTTATGGCTGGATCAGCAATGCCGCGCTGGGCATGATGCTCTGGCTGCTGCCGCGCCTGCTGCGCACGCGGCTGCATGGCGCGATCTGGGCCATGCTGGGCGGCGCGCTCATCAACATGGGCATTGCCGCCGCCATTGGCTCCATCTCGGCGGGCTGGACCGACGGCATGGAATACCTCGAGATTCCGTGGCAAATCGCCATCCTGATTTTTGTCGGTTTTGCGCTGGTGATCCTGCCGGTGCTGTTCACGCTGGTGAACCGCAAGGTCGAGCACCTGTATGTCAGCGTCTGGTACATGGTGGCGGCATTGTTGTGGATTGCGCTGCTGTTCCTGGTTGCCAAACTGCCGGGCGTGCATACCGGCGTGCAGCAGGCCACCACCAACTGGTGGTACGGGCACAACGTGCTGGGCCTGTGGTTCACACCCGTCAGTGTGGGCGCGATTTACTACTTTTTGCCGAAAATCATCGGCCGCCCGGTTCGCTCCTACAACCTCTCGATTCTGGGCTTCTGGACGCTGGCGTTCTTCTATGGACAGGTCGGCGGCCATCACCTGATTGGCGGCCCGGTGCCGGGCTGGCTGACCACACTGTCAATCGTGCAAAGCATCATGATGGTGATTCCCGTCGTGGCGTTCAGCATCAACATGGGCGGCACGCTCAAGGGGCGCATGCACCTGGCGCGCTACTCGCCGACGCTGCGCTTCATGATGTTTGGCGGCCTCATGTACTTCCTCTCCTCGGTGCAGGGCTCGATAGAGGCACTGCGAAGCGTCAACCAGATTGCGCACTTCACGCACTTCACCGTGGCCCATGCCCACCTGGGCGCTTATGCCTTTGTCACGATGGTGCTGTTCGGCGCGATCTATTTCATGATGCCGCGCGTATTGAACTGGGAATGGCCGTACCCGCGGCTGATCACGCTGCACTTCTGGCTCTCGGCGATCGGCATTTCGATCTACTTTGTGGGCCTGTCGATTGGCGGCTGGCTGCAAGGCGTGGCCATGCTGGATGCCGCCAGGCCGTTCATGGACTCGGTCACGCTGACCCTGCCTTACCTCAAATGGCGCAGCGTCGGCGGCAGCCTGATGGTGCTGGCTCACTTCGTCTTCGTCGGCCATTTCCTGGCCATGGCGCTGCGTTTTGGACCGACGCGCACCGGCGCGGCCCTCTTCTGGCAGAACAACAAACAGGAGCTTGCTCATGGACAATGAAGTCAAGCTGGTTTCCGGCGCGATGGTGGCACTGGCAGTGGCCACTGCCGCACTGGTGGTCTTGCCTTACATGGAGGTGCGCGACATCCAGCCGCCCCCCGGTCTCAAACCCTATACCAGCGCCGAGTTGCGCGGGCGGGCGGTCTACATTTCCAACGGCTGCGTCTATTGCCACAGCCAGCAGCCGCGCGACCGCAAATTCGGCCCTGATTTCGAGCGTGGCTGGGGCCGTGCTTCGGTGCCGGGCGACTACACCTACGACAAGCCGCACCTGCTGGGCAGCATGCGGACCGGACCGGATCTGTTCAACATCGGCGCGCGCCAGCCCAGCAAGGACTGGCATCTGGGCCACCTCTACCAGCCGCGCGCCTACACGCCGGGTTCCATCATGCCGTCCTACCCCTTCCTGTTTACCGTCAAGGATGCCAAGGAAGCCGAAAAAGAAGGCGAGCAGACTTTGACCTTGCCGCCCGCTTATGGCCCGAACGTCGGCCAGGTGGTGGTGCCGACGCCAGAAGCGCTTGATCTGGTGAAATACCTTTTGTCGCTGAACCACACCTATCCGGTGTTGCCGCCGGCGCCCAAACCCTGATCGCGAGGCTGAAAAATGTTCAATAAATCAGAGGCGCGCAGACCGTCCCAGCAGCGCGAAGAAGGTGACCCCTCCGAGTTCAACCGGCCGATTCCGACCCTGGTTGCGCTCATCACGCTGGCGGTGGTGATCTCTGGCGTGGCCTATATCCTGCTGTCGGAACCATTCGGCCAGCCCGATCTTGGCGACCGGCGCACCCTGGCAGACCTGCGGGCGCCGGCGGCCGGGGCGCCGGGTGCTGCGGCCAATGGCAAGCAGGTCTTCACCGTTAATTGCGTAGCTTGCCACCAGGCAACCGGCAAGGGCTTGCCCGGTGTATTTCCGCCGCTGGACGGATCCGAATGGGTGGTCGGTGATGAACGCACGGTGGCCAACATACTGCTGCATGGAATTTCCGGCGAAATCACGGTGATGGGCAACACCTACAAGGGCGCCATGCCTTCCTTCAAGCAGCTCAGCGACGCCGAACTCGCTGCAGTGGCAAGTTACATCCGCGCGGAATGGTCGAACAAGGCCGACCCCATCAAGGCCGAATCGTTTGAAGCCGAACGCAAGGCCAGTACCCGCAGCACGCCGTTTAACGGCGGGGCCGAACTCAAGGCGCTGACGGCCAAGGCATCCTGACACGTCTTGTTTTAGCAGACCGCATGTACCTCGTTCCCCTGACTACCCCCGGACCGGGCTTGATCATGGACCGGAGGCATCCCACCTGATGCTCCGGACCGCGTTCCTGAGCGTCATGCTGGCCATTGCCGCCTATGCCTGCTCGGCCTGGCTTACCCATGATTTTCAGGTCTGGACGGCAGAAGGCGCCCGGCGCCTGGAAGTCGCCCTGCAACCGATTGCCGCTCCCGCCGTGCAGATTGACGGCCCCAGTCTGAAAGCACAGCCGCTGTCGCAATTCCTGGCGGGCGGACAGTCGGTCACGCTGGTCGATTTTGTCTATACCCGCTGCCAGACCGTGTGCCTGGCGCTGGGCAGCACCTACCAGCAAATGCAGGCGACGCTGCAAGCGGCCGGTCCCGGCGATGCGGCGGCGCAGCGGGTCAAACTGCTGTCGATCAGCTTTGACGGCCAGCACGACGACCCGCAAGTGCTACAGGCTTACGCGGCACGGCTGGGCGCCGACCCGCTGCACTGGCGCTTCGTGCGCCTGCCCGATGCAAAGGAAACCCGGCGTCTGCTGGCCGATTTCCAGGTCGTGGTGGTGCCCGACGGGCGCGGCGATTTCGAGCACAACGCGGCGCTGCTGGTGGTCGATCAGCATGGCCGGCTGGTGCGTATTTTTGACTATGCGGAGCAGCAACTCGCGCTCGACTATGCGCGTGACCTGGCGAGTAAGGTTTCGCCATGAACCGGTGGCCGACATCCAGGCTCAAAGGGTCTGTGACCGCTGCGGGAATCCTGATGTGCCTGCTGGCGCTGCCGTCAGCGCGGCAATGGCTTGAGGCCAGCATGACCCGTCACATGCTGGTGCAGTTTCCCTTGCTGGCCCTGGCCGGTTTCGGGCTGGCCGCCTGCCTGCCGCAACGCTGGGTCGAGCGCATGAATGGCTGGAACGGCTACGGCATCAGCGGCCTGTTGGCCACTGCCCTGCTGCTTGCGCTCCTGATGATTCCCCGCGTGCTCGACCTCGCGCTGGTCGATGGCCGGATCGAGCTGGCCAAATTCCTGGCGCTGCTTTTTTGCGGCGCGGCGCTGCGGCTGTCGTGGCAGCCAGCCGGCTTGCTGGTGCAGGGATTTTTCCTGGGCAACGTGTTGCCGATGACGGCCGTGGTCGGCTATCTGTTTGAAAGTTCGCCGGTGCGTCTGTGCAATGCCTACCTGCTCGGCGACCAGGAAAGGCTGGGGCAAGGTCTGGTCTGGATTGCGGCAGCCGTCGGGCTGGCATGGTTTTCCCGCCTCGTGCGCACGCTGATGCGCCGGGAAGAGGCTGCAACCAGCGTGCAAGCAGCACCGGATAAAACCCGGCGGGCTACAGAATCAATATCGCCCGGAAATCATTGACATTGGTGTAAGTCGGCCCGCTGACAACCAGGTCGCCCAGCCGGTCGAAGTAGCCGTAGGCATCGTTGCGGTCCAGATACTGGTCCAGCTTCATGCCTGCGGCCAGCGCGCGCTGCAAGGTGTCGGGCGCGACGAACGCGCCGGCATTGTCTTCAACGCCGTCAATGCCGTCGGTGTCGGCCGCAAGCGCATAAACATCAGGCTGGCCTTGCAGCGCCATCGCCAGTGCCATGCAGAACTCGCCGGCGCGACCGCCGCGCCCCCGAGGCGTGCCGGGCGGCTGCTTGCGGATCGTCACCGTGGTTTCACCGCCGCTCAGGATCACGCACGGCTTTTGAAATGGCTCGCCGGTCTGCGCCACGGCGCGCGCCAGCGCGGCATGCACCTTGCCGACTTCACGCGACTCGCCTTCCATTTCGTCGCTCAAAATGTAGGCAGGCAGTCCGGCGGCGCGCGCAGCGTCGGCGGCGGCTTGCAGGCTTTGCCGGGGCGTGGCGATCAGGTGGACTTCATGGCCGTCGAACAGCGCATCGCCGGGCTTGGGGGTTTCCAGCGCGCCCTGCTCCAGCAGGCTCATGATGTCGCCGGGCACCGCGATGCCGTAGCGCTGGAGAATCGCGACGGCCTCGGCGCAACTGCTGGCGTCAGGCACGGTCGGGCCGCTGGCAATGATCGACGGGTCGTCGCCCGGCACGTCGCTGATGGTCAGCGTGACGACGCGCGCCGGCGCGCAGGCGGCAGCCAGCCGGCCACCCTTGATGCGCGACAGGTGCTTGCGAACGCAATTCATCTCGCTGATATTGGCGCCGCTGGCCAGCAATGCCTTGTTGATGGACTGCTTTTCTTCCAGGCTCAACCCTTCGGCCGGCAAGGCCAGCAGCGACGAGCCGCCGCCTGAGATCAGGCACAGCACCAGGTCGTTTTTGCTCAAGCCCTGGACCATCGCCAGGATGCGCCCGGCCGCCGCCTGTCCGGCCTCGTCGGGCACCGGATGCGAGGCCTCGACGACTTCGATGCGCCGGGGCAGGCCTTCGGAGCGCGGCGGCACATGGTGGTAGCGCGTCACGACCAGGCCTTCGAGCGGCGCATCCGCCGGCCAGAGCGCCTCGACCGCCTGCGCCATCGCGCCGCCGGCCTTGCCCGCGCCGATCACGAGGGTGCGGCCACCACTCCCTGGCGTGGGCGGCTCCGGCAAAAACCGGGCGGTGTTGGCCAGCGGCAGGGCGCGCGTGACAGCGACCTGGAACAGGTGGTCGAGAAACTGGCGCGGTTGTGCGCGCACGTCAGAAAGGGAATGAAACGATGGTGTGGTCATGAAATGGTTGCCTCCAGAGCGGATTGTGCCGCGCAGCGCAACCCTAAAATTGTCGTTTCTCTTTGAACCTTCTGAAAGCGCGGCGCATGAATGCTTATCTTGCCCTGGGCATTGCGATTGTTGCCGAGGTGATCGCCACCACCGCCCTGAAAGCCAGCGACAGCTTCACGCACGGCCTGCCTTCGGCGCTGGCCGTGGCCGGTTATGCCATCGCCTTTTTCTTTCTGAGCATCACCCTGCGGTCCATGCCGACGGGCATTGCCTACGCCATCTGGTCCGGGCTGGGCATCGTGCTGATCACCCTGGCCAGCTTCGTGATCTACCGGCAAACGATCGACCTGCCCGGCCTGCTGGGCATGGCGCTGATCATTGCCGGCGTGGTGGTGCTCAACGTGTTTTCGAAAGCGGCGGCGCATTGACGCCGAAAAGGGGGCTGGCCTGGGGCGCCGAATGTTGACGATTTCCATGACCAAATAGTGCTTTTGCGCATGCGCTTATTGCGCAAGCAGCTATTGATTGCATAGCAGTTAGTGCGTCACGCCCTGCCCGTCGGCCCGTCAAGTGTCTGCAACAACTGCGCCGCTACCGCCACGGCGATCACATCGGGTTCCTTGCCCTTGATGCCCGGAACGCCGATCGGGCAGGTGATGTGCGCCAGTTCATCCGGGCTGAAGCCGCGCGCGTCCAGCCGGCGACGAAAGGCGGCCCACTTGGTCTTGCTGCCAATCAGGCCGACAAACGGCAGGTCGGCTTGCTCGCGCTGGCGCAACAGGCAGCTGGCGACAATTTCCAGGTCTTCGGCATGGCTGAAGCTCATGATCAGCACGCGCGACTGCGGCGCCAGACCGGGGACGGCCGACTGCACCGGCTCGGAATGCTCGCAGACCACGCGCGCCGGCAGGTCCTGCGGGAAAACGCCGTCGCGGCTGTCGATCCAGCGCAGGCAGAACGGCAGCGGCACCAGTACCCGGGCCAGCGCATGGCCGACATGGCCGCCGCCGAACAGCGCCACCGGTGTCAAGGGGCTGACCAGTGTGGACGCCAGTGCCGGCAGGTCGCTGGCGCTGACGCGTTCAAACGCCAGGTGGACCACGCCGCCGCAGCACTGGCCCAGCGAAGGCCCGAGTGCAAACCGCAGGCGCAGGGAAACAACGCTTTGCGGGACGGAGGACTCGCCGGATATCGCAAGCAGTGCCCGCGCCCGTGCCATCGCCTCGAATTCCAGGTGGCCGCCGCCAATCGTGCCCACCACAGCATCGGCAAACACGCCCATCCAGGCGCCGGTTTCGCGCGGCACCGAACCCTGGGTTGAAACGACACGCACCAGCACGGCAGGCTGGCGGGCCAGCCCTGCAAAAAAGTGTTCGGCATCCTGCGCGCAATAGCTGAAAATCATGAACAAAACATCTTGAAATAAAAACCATGCGAATGAAAAAAAGCACCAGCGGTTCATGGCACAGGCTTGAGGCGCTCCAGGCCCTGAGGCCCGGTCGCCGCAGCCGCTGTGCATGATGCGCCATGCCGATTCCGGTCCGAACCACCTTACCAAAATATGCCCATGTCTGAATCCAAACCCCGCCGATTCTGGCTGCTCAGGTGGCTCTCGGGTGCCGCTGCGCTGATGGCCAGCGCCTGCAAGATGGCGCCGCCGACCCTGCCCCTTTCAGTGCCGGTCCAGCCGCCCGGTGTCGTCGGGCCGGTGCCCGGCAACCGGGGCTCGGCCCGCAATTCCTCGGCGGCATCGCCCCGGGCCTACCGTGAAGACGGCGCCAGCCACCTGTACGGGCTAAATGCCGACCGCATCTACAAGGGCCGGCTGCCGCCGCAGTTGTACGCCGTGGGGGTGATGAATGTGGAGATTGACCGGCTGGGCCGCGTGACCCGGCTGGACTGGCTGCGCGCGCCGCGCCATGCGCCCGAAGTGATGGCGGAAATCGAACGCACCATCCGGCAGGCCTCGCCCTTCCCTGCGCCTGTCCGGCTGGGCAAGGTGGTTTATACCGACACCTGGCTGTGGCACAAGAGCGGCAAGTTCCAGCTCGACACGCTGACCGAAGGGCAGGATTAGAGCCCCCACGCTCCCCACTGCGTGTGGTTCGCTGCCCTACGAGGCGGCGCTGCGCCTGCGGCCTGGCAAAGCCAGCTCCGCAGCCTCTGCTGGCTGGAGCGTCTCGCCTCCACGCTTGTCGCTTAGCGTACTGCGCTGCCCTACGAGGCGGCGCTTCGCCTGCGGCCTGGCAAAGCCAGTTCCGCGGCCCCTGCTGGTGGGTCATTGCCCCCACGCTTCCCACTTCGTGTGGTTTGCTGAGTTGGGTGGATGACCTGGCTTCGCGCACTTGGCACTTCAGGCTGCTGTTGTTACTTGATTTCCCAATCTGCGAGCTACTCGATCTTCAGGTTCTGCGTTTTCACCACGTTGCGCCAGGCGCGGTAATCGGCTTCGATGAAGTGGCCGAGCAGCGCGGGCGAGCCGGGCGCGGCTTCGACGGCGTCGGCCTTGAAGCGGGCCAGCACTTCGGGCAGTGCGACGACCCTGTTGATCGCCGCATTCAGGCTGTTGACGATGGCTGCAGGAGTGCCGGCCGGTGCCATCAGGGCAAAGTAGTTCACCACGTCAATGCCCGGCAGGCCGGCTTCCGACATGCTGGGCACGTCCGGCAGTGCGCTGGAGCGCTTGGCGCTGGTCACTGCCAGTGGCTTGACACTGCCGTTCTTGATAAACGGCAGCAAGGCCGGAATGGTGCCGGTGACCAGCTGGATCTGCCCGCCAATCATGTCCATCGTCGCCGGCGCCACGCCCCGGTAGGGAATGTGCGTGATGAAGGTGCCGGTGCGTGCCTTGAGCAGTTCGAGCACCAGGTGGTTCACGCCGCCGGCGCCGGCCGAGCCGTAATTGAGCAGGCCGGGTTGCCGCCGGGCCAGCGCGATCAGTTCCTGCATGCTGCTGGCGGGCAGCGCAGTGTTGGCCGCCCAGACCAGCGGCCCGGTGGCAATCATGCCGACCGGCGTGAACTGGCGCAGCGGGTCGTAGTGGGCGCCAGGCACCGACGCGGCCACGGTGGTGAAGGGCGACGCCGCCAGCAGCAGCGTGTAGCCGTCGGCGGGTGCTTGCGCCACATATTGCGTGCCGATGGCGCCGGAGGCGCCTGCGCGGTTGTCAACCACAAACGCCGCGTTCATGACCTCGCCAAGCTTTTGAGCCACCAGCCGCGCCATCGCATCGGTGCCCGCGCCAGGGGCAAAGGGCACGACGATGCGGACGGGGCGTTCCGGGTAAGCCGCCGAAGGCGTGGACGCGCCTTGCGCCAGCGCGGCCGGCATCCAGAGGCTGGCCGTGCTGGCGACTGACAGCACCAGCGCCTGGCGACGGCGCAGGACGGCTTTTGAATCGAGAGGCATGGTGAGGCGAAAAAAGTTGCGAGTGGCCGGATTGTCGCCTCGGTCGGTGACGACGGCATGACGGGTCCGCGTATGCAGCAGGCGCCCGGCTTGCGCTAAAAAAATCGCTTCGGACCGTCTCCAGACAACAACCCGCAACAGTCCAGCATGAAACCCCGCGCATTTGCAGTACCCTTTGCTTTTTCATCAGCACGTGTTCAACAAAAAGTCAGGAGACACCATGGACAAAGCCCTTTCCCCCGCCGAACTGGCCCTGCGCGAAGCCGCGCGCGACTACCACCGCCTGCCCACGCGCGGCAAGATTTCGGTCAATGCGACCAAGCCCCTGTCCAACCAGCGCGACCTGTCGCTGGCCTATTCGCCCGGCGTCGCCTACCCCTGCCTGGACATCCAGGCCGACCCGTCGCTGGCGCATGACTTCACCTCGCGCGGCAACCTGGTCGGCGTGATCACCAACGGCACCGCCGTGCTGGGGCTGGGCAACATCGGCCCGCTGGCCGCCAAACCGGTGATGGAAGGCAAGGGCTGCCTGTTCAAGAAATTCGCCGGCATCGACGTGTTCGACATCGAGCTGAACGAGAACGACCCCGACAAGCTGGTGGACATCATTGCCGCCATGGAGCCGACGCTGGGCGGCATCAACCTGGAAGACATCAAGGCGCCGGAGTGCTTCTACATCGAGAAAAAGCTGCGCGAGCGCATGAACATCCCTGTGTTCCATGACGACCAGCACGGCACCGCCATCATCTCGTCGGCCGCGCTGCTCAACGGCCTGGAACTGGTCGGCAAGGAGATCGGCGAGGTGCGCGTGGCGGTGTCGGGTGCGGGCGCGGCGGCGCTGGCCTGCCTGGACGTGATGGTCGGACTGGGCGTGCGTGTTGAAAACATCTTTGTCTGCGACTCCAAGGGTGTGATTTACGAAGGCCGGCCTGGCGGTTTTGACGAGTCAAAAGCGCGTTACGCACAGACTGGTGCAGAACGCAGCATGGCCGACGCGGTCAATGGCGCCGACGTGTTCCTGGGCTGCTCGGCGCCCGGCGTGTTGACGCAGGACATGGTCATGACCATGGCCAAGAGCCCCATCATCCTGGCGCTGGCCAATCCGGAGCCTGAAATCCGGCCCGAGCTGGCCAAGGCCGTGCGGCCCGACTGCATCATTGCCACCGGCCGCTCGGACTACCCGAACCAGGTCAACAACGTGCTGTGCTTCCCGTACATCTTCCGCGGCGCGCTCGACTGCGGCGCGAGCAAGATCACCGAGGAAATGAAGCTCGCCTGCGTGCGCGAGATCGCCAACCTGGCAAAGGCCGACATCAGCGAGGAAGTGGCGCGTGCGTATGCCGGGCAGGAACTGTCCTTTGGCCCCGACTACCTGATCCCGACGCCGTTCGACTCGCGGCTGATCTTGCGCATCGCCCCGGCCGTGGCCAAGGCCGCCGAGGCCTCGGGCGTGGCCACGCGGCCGATCCAGGACATGGAAGCCTACCGCCAGAGCCTGAGCCGCTTTGTCTATTCCACCGGCATGCTGATGCGTCCGGTGTTCGGCGCCGCCCGCGCCGCCACCGCCAAGCGCGTGGCCTATGCCGAGGGCGAGGACGAGCGCGTGCTGCGAGCCGCCCAGTTGGCGCTCGACGACGGCATCGCCACGCCGATCCTGATCGGCCGACCGGCCGTGATCGAGGCGCGCATCCTGAAAGCCGGCCTGCGCATGCGGCTGGGCAAGGATGTCGAATGCGTCAACCCCGAGGACGACTCGCGCTTTCGCCAGTACTGGGAAACCTACCACCGGCTGCTGGGCCGCGAAGGTATCAGCCCCGAAGCCGCCAAGGCCGCAGTGCGCCGATCAACCACCAGCATTGGCGCGCTGATGGTTCACCTGGGCGACGCCGACGCCATGCTGTGCGGCCTGCACGGGCGCTTCGACGTGCACCTGGACCATATCCGCGACATCATCGGCCTGAAGGACGGCGCGCCCGGTTTTGCCGCGCTCAATGCCTTGATGCTGCCCAAGCACACGCTGTTCATCGCCGACACCTTTGTCAACGAAGACCCGAGTGCCGAACTGCTGGCCAGCATTGCGCTGATGGCCGCCGAGGAAGTGCGGCGCTTCGGCCTGCCGCCCAAGGTGGCGTTTTTGTCGCATTCCAACTACGGCTCGTCCAAGCGGGCTTCCGCCCTGAAGATGCGGCGCGCCCGCGAGCTGTTCACCCAGATGGCCCCGGACGTCGAATGCGACGGTGAAATGCATGGCGACGCGGCCCTGTCGGAAACCATTCGCCGCAACTCGCTGATGGACACCACGCTCACGGGCGAAGCCAACATCCTGATCTGCCCCAACCTCGATGCGGCCAACATCCTGTTCAACGTGCTGAAAGTCACCGGCGGCGAAGGCATCACCATCGGGCCCATCCTGCTGGGCGCGGCTGCCACGGTGCATGTCATGACGCCCTCGGCCACGGTGCGGCGCATCCTGAACATGACGGCGCTGGCCGTGGCCAACGCGGGCGCGGGGCGCTGAGGGCCTGACTTGCTCCTTTCCCCGCTGGGGGAAGGTTGGGATGGGGGCTTGCCCGAATTTGTGCTTCAGGCCAGACCTGAACGGTCGGGTTGCGGGATTGAAGATGCGCGCATCAAACAGGCTTGTTGCGCGCGCTGCATCTTCGCTATCAGCTATTAATTCAGTAGCAAAAAATGCTGGATGTCTTGCATACCGTGATGGCCAGTCAAACGGGTTCCGCTTTAAAGAAACCGCTCCAGCAGCCGGCGCGACGCCTTGTCCAGCGCGGTCATGTCGGCAATGCTGTACTGCGCGCCTTCGCTGCCGGCAATCAGGAGGGCGCTGCCTTTGATGCGGCGAATGTCTTCCTCGCCCTTGAGCACGAAGGCCGTGTTGCCCCGGTCGGTCTCCACCGTCCAGACGCTGGGCGTGCCGAACGAGGACACGCTGACCAGCCGCCGGATTTCGGGCATGAAGTCGCGCAGTGCCAGCTCTTCGCGCAGCAGCGCCTGCGGGCCGGCCGGCACATCGGCCAGCCGCTCGATCAGGACCAGCTCATGGCCGTCGGTGCCGACCAGCGAAATGCACTCCTCGGGCGCGGCCAGCGGAAAGGCCCGCACCGGCACCACGCCGTCATGGATGTCGCCATGCGCGTCCGTGAACCACAGCCGGCCCGACGCATCGCGCCTGAGCAGGAAATCGGGGGTATAGATGAAATTGATCATGTTTCAATCCACGCCCAAGCACCGCTTGAGCGAAATCCGGAAAAGGCCATCCTTGTGCCGAATGCGTTTTGTATCCCTGAAAGGGGCGGTTTCAAACCGGAGTTTGCGGTGGGTGAAAGGTCTTTCATTCAGGCACTAACTGCTGCCGCCGGTCCGCTGGGCGGTGTGCTCCAGCTGCGACGTGGCCACTGCCACGCTGCTGGCGCGGCTGCTTTCGGCGGCGCTGCTGTCCTCGCCCTTGTCATCGACCTGGCGCGACTGCGCCTCGTACAGCCGCCAGTAGTGGCCCTGTCTGGCCATCAATTCGTCGTGCGGGCCGACTTCAACTACCTGCCCACGGTCCATCACCACCAGCCGGTCGGCCTTGCGCAGCGTAGATAAACGGTGCGCAATCGCTATCGTCGTGCGGCCCTGCACCAGGTTGTCCAGCGCCTTCTGGATTTCCTTTTCGGTCTCGGTATCGACCGACGAGGTGGCTTCGTCCATGATCAGGATGCGCGGGTCGATCAGCAAGGCGCGGGCAATCGAGATGCGCTGGCGCTCGCCGCCCGACAGGCCCTGGCCGCGCTCGCCGACCAGCGAGTCGTAGGCCTGCGGCAGCCGCAGGATGAATTCGTGCGCATGCGCGGCGCGCGCGGCGGCGACGATTTCGGCGCGGGTGGCGCCAGGCTTGCCGTAGGCAATATTCTCGGCAATCGTGCCGTAGAACAAAAACGGTTCCTGCAGCACCAGGCCGATATGGCGCCGGTAGTCGGCCACGGCAAAACGCCTTATGTCGGTGCCATCGACCTGGATGCTGCCGTCGGTCACGTCGTAAAAGCGGCACAGCAGATTGACCAGCGTGCTTTTGCCCGAGCCGCTGTGGCCGACCAGGCCGATCATTTCGCCGGGTTTTATTTCCAGGTCGAGCCCGCGAATCACCGAGCGGTTGCCGTAGCGAAAGCCCAGCCCCTTCATCTCGATGCGGCCCTGCAGCCGGTCGATCTTCACCGGCTGCGCCGGCTCCGGTACGTTGGACACATGGTCCAGGATGTCGAAGATGCGCTTGGCGCCGGCCGCCGCCTTTTGCGTCACCGAGACGATGCGGCTCATCGAGTCGAGCCGGCCGTAAAAGCGCCCGATGTAGGCAATGAAGGCGGTCAGCACGCCGACCGTGATCTGCTGCTTGGACATCAGCCAGATGCCAAAGGCCCAGACCACCAGCAGGCCCATTTCGGTCAGCAACGATACCGTGGGCGTGAACAGCGACCAGACCTTGTTCAGCCGGTCATTGACCGCCAGGTTGAGCTGGTTGACAACGCGAAAGCGCTCGGCCTCGCGTTTTTCCTGCGCAAACGCCTTGACCACCCGGATGCCGGGAATGGTGTCGGACAGCACGTTCGTCACGTCCGACCAGACGCGGTCGATCTTCTCAAAACCGGTGCGCAGCTTGTCGCGCACCACATGGATCATCCAGCCGATAAAGGGCAGCGGCACCAGCGTGGCCAGCGCCAGGTAGGGGTTGATGGAAAACAAAATGGCGGCAGTCATGCCGATCATCAGCACGTCGGTGGCGAAGTCCAGCGCGTGCAGCGACAAAAACACGCAGATGCGGTCGGTCTCCGAGCCGATGCGCGACATCAGGTCGCCGGTGCGCTTGGCGCCGAAGTAGTCCAGCGACAGCTCCAGCAGGTGGTCAAACGTGGCGGTTCGCAGGTCGGCGCCGATGCGCTCGGACACCAGCGCCAGCAGATAGGTGCGAGCCCAGTTCAGCGCCCAGCCCAGCAGAGCAGCGGCAAGCAGCGCGCCCAGGATCATCCCGACCTTGCCGGGTTCGATCTGCTGGCCGTTCTGGAACGGGATCAGGATGTCGTCCATCAGCGGAATCGTCAGGTAAGGCGGCACCAGCGTGGCGGCGGTGGACGCCAGCGTCAGCAAAAAGCCCGACAGCAACTGCCAGCGGTAGGGCCGGGCAAAGCGCCACAGCCGCAGCAGCACCCAGGTCGAGGGCGGTGTGTGGACTTCGCGGGCGCAGGCCGGGCACTCGTCACTGTCCGGCGGCAGCGGCGCATCGCATTCGGGGCACACAGGGATCTCCTGACCCGCACGGTCCAGCGCAATCGCCTTGAGCCGGGCTGCGCCGGCCTGGCGACGGGCCTGTTGCAGCGCAAACAGCCGCACCATGCGCAAGGCCTGCGGATTCGCACCCAGGGTGAAGCGCCACAGGGCCAGGCGCCGCGATGGCTCGCCCTGGACATCATGCAGTTCCAGCGTGCCGACACCGGCATGGTCGAAATGGCGCAAATCGAGTTTCTGGATGGGCTCGTCGTCAGGATTCTGCATGAACAGGCTGGACCACTTGCCGGCAGCGCTGCGCGAGAGCAGGCGGCGGTCCGTCAGGACCAGCGCGCCGGCGGCAAAATGCAGCGTCGGGTCCAGGTCAACCAGCAAGGTACACAAAACGTTCTCTTGGGTTGCCAGTTGTGACACAAGCCCTGCGAGTGCCGGGTCGTCGGAGCTGGAATCTTCCACAGGGTGCTGATGTTGCATGTTGTCTCGAATTCATTTTCCGGTCGTGACCGTCTTGCCGGTGGCAGGTCCGACACCCCCGAAGCGTACGGGCGCGGTGCGAAAGGCATTCAAAACCTGGATTTTCGCCCAAGCGGTCGGCTCCGCCCGCGAGATTGACCCCCAGGTGCCGATGGCAGGCCCAGCCCGTGTCATCCCGAATTCGCAAAGCGTCACAATGAGGCCAGCCCCATCGATCATGATTCTCTCATCCACCCCTGGCCGGCATGTCGCCGGACCGGAATCA
This sequence comes from Polaromonas sp., assembly GCF_010365105.1. Lineage (GTDB taxonomy): Bacteria > Pseudomonadota > Gammaproteobacteria > Burkholderiales > Burkholderiaceae_C > Polaromonas. Next base: position 271,653 of record NZ_JAAFGZ010000001.1, on the reverse strand, counting down.
AAACGTTGCACCGGCCCGGCCGGTTGACCTAAACAAATTTGCCAACCATGAGCAAGCTGGACGATATCAAACTGCTGCGCATCCACTACCTGCGCGGACCCAACATCTGGACCTACCGCTCGGTGCTGGAAGTGTGGCTGGACCTGGGCGCGCTGGAAGACTTTCCGAGCAACCTGCTGCCCGGCTTCAACGACCGGCTGCTGGGCCTTCTGCCGGCGCTGCTGGAGCACCACTGCGGCGTCGGCGAGCGCGGCGGCTTCCTGCAGCGCCTGAACGAAGGCACCTGGACCGGCCATGTGCTGGAACACGTGGTGATCGAGCTGCTCAACCTGTCCGACATGCCGACCGGCTTTGGCCAGACGCGCAGCACGTCCAGGCACGGTGTGTACCGCATGGTGTTCCGGGCGCGCAACGAGCAGGTGGCCCGCACCGCGCTGGCCGAGGGCCACCGGCTGCTGATGGCCGCCATCAATAACCAGCCATACACCGCCGCCGATGTGCAGGCAGCCGTACAGGCCATCCGCGACCAGATCGACGACTGCTACCTAGGCCCCAGCACGGCGGCCATCGTGGCCGCAGCCACCGACCGGGGCATTCCGCACATCCGCCTGAACGACGGCAACCTGGTGCAGCTCGGCTACGGCGCCAACCAGCGGCGCATCTGGACGGCCGAAACCGACCTGACCAGCGCCATTGGCGAAAGCATTGCCCACGACAAGGACCTGACCAAAAGCCTGCTGGCCAGCTGCGGCGTGCCGGTGCCCGAAGGCACCATCGTGAACAGCGCCGAAGAAGCCTGGGACGCGGCAGAGGATATCGGCCTGCCGGTGGTCGTCAAGCCGTCCGACGCCAACCACGGCCGGGGCGTGTCGCTGGAGCTGAACACCCGTGAAGAAGTGATGGCCGCCTTTGCAGTGGCCGAGCCCGAAGGCAGCGAGGTGATGGTCGAGCGCCATGTGCGCGGCCATGAACACCGCCTGCTGGTCGTCGGTGGCCGCGTGGTGGCGGCTGCGCGCGGCGAGGTGGCATCCATCACCGGCGACGGCCAGTCGAGCATCAAACAACTGATCGACGAACAGCTCAACACCGACCCCCGGCGCGGCCTGGGCGAGGATTTTCCGCTCAGCCGCATCGACACCGCCACCGACGGCGCCATCGTGCTCGAACTGCAGCGCCAGGGCCTGACGCCCGACGCCGTTCCCGCCGCCGGCCGCGAGGTGCTGATCCAGCGCAACGGCAACGTGGCCATCGACTGCACCGACGAGGTGCATCCTGAAGTGGACTACATCGTCTCGCTGGCCGCCCGCGTGGTGGGCCTGGACATTGCTGGCATCGACGTGGTGGCGCAGGACATCTCGCGCCCGCTGCACAGCCAGGGCGGCGCGATCGTCGAGGTCAACGCCGGCCCCGGCCTGCTGATGCACCTCAAGCCCGCGCAGGGCGCGCCCCGGCCCGTGGGCCGGGCCATCTGCGACCACCTGTTTGCGCGCCATGCCGAAACGCCGGACCACCGCAGCCAGGGCAGCGACGGGCGCATTCCCATCGTCGGCATTGCCGGACTGGGTGGCACGCAGCACATTGCGCGGCTGGTGGCCTGGCTGCTGCACCTGTCGGGTCGCTACACCGGCCTGGCCTGCCGGGACGGGCTGTTCCTGGACCAGCGCCGCGTGGAAAGCGCCGATAGCACCAGCTGGGAAGCCGGCCAGCGCCTGCTGATCAACCGGGCAGTGCAGGCGGCGGTGTTTGAAAACGGCGCCGACACCATCCTGCGCACCGGACTGGCCTACGACCGCTGCCAGGTGGGCGTGGTCACCGACCTGGGCGGCGCTGCCGGACTGGCAGAATTCGACATTTTTGACGACGCCCAGATGTTCAAGGTCCTTCGCTCACAGGTCGATGTGGTGCTGCCGGGCGGCGCTGCGGTGCTCAATGCCGCCGATGCCGGCGTGGTGGAAATGCAGCGGCTGTGCGACGGCGAAGTGATTTTCTACAGCAGCGACCCGGGCGCGGCGACCCTTGCCACGCACCGCGCCGGCAACGGCCGCGCCGTGTACGTGCGGCAGAACCAGGTCGTTCTGGCCACCGGCGGGGCGGAGTCCTTTTTGCCCGGTCTGGGCAAGCTCAGCGCCTGGTGCAAGCGCCATGCCCAAAGCGGCATCTCCGAGCCTTCGCTGCTGGCCGCCGTTGCCACGGCCTGGGCGCTCGATATTCCGCTCAACCTGATCGGCGCGGGCATCGAGGCTTTTGAATCCAACCCACTACCTGCCGGGAGGGCAGCCTGATGGAAGTTTCCCGTATCCGGGCCCTGCGCGGCCCCAACCTCTGGAGCCGCCGCACCGCCCTTGAAGCCATCGTCGCCTGCACGCCTGACGAATGCTCCATCGACCAGTTGCCCGGCTTCGAGCCGCGCCTGCGCGCCCTGTTTCCGGACATCGGCGTGCTGCGCGACACCGGCCCCGCCGGTCCGGCGTCGCTGGCGCATGTGCTTGAAGCCGCCGCGCTGGAACTGCAGGCCGCCGCCGGCTGCCCGGTCACCTTCAGCCGCACCTCGGCCACGCTGGAGCCCGGCACCTACCAGGTCGTGGTCGAGTACAGCGAAGAAGCGGTGGGCCGCCTGGCGTTCGAACTCGCCCGGGCGCTGGTGCATGCGGCCCTGCAGCAGACGCCTTTTGACCTGCAGGCAGCCATTGGCCGCCTGCAGGGCCTCGATGAAGACGAGCGCATGGGACCGAGCACCGGCGCGATTGTAGATGCCGCCGTGGCGCGTGGCATTCCCTTTCGCCGCCTGACCAAGGGCAGCATGGTGCAGTTCGGCTGGGGCTCGCGCCAGCGCCGCATCCAGGCCGCCGAACTCGACAGCACCAGCGCCGTGGCCGAATCCATCGCGCAGGACAAGGACCTGACCAAAAAGCTGCTGCGCGCCGCCGGCGTTCCGGTGCCGCTGGGCCGTCCGGCCAGCGACCCGGACGACGCCTGGGCAGCAGCACTGGAAATCGGCCTGCCGGTGGTGCTCAAGCCGCAGGACGGCAACCAGGGCAAGGGCGTGACGGTCAACATCACGACGCGCGAGCACCTCGACATCGCCTACCGCGCCGCCGCCGAGCACGGCGAGGTCATGGTTGAGCGCTTCCTGCCCGGCTGCGACTTTCGCCTGCTGGTGGTCGGCGACAGGCTGGTGGCTGCCGCCCGGCGCGAGCCGCCGCAGGTGGTCGGCGACGGCCTGCACAGCGTGCGCGAGCTGGTCGATCTGGTCAACCTCGACCCCAAGCGCGGCGCGGGCCATTCCACGTCGCTGACCAAAATCCGCTTTGACGACATCGCTGTGGCCCGGCTCGATACGCAAGGCCTCACACCCGCTTCGGTGCCGCCCAAAGGCCAGCGCGTGATTCTGCGCAACAACGCCAACCTGTCCACCGGCGGCACCGCCACCGATGTGACCGACGAGGTACATCCGGAAGTCGCCGCCCGCGCCGTGGCGGCCGCACAGATGATTGGCCTGCACATCTGCGGCGTCGATGTGGTGTGCGAGAGCATGCTGCACCCGCTGGAGGCGCAAAACGGCGGAGTGGTCGAGGTCAACGCCGCGCCCGGCCTGCGCATGCACATCTCGCCGTCTTACGGCAAGGGGCGTGCCGTGGGCGCTGCCATGGTCGACGAGATGTTTCCGGCTGGCGACAACGGCCGCATTCCGGTGATTGCCGTGACCGGCACCAACGGCAAGACCACCACCACGCGCCTGATTGCCCACCTGCTGGCGGCGCACGGCCTGCGCACCGGCATGACCAACACCGACGGCGTGTACATCAACGGCCGGCAAACCGACAGCGGCGACTGCAGTGGCCCGAAAAGCGCACGCAACGTGCTGATGCACCCGGACGTCGATGCCGCCGTGTTCGAAGTCGCGCGTGGCGGCGTGCTGCGCGAAGGGCTGGGCTTTGACCGCTGCGAAGTCGCCGTGGTCACCAACATCGGCAGCGGCGACCACCTCGGGCTGAACTACATCACCACGGTGGAAGACCTGGGGGTGCTCAAGCGCGTGATCGTGCAAAACGTCGCGCCCACCGGTTACGCGGTGCTCAACGCGGCCGACGCCATCGTCACCGAGATGGCCCGGGCCTGCCCCGGCAAGGTGATCTTTTTTGCCACCGACCGCCACCACCCGCTGATGGCAACGCACCGGGCGCAGGGCAAGCGCACGGTGTTTGTCGATGGCCCGATGCTGGTCGCCGCCGAAGGCTCGCGCGTCGAGCGCATCGCGCTGCAGGGCATTCCCATCACGCGCGGCGGCACCATCGGCTTTCAGGTCGAAAACGCCATGGCGGCGGTGGCAGCGGCCTGGGCCGTCAACCTGAGCTGGGACACGATCAGGAGCGGCCTGGCGAGTTTCGTCACTGACACCCACAATGCGCCCGGCCGCTTCAACGTGATGGATTACGCCGGTGCCACCGTGATCGCCGACTACGGCCACAACCCCGACGCCATGCTGGCGCTGGTGGGCGCCGTCAATGCCATGCCGGCCCAGCGCCGCAGCGTGGTCATCAGCGGCGCGGGCGACCGGCGCGACAGCGACATCACCGACCAGACGGTCATTCTGGGCGCGGCGTTTGACGAGGTGATCCTGTACCAGGACGCCGCCCAGCGCGGCCGGGCCGACGGCGAGGTGATGGCGCTGCTGCGCAGTGGCCTGCAAGGCGCCAGCCGCACGACGCGGATCGACGAGGTGCGCGGCGAGTTTGCCGCCATCGACGAGGCGCTGTCGCGCCTGCAGCCGGGCGACCTGTGCCTGGTGCTGGTCGATCAGGTCCAGCAAGCGCTGGACCACCTGGCGCTGCGCATCAGCGAGGCAAAAGAAAAGCTGCTGGCGCTTCCCTGAAGTCCGGGCCGGCGGCTTCAGTGCATGCCCGCGCTGAAGCCACGGCCGGCGCTGCGGCATGCCACCGGCCGAAATTTTGTATCAAACAGGTCTCTTGCGCATACTCCACGGGCATAATCAGCTATTGATTTAGTAGCAAATCGGGTGCATTTTGCTCGACTGCCGCGTTAAACTGCGGCGATGACATGGAACGCAACGCTGGCACTCGACTACACCCGACAGGCTTCAACTACCGTCGCCCATTTTCGCCACAGCGGCCCGCTGCGCATCCTGCAAAGCCTGTACCCGGAAGGCGACGTCATCTGCCACAACGTCATCGTCCATCCGCCCGGCGGGCTGGTGGGCGGCGACACGCTGGACCTGGCCTTCAGCGCCGGCACGGGCGCACATGGCCTGGTCACAACGCCCGGCGCCACGCGCTTTTACCGCTCCACCGGCGAAGCCGCATTGCAGCGCACCCGCTTGTCGCTGCAAGCCGGCGCGCGCATGGAGTGGCTGCCGCTGGAGGCGATCTGCTACAGCGGCTGCCTGGCGGAAAACCGCCTGACGATGGAACTCGCGCCCGGTGCCGAACTGATCGGCTGGGACGTGACAGCGTTCGGCCTGCCCGCAGCCAGCCTGCCGTTTGCGCACGGCCATTTCTGCCAGCACATCGAAATGCCCGGCGTGTGGCTGGAACGCGCACGCATCAACGCCAGCGACACGCTGCTGATGAACAGCCCGCTGGGTATGGCAGGCCACCGCTGCCTGGCGTCGATCTTCTTCGTGGCCGGCAGCAAGCTGGAGCGCAACCGCCGGCAGGCCGCGCTGGACGTGGCGCGGGAGGTCATCGAGGCGCATGACTTGCGCGCCACGGCAGGCGCCACCAGCCCCGATGCACAGGTGGTCGTCGTGCGGGTACTGGCGCCGCTGGTCGAGCCGGCAATGGCATTGCTCAGGCAGGTCTGGCAGGCCTGGCGCGGGCATTTCTGGCAGCTGCCGGCGTCCACGCCGCGCATCTGGTCGATGTAGGCAATGCTTTCAGGGCACAAACCGCAAGGCGATGCCCCTGCGTCTTGCTGAAGGACAGGTCCTACAGCCGATTCCGTCATAGCACGCGCCCGGCCGGCCGCATTTCCTGTCAGCCTGCAAAGCCTGGTGGTTTCACACTTCCTTACATCCATCTTTATCAGGAGTCCCGACCATGTTCACATCCCTCAAGTTCCGTTCCGTGGCGCCCTTGCAGAACAAGCGCACCGGTAAGGGTGCGCGCTGTTTTGGACTCGCCGCCCTGCTTGCCATGTCGGCAGCGACCGCCCAGGTAGCGCCTCTGGACACCACCGGCCTGGATGCCTCGGGCAAGGCCAAAAGCGAACTGGCGACCTGCAACAGCGGCAAGACCCAGCAGGACCGGGCCGCCTGCCTCAGGGAAGTGCGCAATGCGAATGCGGAAAAACGCGCAGGCACGCTGCACAATGGCGGCGACTACAGCGCCAACGCCATGCGGCGCTGCGAAGTCTTCAAGGAAAGCGAAGACGCTGCCGCCTGCCGTGCCCGTGTCCAGGCGCAGGCCCAGCTGGAAGGCAGCGTGGCCGGCGGCGGCGTGCTGCGCCAAAGCGAGACCGTGGTGCCTGCCGCGCCGCAATAAGCTACAAAACGCCTGCGACCACAGCAGCAGGAAGGCTGAAGAAAAACGTCGCGCCTTCGCCCACGGCACCCTGCGCCCAGATGCGGCCACCATGGCGGGTCACGATCCGGTGCGTGGTGGCCAGCCCTATGCCAGTGCCTGAAAACTCTCCGGGCGAATGCAGGCGCTGAAAAGTGCCAAAAAGCTTTTCGACATAAGCCATGTCAAAACCGGCACCGTTGTCACGAACGTAGAACGTCGTCATGCCCGGACCGTCTTCGGGCAATTGACCGATCCAGATTTCCGCGCTGGTTGCATGGGCCGTGAACTTCCAGGCATTTCCGATCAGGTTCTCCATCACCTGGCGCAGCAACGCGCGGTCGCCCATCGCGACCAGGCCGGACTGAACGTTGACCTTCACCATCCGGCCATCGTCCTGCTCGCCGCAGGCTTGCAGGACGGCTGCTGCCATGGCGTGCAGGTTGACGGTTTCGTTCTTCAAACTGGTGCGCGACACATGGGCCAGCGTCAGCAGGCCATCGGTGAGTTCGCCCATCTGCCTGACCCCGGCGCGGATGCGCTGCATGTAGTGTCGTGATCGTTCCGCTGTCTCGATGGCGATGGTCTTTTCAAGCAGGTGGCTGAAGCCGTCAATCGAGCGCAAAGGTGCCCGCAAATCATGCGCCACGGAATACGAGAAAGCTTCCAGCTCCTTGTTGGCGGCCTCCAGTTCGGCAGTGCGTTGCCTGACCTTGTCCTCAAGTTGCGTGTTCAGCGCGTTGATCTCGGCCTCGGCCTGCTTGCGCTTGGTCACGTCGCGCAAAAACAGGTTGTTGCACGCCTCGCCGCCTGGCGTCAGGTAATTGGTCAGCGACAGTTCACATTCAAACCGTGAGCCGTCGCCCCGGTGCATGGTGACCTCACCCCTGGCATGGCCGGACAGCAGGGCCTGCGCCACCAGGATATGAAAGCGGGAGTCATGGCTGTCCATCAGTCCGGCGCGCCCGCGCTGCCGGATCTCGTCCTGGGTCAGCCCGAACAGCTGGCAGGCCGCCGGATTGGCATACTGGATCGAGCCGTTTGGCGTGGACTGCAAAATGCCGTGAAGGCTGCTTTCGAACAGCTGGCGAAAGTTTTCTTCGCTGGTGCGCAGCGCCATTTGCGCTTCCTGCCGGTCAGAAATATCCATATGCGTTCCGGACATCAGGCCAGGCTTGCCCGCCAGGGTCCAGGTCGACACCTTGCCCCGGTCCAGCACCCATATCCAGCGGCCGTCGCGATGGCGTATCCGGTGTTCGCATTCAAAATACTGGCTTTCCCCCCGGAAATGCCGTTTCAGCGCGGCCGTTACCGCTTGCACCTCGTCAGGATGGATGCGCTCGCGCCAGTCGCTGATCTGCTGCGGGCCCAGTTGCGACAGGTCATACCCCATCATTGCTGCCCAGCGTTCGTCGAGCTGAAGCATTCCGGTCTGCACGTGCCATACCCACGTCCCCACATTGGTTCCTTCCACAATGTTGTGAAGGCGCTGGCGTTCATGCGCCAGATCAGCGGTCATCCGCTGCGCCAGCGCCAGGGCGCGTGCCCGGCCACTGCCCAGCAGCCAGATGATCAGGGCCAGCAGGCCGCTCAGCGCGCTGCCTGACAAGCCCAGCAGCCAGGGCGCCAGTGTGCCTTGCTGGGCTTCAAAGGCATCCGTGGTGCCCATGCGCAGCGTCAGCGGCCGGCCGCCGACAAGCGTGACGCGTGAGGTCTCGAACATCGGCATGGCGCCCCTGGCCAGGCTGGGAACGCCGCCGAGTTCAAACAACAGCTTGTCGGGGGTCGTACCCGCATCATCCAGACTGTCATAGACCGCAAGGCGGGTCTGGCCCCCCATCCCGGCGGTGACTTCGGCCATGATTTCCTCCACCACCACAGGCGCCAGCAAAATACCCAGCAATTCGGCTTGTCGCTGCACTACCGTGGCGGGCTGCAGTCCCTGGCGGTAGATCGGCAGAAAATATACAAATGCAGGTCGCTGGCGGTCATCCTGAACCAGCTGGGTGCGCCCGCTGAGCGTTGCCTCGCCGGTCGTGATGGCGCGATCGATCGCCTGCATGCGGACCGGGTCGTCGGCAAGATTGAGTCCCAGCGCAGCCTGGTTGGGCGCGGCAGGCTCCAAAAACTTGATGACGTACAGCTCTGACGCCGTGCCCCGGTTTTTTACCGTGAAACCGGGGCTGTCATCGCGCCGCTGCGCTGCGACAAAAGAATTCACAGTACTGGCGTTAAGCCGTTCGATAAAGCCAAAGCCGCGGATTCCGGGGTATTCGAGCCCGACGTTGCTCGACTCGACAAAGGCGCGGAACTCGGCCCGTTCCACCGAGGCGCTGGCGGCGTAAACGCCCGCTGCCCCTTTCAGGCCGGTAAAGGGCAGGTTGAGGTGATGTTTGACGTCGGCTTCGATGCGTTCGACCTGCTGCTCGAAGCGGTTCCGTGCCCTGACTTGAAGTTCTTGCTGCTGCCAGCGCAAGGCCGACGCAGTTACGCCCAAACTGACCACGAGCACCAGTGCCGTGGCCAGCCGCATCGCGCGTACATTGCCGTCGGAACTGCTTTCGCCAGCGTACAGGTAAGGGGGGAAAACTTTCATCGAGTCGAGCGCGTCGTTGAAGCGCCCTGTGGGGATAACCCGATAGTATCCCCCAGCAATCCGGTGTTTTTGCCTGGCGCCTGACAGCCAAGGTCATGGAGTTTTTGACGATCCGGTCAATCAGCACGCCCGCCAGGAAGGGCCCTTGCAGTGTCGTGCGGACTGCGTTCAGATTGCCACCAGCTGGCGCACGCCATCGGCCTGCATGTCTTTCCCCTGCCCGCGTGCAATGAACTCGCCGCGTTCCATGACCAGGTAGTCGTCGGCCAGCTCCTCGGCAAAGTCGTAGTACTGCTCGACCAGCAGGATCGCCATGTCACCCCGGTCGGCGAGCATGCGGATGACGCGGCCGATGTCCTTGATGATGCTGGGCTGGATGCCTTCGGTCGGCTCGTCGAGGATCAGCAGCCTGGGCTTGGCGGCCAGGGCGCGGGCAATGGCAAGCTGCTGCTGCTGCCCGCCCGAGAGGTCGCCGCCCCGGCGGTTGAGCATTTGCTTGAGGACCGGGAACAACTCGAACAGCTCGGCGGGAATCGGCGTGCCGGCGCTTTTGTAGGCCAGGCCCATGCGCAGGTTTTCCTCGACCGTCAGGCGGGCGAAGATTTCGCGGCCCTGTGGGACGAATCCGATGCCTGCCCTTGCCCGTTCGTAAGGGGTGTATTTCTGGATTTGCTGGCCGTTGAATTCGATGGTGCCGGTCTTGATGGGAACCAGGCCCATGAGGGATTTGAGCAGCGTGGTCTTGCCGACGCCGTTGCGGCCCAGCAGGACGGTGACTTTTCCCGGATGGGCTTCGAGGCTCACGTCGCGCAGGATGTGGGAGCCGCCGCCGTAGTATTGGTTGATGTTTTTGACTGTCAGCATGGCTGCGTCCTTGTGGCGGTTTTGAAGTGGGTGTGACTTTGCTGGGGACTGGGGCCGGGGGTTGCCCGGCGGCAACTCACTTTTCTTTGCTTCGCCAAAGAAAAGTAAGCAAAAGAAAGGCGACCCGACTGCC
>NZ_JAAFGZ010000001.1:0-261435 GCF_010365105.1 Polaromonas sp. | reverse complement strand
ACAGGCCCAGTCAGAACGGGACTGGCGGGTTCGGGGAGGCCCCCATCCCGGCCTTCCCCCAACGGGGGAAGGAGTAAAACGGGAGCGGATGCGCCGGGGCGATGACCTGTTTTCACATGAAAATCGCCTTTTGCGCATACCACGCCTTCGCAAGCAGCTATTGAATCAGTAGCATTCATGGTTCGCACCTGGGCGCCGTGGCTGTTGGCTGTTCGGCTGTTTCCCCCGCCTGTCCCGTCTGTCAGCGCAGGTTGCCCGAAGCGAAGCGCAGGGACCCGGACAGTCGGGTCGCCTTTTCTTTGCTTACTTTCTTTTGGCGAAGCAAAAGAAAGTGAGTCGCCGCCGGGCGATTCCCGGCCTCGAAACATCGAAACGCCTCCAAAGCTAAGAATCGCAAAAAAACCCAGATCACCGCCCAAGATAAACCTCAATCACCCGCTCATCCGCCTGCACCTGATCCAGCGTCCCCTGCGCCAACACAGAGCCATCGCACAGCACGGTCACGATCTCCGAAATCGTGCGGATAAAGCTCATGTCGTGCTCGACCACCATCAGCGAATGCTTGCCCTTGAGCGTCAGGAACAACTCCGCCGTGCGGGAAGTCTCCTCATCCGTCATGCCGGCAACAGGCTCGTCGAGCAGCAGCAACTTCGGATCCTGCATCAAGAGCATGCCAATTTCCAGCCACTGCTTTTGCCCATGGCTCAGGTTGCCCGCCAGCCGGTTCACACTGCCCGCCAGGTGAATCGTCACCAGCATCTCGGCCAGCCGGTCTGACTGCGCCGAATCAAGCCGGAAGAACATCGACGCCTTCACGCCCTTGTGGGTCTTCAAGGCGAGTTCCAGGTTTTCAAACACCGTGAGCTGCTCGAACACCGTCGGCTTCTGAAACTTTCGGCCAATGCCCAGTTGCGCAATCTCGGCTTCCTTGTGGCGCAGCAGGTCAATCGTGCTGCCGAAAAACACCGTGCCTTCATCGGGCCGGGTCTTGCCGGTGATGATGTCCATCATCGTCGTCTTGCCCGCACCATTCGGGCCGATGATGCAGCGCAACTCGCCCGGCGCGATATCCAGCGAGAGCTTGTTGATGGCCTTGAAGCCGTCAAAGCTGACGCTGACATCCTCCAGGTACAGGATGCGGCCATGCGTCACATCGACCTCGCCCGGCGTGGCGATACGGCCGGTGCTGGCGTTGCGCCCGCCGGACTCGGTATTGTTCAGGCCACTAACCAGCGCCGCGTGCGTTTCTACGCGGCGCGCGCCCTCTTCGAGCAGATCGGGGGTCATTGCTCTCCTCCCTTGCGCAGTTTCTTGACCAGCCCGACCACGCCATTGGGCAAAAACAGCGTCACGCCGATGAACAACGCCCCCAGAAAATAAAGCCAGAACTCAGGGTAAGCCACCGTCAGCCAGCTCTTGGCACCGTTGACGATGAACGCGCCGACAATCGGCCCGATCAGGCTGGCGCGCCCGCCGACCGCCGCCCAGATGGCGATTTCAATCGAGCTGGCCGGGCTCATTTCACCCGGGTTGATGATGCCGACCTGCGGCACATACAGCGCGCCGGCCACGCCGCACATCACGGCGGAGATCACCCAGATCGTCAGCTTGTAGCCCAGCGGGCTGTAGCCCGAGAACATGACGCGCGTCTCCGCGTCGCGAATGGCCTGCAGCACGCGGCCAAACTTGCTGCCGACCAGCCATTTGGCGAACAGGAAGAAGCCCAGCAGTGTCAGCCCCGTCATGACGAAAAGCATCATGCGCATGGAAGGCGTGGCAATCGGAATGTCCAGAATCCGCTTGAAATCGGTAAAACCGTTGTTGCCGCCAAAGCCGGTCTCGTTGCGGAAAAACAGCAGCATCGCGGCAAAGGTCATGGCCTGCGTGATGATCGAAAAATACACGCCCTTGATGCGCGAGCGAAAGGCGAAGTAGCCGAACACAAAGGCCACCACCGCCGGCACCGCCACGATCAGGAACAAGGTAGCGGCAAAGCTGTCGCTGAAAGTCCAGTGCCAGGGCAGCGTCTTCCAGTCGAGGAAGACCATGAAATCGGGCAGACTGCTCTTGTAGTTGCCCTCAAGACCGATCTGGCGCATCAGGTACATGCCCATCACGTAGCCGCCGAGCGCAAAGAACACGCCATGCCCGAGCGACAAGATGCCGGTGTAGCCCCAGATCAGGTCCATGGCCAGCGCCGCAATGGCGTAGCACATGATCTTGCCGAGCAGCGCCACGGCGTAGGTGCTCAGGTGCAGCGCATGGCCTTCGGGCACCCACAGGTTGAGCACCGGCGCCACGGCGCAGACGGCGATCAGCGCAATGACGAAGGCGCTCCAGCCGCTGCGGGTCAGCAGCGGGCCTTTGCCGGGCAGCACAACCTGCACCCGCAGGGCTCCCTCGCCGTTGACCAGCGGCGCTTTTGCTCCCTCGCCCCTCTGGGGAGAGGGTTGGGGTGAGGGGCCGGTGCCCGCGCCGACCTTGACCGGGGCGCTTGCCGGCGCCATGCCGGCTTCCGCCTGCAGCGATTCGTTGATGGTGGGAAAAGGTGTGCTCATGGTTTATGCCTCCGCCGAACGGCCCTTCATCGCGAAGATGCCCTGGGGCCGCTTCTGGATGAAGATGATGATGAACACCAGCACGGCGATCTTGGCCAGCACAGCGCCGGTCCAGCCTTCGAGAAATTTGTTCAAGATGCCCAGGCCCATGGCTGCATACACCGTGCCGGCCAGCTGACCGACGCCGCCCAGCACCACGACCATGAAGGCATCGACGATGTAGCCCTGCCCCAGGTCGGGACCGACGTTGCCAACCTGGCTCAGCGCGCAGCCGGCCAGCCCGGCAATGCCGGAGCCCAGCGCAAACGCATAGGTGTCGATGCGCGCCGTGTTCACGCCCATGCACGACGCAATCGGGCGGTTTTGCGTCACGCCTCGCACAAACAATCCAAGGCGCGTCTTGCCGATCAGCCAGGCCATGCCCAGCAGCACGGCAATGGCAAAGCCGATGATGACCAGCCGGTTGTAGGGCAGCGACAGGTTGCCCAGCACCTGCACGCCGCCGCTCATCCAGACCGGGTTTTCCACGCCGACGTTTTGCGCGCCAAAGATCGAGCGCACCAGTTGCTGCAGCATCAGGCTGATGCCCCAGGTCGCCAGCAATGTTTCCAGCGGCCGGCCATAGAGGAAGCGGATCACGCTGCGCTCCAGCACCGCGCCCATCAGCGCCGACGCCAAAAAAGCCACCGGCACGGCAGCCAGCAGATACCAGTCGAACGCGCCGGGCAGGTATTTCTGGAACAGGCCCTGCACCACGTAGGTGGCGTAGGCGCCAATCATCATCAGTTCGCCGTGCGCCATGTTGATCACGCCCATCAGCCCGTAGGTGATCGCCAGGCCGAGGGCCACCAGCAGCAGGATGCTGCCCAGGCTGATGCCGCTGAAAATCGCCCCCAGCTTGTCGCCCCAAGCTAGCGAGGCCTCCACCTTGGCCAGTGCCGCCTTGAGCGCCACTTTCACATCGGGGTCGGCCTCGCTGCCCAGACGTTCGATGAGGACGGTCTTGGTGGCGGGGTTTTTGCTGGCCGACAACTGGCTGGCCGCGTCCAGGCGTTTGGCCTTGTCGGTGCTGCTGAGCAAAATGGCTGCGCGCATCATCTCCAACTGGCTTTTCAGCGCAGGCACGGTCTCCAGCGCCCAGGCTTTCTCGATCAGTGGCAGCCTCGCTTCGTCGCTTTCGCCGGCCAGCGTCTTGAGGGCTTCGCGGCGCGCGTTCTCGTCTTTGGACAGCAGCTTGACCGCCGCCAGCGCGTTGTCCAGCTCGCTGCGCATCAGGTTGGGGTTGATCACGTCTTCGGCATCAAGCGGCAGCGGCTGCTCGGCGCCGGTCAGCGGGTCGAAGGCTTTTTCGTCCTTCACCACAAACACCTTCTCGCCGCTGGTCTTGACGGCATCGTCGGCCAGCGCCTGGATGAAGGCGGCGGTCTTGTCGTCGGCATTGACGGCGGCCTGGCTCAAGGCGGCCACACGCGCGTCGGTTTCGCCAAAAACCATGCCTTTTACCTCGTTTGCGCTTAAGGCGTGGGCGTTAGCAGCTATTAAAAGCGTAGCGTATAGGAATAGATGTTTGAGTCGCATAAAGAACCTGTAGGATGGGCGGGCACGTCCCGTGGCGGCACGCCCAGACTGCAACTTCCTTGAATCGGCGAGGGCCGGGGAGGCCCGAATCCCTGCCTTTCCCCATTGGGGGAAGGAGTAAAGCTATTCCACCCTCCCCCACTGGGGAGGATCGGTTTGGAGGCCGTTCCCGAATCCGCCTTACTTCTTGGCGACGCTCATGCCCTTGACCGGCTCGTCAGGCTTCTTGTCGTTGCCTTCGATGTACGGGCTCCAGGGCTTGGCCTTGATCGGGCCGGGCGTTTTCCAGACCACGTTGAACTGGCCGTCGGCCTTGATTTCGCCAATGAACACCGACTTGTGCAGGTGGTGGTTCTTCTCGTCCATCTTGCTCAGGATGCCCGATGGCGCCTTGAAGGTCTGGCCGGCCATGGCGGCAATCACCTTGTCGGTGTCGGTGGACTTGGCTTTTTCAACCGCCTGCTTCCACATGTTGATGCCGATGTAGGTCGCTTCCATCGGGTCGTTGGTCAGCGGCTTGTCCTTGTGGCCGGCGATGTTCCTGGCCTTGGCGTAGGCGGACCATTTGCTGATGAACTCGGTGTTGGTCGGGTTCTTGATCGACATGAAGTAGTTCCAGGCCGCCAGGTGACCGACCAGCGGTTTCGTGTCCACGCCGCGCAGTTCCTCTTCGCCCACGCTGAACGCCACGACCGGCACGTCCTTGGCTTTGAGGCCGGCGTTGCCCAGTTCCTTGTAGAACGGCACATTCGAGTCGCCGTTGATGGTCGAGACCACCGCCGTCTTGCCACCCTGCGAGAACTTCTTCACGTCGGCCACGATGGTCTGGTAGTCCGAATGGCCGAACGGCGTATATTTTTCGTCGATGTCCTTGTCGGCCACGCCCTTGGATTTCAGGTAGGCGCGCAGGATCTTGTTGGTGGTGCGCGGGTACACATAGTCGGTGCCCAGCAGCACCCAGCGCTTGGCGCCGCCGCCGGCCTTGCTCATCAGGTAATCGACCGCAGGAATGGCCTGCTGGTTGGGCGCGGCGCCGGTGTAGAACACGTTCTTGCTCAGTTCTTCACCCTCGTACTGCACCGGGTAGAACAGCAGGCCGTTCATTTCCTCCACCACCGGCAGCACCGACTTGCGGCTCACGCTGGTCCAGCAGCCGAAAATCACGGCGACCTTGTCCTGGCCGAGCAACTGCTTGGTCTTTTCAGCAAACAGCGGCCAGTTGGAAGCCGGATCGACGACAACGGGTTCGAGCTTCTTGCCGAGCACGCCGCCCTTGGCATTGATCTCGTCAATCGCCATCAGCACCGTGTCTTTCAGCACGGTCTCGGAAATCGCCATGGTGCCCGACAGGCTGTGCAGGATGCCGACCTTGATGGTGTCTTCCGCCGCATACGCAGGCAGCGCGGACAGGGTGGTCAGGGCGATGGCGGCGGTAAGCGCCTTGAGGGTGAATCGACGTTGCATGAGTGCTTCTCCGGTGGTTGACAAGTTGGCATCTCGCTGGGTGGGGCCTGGGAAACCGGGCCTTTTCGCTGCGATGGATGGACTTTAGGGAGAAGTGGCGGGTTGGGGAATACGGCGATTGGCGTATGTGAACTGAAGATCACAGTCAAGGTCAAGGCAAACCGCTTTGATGCTGAAGCTCACTCGGTCCATGCATCTGAGTAGTTGATTTATGAACACTGACGGTTACCCGTCTGGCACCGGAGTAAGAATGCAACCTGTGTGCATCATGCAATAACGTTTCCCAAGAACCAAAAACAGAGGATAGCGAAAGCCACCGCACCCCATATCGTCATTTTCACAAGCTCACTGGCTTGGCAACATGCCAAAAATTATCAGGCAGCTGCCTTTCTTGCAGCGAACGGCGCATCGGTTACGAGATCCCCGCACCCAGGCATGCCTTGGTGGAACAGAGCATCGAAGGCGTACAACAATAAAACAGGAAGAGAACATTTCATAGCGTTCATCAATAGTGAGCTATCCATAGCGCAACCCAGCTAAAAACGTTTTCAATCGCCTAATTTTGTATAAAATTTGATACATGCAGCCTAACCCTGAGAAAGAAAAAGAAATCCGCTGGGTGGGGTCTTCATATAACGACTTGCTAGATTTTCCTTACGAGCCTCGCAAAAAGGCCGGCTTTCAGCTGGGCAAGGTGCAAGCAGGCATGGACCCTGAAGATTGGAAGCCGTTTGATGAGGTGGGCACAGGCACCAAAGAAATTCGCATCAAGGACAGTCAGGGCATTTACCGGGTCATGTATGTCGCCAAGTTCGAGGAAGCGGTTTACGTGCTGCATTGCTTCCAGAAGAAAACACAGGCGACGAACAAGCATGACAAAGACATCGCCGAAGCGCGTTACCGCGCCGTTGTTAGAGATAGAAAGGCCAGCAAATGACAATTGAAATTGACACCCAAATCCGCCACGTCACGAAATCCGGCGCCAATCTATTCCGGGAACTGGGGTTTGCACCAGACGAAGCTGCGCGCTTTCAAGCACAATCCCAACAACAGATCCATGCGACCCAGGCACTGAAAGAGCAGTTGATGCGGGAGCTGTTGAAATGGATCAGCGACAACCATTTGAAGCAGGCCGATGCGGCAGAAATCCTGATGGTATCGCGGCCCCGCGTGTCGGATGTGGTGAACATGAAGTTCAGCAAGTTCACGATTGATACCCTGGTCACCATGCTGAGCCGTGTCGGCAAGCCGGTGCGGCTGACGATGGGTTGACGGCTACCCATTTCCGCTCTCGATTCAATAGCTGCTCACGCATATCCACCCTGCGCTGGCGGCCTGTAAAGCTTGAAAATCATCGCAGCCCAGCTTCACGCAGCTGCTTGCACCACCACCCGGTCCCGCTCGATGATGCGGCGAAAAGCCTCGCTGGTTGCCGCCCAGTCCACCACATCCACACGAATTGACAGGTCGGAGGTTTCAAAAGCGTCGGTGATGCTGGCCAGTTGCGCCAGCGTCAGCGGCTGGCGGGTCCTCAGTGCCAGATCAAGGTCCGAGTACGGCTTGGCCGCGCGCCGGGCATGCGAACCAAACGCCCACACTTCCAGGCCAGGCATCTGCTCGCGCAGGATGCGCAGCACGTCGGCCCAGTCGCGCGGGTCGATGTCGATGGGCGCCTCAAGTGCCATGACGCGCTTCAAGCCTGGTCGCTGGGGCGGGTCAGTTCTTGCAGCAGCGCCCAGGCCTCCACCAGGAAATCCGGCGCCAGTGCAAACACGGACTCGGCCTTGGCGGCGTCGTAGGTGTGGCTGCTGTCGGTGCGCGCCTGCCGGTAGGTTTTCCATCGGCGCCAGTCTGACCGCAGCAAGCCGCGCTCGTTGCCCAGCCGGATCAGGTTTTGAAAGCTGGCGGTGTCCAGGTCCGCCGGGCTGGCCTCGGTGGACTCCAGATAGCGCTTGAGCATTTTCCAGCTCAGTTCATAGGTGCATTCAAGGCACTTGATGACCGAGTTGCGGAGTTGTTCACGCAAACCGGCATCGGCCAGTGCTGCGGGCGAATGGGCATAGGCCAGACTTTTTTCGAGCTGCCCGATGGCGCTGCGCAAGGCGGTGAAGTCAAGGCTCATGGCGGGACTTTCTGCAGAGGCTGCATTGAATTGTGCCGCAGGCGATGGCCGCTTCAATGCCACGCATCAAGCGACGGCCAAGCGCTACAAAATAGATAGCTTTCTGCGCAGTCAGCGCATGCGCTCCTGGTCAACACCCTTCCGGACCTGCGCAGCGATGAAGCCACGCAGGGTGAGGTGATGCGCGCGGCTGGCAAGCACGGCGTGGAGGACCTGGTCGCCATCCTGAAGTTCGACTCTATAGCGTCACCGCAAGGACAGGACAGGCCACGGCGGCTGATCTGGCCAACTTTTCCGGTGCGGGCGTGGACCTGATGATGGGCAAGACACGCCAAATCTGACCTGGGCCAGCGCGGCAGCTGGTGCGTCAACCGACCCGTCACAGGGCAGCGCAGGCTCAATGGCGCACGCCCGGCAGGGCCATCAGCAGCCACCATGAGCAACTGACATTTTCCAGATCGCAGGCGACCGGATCAGGCGGCGCGGGGTGTTTTGTGAATGACGAACCTTTTTGCGAGCCAAACAGACGGGCAAGTTCCTGCTGCAGACCATGGCCGACCCCGGCATCGAAACCGGAACGCACGCCATCGTCGAGCAGGTGTTTTTTGGCTGACCAGGAAAATCTCACCACTTCCAGGCCGTAGAGCGATTCCAGGCGGTCACAACGTTCAAAACACGCAGCCGGCGTACTGTTGTAGCCATGCAGGTAAAGCAGTAGCGGTCGCGCTTCCTGAAACAACTGTAACAATTCATTCATGGAGTCGGTATCGTCCACGTCGCAGTCCATTTGCACCACTTTCCAGTCATCTTGCTGCGTCTGTGGCGCGTGCTTGCGGGTAGCCCGCGCAGGCGGCTCTGTACCGGCTGTAAGTTGTTGTTCGACGGCTGGCGTGGCGACTCGGCCTTTAACTTCATGACCGCTGAAAATAAGCATCTTCTTCCCCCTTGTTAATTTCTCCAACAGTGCTTTTACGCACCGTCAAGCCATCGTGACCAAAGAACCTGCCGGTGGCTATCCCCAAACAAGGGGAGTCACCAGGAGCAATGCCGAGGCAAATTCGACCCGCGCTTTGAACACTTGCCGAGGCACTGCTACAAGATAAATAGCTTCTTATGCTTGCCTAGCATGGGCAAGGCACGAAAATCGTGCCTGAAAGGGACGCATGACAATCAAGTCTGGTCCTACGCGGGTTTGGGCGGCGAGGTCATGCGTCAGAAGCGCCAACGGGCTAGGATCAAGGGCTTGCCAACTCTCAAGACCTGGATTTCGCCATGACACAAGTACACGGCTACGCCGCCACCTCCGCCACCACCCCGCTCGCGCCCTTCACATTCGACCGACGTTCACCCGGCCAGTTCGATGTGGCGCTCGACATTTTGTATTGCGGCGTTTGCCACTCCGACCTGCACACGGCGCGCAATGAATGGCAAAACACGGTGTACCCCTCGGTGCCCGGCCATGAAATCGTCGGACGCGTCACGGCGGTTGGCGATCTGGTGAGCAAATTCAAGGTCGGCGACATCGTCGGCGTGGGCTGCATGGTGGACAGTTGCCAGCATTGCGCGCCCTGCGCAGACGGCCTGGAGCAGTACTGCGACAACGGCTTCACCGGCACCTACAACGGCCCCGAGCAAGGCACCGGCGCCAATACCTACGGCGGCTATTCCAGCCATATCGTGGTGCGCGAATCGTTCGTGCTGCGCATTTCGCATGACGAAGCTGATCTGGCCGCCGTCGCGCCACTGCTGTGCGCGGGCATCACCACCTATTCGCCGCTGCGCCAGTGGAAAGTCGGCCCGGGCCACAAGGTCGGCATTGTCGGACTGGGCGGACTCGGCCACATGGGCGTGAAGATTGCCGCTGCCATGGGCGCCCATGTGGTGCTGTTCACCACGTCGTCCAACAAGCGCGAAGATGCGCTGCGACTGGGCGCCAGGGAAGTCGTGGTGTCGAAAAACGCCGATGAAATGGCCGCGCATGCCGGCAGTTTCGACTTCATCCTGAACACCGTGGCCGCGCCGCATGACCTGGACGCCTTCCTGGTGCTGCTCAAGCTCGACGGCACCATGACGCTGGTGGGCGCGCCCGCCACCCCGCACCCGTCGCCCGGCGTGTTCAACCTGATCATGAAGCGCCGCCGCCTGGCCGGCTCGCTGATCGGCGGCATCCGGGAAACCCAGGAAATGCTGGATTTCTGCGCGCAGCATGGGCTGGTGTCAGACATCGAGTCGATCCGCATGGACGAGATCGAGATGGCTTACGAACGCATGCTGAAAAGCGATGTGAAGTACCGCTTCGTGGTGGACATGGCCACGCTGCCCACCGGCCAGCAAGCGACCCCGGTTCAGCCTGCTATCTGATCAATAGCTGCTGGTGCGCGTGGGTATTGCGCAAACGGCCTTTTTCATCTAAAACCCGGTGATTCAGGCCCGCGGCGGTTCGGCAGGCTCGTCTTCCCGGGCCTTCATGAAAATGTCCCATGCCGCCATGAACATGGCCCCGATCACCGGCCCGATGACAAAACCGTTGAGTCCGAACAGCGACATGCCGCCAATCGTCGAGACCAGCACCACATAGTCGGGCATCTTGGTGTCCTTGCCGACCAGCACCGGGCGCAGGATGTTGTCGACCAGCCCGATCACCAGCACGCCGAAGGCGATCAACAGCACGCCCTGCCAGATGGCCCCTGTGGCCAGAAAGTAAATCGCCACCGGAATCCAGACGATGGCGGCGCCGACGGCCGGCAGCAGCGACAGGAAAGCCATCAGCGTGCCCCACAAAATCGGCGCGTGGATGCCAAGAAACCAGAACATGAGCCCGCCCAATGCGCCCTGCACCACGGCCACGACGATGTTGCCCTTGACGGTGGCGCGGATGACGGTGGTGAACTTGCTGAACAGCTGGCGCTTGATCTCGGCTTCCAGCGGAATGGCCTCCTTGATGCGCCGCGACAGCGCGCCGCCGTCACGCAGGAAGAAGAACAGCAGGTACAGCATGATGAAAAAGCTGACGAAAAAATCGAAGGCGTTCTGACCGATGCTCAGTGCCTGAGTGGCAATGAACTGGCTTCCCTGCGTCAGGCTGCTGGTCACGCGCTCCTGGATCAGCCCCAGGTTGTCCAGCCCCGAACGGTCGAGGATTTGGCTCACCCATGACGGAAGTGCGTTGTAGATTTGCTGGAAATAGCGGCTGAAACTGAGTTCGCCGGACTGCACGCGCTGGTACATGTTGGCGGCTTCCTGCGTCAGCAAGGCGCTGATCAGCCCCACCGGCAAAATGACCAGCACCAAAATGATGGACAGCGTCAGCAAGGCGGCGAGCGTGCGCTTTTGCGGCATCTTTCTGAGCAGGCGAATGAACAGCGCATTGAACAAAATGGCCAGCACCGAACCCCAGAACACTGCGCCGTAATAGGGCCAGAGAACCCATAAAAAAGCCAGTGAAACCAGGGCCAGCAGCAGCAGGAAAAACCTGTCTTCCAGGCGGGAAGACTGGGCCATTTTTGTGAGTTTCATAGGCTTGCGCAAAGGATTGAAAGAACTTGAGCGCACATGGTAACGGCATCAACAGCCCAAACCGCGAGCGGTTGCACCCGGTCCGCTGATCCAAACCCGATTTGCCCTGATTATGTTGTTCGCGGGTCCATCTGTAACCCACCAAGCAGCTCAGCCATGGATTGAAAACATGACCCCCACGGCACAACGTCACACGTCACCGTATCGGGTGCCGCGCATGACCCCATGCCGCTGCCCGGTCGAAAGGGCCGACTCGATACACCCCTGATCAGCGCGCCCCGCCTGCAGTCTTGGCGTCCTTTTTCTCTTCAACCTCCACATCGCGGTCCAGGTCTACGCTGTCATCGGCCAATTCCTCTACTTCGCTCAGGTCATTGAAGTCGTCGCCCGCATCCCCGTCAACGTCGGTGTCCGCATCGGCGCCAGGTGCCGTTTCGATGTGGTCTGGCATGACATCTGCATCCGGCTGCTCGAGACCAATGCCTGCTGAAGCGCGCTCACCGGTGCCCGCGGAGTCGCTGTCGCTGGACAGCTCATCTTCACCGTAGGCGCCTACCGCATCGCTGCCGCTGTCGGAGTTGTCGCTGGGCCCCAGGGCATGAACGTCTTTTCCGCTGATTTCCTCTGGGGCTTTGGAGCCGCCCAGAATGCTGCTGGTTGCCATGGTGTTTCCTTGTGCTTTTAAAATCAATCCATACGGATGCCCTGATTGTCGAAAGTCGGGCCAGCGGGCGCTGTGGGACAGTCCATGCCCCTGCTGTCAGCCGCAAGCGCATGCGTGGCCATGGTCTGAAACCTGCCAGGTGCCCTGAAACAGCAAGGTAGAGTGCGCTGGTGTGCCTGCCACGTAAAGCTGCGAAACACGCTGCAAGGGTGCTGGAGTCGCCGGGCAAACTGGCGTCCAATGGCACGAATGTTTGATTTTTTAGCGTTAGCGAATCCCTCCATGAATTTTTTTTCGGCGCGTTTCCTCCAGCCTGTTCACCGGAAGCCGGCTCTTTCTTCTGATCTCGACTTTCCCTTCAGCAGGCCGTCCTTACAGTCCTGGGCCAGGAAGCTAGCTGTGAGCGCAGCCGCTATGCTGCTGGCCTTGAGCGTCCAGGCCCAAGACGCCGATTCCTCTGCTGCGGCCGCTTCCGGCGCGGCCGCTGCGCAAGTTCCGGCGCCGGCGCCACGCTACGCGGCCAGCGAGCTGGAACGGGCCTTCGGTTTCATGGACGGCAACCGCGATGGCAAGGTCAGCCGGCAGGAAGCCTCGGGCTTTCGCGGCGTGGCGAAAAACTTCGACCGGGCCGACACCAACCAGGACGGTTTCCTGTCGCGCGAGGAATTCGACACGGCCATGAACTACGTCAAGCCCAAGTGACGGCTTTTCACGCCCTGGCCCGCAGCGCAACGAGTCAGCCGAAGCTGCCAGTGAGCGCCTGAATTGGGTTACGTCGTCGCCGTCAGGGCGCTGTGCGAATTCACCGCCAAGCAGGGCGACCTGGACCTGCGCTTCACACCCTCCCCGTCCGCCCAGGAAGGCATTGCCGGCCATGCGCTGGTGGCCTCGCGCCGCCATGCAGGCTACCAGGCCGAACTGAGTCTGGCGGGCGACTACAAGTCTCTGCACGTGCGCGGCCGCGCCGATGGCTACGATCCCCAGAACAACCTGCTGGAAGAGTTCAAGACCTTCCGGGGGAACCTGGCCGATATGCCGGAAAACCACCGCCAGTTGCACTGGGCACAGGTGAAGGTTTACGGCTGGCTGCTGTGCCAGTCGCTCGAACTGGCCGAGGTGCAGTTGGCGCTGGTTTACCTGGACATCGGCAGCCATCAGGAAACGGTTTTAGCCGAACGCTTCACCGCCGAGGCGCTGAAAGCTTATTTTGAAGCGCAGTGCGAAAAATTCCTGCACTGGGCGAATCAGGAAATGGCGCACCGCGCGGCGCGCGATGCAGCGCTGACGGCGCTGGCTTTTCCGCATGCAGAATTTCGCCTCGGCCAGCGCGAACTGGCCGAAGCGGTGTACCGCTCTGCCGCCAGCGGCCGCTGCCTGATGGCGCAGGCGCCCACCGGCATTGGCAAGACCATTGGCACGGTGTTTCCGCTGCTCAAGGCCGCGCCCCGGCAGCACATCGACAAGGTGTTTTTTCTGGCAGCCAAGACGCCAGGACGCCGCCTGGCGCTCGATGCGCTGGCGTTGATCAGCAACAGCGCGCCGCCCATGCCCCTGCGCGTGATCGAACTGGTGGCGCGCGACAAGGCCTGCGAGCACCCGGACAAGGCTTGCCATGGCGAGTCGTGCCCGCTGGCCCGGGGGTTTTACGACCGCCTGCCGGCTGCGCGCAGTGCCGCGCTGGCCGAACCCGGGGCTGGCGGCCTGCTCGACAAGGAGGCGCTGCGCACGGTGGCGCTGGCGCATGGCGTGTGCCCCTATTACCTGAGCCAGGACCTGGTGCGCTGGTGTGATGTGGTGGTTGGCGACTACAACTATTACTTTGACGTGAGCGCATTGCTGCATGGCCTGACGGTCGCCAATGGCTGGCGCGTCAGCGTGCTGGTCGATGAGGCGCACAACCTGGTGGACCGGGCGCGAAAGATGTATTCCGCAGAGCTTGACCAGGCGGAACTGTCCGGCGTGCGGCAGTCAGCCGGGCCGGCGCTGAAAAAGCCGCTCGACCGCCTGCACCGCGTGTGGCGCGACCTGGCCAAGGATCCGCAACATCCGGCGGACCCGGCTTACCAGGTTCGCGCCAGCCTGCCGGACAAGTTCCTGCTGGCCTTGCAACAGGCCATCAGCGCCATCACCGACGACCTGGAAGCGCATCCAACGCAGGTGGATGCCGCGCTCCTGCGCTTTTACTTTGATGCGCTGCATTTCTCGCGCATGGCCGAAAGCTTTGGCACGCATTCGCTGTTCGACATCACGCTGGCTGCCGCGCAGGGACGGCATGCCTTTTCAGGCAGCCGCCCGGCGGCCAGGTTCAGCCGGCTGTGCATCCGCAACGTCGTGCCCGCGCCTTTCCTGGCGCCACGCTTTGCCGCTGCCCGGTCGGCCGCGCTGTTTTCCGCCACGCTGAGTCCGCAGAGCTACCATGCCGACACGCTGGGCCTGCCGGCCAACACGGCATGGGTTGATGTCACGTCGCCGTTCGTGGCCGAGCAACTGGCAGTGCAGGTGGTCAGCAACATGTCAACCCGCTACCAGCACCGCGAATTTTCACTGGCCCCCATCGCGCAGCTGATGGCGCGGCAGTACCAGCAACAGCCCGGCAATTACCTGGTGTTCGTGAGCAGCTACGACTACCTGGAAAAGCTGGCCGGGCGCTTCCAGCAGCTGTATCCGCAAGTGCCGATGTGGCTACAGACCCGGCGCATGGACGAAGCAGCGCGTGACGAGTTCCTGGCGCGCTTTGTGCCAGAGGGAAAAGGCATTGGTTTTGCCGTGCTCGGCGGCGCGTTTGCCGAGGGGATCGACCTGCCCGGCCAGCGGCTGATTGGCGCCTTCATCGCCACGCTGGGCCTGCCACAGGTCAACCCGGTCAACGAGCAGATCAAGCTGCGGATGGCTGACAATTTTGGTGTCCGGCAGGCGTATGACTACACCTATCTTTATCCAGGCATTCAAAAAGTCGTGCAGGCTGCAGGCCGGGTGATACGCACCACACAAGACCAGGGCGTGATCTACCTGATGGACGACCGGTTTGCCCGGCCGGAAGTCAAACGCCTGCTGCCCGCTTGGTGGCAGGTGCGTCAAATGCGCATCCGCCCGGAAAACGTCAGCGGCGCAGCCATGCCGGGGGAAGTGTCCGCCGATGGCCCACAGCCATGAAAAAACCCGCCGAAGCGGGTTTTTTCATGGCTGTGCAAAGTGGCGCCTGGCTTTTCAGAACACCCCGAAAAGCATCAGCAGCAGGATGACGGTGATGGGGACGCCGAGTAACCAGGCAATGATGGGCATGTTGATCTCCTTTGAAATGGGTCTGTACCGTTGACAGCCTTAAGTTAAAAGAAATCGCTTGCCGTTCCTGCCAGCGTGCAACACAGACGCCCGTAAGAAATCTCCGAAGACCGTGTAGTTCTGCAAAACCGCTGTGTGCTTGGGCATGCCATGCCTTCGGCCTGAAATAAATAGGAAAAAGGCTTTTTCCGCAATACTGTCGAGCGTTTTACGCTACAAAAAACAGAGCATCATTCAGGCATGGAAATGCTGCGCCAGGCACGCTTTCAGACGCAAATCGCAGACATTCTTCCAACTTGTGGGGCGTCATTCATTCGGGTTGTTGCCCTTGATGCCGTGCTGTTCCTTGAAAGCGAGTTGAACCATTTCAAGCTCGTCAACCAGGGCATCGATTCTTTGAAAATCCTTTTCGGGCTCGGTCAGCAGGCGTTCCAGTTCTTCACGCAAATGGGCGTATTCAGTCGGGAGGTCGGTATTGACTGCCTCAACATTGGCAAGGTAGCCGCTGCGAAGCGAAGGGGTCGTATTCAATGGCATGGAGGAACTCCTGGTGTAGGGACCACAGGCATGGTGGCGACTGATGACTCACATTGATGAGCCTGTCATCTAAGCATTTGCACTTGGGGATGACTGTAGGACGGCAACGGTTTTTTCGTTTTTCAGTTCCTGTCGAGATATCCACAAGAATTGGCCGGTCATAGAATCGAAAAAATACGCCGGACCATTATTTCAACACTGAAAATCGCCATTTGTGGTTTTCACGGATATTCAATCAGGATTGCCTGGCTATATTGAAACTTCCCATCAACACCGCATCAGCCGATGCCCTACTTTCATGACCACCTCCTCAACACTCCCGTCCAAACCGCCGCTTTATCGTTCGCTGTACTTCCAGGTGATCTGCGCCGTCATTGCAGGCGTCGCACTGGGATTTTTCTATCCCTCGGTGGGTGAAAGCATGAAGCCGCTCGGCGATGGTTTCATCAAGCTGATCAAGATGATGATCGCGCCGATCATTTTCTGCACCGTGGTGGTCGGCATCGCCGGCATGGAAGACATGAAGAAGGTCGGCAAGACCGGCGGACTGGCACTGCTTTACTTTGAAGTGGTGAGCACATTCGCGCTGATCATCGGACTGGTGCTGGTCAACTTGCTGCAGCCTGGCACCGGTATGAATGTTGACCCGGCCACGCTGGACACCAAGGCCGTTTCGGCCTATACGGGTCCCGGCAAGTTGGTGGGCACCACCGACTTCATCATGCACGTCATCCCCACCGCGTTTTTTGACGCCTTTGCCAAGGGTGAGATTTTGCAGGTGCTGCTGCTGGCCATTTTGTTCGGCTTTGCGCTGCACCGTTTTGGCGGACGCGGCACGTTGGTGTTCGACCTGATCGAGAAAGGCTCGCACGTCCTGTTCACCATCGTCGGCTTCATCATGAAAGTCGCACCCATCGGTGCTTTTGGCGCCATGGCCTTCACGATCGGCAAGTACGGCGTCGGCTCGCTGTTTTCGCTGGGCAAGCTGATGGGCGCGTTCTACCTGACATGCCTGATCTTCATCTTTGGCGTGCTCGGCACCATTGCGCGCCTGCACGGCTTCAGCATCTGGAAATTCATCAAGTACATCAAGGAAGAGTTGCTGATCGTGCTCGGCACGTCCTCGTCGGAATCGGTATTGCCGCGCATGATGGAAAAGATGGAAAACCTGGGTGCCAAAAAGACGACCGTGGGCCTGGTCATTCCTACCGGCTACTCGTTCAATCTGGATGGCACGTCGATCTACCTGACGATGGCGGCGGTCTTCATTGCGCAGGCAACCAACACGCCGATGACGCTGATGCAGGAAATTACCTTGCTGGGCGTATTGCTGCTGACCTCAAAAGGCGCGGCGGGCGTGACGGGAAGCGGCTTTATCGTTCTGGCAGCAACGCTGTCGGCAGTTGGCACCGTGCCGGTGGCCGGCCTGGCGCTGATCCTGGGCATCGACCGCTTCATGTCGGAAGCGCGTGCGCTGACCAACCTGATTGGCAACGGCGTGGCCACGCTGGTCGTGGCGAAATGGACCAACGAACTGGACGTCGAACGGCTTCAGGCCGGTTTGAACAACGAGACGTGGGAAGAAGCCCAGGAACCGGAAATGGTGCTGGACAAAAAGACGGAGCATATGGCCGTTGGGCCTTGATGTTGCCAACGAATGCGCCAGCCAGGCGTATTTTAGCGTTAATCGCCCGCAAACTGCGGCAGCGTCAAGGCTGCCGGGGACTGCGGGAATGACCTTGCGCTTTAGCGGTTCTGGCGCGGCGCAGGGCCAGGCCCACGGCCGGCAATGTGGCGGAAAGTGATGCGGCCCTTGCTCAGGTCATAAGGCGACAATTCCAGCGATACCTGGTCGCCGGCCAGGATGCGGATATGGTTCTTGCGCATCTTGCCCGAGGTATAGGCCACCAGCTTGTGGCCGTTGTCCAGCGTCACGCGAAAGCGCGAGTCGGGCAGGACCTCGTCAACCAGTCCATGCATTTCGATAAGTTCTTCTTTTGCCATCTAAAACTCCTGATATTTCAAAAAATTATTTTGTAACGCCAGCCCACACGGGCTGGCAGTGTTTCATGCGCAAACAGGTGACGAGCTGTCGTGAATCCAGCCCAGTGCGTGTTCGGTAGCGTAATGTACGGCAGCAGCGGCGCTGTCAAAAATTCCGGTGAAACGCAGCACCCTGTCATGGGTACCGCTGCCGCGACCGGAGCGGATGGAAACTGAAGCCGCGAAGCGGCCTTCGCCCTGCTGTTTGGCAACTGGCGAGACAAGGTATTTACCTACCTCTATTTGGGTATCGTTCATGTTCATAAAAATCTTCACCGGATATTTTTTCCGGCTTCTTTGGGAAAGGGTAACCAGCTTGCGAGCAAGCCAACGTGTATTCGGTATCTAGCCGCCAGTCGATTGAAAAGCCGGGCGGGGTTGAGCCATAAGTGGGCACTGTTGGTGGAAGTGCTCGCCAGGAAATGAAACAGTGCTGTGGGCATCAAAGCTGAAAAACCTTGAAAGCAGTGCCAGATCGCTGGGAATTCGGGCTCTGGGAAGCGCCGCATTTGAGAAAGAAGCCGGGTGTAGTAAAGACTTCGATGAAAAACGCTGATGCGTTACCGAACCCACCATTATAACCGGGCAGCCAATCAGCGGCTGTTGTTCATTCAGCATTCAAATTGCGGATGCAGCTGACGGATGCGGTTCATGGCCCGGCCGGCAGCGGCGGTGCGGGTTTCCACGCCAAGCTTGGCGTACACGCGTTCAAGGTGTTTTTTCACTGTTGCCGGGCTGGACCCCAGAATCTCGCCGATGTCTCGGTTGACCTTTCCCTTGACCACCCAGTACAGCACCTCGGCTTCTCTGGCGGTCAGCTTGAAGCTCAGGCCGAGGGCTTGCAACACCGCATCGTCCGAAATTTCACGCATCACGATCAGCCAGTCGCCGCCGTTGTCACTGTCATCGGTTTGCTGGTGCAGCCGGAACGTCAGGCGGCGCGGCCCCTGCTCTACCGTCAGGCGCGGCGGCTCGATCTGGCGCTCGGCATCAGGCAGGTGGCGACGCAGCCAGTCGAGGACCGCCTCGGGCGTTTGCGGCGCGGTGGTGCCGTAGTAGCGCATAAGCAGATCACGCGCGAGCGGCGTCTGCCAGATCAGTTTGCCGTCGCCCTGGCCGTTGGCATTCATCCGTACCGTCATGCTGGCGTAGCCGAACGCATCCAGGGCGTTGCGCGCCTGCCCGGCCTGCCGCACTTCCTGCCGGGCCCGGCGTGCGCCCTGCAAATGCACACCCATACGCGCCATCACTTCCTTGGGCTTGATCGGCTTGGTGACATAGTCGACGCCGCCGGCCTGCAGGGCGGCCACCAGGTGCTCGGTTTCGGTCAGGCCGGTCATGAAGATGATCGGGATATGGGCCGTTTCAGGCATCGCCTTGAGCTGCCGTGCAACTTCAAACCCGTCCATGCCCGGCATCATCGCGTCGAGCAGCACGATGTCGGGCAGGGCCTGCCGGGCGCGTTGCAAGGCCGCTTCGCCGCTGGTCGCCACCAACACGGTGTAGCCCGATTCATCCAGTGCGTCGTGCAGCACCGACAGGTTGTCGGGCACATCGTCCACGATCAGCACCACGTCGCTGTTGGCGCGGTCCAGCGTGTCGTCCAGGCGACGGTCGGTGATCGCAGAGGGTTCATCAGGCATCTTGTTCATGGCCGGGTTCTTTCTGGGTGAGCTGGCTGGCCATGGCTTCAAAGCGGAATTGGCGCGCCAGCAGGCGCATTTCCTCGACAAAGGCAGCGGTGGCGGGTTGCTGCTTTTCAATCTCTGCCAGCTTGTTCAGGATGCCACGGTAAAACCCCAGGTTGACGACTTCCAGCAAGCCCGCGAGCTGGGCGGCATCGGGCCAGACAGGCGGCGCAGTTGTCACCGCCACCGGTTCAGCGTTCACGGGCGGTGCTTCATACTGCCAGCGCAATCCCAGCTTTCGCTCCAGCCAGTCAATCAGTTCCGTGTGGCGCACCGGCTTGAGAATGAAGTCTTCAGGCCGTATGCCCACGTCATTGTCAATGCCCTTGTCGAAGGCATTGGCCGAGACAATCGCCAGCTGAATGTCCTTGTTGTGCCCGGCTTTGCGCACGCGGCGCAGCGTTTCCCAGCCGTCAATGCCGGCCATGGCCAGGTCCATGAAGATCACATCGGGCCGATAGCCTGCCGCCAGCAGATCCAGGCAGTCGTGGCCGCTGGCGGCGGTGCGCATCTCGAAGCCCATCGGTTCGAGCAGGTGAACGAGCAATTCGCGGTCAGGCTCCTCGTTGTCCACTACCAGCAGTTTGCGGCGCTCGCCTTCATAGCCCTGGGGCCGACGCCGGGCATCACTGACTTGGGTCGCCGGAAAACTGCCCGCTGCCCGATGCACTTCCGGCAAAAACAGCCGGATGACAAACACCGAGCCCTTGCCCGGCGTGCTGACCACTGTCATCTCGCCGCCCATCAGGTCGGTCAGCATCTTGGCAATGGTCAGTCCCAGGCCAGCGCCCGAGACACCGCCCACGCTCTGGCCGGCGGTGCTGCCGCGCGCAAAGGGCTCGAAAATATTGTCCAGTTCAGCCGCGCTCATGCCGTGACCGGTGTCCTCGATGTCGATGTAAGCCATTTCACGCGCATGGCGCACCCGGAAAGTGACCTGGCCTTTGGCGGTGAACTTGATGGCGTTGCCCAGCAGGTTGATCAGCACCTGCCGAAACCGCTGCTCATCAGCGCGCACCAGTTCAGGCAGGTTGCCGACGGCTTCAAACACAAAGCGCAGGCCCTTGGCCGCCGCCTGCAACTCGAACATGCCAGCCATCTCATGCACGCAGTCGGCGAACTGCATCGGCCTGACATTGAGCGTCAGCTTGCCCGCCTCGATGCGGGCAATGTCCAGCGTGCCTTCAATCAGCGACAGCAGGTGTTCGCCACCGCGCTTGATGACACTGACGGCCTGCTGGCGGTGCGGTGGAATTCCGGCGTCTTCCCCCATCAGTTGCGCATAGCCCAGGATGCTGTTCAGGGGTGTTCGCAACTCGTGGCTGATGGCGCTGATGTAGCGGCTCTTGGCCTGGTTGGCCTGGTCGGCAATACGGCGCGCCTGCTCGGCGGCCAGCTTGGCCTGCTGCAAGGCTTCGTCGGTTTGCCGGTGCGACTCGATCTCCTGCATCAGGAGATGCGTCTGGCGGTTCGATTCCTCCTGCGCGACCTGCCGGCTCTTGTGCGCCAGCACCAGCCACCAGGCGACCAGGCCAGCCATGACCAGCAGCGCCATGTAGGCTTTCAAAAACCCCGAGCGCAAGGCGGACTCGGACGCCGCCAGTTCCGCCAGGGAACTGACCTCCTGGCGGTAAAGCAGCCCGAACAGACTGGCCAGCAGCGGCACGATGACCCCCATCAGCAGCAAGAAATGGCTCAGCCCGGTTTCCAGATAGGGCCAGATGCGGCGCGGCAGCAGCCAGCGCAGCGCAGCCGACCACTGCGCCGACAAAGAGGCCTGAGGCTTGCACAGGTCGCCGCAACGCGCGTCCAGCGTGCAGCACAGCGAGCAGATCGGCCCCTGGTAGGCCGGGCAATGCGCCATGTCCGGGCCTTCGTAGCTGCGCTCGCAAATCACGCATCGCTGGGTGGCATGGCGCTTGTAGAGCCCAATGACAGGCGGTAGCGGGGACTGGCGGGCGATGTAGTAGCGCCCCTTCGTGGCCCAGGCAATCAGCGGCGCTGCCACAAAGGCGGTTGCCATGGCAATCACCGCCGAGAACGCCCGCGCCATCTCGCCATAAAGCCCCAGGTGCGCCGTGACCGACAGCAGCGACGCCAACGCCATCGCGCCCACGCCGACCGGGTTGATGTCGTAAAGATGGGCGCGTTTGAACTCGATGCCCGGCGGCGACAGGCCCAGCGGCTTGTTGATGACCAGGTCGGCCACCACCGCCATGACCCAGGCAATGGCGATGTTCGAGTACAGCCCGAGCACATCGCCGAGTGCCTGGAACACGTTCATTTCCATCAGCATGAAGGCGATCAGGGTGTTGAACACCAGCCAGACCACGCGCCCCGGATGGCTGTGCGTCAGGCGCGAGAAAAAGTTCGACCAGGCCAGCGAGCCGGCATAGGCATTGGTCACATTGATCTTGAGCTGCGAAATCACCACGAACAGTGCCGTCGCCCCGATGGCCCAGCCGTAATCCGGAAACACATATTCATAGGCGGCCAGGTACATCTGGTTCGGGTCCACGGCGCGGTCCGGTGGCACCATGTTGGAAATGGCCAGGTACGCCAGCAGCGCGCCGCCCAGCATCTTGACCACGCCCAGCAGCACCCAGCCCGGTCCGCCCACCAGCACCGCGCCCCACCAGCGCCAGCGATTGGCTTTTGTCTGCACCGGCATGAAGCGCAGATAGTCGGCCTGCTCGCCCATTT
Source organism: Polaromonas sp. (assembly GCF_010365105.1). Taxonomy (GTDB): domain Bacteria; phylum Pseudomonadota; class Gammaproteobacteria; order Burkholderiales; family Burkholderiaceae_C; genus Polaromonas. The sequence continues at coordinate 239,280 of NZ_JAAFGZ010000001.1, read as the reverse complement.
GCGTGATCAGCGCAATCCCCACCGTCAGGCCTGCACCAAAAAGATGCAGATTGAAGGCGCCGCCCGTTCCTTTCTCGCCCGCATAGTCCACCACCCCCGAAAAGGCACCAGGAGCGTGCATGAAAACATACACAAAAGGCACGACCAGCATGACCAGCCACAAGCCCTGCGTCCAGACCTGCAGCCGGCTGATCGTCGAAACGCCGTGCGTGACCAGCGGAATCACCACCAGCGCGCAAATCAGGTAGCCCCATCGGGGCGGAATGCCGAACGCCAGTTCCAGCGCATAGGCCATGACCGCCGCTTCCAGCGCAAAAAAAATGAAGGTGAAGGAAGCGTAGATCAGCGAGGTCAGCGTCGAGCCGATGTAGCCGAAGCCCGCACCACGCGTCAGCAAGTCCATGTCCACGCCATAGCGCGCGGCGTAAATACTGATCGGCAGGCCAGCCAGGAAAATGATCAGCCCCGTCGCCATGATGGCCCAGAAGGCGTTGGTGAAGCCGTATTTCACCAGCAGCGTGGCACCCACGGCCTCCAGGATCAGGAACGAGGCGGCGCCGAACGCGGTGTTGGCCACCCTCCACTCCGACCATTTGCGAAAACGCTGCGGCGTGAAGCGCAGCGCGTAGTCTTCCATGGTTTCGCTGGCGACCCAGCTGTTGTAGTCGCGCCTGACCTTGATGATGCGCTGCACGGCCATTTCGGGTTCGGCGCCTGCGCCCCGGCCCTCATCCGGAGAACCTGTGGGCATGCCGGGTCGTGGCGGTGGCGGTGGCGGTGGCGACAAAGGTGTGGCTGCGGCGTCCATGAAGGTAGGGAGGATAGACAGGCAAAGTGAGCGGTTCACCCTTGCTGCACCTTCTGTGCCACACCGGCGCTGTCCGTTGGCGGGTGGCCCGCAAGCCGATGGCATCAATCTTGCAATTTTCAATTTTGGAACTGCCGAACCCGAAAGAGCCCATGGAACTGACGCCCCGCGAAAAAGACAAGCTGCTGATTTTTACCGCTTCCCTGCTGGCCGAGCGGCGGCGCGCGCGCGGACTCAAGCTCAACTACCCCGAAGCCGTGGCACTGATCAGCGCCGCCGTGATGGAAGGCGCGCGCGACGGCAAGACCGTGGCGCAACTCATGAGCGAAGGCCGCACCATCCTGACCCGCGCCGATGTGATGGACGGCATTGCCGAACTGATCCCCGACATCCAGGTCGAGGCCACCTTTCCCGACGGCACCAAGCTGGTCACGGTGCATCAGCCGATTGTCTGAGGCACCTGTTCATTTACTCATCTTTTGATAGCTTCTTGTTCAATAGCAGCATGCGCTACAGCCATTATTTAGACTTCATTTCAGAGGAAATCATCCCCATGTCCAGAAAACTGCCACACGCTCTTTTTTTGATAGCTGCCTGCGCAATGATGACAAGCGCAAAAGCCCATATTGGCACTGATCTTGCCGTTCATTCAGACATTGGTTTCCTGGACGGCCTGCTGCACCCGCTCACTGGCCTGGACCACCTGGCGGCCATGCTGGCCGTGGGCTTGTGGAGCGCCCTGACGGCACGCCGCCTGTGGACCGCGCCGCTGGCCTTTGCCGCCATGCTGCTGGTCGGCGCGCTGCTGGGGCTGGCGGGCATTGAATTGCCGGCGGTGGAACCCATGATTGCCGCCTCGGTGCTGGTGCTGGGTCTTTTGGTGGCGCTGCGTGCGCGCCTGCCCGCCGCGCTGGCAGCAGCGCTGGTCGGCGTGTTCGCCCTCTTTCACGGCGTGGCGCATGGCGCCGAGCTGGCGGGCGCTGCCCACATCAGCGCGCCGCTGCTGGGCATGCTCATCACCACCGTGACGCTGCATGCCGCCGGCCTGATGGCAGGACTGTCCCTGCGCGACAACGTCTGGACGGCCCGCGTGGCCGGTGCCGGCGTGGCAGCGCTGGGCGCGGCGCTGCTGGCCCAACTGGCCTGAAAGGAAACACCATGATCCCCGGCGAACTCTTCACCGACGGCCCCGACCACTTGCTCAACGAAGGCCGGCGCACCGTGACATTGATCGTGCAAAACACCGCAGACCGGCCGATCCAGGTCGGCTCGCATTACCACTTTGCCGAAACCAATGCGGCGCTGGGCTTTGACCGGAAGGCCGCGCATGGCATGCGGCTGAACATCGCGTCGGGCAGCGCAGTGCGCTTCGAGCCCGGCCAGCAGCGCACGGTCGAACTGGTGGACTACGCCGGCGAACGCAAGATTTACGGCTTTCGCGGCCTCATTCAGGGAGCGCTTTGATGGCAAGCATGGGACGCCGCGCCTACGCGGAAATCTTCGGCCCTACGGTGGGCGACCGGCTGCGACTGGCCGACACCGACCTGCTGGTCGAGGTCGAGGCCGACTACACCCTGCGCACCGGCAGCTATGGCGAGGAAGTCAAGTTCGGCGGCGGCAAGACGATTCGCGACGGCATGGCACAGTCGCAAAGAACCAACGCCGAAGGCGCGATGGACACGGTGATGACGAACGCGCTCATCATCGACCACTGGGGCATCGTCAAGGCCGACATTGGCCTGAAGGGCGGGCGCATTGCCGCCATCGGCAAGGCCGGCAACCCCGACGTGCAGCCCGGCGTGGACATCATCATCGGCCCCGGCACCGAGATCATCAGCTGCGAGGGCATGATCGTCACAGCCGGCGGCATCGACTCGCACATCCATTTCATCTGCCCGCAGCAGATCGAGGAAGCGCTGACCTCGGGCGTGACCACCATGCTGGGCGGCGGCACCGGCCCGGCCACCGGCACCTTCGCCACCACCTGCACGCCGGGGCCGTGGAACATCGAGCGCATGCTGCAGGCCGCCGATGCCTTTCCGATGAACCTGGGTTTTCTGGGCAAGGGCAACGCCAGCCTGCCCGCCGCGCTGCACGAGCAGGTCAACGCTGGCGTGATCGGCCTGAAGCTGCACGAGGACTGGGGCACGACGCCGGCTGCCATCAGCAATTGCCTGGACGTGGCCGAAGAAACCGATGTGCAGGTCGCCATCCACAGCGACACGCTCAACGAATCGGGCTTTGTCGAGAACACGATTGCCGCCACCAAGGGCCGGGGGCTGTGCGCCTTTCATACCGAAGGCGCGGGCGGCGGCCATGCGCCGGACATTTTGCGGGTGGTCGGCGAGGCGAATTTTTTGCCGTCTTCCACCAACCCGACCATGCCCTACACCGTCAACACGCTCGACGAACATGTGGACATGCTGATGGTCTGCCACCACCTGGACGCCGGCATTGCCGAAGACCTGGCCTTTGCCGAAAGCCGCATCCGCAAGGAAACCATTGCGGCTGAAGACATCCTGCACGACCTGGGTGCCATCAGCATGATGTCCAGCGACAGCCAGGCTATGGGACGCGTGGGAGAAGTCATCATCCGCACCTGGCAAAACGCCCACAAGATGAAGCAGCAGCGCGGCAAGCTGCCCGGGGACACCGAGCGCCACGACAACTTCCGCGTCAAGCGCTATATCGCCAAATACACCATCAACCCGGCGATTGCCCACGGCATTTCGCACGAGGTCGGCTCGATCGAAGTCGGCAAGTTCGCCGACCTGGTGGTGTGGAAGCCGGCGTTTTTCGGCATCAAGCCGTCGATCATCCTGAAAGGCGGTTTCATCGCCATGGCCGCCATGGGCGACCCGAATGCCTCGATCCCGACGCCGCAGCCAGTGCATTACCGGCCGATGTTCGGCGCGTTTGGCGGTGCGCTGGCCAGAGGCTCGCTCACCTTTGTCTCGAAGGCCGGGCTGGCCGCTGGCATCCAGCAGCGTTTCGGGCTGGCCAAGACACTGAGCGCGGTGAAGAATATCCGTGGCGTTCGCAAGCAGCACATGGTGCACAACGACTACCTGCCAACCATGGAAATCGACCCCCAGACCTACCTGGTACGCGCCGACGGCCAGTTGCTGACCTGCGAGCCCGCCACCAGTTTGCCGATGACGCAGCGCTACTTTTTGTTTTAATCGCCTGATGCTTCAAATCTCCAAACTCATTTCGCAAGGCAAAGGCCTCGCGCCGGTGCTGCTCAAGCGCGCCGCCACCCTTGAACTGGACTGGGACGTGCGTCAGAAAAGCCGCTTCGATTCCACCGATTCGCTGGGCCGCCAGTTCGGCGTGTTCTTGCCGCGCGGCACGCTGGTGCGCGGCGGCGATGTGCTGATTGCCGAAGACGGTTCGATGATCCGCGTCATCGCCGCGCCGCAACCGGTGCTGCGCATCACGGCCTGCGCAGCGCATGGTTCGCCCTTCGACCTGACCCGCGCCGCCTACCACCTGGGCAACCGCCATGTGCCGATTGAACTCCAACCCGACCACCTGAAGATTGAGCCCGACCATGTGCTGGCCGACATGCTGCGCGCCATGCATCTGACGGTGCAGGAAGTCGAGGAAGCCTTCGAGCCCGAAGGCGGCGCGTACAGTTCTTCCGGCCACAGTCACGGACACAGCCATGCCGATGGCCATAATCAGGCGCCACCAGCCGCCGCCACACCGCCAGCAGCCCATGTCCACGGACCGGACTGCAACCACGGCCACGGCCATGCGCATGCGCATGCGGCCATCCAGCCCGTCGCCATCCAGATCCACCCACGCAAACCGCACAGCCAATGACACAGGCACGGGATTGATGACGCAAGCGGCCGAAACCCTGCCAGCGGCCAGCCTGCTCCAGCTGATCTGGCTCGCCTCCCCGGCCTTGCCCGTGGGTGGATTTTCATACTCGGAAGTGCTTGAAGCGGCCGTGGACCGGGCGGGAGTAGCTACTGAAAGTAGAGCATCCGACTGGCTTGCTGACCAGCTCCACCTGACGCTGGCGCGCGGCGACCTGGCTGTGATTGCCCAGGCGATTCCAGCCTGGCGCAAATCAAACCTGACGCGCATCCGGCAACTCAACGACTGGGTGTTGCAGACCCGCGAAACCAGCGAGCTGCGCCTGCAGGCCGAACAGATGGGCCGTTCGCTGCTCGACTGGCTGCGCAACCATGACGGCGCCAATGCCGACCATATTGCCGCCTGCGCCCGCATGCAGCCAACCTATCCGGTGGCTTTTTCGCTGGCGGCATCGCAAACGGCGGCCGGTACGGGCGACTGCATGCTGGCCTATGCCTTCGGCTGGGCCGAGAACATGATGCAGGCCGCGCTGAAATCCGTGCCGCTGGGCCAGAGCGCCGGCCAGCGCATCCTGGCGCGTCTGAGCCGCGACATTCCGGCCGCCGTCGAAGCGGCCCTGCAACTGCCCGACAGCGAACGCCAGGCGTTTTCACCCATGCTGGCGATCCTGTCTGCCCAGCATGAAACCCAGTATTCGCGGCTGTTTCGCTCCTGACGACCTGACGAAACCCCGCCTTCTTTAATCCTTCAAAGTATTCCCATGAGCCTGCATCACATCGCCAACCGCACCAAGAAACTTCCGCCCCTTCGCGTGGGTATCGGCGGGCCGGTCGGCTCGGGCAAGACCACCCTGCTGGAGATGCTCTGCAAGGCGATGAAGGACAAATACGACCTGGTGGCCATCACCAACGACATCTATACCAAGGAAGACCAGCGCCTGCTGACCGTCAGTGGCGCGCTGGACGCCGAACGCATCATGGGCGTGGAAACCGGCGGCTGCCCGCACACGGCGATACGCGAAGACGCGTCGATCAACCTGGAGGCCATCGACCGCATGCTGGAGGAATTCCCCGATGCCGACGTGGTGTTCATCGAGTCCGGCGGCGACAACCTGGCGGCGACTTTCAGCCCCGAATTGAGCGACCTCACCATCTACGTGATCGACGTGGCCGCCGGCGAAAAAATCCCGCGCAAGGGCGGCCCGGGCATCACCAAAAGCGACCTGTTCGTCATCAACAAGACCGACCTGGCGCCCTACGTGGGCGCCGACCTCGGCGTGATGCAGCTGGATACCATCCGCATGCGCACCACGGCCAAAGGCCTCAAACCTTTTGTCATGACCAATCTGAAAACCAACACCGGCTTGGCCGAAGTGGTGGCATTCATTGAAAGCAAAGGCATGCTGCAAGCAGCCTGAGCGTTATTTTTCGGATTGCGGACCGAGTCCTGCCGGGCCTGAGGTTAAACTAGCGGGCTTGGAAGCGTGGCAGAGCGGTTGAATGCAGCAGTCTTGAAAACTGCCGAGGATGCGAGTCCTCCGTGAGTTCGAATCTCACCGCTTCCGCCAGGAACCCTGGCATTTATGCAGGTTTCACGGCAATCAGGTGACATCTCCCACATCGTTACCTTCATCAATGTAATGCCTGGAAAACGGCGTTGTATCACGATCAGCGGCTGTTAGCCGCGCTCTACTTACCCCAAATCCGCTTAAACGGACTTGCCTTCAAACCAGGAATGCGCGCGTAAAACTGGAGACGTATTCCGAGTCAGCCTTCAGCTTCGCGGCCAGCGCCTTGTGGACAGCCGCATAGGCGATGTGCTCGCTCATCTCGGTGAAGGGCGTTTTCAGCCGGTCGCCGTCCGAGTCGATCCAGTATCCCTCCCGGCCCAGGATGACGGCATTGAGTTTTCGCGAAACGGTGCGGTCATCGATTCGCTTTTCGTCGGTAAAAAGCATGGCGGCGCCGGCATGTCCGTCATCAAATGTGTAGGCAGAGGTGGCATAAAGGTTGCCGAACGGGGTGATGACCCGCAACCGGGTCGGTCCATCGCCCTGCGGCACCGATTCTGAAGCAATGTCAAGATTGAGAAGGGCCGGCCTGAACTGGTCGAACAGCGCAAAAAACTGCGCATGGAGCTCACGTGCCTGCTGGACGTCTTTGTTCAGCTTGTCAGCCGTTGTCGCATCCTGGTATTTTTTCATCTCTGGGTTGGCCACACTCACCTCCAAACGCCAATATCGGCACTCCGAAGGTAGCACCTCTTCCCGGTGCCTGACCCTGTCCGCCTGAAAAATCACGCGGTCTTTTCCGGCTTGGTGGGAGGCGCCTCAGCGCTTCTGACCGGGCAGCCCTTTTTCTATCTGCTGAAGCTGCCGCTTGCGTTTGCTCTTGTTTTTCGATTCCGGCTCGACAGGCCTATCGCGCAAGGCTCGCGCCTCGCGTTCCTGGGCTTCTTCTTTCTGCTTCTTCCTGCGAAAATGCATGAAGGTGCGCCCCAGGCCGAAGCTCACGGCGGTGCTGACGGCCAGCAGGACAATGCTTGAGGTTTCCAGTTCCATGGTGTTTGAATGCCGGCTCAGTCAGCCAGGAAAAGCGATTGCAGATCGTTGAGGAAATCAAAGCCGCGCTCGGTCGGCCGGACATGGACCAGATCGCGCGCGACCAGTCCCTTGCGCTCGGCTTCTTCCAGCCCTTTCTGGATCGTGGTGAACGGCAGTCCGGTCTTGTCGGCAAAGTCCTGCAGCTTGAAGCCGTCCCGCAGCCGCAAGGCGTTGAGCATGAATTCAAACGGCAGATCGGCACGGCTGACCTCGGTTTCCTGCGTCACCGCCTGGCCGGCAAGCGCCTTGTCCATGTAGAGCTTCGGTTCGCGGTAACGCACCTGGCGAATCACCCGGTGCGCAAAACTGAGCTTGCTGTGCGCACCTGCGCCAATGCCCAGGTAGTCGCCGAATTGCCAATAGTTGGTGTTGTGAAAACAGCGGTGGCCGGGCCGGGCATAGGCCGACACTTCATAGCGCTGCAGTCCGGCGTTTTCGGTCATTTCGGTGATCTGGTCGAGCATGGCGTAGGCCGTGTCTTCTTCTGGGACCACCGGTGGAAACTTGGCGAAGTAGGTGTTGGGCTCGATCGTCAGGTGGTAGATCGAGATGTGCGGTGGCTCCAAGGCCAGCGCCTGCCGCATGTCCTGCGCCTGGTTGTCCAGCGTCTGGCCGGGCAGCGCATACATGATGTCGAGGTTGAAGGTGTCGAAGGCCTGCGCAGCCTCTTCCACCGCCGCAATCGCCTGGGCGCGATCGTGCACGCGGCCCAGTGCCTTCAGGTGCGCATCGTCGAAACTCTGCACACCCACCGACAGGCGGTTCACGCCGGCGCTGCGAAACGCCTTGAAGCGATCTTTTTCAAAAGTGCCGGGGTTCGCCTCAAGGGTGATTTCGCAGTCTGCAGTCAACTTGAGCCGGGCGCGGATGTCGCCCAGCAAGCGGTCGATGGCCTGCGGCGAAAACAGGCTGGGCGTGCCGCCGCCAATGAAAATGCTGTGCACCGTGCGGCCCCAGACCAGCGGCAGCGAAGCCTCCAGGTCGGCCACCAGTGCATCTATGTAGCGCTGCTCGGGCATCTCGCCGGCCACTTCGTGCGAGTTGAAATCGCAATACGGGCATTTCCTGATGCACCAGGGCAAATGCACATACAGCGACAGCGGCGGCAGGGCGGCGAGTTGCAGCGTGCCGCTGCGCATGTAGTGCTGAACGTCTTTTTGGATCATGAGGAATTCGAGTCCGGTTTACAGCCAGCGTTCACGCAGCAATTCAATCATTTGCTGCATGGCCTTGCCGCGATGGCTGTTGGCATTTTTCACGTTGACCGGCAGTTGTGCAAAGGTCTGGCCGAACGCGGGGACGAACATCACCGGGTCAAAGCCAAAGCCGTTGCTGCCCACGGGCACCAAGGCGATTTCGCCGGCCACGCGGCCGCTGGCGATCAACGGCTCAGGGTCGTCCGCAGAGCGCACTGCGACCAGCGTGCTGACCAGGGCCGCGCGCCGTTGTGCCGGCTGCGTCAGGTGGGCCATCTGCTCCAGCAAGGCCTTGACGTTGTTGTCGTCACCCTTGGCATAGCCAAACTGCATGGCATAAAACGCGGTGTCCACGCCGGGCTGCCCGCCAAACGCCTCCACGCACAGGCCGGCGTCATCAGCCAGCGCCGGCAGACCGCTGAGGGCAGACGCATGACGCGCCTTGGCAAGCGCATTTTCGACAAAGGTGCGAAACGGCTCTTCGGCTTCCGGGATGGCCAGGTCAGACTGTCTGACCAACTCCAGGCCGAGCGGCGCCAGCATGGCCTGGAGTTCGGCCAGTTTTCCCTGATTGTTTGATGCGAGGACGATTTTCATGATGAAATAGGGGTTTTCCGCTTATCCAGCGTGTGTTAGCAGCTATTGATTTAATAGTAAATGCCGTGGCAGCGCCGCGCTGCCGACGAAAGCACTCGTGATGCAGGTCGGGCGCGTGCAGTGATGGGGCCGAACAGGCGCATGGTGTCAATTTTCGGGCCGGAAAACGCCGGATGCGGCAGCAAGTGGGGGGAAACGGGTTATGCAAGACCTGGCCGTGGCGGGCTGAACAGCGCCGATCAGCCTTTCCTGGCAGCCGAACGGCGGATGGCCTCGTTGATTTCGGCAATCGAGCGCTCGATCATGGCTTCATCAAGGTCGTCGGCCTGGCTGTCAAAGCCGCCTGCGTCGAGGGTGGAGGCGAAAGCGCCGTCCATCGCGCTGTCGGCAGGGCCAAGTCGCGTGGGCGAAAACGCATCGGGCGTTTCCCATTCCATGGCCAGGACGGTCACATTGTCGCTGTGCTCGCCTCCGGCCAGCAAGGCACTTTCCACCAGGGCCGGGACCGCCGTGGAAACACTCTGGCCGCTCAGTTGCGCAACCATCTCCGCATCGCTCAGGCTGCCCCACAAACCGTCCGAGCAGAGCATCAGCTTGTCGCCCTGCTGCAAGGCAAACGGACCGGCAATCTCCAGCGTGGGCTTGGCGGGCGAGCCCAGGCAGGTGAACAGGACGTTGCGGTTGACGGGTTCGAACTCGTTCAGCCCGGCCCGCTCCTGCTCAAGAAAAGAATGGTCACGGGTGCGCATCAGCAACTGGCCATCGCGCACCAGGTACAGGCGCGAATCCCCGCAATGCACCCAGCTTGCGCTGGCGCCCTGCACCACCGCCGCCACCAGCGTGGTGCGCGGGTTGTCAAGCATGCCTTTTTGCGAAGCATGACGAATGATGCGGTGATGCGCTGCCAGCACCGCAGCGGCAAGAAATTCAGCCGGATTGCCTACGGTGGGCTTGGCCTCTTTCTGGTACAGGGCCGAGATCGTGTCGAGGGCTATCTGGGCGGCGACTTCTCCTTCAGGATGTCCTCCCATGCCGTCTGCCAGCACAAACAGGCCCGACTCACGGGTGTAGCAGTAGCCCATGCGGTCTTCGTTCATGGCCCGGCCGCCAATGCGGCTGAGCTGGAAAACCGAAAATTTCATTTGAACCGGGTACCCATCACATTGGCCTTGCGCGCTGTTTTCTTGGTGTCGGACACCACACTGTCAAACTGCAGCCGCACCCGTTCGCCAACCGTTAGCTTGGTATAACGGCGAGCGCTTTCACGGCTCAGTTCCTTTTGCAGGGCGAACACCGACTGCGGCCGCGCCAGCGGGTCCAGCGCCATGCACCACTGGACGACCTCGATCAGGTTGTCGGAATAAACGCCGCGCAACCGTGACAAGGCCAGCGACAGCCGGTCTTTATCAATCCGCTGCGGCGCATCGTTGGGTGGATAGCCTTGCATGCTGGCGTAGATGCAGGCGCCGATTGCATAGATGTCGGTCCAGGGCCCCAAGGACGAATCGCGCCGGTACATTTCGGGCGCTGCAAAGCCGGGCGTGTACATGGGCCGGATGAAGTTGCCCTCCTTGCTCAGCACCTCACGGGCTGCGCCAAAGTCAATCATCACCGCCCGGTTGTCGTCGGTGATGAAGATGTTGGCCGGCTTGATGTCCAGATGCAGCATTTTGTGCTGGTGCACGATGCGCAGCCCGCGCAGGATTTCGTCAAACAGCGAGCGAATGGTCGACTCACGAAACACCTTGGGTTTTTTCAGGTCGCGCGCCGTGATGATGAAGTCCTGCAGGGTTCCACCCTCCAGGTAGTTCATGACCATGTAGACGGTTTCGTTCTCGCGAAAGAAGTTCAGCACGCTGACCACCGAACCGTGCGAAATCTGGGCCAGCGAGCGGCCTTCCTCAAAAAAACTCTTCAGGCCCAGGCGGTACAACGACAGTTTTTCAGGCAGTACCTGCGGAAGCAATTCGCCAACGGCACGGCTGGCCAGAGATGAAGGCAGGTATTCCTTGATGGCAAACTGCTGGCCTTCGCTGTCAAGGGCCAAGTAAACTACACCGAATCCACCGGCCGAAAGTTTTCGCTCAATGCGATAGCCCCCGATCATGGTGTCAGGCGGCAGGGGTGAAGGCTTGACCTTTGACATAAATTCTCTGGTGGGGCGGGTGAAAGTTCACCCAGTCTCTTCTCTCTTTTGGAAGGCGTAAAAAGCGAATGTCAGTTTACAGCATGACGGGCTATGCAAGCCTGCAGTCGAACACCGCGCAGCCAGCCCTAGAAACCGAACCGGCACAGGGCAGCAGTTCCCGGCTGGGCATTGAAATCCGGTCCGTCAACAGCCGATTCCTGGACCTGGCTTTTCGCCTGCCCGATGAATTGCGTCAGGCGGAGCCCGCGCTGCGCGAGTTGCTCACCGGCAAGCTCAAGCGTGGCAAGGTTGAGGTGCGCGTCTCGCTTGAAAGCACGGCGGCCAGCAGCCTGCGCGCGCCTTCGGCGGCCACACTGCAGCGGCTGGGTTCGCTGGAAGACAGCATCAAGTCATGGCTGCCGCAGGCTGCGCCGCTGAGCGTGGCGGACGTGCTCCGGATTGCCACGAACGAAGATAAAAAGCCGCATGACTACAGCGAGGAATTGCTTCACACTGCCCGGCAGGCGGTGAATGAATTGACCGCAGCGCGTGAGCGCGAGGGCGCGCGCCTGAGCCTCATGCTGCTGGACCGCACAGCCCAGTTGCGGGTGCTGGCCGAATCAGCCGTTCCCATGGTCCCCAAACTGGTCGAGCAGCAAAAAACCCGTTTTCTGGAACGCTGGAAAGAAGCGCTGGCGCTGGGCAGCAGCAGCGTGCTGCCGGAGATCGCCCAGGATCGGGCGTTGACCGAGGCAACCGCGTTTGCCATCCGGATTGATGTGGCCGAGGAAATCACCCGCCTGGCCTCGCACCTTGATGAAATCGACCGCCTGCTGGCCAGCGGCGGCGAACTGGGCAAGCGCCTGGACTTTTTGATTCAGGAACTTCATCGTGAAGCCAATACCCTGGGCTCCAAATCGGCGTCGCTGGAACTGACGCGCGTGTCGGTCGACATGAAGGTGCTGATCGAGCAGATTCGCGAGCAGGTCCAGAACATCGAATGATCTCAAACCCTCTGCAACTTCTAAATCAATAGCGCTCATCGCTTGTCAAGTATGGACTATCCCGGAAATCTCTTTGTTGTAGCCGCCCCCAGCGGGGCCGGCAAATCCAGTCTGGTCAAAGCCCTGATGGAACTCGATTCAGCCATCCAGCCAGCGGTATCACACACCACCCGCCCGCCACGCGGACAGGAAAAGCATGGCAGGGAATACTTTTTTCTCTCGACCGAAGAGTTTGACGGCATGGTGACGCGCGATGCCTTCCTGGAATGGGCCCATGTGCACGGCCACCGCTACGGCACGTCGCGCCACACCATCGAAGAACGGGTGGCGCATGGTGCCGACGTGATCCTGGAAATCGATTTCCAGGGGGCCATCAACATCAAGCAGATTTTTGCCAACGCGATCCTGATCTTCATTCTTCCGCCAAGCTGGGAAGAACTGCGCTCGCGCCTGCAACGTCGCGGCGAAGACAGTGCGGAGGTCATCGAGTTGCGGCTCCAGAATGCTGCCGTGGAGATGGCACAGGCGCAAAAATTCGACTTCGTTATAATCAATGAGTTGTTTGAGAGGGCAGTTTTCGACTTGAAAACCATTGTGCATGCCCAGCGGCTGAAATACTCAGCCCAGCGACGCGCCAGAGCCGAAACTTTCATGGCGCTTCACATTCCTTAAGTCATAACTCACCGATCACCTGAAAGAACACCATGGCCCGCATTACCGTCGAAGACTGCCTCGAAAAAATCCCGAACCGCTTCCAGCTGGTTCTGGCCGCCACCTACCGCGCACGCATGCTCAGCCAGGGTCATGCCGCCAGGATCGAGAGCAAAAACAAGCCCCGCCGTGACTGCCCTGCGGGAAATCGCCGCGGGCAAGGTTGGCCTGGAAATGCTGAAAAAAGTCCCCAACTAAAATTGCTGAATTCATGAAAAATAGCACCTTTCGAGGTGCTATTTTCATTTTAAAAGCTTTCTAAAGCCACTTTCCTTTGGCTTTGTTCAGCTAGGGTTACAGTGAGGGATATGAACGCAATGCCGACCACCGCCGTTCCCCACAAGCCGACACCTGCCGCAGCCAATGCGGCGGCGGCAAGTTTTGCGGCCCTGACCGCCAAACTCGACTACCTGAACGCCGCCGACATAGAAAATGTCCGGCAGGCTTACCGCTTTGCCGACCAGGCCCATCTGGGGCAGTTAAGAAACAGTGGCGAGCCCTACATCACGCATCCGATTGCGGTGGCCCAGCAATGCGCCGAATGGAAACTTGATGCGCAGGCCCTGATGGCGGCGCTGCTCCACGACGCCATGGAAGACTGCGATGTCAGCAAGCCGGAGCTGATCGAGCGCTTTGGTGCGCCGGTGGCCGATCTGGTCGATGGGCTGACCAAGCTGGAAAAACTCGAATTCAACACCCGCGAAGAAAACCAGTCGGAGTCCTTCCGCAAGATGCTGCTGGCCATGGCGCGCGATGTCCGGGTCATCCTGATCAAGCTGGCAGACCGCATACACAACATGCGAACGCTTGGCGACGCGCCGCGCTCGAAGTGGAACCGGATTGCCAGCGAGACGCTGGACATCTATGCGCCGATTGCCTACCGCCTGGGCCTGAACTCAACCTACCGCGAACTGCAGGACCGGTCCTTCCAGCACCTGCATCCGTGGCGCTATGCCATTTTGGCCAAAGCCCTGACCCGTGCGCGGGGACGCCGGCGCGACGTGATCAAGCGGGTGCAGTCGGAAGTTGAGGCGGCCTTTGCCACGGCGCAAATTCCTGCTCGGATTTACGGGCGTGAAAAAACGCTTTATTCGATTTACCACAAGATGGACCAAAAGCATCTGTCTTTTGCGCAAGTGACCGACCTGTACGGGTTTCGGGTCATCCTGAACGAGGTGACGACCTGCTACAGCGCCATGGGCATCCTGCACCAGCTCTACAAGCCCTTGCCGGGAAAGTTCAAGGACTACATTGCCATTCCCAAGGTCAATGGCTACCAGTCGCTGCACACCACGCTGGTCGGCCCGTTTGGCACCAATATCGAGTTCCAGATGCGAACCGAGGCGATGCATGTGGTGGCCGAGGCCGGCGTGGCGGCCCACTGGCTGTACAAGGCATCCGATCCGAACAGCGACACCTCGCAGCGCCTGGGAACCAAGTGGCTGCAGTCGCTGCTCGACATCCAGAATGAAACCCATGACGCGGCCGAGTTCTGGGACCATGTCAAGATTGACCTGTTTCCCGAAGCGGTTTACGTCTTCACACCGAAAAGCCAGATCATGGCGATGCCGCGCGGCGCCACGATTGTCGACTTTGCCTATGCCATTCACAGCGATGTGGGCCACCATGCGATTGCCGCCAAGGTCAATGGCGAGCAGGTTCCGCTGCGTACCGAACTGCTGAACGGCGATGTCATTGAAATCGTCACCGCGCCGGTTTCCACGCCGAATCCGGCCTGGCTGGGATTTGTCCGGACCGGCAAGGCGCGCTCAAAAATCCGCCACCACCTCAAGAGCATGGCGATCACCGAATCGCAGGAACTGGGTGAAAAAATGCTTGCCCAGGCGCTGCGGGCCGAAGGCATAGACCGGCAGCGTCTTTCGGAAGACGACGACGCCCATCACGCAACCTGGGAAAAAATCCTTCGTTTCACCGGCAACCGTTCGCGCGCCGAGTTGCTGACCGACATCGGCATGGGCAAGCGCATTGCCAGCATGATCGCCAAGCGCATCGTCGCCTTTCTGGCTGAGAAAGGCGAGAAACCCGATGCCTTGCTGATGAGCCGGGAACGCTACATCCCGCAGGAAGCCATCGCGCAGGGCGGCCTGGTGCTCGACGGCAGCGAGAAAAGCTCTGTCCAGTTCGCCCGCTGCTGCAGCCCGATTCCCGGCGATGCCATCGTGGGCTATCTCGGGCGGGGCGAAGGCCTGTTTGTGCACACCGAGGACTGTGCAGTGGCCAAGCGGCTTCAGCAACGCGACATTGAACGCTTCATTGCCGTGGACTGGGCAGACGAGCCCACCAGAACGTTTGAAACCAATCTCATGGTCACGGTCTCCAATGGCAAGGGCGTGCTGGCCAAGGTGGCTGCCGCGCTTGCCAGCGCCGAGGTGGACATCACCCATGTGGACATGGGGCATGAGCCGGCAAACGGCGCCACCGACCTGCAGTTCAGCGTGGCGGTGCGCGACCGGGTTCACCTGGCTGCAGCGATGCGCAACGTCAGGCGCGCCCCGTCGGTACTTCGGGTGCAGCGCATCAAGGCCAGCGCCTGAAGGGCTTGGCCCTTGCATGAGTGGATGGAGCGGATCAGGCTTGCCCGGCCTCCGTGCCGGCCTTCGGATAGTCCACTTTCAGCACTTCCAGCAACTGCATTCCCTGGGGCGTGACCAGGGTCACTTCATCGCCCGTCCGCGCTTTCAGCAACGCACGGGCCACGGGCGAAATCCAGCTGATCTGCCCCATTGCACTGACGGCCTCGTCAACGCCCAGAATGGTCACCGTTCTTTCATGCCCCTGGTCATCGGCATAGGTGACGGTGGCGCCAAAAAATACCTGGTCGTTGCCGTGGTGAAGGCTGGGGTCGCTGATTTCAGCGATTTCCAGCCGCTGGGTCAAAAAGCGGATGCGCCGGTCAATCTCCCGAAGGCGCTTCTTGCCGTACAGGTAATCGCCGTTTTCCGACCGGTCGCCATTGCTTGCCGCCCAGTGCACGATATCGACGACCTTGGGCCGCTCGTTGTCGATCAGATCCAGCAGTTCCAGCCGCAAGCGGTCATAGCCCTGAGGCGTGATGTAGTTCTTGCCGCTTGCCGGCGGACGGGGTACGGGGAGTTCGTCTTCGTCGTCAGCATCGGTTTCTTTGGTGAAGGCTTTGTTCATGCTGGCACCAGAATAGCATTCACCTGCAGCCCTTGCCGGCGCCGAACCTATTCCAGCGCCTTGAGTTTGCGGTAAAGGGAGCGCTCGCTGATGCCCAGCTTGTTCGCCAAATCTGCCCGGCTGCCCTGGTGGCTGCTGACCCATTGCTGCAGCGCAGCGCGTTCGATGGTCTTGAGAGCGCCCGGCCCCAAGGTCAAGTCCTTCAGGCTGCTGGCGGCAGCGTCACTAACGCCGTTAACGCCGAAAATGCCGGTCTCTAAAGCTTGCAGAGGCAGACGCGGCCCGGCCGGCGGGCGCCTTCCCGAGGACAAAGCCTGCTGGACATGGCTGGCTTCGACCGTATGGCCATCGCACAGCAGCGCTGCACGTTCCAGCAGGTTGCGAAGTTCCCTGACATTGCCGGGGTAATCCTGCGCCTGCAGCAAGCGCAGTGCGGATTCGCTGATGCGCAGCTTGCGCTGAGGAGCCACGCGCTCCAGCAAGGCGGCTGCCAGCAGCACAATGTCGTCCCGTCGCTCGCGCAAGGCGGGCAGGTGAATCGGAAACGTGCTCAGGCGGTAGTACAGGTCTTCCCGAAACAGCTCCTGCGACACCATGCGGTCCAGGTCGCGATGGGTGGCCGAGACCACGCGGATGTCGGCATGGCGCAGTTCGGTGCTGCCCACGCGGCGGTAGGTGCCGGTTTCCAGCAGGCGCAGCAGCTTGACCTGCATGGTCAGGGGAATATCACCCACCTCGTCCAGGAACAGCGTGCCGCCGCTGGCCGCCTCGATCAGCCCGCCCCGGGCGGTGCTGGCACCGGTGAAGGCGCCCCGCTCGTGGCCAAACAGCTCGGACTCGAACAGGTTTTCCGGCAGGCTGGAGCAGTCCACCGCCACCAGCGCACGATGGGCGCGCGGGCTGGCCGCGTGGATCGCCTGGGCGACCAGTTCCTTGCCGGTTCCGGATTCTCCCAGCAGCAGCACCGTGGCCTGCGAGGGCGCAACGCGTGCCACCAGCGCCAGCATGTGCTGAAAGGCAGGCGCCCGTCCGATCAACCCGTGAGCTGCCGGCTGACCCTGCGCCACCCGCAGCCGCTCCATTTTCTCGACGAAAAAAGCCTGTGCGCCATCGGCATCCAGCAGCGGCGTCAGCTCGATGTTGACGTACTCCTCGCCTTTGGGCGTGTGGTGCAGGTGCAGCACCCGTTCGCGCTGGCCGGAAGCGCGTGATTGCGCCAGCGGGCACGACTCACCGGCTTGGTCACACGGCACGTTGAAATGGTGCGACACCTCATAACAGGTGCGCCCCACCACGCTTTGCACCGGACTGAACTGCTGCCGGTAAGCCGCGTTGGCCGCCAGGATGCGGTATTGGGTGTCAAACAGGATGTGCGGCTCGCTCAAGCCCTCCAGGTAAGACGTCAATTCGGGCAATGGCTTCACGGCGGCTCCTTGGTTGGACTGACATGCAGTCTATGCCTGAATTGGCAGTTTCTGCCAAATATGGCGGCCAACTCCCTTCTGCTGCCTGATGCCGACCTTATTCAATGTCGTAACGCATTGAAGTTAAACGATATTTATTATTTTTACGCTGTGGCACGGTTCTTGGAATACAGAGCGCATGCGCGTTTTGATGGTCATGCCCCGCCTGAAAAATCCTCTCGTCAAAAAACGCTCCGATCCCTGCCGCTTGCGCAATGGTCTGCGCGGCCACCTTACTGAAGGAAACTCCATGATTCCAACTGCTGCCCTTTCAGCGTTCCCGGCCATTGCCAGTGCTACGCACGAACATGACGCCGAGCGCCGCCGCATGATCCTGCTCACGGCCGCCACGGCCAGCGCAGGCCTGGGCGCTGTCGCCGTGCCTTTCGTGTCTAGCTTTGCCCCCAGCGAGCGCGCCCGTGCTTCGGGGGCGAGTGTGGAAGTTGACATCTCGGACCTTGCGCCCGGCGCCCTTAAAACCGTGGAGTGGCGAGGCAAACCGGTGTGGATCATGCGCCGCACGCCCGAGATGCTGGCGCTCTTGCCAACGCTTGACGCCCGCCTGGCCGACCCGGCTTCTTTGAGGGATCAGCAACCCGACTACGCGCGAAATGCGCAGCGCTCGATCAGGCCCGAGGTGTTTGTCGGCGTGGGCATCTGCACCCACCTGGGCTGCTCGCCCAGCCGTGTGCCCGCAGGCAGCAGCAACCCCAGCGTGGGCGACGACTGGAAAGGCGGCTTTTTCTGCCCCTGCCACGGCTCCACCTTTGACCTGGCGGGCCGGGTGTTTTTGAACAAGCCCGCCCCCACCAATCTGGAAGTGCCGCCCCACAAGTACCTGGCCGACAGCAAATTGCTGATCGGCGAGGATGACCTCGGCACCGCCTGAAGATGGACATGTACTTCCGCATCCTGCATGACGAGGCCAGCGGCGAGCTGACTTACCTGCTGGCCGACCAGGACACCCGCGAGGCGGTGCTGGTGGACCCGCGCGGCCGCGATCTGCCGGTGCTGGCCGCCTTGCTGGCGGAGCGCGAGTTGCGTCTGCGCTGGGTATTGCGCACTCATCAGCACGACGCTCTGCACGTCCGGGAGCCGGCGCAACTGGCCCGCCTGGGCGCGCCGCTGGTGCAGGGCGCTGCCGGTGAAAACCTGCGCCTGGCTAGAGATGGCGACGTACTGCCCTTTGGCCATGAACTGATTCGCGTGCTGGCCACGCCGGGCCATACCGCCGGATGCCTGAGCTTTGCCTGGCGCGACCGGCTGTTTTGCGGTGGCCTGCTGGCGGTCGATGCCTGCCCGCACCAGCCTCTCCCCGCCCAGCCCGAAGCCCTGTGGGACAGCGTGACGCAGCGCGTGTTCACCCTGCCCGACGAGACGCTGCTGTTCGCCGGCCATGAGCGCCGCGCCCGCGCCGTCAGCACCGTGCTGGAGCAGCGCCGCTGGCATCCGTTTTTTGCCGGCCTGTCGCGCGACGAGTTCCTGGCGCGCGTCGCTGCCCTGCCGCTTGCTTTGCATCATGCAGCGCCTGATGCGTTTAACGCGCTGGTCTGAACCTGTCCAACTGACGCTTCCCTTCTAAAAAAACCATCATGACCACTCCCCGCAAAGTCATCCCGATCATCGCGCAAGCGGCAGACACCCAAATGATCTCCCCGTACGCGGCGCACGAAAAAATCTATCCCCGCAGCGTTTCGGGCTTTTTTGCGCATTGGCGCT
The DNA here is from genome assembly GCF_010365105.1 of Polaromonas sp. GTDB lineage: Bacteria > Pseudomonadota > Gammaproteobacteria > Burkholderiales > Burkholderiaceae_C > Polaromonas. Next base: position 220,062 of record NZ_JAAFGZ010000001.1, on the reverse strand, counting down.
GGGCCGTGGTGTTTTTGACCCAGCTGGTGTTCTACGGCCTGCCGTGGATCGAATGGGGACAGCGCCAGGCCGTGCTGTTTGACCTGGCCTCGCGGCGGTTTTACATCTTCGGGCTGGTGCTGTATCCGCAGGACTTCATCTACCTGACGGGCATGCTGGTCATCTCGGCGCTGTCGCTGTTCCTGTTCACGGCAGTGGCCGGACGTCTGTGGTGCGGCTACGCCTGTCCACAGACGGTCTATACCGAAATTTTCCTCTGGATAGAAAGGAAGATGGAGGGTGACCGCGCGGTCCAGATGCGCCGCGATGGCCAGCCCTGGTCGTTTGACCGGTTGTGGCGAAAAGGCGGCAAGCACCTGCTGTGGCTGGCAGTGGCCTTGTGGACCGGCTTCACCTTTGTCGGCTACTTCACGCCCATCAAGGTGCTGGGCCTGGAATTCGTGCAGATGAGCATCACGTCCTGGGAATCCTTCTGGGTCTTTTTCTATGGCTTTGCCACCTACGGCAATGCCGGCTTCATGCGCGAACAGGTGTGCAAGCACATGTGCCCTTATGCACGCTTTCAAAGCGCCATGTTTGACAAGGACACCTTGATCGTCACCTACGACGCCGAGCGCGGCGACCCGCGCGGCGCTCGCTCGCGCAAGGCCGACCCGGCAACCTTGAGTCTGGGTTCGTGCATCGACTGCAACCTGTGCGTCCAGGTCTGCCCCACCGGCATCGACATCCGCAACGGCCTGCAGTACGAGTGCATTGGCTGCGGCGCCTGCGCCGATGTGTGCAACACGGTGATGGACAAGATGGGCTACGAGCGCGGGCTGGTGAAATACACCACCGAAAACGCCATGAAGAACAAGTGGACCCAGGCGCAGACCTGGCGCCATGTGCTGCGCCCCCGCATATTGGTCTACACGGCCATCTTGCTGGGCATTGTCATGGCCATGCTGATCAGCTTGAGCCTGCGCACGCAGTTCAAGGTGAATGTGGTGCGCGACCGTGGCGTCATGGCGCGCATTGTCTCGGGCGGCAACATCGAGAACGTCTATCAGCTGCAGGTGATGAACGCCACCGAGGCCGACCAGCACTACAAGCTCCGCGTCACCGGTCTGCCGGGCCTGGCCATCACGTCGGAAGACGTGGTGATGGTCGAATCCACGCAGGCACGCCGGCTGGCCGTCCGGGTGCAGGTGCCCTACGAGGCAGCGGCGCCGGGAACACACCCGATCACCTTTGAAATCGATGCGCTGGACTCTGCCGGTCATTTGTCAGAAAAATCAGTGTTCATGGTTCCGCGCTAGCGCGAAATCAGGCGGGCTTTCAAGCACGGTGCTTAAGGCAGCCTGCAGGTTTTGCTACTGGATTCATAGCTGCTTGCGCATACTGCGCTTGCGCAAACGGCCTATTTAATACATAAAAGCAATTTTCTGGCCAAAAGGAAGACGCCCATGAAGTCCGGCAAGCCCTTGAGGTGGCCGAGGCAGGGGGCTCGCGGGCCTTGACTTGAAGACATCTACCCAAGGAACCATCGATGACGACCGAAGCCACCGCAACACCCTATGACGCCCTTGGCGGCGGGACCGGCATCCGACGCCTGGTTTACCGTTTTTATGAACTGATGGACGAGTTGCCTGAAGCCTATACCGTGCGGCAAATGCACCCGGAAAGCCTGCAAGGCAGTGCGCAAAGCCTGTTTGAATTTCTATCGGGCTGGTTTGGCGGCCCCGCCTTGTACATCGCGAAGAAAGGCCACCCCCGGCTTCGCATGCGCCATGCGCCGTATGCAGTCGGCCCGGTGGTGCGCGATGAGTGGATGCTTTGCATGCGTCAGGCGCTGACGGAGCAGGTCACCGATGAAGGGCTGCGCGGCCGCCTGATTGAAACCTTTTCCCAAATGGCCAGCCATTTGCTCAACACCCCTGAACAGCACGGCTGCGCCGCACACGGCCTTGGCGTCTCGAAAGCGGCTGTCGCGCTGTGATGAAACGCCTGCGTCAAGGGGTGCATGCGCAGATACTGCGCCGGCTGCGCGCGCCGCGCCTGCCCCACCACAGCGAGCCCTCCGCGCTGGGTCTGGACGCGCAACCGCTGCGCCTGCTGACCGCCGGCGGGAAAACCTTGTTTTCCTGGTTTGTGCCTGCGCCGGGCGCAGCGCCCGCGCCCGCTGTGGTGGTGATGCATGGCTGGGGGGCCAACGCCAGCCTGATGTTGCCGGCAGCAGCACCCCTGCATGCTGCCGGCTTTGCCGTGCTGCTGATGGATGCGCGCTGCCACGGCGCCAGCGACGATGAAGACTTCACCTCGCTGCCCCGCTTTGCCGAGGACATTGAAACCGGGCTTGACTGGCTGAAGCAGCAGTCCGGCGTTGACAGCGCCCGCCTGGCCCTCATGGGCCATTCGGTCGGTGCCGGCGCTTCGCTGCTGTGCGCCGCGCGCCGCGCAGACGTGCGCGCCGTGGTGAGCCTGAGTGCTTTTGCGCATCCCCGCGAGGTGATGCTGAGGTTTATGGCCGAAGCGCATATCCCTTACGCGGTGCTGGGCTGGTATGTGCTGCGCCATGTGCAGCATGTCATCGGCGCTCGCTTTGACGACTTTGCCCCGCTGACCAGCATGCGCCGGATACGCTGCCCGGTGCTGCTGGTGCATGGCACCGACGACGAAGTGGTGCCGTTCGATGATGCCCGACGCTTGCAGGCCGTCGGCCTTCAGGGTACGGTGCAGCGTCTTTCGGTGGCGGGTGGGCATGACCCGAGCCAGGCGATTGAAGAACACTTTCCTCAGCTGATTGAATTTTTGCAGCGTTCTTTCGCTACCGCTATAGCGCCGGGCAAGCCCGTTCTGCAGTGGCATGGCAACGAAAGCAATTTATGCAAATCGTGAATGACCTCTGGAATAGAGGCGCTAGCTTCAAAGAACCAGGCCTGGAACGCCGTTCTCCGTCAGGGAACATCCATTTTTGGCCATTCAGCAAATTTTTTGTATCAAACTGGCCTCTTGCGCATATCCAGCGTGCGCAAGTAGCTATGAATTAGCTAGCAATTAACGGCCAGATCGCGGCCTGCCGGAAAATCAGTTGCACACCCCGCCTTGACCATCCTTGAATAAGCGCCCAAACACCATGAAAACTCCCACCATTCAATCGTTTTTTGACCCTGACACGTCGACCGTCACCCACGTCGTGTCCGATCCTGCGACGGGGCACGCGGCCATCATCGACAGTGTGCTGGACTACGACCCCAAGTCGGGCCGCACCTCGCATGCCAGCGCTGACAAGGTGATGGCCTATGTCGAGCAGGCTGGACTCAAAGTGGACTGGCTGCTGGAAACCCACGCACATGCCGATCACCTGTCTGCGGCGCCCTACCTCCAGGAAAAGCTGGGCGGCAAGATCGCCATCGGGCGGCACATCTGTGAGGTCCAGGAAGTCTTCAAGAAAATCTTCAATGCCAAAGACATGAACACCGAAGGCGCAGATTTTGACCACCTGTTTGACGACGGTGAAACCTTCAAGATCGGCCAGATTGAAGTCCGCGTGATGCACACACCGGGACACACGCCCGCCTGCCTGACCTACCTTATGGGCCAGGATGCGTTTGTCGGTGACACCTTGTTCATGCCGGATTACGGCTCGGCACGCTGTGACTTTCCCGGTGGCGATGCGGCTGTGCTTTACCGCTCGATCCGCAACGTGCTGGCACTCGCGCCCGATACGCGCCTGCACCTGTGCCACGACTACCCGCCGGATGGCCGCGCCCCCGCCTGGGTGAGCACCGTGGCCGACCAGCGCGCCAGCAACATCCATGTCCATGATGGTGTGACCGAAGCCCAATTCGTCAGCCTGCGCACCGCGCGCGACAAGACGCTGTCCATGCCGGTGCTGATCCTGCCGGCCGTGCAGGTCAATGTGCGCGCAGGCAAATTGCCGCCACCCGAGGACAACGGCGTGCGTTACCTGAAGATTCCTGTCAACCTGCTCTGAGCGGCGGGCCATGGATCCCACAACTCTGGCGCTTGCACTGGGCGCCATCATTGGACTGGTGCTGGCGCTCACCGGCGCGGGCGGCGGCGTACTGGCCATCCCGCTGCTGGTGTTCGGTCTTCATTTGCCGCTGCAACAGGCCGCCCCCGTCGGCCTGGTCGCGGTGGGGCTTGCATCGGCCATTGGTGCGTATCTAGGCCTGCGCCAGCGCATCGTGCGTTACCGCGCTGCGGCAGTGATTGGGATAGCGGGCATGCTGATGGCGCCCATTGGCGTCTTCATGGCCCAGCGCTTGCCAAACCGGCCTTTGCTGGCCGCCTTTGCCTTGGTGTTGATGTACACCGCATGGCGCATGCTGCGGCGTGGCGCGCAGGCCGAACCAAGTGCCGCAAGCGTGCCATGCCGCGTCAGCAGCACCGATCAGCGGCTGACCTGGACCCAGCCTTGTGCCCGCGCACTGGCCGGCACCGGCCTGGTCTCTGGCATCCTGAGCGGCTTGCTGGGCGTGGGCGGCGGCTTTGTCATCGTGCCTGCGCTGACACGCTACACCAACCTGGAAATGCGCAGCATCCAGGCCACCTCACTGGCGGTGATTGCACTGGTTTCGATGAGCGGGGTCTCTGCGGCGGCCCTGGAAGGCACGCTTCCCTGGGAAGTGGCCCTTCCCTTTGCTTCAGGCGCCGTACTGGCCTTGGTGATGGGACAACTGGTGGCGGGCAAGCTCAATGCAAAAAGCCTGCAGCAGGCGTTTGCCTGGTTCACTTTGTCAATTTCGATTTTGATGCTCGCAAGGGCTTTTGGATGGTTCACTGCATGAATTTTTGGGATCAACAATTTTCTCTGCCTGCCTTCAAGTACGGCCAGCAACCCAACCGTTTTTTGAGCGAACAGGCCGCGCGCCTCAAGCCCCACAGCCGGGTGCTGCTGCCGGGTGACGGCGAAGGCCGTAACAGTGTCTGGCTGGCCGGGCAGGGGCACCACTGCACGGCGATGGACAGCTCACGCGTCGGGCTGGACAAGGCGGTGTCACTGGCTGCGCAAAGAGGCGTCAGCATCTCGGTCATCCATGCCGATCTGGCCGACTGGGTGCCCGAGCCTGCAAGCTTTGACGCCATCGTGCTGACCTATGTGCATCTGCCGGCAGCGCTTCGCCCGCTGGCTCATCAGCGGCTTGCGGCGGCCTTGCGCCCGGGCGGGTGGTTCATCCTGGAGGCTTTTCATCCGCGACAGTTTGGCTACCACAGCGGTGGCCCGAAATCACAGGACATGCTTTATTCAGCCGACATGATTCGCGCTGACCTGAACCCACGCGTGGTCCCGGCCCATGAGGAAATCATGGCCTGGGAAGGTGAGGCGCTGCTTGACGAAGGCAGCGGTCACCAGGGACTGGCTTACCTCACGCGATACATAGCCCGACGCACATCAACCTTGGAGAACTCATGAAAGCATTTCAGGACTATTACCCCGAAAATCTGGCGCATTGCTACGGCTGCGGCCGGCTGAACACGCAGGGCCACCAGATCAAGACCTACTGGGACGGCGACGAGACGGTCACGCGGTTCACGCCCGAGCCTTGTCACACCGCCGTTCCCGGCTTCACCTACGGCGGCCTGATCGCCTCGCTGATCGACTGCCACAGCACCGGCACGGCGGCAGCCGCCATGTACCGCGCCGAAGGGCGCGAGATGGACACGCAGCCGGCTTTTCGCTTCGTCACCGGCTCGCTCAAGGTGGACTTTCTCAAGCCCACGCCGATTGCAAGTGCGCTTGAGATTCGCGGCCGCGTGAAGGAAATCAAGGGCCGCAAGGTCATCGTTGAAACCACTGTGTGGGTCGATGGCATCGCCACGGCGCGCGGCGAGATGGTGGCGGTGCAAATGCCCGAGAACTTTGGCGCATAAGACGTTTGGAGCGCAGCCGTTTTAACCAGCAAACGGCTTTTTTGCATCAAATGTGCCTCTTGCGCACGCTGTGCATGCATATTCAGCTATGAATTAAGTAGCAAAAGCTATCGGGCCTGAATAGCCCGGAGCTTGACTCAGATCAAGCGCAGGAACGATGGGATCGGTAGATTCATGAGTATGCGTCCCTCAATACGTGATTCATTGGGTGGGGGGAAAGACCTGGTGCTTTCGGGCTGCTTGCTGCAGTTGCTGCGCAATCTTGCCGCAGACCAGATCGCACAGTTCGTACACCGACTCATCGGCAATACGGTAATAAGCGCTGGTGCCCCGGCTTTCGCGGGCCACCAAGCCGTGCTTGGTCAGCATCGTCAGGTGGCGTGAAATGTTGGCCGCCGTGAAACCGCACAGCTGCGCCAGTTCGCCCACGTTGCGCTCTTGCTGCCTGAGCAGGTTGAGGATTTGAAGCCGTGTCGGCTCCGACAGGGCCTGGAAATAGGCGGCGATTTCAGTCAGCGCCTCGGGCGGCAAATTTTCCATGATGGGAAGTCCTCATCGAACTGCTTTTTTAGAACCGGTCAAAACTGTTGCGAGGCAAACAGTACACGCAGATTATTATACAATTTGACTAATTAACTAAGTAGCTAAATAATCAACAATGATTCGCCGATGCACCGCCGTCGGGAAACACATGAGGAAATCCGGATGTCCCCAAACCGTCTTGTCGCGATGGCAGCCTTGACCAGCCTGCTGGTCTGCGCGCCCGCTTGGGCCGCTGAAAACAGCCCGCTCGCCACCGTGGCGGTTCAGTCGTCTGGCAATAGCGCCGCCGGCAGCATCAGCCTGGATGCCGTGGTGGAAGCGGTGCGCCAGACCACCCTGTCGGCCCAGGTGCCCGGAGCCATCGTGTCACTGCGTGTGAAGGCGGGCGACAGCGTCAAGGCCGGCCAGGAGCTGCTGCGAATCGATGCCCGCTCTGCCAGCCAGAATGCTGCCGCCAGCGATGCGCAGGTGCAGGCCGCGCAGGCCAGCCTGAATGTGGCCACCAAAGACTACGAACGGCAAAAGCAGTTGCTTCAGAAGCAGTACATCAGCCAGTCAGCACTGGACCGCGCACAGGCCCAGTGGTTGGCAGCGCAGGCGCAGGTCAAGGCGCTGCAGGCGCAAGCCGGTGTTGCAAGAACCCAGTCGGGATTTTTTGTGCTCAGCGCGCCTTATGCCGGGGTCATCAGCGAAGTGCCCGTTGCCTTGGGCGACATGGCGATGCCGGGCCGCGCGCTGGTCACGATGCATGACCCATCCGACCTGCGGGTGACGGCGGCCGTGCCGCAGAGCGTGATGGCGAGCCTGGGTGACACCAGCGCCGTCCAGTTCGAGTTGCCCGGCCTGGCCATCGGCCTGCTGCGCCCTACTAGCGTGCAGGTGCTGCCGGTGGTCGATGCCGCGACGCACACGGCCCAGGTGCGGCTGGGCCTGCCCAGCGGTATCAAGGGCGTGACGCCTGGTGCGTTTGCGCGCATCTGGCTGCCCATCGGGCCGGCAAAGGGCGCCATGACCAAGGAAGAACGTTTTTATGTTCCCGCCAGTGCCGTGGTCAGGCGCTCCGAAATGACCGGCTTGTATGTGGTCAACCCGCAAGGGCTGGCGTTGTTGCGCCAAGTGCGGCTTGGCAGCACCAAGGGTGATCTGGTGGAAATACTGAGCGGCGTCAGCAAGGACGACAAGGTGGCGGTGGACCCCCAGGCTGCCGCGCGGGTGCGCTGACATGAGCACGAAACAAACCCTTGGCGTTTCCGGCCGCATCGCCGCGCTCTTCCAGAGTGCGCAGATCACCCCGCTGCTGGCGCTGGTCGCCTTGCTGCTGGGCATTTTTGCGGTGCTGGTCACGCCACGCGAGGAAGAGCCGCAGATCAACGTCACCATGGCCAATGTGCTGGTGCCGTTTCCGGGCGCCTCGGTGCGCGATGTCGAGCAGATGGTGGCCACGCCGGGCGAACAGGTGCTGTCGCAGATTGCCGGCGTGGAGCATGTGATGTCAGTGTCGCGCCCCGGCATGGCGGTGCTGACCGTGCAGTTCAAGGTCGGCGTGCCGCGCACCGAGGCGCTGGTGCGGCTGCACGACACCATTCAGGACAACGCCGACTGGCTGCCCCAGGGCCTGGGCGTGATGGCGCCGATCATCAAGCCCAAGGGCATTGACGACGTGCCCATCGTCACGCTGACGCTCTACAGCAAGGACGCAACCACCAGCGCGTACGACCTGGAGCGGGTGGCGCACAGCATCGAGGCCGACATCAAGCGCGTACCCGGCACGCGCGAAGTGCAGACCCTGGGCGGCCCCGGCCGCGCCGTGCTGGTCGAGCTGGACCCGGGGCGCATGGCCGGCTCGGGCGTGACGGTGCCCGAGATGCGCCAGGCGCTGCAGTCGGCGAACATGGGCATGCCGGTCGGCGAGCTGATTGCCGGCAACCAGAGCATCGCCATCGAGGCCGGACCTTTCTTGTCGCAGGCCAGCGAGGTGGCCGACCTGATGGTCAGCGTGCGCGATGGCCGGCCGGTGTTTCTGAAAGACGTGGCCACGGTGCGCGACGGCCCCCTGCCCGCCAGCCGCTATGTCTGGCACGGCCTGTCCGCCCAGAGCGGCGGCGGCGAGTATGCGGCCGTGACCCTGGCAGTGACCAAAAAACCCGGAGAAAACGCCATTGACGTGGCCAACGCCGTCATGGCGCGGGTGGCGCAACTGCGCAATTCCGTGATTCCCGACGCGGTGCAGGTCGCCGAGACGCGCAACTACGGCGCCAGCGCCAACGACAAGGCCAAAAAACTGATCCAGAAACTGCTGTTTGCCACGGCCTCGGTGGTGGCGCTGGTGTTTCTGGCACTGGGCCGGCGCGAAGCGGCGATCGTCGGCAGCGCGGTGATTCTGACGCTGACCGTGACCCTGTTCGCCTCCTGGGCCTGGGGCTTCACGCTGAACCGCGTGTCGCTGTTCGCGCTGATCTTTTCCATCGGCATCCTGGTGGACGATGCCATCGTGGTGGTCGAAAACATTCACCGCCATCAAAAGCTCTTTCCCGGCAAGACCCTGACCGAGATCATTCCGGGCGCCGTCGATGAGGTCGGCGGCCCGACCATCCTGGCCACGCTGACGGTGATTGCCGCGCTGCTGCCGATGGCGTTCGTCAGCGGCCTGATGGGGCCCTACATGAGCCCCATCCCCATCAATGCAAGCATGGGCATGCTGCTGTCGCTGGCGATTGCCTTTGTCGTCACGCCGTGGCTGGCCCGGCTGTGGATGAAGGAAAGCCACAGCCACGGCGATGCCACCGGCAAGGCCACCGGTATGGCGGGCAAGCTCGCGCCGCTGTTCGAACGGGTATTCAAGCCCCTGCTGGACGACCAGCGCGGCGGCCGCAACCGGGGCCTGCTGGGCCTGGGCATTGCCGGGCTGATTGTGCTGTCTTTGGTGCTGCCAGCCACTGGGCTGGTGCTGCTGAAAATGCTGCCCTTCGACAACAAGTCCGAATTCCAGGTCATCGTCGATATGCCGGCCGGCACGCCGGTCGAAAGAACCGCCGCCGTGCTGCACGAACTGGGCGCCTACCTGGCCGGCGTGCCGGAAGTGACCGATTTCCAGGCCTATGCCGGCACCGCCGCCCCGATCAACTTCAACGGCCTGGTGCGCCAGTATTACCTGCGCGCCGGCGGCGAGGTGGGCGACATTCAGGTGAATCTGGTGGACAAGCACCAGCGCAGCGACCAGAGCCATGCGATTGCCACCCGGGTCCGTCCGGAATTGCAGAAGATTGGCCTGCGCTTTGGTGCCAACGTGAAGGTGGTCGAAGTGCCGCCCGGCCCGCCGGTGCTGTCGCCCATCGTGGCCGAGATTTATGGCCCGGACGCCGACGGCCGCCGCGCCGTGGCCAAGGCGGTGCGCGCCGTTTTCGAGAAAACCGACAACGTGGTTGATGTGGATGACAGCAGCATCGCCAGCGCCCCGCGCCTGGTGTTGCTGGTGGACCGCCGCAAGGCCGCCATGCTGGGCGTGCCGCAGCAGGCCATTGTCAGCACCCTGCGTGCCGGGCTGGCGGGCGAAGCCGTCACCTACCTGCACGACGGCAGCAAATACCCGGCACCGGCGCTGCTGCAACTGCCCGCCCAAAGCCATGGCGACCTCGATGCGCTGCTGCAGCTTGCCGTGCGCAGCGCCTCGGGCAAGCTGGTGCCGATTCGCGAACTGGTCACCTTCAGCGACACCCAGCGCGAGCAGCCGGTGATCCACAAGGACTTGCTGCCGGTGAACTTCGTGACGGCCGACATGGCCGGCAAGCTCGACAGCCCGCTGTACGGCGTGTTCAAGATGCGCAGCCAGATCAACGCCATCACGACGCCTGACGGCGGCAAGCTGGCAGAGTATTTCATCAGCCAGCCCACGGACGCCTGGCGCGGCTATGCGCTCAAGTGGGACGGCGAGTCGCAGATCACCTATGAAACCTTTCGCGACATGGGCGCGGCCTATGGCGTCGGCCTGATCCTGATTTACCTGCTGGTGGTGGCACAGTTCGGCTCCTACCTGACGCCGCTGATCATCATGGCGCCGATTCCGCTGACCATCATCGGCGTGATGCCCGGCCATGCGCTGCTGCATTCGCAGTACACCGCCACCAGCATGATCGGCATGATTGCGCTGGCCGGCATCATCGTGCGCAACTCCATCTTGCTGGTCGATTTCATCAATCTGCAAACGCGCGAAGGCATGCCGTTCAAGCAGGCCATCGTGCATTCGGCCATTACCCGCGCCCAGCCCATCATGCTGACCGGGCTGGCCGCCATGCTCGGCGCCTTCTTCATCCTGGACGACCCGATCTTCAACGGCCTGGCGATTTCGCTGATCTTTGGCATCTTTGTCTCCACCGTGCTCACGCTGGTGGTGATCCCGACGCTGTACTACGCGGCGTACCGCAAGAAGTTCTCGTCCCCTGAAACCCTCACTTCCAAGGAGTAAAAAAATGAAATCATGGCAACTCGTCCGGCTGCTGGCCGGCCTATTTATCCTGCTCTCGCTCGCACTGGGCGTACCTAGCAGTCCCGTGTTTGTCAGCCAATGGTGGCTGGCGTTCACCGCTTTTGTCGGCATCAACCTGCTGCAAAGCGCCCTGACCCACTGGTGCCTGATGGAGTCCATCCTGCGCAAGCTGGGCGTGCAGCCCGGCTGCTGAGCAAAGGCCTGCCGTGAAGCAACACCATTTTCTGGCCGCTGCCGCCCTGGCGCTGTGCGCCGTCTCGGCGCAGGCCACCGACCTGATGCAGGCCTGGCAGGCGGCGCGCCAGCATGACCCGCAAGCCGCCGTGGCCGATGCTGCCCGCGCTGCCGGGGAAACCCGCCGCGCGCAGGCGGCATCGTTGTGGCGGCCCAACGTGGCGCTCAGCGGCGGCGCGGGCCGCATGAGCGCCAACAGCGCCACCAGCGGCGCGCAGTTTGCCGCGCCCGGCTTTGGCCAGTCCAGCGGCGTGTCGTTTGACACCTCGGTCAACAACGGCAGCTCCACACGCTGGTCGGTGACGGCACGCCAGCCCCTGTACAACCCCGAGCGCAGCGCCCAACGCCAGCAGTTGGAAATTGGCGCCGACTCGGCAGATTTGCAATGGCAGGCAGCGCAGCAGGACTTGATGCTTGTTACCACCCAGCGCTATTTCGACATGGTGCTGGCCGAGCGCAAGCTGGCCTTGCTGCGCCAGCAACAGACGGCCGTGGACAGGGCCTTTACCGAAGCCAAGGACCGGTTTGAACTGGGCGATGCACCCATCACCGACACCCACGAGGCCTCGGCCCGGGCGCGCGGCCTGCAGGCGCAAGTGCTGGCCGCCCAAAGCGAGCTGGAACTGGCCCAAACCATTCTGCTTGATGCCACCGGCCTGTCGCCCGATGCCCTGCAGGTGATGGCGCCTGCCGGCGAGGTGGCGCCCCGCGACCTGCCGCCGCTGGCGCAGTGGCTCACCCTGGCGCAGGAAAACAATCCGCTGCTGCGCCTGCAGCGGGCCAATGCCGACGCCGCCCGCCAGGAAACACGCAAGCACAGCGCGCTTGCGGCGCCCACGCTGGACCTGGTGGCGCAGGCGGGGCGCGAGCGCCTGAGCGGCAGCGGCGACTTCGGCGCGGCCAGCAATACCTCGCGCCAGCAGATGATCGGCCTGCAATTGAATGTGCCGCTCTACACCGGCGGCATGCGCAGCGCCAAGCTGGACGAAGCCCTGCGGCTCGAAGACAAGGCGCGTGCCGAAGTCGAACTGGCCAGCCAGCAGACCCGCCAGCAAACCCGCGCCGCCTGGCTCGGGCTACAGACCGGACAGGCGCGCTTGAGCGCACTGGCCGAAGCCGTGACCGCCAGCCAGGCCCGGCTGGGTGCCACCCGGCTTGGCCGGCAGGTGGGCGACCGCACCACGCTGGATTTGCTCAATGCCGAAAACGATGCCAGCGCCGCCGACCTGGCGCTGCTGCAGGCGCGCATCGAGGTGCTGCAAAACCGCTTGCGCCTGCAGGCGCTGGCCGGACAGCTTGACGAAGCGCAGCTACTTCAGGTCAGCGCACTGCTGCAGAACTGAGCGTGCACTTGCCGGAAACGTCCATGAACATGCCGCCCACAAACGCCACCGCCCCTACTCGCCGCAGAGCACTGATGCGCACTTTCTGGCGCAGTGTTTTTGATTGCCACCTCTTTTGATTGGACCTGACCATGATGAACACGCCCTCCCTGCTCCTTGCTGCTGCGCTGTTGCCACTCTTGGGCGGGTGCGACACGCTGGCGCCCGAGAAGATCACGGCCGCCACCCCACCTGAACCGGCCTGGGTCCGGGAGGCGCGTGCCAGCGCGACCGCCCTTCCGCCGAAGCTGATGGCTGTGCTGAGCACCGCCATCCAGGCATCCGGCCCTGCAGACGCCATCGACGTTTGCAAGGAGGCCGCGCCCAGGATGGCACAGGCCGCCTCGGCGCAAAGCGGCTGGCAGATCAGGCGCGTCAGCCTGGGCAACCGCAATCCCAAAGCCAGCCCCGACGCCTGGGAACGCCGGGCGCTGGAAGCATTCGATCGCAGCCAGAAAGCGGGCGTTGCGCCGGCAAAGCTGGAGCACTGGGAAGTCGTGACCGAGAACGGGCAAGCCATGCGCCGCTACATGCGCGCCTTGCCGACCCAGCCGCTGTGCATCCAATGCCATGGCACAGCCGACCAGCTGGGCGCCGGCGTCGCCCAGCGCCTGCAGCAACTCTACCCGCAGGACCGGGCCACGGGCTATGCCGTCGGGCAGATTCGCGGCGCCATGACCCTGCAGCAGCCCGGGCCGCTCGATGAAACACGGCGACAGACCGTGAACGAGCTGCTCAAGCCCTGAAGACTTTTCCCCTTTATCTGTTACCCGGCCCATTCCAACCACAAAGGAGACAAACCATGGCCCATATCATCATCCTCGGCGCAGGCACGGGCGGCATGCCCGCCGCCTACGAATTGCGCGAAAAACTCGGCGCGCAGCACCAGGTCACCGTCGTCAACGCGGTGGACTATTTCCAGTTCGTGCCGTCCAACCCGTGGGTGGCGGTGGGCTGGCGCCAGCGCGATGCCATCACCTTCCCGATCCGGCCGCACCTTGAAAAAAAGGGCATCGGCTTTGTCGCGCAGCCGGTCAAGCGCATTGATGCCGAGCACAACGCGCTGGAGCTGAACGACGGCAGCCGCCTGGACTATGACTACCTGGTCATCACCACCGGCCCCAAGCTGTCGTTTGACGAAGTATCCGGCGCTGGCCCGGCGGGCCACACGCATTCGATCTGCACCATCGACCATGCCGAGAAGACCTGGGCGGATTACCAGGAGTTCCTGAAAGCGCCGGGGCCGGCGATCATCGGCGCCATGCCGGGCGCTTCGTGCTTCGGCCCGGCCTACGAGTTCGCGTTCATCTTCAACAAGGACTTGCAGCGCCGCAAGCTGCGCAACAAGGTGCCGATGACCTACATCAGCCCCGAGCCCTATGTCGGCCACATGGGCCTGGGCGGCGTGGGCGACTCCAAGTCGATGCTGGAGAGCGAGTTCCGCAACAACGACATCAAGTGGATCACCAACGCCCGCGTCACCAAAGTCGAAGCCGGCAAGATGTTCGTCAGCGAGATGGACGACAGCGGCCAGCTCAAGAAAGAGCATGAGCTGCCTTTCAAGTTCAGCATGATGCTGCCGGCCTTCAAGGGCGTGGACCCGGTGGCCGCCGTTGAAGGACTGTGCAACCCGCGCGGATTTGTGCTGATCGACGACTACCAGCGCAGCAAGAAATACCGCAACATCTTCTCGGCCGGCGTGTGTGTGGCCATTCCGCCGGTCGAGGTCACGCCCGTGCCGACCGGCGCGCCCAAGACCGGCTACATGATCGAGACCATGGTGACGGCCATCGTGCACAACATCGCCGCCGACCTGGCCGGCCAGAGCGCCACCGCCAAGGCCAGCTGGAACGCCATCTGCCTGGCCGACATGGGCGACACCGGCGCGGCCTTCGTGGCGCTGCCGCAAATCCCGCCGCGCAACGTCAACTGGTTCAAGAAAGGCAAGTGGGTGCATGTGGCCAAGGTCGGCTTCGAGAAATACTTTCTCTACAAGATGAAGAACGGCACCTCCGAGCCGATCTATGAAAAATACCTGCTCAAGGCGCTGGGCATCGAGCGGCTTGAGCGTTGAGCTTGAAGCCTGATTTTTTTGATCCTGAAAGAAGCCTATGAACTGGTTCTCCAGAATGCGCGGCGCCACTGAACCGGCCGCCGCCCCCCTCGCCGGCAACGCCCTGGTGATCGACGTTCGCTCGCCAGGCGAATATGCCTCGGGCCATGTGCAAGGCGCGATCAACCTGCCCCTGAACCGCCTTGAGCAAGAAATCAGGCACGTGGCGCCCGACAAAAGCGTGCCTGTCATGATGTACTGCCTGTCGGGTAGCCGCTCGGGCGGCGCTTGCCAGCTGATGCAGCAGCTTGGCTACCAACAGGTGGTCAATGGCGGTTCGGTCGGCGCCGTGGCACTCAAACTCAACCGGCCCATCGAACGGGCCTGACCCTGGAAAAAAACACCCCATGAGCGAGAACTCCGTCACTGTCGAGCTGATACAACAGCACGATTACCGTTTTGACATCCACTTCGCAGACAGCATCCCGGTTCTCACTGGCGACGAGCCTGCGCCGCTGGGCACGGGCCAGGGGCCTTCGCCCGTGCAATTGCTGTGCGCCGCCGTGGGCAACTGCCTGAGCGACTCGCTGCTGTTTGCGCTGCGAAAGTTCAAGCAGGCGCCCGAGCCGCTGCGCTGCACCGTTGAGGCCGAAGTCGGCCGCAATACCGACAACCGGCTGCGCGTGCTGCGAATGACGGCGACCCTGCGCCTGGGTGTGCCCGCCGCCCAGCTGGAGCATCTCGATCGGGTGCTGGCGCAATTTGAAGCGTACTGCACCGTCACCCAAAGCATCAGCCAGAGCATTCCGGTCACACTGCAGGTGTTTGACAGCACGGGAATGCAGCTGCGACAGAACCCACTCACCCTTCAGGAGACGACATGAAAACTGCCCACGATCTGGTGGCCGCCGCCAAAACCCGCGTGCAGGAAATTTCCATCCTTGACGCCGATCAGGCCATCGGTGAAGCCGACCTGCTGCTGGATGTACGCGAAGCCGACGAATACGCCGCCGGCCACCTGAGCGGCGCGGTTCACATCTCGCGCGGCATGCTGGAGTTCAAGTTCAGCAGCAACCCCGCGCTGCAGCCGCGCGACCTCAAGATCGTGCTGTACTGCAAGACCAGTGGCCGCGCCGCGCTGAGTGCCGTCGCGCTGCATGAGATGGGTTATCTGAACGTGCAGTCGCTGGCAGGCGGCTTTGATGCCTGGGTGTCCGCCGGCAAGCCGGTGGTCAAGCCGCAGTCGCCATCGTTCGAATAAACCGCTCGCGCCAAGGCGCATTCAGCGGGGCGCTGCCGTGCGGGTGGAACCATCTGAATGCTATGAATTAAATAGCTGCTTGTGCCTGCAGCTATTGCGCAAAAGCCTTTTTTTACTTAAAAACTCATAAATTTTGCGTCCCTGCTGTGCGCATTTCCCAAACGCTGCAGCTCCGTTATGGATAGGCCTTCTCTTGGAAGGTCGAAGTCGTTTTCAAAGGCTTCTCCCCTCGCCCGCTTCCTCGATCGTCTGGCCGTCCCGGATGTGATAAATCCGCTTGAAGGTCGGAATGATTTTTTCGTCGTGCGTCACCACGATGATGGCGGTCTGCGCCTGCCGGGCCATCTGGTTCAGGATACGCATCACGGCCAGGGCGCGTTCGCTGTCAAGCGGCGCGGTGGGCTCGTCGGCCAGGATCACCGGCGGGCGGTTTGCCAATGCACGCGCAATCGACACGCGCTGCTGCTCGCCGCCCGACAGTTGCGAAGGCTCGGCCTTGGCGCGGTGGGCCACGTCCAGCGCGGTCAGCAGTTCCAGCGCGCGGCGCCTGGCCTCGGCGTTGGGCACGCCGGCCAGCATGGGCAGCAGGGCGACGTTGTCGGTCACGTCCAGGAAAGGAATCAGATACGGCGCCTGGAACACAAAGCCGATGCGGTCGCGCCGCAGCGCGCGCAGGTCGGTCACTTTCCAGCCGTCGTCATAAATGACTTCCTGGCCCAGCGTCATGCGGCCCGACGTGGGCTCGATGATGGCGCCCAGGCACTTGAGCAGCGTGCTTTTGCCCGAGCCCGACGGGCCTACCAGCCCGACCACTTCGCCGGGGCCGACCGTCATGTTGACGTTTTTGAGCGCCTCGACCGCCGTATCGCCGTGGCCGTACACCTTGCGCAGGCCTTCAATCAGGATGCCGCCGGGGCTGGTGGACTGTGTCATGTGGTTCATTGCGCTCATCCGATGGCCGTTGCCGGATCGACCTTGAGCGCGGCGCGAATCGCCAGCGTGCTGGCCAGCGCGCAGATCAGCATCGTGGCGGCCAGGCCGGTCAGTGCATCCTGCGTCAGCAGCAGCACGAATTTCGGGAAGATGGGCGCCCAGAGCGTGGCCACCACCTTGCCCACCACAAAACCTATAAGCCCAAGCCCCAGCGCCTGCTGCAGGATCATGCTGGCGATGGTGCGGTTGCGCGTGCCAATCAGTTTCAGCACGGCAATCTCGCGGATCTTGCCCAGCGTCATGGTGTAGATGATGAAGGACACGATGGCGGCGCTGACCACCGCCAAAATAGCCAGGAACATGCCAATCTGCCGGGCCGACGTGGCGATCAGCTTGGCCACCAG
The DNA here is from genome assembly GCF_010365105.1 of Polaromonas sp. Lineage (GTDB taxonomy): Bacteria > Pseudomonadota > Gammaproteobacteria > Burkholderiales > Burkholderiaceae_C > Polaromonas. The sequence continues at coordinate 202,892 of NZ_JAAFGZ010000001.1, read as the reverse complement.
AATCTCCTCCATGCCCGCGCGGGTGAACACCTCCAGGTGCTTCCAGCGGCGAATCGGCTCGGCCACCTGTTCGGCCTCGAAGCCGGGCGCCAACTGCACCAGCACCGCGTTGACGTTGCGGCTGCTGGTTTGCAGCGCCTGCACCGCGTCCAGCAGGCCGGGCACACCGGGGCGGTTGAAGGCAGGGTTACTGGCCGTTCGGGTACGGTCGTTGACGATGGCGTCGTTGTCTTTCAAAAACTGCGCTTCCTGCGCGTCTTTCAGTGCAATGAAGACCATCGGGTCGCCGCCCGAGGACACCATGCGCTGCGTCAGCCCGACCACGCGGTAGTCGTGGCGGCGGATGCGGATGCGCTGGCCCAGCGTAAAACCGGCCTTGACATCGGCCACCGCCTCATAGTGACTGCGCGTGAGCTGGCGGCCTGCCACCAGGTAGCCCGGCTCACCGGGTCCATCGGGCTCGATGCCGACCACCATGGCGCGCGTTTCACCGCCATCGTCGTTACTCACCTGCATCGTGAAGTAGGTCACATTGGCCGCCTGCGCCACGCCCGGCATGCCGCGCACGCTGCGCACCACGTCGTCCTTCAGGCTCGACGATTCGGCATACGGCCCCTGCGTGTCTTTTTGCACCACCCACAGGTCGGCACGGCTATTGGTCAGCAGCGCCTGCGCGTCATCGACCATGCCTCGGTAAATGCCGGCCATGCTCAGCGTCACGCCGATCAGCAGGCCCAGGCCCAGGCCGGTCAGCACGAACTTGCCCCAGCTGTGGGCAATGTCGCGCCCGGCCAGGCTGATCATGGGGTGGCTCCGGCGGGAGTTTTGACCAGCGCATCGACCACCTGCACACGGGCTCCGGCGCTCAGGGCTTTCTGGCTATAGACCACAACCTCGTCACCGGCTTTCACGCCACCGAGCACCTGCACCTGGCCGTCCAGGCTGTGGGTACCCAGTTGAACCGGCGTGAATACCGGCTTACCGCCGTCGAGCCGCCAGACGCCGGTCTGGCCTTGCTGGCGCTGGATGCTGGCGTTGGGCAGCAGCAGCGAGGTCGGGGTTTCGGGCAGCTGCAGCGTGACTTCGGCCAGTTCCCCGACCGAAGCCCCGGAAGTCCCGGCGGCGGCGGCAAAGGCCACCTGCGCAATGCGCTCTTCGGTCACGCTGTCGGCCAGCAGCTCAACCCGCGCGACCTGGCCGGCCAGTGGCGTGCGCGGCCGGGAGCGCAGCACGATGCTGGCTTTCAGGCCAGGCGCCAGCCCGGCGGAGCGGCCCTGGTCCACGCGCAGGCGTACCCACAGGCTGGCCGGGTCGATCAGCCGCAGCACCGGCTGGCCGGCCACCACCGTGCTGCCGGCTTCGGCGTCGCGGCTGGTCACCACGCCGTCGGCTGGCGCCTGCAGGCGCACGTTGCCGCGTTGCTGCGCCAGTGCAGCCCGCTCGGCTCTCAGGCGGGTGATGTCCTGACCCGTGCCGCTCAGGTTGGCCTGTGCCGCCTGCAGCGTGGCGTCGGCCGAAACTTTTTCCTGCATTCGGGCTTCAAGCGCGCTGGCGCTGATGAAGTTTTGCGCGGCCAGGTCCTGGTTGCGCCTGGCGTTTATTACGGCCAGTTCCCGCCGCGCCGTGGCATCGCGGACCTGGGCTTGCGTGGCCGCCTGCGTGCTGCCCGCGCGGGCCAGCGAAGCGTCGAGGGCGCTCAGGCGCTGGTCCAGATCGACCGGATCCATTTCGGCCAGCAGCTGCCCGGCCTTGACCGCATCGCCCACATCCACCTTCACGCTCAGCACCCGGCCGGCCACCGTGGGGCCGACCATCCAGCTGCGCCGCGCTTCCACCGTACCGATGCCAAAGAGGGCCGGGCTCAGCCGCCCTTCCTGCACTTTCGTGACGGTGACCCGCGTTGCCGCCAGCGGGCCGGTTCGCAGTGCCACAAAAGCCAACCCACCCACCAGCAACAACGCCAGTGCGCCCAGGGCCAGGCGACGCGAAAGAAGAAGCTTGAGCTTCATGGGGTGTCCTTTATCGTGAGGTGCCTGCTTCCCGTGGCAGCCAGCCCGCGTAAATAGATAGCGAACACCGCAGGCGCCTGTTGGGCCATGGCACGCACTTCGCCGCTGATCAGCGACTGCATGACCAAGCCCTGGACCGAACCGACAAACAGCACCGCAGCGGCCTGCAGGTCGCTGCCCGGCGCCAGCAGGCGTTGCTCCTGCGCGCGCTCCAGCACACCCATGAGCAATGTCCGGTACTGCTGCATCAGGCCGCGAACGCGGGCCTTGAGCGCCGTGTCCTGCGCCTGCTGCAACTCCTGAAAAATCACCCGCGGCACGCCGGGATGAGCCACCACGAAATCCACATGCGCCATGAAGACCGCTTTTAGCGCAGCCAGCGGGGCGAGCTTGTCCGGTTTGGCCAATTCAGCTTCAGCGGCTATTTGCAACCGGCGCATCAGCGTGTCTGCAGTCCAGTCCAGCACGGCCAGCCAAACCGCTTCCTTACTGGAAAAGTGGCGGAACACAGCGCCTTGCGTAATCCCCACGGCCTGCGCCAGATCGCTGGTGGTGATGTCCGCCGGGCTGCGCTGCGCTGCCAGTCTCAAGGCCGCATCGACCAGCCCCGCCTGACGTATTTCTGTGGACTGCTTGACGCTCTTCACCAGTATTTCCATCAGCGATCCAAGTAATTGATCAATTACTTTAATTATAGAGCCGACTTCGATTTCGTGAGACCGAATCAGAGTTCTCACCAATTTAGTACTGTCAATGGCACCGGATTTTTCACATCGACCTGAAATTCAAAGATTCATGTCGTGGTGAACCTATCAAAGCCCAGGAGGGCCATGACCACAAACAAAGACCAGCACCTTGAACTCGCCCATACCCAGCGCCACCAGGCCGGGGCCCGGGGAGAAACCGGCGATGCTCCAGCCGTTGCCGAACTGTGTGCTGCCTGTGACCAGACGCCAGTCGATATGACTTGCAGTGAACAATTTCATCTCTGGCCCCACGAGCAACATGGGTCCATGTTGTTGGCCAGAACCCACTTGAGCCGACGGAATTCGCTCTCGTTTGTGAATTCACAGCTTGTAGAGTCAAAAGTCGTCCAGAACCAGCCTGAGAGCCAAAACCGAACGCACAAAGAAAAACAGCCTAGAGACTTTTGATCTCTAAGCTGTTGTTCTATAACGCTATTGTTATGGTGCGGCTGGCAGGAATTGAACCCACGACCCCTTGGTTCGTAGCCAGTTTCTTATGGATTTGAATGGATTACAGCGGACAATAAATCCTTTTAAAAACAACAACTTATAAAATATACTCGTCCAACCTTGTCCATCGACGTACACTCGAATCCAGCGATTTTTAGGACATGGCTAGGAGACGTATGGCAAAACTCACAGTTAGAGCAATTGAGGCTGCAAGGCCGAAACCTACTGCGTATCGGCTAACAGTCGATCGCGGTTTATATCTCCGAGTAGCGGCAGATGGCGTGAAAACCTGGCACGTTCGGTATGTTGTCAATGGTTCACAAATCGAAGTTCGGTTGCCAAAACCCTACGGAAGTGGAGATGGCTACATGTCGTTGGCTGAAGCAAACACGGAAAACGTCCGAATTCAATCTCTCGCTCGTGACGGCACCGATTTCAAGAAACAGCGCGCCAAGCAGGAAAAAGATCAAGCTGATGCGGAACTACAGGCGTTAACGACAAGGTTACCCGTCCGGACTTTGTTCGAAAAGTGGTTGACCAATGGCGTAGCCCGAAAAAATAACAATCAATCCCTTCGACGAGCCTTTGAAAAAGATGTGCTACCCCAAATTGGGGATGTCCCGGTCAAGGACGTGACGGCTGACCACATTCGCGACCTATTACGGAAAGTTGCGATCCGTGGCGTTAATCGCACCATTGTTCTTTTGCTCGCTGACATTCAGCAAATGTTTCGCTGGGCTGAGGAAGAACAACCATGGCGCCGTCTATTGGTAGACGGTGACCCTTCCAAGCGGATTCAAATCCAGACTTTGGTGACGCCTGACTATGATCTTTCAAACATATCGAACAGAATCTTGACGGACAACGAAATTCGCGAGTTACAGGATATTTTCGATAGGATGCAGCATCAGTACAACGATGCGCCAGACCGACGCAACGCTACCAGGCCAGTAAAAAGCGAGACAAAAATCGCGTTATGGCTTTGCTTGAGCACGATGTGCCGAATTGGCGAATTGCTAATGGCACGTTGGGAACACGTAAATCTGGAAAAGGGTGAATGGAGAATCCCTCGAGGAAACTTCAAACACGAACGAACTGATACGAGGCCAGATTTCGTGATTTTTCTTTCGACTTTTTCGAAGGCGCAATTTCTGTCACTGAATCAGATTACCGGTAATAGTCCATGGTGTTTTCCAGCCAAGAATTTGGGCGATCAGTACGTCGCAACCAATAGCGTGTCAAAGCAGGTCGGCGACCGGCAGACAAGATTTAAGCAGAGGTCCAAACCGCTCAAGGGTCGTCGTTGTGACGATTCACTTGTTTTGGGCGGTGGGCAAAACGGTGACTGGTCTCCGCATGACTTACGACGGACAGGCTCGACGTTTATGCAGCGCGAGAAGGTCGATGACGATACGAGAAACCGATGCCTCAACCACACGGTAGGATCCAAACTGGATCGCGTGTATGGCCCGTATGACTACGCTGAAGAGAAACGCAAGGCTTGGGAGCTTCTTGGCGCTAAAGTTGCAGCGATTCTAGGGCCGCAGCACTAGCCTAATGTGGGGTAGTGGCTCTCGCTTGAATTGAGTAGCCATCGTGTTTTTTGCTGGCTGCATTGGGTGGTGCGTCATTGACCAGGGCGGGATGAAGTGATCGCCGACTCAGGTGATTGCCTTTAGACCAAATTTTCAGACGAAGTATGCAACTCGTTACGTGGAACATCCAATGGGGACGCGGCGCCGACGGCAGGGTTGATCTTGACCGGGTTGTGGCCCATGCACGCCGCCTGGTCGATTTCGACGTGCTCTGCGTCCAAGAGGTTTCAGCCGGTTATCCCGAATTGCCAGGCTGCGATGGTCGAGACCAGTTCCAGTACCTGGCCGATCTTCTGCCGGGCTATACCGCAGTCGTGGGCGTGGCCACCGACACCCCCCATCCAGCAGGTGGCCGCCGAACATTCGGCAACATGATTTTTTCGCGTTTTCCTGTGCAGCAGGTATTCCGTCACCTGTTGCCATGGCCGGCTGACCCGGATGTTCTCAGAATGCAACGGATTGCCCTAGAGGCCACACTGAACACGCCATTAGGTTTGGTGCGTGTCACCACCACCCATCTGGAATACTATTCCAGCCGGCAACGCATGTCCCAGATTGAACGACTGCGCCAATTGCATCAGGAAGCCATGGCACAGGCAGGTAACTTGCGACCAGGCCAGGTATCCGAAGGTCCATTCTTCTTCGTGCCACGTGCTGCAGCATCGATCCTCACCGGTGACTTCAACTGCCAGCCCGGCTCCGCTGAAATGGCGCGAATGCTGGCTGCGACGGACAGTGCCACGCACCCTTACCGCAATGCTTAGGAAATTACCCATTGCGGCGAGTCGCATGCCCCCACAGTGGGCATCTACGATAAGGCCCAGTGGCCAGACCAGCCGTTTACCTTCGACTTCATCTTGGTTAGCGAGGATCTTGCGCCCCGGGTAAAGGAAATCCGAGTGGATGCGATGGGTGACGCGTCTGATCACAAACCTGTGCTGCTTGTACTAAGGTGAGGAGGAAAAAGTCCGATTCAGCGTCTGGTTTGGCATCAAACGCCAAGATTTCTGCAGCAACTCAGCGTCTGCCAAGCCAGATTTTTAGTGCGGAGGCATGGAGAACTCTTCCTTGCGCTCCCGGTATCGCCCTTGGTTTTCACTGTGACGATTCTTTGAATACCGGGTCACGTTTGAGTCAATTTCATGCTTCACCTGCATGACCAATTCATCGTCCTGGCCATACCGGAACTGCAGTTTTTGGCAGAGTCTTTCGAGGTTTTGAAGGTTTTTGTGCATCCGCTTTTTCTCCATTTGAAAGGAACAATAGCTTCTGAAAGCGCCTCAAACCCAGCAACTCTGCACAGAAGGTGTGAAAGTTCGTGTCAGTGGCAACGAATCCATGCAAAACCGCATGGGAGTATTGAATTAGCCAGTGCAACTAAACCGGGCATGGTCAATTACGCGACGCAGTGACTGCACTGGCGACGATTTCCTTGCTCATGCCTTGTCTGCGAGCTGTCATGCCATGTATTTTGGATGCTTGTCCTAAAGTGGGCCACCTTGAAATTGGTAGTAAATCGTAACTTGAAACGGGACTCATGAAGGCTCGCCATACAGCCCTCCTGAGCTTGAGCGACTCTGGATAAAGATTGACGACAGCGGCCGTAACAATTTTCGGTTGCATACCTTCAGACAGCCCGGCATCCTCTTTGGGTAGCTGCTCCTTGAGCCATTAACTTGTGAACTTTAGACGGAACGCCATGAAAAAAAACGACGCCTTATCCCCCCGACCACAAGAGATAGAACTCAAGCTTGCGCTACCAGCATGCGACCCGGCTGAACTGGAAAAAAAACTGGCCCGCATGCCGGGGCTGGCGCGCCGCAAGCCAAGCCATCTGCAGCTGCACAATACCTACTACGACACCCCTGAGCAAACGCTGCGCCGCAAGCGCGTAGCCTTGCGGCTCAGGCGCGTGGGCAGTGATGCAAAGCCTGAATGGCTTCAGACCCTCAAGATGGGCGGCACAGGCAACTCGGCCTTGAGCCAGCGCGGCGAATGGGAAACCTCCGTGCCCGGTGCCCAATTGGCCTTGCCGGCGCTTGAAGCCACGCCTTGGATAGACATCGATCCTGACGGCGATCTGTTTCGCAAGCTTGCGCCATGCTTTGTCACCAGCTTTGACCGGACCAGCTGGACCGTGCGCAAGCCGGGCGGCAGCATCGTGGAGGTGTCGCTCGACGTCGGGCAGATTGTGGTTGAGGGCAAGCGCATACCTATTTGCGAGCTTGAACTCGAACTGCTGGCAGGCCAGCCAGCAGCGCTGTTCGGTATTGCACAGCAGATCGCCCGCAGCATCGCGGTGATGCCAGAAACCCGGAGCAAGGCCGAGCGTGGCTATGCATTGGCCGAGGGCTCCCTGGACCGCCCACTGCGAGCGCAGCCGCCAACGTTGCACGCCAAAATGGTTCCCGCCGAGGCGGCGCAGCGCGTGCTCCAAGAGATGTTTTGTCAGTTCACAGCCAACCTCAATACACTGCGTCATTCAAATTCCCCTGAGGTGCTACATCAGGCACGGGTCGGCTGGCGACGCTTCAGAAGTGCCTACCGGCTTTTCAAGCTCCTCCTTGATGCCGATACAGTGCCCTCCTGGGAGCCCCTGAAAACGCTTTTGACGCTGGTCGGCGAACTGCGAGACCTGGATGTGGCACGAACTGAAACCCTGCCGAAGTTCGCGGACGCCTACATGGCGGGCAATGTCCGCCGGGAAGAAAAGTGGCAGGCATTGAATCAAGCCTTGACGCAGTCGGCAGACGTTCAGCGCAAAGCCATTTGCTACGCACTCGAAGTGCCAAGTGTCGGCGCGGCTTTGCTTGGAATCACGCAATGGCTGGAAGAGCTGCCTCGGCAGAAGGAATCAGGGGAAGCTCGGGATGCTCTCGACATGTCATTTCGCCGCTGGGCCAGGCGCCGCATTGCCCGCCTGCATAAGCAGCTCAAAGGGGCGCTCCACGATGCCGATACGCTCGAAGGTCAACACCAAGCTCGCATTCTGGCTAAGCGAACGCGCTACGGCATCGAAGCATTGAAGCCCCTCCTGAACCGGCAGCGCACCAAACGCTGGTATCGGCAGGCCACGGATTTGCAGACGAACATCGGCATGGCGCGCGATGTTGTGCAGGCAAATCTGCTAGTGGTGAAGGTGGAAGCAGACCATGAACTGGCAGAGTTCTTGCGCGGCGTCGCAGTGGGGCAGGATCGTTCTGGCTGACTTTCACGCAAGGTGCCGCAATGGAGATTGTGATGGATCGCGATGTCCGAGATGCGCAGCCCTTCCCTCTTTAGTTCAGCCGAAGGCGGAGCGCGCTCCAAGCCTTGGCATAGGCCGCCAATCTGCAGCACAGATCAGTCCGCTACGCGCGCGAAGCATTCGCCGTCGGTTCCACTCTGCAGACAATCAAGCAATGGCTGAAAGCGTTCCCTCAACACAATGGGCCAGGCAATGCAAAGGCTGATCTGAAAGTGCCCTTGCGGCGCTGCAGACGAACATCGGGACGTCAAATGACATCGTGCAAGCTGCAATATGGGCAGCCAAGCGGGATGCGAACCTTGGACTGGCGAAATTCCTGCGTGGCGTCGCCGTTGGTGGGCCAAGCCGGTTTGACATACCACTATGCGAGGCCAGTCGCGTGGCGCACAGTGATGGCGCATGAGGGCGATAAGATCGCATATCTTGCTGCCCCAAATGGCCATCAGGATGATGGCCATCACCACACCTCGCGCGACAACGACATCGTTTGCGAGTTCATGCCCTGCAACAGCACAAAATTTTCTCATTTTCATAGAAGATAAACCCATGAATGCCCTCAAGAAAGCTCGAAAATTTATTGAGAAAAACCCTGCCAATCCGGACGCTCAGACACTCTCCAGTCTCGTGCTGGCGCTGGGAGCCAAAAAGAATTTTCCGATTGCGGACATCTACGAACTCGATTTTGATCGCTTCAACCTGGCAATGGAAATTCTTCAGGAATGGCGGCTTGACCGGTACTACGCTGGCAAGGCAAAACTTTTCGATATTTCCATGCAGACGGCAGAATTACGGCAGCCGCAGCAATAACGCGCAGAAGCCTCTTGCCCGCGAGCTGCTTCTGCGCAAAGACTCTGTACCAGCGGTCAAGGCGCCCTCAGAGAACAATCACCGAAACGCAAGCGAAGTAGATCAGCAGGGTCAGCACGTCCTGCACGATTGTCGCCAGGGGCCCGATGCCATACGCCGGGTCGAACCTGAAGCGCGCCAGCAGCGAGGGCAGCAGCAACCCAAGGGTCGAGGCCACGATGCTGGCCGCGGCCAGCGCCAAGGTCACGGCGGCGGCCATTCGCAGTTCACCGAACCCCAACCACACCATAGGGAACGCCAGGAGCGCAAGCACCACGCCAATCAGGATTCCGGTTCGCAACTCTACTACACGCTCGAACACGGCCGGTAAACGCCCTTTGGTTCAGGTTCCGGAAAAATTGGGTGTCCACCATACCGTTCTGTGAGTTGTTGCTTTTCACGTCGGCGTTGGCTGGTACGACTTTGCTCAGCATGCCGTTCCTTGCGGTCAGATCGTTGTTTGCGGTTTTCGCTCATTCGATACCTTTAATGATCAGCAAAAAAATAGGTTCCGAGAAAAAAGACTACCAGAATTGCGCATACGAACTATGACGAAGACGCGGATAAATAAGGCGTATTGAGACGAAAACAAGTCAGATTCAGAGTGACTTCGTGCCTCCATGGATGACTGTTACCCATGCATCGCCATTGACCTGATGTGAATCGAACGAACTCAATCTCGTCATAAAAAATGCATTATTTAATTCAAGATGTAAGAAGTTCAAAGACAAAGGCTGTCGTTGTCATCCATTCGACACATCCAACTTTTAGTATTGCCTGTGAATTTCATTCCAGATCGAGAGTTCACATGCTTAAAGAAAAAGCGGTCGCATCCCTGGGACAGTCATCCCTGCTGATGCCCGCCTGGGTCAAGGCGGCACTGCTGGCGAATGATCGCCTGAAGTTGTACCTGTCAATGATCCAGTCCGCTGCCCAGCATGCCGCTTCGCCGGATAACCCTGCGGCAGACTGGGGACGGGAGCTTGCGCAGTGCGGCCTGCATGGCGCGGCCTGGCTCCAGGAACTGGTCAAGACGGCTTACCTTGATGACCGGACGCTGGTTATTCCCCAACTGGAGCAGTTGCTTGGTGCGATGGCGTCGGATTTATCCCTGATGGCCCGTCCTCTTGCCGAAGGGGGGCGTGAACATCATCCGCAACTGATAGCCCGCCGGGATATTTGGTTGCAAAAAATTCATGTCATGGAAGACGAGGAAGGGCTTGGGCCTCAGGCACTGGCTGACCTGACCCGTGGAGACCGAAAGCATGGCGACAGTTTCCATATCCTGGTGATGGATTTGCACAAGCAACTCAACGCCACGGCCAGCGAGATCGCCACCGAAGACATTGATGGCGCACACGTCTGGCAAATCGACGAAACCGACCGCCCGCTGATCAAGGCCTTCATGCGGGGCCTGCATCGAACGGCGCCGCTAAAATTTTCTCACCCCGGTCTGGACACCGCCGTGACCCGCAATGGCTCGCAACTCCTGATCCAGAACGACATTGGCACCAACGATGTGCATGTCTTGGTGATCGAGGTGGAGCAGCGCACCATCAACCTGACCTATTCCGATCTTCATGCCGGGCGCTTTGAATTTTTTCGCCAGATGCTGGAGGTTGCAGGTTTCGAATGGACGGTGTACGACCCCGTAACCTCCGACGGTCTCAATGCAGGCAAGCCGTACCAGGTGGGGAAGGCCCACCTCAAAGCCGATGATGACGAGATACTCATGGACGGACTTGAGGCCGTCGCCTCGCGCATCGTGTTCGTCATTGACTGGAACCGCGCCCGCAAGCGCCTGCAGAACTTCGTTAAAAAGCCTCAGGCGCAGGCGATCCTGCGCCGCGCCGCAGAGGAGGAACTGGGGCACATGGCATGGCTTCTGGCAGGCGGGGAACGACTGGTTTTCAATGCGATGCAGGCGGTGGACAGCGAGGCTTTTCGGGTCGGTGATCGTCTCGATGACATTCTGGGGGAGGCTTCGGCAAGCGACTTTTTGCTGGAGATCCTGCGCATGTCCAGCATCATGCTGCGTCAGCAGCAGCCTGTGGCGCTGGTGGCTGACGAGGCGCAAATGCTACTCGCTCGCGTGCTGCGCCAGCGCACTTTTGAGTTCGATTTGCTGGCCGAGCATGCGGCCTACTGCCATGCGATTGCGCAGGCACTGTGCGAGGCGCTCGAAAACGCAACAGCCGTTGATGAAAACCAAAATGCCAGCCTCGTGCTGCGCGCCAAAACCTGGGAACGGCAAGCTGACCACCTGCTGATAGATGCCCGACAACGCGCAGAGCGACAAAGCCGCTGGCGCCCGGTGGTCGAACTTCTGGAAAAGGCAGATGATGTGGCCGATGCGCTGGAGGAAGCCTTCTTCATCCACTCCATGACGCTGGGCGAGCCTCTTCAGGGGCTTCCGGCACCGGTCACCGAAGTGCTGCGCCATCTAGCGGACACGACCCTGGCAGCCATTCAGGACCAAGTCAAAGCCATTGAGATCGCGCGCCAAGTCAGTGAGTACGGCGACGCGGTCGACAGCGACTTGTTTCTGCAGACACTCTGGCGCATGTTGCGCGCGGAGCGGCTGTGCGACGAATTGTCGCGTCAAGCTCGCAAGAGCATTGTCATCTCGCTTCATGCCTCCCCTGCCGGCCTGCTCCTGGCCAGCGACCTGGCCACCACGATCGAAAAAGCTTCTGACGGCCTGCTAGCAGCCGGTTATGCGCTGCGCAAGATGGTCCTCACCAAAACTGGGATGACGGCATGAACTCACTAAGCCTCTGGCCCAAACATCTGTATCTGATTGCCGAGGGCAACACGCCCCCCCATCACAAGCCGAACCGGGAGACCATGGGGTCCAAGGCCTACAACCTTCTGCGCATGACAGGTATCGGACTGCCCGTTCCGCCGGCACTGGTGATCGGCACGCACTACGCAAAATCACCCGAAGAGTGCATGCTGCCCGTGTTCACCATCGGGCTGCCGGCCTTGCAAGACGCGACGGGACGCGTACTTGGCGATGTGCGCAGGCCGTTGATCGTGTCAGTCCGCTCCGGAGCCCCCGTGTCCATGCCGGGCATGATGGAGACGCTGCTCAACATCGGGTTGTGTGACCAGACCCTGCCCGGCCTGCTGCGCCAGACCGGCAATCCCAGACTGGTCTGGGATGCTTACCGGCGGCTTATTGCCAGCTATGGCGAAGTAGTGGCAGGCTTGCCGGGCTCCCTGTTCGAGGACGAGATCGAGCATGCCACCCAAGGGCGCGACGAGCGGCAGTTGGACTTCGCAGAATTACGCAGCCTGACGCGCCAGTTTCTGGCGCTGTACCAGTTGCACAGCGGGCAGCCGTTCCCGCAGGATGCCAATGCACAGCTGTCCGGAGCTATTCGGGGGGTTTTCATGTCATGGCACGCGGAAAAGGCACAGGCCTACCGCGAGATCAATCAGATCGACGCTGCCATGGGGACGGCCGTGACGATTCAAAGCATGGTGTTTGGCAACAGCGGTGGACATGCGGGTGCCGGCGTCGGCTTCACCCGCAATCCCACGACCGGCGAGCGCCAGCCATGGGTGGATTTTCTGGCCAATGCCCAGGGCGAAGACGTTGTTTCAGGTCGGAGGAATGCCCATGGACACGAGGCGCTGGCCAGCGTGGCGCCGGACGCCTGGCGCAAGCTGCAGGACGCGGTGCAGACCCTGGAGCGGGAGTTCTCGGATATGCAGGATTTCGAATTCACGGTGCAAGACGGCGTGCTGCACATGCTGCAGACACGCTCTGGCAAACGAACACCCCTGGCGGCCGCCCGCATCGCACTCGATCTCCTGGATGAAGGCCTGATAGACGCCGCCACCGCCCTGGAGCGCACGAAGGACTTTAGCGAGGAAGACCTTGGCACGGTGCAACTGGCGTCCCAAGGCGACCCGGATACCACGCCGGGGCAGGCCAGCCCGATCGGCCGTGCCATGTCGGCCTGCTCCGGCGTGGTGTCCGGTGAAATTGTGCTGGACAGCGCACGCGCCGCAGCCCGTGCCGCTGAAGGTGCCAGCCTGGTTCTGGTCCGCCAGGACGCCGAAACCAGTGACATCGCGGCCCTTGAATTTGCAGCCGGCTTGCTGACGCAGCGGGGCGCGCGCACTTCCCACGCTGCTGTGGTGGCCCGACAACTGGGAAAAGTCTGTCTGGTCGGGTGTGAAACACTGCGAATCGACCTGAGCGCACGGACCATCCGCCTGGGGGACCTGCTGCTTAAAGAAGGCGATGTCATCAGCCTGGACGGCAACGAAGGCAACGTCTACGCCGGCGAGGTTGCCGCCGTCTTCGTGCCCGATGCCGCTCTGGTCGATCGGCTCAGAGCACTTCGAGCGGCGCAGGCCCCCGCCAATCATCATCACCACCACCACAAACACAGCACTTCATGAGTGCCGCCATTCCGGCATGACCAACCAGACAATTTACGTCGATGGCGGTTGCCACGCCGCTGCCTGATTCTTCAATCCATTCGCACAAGACCGCATGAAATCCATACCTTCTGCGTTGACACTCAAACCGTCACCTCCGGTCGAGACATCGGTTGACAGGGCGTTGCATTTGCAGCTTTCCAAGTCCAGCATGGGCCTGTCACCAATCTCGCTCGGTTTGGCATTTGCAGATTGGGCCCTGCACCTTGCCGTCTCGCCGAGCCGCCAAGCGCGCCTGGGCAGGTTAGGCATGTCGCTTTCCTGGGAGGCCTGGGTCCATACCTTGCAAACCCAAACTAGCGTCGATGGGCATGACACACCAGTCCAGGAAAATGACCACCGCTTTAACGATGAAGCATGGAAATCATGGCCTTTCAAGGCACTGAAAGAAGGCTTCAAGGCCAGTGACTCCTGGCGGCGGGAATCCGCCAGAGTGGATGGCGTGGCCAAACATCACCAGCATGTCGTGGACTTTTTCAGCCGCCAATGGCTCGATGCGCTGTCGCCTTCCAACTGGCCGCTGACCAACCCCGAAGTGCTCAAGAAGAGCCAGGCGTCCATGGGGCAGAGCTTGCTTCAGGGGCAAAAAAACTATCTTCGAGACCTGAAGGAAGATTACAAGGCCCGAAGCGTCATCAGCCCCGGATCGCTCAAACCACTGACTTTCGAAGTTGGCAAGGACGTGGCGGTGACTCCGGGCAAGGTGGTGTTCCGCAATCACCTGGTGGAGCTGGTTCAGTACCTACCGACCACTGACAAGGTGCTGCCGGAGCCTTTGCTGATCGTACCCTCGTGCATCATGAAGTATTACATTCTTGACTTGTCGCCCGCCAATTCCATGGTGCGCTACCTGGTCGGCCAGGGGTATACGGTGTTCATGATCTCGTGGCGCAACCCGGATGCCCGCGATCGCGATCTGGGCATGCAAGACTACCTGCAGATGGGCGTGATGGAAGCTATGGCCGCCGTCAGGTCGCTTACGGGCGCCCCCCGCATTCACGCGATGGGCTATTGCCTGGGCGGCACGTTCCTGTCCATCGTGGCCGCCGCGCTGGGCCTGAAGGAAAATGCCGCCCGATGGGGCTATCTGCCCGAGTTGGCCACGGTCACCCTGCTGGCGTCGTTGACCGACTTTAGTGAACCCGGCGAACTTGGCGTTTTTATCGACGAAGACCAGATTCAGACCTTGCGCGAGACCATGGCACGCACCGGCTACATATCGGGGCGGCAGATGGGCGGCGCCTTCCAGTTTCTCAATTCCCGTGACTTGATCTGGGCTCGCCAGACGCATCGTTACCTGCTGGGCGAGGACGATGTGGGCAATGACATGATGAGCTGGAACACCGACGTGACGCGCCTGACCGAGCGCATGCATTCGGAATACCTGTCTTCGCTTTATCTCAACAACGCACTGGCCTCCGGGCATTACCGTTTGGGGGGCACGGGCGTGTCCCTCATAGACATCAAGGCGCCCATGCTGGTAGTGGGCACCGTGCGGGATCACGTCTCGCCTTGGCGCTCTGTCTACAAAATTCACCTTTTCACGGATACCCACACCATGTTCATCCTGGCCGCTGGCGGGCATAACGCGGGAATTGTCTCGGAGCCGGGCCACCCCCGCCGCAGCTACCAACGGGGTAGCGTGGAGCCAGGCCACGGTTGGACAGACCCGGACGAATGGGCTGTCAATGCGCCCTCGTTTGAGGGTTCCTGGTGGGAGGCCATGGACGTCTGGTTGAAGGAGCGTTCGGGCGCACCCGTAGCGCCTGCACCCCTCAATCCTGCCTGCGTACTGGGTGATGCGCCTGGCAACTACATACAAATTCGTTATGCAGACTGAGAGGCTACTCCTCCGGGAGTAGCACCTGTCATCAGTTGTACCAGGCTTGCAACCAGTTTTACTCCGGCGGCAACATCATTGCGATGCGCTCGCTCAAGCCATCGGCTCGTTCCGAGCCCGCAATTTCTTCCACTTTCACAATGATGTCGCGAGCAATAGCCACCATGGATTCACGGTCACGTGCTTGTCGCAGTTGATCTCGGTATTGATGGGCCAGTGCGGGTGCCTTTTTGGAAAACATTCGCTCGCAAATGTCAAACAGGAACATTCGGGTGGTTGCCAAGGAGCGTTTGCCGTCGAAGTTGTCGCTGGATGATCCAGGTGGTGCAACAGGGGCCGGGGGCAACTGAAGCGCTGGAGCCACCACTTTAGTCTCAAGAGCCAATGCACGGTGACCGCTTGCCTCAAGGCGGACCAGATACCCGTCAGAAATCAGCTTTTGCAAGATGCTGCCATCATCGCGCAGCAATACCTGCATTTCATCTTGCGTTTTACAACCATCCGCGAGAAAAAGTGCACCCCGTTCGCGAATATTGAGCACACGCTGCCTGGAGCTGAGTTCGCGCTTGGCCTTTTCTGACTTGTGGAGGTGCATGCACGGCGCCTAATTTTTATTTGTAATGAAGTGATGCATCGTAGAAATTTCCCGTGTCTTATTTATGACTGTTGGCTCCCGTGTCATGTTTCCATCCATCCATACAACGACCGTTAGAACAGTCAATTCCCGCCAGCGGAAGTTTTTAAAGGCACAGATAGAGAGTTGATCCGTGACCGAATTGCCGAGGCGCCGAGCAGTGCGGCTAGTTCGGCTGGCGGGGGCATGCTGGCAAAAGCATTCAGCGGTGAGCCGGGCGTTGCAGTAACTACTCTCGGCCTTTGGCGTCACGAAACTGACACCGTCACTGCCTACAGTGCCACGGTGCTGTCCCAACTGGCTTGAGATTCTGAAAGAGTTGCATGATGAATAAAACTTTCTTGGCCGCTGCCGCACTGTCGTTGGTGGCAGGCTCTGTACTGGTGGCCTGCGGCGGCAGCGATGCCATCACGGTCGCCACACCCACACCGCTGGCCGAGCCTTTCACCATCAAGGTGATGGGGTTCAACGACTATCACGGCACGCTGGAGTCGCCCGGTACGTTTGGCGAAACTACCGCAGTGCCTGCTGCCAGCCGTCCGGCCGTGGGCGGCGCGGAATTCATGGCAGCCCATATCGCGAGCCTTAAAAAGAAAAATCCGCTGAACGTGGTGGTTGGCGCGGGTGACTCGATTGGTGCCTCACCGCTGATTTCATCGCTGTTTTTCGACGAGCCTTCGGTAGAAACGCTCAACCGCATCGGCCTGGAATTCAATTCAGTCGGCAACCACGAGTTCGACAAAGGCTCGGCCGAACTGCTGCGCCTGCAAAACGGCGGCTGCAAGATGACTGCCGGTGTGGTGGACCCCAACAGCTGCCAGGGTGCAGCAGCCGGTACGCCGGTACCGTTCGAGGGTGCCAAGTTCCAATGGCTGTCGGCCAACGTAATTTCGACTGCCACCGGCAAGCCACTGTTGCCTGCGTATGGCGTCAAGACGTTCAACGGTGTCAAGGTGGCCTTCATTGGCATGACGCTCAAGGCCACGCCCACCATCGTCACGCCGTCGGGCGTTGCCGGACTGGAGTTCCGCGACGAGGCGCAAACCGTCAACGCGCTGATTCCCGAATTGCGCGCAGCAGGCATTTCCTCCATCGTCGTCTTGGTGCATGAAGGCGGCTTTCAGGCTGGCACGCTGGGCGACATCAATGCCTGCGAAGGCCAGTTGGCTGGATCAGCGATTGCCAGCATTGTCAGCAAGTTCGACAACGCCGTAGACCTGGTGGTCAGCGGCCACACCCACGCGGCCTACAACTGCATGCTGCCCAACACAACCGGCCGCCGCATCTCGGTCACCAGCGCCAGTTCGTTCGGCCGGGTGTTGACCGATATTGATGTGACGATTGACCCCTCGACCGGCGACATCATCAAAGCCTTGGCCACCAATCGGCTGGTGGTGCGCAACGACCCCGCCATCACCGCAGACACCGTGGTGGCGAAGATCGTGGCCGGCTACAAAAGCCTGGTTTCGCCGCTGGCCAACAGCATCATTGGCGGCATCACTGCCGACCTGCCCAACACCCGCACCGACGGCGCGTGCAACATGCCGGCAGGCAACCTGATCGCCGACTCACAGCTGGCGGCCACTCAGCCGGCCGGCTTTGGCGGCGCCGTGATGGCCTTCATGAACGGTGGCGGTGTGCGCAGCCCCGGCTTTACCTTTGCCTCCAGCACGGCGGGCGAAGGCAACGGCAATGTGACCTACGGCGAGGCTTTCACGGTCCAGCCCTTCGGCAACAGCCTGGTCACTTTGTCACTGACCACGCAGAACATCAAGGACTTTCTGGAAGAGCAGTTCGCCGGCTGCCTGGGCCAGTCGCCCACTGCCACCCGCTTTGCGATTCCTTCGGCCGGTTTCAAGTACACGTGGGACGGCGCCAAGGCCTGCGGCGCGCGCGTCAGCAACGTCACGCTGCGGAGTAGCAGCGTTGTTGAAACACTGGTGGACGCCAGCGGCACGGTGCAAAACCCCGCCAAGTCTTACCGCGTGACGGTCAACAACTTCATGGCCGATGGCGGCGACGGCTACGCCACGCTGGTCAAGGGCACCGACCGAATCGGCGGGGCGCAGGACATTGATGCGCTGACGGCCTACTTGGCCGACTTTAAGGCGTCCAAGGCGGCTTATGCGCCTGGCGCCAACGTGCTTGATGCAGGTACGCCACGCATTAACCGCGTAGGTACCAGCGCCATCTGCCCGGGTGGCGCCAACGTCAATCCGTGAGGAAAAAACGACAGGCGAACGGCATTTCGCCAAAATGCCGCACGGTTTTACTGATGATGCTTGGCTTGGTGGCGGTAGCTGAAGACAGGGCAATGGCGGCGGGGGCTGACGGCAACGTCCATCTACACCCTTACATGGAACAAGGGCGATCTGTACCTCCTGCTGGCGATGCGCATCATGAAGTGGAAGCAGCAACGCCAGCCCGTTTGCAGGAACGTGCTGAGTTGCTCAAGAAAGGCGAAACCGCGCTGGCCCGGCTTGACGTGACCGGCGCGCTCAATGCGTTCGAACGTGCTGCGCTGATCCTGCATGCCGCCGACACTGAAATCGCCTTGGTTCGTGCCTACATGCAGTCCGGCGACTACCGACGCGCATTGGCATTTGGCGCACATACCGCCGGCGCCCACCTTGACGAGGTGGGCGGATCGCTGCTCTATGTGTGGCTGCTGCATGCGGGCGGCCAGCCTGCCATTGCCCAGCGGCTGCTGGCCAACGCCGAAACCCGCATACCGGGCAACCCAAGGGTTCAGGCGGTGCAGCAACAACTGCGCTCGGGCATGCCGGTTGCCAGCGGCCCGCTGCTGACGCTGCCAACACGGCTGGCGCCGTATGGCGGCATGAACGGCTTGCCTGCCTCCGCCCGCGTCGTGGGCAGTGCGGTGCTGCTCCACGGCGGCACGAAAGCGCTGCTGCCTTTGAGCCTGCTGCCGGCCTCTGGCCGCCTCTGGCTACGCAACGGGCTGGGCCAGCTGGTGCAAGCCCGGACCGATCAAAAATTCAGCGCACTGGGCGTGGCGCTGGTGCGCCTGCAGAGCCGGCTACCCGTCCCAGACGACCAGTTGGTGGCCGCCAGCGATGCTTTTCCTGGAAGTCCTGGTTTCGCCGTGGAATATGCCGCAACGCCAGATGCCGCGCCTGCCTGGCCCCTGTTGCGTACCGGCTTTCTGGGCAGCGCCAGTGGAACCACCGGCGAGCGACTGCTGGGCTTAGCTCTGCCGGCCGGGCCGCGTGGCGGGCCGGTGTTTAATGCGGGCGGACAACTCATCGGCCTGGCGCTGCCGGGTCGGGTCGGGCAAGGCGGCGACCGTCTGGTTCCGGCTTCGGAACTCAGAAACGCGCTTGGTGCCACCTTCTCGGCCGTACCGCCGCAGGCAGGAATACCAGCAGCCCCTGCAAGTGCCAGACCGCGCGCCTCTGTGGACAAGATTTACGAGGCCAGCCTGAAAACCAGCCTGCAGGTAATTGCCGTGCCCTGAAAACGCGCCGGCTTTTGCTCAACATGTTGCGCCCAACAGCAGCCCCGGTTTCACCGCATTGTCACAACGCTGGGACATACTGAAAAGCTAATTCAATACAGGAGTTTGTTCCATGATGCTTCCTGCAAAACCCGCTCGTTTGGCTCATTTTGCGATGGCGGCAGTCGCCTTGCTGGTCCTTTCTGCCTGCGGCGGCGGTGATGACTCGCCAGTCAGCACTGTGCAGCCTTTTAAGACCCTGTCCAACGGGCAACCTCTGGTCATTGGCCACCGCGGCGCTTCGGGCTACCTGCCTGAACACACCCTGGAGGCTTATGGACGTGCTATCGAAATGGGTGCAGACTTTGTCGAGCCAGATCTGGTGGTCACCAAGGACGGCGTTCTGATCGCCCGCCACGAACCCAATATCACAAGCACCACAAACGTTTCTACCTTGACGAAGTTTGCCAGCCGCAAGACCACCAAAAAGGTCGATGGCGTGGACGAAACCGGCTGGTTTGCGAGCGATTTCACTCTGGCCGAAATCAAGGAGCTGGGCGCGCTGATTACCGATGCCGAGCGTCCTCAGCAGTTCAACGGTCTCTACCAGATCCCGACCCTGCAGGAAATCGTCGACTTGGTCAAAGCCCGCCGCGTTTCATCAGGCCGCGATATTGGCATCTACCCTGAAACCAAACACCCGACCTTTCACCGCGCACTCGGTCTGGGCATCGAAGACCGGCTGATTGCCAGCCTGAACGCAGCCGGCTGGAACAGCCGCAGCGCGCCGGTGCTGGTGCAAAGCTTTGAGCCCGGCAGCCTGAAAGAGATGAAGGTCAAGGGCCTAACCACCCGCATGGTCCAGCTGATCGACGCGGACGACTATGACCTGAAAACCGGCAAGCTGAGCTACGCCGCACCCTATGACCGCCCGTATGACTGGGCCGTCAACGGCGACACCCGCCTGTTCAGCGCCATGGTGACCCCCGCTGGGCTGGCCGAGATCAAGACCTATGCCGATGGGATTGGCCCCTGGAAGCCCTACATCGTGCCAATCAAGGCAACGCTGGATTCAGCAGGCAACATCGTTGACCGCAATGGCGACGGCAAGCGCGACTACAACGATGCCAGCAGCCAGAGCGCAACCAGCCTGATAGACGACGCCCACAAAGCCGGCCTGTTCGTGCATGCCTACACGTTTCGGAGCGAAGCACGCCGCCTGGCTTTTGACTACAACAAGGACCCGAAAGTCGAATACCTGCAGTTCTACCGCCTGGGGCTCGATGGCCTGTTCAGCGACTTTCCCGATACCGCGCTGCAAGCACGCAAAGATTACCTGAAGGAGTTGGGCCGCTGATCGGGGGATTCTCAAGACGTGTCGGAAAGATGAAGGGCGCGAATTAAGCCGCATGCGCCTTTCAGCTTCGGCTCATCGCAAAGAGTTGCACAATTCAGTGCTGAAACGCGCCTTCGTCATAAGCACTGGCAAAAGTCGCGGCATCGAGCATGGTCTGCTTGGCGAGGTCTTGCGTTGATTCCAGCAACTGACTTTGCCATTTCTTGCCCTGGGCATAGTCCATTAGCTCGTCGGCAATGGCCGAGCCTTGCCGACCCGCACTGCGCAACTGGCCCCACGCCACGATGCGTCCCATGGTGGCAATCACCTGCTTGATGTCCCCTTGGGACTGCTTGGCACCGTCCAGCGAGACACGGTCTTCTGAGGGCTGCAGTTCGCGCAACACATAAGCCTGACGGCCGATGAAAACCGGCTGTAAAAACGCCATCGGGACGGCCTGCAGGCGCCGCTGCATCTCCACGATGCGGTGTGCCTCGGACTTCCACTTGGGCTGTTTGACTGTCGCATGCCTGGCCAGCGACGAGGGGAAGGACGCCTTGAGATCGAGGAGGTAATGCCCGTCGGGCGACCCCTTGCCTTGCACCAGGATGACGTAGCGCTCCACACCCAGGCTGCCCGTACCCGCAATGCGGCGTGCCACGTCCAGCACCTTGAAAAACCCTGGGTCGGATTGCGCCTTGGCGAAACCAGCCATGAAGTTTTCCACCTTCTTGCGATCGGTCTTGCCTGCCGGCAAGGCTTTCTGGCCATCGACCTTGATGACGCATTTCTTGTCCTTGAGCTGCGTGCGCGAATCGATGAAGTCGCCTCGCTTGCGCTCGCCCAGGCCATCGAGCAGATCCTGCACTAGGCCATTGGCCGTGCGCGGATCGACCCAATACGCCTTGCCCTGTGCCAGCGCGGACCCATAGGCCTGCAGGAATGTCGCGCAGAGCTCCTGGGTCTCGCCTGGCTTGATCCCCAGGCTGTGGGCCGCTAGGCGCAGGCTGGTCAGCATGCGCACCACATCCCAGGTGGCTGGCGCCAGAAGGCCTTCATCGAAGTCATTCATGTCGAAATAGACCGGCCGGTTGTCGCCCTTGTAACTGCCGAAGTTCTCCAGATGCAGGTCACCACATGACCAGACCAAGGGCGCCGACTTGAACAGGCCTTTGCAGGGCAACCGATCGTAAAACAGGTGGCAGGCGCCTCGCAGAAACACGAAGGGGTCACTGCGCATCTTGGCGTACTTGAGCGCCAGCCGCTCGGGGTCACGGCCGGCATTGAAGGCACGAATTTGCTGAACCACATCCATTGTTGAAATCTCCCTGTTGATACTGGCCGTCAAGGCAACCCTGCTTCGCTGGCACACAAACTTGGCGTCAAACTTCTTATCAAACGATATAAACTGTATACCCTGTTTAATGAAGAGGTATTACACCATGACCGCCACCGACGCAACAATCACCACAGCCATTTCGGAACCAGCCCAGGCAGCCACTCCAACTCCATCTCAAACAGCCACTACAGCCATCGCGTCGCAAGATGCGGCGAATCTGCCCGCCAATGAAGGGACAGCGCCGGTGGCCAAAGAACCCGCTGTAGCGGCAAAGCCAGCAACTAAAGCACCCCCCAAGGTGTCAGCCAAAGCAGCGATGCCAGCGGCTCAAAAATCCGCCGTCGCTGCAAAGCCAGGGGTCAAATCAAACGCCAAGTTGCCCGCCAAAGCAGCCGCAACACCGGTTGCCAAAAAAACCGCAGTCGCTGCAAAGGCAGCAGTTCAAGCCGTGTCCAAAATGCCCGCCAAGCCAGCGGGTAAAACGGCACCAGCGGTGCAAGCGGTATTCAAGTCCTCGGTGAAACCAATTCTCAAGGCACCTGCCAAAGCATTGGTCAAGCAGGCCGTTAGCCAGAAAGCCGAAAAGACGCTCAAGGAGAAAAAACCGAAACTGGTGCGTGACAGTTTCACCATTCCCAAAGCGGAGTACACGGTGCTCGATGAACTCAAGCACCGTGCAGGTAAGCTGGGCACTTCAATCAAAAAAAGCGAGTTGATTCGTGCAGGTATCAAGGCCTTGGCTGCCATGCCGGATGCCATGTATTTAAGTGCATTGAAGGTTGTCCCCACAGTGAAGACCGGCCGTCCTTCCAAAAAATAGCCACTACGCAGCAGACGGCCGGCCAATACGCGCGGCAGAAATATCGCAGAAAAGCAGGAACCCTACGCCGTGGCTTGGCCAGGCGCGGCGTACTTGTCGATGTCAAGGGCTTGCCCCATACCGTCAGGTTCACGCGAACAGTTTGCGATCAATCCTGAAGAAACATGCCGTACGCCGCTACAGGTGTTGCAGAACAATAACGCAGCCGCTGTCCTTGGCGTTAAATCATGGCGGGTCAATTCTCCGCCGCTTGCAGCGCTCCACTGCAAGGCGAACATAAGCGCTCCGTATGGTGGTGGCGTACTGCATGGGTCAACAGATTGGACATTGCGCTGTGAGGCCCGGTTTGTACGCCAGCGATTTCACACGGCTGACCGCCTTCAAACTCGATCCGGTGCATGTGTGAGCCAACACACCAGAAAGTGACTTGGTTTGCGTCTCGCACTGGATCAGTCCCAAAAATTGCGGCTCGCCAAGTCTTCTCGCCGATAACTCGCGGGAAAGCGTGTCACGCAAGTGCCATTGAACTGACATTACTTCGTCACCCCCAGCGCCCAAAATTCCATCATTCCCGCATGGAGTTCGCTTCGGAGTTCAATATGAAACCCACCAGCCAGCTTGAAAAATGTGTCGCTCACACCACTGGCGCCAGCATTCACGACCTCGACAACCAGCGCCGGCGGATTGTTCGCTGCACCACGCACGCCATGACGCGCAGCCCCGGTGAACTGCGCTTCAAATCCGGCATCCGTCCACGCCCCCAAGGTCTGCCGCCCAGCCGGTTAACGTCATCCAGACGCCATGTCCAACCCAGATGGTCGGAAATGCAGTCCTCTGCCTGCTGATCTTTACGCCGTTGCAAGCCCTTTGCAAGGGCTTTTTGACAACTCTTCCGGTTGGGGCGGACTGGAAGGGGCACTGTGTGATTGCCCCGTAAACCAAGGACATTGTCATGAAAGAATTGCCTACCCCAACTTTTGCCTTTTCACCAGTTGAAATGCCTCGGAGGTCACTTCATCGAACCCCTCATGAACGCATTTCAATCCCTGTGGAGCCGAAGCCCACCCCGTTCATGGGAAAAATTTCGGTTAGCTGGGCCCGCAATCAAGATGAGGTCCGGGAAGCGCAGCGGCTGAGATACCAGGTGTTTGCACTCGAAATGGGTGCCAATTTGTCCCAGGTGCTGCCCATGCATGATGTTGATGTGTTCGACGATTACTGTGAGCACCTACTGGTGCGGGACACGACCAGCCAGGAGGTGATCGGCACCTACCGGGTGCTGACCCCGGCGCAGGCCAAGCGCGCGGGTGGTACCTACAGCGACACCGAGTTCGACCTGGCCAAGCTTGGACCCCTGCGTGAGCGCATGGTCGAGCTGGGCCGGAGTTGCGTACATGCTGACCATCGCCATGGCGGTGTAATTCTCGCGCTCTGGGGCGCGCTGGCCGAGTTCATGGCCCGCAATCGGCTCGACACCATGATCGGGTGCGCGAGTATTCCCATGCAGCACAACGGGGTGCTGGGCGGCCACGCGGCCGCCAGCATCTGGCGCCAGGTCAGGCAAACGCACCTAGCCCCTATCGACTACCGGGTCACACCGCGCTTGGCGCTGCCGGTCGAGCAGCTTGACGACTCGCTGGTGGTCGAGCCGCCCGCGCTGATTAAGGGCTATCTGCGACTGGGGGCCAGGGTGCTTGGTGCGCCGGCATGGGATCCGGATTTCAACTCGGCGGACCTGCCCATGATGATGCAGATTGCAGATTTGCCAGCACGCTACCTAAAGCATTTTTCGGTACAAACGGTGCTGGATTGATGTCGCCCCATGCACCGCAGAAGCAGAATCGGCTACTTCTGCTGCCATCATGAGGGCGGCCTCCAGTTGACCTGTCAGCAATTGCCGTAGCCGTGGAGCCACGAACAACAGACAAGACGACTGCAACGATCAGTTCTGCGCGCGTCGGGCCCTATAACGGGAACGCTGCAAGGCAAGAAACTCGGCAAAGCCTAGCATGACGCTGCTGCACAGCACCAGCAACTTGAACCCCATTTTGGAAGCGTTGAGATGTCCAATCATTTTTTGAGCCCGCAACGCTTGCCATCATCAAGGCAGATCCAGTCGCTGCCAAAAATCCAGTCAAGTTTCTTCGGCAAATCAAACAGTTTCCAGAGCATGGTGGGATCCTTGGCGTGATGGATGACTTGCAAACAATAGCCACTTTACGTGACGGTTTTGCGTCAACCCGCGTCTTGCCTTGCCCGACCTCTTTTGCTGATGACCGCAATTCATGGGTGCGTTGCCGGCTTTTGATGGATCCCGGGCGCCGGAATGGCGATTCACACGGTGCGTGAACCTTCATTACTCGAGTTGTCGGCGCTCGAAAACGTCATTGAACTGGGCGGCTCGCACCTGGACGTCAGCCTGTTGCGCCAAGTCTCCGGGCTAGGGGCGTCGCGTTATCCCATCTATGCGATCGCCCTGGGCAATCCCAGTCCCGACACACCATCAGTTGGGTTTTTTGGTGGTGTGCATGGACTTGAGCGCATCGGAGCCCAAGTGGTGATTTCCTACCTGGAAAGCCTGGTGATGCGGCTACGCTGGGACACCAGCTTGCACCGCCAGCTCGAAAGCGTTCGACTTGTGTTTATGCCGATCGTCAATCCGGCAGGCATGGCATTGGGTACTCGGGCCAATCCGCGTGGCGTAGATCTGATGCGCAACGCCCCAGTCGATGCCACTGAAAAGGTGCCTTTTCTGGCCGGTGGCCAGCGCATCAGCCCCGGCCTGCCCTGGTATCGGGGCAAATCGGGCCAGCCTCTGGAACAAGAAAGTCAGGCCCTGTGTGAGGTGGTGACGTCTGAGCTTTTGCCTCGGAAATTCAGTATTGCCCTCGACTGCCATTCTGGACTGGGCTTCAAAGACCGGATCTGGTTTCCGTATGCGCATACCAAAACACCCATCGCGCATCTGGCTGAAATGCATGCGCTCAAGGAGATTTATTTGCAAGCCTATAGTCACCATCAGTATGTCTTCGAGCCGCAGAGCGTTCAGTATCTGGCCCACGGCGATTTATGGGATCACCTGTATCTGCAGGCTTGTCAAAATAGGGAAAGCATTTTTCTACCCTTGACGCTGGAGATGGGATCGTGGTCATGGATCAAGAAAAACCCGAGGCAGGCGTTTTCCCGCCACGGAATGTTTAACCCCCTGATCGCGCACCGCGAGCACCGGGTGCTGCGGCGCCATATCGGGCTGCTGGACTTTCTGGGAAGGGCTGCTTGCGGTCACGCGCTTTGGACGCCCGCGCCTGCAGAGCGTGCCCAGCTCCATGCCGATGCGCTTGCCCAGTGGTATGGCTAGGCCCTCGAAATGCTCTGGATCTTCCTGCGCGGATTGACCCGTGAAACGGCCCATTGGGGCGGCTTCCCCGCTGATTTTGAACAAGCCCTGCCCGGATCAAAGGTGATCTGTCTTGATCTGCCTGGAAACGGTGAGCTTCACCACATGACCAGTCCGATGTCCATCGTCACGATGGTGACGTACTGCCGCGATGAACTCATCAGGCGCGGTCATCCGCCGCCCTACTTCTTGCTGGCCATGTCGCTCGGCGCCATGGTGGCGACCGAATGGTCTTACCAAGGCTCCGGTGAAGTGATGGGGTGCGTCCTCATCAACAGCAGTTTGGGTAAATTCAGCCCTTTCTACCACCGGATGCGGCCACGCAACTACCTGCCGCTTCTGCGGCTTGTCCTGCTGATCCGGGACCCTGCGGAGGCCGAGCACATTATTTTGGAGTTGACCAGCAACCGGGCGGAACAGCGCGCGCAGATCATTGATCACTGGATTCAGGCACGCATCAAGCACCCCGTTAGCCGGACCAATGCGCTCAGGCAAGTCGTGGCGGCCCTTCGGTATCGAGTCCGTTCAGGGGCGCCTGATACGGATGTGTTGATCTTGTCCAGCAAGCAAGATGCGCTGGTGCATGTCAACTGTTCCCTGGCCATCTCATCTAGCTGGAAATGCCCGATGCAGCTTCACCCAATGGCCGGACATGACCTTGTCCTGGACGATCCCAGCTGGGTGATTGAAAAGATCCAGCGGTGGTCAGGCAGGCAGTAGCTTCGTGGTCAACCCGCCAAGTTGCACACCGCCAAGTAGTGACAACTCGTCCCAACAACAACAAACCCATGCCAGACCGCATGGGCGTAGCGCACGCGGGCATCCATCATGAAAAAAAGGGTTCCAACGGTGTAGGCAATTCCGCCTGCGATCAGCCAGATCATGCTTGCCACGGGCAGATGATCGATGAGCGGCAGCGCGGCCATCAGTACCGCCCAGCCCATCAAAACATATAACACCGTGGACAGCCCAGGCTGCCTCAATCGGTTTGAAATCTTCAGCGCCATGCCAACAATGGCCATCAACCATACGGTCCCAAGCAATGCCCAATCGGGTCCTTCGTCGCGAGCACTCAGCGCGAAGGGGGTATAACTTCCCGCGATGAACAAGAAGATGGCGCCGTAATCGAGTTTGAGGAGCACCTGTTTGGCGCGGCCGATCGGTAGCGCGTGGTAAATGGTCGAGGTTAGATATAAACACACCATCGTTCCCGCAAAAACCATGGCCCCGGCGAAGCTTGCGGGGGTTTTGTAGTGGTCAGAGGCCAGAGACCATGTGGCTGCGATCACTGCCAGCAATGCAATCCCATGACTGACGCTATTGGCTATTTCTTCACCCACGCTTTGTGTATGTGAGGTCATGGCGACGATTTTCGTTGGACTCACTCACACATAGGGTACATAGAGTCTTATGGAAAAGGGCATGCTTTGGTTAAGGGCCACGTCGTTTGAACTGGACTTGGCCGTGCTCAAAGCAGCACAGTCAACATCTTTTTCTCGTAATGGGCCAGATCGGGTGTCGACTTGTTTGGAACTTTTGCCAAGTCGTCATACCGGCGAAGACGCAAGGCCTCCTCTGCAAAAGGCTGAGCCATGAATGTGGCCAACTCGTCGTGTGAGTAAGCGCCACCCTGCAACTCAAGGCTGCGTTTAGAGGCAGGAGACAGCGTAGCCCAGTAGCTCTGTTCGGCGCCGCAAAGGTAACGCTTGGCATCCACATGCAGACGTATGGGCTCGAGGGTCGCATCGGGCAGCACGCCGCGCAAAAACGGCAGAGCGATGTTCTGATGCAGGTCATCCCGCGCTTGCATATCGTCCCGCTGACCTTGTTTTTCAGCGGCGATCAAATGCCCCAGATCATGAAGCAATGCCGCCACGATGGTCTCATCTGCTTCACCTGCCTGCTCGGCAAGCTGGGCGCACTGCAGTGCGTGCTGGAGTTGGGTGACGGCCTCAAAGCCGTACTGACTCCTTGCGCGTGTTTGAAACAGATGGATGATTTCGTCAGAAGTGAGCATCTTGATATACCTTTCCTTAAACCAGGACTTTACGGATACGGGCAGAGATGACGTCAATCACGCTGACCGTCCCCACAATGATGATCATGACGGCGCAGGTTTCTGCGTACTGGAAACCGCGAATGATGTCCCACAGCACCACGCCAATTCCGCCAGCCCCCACCATGCCCACCACGGAAGCCGAGCGCACATTGCTTTCAAAGCGGTACAGAGTGAACGAAATCCACAAAGGCATGACCTGTGGAATCACGCCGTACACAATCTCATGCAGGGCGCTGGCGCCAGTGGAGCGAATGCCTTCGACTGGCTGGGGATCAATCGCTTCTACCGCTTCGGAAAACAGCTTGGCCAAAACGCCAGTGGTGTGAATCCAGAGCGCCAGCACACCGGCAAACGGCCCCAGGCCTACCGCTACTACAAACAGCATGGCAAACACCATCTCGTTGATGGCTCGGCTGGCATCCATCAAGCGGCGCATGGGCTGGTACACCCACCATGGCACCAGGTTGGCAGAAGCCATCAATGCCATGGGAACGGCGGTGATGACGGCCAGCGCAGTGCCCCAGAGGGCAATCTGCAGCGTGACGACCATTTCCTGCACATACATTCGCCACTGGCCAAAGTTGGGCGGGAAAAATTCGGCCATATAAGCAGCCATGTTGCCGGAGTCACGCAGCAAGTCCAGCGGGCGCATGTCGGCGCCTCCCCACGAAGCGCCCAACAACAGCAAAAGCAGTCCCCAGGAGACATGCCAGGCCAGGCTACGCTTTGGAATGACGGCCAATGGCACGGCAGGGGTGGCAGAGGTCAGAGTTGGGTGCATGGCGAAAGGTACGTCATTTGCAGGCGCTATCTGCAAATCAGTTCAAAGCAGCGAGTTGCTTATCGATGTTGGCCAGGCGGGTGCTCTTGTCCGCATCGCTCATGGACATGTCCGCTTGCGCCTTGTTGCGTTGACTGAACAACTCAAGCTGGCGGATGGGCAGCAACTGGCGGTTGGTGGACTCTTTAAAACCCGAGAGCTTGGAAATTTTCATCAACACTTCCTTCTCGCGCGCATCGGTCTTGCCGTAGTTGTAGAAGAAAGCTTTCAGTTTGGCCTTGTCGGAATCCGACAGGTCTTTGCGCATCACCAGTGGGTCCAGGGGTATCAACGGCGAAGTCCAGACGATCTTGATGCTCTTGAACTTTTCAGGATAGCGCTGCTGGATCTTGTCGAGGTTTTCGCTGTTGTTGGTGGCGACATCGACCTGCTTGTTGGCCACTGCCAGAGCGTTGGCTTCGTGATTGGCACCACGAGTGATCTTGAAGTGGGTCTTGGCGTCAATCTTGTTTTGTGCAAACACATAAAAGCCCGGCACCAAGTAACCGGACGTGGAGTTTGGGTCCCCATTTCCAAAGCTCAGGTTCTTGCCATTTTTCAGTACGTCGTCCAGCGTGTTGTAGGGACTGTCTGCGTTGACGATGAGGTGCGAGTAATAGCCCTGGGTACCATCGGCATTGACCATCTGAGCGAAGACTTCGCCATTGGCGCGGTCAACCGCCTCCATGGCTGACTTGTTGCCCAGCCAGGCAATCTGCACCTTGTTGAAACGCATGCCTTCAATGATGCCAGCGTAGTCAGGCGCAAAAAATGCAGTGACATTGAACCCGGTCTGGCGCTTCATGTCTTCGATCAATGGCACCCAATCTTGCTTCAGATTTTGTGTCGCTTCGGTCGAGATGATGCCAAAGTTGATGTCCTGGGCGATCGAACTGGCGCTTGCCAGGCCCAAAGCCAGGGTTACGGCCGTGCTGATCAACAGTTGCTTAAGCATAAAAAAACTCCTATGAATACTCAAAAAATTCATGCAGCCTGCACCAGCGGTGCAGACCAAGAAGGCAGGCGCGGAGAAAGTTGCGCTGGCGAAGCGCTCGCAGGTGCAGAATCGGCCAATATTTCATGGGCATCCACGCCATACAACTCGCGTAGCAGCGCGGGTGTCAGCAGTGAAGAAGAGCCATCAAACACCACACGACCTTGATGCAGGGCAATCACCCGAGGGCAGTATTTAATGGCCATTTCCACCTGATGGAGCGACACAATGACAGTGCAGCCGTCTTCACGATTGATGCGGGCCAGTATTTCCATGACATTGCGCGAAGACTCGGGGTCCAGCGAGGCAATGGGCTCATCGGCCAAGACTACTTTGGCCCCTTGGACCAGGGTGCGGGCAATGGCGGCGCGCTGCTGTTGCCCGCCTGAAAGGGTCGATGCGCGCTGGGCGTAGCAATCCGCAATACCCACACGCTTTAGTGCATCGAGCGCATGGGATCTTTCCTGCACACTGAAAAATCGGAACAGGCTGCGCCACCACGGCATGCGGTGCAGTTGCCCCACCAGGACGTTAACCAACACAGGCAGGCGGTCCACCAAGTTGAACTGCTGGAATACAAAGCCCACCTGCGAACGCACACGGCGAATGTCGCGGTGAATGCGCCCACTTTGCTGCACACAGCAGCCATCAATCTCGATCAGCGAGTCCGACTGGCCATCGGCGGCCACCAGACCGGCCATGTGTCGCATCAAGGTGGACTTTCCCGAACCTGAGGCGCCAATCAAAGCCACCATTTCGCCCTTTTTCACTGATAGATTGATGTCGCACAAGGCCTGTTTCCCATTGGCAAAATGCTTGTTGAGCTTGTGAACTCGAAGTGCTGTTTCCATCGTGGCCTCTGTATTTGTCTAGACAGGTTTAGTCTCAATGACGTGCATGACGCTTTGATGAAGGTTCAGGGAAGTTTGCGTGACACTGGGCGCTGGACTCACAGCACACGCTGGCCTTCACGCCACACGGCGCGCACCACGGCATGGCGGGCGCCATCGGGCAACACAGCCATGCGGACCTGAATCAGGTCGGCGCGCAAGCCGACTGCCAAGGCGCCCCGGTCTGCCAGACCGGTGGCCAGTGCTGGCGTACGAGTCACGGTGGCGATGGCCTGAGGCAATGTCAGTACCTCGTCGCTCACCAGCCGAACTGCTGCACTGAGCATGCTGCCAGGCACATAGTCTGAAGACAGTATGTCAAGCAAGCCCAGGCGTGCCAGCTCATGGGCGGCCACATTGCCCGAGTGCGAGCCACCGCGAACTACATTGGGCCCACCCATGACAGTGCACAGACCGCGCGCATGGGCTTCGCGGGCGGCCGCCACCGTGGTGGGGAATTCCGACATGCTTGCGCCCTCTTCGTGGGCTTGCTGCACATGGGCCACAGTGGTGTCGTCATGGCTGGCCAGCGCGATGCCGTGGGTGCGGCAATAGTCCACAAAGTAGCGCCGGTGGGGGTGGGCATACTCGGCCTGCAGAACGTGGGCATGGGCCACCTGGCGCTCAAACTTTTCCTGGCTCCAGCCCTTTTTCCCGGTGTAGTACACGCGGGCATGCTCGATGTTTTCCCATTGCCGCTGCCCTGGCGTATGGTCCATGAGTGAGATCAGGGACAAGCGCGGATGCTCATGAAAAGGTGCAAACAGCTCGATGGTGTTAGGCGCTGGCAGCTCGCAGCGAACATGCAAATGATGGTCTGCGCGCAGCAGGCCCTGCTTGGTACAGGTATCGAGTGTCTTGAGCACGCCAGTCCAGGCGCTGCCGCGCAGGCTCTCCACATCGGCCTCACCCACACCCAGCGCATCGAACACGGTGGTAATCCCAGCAGCAGCAATCTCGGCGTCATGCGCCAGCAGTGCCGGCAACTCGGCCCAGTACACCTTGGGCCGGGGCATAAGGTGGCGCTCAAGGTTATCGGTGTGCATTTCCACCAGGCCCGGCAGCAAATAGTCGCCCTCCAGGTCCATCGCGCCCATGGCGGAGGTGTTGCCGCTGTCGATGTGGGCTATGCGGCCATCCGCAGAAATCAGGCTGCCCAGCACGACTTCGTCAGGCATCACCATGCGTGCGTTTTTGAACGTGGTGGAGGTGTTCACGCAGCCCTCCTGAAGGCGGCGACATTCACGCGCCGGGTCGCCACGGCGTTGCCAACATGCACGTCATGAAAAATTCCCACGACGGCAGTACCCCCAGCGGTTGCTTCGCAGATCAGGTCGATCACGGTCTGCGTGTTGGCCGCATCCAACGAAGCGGTGGGCTCGTCGAGCAGCAACAAAGGACGTGCCTTAATCATGTTTCGTGCAATGTTGATGCGCTGCTGCTCACCGCCCGAGAAGGTGGCCGGCGGCAGGTGCCACAAGCGCTCTGGAATGCGCAGGCGGGTGAGCAAGGCACAGGCCTGTTCGCGGGCAGATTCCAGAGCCTCGGGGTCATCGCCGGCGTCCTCCATCAACGGCTCAGCCACGACGTCCAGAGCGGACACGCGTGGTATGACGCGCAAGAACTGGCTGACATAGCCAATGGTGTCCTTGCGCAACTGCACCAGTTCGCGCGGCGTGGCCTGGGTCACTTCCAGCGGCGCCCTGCCCGGCAGCGCCACGGCAATGGAGCCCGCGCTGGTGCGGTAGTTCGCGTAAATCATCTTGAGCAAGGTACTTTTTCCCATGCCTGAGGGGCCATCGAGCACCACGCATTCACCGGCGCTCACGCTCAGGTTGGCGTTGTCCAGCACAGACAGCTCGATGCCGTTTTGGTTGTGCAGGGTGAAGCGCTTGGCCACACCGGTCAATTGAAGCAAGGGTGTGGTCATGGCTGTAGTACCGAAGAAACAAGAAGTTGGGTGTAAGAGTGCTGCGGGTCGTCCAGCACCTGGTCAGTGAGGCCAACCTCGACCACCTGCCCGCGTTGCATGACGATCATGCGGTGGGCCAGCAATCGCGCCACCGCGAGGTCATGGGTCACGATGACGGCGGCGAGTTGCATCTTGCGGGTGAGTTGGCGCAGCAGGTCAAGCAACCTAGCCTGCACCGAAACATCCAGCCCTGAGGTCGGTTCGTCCATGAAAATCAACCGCGGCTGGGTGACCAGGTTGCGGGCAATCTGCAAGCGCTGGCGCATGCCTCCGGAGAAGGTCCGGGGAGCATCATCGATGCGGGCGGGCTCGATTTCTACCCGTGCCAGCCACTCGATGGCAGTGGCGCGCAAACGGCCATAGTTGCGCTCGCCCAATCCCATCAACCGCTCTCCCACGTTGGCGCCGGCAGAAACATCCATACGCAGGCCGTCGGCGGCGTTTTGATGCACAAAACCCCAGTCGGTACGGGCCAGCAGGCGCTGCTGCGCCTCAGTCATGGCAAACACCTCCTGCAAGCCCGCATGGCGCGTCAGGAACTGCACGCTGCCAGCATCTGGCGCGCTGCGGGCGGCAATGGCATTGAGCAAGGTGGACTTGCCGGAGCCAGACTCGCCTACCACGGCAAGCACTTCGCCCGGCCATACATCAAACGACACGTCCTGCAGCGCCACGCGGTCGCCGTAGCGTTTGCTCACGCCACGGACCTGCAGCAAGGGAGGGGGAGAAATATCAAAGTTCATATGAGGGCTCAATCACAAAACTAAGGCCATGCTGGTCAAAGCCGAGGGATTCATAAAACGCATGCGACTGGGTGCGTTTGCGGTTGGAGGAAAGGGCCAGCTTGTAGCAACCGGCGCGGCGTGCCTCGCTCAAGGCGTGCGCCATCATTTGGCGGCCGATACCCTGGCCTTGGCTGGCGGGTGCCACCACGACATCTTCTGCAATCGCCGATGGCGTGCCGCAGTGGGCCAGGTTATGCATGATGAGCAGCGCATAGCTGCCGACCACGGCACTGTCCTTGATGGCGACAAACAGGCGATAGTTCGGGTAGCGAACAAACTGCGCAAACACCTGCTGGGCAGCATCGCTATCGAGCACCTTCTCGTTGTCAAAATCTGGCTGGGCGTACAAGGCCAGCACGGCTGGAATGTCCGCAGGCAAGGCTTGACGCATATCCAGGGTCATGATCGCTTTCCCTGCGCTTGCTCATCAGCAGCCTGCCGGGACTGGCAGTAGTCCGAGTCGGAACACACATGCATGCGGGTGCCGCTGTCATCGGTGATGATCTCGTCCAGAAAGCTGTCGGCAGCGCCACACAGGGCGCAGGCAGCATCCCAGCGCTGCACCTCAAACGGATGGTCTTCAAACCCAAGGCTCTCAACCGAGGTGTACGGCGGCACGGCATAGATGCGCTTTTCCCGGCCTGCGCCAAACAGCTGCAGTGCCGGGTTCATGTGCATCTTGGGGTTGTCAAACTTCGGAATGGGCGAAGGCGACATGATGTAGCGGTCATTGACCAGCACCGGGTAGTCGTAGGTGGTGGCAATGTGGCCGTAGCGGGCAATGTCCTCATACAGCTTCACGTGCATCAGGCCGTATTCAGCCAAGCCATGCAGGGTGCGGGTCTCAGTCTCGCGTGGCTCCAGACGCTGCATGGGCTCGGGCACCGGCACCTGGTACACAATGACCTGCCCTTCGGTCAGCGCAATTTCAGGAATCCGGTGGCGGGTCTGGATCAGCGTGGCATCTGTCGTGCGGGTGGTTGTCTCCACACCCGTGGTGCGCTGAAAAAATCGCCGGATGTTGACGGCGTTGACAGTGTCGTCCGAGCCCTGGTCGATGATTTTGAGCACATCATCAGGGCCGATGACCGAGGCTGTCACCTGAATGCCACCTGTGCCCCACCCATAAGGCAGGGGCATTTCCCGTGAACCAAACGGCACCTGGTAACCCGGAATGGCAACAGCCTTGAGGATGGCGCGGCGGATCATGCGCTTGGTGCGCTCATCGAGGTAGGCAAAGTTGTAATCCGCCTGCACATCCTGGGCGCCGTGCTGGGTTTGGTCGGCAATAGACGCCTGTGCATTTGAAATTTCAAGAGGAACGTTCATAGATTCACCTCGGCAACGACGCGCATTTTTCGGATAAGGTCCAGCTCAGCCTGGAAGTCCACGTAGTGAGGCAGCTTCAAATGCTGGACAAAGCCAGAAGCCTCCAGGCTGTCGCTATGCGAGAGCACAAACTCCTGCATCTGCGCGGGCGACTCAATAGGCTCGCCCAGTTCGGCGGCACGCAGCGACCGATCCACCAGGCTCATGGCCATGGCTTTGCGTTCGCTGTGGCCAAAGGCCAGCCCATAACCGCGGGTGAACTGCGGAGGCACCGCCTTGCTGCCAGCGAATTGGTTGACCATTTCGCATTCGGTAATTTCAATGTCACCAATCGAGATGGCAAAGCCCAGTTCCTCGGGCACAACCTCCAGCGCCACACTGCCCAGACGAACCTCACCGACAAAAGGGTGGCTGTGGGAGTAGCCCCGCTGGGTGGAATAGGCCATGGCCAACAAAAAGCCTTCGTCTCCGCGCGCCAGGTTTTGCAGGCGGGTGGCCCGTGCGGCCGGAAAACGCAGCGGCTCACGGGTCAGGTCCACAGGCGCAGGATCGCCGGGCGGGAGCGGGCAGCGTTCGATCAGTCTTTCGTGGTTCAGGAGATCCACCACGCGGGGCGTCACGGCACTGGCTTGTTCTTCCGGCACTGCCCGCGCTGGCGCTATAGAAGGTTGGGCTTGTGCACCCTCTTGCGCCAGCAGGGTGAAGTCCAGCAGGCGCTGGGTGTAGTCATAGGTGGGGCCAAGCACCTGCCCGCCGGGCAGATCCTTGAAGGTGGCGGAAATCCGGCGGTCCAACTGCATGCGCTCGGTATGCAACGGCAACGTGGTGCCCAGCCGCGGCAAAGTGGCGCGGTAGGCGCGCAGCAAAAAGATGGCCTCGACCAGATCGCCGGACGCCTGCTTGATCGCGAGCGCGGCCAATTCGGGATCGAACACGGAGCCTTCGTTCATCACGCGGTCCACGGCCAGCTTGAGTTGCGCCTGGATTTGCGCCACGGTCAGTTCGGGCAAGGCGCTGTCTCCGCGGCGCTGTTCGGCCAGTAGCGCATAGCTGTTGAGAATGGCGGTTTCACCGCCCTTGACGGCAACATACATACTCAGTTTCCCCTTGCAAGTTCGATGTGGGTGGTGCGCGGCAGGCTTGCCACTTGCTGGCGGGTGGTCAAAAAGACATCCACGCCGCGAGGAAAGCGCGCATGGTTTGCGGCCCATTGGGTCAAGAAATCAGGTGCCAGGCCTTCGGCTTTGAGTACGGTGCTGCCGCTGATGCCGGGCCCCGTGAGCGTCCAGTCTGCGGCGTCATGGCCACTGGACTGGAGGGCTAAGACATCGAGCACACAAGTTGCCGATTGATCCGGGAAGGCATCGGTGCCTTGCGCAAAAGTGTCCAGCGCCGGGCTGGTATCGCCAGCAGCCACCCAGGCAAACTGGGCTTGCGTGAAATCGTCCACCAGACGGCAGCCGGTGTGAAAGTGCAGCCATACCGCCGCATCGGAATGCGCAAGTTTGGGAGACAGCCACAGCGTGCAATCGGCATCTAGCAGTGCCAGCAGCAGCGCCGCTGATGCGGGGTGACCGCTCTTGGGTACCTGTGCGTCGTGGTCCAAATTAATGCAGCGACCCGGATGAGACATGGACTGCAGCGCCGTGCGAAACACGGCCTGGCTGCCCAGCGCTTCATTGGAAAAACC
This sequence comes from Polaromonas sp., assembly GCF_010365105.1. Classification (GTDB taxonomy): domain Bacteria; phylum Pseudomonadota; class Gammaproteobacteria; order Burkholderiales; family Burkholderiaceae_C; genus Polaromonas. The sequence goes on along the minus strand of NZ_JAAFGZ010000001.1, from coordinate 166,182 downwards.
CGCGCCGAGGGCAGACAAGTCATGGGGGGTCATTGGTTTTCCTCGTCATCGCCTGCGTCGCCAGCTTCACGGGCCACAGTGAAAAATTCAACCTTGGTCGTTTGGGCACGTGCATGTCGCTGTTTACTCTGCAGTGCAAGATGCTTGCGTATTGGGCTGAGCAAGGTGGTTTCCAGCAGCGCATGCTGCGCCCCGTCTTGCAACAGGGCATCGGCCACAGCGGCCAGCCGCGCCCGGCGGTGCGAGCGCCCCAGCACATACGCCACGCCCACCAGGGCAGCATCGAGTTTGGCACCGGACATTCGCAGGGCACAGCGTGTCACAGTGACCTCCCCCAGATTGAACCGTTCCCCTGTAGCACCCGCACGGCCTTGAACCATCATCAATCCTGTTTCCGGTGCCCTGAGCCACTGGGGGGCGGCTATCAGATGATTCGCTAGAGCGCACTCCAGTAAGTCAGGCGGCGCGCGAGACAACAACGCCATCCAGTCGGCGCGGCCCAAAGCCTTGTTTGGCGCCAGATTGTCAAATGCATGAAACATTGCAGTGTTACCCTGAAAGTTGTATAGACAAATTAATAATCTGCGCTGAGCTTATCGAACAGGTATGTAGGTTTTATGACAACACTCACTTCTTCTGCCCCCCTTGAGCACGTTCCCAGGGAGAGCTTTTGGGCGCGCATCGCCTCAGACATTGCCGAGTCCATCAGCCGCGGTACTTACCCGCCAGGCGAACGCCTCCCCTCCGAGCACGCGCTGGCGCAGCGGTTTGGCGTCAACCGCCACACCATCCGAAAATCCCTGGCCAGCCTGGCCAGCCAAGGCCTGGTGCGGGTTGCGCAGGGCAGCGGAACTTACGTCGAAGAATTTGCGGTGGACCTGATGCTGGCAAAACGTACCCGGCACCACCACAGCTTGAGTCAGGCTGGTTTGCGAGGAAGCCTGCAAGTGCTTGCCTCCCGCACGGAAGGCGCCTCGCAGGCGCAGGCGTCAGCACTCAAGGTGGCACTGCACAGCAAACTTTTGTGCCTGCAGGTGTTAGGAGAAGCGCAAGGGCAGCCGCTGCATGTAAGCGAGCGTTATTTCCCACTACCCCGGTTTGCAGGGCTGGATGCGATCGTGGGTGAAACAGGGTCGATAACCGCCGCATTTGCAGCTCTAGGCGTCGCCGACTACACGCGTCAGGAAAGCCGGATCACGGCGCAGATGCCAGACGCGAGCATTGCCGCTCACCTGCGCCAACCCGTAAGCCGACCCATACTTCAAGTAAAAAGCGTGAACGTGGACACTGCCGGCCTGCCCATTGAATTTGCCACCACTTGGTTCGCCGGTGACCGGGTCAAGCTGACGGTGACGCATGATGACTGACACGCCCGCCTACCGCTACGCCATTTACTTCGCGCCACTACCGGATACCCTCTGGTGGCAGGCCGGAAGCGCCTGGCTGGGCCGCTGCGCCGCGAACCAGGCACTTGTGCCACAACCTGTCATTGCAGGCGTGTCTGACGCACAATTGTTGGCGCTGACAGCCGCTCCCCGCCGGTATGGCTGGCATGCCACGCTCAAAGCCCCATTCACGCTGAGAAATGGAGTCAATGTCCAAACCCTGCGGCAAGCCTTGCAAAGCCTTGCTCAGGAGATGGTTGCATTTGACTTGCCGCCACTGCACGCGAGCTGTCTGGATGATTTTCTTGCCCTGGTTCCGCAGGGTAACTGCGATGCCCTGCACGCCGTGGCCCAGGCCTGTGTGACAGGGCTTCACCCCCTGGCCGCACCACTCTCGCCGGCCGAGTTGCAACGCCGCCGCAAGTCCAATTTATCGTCAGGGCAAGATGCGCTGCTGGTGCGTTGGGGCTACCCCTATGTGATGGAATACTTTCGCTTTCACTGTTCGCTCACAGGCTCGTTGCAAGGCGTGAAAGCGCAGCAGGTTCAGGCCTTGCAAGATGGAGCGCAGGCATGGTTTGGTGCCCTACCCCGCTGCCGGTTCGACTCACTGGCATTGTTTGCAGAACCCACGGCGGGCGCGGACATGGTGCTGGTAGAACATGTGAGGCTGAGGGCATGAGTCACCAGCTGATCTACACCATGGGCCCTTCAGGTGCAGGAAAAGACAGCCTGCTGGCCTGGCTGAAATCCAGACTTCACCCACAAGCCCCCATCCACTTTGCCCGCCGCACGATTGACCGGCCCGTGCAGTCAAGCGGTGAACTGCATGAAAGCATGGACGCAGGCACTTTTGTGCAACTTCGAAACCAAGGCGCTTTTTCATTGCACTGGGCTGCCAATGGCTTGCAGTACGGCGTACGGCATACCGAGTTGGATGGCCTTCGGCGAGATCAATGGGTGATGGTCAACGGCTCACGTGCCCATTTACCGCACGCCCTTCTCCGCTTTCCGGGCATGACCGTCCTGCACATTACGGCGCAAGCCGACGTGCTTCGCACGCGGATACTGGCACGACAACGAGAAACCCTGGCAATGGTTGAGGCCCGGGTGCAGCGGGCCATTGCCTTTCAGACACCTCCGGATTGCCGGTTGCTGGAGATCCATAACGACGCCAGCCTTGATGCAGCTGGGATGAAGCTTATGCAATCGCTCAACCGCCTGGAAAAATGGCCGTCAACGGCGTGGCTGCGCGCACCAGCGCTGAATTGATTAGTTGACCGGCGATAGTCCGTTATTGCAATGAAAACCTACGCCTTCATCAGTTTTTGGCGGGCTATGACTGATCAAATTGTTTGACCAAGGCCCTTTGAGATTGGCGCGCAGTCTGCATTTCAACATTTACAGATGCTCTTTTCGGGAGGGCGACACACTCCATTGACCCTTGCCCTACGGCTGAATGTCTCTGGGTACGAGTCGATGGGCTGGGCGGGATAGAAGTTTGAAACGATTGAATTGGTTGACCAACCCGCGCCAGAACCGGAAGCCACGCGCGGTGCTGCAGGCCGAGCGGCTAGGTGAAAAGCCAGGAGCCAGCATTCCCGGAAGATGCAGGAACTGGACCTAGACAACAGCGGCTTAGGGGGGCTTTCAAAGCATCTCAACTGAAAGCTGACTTTGGAAATTGGCGAACTGTCAAACGTTTTCACTACCTTTGCTCACAAAGGACATTCGGTAAATGTCAGTACGCAGTTGCCATGCTTGACTTTGCCAGTAAGCATGAGCAGCTTGATTTGTTGTCAGGACATCAATATGAGTTTTCAATATCCCTATTTTCTCGAGTGCCAACAGACAACTTTGAACCAACTGGTTTGCGATACCCTTGCGCCGATGGTCAGGCAGCACTAACAAGTGCTGCAAATAGCCCCGTCGACCGTCATGTCCACACATGACACAACCAACTGCAATATCGTTGACAAGGGCAATGAAACTCAGATTTGGATTACGAAGTAAGTAACTTTCAGTGCCGTCAAATGAATCAGCATCACGCAAAGTCACTCCCAGTGTTTGCTTCATGAGGTCAATGACCAAATGGTAATCATGTGGTGTCATTGGCCTAATATTGTGCAATTCGATTTCCAGATATGTGTTTCAGCCGGAAAATTCTAACGACAGGAGAACCTCGTTTCCTGCTTCCCAGTGAACTTCGCTTGGCAAAATAGCTGCGGCAAAAATATTCATCGCACCACGATGTCAAAAATCGGGACGAAAAAGGGCTGCAACTCGGCACGGATGTGGTGAATGGGCATGCACATTTTTCAACTGTGGGATTGAAGATCTGCTCGAACACATGCCCGGCAAATCCGCTGCTGCTTGTGAAAATTGACAAATCAGGTCGTGCAAACAGGTACGAACGGCGCATGGCAAATTCACGGCTCGCCAGTGCAATTGCCCCTGTCAAAAAGTACCGCCGCAATAACAAGATAAAACCGGGATCGGGCAGCCCCCAGGAGGTTCTGGTAACGACGGTAAGCCCAACAGGGAGTCTCCAATCTACGCCCCTTCCCCGAAACCTTTCCAGTCCTCCGCCACCAGAAAACCTCTTGGTGCTGTACCCCCTGCCCCGCCCCGTTCAGGCAGTTCCAGCTGAGCCTTGGAATCCAGTCTTGCAAGCGCACCCATGCAGTAAAGTCTCACCCATCCAGTGCTGGGCCTAATAGCCCGCCCACAGGCACATGCATCATCACAGCGGCAGCCAGCCGCAAGCCATCACGAATCACACGAGCAAAGAAGACAGTGGACCCAACAACAAGCAACAAAATCGTCTCATTCATCTGGGGCATTGCCGACGATGTGCTGCGCGACCTGTTCAGGCGCGGCAAATACCCGGATGTGATCCTGCCGATGTGCGTCATCCGGCGCATGGATTCGGTGCTGGAACCCACCAAGCAGGCAGTGCTCGACACCAAAAAGATGCTCGACGACGCGCGCATTACCGAGCAGCGGGCGGCACTTTGCGAAGCCTCCGGGCAGGCGTTTTACAACACCTCGCGCTTTACCCTGCGTGACCTCAAGTCGCGCGGCAGCCACCAGCAGTTGCTCGCCGATTTCGAGGACTACCTCAACGGCTTTTCCCCCAACGTGCTGGACATTCTGGAAAACTTCAAGTTCCGTAACCAGCTGCCCACCCTGTCCAAGGCGGACGCCCTGGGCACACTGATCAACAAGTTCCTTGACCCCGACATCGACCTGTCGCCCGCCGGCATCGACAACCACGCCATGGGCACGGTGTTCGAGGAGCTGGTGCGCAAGTTCAACGAAGAAAACAACGAGGAGGCGGGCGAGCACTGGACCCCGCGCGATGCGGTGCGGCTGATGGCCAACCTGGTGTTTTCCCCCATCGAGTCCGAACTCAAATCGGGCACCTACCTGCTGTTTGATGACGCCTGCGGCACGGGCGGCATGCTGACTGTGGCCGAAGAAACGCTGGAAGGCATCGCCCATCGACGCGGCATTCAGATCAACAGCCAGCTCTACGGCCAGGAGATCAACCCCGAGACCTACGCGATCTGCAAGGCCGACATGCTGCTCAAGGGCGAAGGCGAGAACGCCGAGCACATCGTGGGCGGCGCCCAGTGGTCCACCCTGTCCAACGATGCGTTTCCGGCCCACGAGTTCGATTTCATGCTCGCCAATCCACCGTATGGAAAAAGCTGGAAGAAAGACCTCGAAGCCATGGGCGGCAAGGACGGCATGCGCGACCCCCGCTTCAAGGTGATGCACCAGGGCGAAGAGCTGTCACTCGTCACCCGCTCCAGCGATGGTCAAATGCTCTTTCTGGTCAACATGGCGACCAAGATGAACCATAAGTCGGCGCTGGGCAGCCGCATTGCCGAGGTTCACAACGGCAGTTCGCTCTTTACCGGCGACGCGGGCCAAGGCGAAAGCAACATTCGCCGCTGGATCATCGAAAACGACTGGCTCGAAGCCATCGTCGCCCTGCCGCTCAACCTGTTCTACAACACCGGCATTGCCACCTACATCTGGGTGCTGTCCAACCGCAAGCCTGCGCACCGCCATGGCCAGGTGCAGCTCATCGACGCCACCCAGTGGTTCAAGCCCCTGCGCAAAAACCTCGGCAAGAAAAACTGCGAACTCAGCGCCGACGACGTCGCCCGCATCACCCAGACCTTCCTGGATTTCAAGGAAGCGCCCGAGTCCAAAATCTTCCCCAACGCCGCGTTTGGTTACTGGAAAGTCACTGTCGAGCGCCCGCTGCGCCTGCACAGCCAGCTGTCCCTGAAAGCCCTGGAAGCGCTGCGCTTTGCCTCTGGCGATGAAGACCTGCGCGGCATGCTGCATGAAGAGTTTGGCAACGCCCTCTTTTCCGACTTCGCCAGCATCGCCGCCGCTGTAGAAAACCGTCTGGCTGACTGGGACGGCGACGAAGCAGAAGAAGAAGGATTGGACGACGAGGAAGACGCCAGCCCCAAAAAAGGCCTGCCCGAGAAGAAGAAAAAGAAGCTGCTCGACCCCAAAACCTGGGAGCGCGACGGCCGCTTGTTTGACGTCGCCACCCAGATGCGCGCCGCGCTGGGCGAGCAACTGTTTGAAGACCACAACCTCTTTCGTGAGCAGGTTGCCGCCTGGCTCAAGAAAACAGAAACCAAGCTCCCCGCCGCCGACCTCAAGCTGATCTTCAAATTCGTGAGCTGGCGCGTTGAAACCGCGCCGCCGGTCAGGGCCAAAGTGCACAAGCCCGGCAAAGTCAAGGCCGACCCCCTGCACGGCCTGTACAGCGTGCCAATGGACGGCAAGCCCGCCGCACTGGTCATTGTGGAATACGAGCCCGACGCCGACCTGCGCGACACCGAACAGGTTCCATTGCTGGAAGCTGGCGGCATCGAAGCCTTCATCCGCCGCGAAGTGCTGCCTTACACATCTGACGCGTGGGTCAAGCCGGACGCCACCAAGATCGGCTTTGAAGTCAGCTTCACCCGCCACTTCTACAAGCCCCAGCCGCTGCGCACGCTGGATGAAATTCGCGCCGACATTCTGGCCATCGAGGAAGAAGCGGGCGGGCTGCTGGATGAAATCATCGGCGGGCATGCGTGATGGCCAAGAAACCTGTCGCCGCCCCTGCGCCGGTCGAAGCCGCCTTCGCCGAAGTGGTGAAGCTGATCAACACGTCACGCCAGCGGGCGATGCAGGCCGTGAACACCGAACTGATCGACCTCTACTGGCACATCGGTGAATACCTTCACCACAAGATCGAGGCCGACGGCTGGGCCAAGGGAACGGTCGTGCAACTGGCGGCCTACATCGCGCAGCGCGAACCCGGCGTGCGCGGCTTCTCGCCGCAAAACCTCTGGCGCATGCGCCAGTTTTTCGAGACCTACCGTGATGAAGCAAAACTCTCACCGCTGTTGAGAGTTTTGCCGTGGTCGTCCCATCTTCACATTCTCAGCCGCTCGAAACGAAGCGAAGAACGCGAGTTCTACCTTCGGATGGCGGCGCAAAACCGCTGGCCGGTGCGGGAGGTTGCACGGCAAATCGACAGTGCCCTTTTTGAACGATGCGTACTCAATCCGCCAAAACTCTCAACAGCGTTGAGAGAATTGCATCCGCAAGCCGATGGGTTTTTCAAGGATGCTTACCAACTTGAATTTCTGGGCCTTCCCGCCGGCCACTCCGAACTGGACCTGCACCGGGCGCTGCTGCAAAACCTGGGGCGGTTCCTAACCGAGCTGGGACGCGACTTCTGCTACATCGGCACGGAATACCCGCTTCAGGTAGGCGGCCAGGACTTCGCGCTGGATCTGCTCTTTTTCCACCGTGGACTGAATTGCCTGGTGGCCATTGAGCTGAAGGTCACCGCCTTTGCGCCCGAGCATCTGGGCAAACTCAATTTCTACCTCGAAGCCCTGGACCGCGACCACCGCAAACCCCATGAAAATCCGGCCATCGGCGTGCTGCTGTGCGCCTCCAAGGACAGCGAAGTGGTCGAATACGCGCTCAGCCGCTCACTCTCCCCCGCGCTGGTCGCCGAGTACCAGACCCAACTGCCGGACAAACAATTATTGGCCGCCAAGCTGCACGAGTTTTATGCGCTGAACGTGCCGGAACCCGATGCCAATACGGATATTTAGCATGAAAATAGCTTTTAGCGCACGCTGCATCAGCGCAAGCAGCTACAAAATAAATAGCACCTTTGCCGACTGTCATTGCGGGCTTGAACCGCAACCCATGCTGTCCGGCTTCAGTTTGACCGGCAAGGAGCATCTGCATGATTGCTGACCTCAAGCCGTATGGGGCGTACCGACTCGCAGAAGGGGGATGGCTTGGCGAGATACCGTCGCATTGGACCGTTCGACGAATGAAATATGTCGCGCAAGAAATGGATTCGCGCTCGACAAGTGGCAAAGAACAACTGTTGCGCGTCTCTCAATTCACCGGTGTTACGCAGCGCCTGCGAGCGGCTGGCCAGGATGAACAGGACACGCGCGCCGCGTCGCTGGTAGGGTACAAGCGCGTTGAGCCCGATGATCTCGTCATCAACATCATGCTGGCATGGAACGGAAGCATGGGCGTATCGCATTACCCTGGAATCGCAAGTCCGGCGTATTGCGTGTACCGATTCCGGCCGGATGCTTTGCCCTGGTACTTCCATCATTTGTTACGTTCACCCGCGTACAAGGCCCGGATCAAGGCGATGTCCACCGGCGTGGTCGAAAGTCGCCTTCGGCTTTACTCTGACGACCTCTTTCGCATCGAAGCCCTGCTTCCCCCGCCTGAAGAACAGGCGGCGATTGTGCGGTTTCTGGACTGGGCAAACGGGCGGCTGGAACGGACGATTCGGGCCAAGCGCCGGGTGATTGCGCTGCTCACCGAGCAAAAGCAGGCCATCATCCACCGCGCCGTCACCCGTGGCCTTGATCCCACCGTCGCGCTCAAGCCCTCCGGCATTCCTTGGCTTAGGGACATTCCGCAGCATTGGGAAGTACGGCGCGCAAAGCAGCTATGCATAGCCATCATTGACTGCAAGAACAGAACGCCCGATTTGATTACTGGCGGTGCATTCACCGTGGTGCGGACAACGAACATCAGACATGGCAGATTCAATCTAGCTGGCTCGTATTCGACAAATCAGAAAAATTATGAAATTTGGACACAGCGCGGCGCGCCGAGAGTTGGCGACGTATTTTTCACGCGGGAAGCACCGGCTGGTGAAGCTTGCATGGTTCCTGACTTAAAAAATCTCTGCATGGGGCAACGGATGATGTACTACCGCCCTGATCCAGCTGTACTCGACGGGGAATTCTTGCTTCACAGTATTTATGGCCCAGTCGTCCGCACGTATATTGAGGTCGAAGTTAATGGCAGCACAGTAGGACACCTCAGACTCGGTCAAGTGTCAGCGCTCCCTTTGCTTTGGTGCCCTGTTGCGGAACAGAAAAAGATCGTTGCACACATTGCTTTGGAGTCAGAGCCGTTAAATCTGACCATCGCCCGCCTCGAACGCGAAATCGACTTCCTGCGCGAATACCGGACCCGTCTGATCGCCGACGTGGTGACCGGCAAGCTCGATGTGCGCGAGGCGGCGGCGCGCTTGCCGCAGCAGGCCGATGAACCAGCCAGTACGCCCGACGCTCTGGCCGACGAGGAGGAGGACGGCGACGCAGGCAGCGATGAATTGAGCGAACTGCAAGCTTGAGCGAACCCATTTTTAGGGTCATTCCGGCCTCCAGCGCAAGAGGGACGGGTGTAAGCAGCTATTTAATCAGTAGCAAATTCAGCACAACGGGCAGTGAATAAGAAAGAAAACATGCGCACCGACCTCTCCGAAAAAGGCCTTGAGACCCTGATTTTTCGCCACATGACCGGCGCCGACGGGCTGAGCCCTGCGGCTCACGCCCATTCGGGCACTGTTCAAACCTTGGCTGCCGAAGAAATCCCCGCCTGGGGCGGAACAGGTTTTCTGGCGGGCAACCCCAAGGACTTTGACCGCGCCCATGCGCTGGACACGGTGCAGCTGTTCGCCTTTTTACGCGCCACCCAGCCCCAGGTGCTCAAGAAGCTGGCCATCGCCGATACCACCGACGCCAGGGACATCAACCGCCTGAAGTTCCTGACGCGCATGTCGTCCGAGATTGGAAAGCGCGGCGTGATTGACGTGCTGCGCAAAGGCATCGACCACCACCCGGCGGGCCATTTCGACCTGTTTTACGGCACGCCGTCCGAGGGCAATGCCACGTCGCAAGCGCTGCATGCAAAAAACCGCTTTGTCGTCACCCGCCAGTTTGCCTACAGCGTCGATGAAGCGCGCCGAGCGCTGGACCTGGGCCTGTTCATCAACGGCCTGCCGATTGCCACCTTTGAGCTGAAAAACAGCCTGACCCGGCAGACGGTGGACGACGCGGTGGAGCAATACAAGCGCGACCGCGACCCGCGTGAAAAGCTGTTCGAGTTTGGCCGCTGCGTGGTGCATCTGGCGGTGGACGACAGCGAGGTGCGCATGTGTACCGAACTCAAAGGCAAGGCGTCGTGGTTTTTGCCGCTGAACAAAGGCTGCAACGACGGCGCAGGCAACCCGCCCAATCCGCTGGGGCTGAAAACCGATTACCTCTGGAAAGAGTTGCTGACCCCGGCCGGGCTGACCGACATTCTGGAAAACTACGCCCAGATCGTTGCATCCAAAAACGCCAGGACCGGCAAGAAAAAGCGCAGCCAAGTGTTTCCGCGCTATCACCAGCTGGGTGTGGTGCGCCAAGCGCTGCGCCATGTACGCGAGCACGGCGTGGGCCAGCGCTACCTGATTCAGCATTCGGCGGGCAGCGGCAAGTCGAACTCGATTGCCTGGCTGGCGCACCAGCTGATTGGCGTGCGGCACGCAGGCAAAGAGGCGTTCGACTCGGTGATCGTGGTGACGGACCGGCGCATTCTGGACGACCAGATTCAAAAAACCATCAAGCAGTTCATGCAGGTGGGCGCCACGGTGGGGGCCGTGACGGGCGGCGCCAGTTCAAAAACGGAGCAGCTGCGCCAGTTCATTGCCGATGGCAAGAAGATCATCATTTCCACCATCCAGACGTTTCCGTTTGTGCTCAAGGTCATTGGCGACGAGCACCGGGGACGCCATTTCGCCATCCTGATCGACGAGGCGCATTCCAGCCAGAGCGGCAAAACGGCGGCCTCCATGAGCGAAACGCTGGGGGATGCCGCCGCAGCCGCCGGCGGCCAAGAGGCCGAAACCGACTCCGAGGACGTGGTGAACGATGCGCTGGCGCAGCGCATGGCGGCGCGCAAGATGATGACGAATGCCAGCTACTTTGCCTTCACCGCCACGCCCAAGAACCGGACGCTGGAAATGTTTGGCGAGGCACTGCCGCCTGACGCGCAGGGCAAGGTCAGGCACCGGCCGTTTCACAGCTACACCATGAAGCAGGCGGTGCAGGAGGGTTTCATCCTGGATGTGCTGAAAGCCTACACGCCGGTGGACAGCTATTACAAGCTGGTCAAGATGACCGAGGACGACCCGGAGTTCGACATCAAGCGGGCCAAAAAGAAGCTGCGCCGGTATGTGGAGAGCCACGACCATGCCATCCGGCTCAAGGCCGAAATCATGGTGGACCACTTTCACGAGCAGGTGATGGCCGCCGGCAAGATCGGCGGGCAGGCGCGCGCCATGGTGGTGTGCAGCGGCATTGAGCGCGCGGTGCAATATTTCCAGGCGTTCAAGGCGTATCTGGTGGAGCGCAAAAGCCCTTACCAGGCCATCGTGGCATTCTCGGGCGAGCATGAATTTGGCGGCGCCAAGGTGAGCGAAGCGTCACTCAATGGCTTTGCCAGCAAGGACATTGCGGACAAGATTCAGGATGATCCGTTTCGCTTTTTGATTTGCGCCGACAAGTTCCAGACCGGATATGACGAACCGCTGCTGCACACGATGTATGTGGACAAGACGCTTTCGGGCATCAAGGCGGTGCAGACGCTGTCGCGCCTGAACCGGGCGCATCCGCAAAAGCGCGACTGCTTTGTGCTGGACTTCCAGAACAACAGCGAAGGCATCACGCTGGCGTTTCAGGATTACTTTCGCACCACGCTGCTGAGCGAAGAGACCGACCCGAACAAGCTGAACGATCTGAAAGCCGCGCTCGATGGCGCGCAGGTGTATTCGCTGGAGCAGGTCGATCAGTTTGTGGCGTTGTTTCTGGCTGGGGTGGAGCGCGACCAGCTCGACCCAATTCTGGATGCCTGCAAAACGGTTTACACCGACACGCTGGACGAAGACCAACAGGTGGACTTCAAAGGCAAGGCCAAAGCATTCTGCCGAACCTACGACTTTTTGGCCTCCATCACTACCTGCAGCAATGCGGGGTGGGAAAAGCTCTCGATTTTGCTCAACCTGCTGGTGACCAAGCTGCCAGCGCCCATCGACGAAGACCTGGCGACGGGCATCCTGGATACCATTGACATGGACAGCTACCGCGTCGAGAAAAAGGAACACTTGAAAATTGCGCTGGCGGACCTCGATGCCGAAATTGAGCCCGTTCCAGTGGAAGGCGGCGGCCACAGGGGGGAGCCCGAGCTGGACCGCCTGAGCCACATCCTCAAGACCTTCAACGACAACTTTGGCACCCTGTTTACCGATGGCGACCGCGTGGCCAAGCGCATCCGTGAAGACATTGCGCCCAAGGTCGCGGCCAATGCGGCCTATCAAAATGCCAAGGAAAACACGCCCCACACCGCGCGCATGGCCCACGACCAGGCGCTGGGCAAGGCGATGCAGATCCTGCTCAAGGAAGACACACAGATTTACAAGCTGTTCGTGGAAAATGATTCGTTCCGGCGGACTGTCGGGGACATGGTTTACGCGATGACGAGCCAGTGAAGGCGACTTGTCCACGAAAGGAACGAAGGGGAGTATCAGTGGGCGGCTGCTCCTTTCGTGACTCCCTCTGCAAAATCAGCAGAAGCAAGATGAATGGCACCATCGAAAGCTGCTGCAATCGGAGGGTGTCCTACCGTGGCGCTCATCGGTGCCTGAACATCGGCCTCGATTTGATCCAACAAAGGCTCAAACATCTGTGCATTGATCGCGGCCTGAAGTTTGTAATGATCACGTTCTTTTTGCAGGTCCTTCACGGCAGCCTCTGCGACTCGCGCCCGATCTTGGAACTCCTGCGCTGAATCAGCCGTAAGCTTTAGCCCTTCTTGCTGTGCGGCCAACTTATTGAAACGAGTGTTAGCACTCTGAACATCCGCCTCCAGTTTAAGCATCTGCTCACGCAATTGGGCGTTCTCGGCCGAATCGCGGCGTCCTGCCTCAGCGTCTTTCCTCAACTGAATCCGTTCCTCGTTCCAGTCATCCCTATTGGTACGATGCAATTCACTCAGTTCCTCCAGAAACTTGCGCTGGACCTTGGCGTCGATTTCAGCGGTACGCGCCTGCTCATGGATTTCCTGCACGGAAGTCGCTGAAATTTGCAGATCAGCGACCTTTTGGATTGAAGCTTCAAGCTGTACGGTGCGCGTCTGGAGATCAAGTTCAAGCTGGCGTACCTGCCCACGCAGCTTCACCGTTTCCGCCGAATTACGACGCCCCATTTCGGCATCGGTTTCCAATTGAACCCGCTCGCTGGCCCAGGCTTTGCGCTCGTCTTCATGCATTTTCCCGACTTCTTCAAACAGCTCATCGGTTTTCTGGCTTGTCAGCGCCCTGCCTTCATTCGCACGGGCTTCGACTTCGGCTGTTCGCCGTCCAATTTCCAGATCAACAGCGATACTGATACTGTCAGGCATGCGCCAGCTCTTTTGCAACATGGCTGACTCGTTTTCGTGCCACTTTTTCATGTGCCGCGCAACGTCGTCACTGCTTCGTCCACCCAGAGCCCCTTTCACGGCCCTGATGGTCGGCTTCACATTTTGTTGAACCAGCAGTTCGGCTTTCTCTGCAACTTCTTCGTAGGTCACTGCTTTTCCCATGGGGTGAATTCCTTCAGTGTTTGAGCCGTCACACGGCAATGAATTGATTTGATAAGCATCGCTAGAGGCGGAGTAGGGCTTGGTGATCTGCGCGACCCATTTCGCCCGCCGGCACAGCCAATCCGGAACGCCAATCCGGAACGCCATTGCGGTTCAACATCGCGGTTCGCCATACCGGAACGGCACGTCGTACCGGTATGGCCATGCCGTATCAAACTCCGGCACGAAACCAAGGTCTTCCGATACAAGATTTGTTTCATTTGCATGTCTCAGCGTTACGCAATCGGCGAGGACTTTTGCTTTGGCTTTGGCTTTTCCCCTTCAAGAAAGCTCAGAGCAGCGGTGGCGCGCTCGGCGGCAACTCGACTTCCCTCGCGATCTCCTGGCAGCTCATTCGTACCGACTCCCGCACCACCGGCTCGAGCTGCGCCACCAAGGCGGCGGAGAAGTCGCTGGAGCGGCTGGCGAAGTATTCTGTCAACAGCGGCATCAAAAGCCTGTCGGAATGCTCCTTGAAAAACGGCGGCAAGACCTGTCGACACAGGTCTGGAAGACGTTCCACCAGCGTCTTTTCGACCAGCGTAGGCACGGCCTCCTCCAGATACCGATTCAGGGCGGTCAAGGTGAACTGGGTCATCAATGCATGGGGTGGTGGATTGGCGTTCATGGTTGGATTCGATGGTGGAGTGGATAAAAAGGTGGCGGTCGGGGTGTACACCCAGGTCGGCGCGAAACGCCGGCATCGCACGTTCGGTGGCGATGGCAATTTCGGTGACGATGCTGTGGCGTGCACGCTTGCTGTTGAAAGCAAAACGGCGCCGGAACTCGATGGCATGTTTTGCCGTTTTAAGCGCCAGATCGGCCTGCAGCTTGGAGGCGCGCTGGAGGTCATCCTCGTCCTCGTTCCGTTTCCAAAATCTTGGTAGCACAGGTGTCGGAGCAAGCATGCTCAGCACCAAAGCAAGGTTGAAGGCCTTTGCATAAAGCAGGCCCGCCAATCGCACATGCGTGCTGCCCGACTTAGGACGCGGTTCGATTCCGGGTAGATCCACCGTGATGGAGCGGATGTCAGTACGCACGACTTCGCCAATTTTTTCCATTTCGCTCGCCATGTCTGCCTGGCAGTTCACCCTGCCGGCCAGCACAGCAGCAAGGGCTTGTTTGCGGCAATGGTCATGAACCGGCGTTCCAATCGGCAGTGTGCAATCGGGCGATTTGTTCAGGATGTGAACTTCCTCGGCCCAGGAAGCAAGCCGGGCCCGAAAAGGATCGTGGACGCTGGCCCAGTGCATGGTCAGATTCCACTGCTCACACAATTGGCGCAAGGGTCGCGCACCATGCGCCAGCACGCTGAACTGCTTGCCGCTCAGGAGATCCACCTGAGCCACCAAAATGTGCAGATGCGGGCTCACCTCATTTTCATGAAGCACCACCATCCAGCAGACCCGATCGCGCATCGACGGAAATGCGGTGCGTTCAAAGTCACGGAGGAAAAGCCCGATCTGCCGGGGTGTTGGGGCATCGCCGGGAGCGAAACCAATTACCAAGGAGTCATAACGTTTGTAAAAAGTCAGCCTGCTGGCAATCTGGACAAACGTTTGCGGCGAGCCGCAGATCAATTCCACGTTTTTTCTGGGCACGCCTCTGGCGTCCACTTTTGCAAACAGGTAGTTGACGGCCCGCTGTGGTGATCCCCGTTTGCGGTCCTGAGGCTTGAGCATCATGGCAGGCTCCTTCCCGTCGGAACGGCGAAGCGCTCCTCGAGAACAAGTCGAATCGCAAAAAGTTGCTCTGCCATACAAAGCATGTCCAGCGCCGAGCCTTCGAGGTGGCAATCCTCAAGCCCCATAACAAGGCTGTCCAGTAAGGTGACCGCGCGTGCCACCTGGTACGCCCGCGCAAGCCAGAATTGTTCGACTGACGAAAGCTTCGGCTTCCCGCCCTCAATCCATAGTTTCTGGATTTTTTCATCCTGGTAAATGCAGCGGCAGATATATTCCGCGCGGGTGACCCCTTCTGCTTTTGCAACCGCATCGAGCGCGGTCGACACCTCGGGCGAAACCCACGCCGAAACGCCCGCCCCTTTTCGGGCAGATTTTGCTTTCTGATTCGGTGTGGGTTTATCCATGGTTGACTCCACTTAGCACCGGAGAAGCCAGTTGACGCAGCGAGGTTGGCGTACCGCAACCCCGATCTGTGTACAAAGCATGTACTTGCTGTTGGTAGCGAAATTTCACTGCTGCGGCACCTACACACGAAGACGTTTCGATTACGTTTTCGACAAGGAAAAGCATCGTCAACCGCATTTCCGTCAAGGAATTTTCGTGACCAAAACTATCCGAATCAGTGTGAAACTCCGCGCTCAGCCCTTGCAAAATCAAGGTAGGCCGCGCATGAAGACTTACGATTCCGAAAATAAAATACGCAATCGGACGCATATTCGAATGCGAAAACATCGTCGAATTCGATGCTAGACGGGCTGAAAAGCCTCTGTGATAACTCGAAAAACAGCATAAGCCATTAGCAAATTTGGCAAGCGAATTCACTTTCGCCACCGAAAAATCATCACGATAACGATCAAAACGATGACGTTTTTTTATCTTCCGGGCTGGACTACACCATTCAAATCGAGACCAATTCGTGGTTGAATTCATTCTCCAAGTGTGCGAATCACTTGCGAAAATTGCCGATTTTTCGCGATTTTTGGAAGGAAAGCATTCTCCGTCAATGGCGTTGCATTCGTGTTTCTCAGGGGCGTAGACGAAGAATTTCGATTTCGAAACCGAGGAGTTTTTTCGTGCACGACAAAATTCATGCACATAAAAATACGATTTCGTTGTATTGATTGGGCTCAATGGTGATGGCCAACCAGTGTTGAACATCCATTTGGTGCTGGCGACAACATCGGCTGCGACGGCGAAGACCAAATCTTTGACGTTGTCGTGATTCCACTTTCCAACGAAAAGCAAGGAGCCACTGTTGGCTCCAACGTTTGTGGCTACCATATGCGCCCACTGACTCGTGCCGCGACGATGCTGGCAGTTGTTGATTTAAGCCCATCGCCGGACTGACCACTGACAATCGCCAGACGCAGGACTTCGATTTCACCGGCACCCCAGCGGCTCGCAGCCCCTATCTTTATCGGTGGTGGATAAAATCCTTTTCGAATACCGTCATGCCAGTGGCTTTTCTCAATCCCCAATCGCTTCAGGACCTCTCGGCGACGCCACAAATCGGCAAAATGAGTAACGACAGAAATTCCATTGCCGGTGGGATATTTTTGAGCTAAACTATCATTCATAAAATAGCCTTTTCAGCGCTTTTATATATTTTCCCTTCGCTGAGCGAGTAACTGCAAGTCCCTTGGAGCATCTAATTCCTGGACGAGCAGCACCCTGCCTCTGTAAAAGGCGCATTGACCCAACGAGATTTAAGCCTGCGATTTTTTATCGTACGCTTGACATTCCCTTTTTGGGTTAAATACAACTATACCGACTGATTTTTCGTTTTTTGGCAAGTGCAGGCCGTTTTGATGCAAATATGTTGCACCAATTTGGTGCGGCATGATCTCCCTTCAATTATCAAACGCCTATTTTTGGATTTATTAGTCGCCGTCTGGATGCTGGCAATCAAAAATTCATAAGTGCATATTCGACTTACCGCCGTGGCGATGTACTTAACAAGCCCTGATGAGGATTTGCTGGGGGTCTGCCATGCAGCGTGAACCGTCATATCGCCTGCGTGCCGTCCTTCCTGGCTTTCATGCTGGCCCAGCTCGCTTCGCAAGCGCTGTATCTGTGAGCTCGACAGCGAGAATCCGATCGGATGCAATATTGTGTTTGCCTATGGACGCCGGCATCCGCCAGTTGGATGGTCTGCCATTTCTCTTGCGGGCAGGCTTCGCGTTGGTCTGGGGCAGCTCACACGAATGGTTGCAACCGGGATGGAGGTCGCGCACTTTGTAGCCGGCGCAAACATCACTGAAGGTTCGGTTTCGTGCAGACTGAACTTCTGCTCTGGGCCCATTACTGCCAGCCAACCGCTGCCGGCCACTGACTCCTTCCAGTCTGAAGCGGTCCGACATTTGTAGTCATCGGGCCAGAATGCAGAATCCAGGGTTAGAAATTGTTGTCAACCTTACGGCGATCTACGAGAGAATCGCTCGCCATGGCGTGTGCGCTCTTCAATCCTGCACACTATCTTTGGAAACTCAGCCTTATCTCAAGTTGAGATGCCTGCCTGCACCTTCTCAAAGGCGTGCGTTTTATTGATCAATGTCCGCCAGCAACCGCAGCAATCCAAAGATTTTTAGGGGACCATTAGGACACCGATTCTGAAAAGAAGAAAGGACTTAGAGCTTTTCGACTCTAAGTCCTTGTTTCATATGGTGCGGCTGGCAGGAATTGAACCCACGACCCCTTGGTTCGTAGCCAAGTACTCTATCCAACTGAGCTACAGCCGCCAAGCTTCAAATTATAGCGCAGTTATTAACCCTGATTGATCAATTCCAGGCAAGAAGATAAATTCCGGCTGATGCCGGCAATTCCGGCGTTGTCAAAAATGTCTACGCGCCAGGTTTTTCGGTTTTCAAACAAATGGGATGTTGATTACTTGGGTTTAGCCGTGAACAGCGCAGGGCTTGCGCCAGATCAAAAAGTGCGTAACAACCAGATCACACAATGGTCTCGCACCTTCAACGGTTCTTCTTTGCTTCCACCATTCAAGGACACGCTTCATGACCGTGAAAATATTTCGCCCTTTTTCCGCAAACCTGCTGGAAATCCAAACCGATCTGATGAATTCTTTTATGGAAAGCTCCCTCAACTATTGTCAACAGCTTGCCATGACAGGGCTGCAATCGCAGATTGAAATGATGGCAAGGTTCGAGCACTTGTTGACTGGCAATGCCAAAGAACGAGCGGAAAAAGCCTTCAGCAAATTCTAGAAGCCTGCCAGCAAACTCGAAATTTTTTCACCAAAACCCGACGGAACTACCAATGAAGCTGGCTTGACCATTCGGGAATCCTGGCAGTATCAATCACTGTTCAATGAAAGCTTGCGTTGCGAAAACGGCGGACATGGCAAACGGTCCTTCGACTGGCGCTGAAAAATCTCAACAGTCGGCATGCTGAGAGGCATCAAGTACTGCTTTCGCGAGCTGATCAAATTGGTAGGTCTTGTCCAGGAAATCCTCGGCACCGGCACCCAGGTAGCATTTTCGATAGATCGGGTCCGAACTGTTGCTGAAGATCACAAATGCAATGTCGGGCGCGGCATGGCGAATGGCCCGCAAAACCTGCAGGCCAGACCCGCCGACGAGTTGAACGTCCAGCACCACCACATCAGGGTAAGCAGCAAGAATGCCCTCGATTGAATCCTGGGGTGTTTCAGCCTGGCCGACGACGGTCATGGCGCTGGCTCCGAGCATCGACGCCACGCGCTCGCGTATGAGAAGCGAATCGTCTGCAATGAAAATTCTCAACGATGCATTTTCCTGGGCCATTGCGCTACTTTGCCGCCTCTCCATGGGGCACGCCATACGCGTTGCCTGACAAGCAGCATCGGAAAATTCTGGATGTGTCAAGGGCCTGCGCCGACCATTCATCAGCCAATCCCGGCTGCCCGGAGAGTATGAAAAGGATGCATCAGCACCGCGCATGGACGGCACGCCGCTTCAAATCGCTTCAGGGCTCCAGCGGCTCGGTCACGCCATGCTTGATGGCGTAACGAATCAGTTCACTCTGGTTTTGCAGATTCATCTTCTGCATGAGATTGGCTTTATGCGTGCTGATGGTTTTGGCCGAAAGGTTCAGCCGCCCCGCGATATCGGTGACGGACATGCCGATGGCGATCAAACGGAAGACCTCGAACTCCCGGTCCGTCAGCCTTTCATGCGCTGCCGAGGTGGATCCCAGCATGGAGCCGAGTGCCAGTTGCTCGGCAACCCCGGTGCTTATGAAGGCGCCGCCTGCTGCAATCTTGCGCAGTACCTGCATCAGTTGCGTCGGCGCACTTTCCTTGGTCAGGTAGCCGCTGGCGCCGGACTTGATCGAGCGAACGGCGTACTGCAGTTCTTCATGCATGCTGAGCACAAGAATGCGGAGTTTTGGTTTTTCGCAACGCACCAGCTTGATCAGTTCCATTCCGCTTCGGCCCGGCATGGACAAGTCAAGAACCAGGACATCGAAATCAGACTCGCGCACCTGGCGCATGACCTCCGTTCCGTTCGATGCTTCACCTACCACGGTCATGTCTTCCGCCGAGGTGACGATGCGCTTGAGGCCCTCTCTCACAATGGCATGGTCATCGGCGATGACGATCCTGATCATTGAGAAACTCCCATCGGGTCCATGGGAATACTGACCTCGACGGTGGTTCCCTGCCCCCGCGCACTGCGGATGACAACGCTTCCCCCAAGGAGTTTCGCCCGCTCGCGCAGCCCCAGGAGCCCGAGCGACTGGGGCTTGCGCGCGCCATCCGAAAAGAATCCGCAACCATCATCCTGCACTCGCAGCCTCACCGTATTCAGGGTCTTGTCCAGCGTGACGATGACCTGCGAGGCCGCCGCATGCTTGGCAATGTTGTTGAGCGACTCCTGAACGATCCGGAACACGGCCGTTGCGTAGGGTTCGGGCAACTCAAGCTCCAGTTCGTCGTTGACCGAAAGCGTGCAGGGCACGCCGCAGCGCTGCATGAAACTGCTTGCAAGCCATTCGATGGCCGGCACCAGACCCAGGTCATCGAGCATCAGCGGCCGCAGATCGGCAGCCATCCGGCGCGTTGCAGCCACCGTGCGGTCAAGCATTTCCACCATCTCGGTCAGTTTGTCGGTCACCATCCTGGGAACAGATGAAGCGTGGTCGCGAACCCAGATCGTGTCCATCTTCAGCGCCGTCAATGACTGCGCGAGCTCATCGTGCAACTCTCGGGCCAGGCGGGCTTTTTCCTCTTCGCGAATAGCCTGCGCTGCAATGGCAAAAGCCCGCCGATCTTCCAAAAACGGTGCGGTTTCAGCCGACTCCAGCGGGATGTTGAGCATGAACCCTTCAGGGAAAGGCGCCAGGCCGCGAAACTGATAACTGGCTGGCCGCTTGTCCCCTAAGCCTAACGCTCCTTTTGAATCGATCTGAAAATGCATCTGGCTTTTCATGGTTCCTCCGGAAGATTTCTTATGGTCAGTCTGAACATCAGGCGATGCGCTGACTTTCAAGGCATTGCTGATGGCCGCGCCTGAAGACACAAGGGCAAACGCACATCTTTTTGTCTGCTTGTGGAATGACCTTAAAGCAAATGGGAATGCAGTTCGCTTAATAGCAGGGCTTATCTACAAAACGTTATTGCGGTTACAGACTTTGCTACCCAGTTCAGCTAGCTTTTGCATGAAAAACTGCTAAAACGCATGGACGCTCATCAACAAACAACTTTTTGCATGGAAAACGTCTTTTGCGCTGACTGTGCGTGTGCTGGCAGCTATTAATAAAATAGCAAAAACGCTAGCTTTCCTGCATGCTGCAGATGCCCGTCCAACGGGTTCAACGCTGGCTATTCGGCATGGGTTTGGCGAAACTTTTCACGGTATAAGATGGTTGAAGCGGTTATGGAGCTTGACTTGAATCAAGACCGGCAGGCCGCCATACACCTACGCTGAAACTTTGTAGCTAAATTGGAGAAGTCATCATGTACAAGCGAATTCTTGTCGCCACCGACGGTTCGGATCTTTCACAGACCGCTGTGCGCAGTGCCATTGAACTGGCAGCAGCCATAGGCGCCGAACTGGTCGCACTGTATGTCGTGCCGCGCTACCCGGTGAGTTACTTTGAAGGTGGCATCACTATTTCGGTGGATGACATTGCCCGTACCGAAAAACAGTGGAGCGACAAGGGCCAGGCGGTTGTCGATGGAGTGCAAGAACAAGCCATGGCGCAAGGTGTCACGGCCAGGGCGGTCGTTGCGCAGTCCGACCTGGTGGCCGAGTCCATCATGTCCGCAGCCACCAAACATGGGTGCGACCTTGTCGTCATGGCTTCGCATGGGCGAAAAGGCATCAAGCGGGTGCTGCTGGGCAGCGAAACCCAGCATGTGTTGACGCACAGCACCGTGCCGGTTTTGGTCCTGCGTTGAGCCGACTTTGACAAAACCGTAGCCTGCGTTCAACATGCGCTGCCGAGCGCTCTGCATTGATCACCATCCAGCCAGCAGAAAACAGACTCGGAAAACAAAAAGGGGCACCCTTTAGGTGCCCTTTTTGACGGTTGCTTACCTGCTGGTGAGCGCGTTCACAGCGGCATTGGATTGCGCAGGCGAATATGCAGTTCGCGCAACTGCTTTTCATCGACGGGGCTGGGCGCATGGGTCAGCAGGCACTGCGCGCGCTGGGTCTTCGGGAATGCAATCACGTCGCGGATCGACTCGGCGCCGGTCATCATGGTGACGATGCGGTCCAGGCCAAAGGCCAGGCCACCGTGCGGCGGGGCGCCATACTGCAGGGCATCGAGCAGGAAGCCGAACTTCAGCTGCGCTTCTTCAGGGCCAATGTTCAGCGCACTGAACACCTTGCTCTGCACATCGGCGCGGTGAATCCGCACCGAGCCGCCGCCCAGTTCCCAGCCGTTGAGCACCATGTCGTAGGCCTTGGCAATGCAGCGCCCGGGGTCGGTGTCCATCCAGTCTTCATGGCCATCCTTGGGCGCAGTGAAGGGATGGTGCACCGCGCTCCAGCGCTTGCCGTCCTCGTCATACTCGAACATCGGAAAGTCAACCACCCACAGCGGCTTCCAGCCCTTGGTAAACAAGCCGGTTTTTTTGCCAAAGGCACTGAGGCCAACCTTCAATCGCAGTGCGCCAATGCTGTCGTTGACTACCTTGGACTTGTCGGCACCAAAGAACAGGATGTCGCCGTTTTGCGCGCCCGTGCGCTTGAGGATCTCGGCAATCGCCGCATCGTGAATGTTTTTAACAATCGGGCTTTGCAGGCCTTCGCGGCCTTTGGTGACGTCGTTGACCTTGATCCAGGCCAGGCCCTTGGCCCCATAAATCTTGACGAATTCGGTGTAGGCGTCGATCTCGCTGCGGCTGATTTCAGCGCCGCCGGGAACGCGCAAGGCGACCACGCGGCCACCGGCCGTGGTGGCGGGTGCGCTGAAGACCTTGAAGTCCACATCGGCCATCACATCGGTCAGTTCGGTGAACTCCATGCTGATGCGCAGATCGGGTTTGTCCGAACCGTAGCGGTGCATGGCCTCGGCATAGGCCATGACCGGAAATTCACCCAGGTCGGTGTTCAGCACTGTCTTGAACAGCCGGGTCATCATGTCCTGGAACATGTCCCGGATTTCCTGCTCGCCCATGAACGACGTTTCGATATCGATCTGCGTGAATTCAGGCTGGCGGTCGGCGCGCAAATCTTCATCGCGAAAGCATTTGGTGATCTGGTAGTAGCGGTCAAAACCGGCCACCATCAGCAGTTGCTTGAACAACTGCGGGCTTTGCGGCAGGGCAAAAAACATGCCTTCGTTGACGCGGCTGGGCACCAGATAGTCGCGCGCGCCTTCGGGCGTGCTCTTGGTCAGCATCGGCGTTTCGATGTCGATGAAGCCGTTGGCATCAAGGAACTTGCGCGTTTCCATGGCCACGCGGTAACGCAGCATCAGGTTGTTCTGCATGTACGGACGGCGCAGGTCAAGCACCCGGTGCGTCAGGCGCGTGGTTTCCGACAGGTTGTCGTCGTCGAGCTGGAACGGCGGTGTGACGCTGGGGTTCAACACGATCAGCTCGTGGCACAACACCTCGACCTTGCCGCTTTTCAGGCTGTCGTTGGCTGTGCCTTCCGGGCGTGCGCGCACCAGGCCCTTGATTTGAACGCAGAACTCGTTGCGCACGTCTTCGGCAATGCCGAACATGTCTGCGCGGTCCGGATCGCACACCACCTGCACATAGCCTTCGCGGTCGCGCAGGTCGATGAAAATCACACCGCCATGGTCGCGCCGGCGGTTGACCCAGCCGCACAGGCTGACCGTCTGGCCCATCAGGCTTTCGGTCACCAGACCGCAATAGGTTGTACGCATTTGAGCGCCTTGTGTATCAGCGATAGCCATAAAAAAATACTCGGGATGATCAGCGCTGCTGCGCTGTTTACAGGGGGGGATTGAGTGGAGGAACAGGGCGGGCGGCAGGCACCACGACGCCCATGGAAATGACATAGGTCAGCGCTTCATCGACACTCATTTTCAGCTCAACGCATTCGGCTCTCTTGAGCATGACGAAATAGCCGCCGGTGGGATTCGGCGTGGTCGGGACATAGACGCTCACGTAGTCCGCAGGCAAATGATTCACGACGTCGCCGCCTGGCAAGCCGGTGAGGAAACCGATGGTCCAGACGCCTTCGCGCGGCCACTGCACCAGCAGCGCTTTGCGAAAGGCATTGCCGTTCTCGGAAAAAAGGGTGTCGGAAACCTGCTTCACGCTGGAATAGATCGACCGGACGATAGGAATGCGGCGCAGCAGGGCATTGCCGACCATCAGCAGCTTTCTGCCCAGGAAGTTGCTGGCAATGGCGCCCATCAACAGCACGATTCCCAACGTCAGCAGCACGCCAAAACCGGGAATATGAAAACCCAGCAACCGGTCCGGATGCCATGCGACCGGGAGGATCAGCAGGGTCTGGTCCAGTGTTGCCACAATCCAGTTGAGCACCGCCAGGGTAATGGCCAGCGGCACCAACACAAGGAGTCCAGCCAGCAACCACCGGCGAATCGAACTCATCATGACGACTTTGTGGGTGTGCCGCTGCTGGTCGTGTTGCTGCTGCTCGATGCGGCTGGTGATGCCGCTGCCGATGGCGTTGCGGCCGGACTGGCTGCCGCACCGGCACTGGTGCCAGCATTCGAAGCGGTCTTGCCGGCGTCTGTTGACTCAGCGGCCTGTGCCTCGGTCGGTTTAGAAGCGGGTGCACCGCTGTTGCCGCCCCGAAAATCCGTGACATACCAGCCTGAGCCCTTGAGTTGAAAACCCGCTGCAGTCAACTGCTTCTTGAAGCTTGATGCATGGCACTGCGGGCATACCGACAAGGGAGCATCCGACATTTTTTGCAATACATCCTTGGCGAATCCGCAGGATTCACATTTGTAGGCGTAGATGGGCATGGTGCTTGAGCTCGTTTTCCGGGAGTTTTCCGCCATTAAAGGCCAGGCGGTGCAAAGCCTTCAATTATAGGGCTTGCCCCGACGCACAGGTCACAGTGCGCCAACCATGCCCACAGAGCGGCATTTCGCATCAAAACAGTCGAATACGCAACAAGACCTGCATGAAGATCAGACCCAGAACAAAACCCAGTCCGCCGTAGATCAGGCTTTGCAGCAGCTTGTTGGTCCGCTTTTGTTCCGCCAGCAATTCGTTCAGGCGGCCGTAGTGGGCTGGTGGCCCGGCCTTCAGGTACTGCGCCATGAGACGCGGCAGCATGGGCAGTAATTTGGCATATGACGGCGCTTCTGCCTTGAGTTGGGCCAGAAGTTTTTCAGGGCCAACCTGCTCCAGCATCCAGCGCTCCAGGAAAGGCTTGGCCGTGCTCCACAGGTCCAGGTCGGGGTCAAGGTCACGCCCCAACCCTTCAATATTGAGCAGCGTTTTTTGCAGCAGGACCAGTTGCGGCTGGATTTCCACCTGGAAGCGGCGCGAGGTCTGGAACAGCCGCATCAGCACGATGCCAAGCGAAAGCTCCTTGAGCGGTCGGTCGAACATGGGCTCGCAGCAGGCGCGAATGGCCGACTCCAGTTCATCGACACGGGTGGCAGGCGGAACCCAGCCCGATTCGATATGCAATTCGGCCACGCGCTTGTAGTCGCGCTGGAAAAAGGCGCTGAAATTTTGCGCCAGGTATTCCTTGTCCACCTCGGTGAGCGTGCCGACAATTCCAAAATCAAGCGAGATATACCGCCCAAAGGTTTCCGGCGCCAGGCTGACCTGGATATTGCCCGGATGCATGTCGGCGTGGAAGAACCCGTCGCGAAATACCTGGGTAAAAAACAGCGTGACGCCGTCGCGAGACAGTTTTTTCATGTCAACGCCGGCATCGCGCAGGCGCTGGGTCTGGCCAATGGGAACCCCATACATGCGCTGCATCACCATCACATCCGGCATGCAGTAGTCCCAGTACATCTCCGGAATCATCACCAGGTTCAGGCTTTGCATGTTGCGGCGCAGCTGGGCCGCATTCGATGCCTCGCGCAGCAGGTCAAGCTCGTCGTGCAGGTACTTGTCGAACTCGGCCACTACCTCGCGCGGCTTGAGGCGTTTGCCGTCTTTTGATGCGCGCTCTACCCAGCCAGCCATCATGCGCATCAGCGCCAGGTCTTTCCTGAAAGCGGCCACCATGTTGGGCCGCAGGACCTTGACGGCCACCTCGCGGCCGCCAGGCAACGTGGCAAAGTGAACCTGCGCTATCGATGCGCTGGCGACCGGCGTCTGCTCAAAGCTTTCGAAGATACGATCAAGCGGTCTGCCAAAGGATTTTTCAATGATCGCCACCGCGACGGCCGACGGGAACGGCGGCACGCGGTCCTGCAGCCGCGCCAGTTCGTCGGCAATGTCGGGCGGCAGCAGGTCGCGGCGGGTGGAGAGCACCTGGCCGAACTTGACAAAAATCGGCCCCAGGTGTTCAAGCGCCTGCCTCAGACGCTCCCCGCGGGGGGCTTTGAGATTGCGACCAATCGACACGGTGCGCGAGAGCAGGCGAATCCATGGCTTCTCGAAACTTGACAGGACCAGTTCGTCCAGCCCGAACCGCAGCACCGTCCAGACAATGAAGAAGCCCCGGAAAATCCGGCTCATGTAGCGGCCCCGGGCGGCATGGGGGGTGCCTCGCCTGCGGGACCAGAGGTGCCGGTTTCGCCGGGAGGCAGGGGGCCACTAGCGGCTTCATCCGGAGCAGCAGGCCCGGCAGTATCTGCGGCCGCCTCGGCAGGCAATGGGCTGGTTGCTGATGCCGGCGACACTGGAGCGACAGGTGCAGTCCTGCGCGGTGGCACGGCAGATGCCGAAGCCGCCGGGGATGTGGCTGCGGCCTGCGCAGCAGGCGCCAGCGGTCCCTTGGTCAAAAACTGCCTCAAGCCTGAGGCCAGTCGTCGTCCGGCGTCGGCCAGCGCATGGGCTGGCGCATCGCCGATCAGGCGGGACAGGTCTTCTTCGGCGTCCCATCGCAAATTTTCAGCCAGCCAGCCGATATCGGCCGCCAGTTGCACATCGCCGTCAATCTTGACGGCTGGTGCCTTTCCTGACAGCACCGACTGCACCGCAGCCAGCGGCGATTCAGCGGCAACCGACAGAACCAGGTCCGGCGTGCAAAGCGCCGGTGCACGATCCACGAGGCCGGCCGGGGTGACGATTAAATCAAGAGCAAACAAACCCCAGCGCAAATGCACCACGCGGCCTTTTTGCCGCAAGAGCCGTTCCTGGGCCTGCTTTTCCTGCAGCAGAACATGGTTGAGAAAAAGTACCAGCCGCTGCTGCCCCTCGTCAACCACCCAGGCGGGAGGCTGAAAACGGGTGGCGATGGATTCCAGAAATGAAAAAGGAGACGTGTTATTCATACGTCTCCGATTTTGCAGGATAAACAGCCTGCCCGGCGATGCCCCTATTTTGCTTCTGCTTCTATCTACCAGCGTGTGGCGTCTTTACCAGCCAGGGCCGCGGAACCGGCTTTGCCGGGCCGCAGGCGCAACGCCCCCTCGGGGGACAGCTAACCACACGAAGTGGGGAGCGTGGGGGATTATTGCAAGGCCTGGACACCGGCGACCAGCCAGCCGCTGCCGCCGGTGCGGGGCTTGGTCATGTTCCAGACTTCCCGGAACGGGCTGGCGCCGCTGGAGGCGTCTTCCTTGATCATGCCGGAGAACTCGACGCTGGCCATGTACACGTCGCTCATTTCCTCAATGCCCAGCAACTGCGCGTCGAGCATGACCACCTCGGTCTTGTTGGACGCGCCACCCGTGTGGGTTTCGCGGTCGGCCAGCTGCGTCTTGATCTGTTCCAGCATGTCGTCCGTCATCATGGCGCGCAGGTTCTGGATGTCCGAGCGGTCCCAGGCGTCCTGCAGGGTCACGAAATTGGACTTGCAGGCCTTGAGGAAGCCTTCGGCGTCAAAGCCGGCTGGCACACCCCACGACTGCGAGCCCGCCAGACCGGAGCCGATCATCGAGCCCCCTGCTGCACCAGCGGCAGCGTTGCCGTTAAAAGCCGTTGCGCTGCGTTCCCAGGGGCGTGCCGACGCGTCGTTGCCGACGTTGGCCGGGTTGTAGTTTCTGGCCGTTGCGGCTTCAGGCGCATTGCCCGCGCCCTGGAAGGCGAAGGGCGACTGCGCCTGGGTGGCGCCCGGCGAATTTGCCGCGCCGCCCTTGAGCCGGCGCATGACAAAGCCGATCACCACCATGACCACCAGTGCCAGCAAGGCAAACATGATGATCTGGCTGAAAGCTCCGCCCAGGCCCAGCGACGAAGCCAGCCAGGCCAGACCCAGGCCTGCGGCCAGGCCGCCAAGCATGGCGCCCCACGGCTTTTTCGGTGCGGCTGCGGCTGCGGCGCCTGCCCCAGGCGCGGCGGACGGAGTGGCCGCATTGTTGGCAGGTGCCTGGCGCTGCGTCACGTTGGACGACTGCTTGCCGAAGGAGCCACCGCCGCCCATGCGCTTGGCGTCAGCCGGCGTACCCGACAAGGTGAGGGTTACCGCAAAAACTGCGGAAAGAATGACCTGCCAAATTTTCATATCGTCTCCTTCGTCAAACCAATTAAATCCTGCTCACGGCAAGAAGCCGCAAAACCTGTCAACACTTGATTCCAACATGCAATGCCACCACCCCGCCGGACATGTTGTGGTAATCCACATGGCCAAAGCCAGTATTTTGCATAAGGGTTTTCAGTTCTTCCTGGTCCGGATGCATGCGGATCGACTCGGCCAGGTACTGGTAGCTGACATCGTCGTTGGCCACCAGCTTGCCGATTTTTGGCAAGACCTTGAACGAATACCAGTCATAAAGCTTTTCAAGCGGCTTGGCCACCTTGGAAAACTCCAGCACCAGCAGCTTGCCGCCGGGTTTGAGCACCCGATTCATCTCCTTGAGCGCCACATCCTTGTGCGTCATGTTGCGCAGGCCGAAAGCCACGGTGACCACATCAAAACTCGCATCGGCAAAAGGCAGGTGTTCCGCGTCGCACACCAGCGTCGGCAAGTTCACGCCGGCGTCGATCAGCCGGTTGCGCCCTTCCCTGAGCATGGCTTCGTTGATGTCGGTGTGCACCACGCGCCCGGTGGCGCCCACCTTGGGCGCGAACGCCAGCGCCAGGTCGCCCGTGCCGCCAGCAATGTCGAGCACCTGCTGGCCTTCCTTGACGTTGGCAACCAGCACGGTGTAGGCCTTCCAGGCGCGGTGCAGACCCATCGACATCAGATCGTTCATCACATCGTACTTGGGCGCAACCGAGTCGAACACACTGCGCACGCGGCGCGCCTTGTCCTGCTCATCGACCGATTCAAAACCAAAGTGGGTAGTTGTCATAAGGTGAATGCTAGATTGAAAAGTGCCGGTTGACAGCGACAACCCTGCACTGACTCAGGTCATTGGCAGGGGAATTGTTGGGAAAAATCAATGCCGCGTCAGTGGCTGCTGCAGCCGTGCCCGCCCGCTACGATCATGGGCGCGTCGCGCTCCACGCCGGCGGCTTGCAGCCTGCGCTCGTAGTCTTCCCAGAGCAGGCTTTGGTCGGCGCCCAGGTGGTACAGGTAGTCCCAGGTGAACAACCCGCTTTCGTGGCCATCGGAAAACACCGGCTTGACGGCGTAATTGCCAATCGGCTCGAGCTCGACCACATTGACCTCGCGTTTGCCTGTCTGCAGGATTTCCTGCCCGGGACCGTGGCCCTGGACTTCGGCCGACGGGGAATAGATGCGCATCAGCTCAAACGGAATTTTGAATGCAGCGCCATCTGAAAAGGCCACTTCGAGAAGGCGCGACTGGCTGTGAACCGTCAGCGCCGTGGGGGTCGGTGACCCGGATTGAAGACCTGCCATCGGGTGTGTCGCTTTCTGAATAAAAGGGTAAGAGCGCTTCAAAGCGCCATGGCTTCGGCAATCAGCCGGTTGATGTCAATGCACCGCGAGGCGATGGTCGCGGCCTTCTCTTCATCTACCGGACGCTGTGCCGCGCTCCAGACCGGCGCCGGAAAGTGGCTGTCCCAATCAAACCGCGCCACAACATGCCAGTGCAGGTGCGGCACCATGTTGCCCAGCGCGGCCAGGTTGATCTTGGCGGGCTGCAACTCGCTGCGCAGCACCTGCTCGACCTTCGTGACCGCATGCATGCAAACCTGCCGTTCAGTGGCCGACAGGTCGGAAAACTCGGCCACATGCCGGTTCCAGACCACCCGGTAAAACGCCGGAAAGCCGACCTCGCTGGCCTGGATGATGCGCAAGTCTTCATTGCGAAACACCAGCAGGCCGTCATCGCCCTCACACAAGGGGCACGCAGAATCCGTCATACCAGCACCCGTTCGATGCCGCCGTGGTTGGCAGCGGCCACATAGTCGGGTAGCCAGTCCTTGCCCAGGATCTGGTTGGCCATTTCAACCACGATGTAATCAGCTTCGAGCAGGCCATTCTGCAGATCGTCGCCGTAGCGCGTCAAACCCTGCAGGCAGCTGGGGCAACTCGTCAGAATCTTGACATTGCCGGTCGCGGCAACAGCTCCCGAAGCGCGCAGCTCGGCTTCGCCCTTGCGGATTTCCTCTTCCTTGCGAAAGCGGATCTGGGTCGCAATGTCCGGCCGGGTCACACCCAGCGTGCCGGATTCACCGCAGCAACGCTCGCTTTTGAGCACGTTGTCGCCAATCAGCGCCTTGACCGTCTTCATCGAGTCGCCCAGCTTCATCGGGTTGTGGCACGGCTCGTGGTAGAGGAATCCGGGCTGGTTCGCCGGCAGGGTGATGCCTTTTTCGAGCAGGTATTCATGGATGTCAATGATCCGGCTGCCGGGGAAAATCTTGTCGAACTGGTAGCCCTGGAGCTGGTCGTAGCAAGTGCCGCAACTCACCACCACCGTCTTGATGTCGAGGTAATTCAGCGTGTTGGCGACCCGGTGGAACAGCACCCGGTTGTCGGTGATCATCTTCTCGGCCTTGTCGAAATCGCCGCTGCCGCGCTGCGGATAACCGCAGCACAAGTAGCCCGGCGGCAGCACGGTCTGCACGCCGGCATGCCAGAGCATGGCCTGTGTCGCCAGGCCGACCTGGCTGAACAATCGCTCCGAGCCGCAACCCGGAAAGTAGAACACCGCCTCGGTTTCCGCCGTGGTGGCTTTCGGGTTGCGGATGATCGGGACGTAGTCCTTGTCTTCAATGTCCAGCAAGGCGCGGGCGGTCTTTTTGGGCAGGCCGCCGGGCATCTTCTTGTTGATGAAGTGAATGATCTGCTCTTTCACCGGTGCCTTGCCCACGGTGGAGGCGGGATGCGCGGTCTGCTTTTTAGCCAGCACGCCGAGCACATCATTGGCCAGGCGCTGGGCCTTGAAGCCGACACCAACCATCGCCGTGCGCATCACCTTGATGGTCTGCGGGCTGGTGGCGTTTAAAAAGAACATCGCCGCCGCATTGCCGGGCCGGAACGATTTCTGGCCCATTTTGCGCAGCAGGTTGCGCATGTTCATCGACACCTCGCCGAAGTCGATATCGACCGGGCATGGGTTCAGGCATTTGTGGCAGACCGTGCAGTGGTCGGCCACGTCCTCGAACTCTTCCCAATGTTTGAGGCTGATGCCGCGCCGGGTTTGCTCTTCGTACAAAAAGGCCTCGACCAGCAGCGACGTTGCCAGAATCTTGTTGCGCGGGCTGTACAGCAGGTTGGCGCGCGGCACGTGCGTGGCGCACACCGGCTTGCACTTGCCGCAGCGCAGGCAGTCCTTGACGCTGTCGGCAATCGCGCCGATGTCGCTTTGCTGCATGATCAGCGACTCATGGCCCATCAGCCCGAAGCTGGGCGTGTAGGCATTGGTCAAATCGGCCGTTAGCGCATGCTGGCCGTTTGCAAGCAGCTCTGAATTTCGTAGCAGCTTGCCTTTGTTGAAGCGCCCTTCCGGGTCAATCCTGGCTTTGTATTCGGTGAACGGACGCAGTTCCTCGTCGGTCAGGAATTCAAGCTTGGTGATGCCGATGCCGTGCTCGCCGGAAATCACGCCGTCGAGCGAGCGCGCCAGCACCATGATGCGGGCTACCGCGCCGTGGGCTGCCTGCAGCATTTCGTAGTCGTCGCTGTTGACCGGCAAATTGGTGTGTACGTTGCCGTCGCCCGCGTGCATGTGCAGTGCGGCCCAAACCCGGCCCTTGAGGACACGCTTGTGAATCGCGCTGCATTCCTCAAGAATCGGCTTGAACGCGCCGCCGCTGAAAATCGCCTGCAGCGGCGCACGAATCTGGGTTTTCCAGCTGGCGCGCAGCGTGTGGTCCTGCAACTGCGGAAACAGCGTTGCCACGTCCCTGAGCCAGACGCTCCACAAACCGCGCACCTCGGCCACCAGCGCCAGCGCCTGGCCGACCCGGTCTTCCAGCAGTTCGGCCGAAGGAATCTCGCTGGCGTCCTCTACCTTGCCCAGCGGCAGGTTGCCCTTGCGGAAAAACGCATCCAGTGCGTCGCACAGCTTGATCTTGTTCGAGAGGCTCAACTCGATGTTGATCTGCTCGATACCGTCGGTGTATTCGGCCATGCGCGGCAGCGGAATCACCACGTCCTCGTTGATCTTGAAGGCGTTGGTGTGGCGCGAAATCGCCGCTGTTTTTTTCCGGTCCAGCCAGAACTTCTTGCGTGCCTCGGGGCTGATGGCAACAAACCCTTCTCCGTTGCGAGAATTGGCAATGCGCACGACTTCGCTGGTGGCACGCGCCACCACATCGGCGTCGTCCCCAGCGATGTCGCCGATCAGCACCATTTTCGGTACGCCAGTAACGCCGCCCTTGCCGTTGCCACCGCGCTTGGACTTGGTGGCATAACCGACGGCGCGCAAATAGCGGTCGTCCAGATGCTCCAGCCCGGCCAGAATCGCGCCGCCGCGCTTTTGCTCGGCGAACATGAAATCCTTGATTTCGACGATGCTCGGCACGGCGTCCTTGGAATTGCCGAAGAACTCCATGCATACCGTGCGCGTGTGCGCCGGCATGCGATGCACAATCCAGCGCGCGCTGGTGATCAGGCCGTCGCAGCCTTCTTTCTGGATGCCCGGCAAGCCGCTCAGGAACTTGTCCGTCACGTCCTTGCCCAGGCCTTCCTTGCGGAAAGTCTTGCCGGGAATGTCCAGCCGCTCGGTGCGGATCGGCGTCTTGCCGTCAGCCTCAAAGTAATTCAAATCGAAACTCGCCATCTCGGCGTCGTGGATCTTGCCCAGGTTGTGACCCACTCGGGTCACTTCCAGCCATTCGGCGTCAGGCGTCACCATGCGCCAGGACGCCAGGTTGTCGAGCGCCGTGCCCCACAGCACAGCCTTCTTGCCGCCGGCATTCATGGCGATATTGCCGCCGATGCACGAGGCTTCGGCAGACGTAGGATCGACCGCGAACACATAGCCACCGCGCTCCGCCGCATCGGCCACGCGCTGCGTCACCACGCCGGCTTCGGTCCACACGGTCGCCACGGGGGTGTCCAGACCGGGCAAGGAAACCATCTCGACTTCCGTCATGGCTTCGAGCTTTTCGGTGTTGATGACCGCCGACTTCCAGGTCAGCGGAATCGCCCCGCCGGTGTAGCCGGTGCCGCCGCCGCGCGGAACAATCGTCAGCCCCAACTCGATGCAGGCCTGGACCAGTCCGGCCATTTCAACTTCGGTGTCGGGCGTCAGCACCACGAACGGGTATTCGACGCGCCAGTCGGTGGCGTCGGTGACGTGAGAAACACGCGACAGGCCGTCGAACTTGATGTTGTCTTTCAGCGTGATCTTGCGCAGCCGGCGCTCGGTCTGCTGGCGCAGGCTGGCGACTTCCTCAAAGGAGGCTGAAAACCGGCCAATGGCCGCCTGTGCGCCTTGCAGCAATTCGCCCACGATGGCATCGCGCTCGCGGTCGGCTTGCGGCGTGCGGCGTTTCTCGATTTCTGCCAGCCGGTGCTGCAGCGCTTCAACCAGCAGCTTGCGGCGCTTGGGATTGTCGAGCAGGTCGTCCTGCAGATAAGGGTTGCGCTGCACCACCCAGATGTCGCCCAGCACTTCGTACAGCATGCGCGCCGAGCGGCCGGTGTGCCGTTCGCCGCGCAGCAGGTTGAGCAGGTCCCAGGCCCGGCTGCCCAGCAGGCGAATCACCACCTCCCGGTCGGAAAACGAGGTGTAGTTGTAGGGAATCTCGCGAATGCGAGGTTCGGCGTGCTTTGCGCCGTCGGCGAAAACATTCAGTTCTTGGAGGGTGGTAGGTGCGTTCATCGTGAATTTCAGCGGCTTCGGACCCACGTCCAGCGCTTTGGTCCGATATTATCGCAGCGCACCTTTTATGGGCACCGGGCCAGAATGACCTCATGGAAACCCCGCTTGCCTTGCGTGCAGCGTGTCGTATAAATGGCGCTGTCACAAAACCTGGCTAGAGTGTTTTTTTCCTTCCCGCGAACCCCGTTTTCCCCTCAGGAGATTTCATGAAACACCGTTCATCCACCCTCACCCTCACCCTAGCCATTTGCGCGCTGTGTGCGCCCCTGGCCAGCCAGGCCCAGACCGAAGTCCAGTGGTGGCATGCCATGAGCGGCCCGCTCGGCGAATGGGTCAATGACCTGGCCAAAGACTTCAATGCCAGCCAGAAGGATTACAAGGTCGTGCCGACCTTCAAGGGCACGTATGACGAATCCATGACAGCGGCGGTGGCGGCTTTCCGTTCCGGCAACGCGCCGCACATCCTGCAAGTGTTTGAAGTCGGCACGGCGACCATGATGGCGGCCAAGGGAGCGATCAAGCCGGTCGGTGAAGTCATGACCGAAGGCGGCGCCAAGTTCGACACCAAGGCCTACATTCCTGCCGTGGCCGGTTACTACACGGCGCCCAACGGCCAGATGCTGAGCTTTCCGTTCAACAGCTCGACCACGATCTTTTATTACAACAAGGACGCCTTCAAGGCCGCCGGACTCGACCCGGAAAAAGCCCCGACCACCTGGCCCGAAGTGGCGTTGGCCGCCGGCAAGCTCAAGGCGGCCGGCCACAAATGCCCGTTCACCACCAGCTGGATCAGCTGGACGCAGCTGGAGAGTTTCTCGACCTGGCACAACACGCTGTTTGCCACCCAGAACAACGGCTTCGGCGGTCCATCGGCCCGGCTGGCCTTCAACTCGCCGCTGCATGTGCGCCACTTCGAAAACCTGGCCAACATGTCCAAGCAGGGTCTCTTCGTCTACAAGGGCCGCGCCAATGCGGCAGACGTGTCGTTTCCGTCGGGCGAATGCGCCATGATGACCGGCTCGTCAGGCCTGTATGCCCGTGTCAGCAAGGAAGCCAAGTTTGCCTATGGCATCGCCCAGTTGCCCTATTACCCGGATGTGGCCGGCGCGCCGCAAAACACGGTCATCGGCGGCGCCAGCCTGTGGGCCATGGCCGGCAAGAAGCCGGTTGAATACAAGGGCGTGGCGGCTTTCTTCAACTATTTGTCCAAGCCTGAAGTGCAGTCGGCCAGCCACAAGCGCACCGGCTATCTGCCCATCACCATGGCAGCGTTCGAGTTGACCGAAAAATCGGGCTTTTACAAACAGTTCCCCGGCACCGATGTCGCGGTGTCGCAGATGATCCGCAAGACCACCGACAAGTCGCGCGGCGTGCGCCTGGGCAACTTCAACCAGATCCGCACCATCATCGACGAGGAAACCGAGCAGATCTGGAGCGGCAAAAAGCAGCCCAAGGAAGCCCTGGACACCGCCGTCAAGCGCGGCAATGAGCAACTCGAGCGTTTCCAGAAGGCCAACAAGTCCTGAAGCAGGGGCAAGCGTGCGGCGGATTTTGCTCCTGAATCCATAGCTGCCGGCACATCACAGACGGGCGGAAACGGCATTTTTTATGTCAAAATCCGTTTCCCACCGACCCTTTCCCTGTGCGCCATGGTTTTGCAAGCTGTCCCGCTTCGGGCTGACGCTTGCAAAACAGCTCGCCCAAGCGGCTCCAACCTGAACAGACCCCATGGAAAAACGCGTTCTTTTTCGTTCGGCCTGGCTGCCCTGGCTGCTGCTGGCCCCGCAGCTGATCGTCATCAGCGTCTTTTTCTTCTGGCCCGCTGGTCAGGCGCTGCTGCAGTCCTTTCAGCTGCAGGACGCCTTCGGCCTGTCCACCGAATGGGTGGGCCTGGACAACTTCAGGAACCTGTTCAACGACGAGGCCTACCTGGAGTCGTTCAAGACCACCGCTTTCTTCTCCATCATGGTGGCGGCACTGGGCATCAGCCTGTCGCTGGTGCTGGCGGTGTTTGCCGACCGCATCATCAAAGGCGCGCTGGCGTACAAAACCCTGCTGATCCTTCCCTATGCCGTGGCGCCTGCCGTGGCCGGCGTGCTGTGGATCTTCATGTTCTCGCCCACGCTGGGCGTGGTGACGTATGCGCTGCACGTCATCGGGATTGACTGGAACCACCTGCTCAACTCCAGCCATGCCATGACGCTGATCATCATGGCGGCGGTGTGGAAGCAGATTTCTTACAACTTCCTGTTTTTTCTGGCCGGGCTGCAGTCGATCCCCAAGTCGCTGATCGAGGCGGCGGCGATTGACGGCGCGCGGCCCTGGCGGCGGTTCTGGTCGATCCAGTTTCCGCTGCTGTCGCCGACGACCTTCTTTTTGCTGGTCATCAACATCGTTTACGCGTTTTTTGACACCTTCGCCATTGTCGATGCCTCGACCCAGGGCGGCCCGGGCCGCGACACCCTGATCCTGGTTTACAAGGTGTACCACGACGGCTTCAAGAACGGCGACCTGGGCGGGTCTGCCGCGCAGTCGGTGGTGCTGATGGTCATCGTGATCGCGCTCACCGTGGTCCAGTTCCGCTATGTTGAAAAGAAGGTCCAGTACTGATGATGCCCCCACGTTCGCGCACTTCGTGTCGCTCTCTGCCCCCCGAGGGGGCCGCTGCGCCTGCGGCCCGGCATAGCCGGTTCCGCGGCCCCTGCTGGCATAAGGCCTCAGTGCTCCCCGCTGCACGCGGTTTTGCGCCCGGCAGCAGGCATCCTGTTATCCATGCGCGGCATTGGGATGTGCGCCATGGTTGAGCGCAGCGCCGTCTTGAAAATCTTTGCCCACCTCGTCATGCTGCTGGGCATTGTGGTGGTGGCTTTTCCGCTGTACCTGGCTTTTGTGGCCTCGACCCATACGGCGCAGGACATCATCCAGGCGCCGATGCCGATGTGGCCGGGCAGCAACATGTGGGAAACCTACAAGACCGCGCTGTTCGGCGGCGGCGACGGTGCCGGTTCCACGGCCCCCGTGGCCCGCATGATGTGGGTCAGCCTGGTCACTGCCCTGGTCATCACGTTCGGCAAGATCACGATTTCCCTACTGTCGGCTTTTGCCATCGTGTATTTCCGCTTTCCGTTCAAGAATTTCTTCTTCTGGTCGATTTTTGTCACGCTGATGCTGCCGGTGGAAGTGCGCATCGGGCCGACCTACCAGGTGGTGTCGGACCTGGGCATGCTCAACAGTTATGCCGGCCTGACGATTCCGCTGATTGCCTCGGCCACCGCCACGTTTTTGTTCCGCCAGTTTTTCATGACCGTGCCCGATGAACTGGTTGAGGCGGCGCGCATGGACGGCGCCAGCCCGATGCGCTTTTTCTGGGACATCTTGCTGCCGCTGTCGAAAACCTCGATGGCCGCGCTGTTCGTGATCCAGTTCATCTATGGCTGGAACCAGTACCTCTGGCCGCTGCTGGCCACCACCAGCGAAGACATGTACCCGGTGGTCATCGGCATCAAACGGATGATTGCCGGCGGCGATGCGGCCAACGAATGGAACGTCGTCATGGCCACCGCCATCCTGGCCATGCTGCCGCCCGCGCTGGTCGTGGTGCTGATGCAGAAGTGGTTCGTCAAGGGCCTGGTTGATACCGAAAAATAGACAAAGACAGGCACTTAATCCATGGCATCCCTTTCCCTCAACAACGTCATCAAGCGCTACGGCACCGGCAAAAGCGCAGTACCGGTGCTGCACGGCGTCAGCGCCGAAATTGCCGACCACGAATTCATCGTCATCGTCGGCCCGTCGGGCTGCGGCAAATCCACCCTGCTGCGCATGGTCGCCGGGCTGGAAGAGGTCACCGAAGGCCAGATTTCCATAGGCGGCCGGGTCGTCAACGACCTGGAGCCGTCCGAGCGCGACATTGCCATGGTGTTCCAGAACTATGCGCTTTACCCGCACATGAGCGTGTTCGACAACATGGCCTACGGCCTGAAGATTGCCAAGGTGCCCAAGGAAGAGATCAAGTCACGCGTGGACAAGGCCGCAAAAATCCTTGAACTCGGCCACCTGCTCGACCGCAAGCCGCGCGCCCTGTCGGGCGGCCAGCGCCAGCGCGTCGCCATGGGCCGGGCCATCGTGCGCCAGCCGCAGGTGTTTTTGTTCGACGAGCCGCTGTCCAACCTGGACGCCAAGCTGCGCGTGCAGACCCGGCTTGAAATCCAGAAGCTGCACCGCGAACTTGGCATCACCTCGCTGTTCGTCACGCACGACCAGGTCGAAGCCATGACGCTGGCCCAGCGCATGATGGTGATGAACGCCGGTCGTATGGAGCAGTTCGGCACGCCGGAAGAGGTTTACAACCGGCCCGCGACCACCTTTGTCGCCAGCTTCATGGGTTCTCCGCCGATGAACCTGCTTAAAAACGCACCAAATTCTGACTTTGGTGGTCCGGCAGGCGCCATTCTGGGCATACGTCCCGAGCATTTGCAGGTCGGCAACACCGGCTGGACGGTAGTGGTCGAAACCATCGAAATGCTGGGTGCCGAACGCCTGCTGTACTGCCGACTGGGCGACGAGTTCCTGATCGTGCGCACCGACGAAAGCCTGTCGCTGGCGCCAACGATCGGCCAGACGCTGCAGGTGGCGCCGCGCCCCGACCGGCTGCACTGGTTCGACACCGCCACCGGCCAGCGCCTGTGACCAAACCAGACGCCAGCAGCCCAGCCCACCCAGTAACCGGGCGCGTTTCCCCTCTCTCCGCCCCGGACCAGCAGGGGCCGCAGGACCGGCTTTGCCGGACTGCAGGCGCAGTGGCCCCCTTGGGGGGCAGCGAACCACACGCAGTGGGCAGCGTGGGGGCCAGCTGGCCTTATCCATTCTGGATCGCGCACCGGGGCGCCGGCAAGCTGGCGCCTGAAAACACGCTCGCCGCCTTCCGCCTGGGCGCACAGCACGGCTACCGCATGTTCGAATGCGATGCCAAGCTCAGCGCCGACGGCGTGCCTTTCCTGATGCACGACGCCACCCTCATCCGCACGACCAATGCAGCCGGAAAACTGGCGGCCGATGCGAGCGAGACAGGCGGCGACCATGCCTGGGCCGAATTGTCGCAACTCGACGCCGGTAGCTGGCATTCGCGCGCCTTTGCCGGCGAGCCGCTGCCGACGCTGGAAAACGCCGCCCGCTTTTGCCGCGCCAATGGCTATGCGCTGAACATCGAGATCAAGCCGACGCCGGGCACCGAGCGCCGCACCGGCGAGGTGGTGGCATCGCATGCCCTGCGCTGGTGGCAAGGCACAAGCGTTTTGCCATTGCTGACGTCTTTTTCACACGATGCGCTGCAGGGTGCGCGCAAA
Source organism: Polaromonas sp. (assembly GCF_010365105.1). GTDB lineage: Bacteria > Pseudomonadota > Gammaproteobacteria > Burkholderiales > Burkholderiaceae_C > Polaromonas. The sequence goes on along the minus strand of NZ_JAAFGZ010000001.1, from coordinate 127,029 downwards.
ACCGCGCCCGGTTTGCCGCGCGGCCTGCTGCTGGACACGCTGCCTGATGGCTGGCTGCAAGCCGCCCTTGCGCTGGGCTGCGTCGCAGTGGTCTGCAACCACGCCTTGTGGGACAGCGCCCTTGTTGAAATTGTGCATGCGGCGGGCTTGCGCGCCTTGAGCTACACGGTGAACGACGAGGCAACCGCCCGGCGCCTGATGGAACTGGGCACCGACGGCATCATCACCGACCGGGTGGATCTGTTCAGCCCGGCTTGATGCGGCTGGCGTTTTATTGACCCAGATCAACAAACCGGTTGCCAGCCGGGCACCGGACAACCTGGCTGCTAGCGCTTCCAGCTCCCCAGTTGGCACCACTGGCTGGTCGCCATGGCCAGCACCACAAGCACATAGGTCAGCATCTTGCCGTCACGACCCAGCAGGACCAGGCCAGCGACAAGCATCGTCGATCCGACTACAAAATTGATAGCAGTCTGTACCCACCAGACATGCGAAAACGCCTTGTTTGATGTAAAAAATCCCGGAATCAGGCGGGAAAATGCCACCAGCAGCAAGGCGATCAGCGCAGCCGGCGCCAGGAGGTTGAGCAGGTGCCCGGCAAGGAGATAAGCAGTCATGGCAGTCCGTCGGGATTCAGGGAAACGCGCCAGAAGCGGCCGGTGGAAAGGGGCAAAAGGAGATTGTGGCCGGGCACCCGGTTCTGATCACTTCAATTTTATAATGCGCCTATGTCAGTCTGGGCCCTGGGGCTAAACCATCACACCGCACCGCTGGATTTGCGCGGGCGCTTCGCGTTCGCCCTCGACCAGGTCGAACCCACCCTGCGCGGGCTGCGCGCCTCGCTGGCGCGCCAGCCCGAGGCCACGCTGCTCTCGACCTGCAACCGCACCGAGATCTACTGCGCCGGCGACACCGAAGACCTGGACAGCACCATGGAATGGCTGGCGCACAACGGCGGCGTGTCGTCGGCCCTGCTGCGCGCCCATACCTATACGCTGCAGGACGACCAGGCCGCGCGCCATGCCTTCCGCGTCGCCAGCGGCCTCGATTCGATGGTGCTGGGCGAGCCGCAGATCCTCGGCCAGATGAAAGACGCGGTGCGCGCAGCCGAAGACGCTGGCGCAATGGGCACCACGCTGCACCAGCTGTTCCAGCGCTCCTTTTGCGTGGCCAAAGAGGTTCGCACCAGCACCGAAATCGGCGCGCACAGCATCAGCATGGCCGCCGCCGCCGTGCGGCTGGCCGGCCAGCTGTTTGAAGACCTGGGCGACATCAAGGTGCTGTTTGTCGGCGCCGGTGAAATGATCGACCTGGCGGCCACCCATTTCGCCGCCAAAAACCCCAAGGCCATGGCAATTGCCAATCGCTCCCTGGCGCGCGGCGAAAAACTCGCCAGCCGCTTTGGCGCCGAGGTGATGCGCCTGGGCGACCTGCCCGACCGCCTGCATGAATTCGACGCGGTCATCAGCTGCACCGCGAGCACCCTGCCCATCATCGGCCTGGGCGCGGTAGAGCGCGCACTGAAGCAACGCCGGTACCGGCCGATGTTCATGGTCGATCTGGCGGTGCCACGTGACATCGAGCCCGAAGTCAAGGCGCTGTCCGATGTTTACCTCTACACCGTCGATGACCTGGCGCATGTGGTGCAGACCGGCCGCGACAGCCGGCAGGCGGCAGTGGCCGAAGCCGAGGTCATCATCGACGCGGGCGTGCAGAACTTCATGCACTGGCTGGACCAGCGCGGCAGCGTGCCGCTGATCCAGCAGCTCAATGCGCAGGCCGATACCTGGCGCGCGCTGGAGATCGGACGCGCCAAAAAACTGCTGGCCCGGGGCGAGTCCATCGAGGAAGTGCTCGAAGCCATGAGCCGTGGCCTGACGCAAAAAATGCTGCACGGCGCCATGGCCGAGCTGCATGCGGGCGATGCCAGCAGCCGAGAAGCCACGGCGCGCACCGTGTCCAAGCTGTTCCTGCGAGGCCAGACGCCCCGGGCCACGGCAGATCGCAAAGAGCGTTAGCGACGGGCTTCGAACCGCCGCAGCCGCCAAAGCACACTGCGCCCTCCTCCCGGCAAGTTGCCGGAAGCCTCCCCTGATGCCTTCTTGTCCTTGCCCATGAAACCCTTTCTCCGCCAGACCCTCGACCGCCAGCTTTTGCGCCTGCATGAACTTGACGCCCTGCTGTCTGCCAGCGACGTGGTCAGTGACCTGGACCGATTTCGCACCCTGACCCGCGAGCACGCCGAAGCCAGCGTCGTGGCCGAGCAGTACAACCGCCTCACCCGCCGCGAGGCCGATCTGGCCGGCGCTGAAAGCATGCTGACCGAAGCCAGGAGCGACCCCGATATGGCGGCCATGGCCGAGGAAGAAATCGACGCCGCCAAGGCCGACATCGCGCAAATCGACGAAGCGCTGCAGCTGATGCTGATTCCCAAGGACCCGGACGACAAGCGTGCGGCCTTTATTGAAATCCGCGCCGGTGCGGGCGGCGACGAATCGGCGCTGTTTGCCGCCGACCTGTTTCGCCTGTACACCCGCTTTGCCGAGCGCAAGCGCTGGCAGGTCGAGATCATCAGCGAGTCGCCAAGCGAGCTCGGCGGCTACAAGGAAGTGGTGCTGCGCATCGACGGCCCGCCCGACATTCTGGGCGTGGGCGTGTACGGCAAGCTGCGCTTCGAGTCGGGCGGCCACCGCGTGCAGCGCGTGCCGGCAACCGAAACCCAGGGCCGCATCCACACCAGCGCCTGCACTGTGGCCGTGCTGGCAGAGCCTGACGAAGCCGTCGCCATCCAGATCAACCCGGCTGATTTGCGCATCGACACCTACCGTGCCAGCGGCGCCGGCGGCCAGCACATCAACAAGACCGATTCGGCCGTGCGCATCACGCACCTGCCGACCGGCATCGTCGCCGAATGCCAGGAAGGCCGCAGCCAGCACGGCAACAAGGCGCAGGCCATGAAGGTGCTGACCGCGCGCATCCATGAAAAGGACCGTTCGGCGCAGGCCGCCAAGGACGCCGCCGAGCGTAAGGGCCTGATTGGCAGCGGCGACCGCAGCGACCGCATCCGCACCTACAACTTCCCGCAGGGGCGGCTGACCGACCACCGCATCAACCTGACGCTGTACAAGCTGCTCACCATCATGGAAGGCGACCTGGACGATGTCATCACGGCGCTGCAGGTGGCGCGCGGCGCCGAGCAGCTGAACGAGCTGGAAACGGCGAACAACGGCGGCTGACCGGACAAAGCCCTGTTTCTTATATCAAATTGCCCTCTTGCGCAGTATCCATAAGCACAAGCAGCTATTATTTACATAGCAACTCAAAGCAAGACCGTGAACTCATTCACCTGCGCGCTAGCCCTGGCAGAGGCCCAACGCCTTGGGCTCGACCGGCTGGACGCCCAGTTGCTGCTGCTGCACGCGCTGGGCAAGCCCGCCATCGAACGTGCCTGGCTGCTGGCGCATGACACCGACGAACTCGCGCCAGGGTTGATCGACTTGTTTTGCGCGCTGAGCCTGCGCCGGGCGACTGGCGAGCCGCTGGCCTACATCGTCGGCAGCAAGGAGTTCTTTGGACTGGCGCTACAAGTCGACAAGCGCGTGCTGGTGCCCCGGCCCGATACCGAAACCCTGGTGGAATGGTCGCTGGAGGTGTTGAAGGCGCAAGGCGCGGCACACCCGCTGCAAGTGCTGGACCTGGGCACGGGCAGCGGCGCGATTGCCCTGGCCATTGCGCACAGCCTGAAGGCGGCAGGCAGCGAAGCGCAGGTCACGGCGGTCGATGCGAGCGCCGGTGCGCTGGATGTCGCCCGTGAAAACGCCCGGCGGCTGGGCCTGGCCGTGGACTTCATTGAAAGCTGCTGGCTTGAGCAGGTCCGTGCAAGCTTTCACCTGATCGCCAGCAATCCGCCCTACATTGCCAGCGCCGACCCGCACCTGGCGGCCCTGACGCATGAACCGCTGCAGGCGCTGGCTGCCGGCACGGACGGGCTTGACGACATCCGGCACATCATCCAGCAGGCGCCCGTGCACCTGCTGCCGGGCGGCTGGCTGCTTCTGGAGCATGGCTACGACCAGGCGGTGCAGGTCCGCTCGCTGCTAATGCAGCAAGGATTCCTGCAAGTGCAGAGCCGCCACGACCTGGCAGGCATCGAGCGCTGCTCGGGCGGACAATGGACGGCATGACAGAGACAATCCCTGATGGGTGCGCGGCATTGGGCAGACGGCGATAATCAGTTTTAGGAATGGCTGCATTCAATTCCATGCATTCACCGCTCCGGCCCCCATTGCCGGTTACCGACCTCACGGCCTGGAAAGGCCTTTTCACCCTGAAGGATTTCAACATGAGCCCCACCGACCCGACCCAGCAGCGCATTGACCAGATTGTCAAATCCAGCGATGTGGTGCTTTTCATGAAGGGCACGGCCCAGTTCCCGATGTGCGGTTTTTCCGGACGCGCGATCCAGGTGCTCAAGGCCTGCGGCGTGACCAAGCCGGCCACGGTCAATGTGCTGGAAGACGAAGGCATCCGCAACGGCATCAAGACCTACAGCAACTGGCCGACCATTCCCCAGTTGTATGTCAAGGGAGAGTTCGTGGGCGGCTCGGACATCATGATGGAGATGTACCAGAACGGTGAACTCCAGGAAATGCTTGGCACGCCCCAGGACTGAAGCCGGCGTCCCCAACCTGCAACGCCCGCACTGCGGGCGTTTTTCGTTTCTGCCTCAGCGCGTATAGCCTGCGCAGGCACCGGCATTGACCTGTCCCTCGCATTCACGCTTCAAACGGCCGCTGCGTTCCTTGACCGTTTCGGCGGAACCCGGCAAAAACCGCACCTGGCCGCTGGCGCCGGTTTTTTTCTTCTTCTTGGCGGACGCCGCCGGCTTGTCGCCGGAAGCTGCAGAAGATGCCCCGGCGTGCGCGGTGCCGACCAGCATGGCCGCCAGGAACATGGCGGTCCAGAATGGCCTGACTACGATATTTTTCATGTTTATCTCCCTGTTTCTACCTGCTTACGCTGCCGTTCCACTTTGGCCAGCCGTCAACTGCCCGCCAGATCTCAATGCAGTTTCGGATCGCCGTAAAGTGCGTCATCGGGCGGCGTGTCGGCGGGCAGGCGGAAATCTTCGCTCGCCCAGGCACCCAGGTCGGTTTTTTTGCAGCGTTCGCTGCAAAAGGGACGAAAAGCATTGCTGGGCGCATAAATACTGGGACCGCCGCAATGGGGACATACCACCTGCCGCACAGGGGAAGGGTCTTTTTTCATGTAAAGAAGGAAGTTCGGGTGAGGATGAAGGACGCCATGCGCGTTCGGTCTGGTCTGGTCCGGCTCAGGTGCACAGTGTCAGGTCAAACACGGTTTCCTCGTTGCTGGCCTGCTGGCGACCGTCGTTGTCATGCGACATGAAACGCACCGACACCATCAGGCGGTTGCAGCTGATTTCGGGAATCACCGCGACGCCCGAACGCAGCCTCAGCCGCAGCAGCTGGAACGTGCGTCCCTGCGGCAGCATTTGCTGGTACTGGCCGGCTGGCGCGATCACCTTTTGCGGCGCCCCCGAATCGCGCACCAGTTTGAGCAGCAGGTTCAGCGACTCGGCCAGCGGCACCAGCGGCGACACCCAGCGCTGCAGGTCGTGCTGGCGAACGTTGACGCCAAGGTGCTGCCAGGCATGGTAGGCCGGCAAGTCGAATTCGCAGGTGCCGCCCGGAATGCCGACACGGCTGCGAATGCTCATCAGCCAGTCGTTTTCGGTCAATGACTGGCCGACCTTGCCGGAGAGTTCATTCATGCTGGAAAAACATGCTTCAAGCTCGGCGGTGATGTCGTCAAGCACCCGCTCGGAGATGACCGGGTTGCCACGGTAGCCGTTGAGCACGTGTTTCTGTTTTTCAATGTCCTTGAGCACATCGGTTTTCAGGTCTGCCCGCGCACCGACGTCCATGATTTCAAAAATGGTCGCCAGCGCGTGGTGATGGTCTATCGGGCTTTCCCGTTTTACCAGCTCGGCCAGGCGCAAAAACAGGTGCTCAAGCCGCAGATAGGTGCGTATGCGTTCGTTGAAGGGATGCTCGTAAAGAATCACGGAACTGGTTTTCCTGGCTTCAGTAGATGTTTTGTCATCATAGCCCGAAGCTGTTCGCCAGCTCACGCACCTGCCGCTCAAGCGCATGCAGCGACAAACCCTCGTTACAAATACAGGCATCCGCCGCCGCCAGCCGTTGCGCGCGGCTGGCCTGGCCGGCGATGATTTTCACGACCATTTCACGCGACAAGGCGTTTCTGGCCATGACACGGGCAATTTGCGTTTCTTCCGTACAGTCCACCACCAGCACGCGGTCGAGCTGCTGGCGCCAGCGCCCGGACTCCACCAGCAAGGGAATGTCGAACACGATGCAGGCGCGGCCGGATTGCACGGCGGCGCTGGCCTGGCGGGTGGATTCCTGGCTGACCAGCGGATGAATGATGGCTTCGAGCTGCCCTTTGATCGCGGAGTCGCTGAACGCAAGCTGGCGCATGCGCTCACGGTCCATCGCGCCTTCTGCAGTGATGATGTGCGGCCCGAACTGCTTCGCCAGTTCGCCGATGGCGGCGCCTCCGGGCGCTGTCAGTTCGCGGGAAATCACATCCGCATCGATCAACGCGGCGCCAAAAGCCACCAGAATGCGCGCCACGGTGCTTTTGCCGCTGCCAATGCCGCCCGTCAGGCCGATGCGCTGAATCGACGAATGCATGGCTTACAAACCAATGAACCGAAGAATCGACTGGGGGCCGAAAATCATCGCGGTAAGGCCCGCCCCGGCCAGAAAAGGGCCAAAGGGCACATAGCCGCCCTCGCGCAGGCCGCTGGAGAACTTCATCGCGATGCCGACTGCCGCGCCAATCACCGAAGCCATCAGGATCATGGGCACCAGCGCGGTCCAGCCAAACCAGGCCCCGAGCGCGGCAAACAGCTTGAAATCGCCGTAACCCATGCCTTCCTTGCCGGTGGCCAGCTTGAAAGCCCAGTACACCGCCCACAGTGAAAGATAGCCGGCCACCCCGCCCCACAGGGCCGATGGCAGATCGACCGCCGGGTTCCACTGCAATGCTGCAGCGATCAGCCCCGCCCACAGCAGGGGCAAGGTGATGTCGTCGGGCAACAGGGTCGTGTCCCAGTCAATCATGGCCAATGCCAGCAGCGCAGCAGAAAATCCGCACCAGGCCAGCGCCGTCATCGTCCAACCCCAGCGCCAGGCGCAAAAGAAAAACAGGGCGCCCGTGACGGCCTCGACAAGTGGATAGCGAACACCGTAAGGTGCGCCGCAAGCCGAGCACTTGCCGCGAAGGAAAACATAGCTGAGCACCGGAATGTTTTCGTACCAGTGGATCACATGGCCGCAACTGGAGCAGCGCGAACGCGGTGCCAGCAGGTTGAACTTTTCTGCGGGCTGCGCTGGCGCGCCGTTCAATTCGGCACATTCGGCGGCCCACTGACGCTCCATCATCCTGGGAACCCGGTAGATGACGACATTGAGAAAGCTGCCAATGAGCAAACCAAGGATACCAGCGAGCGCCGCGACGAATCCGGTGCCCATCTCCGCTGCCAGCAGCATCAAACGACTTGACCCAGCTTGAAGATCGGCAGGTACATCGACACCACGATCCCGCCGATCAGGGTTCCCAGAAACACGATGATGATGGGCTCCATCAGGCTGGACAGGCCGGCCACCATTTCATCGACCTCGGCTTCATAAAAATCGGCTGCCTTGCCCAGCATGTGGTCCACCGAGCCCGACTCCTCGCCAATGGCGCACATCTGCAGCACCATGGTGGGAAACAGGTTGGCATTGCCCATGGCAGCGGTCAGGCTGGTGCCGGTCGAGACTTCCTGCTGGATTTTCTCGGTGGCGTCCGCGTAGAGAGAGTTTCCCGATGCACCGCCAACCGAGTCCAGCGCTTCGACCAGCGGCACACCGGCCGCGAACATCGTGGACAGGGTACGGGTCCAGCGGGCAATGACGGATTTTTCGATCAGGGTGCCGAACACTGGCATTTTCAGCAGCAGCCGGTCCATGACCTTCTGCATTTTCTCGCTGCGTTTCCAGGCCTGCAGGAAAAAATAGATTCCGCCGCCGACGCCGCCAAAAATAAGCCACCAATAGGCGACGAAGAACTCACTGATGGCCATGACGATCAAGGTGGGCGCCGGCAGATCGGCGCCAAAGGATGAAAACACCTCCTTGAACGCAGGAATCACAAAAATCATGATCACGGCCACCACCACGAAAGCCACCACCACCACGGAAGCCGGATACATCAGCGCCGACTTGATCTTGGACTTGATGGCCTCGGTTTTCTCCATGTAGACCGCCAGGCGGTCCAGCAGCGACTCCAGAATGCCGGCCGCCTCACCCGCCTCGACAAGGTTGCAGTACAGCGCATTGAAGTACATCGGATACTTGCGAAAAGCACCGCTCAGCGACGTTCCGGTTTCCACGTCGGTACGCACATCGTTCAGCAGTTTGGTCACGCTGCCGTTGGGATTGCCGCGGCCCACGATGTCGAAAGATTGCAGCAACGGCACGCCAGCCTTCATCATCGTGGCCAGCTGGCGGGTGAAAATGGCAATGTCACGCGGTTTGATGGCCTTGCCTGACCGCATACGGCGCTTTTTGATCTTGGTTGCCATCACGCCTTGCCTGCGCAGCGACACCTTGACCTGGTTTTCGCCCCCGGCACGGACCTCGCCGCGAACCTGTTTGCCGCCGCGATCCTTGCCTTCCCACTCGAAGACATATTCCTTGATATCTTTGGACAGTGCGGTTGCCATAAAGCCTTATTGTTGTGTGGACGGTGTTCGAGCCGTCTTGTCCGTGTTGCCTGATGCCCTTGTCCTGACCATGCCATGCGCCAGGCTAGGCATTCGTGCAGCCCAATATTTCTTCCATCGAGGTCATGCCCAGTTTAACTTTGTACAAGCCGGACTGGCGCAGGCTGCGCACGCCTTCGGCTTCGGCCTGGGCCGCGATTTCCATGGCGCTGCCGTCGCGCAGGACGATGCGCTGGATTTCCTCGGAGATGGGCATGACCTGGTAAATGCCCAGCCGGCCCTTGTAGCCGTTGTTGCATTTGGCGCAACCCACCGGATGGAAGGGCTTCCAGGAACCATCGACCTCATCGTCCTTGAAGCCAGCCTGCAGCAAGGCGTCGCGCGGAATCTCGATGGCCGTCTTGCAATGCGGGCACAAACGCCGCGCCAGCCGTTGCGCGGTGATCAGGATGACACTGGAGGCAATATTGAAAGGCGCAATGCCCATGTTGCGCATGCGCGTGAGGGTCGTGGGCGCATCGTTGGTGTGCAGTGTGGACAGCACCAGGTGGCCGGTCTGCGCCGCCTTGATGGCAATGTCGGCAGTTTCAACGTCGCGGATTTCGCCGACCATGATGATGTCCGGATCCTGGCGCAAAAAGGCCTTCAGTGCCACCGGGAAGGTCATTCCGGCCTTCTCGTTCATGCTGACCTGGTTGACCCCGGGCAAGGTGATCTCGGCAGGATCCTCCGCCGTGGAAATGTTCACGCCGGCAGTGTTCAGGATGTTCAGGCAGGTGTAAAGCGAGACAGTTTTCCCAGAGCCTGTCGGCCCCGTCACCAGCACCATGCCGTAGGGCCGCTTGATCGCTTCAAGAAGACGTTCCTTTTCAGCCGGCTCATAGCCCAGCGCATCAATGCCCAGCTTGGCGCTGCTGGGATCCAGGATACGGATGACGATTTTTTCGCCGAACATGGTGGGCAAGGTGCTGACCCGAAAGTCGATCACGCGATCGGGTGCGATCTTGAGCTTCATCTTGCCGTCCTGCGGCACGCGCTTCTCGGAAATGTCCAGCTTGGAAATCACCTTGATACGCGCTGCCAGCTTTTCCTTGATGGCCACGGGCGGAGAAGAAATTTCACGCAGTTCGCCGTCGACGCGAAATCGAACCCTGTAGGAATGCTCGAAAGGCTCGAAATGCAGGTCGGAGGCACGCATATTGAAAGCATCGACCAGCATCTTGTGCAGGAATTTGACAATCGGCGCGTCTTCGACTTCCGAGATGACTTCCTCCTCCTGGCTGGCGGCCTCGGAAATGTCCTCGTCAAACTCGAACTCTTCACTGACGATGTTTTCAAGCGCCTCGGACGCGGTGGCGCTGGACGCATTCACCAACCGGGTCAGCTTGTCGTATTCGGCAATGATCCAGTCCACGCCCAGCTGGGTGGAGAACTTGATCTTTTCCGCTGCGCCCTGGTCTGACGGGTCAGCCGTTGCAATGATCAGCCGGTTATGCCGCTTGCCCAGCACCACGATGCGAAAGGCCTGGCAGATTTTTGTGTCCAGCAAACCCTGAGGCAGCCGCTGCATGTCGACAGCGTCCATGTCCACCAGCGGTGCGGCAAAGGACGTCGACATGATGTGCGCCAAATCGAAAGCCGAGACCGCGCCGGACCCGGTCAGCTCGGCGATGAAACTGTTTCGACTGCCCTGCGCCTTGAGGAAAATGTCCTCGGCCGTCTTTTGGCCCAGCTTGCCGGCCGCCACCAAAGCTCTGCCCAGGCCGGGCAATGCCGTGAGAGCTGGATTTTTTGGTGTGGTCTCGATAACAGACATGGTGTTCAATAGGGGTCAAAGAAAGAATCATCGCTTAATGATTACAAGGTGTAAACCACCGGGACTGATAACGGTAGCGTCATGTTGCAATCATTCACAAATTAATCAATGACGCAACATAACAGTGACTGTCGGCTCCAGCCCAACCGTTTCTGAGATGGTTTCCTCGCAAGGCGATGAATCATGCGCTCGATGCTATGAAAACAGAAGCACTACTGCGAAAGCTTGGGCATCTCCAGCGTCAGTTTGGCCGGGCTTCCCGTGCTCGAAGACAATACCGCCTGCCGGCCGTTCACTGACTCCAGCACCATCTCGTTGTCCACCAGGGTACCTACGCGTACAGGTTTTGCGTCCTGGCCATCGACCGAAATCAGCGCAGCACCGGCCCGGATGCGTCCTGCCACTACGCCAATCAGGTTATAGCGGCTGGCTGCGGGCGCTGCGGTGGAAGCGGTTGCAACCGGGGCCATCCCGCCGCCAAGCGCCCGGGCAATGGCCTGTGAACTGACAGCAGGCATTGGCTCAACCAGCGTGGCGGCCGGCACGGCCGGTGTGGACAGGCCCCAGACCTTCAACCCCCAGTACACCACGCTGGCAGCAGCCAGTGCGGAGATGGCGAATGTCACAATTCTGGTAGCCCATAGGCGATAGGCATCTGTCTGCATGGCAGGATTATCATTGAAGCGACCATATGACTACACAACAACCTTACTCCTCGTCCCTTCGGCGGCGCCTTTCCGCAGGTTTCACCCTGATCGAGCTGATGGTGGTGCTGGTGATCATCGGCGTGCTGGCCGCGCTGGTGGTTCCCAACGTGCTGGACCGCGCTGACGATGCGCGCGCCACGGCGGCCAAGACCGACGTCAACAATTTGATGCAGGCGCTCAAGCTTTACCGGCTCGACAACCAGCGCTACCCTGCCGCCGAGCAGGGATTGCAGGCGCTGGTGGCCAAGCCGACCACCGGGCCGATTCCCTCCAACTGGAAATCCTATGTGGACAAATTGCCCAACGACCCCTGGGGCCGCCCTTACCAGTATCTGAACCCTGGCATCAAGGGCGAAATCGACGTGATGTCCTTCGGTGCCGACGGGCAACCCGGGGGCGAGGGCAAGAATGCGGATGTTGGCAGCTGGGATTGAAATAGCCCCCACGCTTCCCACTGCGTGTGGTTCGCTGCCCCCCGCGGGGGCCGCTGCGCCTGCGGCCTGGCAAAGCCAGTTCCGCGGCCCCGGCTGGTTTGGAGCTGGCACATTCACGACGCAGCTGCCATCATGTGATTCGCTAGCGACCGGGAGTGCCACAACGCGGGGTGCAACGTCCGCGCGGATGCGCCAGGCCGGATTCACGCTGATTGAACTGCTGATGGTGGTGGCCATCATGGCCATTGCCACGGCGGGGGTGGGGCTGGCGCTGCGCGACACGTCGGGGACGGCGCTGGAACGCGAAGCGCAGCGGCTGGCGGTCCTGCTGGATTCAGCCCGGGCGCAGTCGCGCATGACCGCCAACCCGGTGCGCTGGCGACCCACCGCCACCGGCTTTGTTTTTGAAGGCCTGGCGAAAGGTTCAAGCTTCCCTTCCACCTGGCTGGGACCCGACGTGCGGGCAGCCGTCGCCAACGTCGTAGTACTGGGGCCGGAACCGGTGATCGGGCCGCAGCAAATTCGTTTGGTGTCCACTGCAGACCCTTCGCGCAGCCTGATTCTGGCGACGGACGGCATCCGGCCTTTTTCGGTTGTGGCGGAAGGTAGCCGGTGATGTGGCGCAACCGGCCCAAGCGCTCTGGCGTTCGCGGCTTCACGCTGATCGAGGTGCTGGTCGCGCTGGGCATCGTTGCAGTCGCACTGGCTGCCGGCGTGCGCGCCACAGGCTCGCTGACGCGCAATTCCGAGCGCCAGTCCGACCTGCTGCTGGCCCACCTGTGCGCTGAAAACGCACTGGTGAATGTGCGGCTGTCGCAGCAGATGCCGGCGGTTGGCGACAACACCAGCACCTGCGAACAGGCCGGCCGCAGCCTGGCCGTGCGGCTGTGGGTGCAGCCCACGCCCAATCCGAATTTTCTCCGGGTTGAAGCACAGGTGCTCGACGGTGCAAACCGGATACTCGCGCTTTCGACCATCGTGGGACGGTACTGACTATGGCGCTGCCACGTGCTGCTTCACGCGGTTTGCCGCTTCCTGCGCAGGCGCGCGGCTTCACCCTGATCGAGCTGCTGGTGGCCCTGGCCGCGATGGCGTTGATGGCCGGACTGAGCTGGCGCGGGCTCGACGGCATGGCGCGCGCACAGGCGCAGATCCAGCAGCGGGCCGATGCGGTACTCACGCTTCAGGCCGGCCTCACGCAATGGTCGGCCGACCTGGACGCATTGGCGCAGCTGCCTCGCATTCCGACGCTGGACTGGGACGGGCGCGGACTGCGGATTGTCCGCCGCAGCACCGTGCGGCCCGGCGACGGCCTGCTGGTGGTGGCCTGGTCACGGCGCAATGTGAACGGCACCGACCAGTGGCTGCGCTGGCAGTCCCCGCCGCAGTTTTCCCGGGGGGCCTTGCAAACCGCCTGGGAGCGTGCCGCCCAGTGGGCACAGAATCCGGGCGATGCCGAAAAAAGGGACGAAGTCCGCATCACGCCGCTTGAACAATGGCAGGTCTTCTACTTTCGCGGCAATGCCTGGACCAATCCCCTGTCCAGCGACAACGCCAACGCCCCGGCGGCGCCGATTCGCAACCCGGCACAAGCCGTGGACACCGACCTGGCGCTGCCCGATGGCGTCCGGCTGGTGCTGACCCTGCCTGGCGGCGAAGCGATCCACGGCGTCATCACACGCGACTGGGTGCGCCCGGCGCTGGCGGCCGCCAAGTCATGATGCCGGCTGAAAACTCCCCGGCGCGGCGCGGTGTGGCAGCAGCTGCACGCCAGGCCCGCCAGGCGGGCGCCGCCCTGCTCACGGCGATGCTGACCGTGGCGCTGGTGGCCAGCCTGGCGGCCAGCGCCCTGTGGCAGCAATGGCGCAGCGTGGAAGTCGAGGCTGCCGAACGTGCGCGGGTGCAGTCGCTCTGGCTGCTGACCGGCGCACTCGACTGGGCACGCCTGATCCTGCGCGAGGACGCCCGCTCAGGCGGCGCCGACTACCTGTCGGAACCCTGGGCGGTGCCGCTGGAAGAAGCCCGGCTGTCAACCTTTCTGGCCGCCGACAAGAAAACCGACCCGGACGACGAGGCCAACGCTTCGCAAACCTTCCTGTCGGGCCTGATCACTGATTTGCAGTCGCGGCTGAACGTCACCAACCTGGTGGACAGTGCCGGCAAGGTGTCCGAGCCTTCATTGAAAGCCTTTGCCAAACTCTTCGAACTGCTAGGGCTTCCTCCCGGAGAACTGCAGGTGCTGGTTGAAAACCTGCGGCTCGCACTGGACGCCAGCCCTGAAAATGCAGCGGCCCCGCAGGCACCCCTGCTGCCGCAGCGCCTCGACCAGCTGGTCTGGCTGGGCTTGTCGCCGACCAGCCTGGCTGTACTGCGGCCTTACATCACCCTGCTGCCGGTGCGCACCCCGGTCAACCTGAACACCGCCAGCCCCACTGTGCTGTCGGCCTGCATTCCCTCACTGGAAATGGGGCAGGCCCAGCAGCTGGTGAACACGCGCCAGGCGAATCACTTCAAAACGCTGGCTGAAGTGACCGCGCAGCTCGGCCAGACCACGGTGCCACTGAATGAATCGGAACACAGCGTGAATTCACGTTTCTTCGAAGTCCAGGGGCGGCTGCGGCTGGACCAGGTGGTGGTCGAGGAACATTCGGTGGTGCAGCGCGACGGGCTGAAGGTGAAGACCTTGTGGCGCGACCGGGGCACTTCGTCGCCTTGACACGCCCCCCCTACAATGGCCCCCTTAATTCAAGCATGACAACCCTGATCGTCACCCTTCCCCGGGCACTTCCGACCGCCGCCATGCTTTGCGAGGGCGTTCTGAGCGATGACGGGTTCACCGTTTTGCGCGCTGTCGAGGCGCCCGCAGCGCTGTTGCCCGCGCCCTCCGGTGCCGACATCGTGGCGGTGGTTCCCGCCTGCCGCCTGTCCTGGCACCGGCTAGCCCTGCCCCGGGGTGCGCTGAAAGGCGGCTTGTTCCAGGATGGCAATGCCGGGCGGCTGCGTGCCGTGCTCGACGGGCTGCTCGAAGACAGCGTGCTCGACGAGACCAGCCAGCTGCATTTCGCCATCGAGCCGAAGCCTCGCGCCGACCAACCGGTATGGGTAGCGACCTGCGAAAGAGCCTGGCTGCATGCCTGGCTGGCGATGCTGACGCAGGCCGGCCGGCCGGTCGCGCGCATCGTCCCCGAACTGACGCCACCTGCTGACGATGCGCCTGCGTCGCTGCATGTCACCGGCACGCCCGACCAGCCCCAGCTGATACGCACCGGGCCACAGGGCGTGACGCTGCTGCCGCTGTCGGTGGCCAGTGCCGCGCTGATGGCATGGCCAGAGGATTCCGAAGTTCTGGCCGAACCCGGCGTGGCCGCCTTGGCAGAACATTTCTTCAACCGTCCTGCCCGGCTGCAGACGCCGCCCGAGCGCTGGCTGGCGGCGGCGCAGTCGGACTGGGACCTGGCGCAGTTCGACCTGCTCTACACCCGGGGCACGCGCACCCGCAAGCATCTGTCAGCCATGATTTCCTCGCTGTTCAGGGCGCCGCGCTGGCGCGCTGCGCGCTGGGCCAGCGTGGCCCTGGTGCTGGTCAACCTGGCAGGCCTTCAGGCCTGGGCCTGGAAAGAGCAGTCCGCGCAGGCGGCGCAGCGCGCCGCCATCCGCAACCTGCTCACCGCCACCTTCCCCGACGTGCGCGTGGTCGTCGATGCGCCGGTGCAGATGGCCCGGGCGGTGTCCGACCTGCAGCGCCGCAATGGCGTCGCCTCGTCTGCCGACATGGAAACCATGCTGGGGCATTTTCAGGCTGCAGCGCCCGATGCGCCGACGCCAGAAGCTATTGAATTCATAGCAAACGAACTGCGTCTGAAAGGGGTTTCACTTTCAGCTTCCGCATTGGCCGAAACTGCGGCACGGCTGCAGCCCCGGGGTTACCGCCTGCGCACCGAGGCCGATGGCCTGACGATGAAAGAGGAGCGTTTTCCATGAGCTTGACAAGCGCCCTGGAGCCGCTGCGAGCGCGCTGGGCCGGGCTGCCGGGCCGCGAAAAAAACGGCATCCGGCTGGCCGGCCTGCTGGTCCTGGCATTCCTGCTCTGGCAATTCAGCGTCGGGCCGTCATTGGCCACGCTGCGCAGCGCCGACAACCAGGCCAGGGTGCTGGGCGCGCAATTGCAAACCATGCAGGCCATGCAGCTGCAGGCGCAGGCCGTCCAGAAGCAGCCGCCCCTGGGCTTTGACGAGGCGGTGCGTGCCCTGACCGCCGCCACCAAGCAGACGCTGGGCGCCAGCGCCCAGCTGGTGCTGGCTGGCGAGCGCGCCAGCATCACCGTCAAGAACGCCAGCCCCGATGCGCTGGCACAGTGGCTGGCGCAGGCGCGCCTGAATGCCCGCTCGGCCCTGATCGAGGCCCGCCTGGTGCGCGCCTCGACGCCAGGCGGCCAGGTCTGGAATGGCGTTCTTGTGATGGGCCTGCCGGCCCGCTAGCCAGACCATGCCTTACCCGACCTCCAGCGCTGCCAGCCCTGCCTTTGCCACTGCCCCCTGGCGCTGGGCAGCGGCGGGCGCGCTGGGCGGGCTGGTGCTGGCCTTTGTGCTGTTTGCC
The DNA here is from genome assembly GCF_010365105.1 of Polaromonas sp. Classification (GTDB taxonomy): domain Bacteria; phylum Pseudomonadota; class Gammaproteobacteria; order Burkholderiales; family Burkholderiaceae_C; genus Polaromonas. The sequence continues at coordinate 110,661 of NZ_JAAFGZ010000001.1, read as the reverse complement.
CCGGCACGCTGGCTGGCGTCGCTGGTCCTGCAGGCCAGTGGCGGCCATGCCGTGCTGGCGGCACCCCGGGGCAGTTTCTGGCAGGGTTCGGCGCAACTCGTGTTGTCGGGAGGCGCTGGCAGCCTCGACGCTGTGGCCTTGCCCGGACGGGTGAGCTGGCACATCCGCCCGGCTTGGACCGGCCTGGACCTTCAACTCAACGCCGAATGCTGCATGCAGCAGGCCTGGAGGCTTCAGGCCAGGCCGGCAGGCTGGGGCGGCGTGCAGCTGGCGCTTTCCGACAGCCAGTCGCAATGGCCCGCCGCCCTGCTCTCAGGCCTGGGCACACCGTGGAACACGGTGCAGGCGCAAGGCCAGCTGGCGGCTTCGACCCAGGGCCTCAACGCCCGCTGGACACAAGGCCGGCTGGCGCTGGCAGGCCGCCTGCAGCTTGACGCCCTGCAAATTTCCTCACGACTTTCCACGCTGCAGCCCATGGGCAGCTACCGCGTCACGCTGACAGGCGGCAACCCGTCCACGCTGGAGCTGAGCACCCTGGGCGGCAGCCTGCTGCTCACCGGCCAGGGCCGGTGGGTCGGCCAGCGGCTGCATTTCGATGGCACTGCCAGCGCCACATCCGGGAGCGTCGACGCGCTCTCGAATCTCTTGAACATCATCGGGCGGCGCAACGGCGCAACGGCCGTCATCAAAGTGGGTTAACGCCGCATGAAACATCCGAACTTCAAACGACACCAGCTTGCTATTTTTTCAATAGCTGGAAGTGCCCTGCTAGCCTGCGGAACAGGCATATTTCCTTCAAATTTGCAGGCTCAGCCGCAAGTCGCGTCGCCGGCAGCCGAAGGCCGGCGTGGTGAAGCCATCACGCTGAACTTCGTCAATGCCAACATCGACGCGGTGGCCCGGACCATGGCCACGCTGACGGGCCGCAACGTGGTGGTCGATCCGCGCGTCAAGGGCACGATCACGCTGACCACCGAACGCCCGGTCAGCCCGGCCGTGGCCTACAGCCAGTTCCTGGCCATCCTGCGGCTGCAGGGCTTTACCGTGGTCAACGCCGCCGGCCTGGACAAGATCGTTCCCGAGGCCGATGCCAAGCTGCAGGGCGGCGCCGTGTCCACCAACGTGCCGGTCGGCGGCGGCCAGATCGCCACGACGATCTTCAAGCTCAGCTTTGAGAATGCCAACAACCTGCTGCCCATCCTGCGGCCGCTGATCAGCCCGAACAACACCATCAACGTCAACCCCGGCAACAACTCGCTGGTGATCACCGACTATGCCGACAACCTGAACCGCCTGGGCCGCATCATTGCCGCGCTGGACGTGGCCAACGCCACCAATGTCGAACTGCTCCCGGTGCGCTATGCGTCGGTGACCGACCTGGCGCCCCTGATCACGCGGCTGCTCGACAACAGCGCCGGCGGCGGCGTGGTGACGGCCGAGGCCAGCTACAAAACCACCGTGCTCGCCGAGCCGCGCAGCAATTCGCTGATTGTCCGTGCCGCCAACGGCGCCCGCCTGGAACTGGTCAAGTCGCTGCTCAGGACCCTGGACACACCGACGCTGAACGGTCCGAACGGCGACGCCGGCAACATCTACGTGGTCTACCTGAAGAATGCCGACGCCACCAACCTGGCCACGGTCCTGCGCGCCTCCATGACCGGGACCGGCGGCGGCTCGGCCAGCCCGGCATCGCCGCAGATGGGCAATGCATCGGCCATGAACACGGCGGGACAGTCGGGCGGCGCCGGCAGCATGGGCCAGCCCAGCAGTGCGGCAACCGCCCCCATCACGCCAAGCGCGGGCCCTTCGACCGGCGGGCAGATCCAGGCCGACCCGTCGACCAATTCGCTCATCATCACCGCCTCCGAGCCGCAATACCGGCAACTGCGCGCGGTGATTGAAAAGCTCGATGCCCGGCGGGCGCAGGTCTATGTGGAAAGCCTGATTGCCGAAGTCAACATGGACAAGGCGGCCGAGTTCGGCATCCAGTGGCAAGGGCCTCTCGGCGGCAAGGGCGACAGCCTGATCGGCCTGCTGGGCACCAACTTTGGCGCCAGCGGCAAGAACATCATCCAGTCGGCGGTCGCAGCGGCCAGCGGCACGCCGCTGACGCCCGGAACCGGCCTGAACCTGGGTGTGGCGGCGCGCAGCAACGGCGTGTACTTCCTCGGCTTCCTGGCCAACTTCCTGCAGACCTCGGGCGCCGGCAACATCCTGTCAACGCCCAACCTCATCACGCTGGACAATGAAGAGGCCAAGATCATCATTGGCCAGAACGTGCCTTTCGTCACCGGCCAGTTCACCAACACCGGCAGCGGCGGCAGCAACGGCAGCGTCAACCCTTTCCAGACCATCGAGCGCAAGGACGTCGGCCTGACCTTGCGGGTCAAGCCGCAGATCAGCGAGAACGGCACCGTCAAGATGGCGATCTTCCAGGAAGTCTCCAGCGTGCAGCCGGGCTCGGTCAATTCGGCCACCGGACTGATCACCAACAAGCGCTCGATCGAGTCGCACGTGCTGGTCGAGGACGGCGCCATCATCGTGCTCGGCGGGCTGCTGCAGGACGAGTATTCGGGCAACCAGGACAAGGTGCCCGGCCTGGGTGATGTGCCGGTGTTCGGCAACCTGTTCAAGTCCGAAAGCCGCAGCCGCAAGAAAACCAACCTGATGGTCTTTTTGCGGCCGGTGGTGGTGCGCGATGCCGCCTCGACGAACGCCCTGTCGATGGACCGCTATGACCTGATGCGAACCACCCAGCAGCAGACCCAGCCGGTCAACAGCAGCCTGGTGCCGGTCAATGAGTCGCCGGTGCTGCCGGCCCTCACGCCCATGCCTGCGGTGGAATCGGCCCGGCCCGTGGCGGCACCCCTGTTCCAGGCGGCGCCACTGCCGCTGATGAACGGCCGATAAGCATGGAACATCCCGCCCGCTACCCCTTGCCTTATGCGTTCGCGCGCAGCCAGCAATTGCTGCTGGAGGACTTTGGCGGCGACCTGACGCTCTGGCTGCACAGCCTGGGCACGCCTCAAACGGCAGGCGCCATCAGCGAAGTGATGCGCAAGTTTGAAGTCCAGCACATCAGCATCGAGGCACCCGAGCTGCTCCAGCAACGCATCAGCGCCGCCTATTCCCAGAGCGAATCGAGCGCCGCCACCGTCATCAGCGAGGTTGAAAGCGACGTTGACCTGTCGCGCATGATGCAGGCGCTGCCGGCCATCGAGGACTTGCTGGAAACCTCGGACGACGCGCCCATCATCCGCATGCTCAACGCCCTGCTGACGCAGGCCGTGCGCGACGGCGCCAGCGACATCCACATCGAGCCCTACGAGCGCCATTCCGCCGTGCGCTTTCGCGTGGACGGCTCGCTGCGCAACGTGGTGCAGCCGAACCGCGCGCTGCATGCGGCACTGATTTCGCGGCTGAAGATCATGGCCGAACTCGACATTGCCGAAAAGCGCCTGCCGCAGGACGGCCGCATTTCGCTGCGCATCGGCACGCGGGCGGTGGATGTGCGCGTCAGCACGCTGCCCAGCGCACATGGCGAGCGCGCCGTGCTGCGGCTGCTGGACAAGAGCGGAGACCGGCTCAACCTGGAGGCCGTCGGCATGCAGGGCGACGTGCTGAGCCGCTTCGAGCACCTGGTGGCGCAGCCGCACGGCATCATTCTGGTGACCGGCCCGACGGGCTCGGGCAAGACCACCACGCTGTACGCCGCCATGGAGCGGCTCGACACGCGGCGGCAGAACATCATGACGGTCGAGGACCCGATCGAGTACGAGCTGGCCGGCGTCGGCCAGACCCAGGTCAATGCCAAGATCGACCTGGACTTTGCCAAGGCCCTGCGCGCCATCCTGCGCCAGGACCCGGACGTGATCATGATCGGAGAGATCCGCGACTTTGAAACCGCGCAGATCGCCATCCAGGCCTCGCTCACCGGCCACCTGGTGCTGGCCACGCTGCACACCAACGACGCCGCCAGCGCTGTCACGCGGCTGACCGACATGGGCATCGAGCCGTTTTTGCTCAGTTCGTCGCTGCTCGGCGTGCTGGCGCAGCGGCTGGTGCGAAAAGTGTGCGTGCATTGCCAGGGCGCCGGCTGCGCCACCTGCGGCCAGACCGGCTACCAGGGACGCACCGGCGTGTTCGAACTGCTGGCGACCGACGACGCCATCCGGGCGCAGATCCACCACCAGGCAGCGGAAGCCGACCTGCGCGAAGCTGCCCTCAAAAACGGCATGATGCTGATGCGCGACGACGGCGAGCGGCTGGTGCAGGCCGGCATCACCACGCGCGAGGAACTCGTGCGGGTCACCAGAGACTGACCGATCCATGCCCGCCTATTCATTCGAAGCCCTGACCGCCGAGGGCGCAACCCGCAAGGGCATCATCGAGGCCGACACCGCGCGGTCGGCGCGCAGCATGCTCCGGGCGCAGGCGCTGGTGCCGCTGGCGGTCCAGGCGGTCGGCGCGGCTGGCAAGGGCGTGCAGCCGGCCGGCGCTTCGGGCTGGAACACCACGCTGTGGAGCAAACGGGTCTTCAATGCCACGGCACTGGCCATCTGGACCCGCCAGATCGCCGGACTGGTGACTTCGGGCCTGCCGCTGGAGCGGGCGCTGACGGCGCTGGCCGACGAATCCGAAAACATTCCCCAGCGCCACCTGGTTGCCAACCTGCGCGCCGAGGTCAACGGCGGCACGCCTTTTGCCACCGCGCTGGCGCAGCACCCGCGCGAGTTTTCGGCGACGTATTGCGCGGTCGTGGGCGCTGGCGAGCACAGCGGCAACCTTGGCATGGTGCTGGAGCGGCTGGCCGATGACCTGGAGCAAAGCCAGGAACTCAAGGCCAAGCTGGTGGGCGCGGCACTGTACCCGGCCATCGTCACGCTGGTGGCCATTGCCATCGTCACCTTTTTGCTGGGCTACGTGGTGCCGCAGGTGGCGCAGGTGTTTGCCGGCAGCAAGCGGGCCTTGCCGGTGCTGACCGTCATCATGCTCGGCCTGGCAGGCTTCGTGCGCAACCAGGGCTGGCTGGTTCTCCTGGCGCTGGCGGCAATGGCGGGCGGATTCCGGCTGGCCTGGACAAGCGCTGCTTTTCGTGAAAGGTTCGATGCCGCCTGGCTGTCGCTGCCGGTGCTGGGCAAGCTCTCGCGCGGCTACAACGCTGCGCGTTTTGCCGGCACCCTGGCAATGCTGGCAGGCGCCGGCGTGCCCATCCTCAAGGCCCTGCAGGCAGCGGCCGACACGCTGTCGAACCGGGCCATGCGCGCCGATGCGCTTGACGCGCTGGTGCTGGTGCGCGAAGGCACGCCGCTGGCCTCGGCCATCGGGCATAAAAAGCGTTTCCCGGGGCTGCTGAGCATGTTTGCCCGCCTGGGCGAGCAGACCGGCCAGTTGCCGGTGATGCTGGACCGCGCGGCGAAGCAGCTCGGCACCGAAGTGCAGCGCCGCGCACTGCAACTGGCCACCTTGCTGGAGCCGCTGCTGATCGTGGTGATGGGCCTGGTGGTGATGCTGATCGTTCTGGCCGTGCTGCTGCCCATCATCCAGCTCAACCAGCTGGCGCGCTAAACCGGCGTTTGACCGCGTGTCAAGGCCTGGCGGCAGGATGTCGCCGTGTGCAGATCAGTGTGTAGGAAGCAGCCCACGTGTGCTTGAGCTTTGTACCGCTTTTCATGCAGTAACAAGGGTACTAAATTACATCCATCACTCACCTGAATACTGAAAAGGATTAAATGATGAACACCGATCAAGTCAAGGGCGCGCTCAAGGAAGCCGCCGGCAAGGTTCAATCCACGACTGGCGAATTGATCGACAGTCCTGAACAAGAGGCCAAGGGTCTGTTGAAGCAATCCGAAGGACGTGTCCAGAAAAACGTTGGCGACGCCAAGGAAGTTCTCAAAGACGCCGTTGACAAACTCTGATTCGGCTTAACGTCCGAACAAAAGCGGCTGGTCCTGTACCAGCCGCTTTGCTGTTTGCGGATCGGAAATAACAGATCACGTCCGAGCCCACCGACCATTTGTCTGGCCCCGCGAAACCTGCATGCCCATGGGCATGCAGGTTTTTCTGTTTCAGCCAGTCGATGGGTGCCCGGCAAGGGCCTGCCGGAATACGCGCGCCAGGGTGTCCGACGTGTAAGGCTTCAAGACCAGTTCGAACGCATGGTGATGGCCTTGTTCCGCCATGGCCGCGTTGTAGCCGCTGGTCAGCACCACCGGAAGGTGAGGATACTGGCGCCGGACCTGTTCGCCGAACTCGAATCCATCAATGCCAGGCATGACGACATCGGAAAAAACCAGACCAAAGCGCCCGGCGTCATCAGCCAGCAGTTTCAGCGCGGCGGCGGCGCTGGCGACCCAGACCGGCTGGTAGTCCAATACCTCGAGAATCTCGCAGGTAATCTGACCGAGCGCCTCGTTGTCTTCCACCACCAGCACACCAATGCCTTGGCGGGACGTTGCCGGTTCTGGCGCCGCCGGTGCCTGCGGCTCAGAGGCTCTTTCGGCGCGTGGCAGGTAGAGGGTAAAAACAGACCCCTTGCCGGGCTCGCTCCTGACATCCACCTCTCCGCCCGATTGCTTGGCAAAGCCGAACACCTGGCTCAAGCCCAGGCCGGTGCCCCGGCCCACCTCCTTGGTGGTGTAGAAAGGCTCGAAAATCGCTCCCAGTTTTTCCAAAGCAATGCCGCAACCGGTGTCGCTGGCCGAAATGGCAATGAAACTTCCCTGATGCAGGTCACGGCCTGGGCCTGCCGGTATCTTGTCCACCTGTTGAACGGCGATGACCAACTGGCCTTCGGCATCCATGGCATCGCGGGCATTCACCGCCAGGTTGAGCAAGGCCGTTTCAAACTGGTTGACATCGGCCAGGGCAAAACAGCCTTCCTGCAGGCAACACCGATGAAGGATTTCCATCCGTGACCCCAGCAATGGTTTGACCAGCGCAATCACGCTTTGTACCTGCCGGTCAACGTCGAACACTTCCGGGATGAGCGGTTGCTGGCGGGCAAAGGCCAGCAGCTGGCCCGTCAGTTTGACGGCACGGCCGACCGTGTCATAAATCAGGTCCAGGTAATAGTCACAATGCTCCGCAGGCAGCCGATGGCTGCGCAGCAGTTCGACCGACGAGCTGATCACGCCCAGCAGGTTGTTGAAATCGTGGGCGACTCCGCCGGTGAGTTGCCCCAGCGCCTCCAGCTTTTGCGACTGGCGCAACGCCGTCTCGCTGCGCAGCAGTTCGGTCGTGCGCTGTTCAAGCATGGCATTCGTCAGGCGCAGGTTTTTTTCTGCCAGCTGCCGCCGCTGTGAAATCCAGGTACGTGCCGCGACCTCCTCAATCAACGTTTTCTCGCAGTCCAGCCAGACGCGTGGCCGGGAATCCACCACGTACAGCACCATCGAAAGGCGGCCGTTCACGGTGTGCGGCGAAGCCATGAAGGCAGTGCCCCGCACGGGCTTGTCGCGGAGCTTGCAGGCTGCTGCGGCCGTGAGTAAATCGACAGTCGTGTCATTGACGGCCACGGTGCGCCCGGAACGAAGCTCTGCAACCAGGGCTGCTCCGTAAGCTTCAAGCCGGTGGCTTCCGGCCAGGCTGGAATACCTGCCATCGGTCCACATTGGCATCGCATCGCTCCATTCACCGGTTTGTGCAAGCTCGGCATAGCCGACACACGCGGCGTCGAGATACTCGCCCAGCTTTTGCGCCGCCAGCGTCATCATGGGCTCGGGTTCCACGGCATCGCGCAAGGCATCGCTGATGTCGACCTGAAAAGCCTGCTGCTTTTGTGCTTGCGCCTTACATTGCTCCGCGTGCCGTTTTTCAGTGGTTTCTGCGAGAAGGCAGTACACGCCAACGACCTGGGCGGTTTCATCGCGAAACGGCAGGAATGAAAGACTCCACCAGGTCGGCTCCCTGTAGCCTTTGCGTGTCAGGGTCAAGGGCATGTCCTCGTAATAGGCGCCCTCGCCGCCAAGCGCCTTCTTTGCAATCGGCTCGATTTCTGTCCAGGAATCGGTCCATTGTTGTGCGGCAGGCAGTCCCGACACGCCGTTGAATCGCGAACCGAGCATCTGGCGATAGCTGTCGTTGAAGAACGAGAGAAAGCCCGGTCCCCAGCCCATGATCATCGGCTGGGGGCTGCTGAGCAGCGTGGCCAGCATGCTTTTAAGGGAGGGGTGCCAGCTGGCCGGTGGACCGAGAGGGGTCCCGTGCCAGTCCTGGGCATGGATCAGCGCGCCCATTTCGCCACCATTGGCTAGAAAAGCAGGCATCTGCGAAGCGTCTACCAGGTCGTTCTGATGGTTTTTAAGCATGCGAGGCAGGCGTTTGTTCTGACCCGGGGTCGGTCAGGCTTGCTGAAGAAAGTCATTTTGCATCAAATGTGACATTACTCGCTTTATCGTGGGATTCGGAACATCACTCTTGCCACCAGGATTTTGTCGCCATCAAACACGGCGGTGGATGCACGCCAGTGTGCCCAAAGCCTCAACCAGACTTTGCCCGGCATTTCACATCGCAGCGCTGAAAATCATTCGCGACTGATTGGCGGCAACAACCCAAGCCCCAAACAGAAAATGCCATTGTTTCCGGGACATTGCCTTGTATTAAACCTGCTTAAAATGTAACTTTTCACTGGCTATTCACAAAATAAATGTTGATGGGGATACCGGATATTGAACAATCCGGTGGCACGGCGGCTATCAGACAAGTTCTTCGCTGCCGTCTTTTCGCTATTATTTAAATAGCTAGAGGTGCAAGCAGGATATGCGCAAAAGCCACATTTGATCAACAATTCATGCTTGATGGCAACTCGGCCGGAACTTGCCAGCCTTTTCAGACCGCTGGCACTCGACAAGCCGCCCGGAATTTTCTGCGCATGTCTCGCCCCTGCAAACCCTGCTGAACGCGCTCACGCCTTGAATGGCAAGGACAAACAAAAATTGAAACATCTGCTCCATCGCCCCGCTGAAGATGCTGGACGGATTGATGTTGTTTACCTCTGGGTGAACGGCGCCGACCCCGTCTGGCTGCGCAAGCGCCATCGCGCCTACACCGCGTGGACACGGCAGAATGGTGAAGAACTGGCGGCTTTTGGCAACGTGGCCGGCCGCTACCGGGACAATTCAGAACTGCTTTTCAACCTGCGCGCGCTGGAACTGTTTTTCCCGGACCATGGCCATGTCTACATCGTGACCGACGGGCAAACGCCGGCCTGGTTGCGGCCTTCGAGCCAGGTGACGCTGGTGGACCACCGACAGTTGCTGCCGTGTGCATCGCCGGAGGTGTTCGACTCAGGCCATATCGAGTCCTACCTGCACCACATACCCGGCCTGTCCGAGCGTTTCATCTACCTGAACGACGACGTATTTTTTGGCCAGCAGGTCAATCCGGCGTGGTGGTTCGAGGACAGGATCAAGGTGTTCCTGGAGCCTGCATCGACGGCGCACCCCGAGGCGCTGCATCCCGGCGAGACAGCGCTGGTCAATGCGTCGATCGAGTCCGGGCGCTGGCTCACCGAGCGCTATCCACACTACCGGCACCTTCCCCAGGTGTATTCGCACACGCCGCGTGCCATGCGCAAAAGCTTGATGCATGAACTTGAACACCTGGCCCAGGACTGGTTTGCGCAGGTCCGGTCCACCGTGTTCCGCTCCTGGCGGATTCCGCCCATCGTTCCGGACCTGGCACCGCGCTGGATGGTGCAGATGGGCTACGCCGAGCAGCAGGTGCTCAATCCTCTCTACATCAACACGGGCGATGCCCAGGCGGGACGGGAGTTTGACACGCTGCTGCAAAACTTCGGCAACTTGCCGTTTTTCTGCATCAACGACACCTGCGACGAAGCGGCCGGCGACGATCCGCGCCTGCTGCGAATTGCCCAGACCCTGGAAAAACTCCTGCCCGATCCGTCATCGTTTGAATGGGCAGGCGACCAGCGCATGGCGGCCTGAACCCTCAGGATTCTTGATGAAAACAGCTTGCTGCGCATGTCCTGCATGCACTTTCAGCTATCAAAAAGAGAGTTGCCTTCCCCGTTGAAAATGAAAAATCCCGGCCTGTCTGCACAGTTCCGGGATTTTCAGGACCTTGAAGTCACGGACATGGACTGCCCCGACCTGCATTCAGGTGAAGATTACATGCCGAACTTGGCCTTGGCATCGGCCTGGCAGGTGTCCTTGGCATTGCCGGCCAGGCTGTCACAGCGCTCCTTGGCGGCCTTGTAATTGGCTTCGCGCGTTTCTGCATTGGCCTCTTTCTTGGCTTCGTTGACATTCGCCGTTTTGTTGGCAGTGCCAGCGTTGGCGGCCTCGGCAACCTTGGCATCTTCCTTGGCTTTCACATGCACGGCCTTGGCATCCTTGACGCAGACATCCTTGGCATTGCCGGCCAGGTCATCGCACTTTTCCTTGGCGGTGTCGTAAGCTGCATCGGCCTTGGCCATGGCGACATCGCGGGTGTGGTTGGCGCTGGGCTTGTACTGGGATTCAAGCTCGGCCTTGGCGACCTTTTCCGCGCCCTTGGCTTCGGACACGCAAATGTCCTTGGCATTGGCTTTGAGGCTGCCGCACTTGTCGCGGTTGACCTTGTAGTCGGCGCTGACCTGTTTTTTCTGGGTGTCGTATTCGGCCTTGGTCAGCGCCAGGGCGTTACCGGCAAAAATGCATGACATGGCGACGCTGAGCATCAAAAGTTTGGTTTTCATGATGAATCCTTGAGAAGTTTAAGAAGTTTGAGGTGGCCGGGTTTCGGGTTTTATCAAAGCGGGCGCTCGGCCAGCAACCGCTCAGTAACGCTCGAAGAAATTGGTCGGGTTGCGCTCATGCCAGGCATTGACCTGGTTTTCGGCTTCTTCGAGCGTCACGCCATGGCGCTCCTGGATCTTGCCCAGCAACTGGTCGCGCTTGCCGGCAATGACATCAAGGTCATCATCGGTCAGCTTGCCCCATTGCTCCTTGACCTTGCCTTTGAACTGGAGCCAGTTACCTTCCACTCGATCTTGGTTCATGCTTTTCTCCTCGTTATGGTGTCACTCTGCCTGGCATTCTGGAGAATGCCGCAAGGGCAACCGTCCCTGCCTGCAGAAAGAAGATGCTAGCCATGACAAGGCGGCAAAGAAGTAGGCCGGCGGATTTTGAAGCGGTAGTCTGATGACTACAGCCGGGCTGGGCAGACGCTGGAACGGTTATTTTCTGGCGCGCAGCGTGCGGCTCAGCAAGGCTACCGGCAGCAAGCCGACCAGCACCAGCGCCAGCGCCGGCAGGGCTGCCTCGCCCAGGCGCTCGTCGCGCGCCAGCTGGTAGGTCACCACGGCCAGGGTGTCGCTGTTGAAGGGCCGCAGCACCAGCGTGGCAGGCAGTTCCTTCATCACATCGACAAACACCAGCAGGCCCGCCACCGCCACCGAGCGTTTGAGCAGCGGCCAGTGCACCCGCGCCAGCAGGCCGGCGCCGGTGGTGCCGAGCATGCGGGCGCTGTCGTCAAAGCTGGCCGGAATGCGCGAATAGCCGCTCTGGATGCTTTGCAGCGCCACCGCGCTGAAACGCACCAGGTAGGCCCAGACCACGCCGAGCACGGTGGCGGTGACCCAGTAGCCCGCGCCGGTTTGCGGCGCGGCCGCCTGCAGCCAGCCGACCGGCAGCAGCAGCCCGACGACAATGACCGCGCCCGGAACGGCATAGCCCAGGCTGGCCAGCTGCACCGCGCCACGCGTCAGCAGGTCGGGCTGGCGCCGCACGGCAAACGCCAGGCCCAGCGCCAGCGCAGTGGCCAGCACGGCACTCAGCCCGGCAAGCCGGACGCTGTTCAGCGTCCAGTTGGCAAACTGGTCCCAGAGCAGGTTGTCCCAGCCCAGCACCAGCGGCCGGAGCATGAACAGCACCGGCAGCACGAAGCCTAAGGCGATCGGTGCGGCGCACAGGCACCAGGCCAGCGCCGCCCGCACGCCGCGCAAGGGCACCGGCACTGCATCGGCAGACCCGGCGCGTGCGCCCCGGCCGGCGGCAAAGCGCATGCGCTGCTGGGCGCCGTGCTCGATGCGCAGCAGCACCGCGACGAACACCAGCAGCACGGTCGCCAGTTGCGCGGCCGCCATCCGGTTGTCCATTGACAGCCAGGCCTTGTAGATGCCGGCGGTGAAGGTCTGGATGCCAAAGTAGCTGGACACGCCGAAGTCCGCCAGCGTTTCCATCAGCGCCAGCGCCACGCCGGCCGCCACCGCCGGACGCGCCAGCGGCAGGGCAACCTCGCGGATGCGCCGGGACAGCGGCGCGCCCAGCAGCCGGGCCGCTTCCATCAGGTGCGCGGCGCGCTCGGACAAGGCGGTGCGCGCCAGCAGATAGACATACGGGTACAAGGCCACCGTGAACACCAGCACCGCACCGCCCAGGCTGCGCACTTCCGGCAACAGCCGCCCCTGCAGCCCGAACGCCGAGCGCAGCCAGGTTTGCAGCGGCCCGCCGTATTGCAGGAAGTCGGTGTAGGCATAGGCCACCACATAGGCCGGCATGGCCAGCGGCAGCAGCAAGGCCCATTCAAACGTGCGCCGGCCCGGAAACTCGAACAGTGTCACCGCGCTGGCCGTGGCCATGCCGACGGCAGCGACGCCAATGCCCACCAACCCACACAGCAGCAGCGACGTCCAGGTGTAGTCGGGCAGCACCGTCTGCAGCATCTGCGTCAGGATGGAGCGCGCCGCGGCGTCGAATTCGAGCCAGGACAGCGCCACGGCCAGCACCGGCAGCGTCAGGAATGCCACCAGCAGGAGCAAAAAGGCGGAAGGAACAAAGCGAAAAAAAAGTCGGCGGAACATGGAAACCCGATGGAAGGCTGTTGCCGGCCGGCCCCTGCCCTGCCCGCTTGCGCCGTGGTGTCTGCAGCCAGTCACTGCAAATGAGAATTGTAAGCATCTACAATCAACCCATGTTTCTCGAAGTCTCCCAACTCGGTGTGCACTACGCAAAAAGCCGCCATGCGGCGGTCGATGGCGTGTCGTTCAACCTGCAGGCCGGCGAGATCGGCGTACTGATTGGCCCGTCGGGTTGCGGCAAGACCACCTTGCTGCGCGCCGTCGCCGGGCTGGAACGCGCGCATGCGGGAAGCATCCGGCTGGCCCGGCAAATCGTCAGCAGCCCGCAGTTTCATCTGCCGGCCGAGTCGCGCCAGATCGGCATGGTGTTTCAGGATTACGCGCTGTTTCCGCACCTTGACGTGGCCCGCAACGTGGCCTTCGGCCTGAACCACCTGGGCGCTTTGGCCCGCAGCCGGCGCGTTGACGAGGTGCTGGAACTGGTCGGCATGGGCCATGCCCACAAGGTCTTTCCCCACGAACTGTCGGGCGGACAGCAGCAGCGTGTGGCGCTGGCCCGGGCGCTGGCGCCGGGGCCGCGCCTGCTGTTGCTCGACGAACCGTTTTCCAACCTCGATGTCGATCTGCGCGAACGGCTGGCGCATGAGGTGCGCGCCATCCTGAAAGCGGCGGGCGCCACCGCCCTGTTCGTGACGCACGACCAGCTCGAAGCCTTTGCCATCGGCGACCGCATCGGCGTGATGCATGAAGGCCACCTGCACCAGTGGGAAGACGCCTATGCGCTGTACCACCGGCCGGCCACGCGCTTTGTCGCCGATTTCATCGGTCACGGCGTGTTTGTACCGGCCACCCTGATGCACCAGCCAAGCGGCGTGGTGGCGCGCACACCGCTGGGCGACCTGGTCGGGCTGGACGAATGCCCGCTGCCGTCGAGCTACCCCGGCGGCGAATGCGACGTGCTGCTGCGCGCCGACGACATCGTGCATGACGACAACGCGCCGGTGAAGGCCCGCATCATCCGCAAGTCTTTTCGCGGTTCGGAGTTTTTGTACACGATGCAGCTGGCCAGCGGCGAAGCATTGCTGGCCCATGTGCCCAGTCACCACGACCATGCGGTCGGCGAATGGGTGGGCATCCGGGCCGAAGTGGACCACGTGGTGACCTTCGTGCGCGAAACGGATGCAAATTCTGAACAAAATAAGCCTCTTGCGCATACTCCACGTGCGCTTACAGCTATTGATTCAGTAGCAAAAAGCGACAGCGCCTGATTCAGGCAAGGTTCAGCCCCGGCGCAGACCCTCCACCTTGCCGCGCAACTGCTCGCTCCAGGCACGCCGGTCGCGCCCCGCAGCCTGTTCGGGCGCTCCGTAATGCACCACGGCCACCATCGGCGGCGCGCACAAGGTGCGCCAGATCGAGCCCAGCAAGGTGTCGTCGCCCACATAGCTTGGCGCGAGGCTGGGCTGGCCGCTGGCCTTGTCGATAAAGCGCAGGCCCACGGGCTGGGCCGGCGCATCGGCCGACAGCGCCGCCTGCAGCAAGTTGGCATGAAACGGCAGCACGCTCAAGCCATCGCCGGTGGTGCCTTCGGGGAATACTGCCAGCACCTCGCCGGCCAGCAGCGCATCGCGCATCAGGTGCACCACGCGCATGGCATCGCGGCGTGAGCGGCGCTCGATGTACAGCGTGCCGGCCGCCGTGGCCAGCGTGCCGACGAGCGGCCAGTCCCTGATGTCGGACTTGGAGACGAAGCGGCAATGCCGCGCGGCGTGCATCACCGGGATGTCGAGCCAGGAGATGTGGTTGGCCACCAGCAGCACCGGTCCGAGGAGCGGCGGCTGACCGCGAACTTCCAGCGCAATGCCGATATGGCCCAGCAGCGCCAGCGACCAGACCTGGACCTGGGCGCTTTGACCGGCAGGCTGCAGGCGCGGCAGGCGCACGGCGGCAATCCACAGGCCGGCCAGGATATGCAGAAAAACGCGCAGCAAGCGCCAGCAGGCCCGGATGCGCCTCATCGAGCGTTGGCGGGCAGGTTGCCAGCCAGCGGAAAACAGCCAGCCGGCATGGCTCAGCCGCGCTCGAAGGCGAGCTGTCCACCGACCAGCGTGTAGCGCACGCCGCCTGGCAGGGCGTGCCCGGAAAACGGGGTGTGCCTGCCCTGGCTGCGCAAGGCGGCGGGTTCGACCGTCCACTCGCTGGCAGGGTCGAACACGCAGATATCGGCAACGCCGCCCTTGACCAGCCGGCCCGCGCTGGCCTGCAGCGTGCCCAGCGCAGGGCCGAGCACGCGCGCCGGCTCGCTGGTCAGCACGGCCAGCACCCGGCGCATGTCCGCGCCGCTCTCGGCACCCCATTTGCAGGCCAGGCCCAGCAGCAGTTCCAGGCCAGTCGCTCCGGCTTCGGCTTCGGCGAACGGCAGGGTCTTGGCATCCGCGCCGACCGGCGTGTGGTCGGACACCAGCGCATCGACCGTGCCGTCGAGCAGCCCCAGGCGCAGCGCATCGCGGTCGCGCTGCTGGCGCAGCGGCGGGTCCAGGCGCATCCGGCTGTCAAAGTAGCCGATGTCCACATCGGTCAGGTGCAGGCTGTTGATGCTGACGTCGCAGGTCACACCCAGGCCCTCGGCCTTGGCCCGGGCCACCAGCGCCACGCCGGCCGCGCTGCTGATGCGGCACAGGTGAACGCGCGCGCCGGTGGCGCGCACCAGCTCGAAAATCGTGTGCAGGGCAATCGTTTCGGCGGCGACCGGAACGCCGCTCAGCCCGAGGCGCGTGGCCAGCGCCCCGCTGGCAGCCACGCCCTTGCCCAGGTGAACTTCCTGCGGCCGCAGCCAGATCGAATAGCCAAACGTGGCGGCGTACTGCATGGCGCGCATCAGCACCTGCGTATTGGCCAGCGGCACCTCGGCCTGGCTGAAGCCCACGCAGCCCGATTCGGTCAGCTGGACCATCTCGGTCAGGGATTCGCCCTTCAGGCCACGCGTCAGGGCGCCCAGCGGAAAGACACGCGACTGGTGCATCTTTTCAGCACGGAACTTGAGCATTTCCACCAGGCCGGGCTCATCGAGCACCGGGTCAGTGTCGGGCGGGCAGACCAGGCTGGTCACGCCGCCGGCCACGGAAGCGGCCAGTTCGCTTTCCAGCATGCCTTCATGCTCATGGCCAGGCTCGCCCAGCCGCGCCGACAGGTCGATCAGGCCGGGGGCGACGATGCAGCCAGTGGCGTCGATGGTCTTGTTCGGGGTGAAATCAGCCAGCCCGCCGTTTAGCGAGACGATGCGGCCAGCAGCAATCGCCAGGTCGCCGACCTGGTCAAAGCCGGTGGCCGGGTCGATGACCCGGCCGTTCTTGATGAGAAGCTTCATTTGATTTTTTCAACCGTGAAAAATGAAAATGCTGATCCAGGCAACAAGCCGGCCCTAGCGAAACCATTTTGTTGCAGGCATGACAGAGCCTCTTTCTGCAGACCAGCAGGGGCCGCGGAACTGGCTTTGCCAGGCCGCAGGCGCAGCGGCCCCCTCGGGGGGCAGGAAGCCACACGCAGTGGGCGACCGTGGGGGCTCAAGCCTCATTCCCTGCAACGATGCTCATCACGGCCATGCGCACTGCAATGCCGAACGTGACCTGCGGCAGGATGACGCTCTGCGCGCCATCGACCACGGCCGAGTCGATTTCCACGCCCCGGTTGATCGGGCCGGGATGCATCACGATGGCATCCGGTTTGGCCAGTTGCAGCTTTTCGGGCGTCAGGCCAAAGCTTTTCGAAAACTCCTGGCTGCTGGGCAGCAGCGCGCCGGCCATGCGCTCGTTCTGCAGCCGCAGCATGATGATCACGTCGGCGTCCTTGATGCCTTCTTCCAGCGTGTTGCAGACGCGAACGCCCATCTGCGCCATGTCGGACGGCACCAGGGTCTTGGGGCCGACCACCCGCACTTCGGCGCAGCCCAGCGTGGTCAGCGCATGGATGTCCGAGCGCGCCACGCGCGAATGCAGCACGTCGCCGACGATGGCCACCGTCAGGTTGCTGAAGTCCTTCTTGTAGTGGCGGATGGTGTACATGTCGAGCAGGCCCTGCGTCGGGTGCGCATGGCGGCCATCGCCGGCGTTGACGACATGCACATGCGGCGCAACGTGCTGGGCGATCAGGTGGGGCGCGCCCGATTCGCTGTGGCGCACCACGAAGATGTCGGCCGCCATGGCGCTCAGGTTGGCAATGGTGTCGAGCAGCGACTCGCCCTTGGACGCCGACGAGCGGGCAATGTCCAGGTTGATCACGTCAGCCGACAGGCGCGTGGCGGCAATGTCAAACGTCGTGCGGGTGCGGGTGGAGTTTTCAAAGAACAGGTTGAACACACTCTTGCCGCGCAGCAGCGGGACTTTTTTCACCTCGCGGCTGCTGACGGACACGAAGTTGGCGGCGGTGTCCAGAATCTGCGTCAGGATGGCTTTGGACAGGCCTTCGGTGGACAGCAGGTGGATCAGCTCGCCGTTCTTGTTGAGTTGGGGGTTTCGTCGGTACAACACGCGTTAAGTTCCTCTTGCGCTTTCAGTTCAGGCGGGGGTGTGAATATCCTGGAGGCGGAAACGGAACCGGCCGTCGTCGGTGCGGGCCAGTTCCAGCGTTTGCGAAGCCGGCAGGGTGACGCGCGCCACGGCCAGGTCGGCCTGCACCGGCAGTTCGCGCCCGCCCCGGTCCACCAGCACCATCAGCCTGACGCTGGCGGGCCGGCCGTAATCGAACAGTTCATTGAGCACGGCGCGGATCGTGCGGCCGGTATACAGCACGTCATCGACCACCACCAGGTGCGCGCCATTGACATCAAAGGGCAGCACCGTCTGGCCGCTGGACGACATCCCGCGCTGCGAAAAATCGTCGCGGTGCATGGACGACGACAGGATGCCAATGTCTTCGTTCAGCCCCAGGTCTTTTTGCAGTCGCTCTGCCAGCCAGGCGCCGCCCGACGCCACGCCGACCAGTCGCGGCGGCTGGGAGGAAGCGGCCAGCTGCTGGCGCATGCCGCGCAGCAGATCGGCATACAGCGCCTCGGCGTCAAGAACCAGACTGCTCATGGGGAAGGCTCCTTAGAAATTGTTCCAGAATGATGCAGGCCGACGCGGCATCGGCATCTTTTGCGCCGCCCGCCAGGGCCTCGGTGGTGCTGTAACGCTCATCGACCTCGAACACCTGCAGGCCGTAGCGGCCACGCAGCTGTCGCGCAAACTTTTGCGCGCGCACGGTATTGTCGTGGCTGGCGCCGTCCGGGTGAAACGGAACGCCGACCACCAGCGCATCGGGCTGCCATTCCTTCAAGCGTGCCTGGATCAGCGGGAAACGCGCGACCCCTTCGGCGGCAATGGTGGCCTGCGGCGAGGCCGTGCGGGTCAGGCTGTTTCCCGAGGCCACACCGGTGCGCTTCAGCCCGAAATCAAAGGCCAGGAAGGTCTGCAGGCGCGCCACTGGATGCGGCACGGCAGCAGGCGGCTCACCTGGCTGAAAACCATCGGGGTACGCCAGGCCTTGTGGCTCATCCATGTCCGGCAACGGGCGAAATCATCCAGCTTTCAAGGCCCAGCAGCTTCAGCGCCTTGTCGTAGCGTTCCTCAACCGGGGTGTCAAAAATCACGCCCAGGTCGGCGGCGACCGTCAGCCAGCTGTTGTCGAGCAGTTCCGATTCGAGCTGGCCTTCGCCCCAGGCCGAATAGCCGAGCGAGACAAACACCTTGCGCGGGCCGGCGC
This sequence comes from Polaromonas sp., assembly GCF_010365105.1. Classification (GTDB taxonomy): domain Bacteria; phylum Pseudomonadota; class Gammaproteobacteria; order Burkholderiales; family Burkholderiaceae_C; genus Polaromonas. The sequence continues at coordinate 92,117 of NZ_JAAFGZ010000001.1, read as the reverse complement.
CGGTGGACAGGGCTTCGAGCACGTCCTTGGAGGTCGTCATTTCCAGGCCACCCGGGATCGACATGGTCGAGGCGTACACCGATTCGCTGCCAGGCATCATGGATTCGTGCAGCACGAATCCGCGCTCGGTCTGCACAGGCCCGCCCTGAAACACCGGGGTGGTCGTCAGGTCTTCGCGGCGCAGCGGCAATTCGACCTTGTCGAACAAGCCCTGGACATTGATGTCGCTGGGCTTGTTGATGATCAGGCCCAGGGCGCCCCGCTCGCTGTGCTCGCACATGTAGATCACGCTTTTTGAAAACCCTTCATCCTCCAGCCCGGGCATGGCAATGAGGAAATGATGCGTGAGGTTGATCGAGGGGGGGGATTCCGTGGCCATCGGTGGATTTTACGCGTTGCCTTGCCGCAAGCGAAGCACGCCGGATGCAAGTAGCTACCCTTGCGGACCCATCTTGCCCACCAAAAGTCATGCAGGCGTCAGGACGGGATGGTTTTCACTACCATTGGCCGCATGCACAAAAAATACAAGACAGGGCTGATGTGGTTCAGGCGGGATTTGCGGACCGAGGACAATGCCGCGCTATTTCATGCGCTGAATTCGTGCGAACAGGTGTATTGCGCCTTCGTTTTTGACCGGTCGATTCTGGATGCGCTGCCCAGGACAGACCGGCGCGTGGAATTCATCCGGGAATCGCTGGTGGACCTGAATGGCCAGCTGGCGCAACTATGTTCCCAAAAACAGGAGCATCCAGCCGGTTTGCTGGTGCGACATGACACAGCAAACACTGCCCTGCCCGCGCTGGCGGAGCAACTGTCGGCGAATGCCGTGTTCGCCAACCACGACGACGAGCCCTACAGCCTGGCGCGCGATGCCCAGGTGCAGGCCGTGCTCGAAGGCCAGGGCGTGGCGTTTCACACCTTCAAGGACCATGTCATTTTTGAACGCCAGGAAGTGTTGACGCTGGCAGGAAAACCGTACAGCGTGTTCACGCCGTACAAGAACGCCTGGCTGAAAAAGGTCGATGCCTTCTACCTCAAGCCCTATCCGGTTGAAGCCTACGGCTCTGCACTGGCGCCCCTGCCGGCGAGCGAAGCCCGTGACGTGCCGTCGCTGGCCGAACTGGGTTTTGAGGTCACCAATTTGTCAACGCTCAAGCTGCCGGCGGGAAGCCAGGGCGGCAATGCGCTGCTTGAAGACTTCCTGGGCCGAATGGAAAAGTACCGGGAAACCCGCGATTTCCCCGCCGTCCGGGGACCCAGTTACCTGAGCGTCCATTTGCGCTTCGGGACCGTCTCGATCCGAAAACTGGCGTCCGTCGCACTGGCGCTTCAAGCAGGCAACGAAGGCGCGGCCACCTGGCTCGGCGAGCTGATCTGGCGGGACTTTTACGCCCAGATCCTGTCCAACTTTCCACATGTTGCAGGCAATGCCTTCAAACCCGAATACGATGCGATTCAATGGGAACAGGGCGAAACGGCTCAGGCGCTATTTCTCGCCTGGTGCGAAGGCCGGACCGGTTATCCGCTGGTTGATGCCGCCATGGCCCAGATCAACCAGACCGGCTACATGCACAACCGCCTGCGCATGGTGACGGCCAGTTTCCTGGTCAAGGACCTGGGCATCGACTGGCGTTGGGGCGAGCGATACTTTGCCGAAAAGCTCAATGATTTTGACCTGGCCTCGAACAATGGCGGCTGGCAGTGGGCCGCCAGCACCGGCTGCGATGCGCAGCCCTATTTCCGCATCTTCAACCCCGTCAGCCAGAGCGAAAAGTTCGACGCGGACGGAAAGTTCATCCGCAAGTACCTGCCAGTGCTGGCCCGGCTACCCAAGGGGGCGCTGCACAGCCCCTGGCTGGCTTCTCCGGTGGAACTGATGGCCGCAGACGTGGCACCAGGCAGCAACTACCCCATGCCGCTGGTCGACCATGCCAAGGCACGGTTGCAGACCTTGGAGCGCTATGCGGTTGTAAAAAAGGCCTGACGCCTGATCGCTATTTTTTCAATAGCAGCAAACGCCCAACCTATCTGCGCAAAAGACCTTTTTAAGCTGATACAGCAGTTTGCACCGAACAGTATTGCCGGATCAGCCGCAGCAACTCGTCTTCGGAATAAGGCTTGCCCAAGTAATGGTTGACGCCCAGCTCCACCGCATGCTCGTTGTGCTTTCCGGCAATGCGCGACGTGATCATGATGATTGGCAGGTCTTTCGTGCGCGCATCGGCCCGGATGTTGCGCGCCAGGTCAAACCCGTCCATGCGCGGCATTTCAATGTCCGAGAGCACCACGGCCGGGATTTCTTCCTGCAGCCTTTCGAGCGCCTGCAGCCCGTCGGCGGCCATGGCCACCCGATAGCCATCGCGCAGCAGCAGCCGCTGGGTCACACGGCGCACGGTGATGGAGTCATCGACCACCAGAATCAGTGGGGTCCGCGGTGCGGCCAGCACCGGTGCAATATTGCCTGTCGGGCGACCGGCGCCTTGCTCAAGGTAATCCTTGCTCCATGACCGGGCCTGTTTTCCGTAGACAGCGGCCAGTGCCACGGGGTTGTAGATCAGCACCACGGCACCGGACGGCAGCATCGACATGCCGGTCAGTCCCGGCAAACCGGACAGTTGGGGGCCAAGGTTCTTCACCACCACTTCGCGGTTGCCCAGCACCTCGTCGACGTGCATGGCAATCCGCTGTGCAGCGCTTCTGAAGACAACGACAGGTGTGGTCTTGGCTTGGGTTTCGCTGCTGAAATGCGAGGCCTGCAGCAAGGCGCCCGACCAGAAAAATGGCACGGACTCGCCGCCCACATCGAGCATGCCGGAGCGGTAAGCCTGTTGAAGTTCGGCAGCACTGGCGCGCCGTACGGTTTCCACCACGTTGGACGGCACACCGACCGACATGCTGCCCGCGCGAATCATCACCACCTGCGTCACGGCCGTGGTCAGCGGCAACACCATGGTGAATTCTGTGCCTTTGCCCAGGGCGGTCGAGGTCTTGATCCTGCCGCCAAGTGAAATCACTTCGCTGCGCACCACATCCAGTCCAATGCCGCGCCCGGCCAGTTCAGTCACTTCCTGAGCCGTTGAAAAGCCGGGGAGGAAGATCAGGTTGGCCGTGGCTTCATCATCACTGGCCTGGCCTGCCGGTATCAGGCCTTGTTTGATGCCTTGCGCACGGATGCGGGCCAGGTCCAGGCCGGCGCCGTCATCACCCAGTTGCACGGAGACGTCATTGCCTTCCTGGCGGAGCTGGATGGTGATCAGACCAACAGCCTCCTTGCCGGCCCGGGCGCGCACTTGCGGTGCTTCGATGCCGTGGGTCAGGCAGTTGCGCAGCAGATGCTCGAAAGCGGGCATCATGCGGTCCAGCATGCCCCGGTCCATTTCGAGGTTGCCGCCGTGCAGGTCCAGGCGCACCTGCTTGCCGGTTTCCTTGGACGTTTGCCGGACCACGCGATACAGCCGCTCGGAAACGCTTTCAAACTCAACCATCCGGGTACGCAGCAAATCGCGTTGCAGTTCCCGTGCCTGGCGACCCTGGGCGACCAGGTCGTCTTCCGTGGCTTCAATGGTGCGCTGCAATGTGCGCTGCACGGTGGCCACGTCGTTCACCGACTCGGCCATCATGCGGGTCAATTCCTGCACGCGGGTAAAACGGTCGAACTCCAGCGGATCGAAGCCTGCCTTGGCTTCCTTGGCCAGCGCCAGACGCGACTGCATCTGGGTTTCCGCCTGCAGTTCGATGTCCCGCAACTGCTGGCGCAAGCGGGTCAGGCTGCCCGTCATGTCGGTCAGGGAAATGCGCAGCTGGCCCACTTCTGCCTCAAGGCGTGAACGGCTGATCATGACTTCACCGGCCTGGTTGACCATGCGGTCAAGCAACTGGGTGCGCACCCGTATGCTGGCATTGGCAGCCTGGCGCAAGGGCTGCATGACCATGGCCTGCGGCCCGGGAATTTCAATTTTGCTGGCATAGGCATAGGCACTGGTGGTAACACGGGTGCTGTCGATAGCGGGGGAAATTTCAACATCATTTTCCTCAGCATCATTTTCGGACAGGAAAACATGAAGGTCCTGTGGTTCCGCTTCAAAGGGAATGGCAGGAAAGGTTTCAACCTGGGTGGGCATGGCCTGCGACGTTGCAGCGTCCAGACGACGCAAGCTTTCAAGCGCATTTTGCATTCTGTCAAAACGGGTCAACAGAAATTCAATCTCCTGACTGGCAGGCGCTTGCAAGCCAATGGAGGCAAGCTCGGACTCGATCCGGTGAGCCATCTCCCCAAGACGCATCGCACCGGCAAGGCGTGCACTGCCTTTGAGGGTGTGCAGCACACGCAGCATTTCCAATCGAGGGCCGGCATCATCAGGCGTTTCTGACCATTGGCGCAGGGCCGAACCCAGACGAGGCATGAGTTCGCCGCATTCCTCCTCAAAGATCGGGAACAGGTCAAGATCAATCACATCGACGGCATCAATGTCGTCATGGACATCGTCATACGCTGCCTGGCTAATGAATCGGCCAAGGCTGGACATCGAACGCTCTGCGGGCCTAGGAACGTCGGCTGAATCGGCCGGCATCAGGTCATCAAGGCCTTCAAGCCCATCGTCGTCTGTTTCCGGCAAGACCGAGTCGGAAAACTCAAGCCCGGCCAGACGCTCAAGGATGCCAGGCAAGGGATGCCTCAGGAAACCGGCTGCAAACTGGTGAAGCAGGCGGCGTATGTCCTCGGAAGCCTCAATAAACAAGTCACCATAGGCGCCGGCACCATGGCGGTGGTGATTGCGGGAATTTTCAAGCGCATGCTCCAGCGCACGCGCCAGGTCGGACAAGACCAGAAAACCCACCGTTGCAGAGCTTCCTGCCAGTGAATGGGCAAGCGCCACGGTGGACGCGCTGATGGGCTGGTGGCTTTCAAGTGCCCATTCCGCCACTTCACTGACCAGGCGACGCGACCATTCGTCCGCCTCATTCAAATAAACGTTGTAAAGCGGAATGCCTATGCGCAAGCCATCGATGACCTTGATCGTGTCGTCTTCTCTTTCCTTCTCTTCATGCGACTCGCTTTCGTACGCTTTTTCTTGCGTGATGTTGCTGTCTCCTGCTGGAATGCCGAGAGGTGTTTCCAGCGAGATCGCCTCAGTCAAAACATTGGGGGCAGCATCAGCATCAGCAATTGCAGCCACAACGCTGTCTTGGGAAGCCATCGGGAACAGGATGTCAAAATCCAGTTCTTCCAGTTCGGCAGGAACCGGATCGGCTTGACCGGACGGCAGGGTTGTAGCCAAGATGCTAGGTTTTTCCTCAAAGAAAAACTCCGGCATGGGCTCACCCTCAATGCCAGTCCCCCTCTGGAGTGCGGTCTGTGAAACAGGAATATCGACCAGCGATGGCGTATCAAATACATTGCCGGACTGATCAGAAAGGTCCAAGGCAAGGTAACGACCGTCAATGCGCATGGCTTGTGCACTGTTACAAAACGCAAGGGCCGACCACGCGCTGTCCTGGTTGCCCGCGATATCTTCGATCCAGCGCTCCAGTCCCGCCATGACCTGGCCGCACAAAGCACGAAATTCTCTGCTCGCCGCATTCTGGTCAGCCAGCCAGCTGTTGAGCAATTGCTCCATCGCCCAGGAGGCTTCACCAAATTCGTCCAGCCCTACCATTCGGGCACTGCCCTTGAGTGTGTGGAAGGCGCGTCGCAATACCGTCAGTTGCTCCAGGTCTTCAGGATGACTTTCCAGCATGGCGATTGCCAGCACGGCATGGCCGGCAACTTCCCGGGCTTCCTCAAGGAAAATATCGCGTAAATCATCTTCTTCGAAATCGATGGCAGCGGACGTCTCAGGCATCGCTGAAGGCAAGGGCATCTCAATGCCCTTGATTTTGGTCAGTGCCGGGACTTCAGCCGCTGGTTGAAACACGGCGTCATCAACAAGTAATGCCGATTGAAATTCGGCCATCGGCACAACCATGCCCTGCGGATTTGAAACTCCGTCGGAACGGTCGCCAGGCATCTCATGAAAAATCTTGTCTGCGGCTTTTTCCACAATCACAGCATGGTCCGGTGAAAGCGGCTCGATATTCAAGGTGATGCTCAAAGCGGCATCGCCGGTGCTTGGCGGGCGCCCCATCAAGGAGGTCAGCTGGTCTTTTTCCTCATCGTAAACAAACAGTTTTTTCACCAGCGCTGGCTGGTAATTGAGCATGTCGATGAGGAAACTCAAGACCCCCAGGTTGTTGCCCAGCTGCTCGAAAGTTCCTGCCGCGCGCACCTGCTGATCATTGATCTCGGTGTCAATCATTTGCTCGACAGTGCCCTTCATCTGCAAAACAGCCCGGGAAGCCTGGTCAAGGCCCAGCACCGACAGCACGCCGCGCATCTGCGCCAACTGCGCCGGCACCGGTTGCAGAAGGCTCTTGTCCTGCGAATCTCGAAAGAACAGATCGAGCGAGCTTTCAATCTCGGCCAGTGCGACGCGCAGTTCGCTCACCACGCTGCTCATGGTCTGCTTGTCGCTGACCCGGCGGTACAACTCCTCCATCCAGCCATCCAGCGGCCGGGGTGCGCCGCCATCGATAACACCCTGAAGCCGCTCTGCCAGACTGGTGGTCCGGATCGCCAGTTGCGGATCGGAAGGGTCCAGGTCATCGAACACGGCTTCAAGATAAAGCATGGAAGTTGCAACTTCCATTGCCAGCGGAATATCCGGCACCTGCTTCCTGTTTGACGTGGCTTCAATTGCCTGGGACAAGGCCTGCGCAAGCGGTTCACTGGCGGCATGAAGTTTTCGCAGCGAATCAATCACCAGGCTGAACTGATCGGAGACCTGTTTGATTTTTGTGCTCTCGCCCGCGCACAGCGAAGACCAGGCATCTTTGGCCAAAACAATGCGCTTGCGCGCCTGCGCCAGCAGTGCGGGGTCAAAACGGCCGAATTGAACCAACTCATAGTCCACGGGCTTGAAACGGGCCAGGCCGTAAGTAAAGCGAACCGCCGAAAGCACGGGCGTGTCGCTGGCACGGCCAGACACTGCCTGAAAGCAAAAGAACAGCAGGTCCAGCACCAGCCGCTCCGGGATGGCGGCCTCGCCTCGGGACAAAGAGGCATATTGCAACAGGATTCGGGAAGCGGCGCGCCTGACGTAAAGGTCGGAGCCCAGCAGGTTATGGGCAATGGCCTCAAAGAACCCGGCCGCAAGCAGCCAGAAAATTCTCGGCTGCTGCCGGGTCTGGTTGGCTGCAAATCCGAGGCTCAGATCCTTCAGGCCGGCGGCAGCTTGCGGAGCCTTGCCCTTCATCAGCTGGAGAATGGCCTTGTCGAGTATTTCGCGTGCATCGTCGTCGTAGGAATGCGCGTCGACCGGAGGCACTTGCGGCTCAAGCCAGCGCCACTCGTACGACCACAAATCGGCCGGATGAATGCGCTCGGCTCGTACAAGCTCTTGAACATCGCGGAATTGAGGGAACAGGGACACGGCGGAAAACGGCTTGTCGGCCACGACGCCTTCAAGATACTCTGTCAGGGCGAAGCTGGCGCACTCGATTTTGGCGACTGCGTCCTGGCTGCAAAGTTCTGGCTGCTGTACAAACTTTTGTACCGCAGCCTCCATGGCGCGGAGCACCATGGCAGGCTCTGCAAGTCCGACCACTTCCAATACCCCAACCGCCTGATGGAGTTGCTGGCGTGCGGTGCGCAACTGGCTGGTGTCGGCCGCCCCCAGGTCAGAACCGCGTGCGGCTTCAGCCTCTTTTGTAAATCGCTTGAGCGCCTTGGTCGCGGCCTCCAGAGATTTACAGAGCTCGTTGAGCACCCAGGCCAGCGGGCCCAGGTCACTCATGACGACATCGGGTTTGGCGGCAATTGAATTCGTGACCATGGAGTGCATAAATAACAGGCAGGTTCAGGAATTGGTGTTCGCAGTCAGAGGCTTGGCAAGGGGGGTTACGCGATCTTGAATCGTGAAACCGACTGGCGGAGTTCCTCAGCCATCCGCGAGAGATCGCGCACCTGCTGCGCCGTTGAACGGGTTCCTTCTCCGGTCTGCTCGGTCACCACGAAAATATGCTGGATGTTGTCGGCCACCACATTGGCCGAAGCCGCTTCCCGGGAGGCAGAATCGGAAATCTGTCCAATCAGCTCGGCCAGATGGCGCGACACCTGGTCAATCTCGGTCAATGCGGTGCCGGCGTTGTCGGAGAGCTTGGCGCCTTCGACCACGCCCTGCGTCGAGCGCTCCATGGCGGCTACGGCATCCTGGGTATCGGTCTGAATGGCCTTGACCAGCGCGGAAATCTGCCGGGTTGCATCGGCGGACCGCTCGGCCAGGCGCTGCACTTCCTCGGCCACCACCGAGAAGCCCCGGCCCGCCTCTCCGGCCGACGCGGCCTGAATGGCGGCGTTGAGCGCCAGCACGTTGGTCTGCTCGGTAATGTCGGAAATCAGTTCCGTGATTTCACCAATTTCCTGTGACGACTCGCCCAGACGCTTGATGCGTTTGGAGGTTTCCTGGATCTGGTCGCGGATGGAGTTCATGCCGCCAATGGCGTTTTGCACCGCCTGCAGACCGGATTCGGCCGCTGTCAGCGACTGACGAGCCACCAGGGAAGATTCCTGAGCCTGGGTGGACACCTCGTTGATTCGGGTTGCCATGTCAAGAACCGACTGGCCGGTTTCACGAATCTCTCGCAGCTGCTGGGTCGAAGCGGCCAGCAGTTCCGTGGAAGTGTTTTCCACCCGTGCAGTCGTCTGCGCAACCCGGGTTGCCGTGTCCTGCACGTTGCCCACCAGCTGGCGCAGTTCTTCCACGGTGTAGTTGACCGAGTCGGCAATGGCGCCGGTGATGTCTTCAGTCACGGTGGCTTCCTGCGTCAGGTCACCCTCAGCCACGGTCTGCAATTCATTCATCAAACGCAAAATGGCGGCCTGGTTGGCATCGTTGACGCGCTTGGCATCCTGTTCCTGGCTTTTGGCATCCTGCCGCTGGCCTTCGGCCACAGCCTGACGCTGCTGGCTGTCCATCACCTGCAGACGAGCCAGACCCGCTGCGCCCAGCAGGGCAACCAAGGCGGCAGCCACCAGAGTTGCAAGCGCCCCGATGCCCAGACCCGTCTGGGAAGACAGCTTTTCCTGCAGATCCTCAAGATCACGACGCAGGGGTTCACTGTCGGCAATGATGGAAACCTGCGCTTCACGGGCGGACACCAGGCCCTGGAGATTGCCCAGAATGGCACCGGCCTGGACACGCGTTTTTTCGTAAAGCGCGATCAGGGCTTCCAGGCGTTCCCGCGTCTGCGTGTCCTTTGATGCGCCCAGACGCAACTCAGGGCTGCCGTCCAGCAAGCCCTGGGCAATTTCCTTGAAGGAGTTCAGGTCCTTGCCCAGCAGGAAGACCGCCTCGGGGCTAACGCCTTCCATGGTCAGGAACTCATTGGCGGACTTGCCGATCCGCTGGGTCAGCATCACCAGCTGGCCGGAGGCGGAAATTTCTGTCGGCGCAGCATTTTGCTGAAGTTTGAGCGAAGAAACAGTTTCAGCAATTTCAAGCAGGTCGGACGACTGCCGGTTGATGGTGCGCAAGGCCTCACCCACCTGAAGCAGGATGGCCTTTTGGCCCATCACGATATCTGCATTCTGCCCGGCCCGCTCGACCAGCGGCGTGACCTTTGCCACTTCAGGCTGCAACCCGCCACTCACTGCCGACAGGCGCAGGGTGTCGTCGCCCGACTTCATTCCGGCGACGGTCTTGCCGAGAACATCGGCGCTTTCACGCACATCCGGGAAGGCCTGGGCGCTTCCGATCAGTGCCTGCGAGGCCGATTTGGCGAGGCGCTGCGACTGCATCAGCGCCTGGCCGGTTGCCGCCACCTGCTGCGCAACGCGGTCGGACTTGCTGAGTGCAAAAAATGTGACGACCGCCAGGACGGCGACAGCAAGCCCAAGTGCCACGACCAGTATCTTCTGGTGCTCCGCAAGCGGCCGTACCCCCAGCACCGGAAGGCTGAGCAGTTCGGTACTCATCAGCACGCCATCTTCAGCAACGACCATGCCGCTGGGTGAAAAAATTTCTTCTTGCGCTTCTGCTGAACCCGCCCGGTCGCGTGGCGTCGTGTTGCCGGCAACAGACTCATTCATCATGCCAAAAGTGCTTGTATTGCCGTCAGGACGGTCTGGCTTCGTTTTAAACAGCTTCTGGATATTTTCTAGAACAGACATGAATGAGCCTTCATAAAACGTGTAAAACGGATGCCAAGGTGCACTAGGCGGCAATGGTTAAAAAATCAACCTGCTGTGCAAGCTGTTGCAGGTTGATTTCCTGCCAGCTTGCGCCATTGCGATCGACGTACTGGTTTCCAAAAAAAACACCGGCTTCGGGCTCCGGCGCCGAAAAATCGATGAAATCATTCTGGTTGCGCAGGCCTGCCAGTTTGTCGATCAGCAAGACGCAATTGACTTCAAGGGCGCTGTTGAGTGAGACCAGGCGCGACTCGGTGCGTGCAAGTTCACTTCGGGAACCGGATGCCTGGCCATCAACAAAACCGGCCAGATCCACCACGCCATAAAGACCACCGCGCAAGCTGGCTACGCCCAGAAACCAGGACTGTGTGTAAGAAACCGGCTGGATTCCGGCCCAGGGAAAGATTTCGCCTGACTGGTCCAGCGGGAAAAGGTATTTTTTTTCAGCGGCCTCGACAGCCAGCCAGGAAGGCGCGATGCCCTGTGTCTTGGCAAGCTGCAATCGCTCTGCCAGACGCGTTTGCAGCTCTTTAAGCGCTTGTCTGTTTGCCATGGTGTTTTTATGCCAAAGCTCAACCAAGAGCCTTGATCTTGGCCATCAGTTCGCCGGCATTGACCGGTTTGGTGATGTAGTCGCGCGCACCTTGACGCATGCCCCAAACCCGGTCGGTTTCCTGGTTCTTGCTGGTACACATCATGATGGGAATGTCCGCATACTGGGGGTCACGCGCTATGGCTCGGGTCAGCTGGAAGCCGTTTTGCCCCGGCATGACCACATCCATGAGAATCAGTTCCGGCTTTTCCTCGGCCAGCCGGCGAAAGGCGTCTTCTGCGTTTTCCGCCGTCTTGACGCTGAAGCCGTTTTTCACCAGCAAATCGGTCAGGAACATCAACTCGGTTTTCGAGTCGTCCACCACCAGCACTTTATTGATTGACATTAGATTTCCCTTTGTTTTGCAGAGCCCAAAGCCTGAACGGTTTGCAGCAACTGATCTTTGGTGAAGGGCTTGGTCAGGTAGTCCTGCGAGCCCGCCATGCGTCCACGCGCCTTGTCAAATACGCCATCCTTGGACGACAGCATCACAATGGGCACGCTTGAAAATTTGGCATTGCGCTTGATAATTGCGCAGGTCTGGTAGCCATCCAGACGCGGCATGAGGATGTCGCAAAAAATGAGGTCGGGCTGGAAGTCATTGACCTTGGACAGGGCATCAAAGCCATCTTCGGAGAGCAATACCTCATGACCACCCTGCTTCAGGAAAATCTCTGCACTGCGCCTGATGGTATTGCTGTCGTCGATGACCAATACCTTGAGTCCGGAACTGGAAATGCTCACTGTGCTACTCCTGTTTTGCAGCCGCCGAAGCAGTTGGGTTCATTGCGGTCATATTTTTTGCAAGCAGGCCCCAGGGCCTACATCTCAACCATTTCAAAATCCTCCTTGCGTGCCCCGCATTCAGGACAGGTCCAGTTCATGGGAACCTGGCTCCATGGCGTGCCTGCGGCAATGCCATGTTCCGGGGCTCCCAGCGCCTCGTCGTAAATCCATCCACAGATCAAACACATCCAGGTCATTGATTGAGTCACAGCTTAAATTGCCTTCGAATAGAATGCAACAATTGTATCTAGCCGGCGTTGCTAATTCATGCAAAGGGCAAAATCAAAGCCTATGGCAAACCCCCACACACCTGAACTGGACAGCCGGCAACTCCAGATCGAGGACAGCGATGCCGATGCGTCACCGGCGTGCGTCATGACGTTCAACGCCAATGACCCGAGCGGCGCAGGCGGCCTCACGGCCGACATCACGGCCATTACCTCGGCAGGCGCCCATCCGCTGTCTGTCGTCACCGGCACCTACCTGCGCGACACGGCTGAAATTTTCGACCATTTGCCGTTTGACGACGACGCAGTCACCGAGCAGGCACGTGCTGCGCTGGAAGACATGCCGGTGGCCGCCATCAAGGTCGGTTTTGTCGGCAGTCCCGAGAACATCAGCACGATTGCCGAAATTGCCTCCGACTACTCCGAAGTGCCGCTGGTGGCCTACATGCCCAGCCTGTCCTGGTGGGATGAGAGCGAGATCGACAGCTACCTGGATGCCTTTCGCGAACTGCTGCTGCCCCAGGTTACCCTGTTGATTGGCAACCACAGCACGCTCTGGCGCTGGCTGCTGCCCGACTGGTCCACCGAGCGCAATCCGTCGGCGCGCGACATTGCCAAGGCGGCTGCCGCGCTGGGCGTTCCCTACACGCTGGTGACCGGCATCCCGCTGCCTGACCAGTTCATCGACAACGTGCTCGCCACGCCGCAGGCCGTGCTCTACAGCGAGAAGTTCGAGCGTTTCGAGGCGGTCTTCGAAGGCGCCGGCGAAACCCTGTCGGCCGCCCTGTGCGCCCTGCTGGCCAACGGCCACGACCTGCAGGCCGCCACGGCCGAAGCGCTGACCTACCTGGACCACAGCCTGGACGCCGGCTTTCACCCCGGCATGGGCCATATCATTCCGGACCGGCTGTTCTGGGCGCAGGCCGAGTCCGATGAAGAGACTGGCGACGAAACAACCGATACCGCCGGCACCGACGATGCCGGCCTGACTTCCCATCCACCTTTTGAATTTCCCCCTAATGGAACAACCAAACATTAAGCCCGACCTCTCCACGACAACGTCCCGCAACGCAGACCTGTTCGAACGCGCCCAGAAACTGATCCCCGGCGGCGTCAACTCGCCGGTGCGGGCTTTCAAGGCGGTAGGCGGCACGCCACGCTTCATCCAGCGCGCCCAGGGCGCTTACTTCTGGGACGCCGACGGCCAGCGCTACATCGACTACATCGGCTCCTGGGGTCCCATGATCCTGGGCCATGGCCATCCGGCGGTGATTGAAGCCGTCCAGAAAGCCGTGCTGGAAGGCTTCTCCTACGGCGCGCCGACCGAGCGCGAAGTCGAGATGGCCGAGGAAATCGTCAAGCTGGTGCCGTCCATCGAAATGGTGCGGCTGGTCAGCTCCGGCACCGAGGCGACGATGAGCGTGATCCGGCTGGCGCGCGGCGCGACCGGGCGCAACAAGATCGTCAAGTTCGAGGGCTGCTACCACGGCCACTCCGACGCGCTGCTGGTCAAGGCCGGATCGGGCCTGGCGACCTTCGGCAGCCCGACCAGCGCAGGGGTTCCGGCGGAGGTGGTCAAGGACACCCTGGTGCTGGAATACAACCACATCGCCCAGCTCGAAGAAGCCTTTTCGCTGCATGGCCGGGAGATTGCCTGCCTGATGATCGAGCCGATTGCCGGCAACATGAACTTTGTGCGTGCCAGCGTGCCCTTCATCAAGCGCTGCCGCGAACTCTGCACGGAATACGACACGCTGCTGGTGTTCGACGAGGTGATGACGGGTTTCCGGGTGGCGCTGGGCGGCGCGCAAAGCGTCTTTGCGCAAAGCATTCCCGGTTTCAAGCCGGACCTGACCGCGCTGGGCAAGGTGATTGGCGGCGGCATGCCGATGGCGGCCTTTGGCGGAACCCGCGCCGTGATGGAGCACCTGGCGCCTCTGGGCGGGGTCTATCAGGCCGGCACGCTGTCGGGCAACCCGATCGCCACGGCCTGCGGCCTGGCCACATTGCGTGAAATCCAGAAACCCGGTTTTTACGACGCACTGGGCGCACGCACGCGCAGCCTGGTGACCGGCCTGACGGACGCCGCGCACCAAGCCGGCGTGCCCTTTTGCGGCGACAGCGAAGGCGGCATGTTCGGCTTTTTCCTGCTGGGCACGCTGCCGCAGAACTATCCGCAGGTCATGAAGACTGACGGCCCGGCCTTCAACCGCTTTTTCCACGCCATGCTGGACAGCGGCGTGTATTACGCGCCCGCGCTCTACGAAGCCGGCTTTGTCAGCGCGGCGCACACGGCCGAAGACATCGACGCCACGGTGGATGCCGCAGCCCGGTTTTTCGCGAGCCTCTGAACGTCAATACCGACCAGGGTGAAATCCTCCATGCGCCGCTGCTTGCTATTAATAGCATAGCTGCTTGCGCATACCCACCCTGCGCAAACACCTGATTTCTCATAAAAAAAGCGGCCAAGGCCGCTTTTTTTGATTCCGAAGCCAGCGAGTCGCCGGCGCCATGGCTCAATGCCTGAAATGGCGCACGCCGCTCAGCACCATGACCACGCCGCGCTCGTCGGCGGCATCAATCACTTCCTGGTCGCGCATCGAGCCGCCGGGCTGGATCACGCACGTCGCGCCGGCATCCACCACCACGTCAAGGCCATCCCGGAACGGGAAGAAGGCGTCGCTGGCCACCGCCGTGCCCTTGAGCGACAGGCCGGCATGCTCGGCCTTGATGCTGGCGATGCGGGCGGAATCGAGGCGGCTCATCTGGCCGGCACCGACGCCCATGGTCATGCCGCCGGCGCAGAACACGATGGCGTTGGACTTGACGTACTTGGCCACCGTCCAGGCGAACAGCAAATCCTGCAACTGGTCTGGCGTGGGCTGCAGCTTGCTGACGACCTTCAGGTCGGACAGCGCCAGCTCATGGTTGTCGGCGGTCTGCATCAACAGGCCCGAGCCGACGCGCTTGATGTCGATCAGGTTGCGCCCTTGGTCCCAGGCCGTTACACCACCGGGAGGCAGATTGATCTGCAAAATCCGCACATTGACCTTGGTCTTGAACACTTCCAGCGCTTCAGGCGTGAAGCCCGGGGCCATCAGCACTTCGACGAACTGCTTCGAAATTTGTAGCGCTGCGCGCTCATCCACTGTGCGGTTGAGGGCAATAATGCCACCAAACGCCGAGGTCGGATCGGTCTTGAAGGCCTTGCTGTAAGCCTCCAGTGCATCCACGCCCACGGCCACGCCGCACGGATTGGCATGCTTGACGATGACGCAGGCCGATTCGGTGAAGCTCTTGACGCATTCCCAGGCGGCATCGGCGTCGCCAATATTGTTGTACGACAGTTCCTTGCCCTGCAATTGTTTGGCCGTGACCAGCGAGCCGGGCGCGGGATGCAGGTCGCGGTACAGCGCGGCCTGCTGGTGCGAGTTCTCGCCGTAGCGCAGGTCCTGCAGCTTGGTGAACTGGCTGTTGGACTGGCCGGCGAACATCGCACGCTCGGGCACATAGCCTGGTGTGAGCTTGCCAGCGTCAAACGCCACCGACGACAGGTAATCGCTGATGGCGCCGTCGTACTGGCTGATGCGGTTGAACGCGGCCACCGACAGGGCGAATTTGGTCGGGTCGGTCAGCTTGCCGTCGGCTTTCAGTTCGGCCAGCACGCCGGCGTATTGCGACGCGTCGGTCAGCACGCCCACGTCTTTCCAGTTCTTGGCCGCCGAGCGCACCATGGCCGGGCCACCGATGTCGATGTTTTCAATCGCGTCCTCCAGCGTGCAGCCGGGCCTGGCCACGGTCGATTCAAACGGGTAGAGGTTGACCACCAGCAAATCGATGGTGTCGATGCCGTGCGTTTGCAGCGCCGCCATGTGCTCGGGCAGGTCGCGCCGGGCCAGCAGGCCGCCGTGGATTTTCGGATGCAGCGTCTTGACGCGGCCATCGAGCATTTCCGGAAAACCGGTGTGGTCGGCTACTTCGGTGACGGGCAGGCCCGCATCGGCCAGCAGTTTGGCGGTGCCGCCGGTGGACAGCAGCTTGATGCCCAGCGCGTGCAGCGCCTGGGCGAATTCAAGGATGCCGGTTTTGTCGGAAACGGAAATCAGGGCGTTCATGGGCTTCTTTGTTGGATATGCAGGTAGTCGGAACGATTCGGAAAGATCCGGAAACAGAAAAGGGAAATGGCGTCGCCGGCTTACTTGATGAGCTTGTGCTCGACCAGCTTCTTGCGCAGCGTATTGCGGTTCAGGCCCAGCCATTCGGCGGCGCGCGACTGGTTTTGTTCGGCATGCTGCATGACCACTTCCAGCAGCGGCTTTTCGACCACCCGGACCATCATGTCGTACATGCGGTCGGGCGCGGTGCCGCCGAGGTCGGTGAAATAGCCTTCAAGGCTGGTACGGACGCACTCCTCCAGGTTAATTTTGCTCATAGTGCAGCTTCCTCCTTGTTTTTATCGTTGTTCATCAGTTCATCTTCCGGGGCATCGTGGCCCTGGGGTGCGGCCGGAATGCGGTCCATGCCTTCGCCCAGGCCGTCAAAAAATTCGTTCACCGCGTCCAGCTGCGCCTGGCAGTCCTCCAGCCCGTTCATCCGGCCGCGAAACGCCTCGCCGCCGGGCAGGCTCCTGACGTACCAGCCAATGTGCTTGCGCGCCGTGCGCACGCCTGAATACTCGCCGTAGAGCTGGTAATGGTCGAGCAGATGGTCGAGCAGCAGGCGCTTGACGTCGGCCACCAGCGGCGGCGCCAAATGGTTGCCAGTCGCCAGGAAATGCGTCAGTTCACGAAATATCCACGGCCGGCCCTGCGCGGCGCGGCCGACCATCACCGCATCGGCGCCGGTGTAGGCGAGCACATCGCGCGCTTTTTCAGGGCTGCTGATGTCGCCATTCGCCACCACCGGGATGCGCAGCGCAGCCTTCACCTCGGCAATCGTGTCGTATTCGGCCAGGCCCTTGTAGCCCTGCTCACGCGTGCGGCCATGCACGGCAATCATCTGCACGCCGGCGCTTTCGGCGGCGCGCGCAATCGTCAAGGCATTTTTATGGGTTTGCGCCCAGCCGGTGCGCATCTTCAGCGTGACCGGAACGCCGTGCGGGGCGCAGGCGCCGACCACTGCCTCGATGATCTGCAACGCCAGGGTTTCGTCCTGCATCAGCGCCGAACCAGCCCATTTGTTGCAGACCTTCTTGGCCGGGCAACCCATGTTGATGTCGATGATCTGGGCGCCACGGTCGAGGTTGTAGGCGGCGGCTTCGGCCATCATCTGCGCATCGGTGCCGGCGATCTGCACGGCAATCGGACCCGGCTCGCCGTCATGGTTGGCGCGGCGCGAGGTTTTCAGCGTGTCCCACAAATCGCGGCGCGACGTGACCATTTCGCTGACCGCATATCCCGCGCCGAGCTTTTTGCACAGCTGGCGGAACGGCCGGTCCGTGACGCCGGCCATGGGCGCGACAAACACGTTGTTTGCCAAGGCATAGGGACCGATGTTCATGGAGGGAGTGAAAGCCTGGGGTTGCTGAAAAAGGAGGCACGATTGTAGCTGCCCAAAATTTCAGCACTTGAAATCCGACCCGAGAACCTGTAAATCCAGGGCGCCGGCTTGCAGCGGCTTGCCTGCCTATACTCAGGCCCGTATGGAAGCCTGGATACAACACCTGATCGAACTGCTGGCCCTGCCTGAATTCGGGCTGAGCACGGTATTTATCGTCTCATTCATCTCGGCCACCCTGCTGCCGCTGGGTTCCGAGCCGGTGGTGTTCGGGCTGGTCAAGCTGAATCCGGCGATGTTCTGGCCAGCCGTCCTGGTCGCCACCGCCGGCAACACACTGGGCGGCGCGCTGGACTGGTGGCTGGGTTTTGGCGCGCACCGGGTAGCCGACAAGTACACGCATTCTTCGCACCACGGCCGCGCTGTTCGCTGGCTGGAAAAGCTCGGCCCCAAGGCTTGTTTGCTGGCCTGGCTGCCGGTGGTGGGCGACCCGCTGTGCGCCGTGGCCGGGTGGCTGAAGTTTCCGTTCTGGCCCTGCCTGGCCTACATGGCGGTCGGCAAGTTCCTGCGCTATTTTTTGATGACCGGCAGCTTGATCTGGGCGTTTCCGGGCGTCATCGGGAACTGAAGCACCCGCTTCAAGCGTCAAGCGTCAACAACGCCTAAAACCGCTCGTAGGGCATCAGGTATCGCCACTGCCCTGATTGCAACTGGCTCAGCGGCAGGCGGCCCACGCGCAAGCGCCTCATCGCTGTGACCTGCAACCCGACGCTCTCGCACAGGTAGGCGATCTGGCCGGGCATCTCGCCCTTGAGCGCAAAACGCAGCCGCGCCTCGCTCTGCCAGCTCACCTTGGCCGGCGGCAGCAGTGCGCCCTGGTAGGTAAAGCCGTGATCGATACGGTTCAGCCGCTCCAGGCCGCCAGGCTTGATGTCGCCGCTGACCTCGACCACCACTTCGTGCTCCAGCAGGCGGGCGTCTTCCCGCAGCTTGCGCACGACACGCCAGTCGCTTGAAAAAACCACCAGGCCACTGGCCGCCGTGGCCAGCGGCGTGAGCAGTTCGGAGCTGGAGAAATGCTTTTTCAGCGGACGGATGCCCGAGCGGTCGCCCGGCGCGTGGTTGGCGGCCGTCAGCAACTGTGCGGCGGTTTGAACACCGGCGTCGCCGCTGGCATGGGCCGCGTCACGCGATTCGTAGCCCGCCGGCTTGTGCAGCAGGATGGTCACCGGCGTCAGCGCCAGCAGGCTGGCGTCAGGCGACAGCACGACAGACTGGTTCTGGACGCGAAATTGAGGCTCTTCCACCACCGCGCCATCGACCGTGACAAAGCCGCCCTCGATGTACTGCTCGGCCTCGCGGCGTGAGCAGGCCAGCATGTCGGCGAGGCGTTTGGCGAGTCGTACCGGTTCGGTCAT
The DNA here is from genome assembly GCF_010365105.1 of Polaromonas sp. Taxonomy (GTDB): domain Bacteria; phylum Pseudomonadota; class Gammaproteobacteria; order Burkholderiales; family Burkholderiaceae_C; genus Polaromonas. The sequence goes on along the minus strand of NZ_JAAFGZ010000001.1, from coordinate 73,370 downwards.
GGCTGCGGGCGTCCTGGTGAGTCCGGTTGAAATCAAACTTGATGCTATAAAATTAATAGCTACTTGCACCCGTAGGTATTGCGCAAACAGCCAATAATGCTTAAAAAACTGAGCGGCGCCGGAATGTTTCCGTTGCCGCCCGCCCCTGCCCGCTCAGGAGCTGAACAGGAAGTTCATCACGTCGCCGTCCTTGACAACATATTCCTTGCCTTCGGCGCGCATCTTGCCCGCGTCCTTGGCGCCCTGCTCGCCCTTGAAGGTGATGAAGTCTTCAAACGCGATGGTCTGGGCGCGGATGTAGCCCTTTTCAAAATCGGTGTGGATCACGCCAGCGGCCTGCGGGCCGGTGTCGCCAACGTGGATGGTCCAGGCGCGAACTTCCTTCACGCCGGCGGTGAAATACGTCTGCAGGCCGAGCAGCGTGTAGGCGGCGCGAATCAGGCGGTTCAGTCCCGGCTCGGTCTGGCCGAGTTCTTCGAGGAACATCTGGCGGTCTTCGTCGCTCATCTCGGCCATTTCGGCTTCGAGCTTGGCGCTGATGGCGACCACCGGCGCGTTTTGCGACTGGGCATAGGCCTTCAGGCGGTCAAGGAAAGGGTTGTTCTCGAAGCCGTCCTCGGCGACGTTGGCAACGAACATTGCCGGCTTGGCGGTGATCAGGAAGAATTGCTGCAGCAGCGGCAACTCGTCCTTGCTGAAGTCCAGCGTGCGCACCGGCTTGGCTTCGTTCAGCGCGGCCTGGCATTTCTCCAGGATGGCGACCAGCTTGGCCGAGTCCTTGTCGCCCGAGCGCGCCAGCTTGCCGACGCGGTGCAGGGCTTTTTCGACCGCCGACAGGTCGGCCAGGCAGAGTTCGGTCTGGATCACTTCGATGTCGTCGATCGGATCGACCTTGCCCGACACGTGGATCACGTTGTCGTCTTCAAAGCAGCGCACCACGTTGACGATGGCGTCGGTCTCGCGGATGTGGGCCAAAAACTTGTTGCCCAGGCCTTCGCCGGTGCTGGCACCGGCCACCAGTCCGGCAATATCGACAAACTCGACAATCGCGCGCTGGACCTTTTGCGGGTTGACGATGGCGGATAACGCATCGAGCCGCGCATCCGGCACTTCAACGATGCCGACATTCGGCTCGATGGTGCAAAAGGGATAGTTTTCCGCCGCGATGCCCGCTTTGGTCAACGCATTGAACAGGGTGGATTTTCCGACGTTGGGCAAGCCAACGATGCCGCACTTCAAACTCATCAATTTTCCTTAGAAATCATTAACTCCGGCATGGACCCGCAGGAGGCTTCGGGGCTGAGAACAACCCCGCCCGGACCCTGTGCGTGTACCCGGCTTTGTACCGGGTTTTGTCCGGAAACAACTCGGGCGATTGTAATGAGTCGCCACGCCGGGGTTCGCCGGGCGGGCCGCGCCGGTTCATCCCTTCCCGCCCTCGCGGTCCTCCCAGTCCACCCACGGCACCTGCGTGGCCTTCAGATAGCCATTCACGGCCTGGCCCAGCGTGGCAAAAAAGCGCTGCTCGCCCAGGCGGGAGAAAAGGCCGAAGCGCTTGAGCTTGTCCTTCACCGGGTCTTTCATTTCAGCAAAGCACAACTCGATGCCGGCGGCGTGCAAGGTAGCATCGAGTTCTTCCAGCACGTCGGCGGCGGTGACATCCACGCTGGTGACCGGCTCCGCGCTGACGACCAGCCAGCGCACGGGCGTCGGCGATGCGACCACGGCGTCCAGCGCATGATCCCGAAACAGCTCGGCATTGGCGAAGAACAGCGGCGCATCCCAGCGGAACAGCACCAGCCCCGGAACGATGCGGGCGTCTGGATAGCGGGTGATGTCGTGGTAGCCCTTGACGCCATCGACCCGGCCCAGCACCGCAAAGTGCGGACGCCAGCCGTCCCACAAAAACTCGATGACGGCAATCACGATCGCCAAAGCAATGCCCTCAATCGCCCCGAGCACCGCAACGCCAGCCATGCAGACCATGGACAGCCAGAACTCCCAGCGCTGGATGCGGTAGATGCGGCGCAGGTCGGTGATCTCGATGAGGGCAATCGCCGACGCAATCACCACGGCGGCCAGCGTGGCGGTCGGCAGGTTCCTGAGCAGGCTGGGCGCCACCAGCAGCAGCCCGGCCACGGCAATGGCCCCGACGATGCCCGCCAGCTGGGTTTTGGCCCCGGCCGCCTGGGCCACCGGGGTGCGCGAAGCGCTCGCGCTGATCGGAAAGCCCTGGAAGATGCCCGCCGCCAGGTTCGCCATCCCCAGCCCGACCATTTCCTGGTTCGGATCGACGAAAGTGCCTGCGCGCGCGGCATACACGCGCGACAGCACGCTGGTGTCGGCAAACGACACCAGCGCCACGGCCAGCCCGCCCAGCAGCACCGGGACGATGTCGCTGGACGTGATCAAGGGAAACACCAGCGCCGGCAAGCCCTGGGGCAGCGCGCCGAGCACCGAAACGCCCGCGCGTGTGGCCAGGTCCAGCGCGGTGGCGATGGCGGTTGCGCCGACCACGGCGATCAAAACGCCCGGCAGGCGTTTGCTGCGCTTGAGCCCAAAAATCACGGCCAGCGTACACAAGCCGAGCAGCAGTGCGGTCCCGTTGGTTTTGCCGGCAAGTACCGCCTCGCCAAACGCCAGGGTTTTGTCCAGCAGCCCGTCACCCGGGACCGAGAAGCCGAACAGCGCCGGCAACTGGCTGACCAGCACGGTCAGCGCAATGCCGTTCATGTAGCCGTAGCGGATGGGCTTGGAGAGCAGTTCGGTGACAAACCCCAGACGCGCCGAGCCCGCCGCAATGCACAGGACGCCGGAGACCACCGCCATCATTCCCGCCAGCGCCAGCGCGCGCTGCGGGTCCCCCGCCGACAGCGGCAGCACGACACCCAGGATCAGCGCCACGAGAGAAGAATCCGGCCCCAGCACCAGTACCCGGCTGGGTCCGAACAGCGCATAGGCCAGCAGCCCGAAGATGGTTGCGTACAGGCCCGAAATGGCCGGCAGCCCAGACGCGACCGCATACGCAATGCCGACCGGCACCAGCACCGTGGTCAGCACCAGGCCGGCCACGAGGTCATGGCGCAGCCAGGCGATCTCGTAGTGGCGCAAGGCCAGCAGGCCCGGCAGCCAGCGCAGCCAGCCGGTCGCTGGCACGGCGCGCGCCAGGCGGGCAGGCTGCGGCGGTGCGGACGGAGGGATGGAATCGCTCATGAAATGTGCCGGACTGCAAACCGCCTTTAACAACAGGGAATCGCCGGATCAATCAAAACGATAGCTGGCCCCTGCGCGCTGGCCGACCCTAAGCAGGTGGTCGATGCCGGCCAGCACGATGGCATTCATGCCGAAGGTCACCGCGCCGCCCAGCCGCGCATCCTGACGGTAGCCTTGCAGCAGGTCGCCGACCTCATGGCTGCTGAGGGCGGTGGCTGGGTCGATATTGGGAATCGGGCAGCGCGGACACGGCTTGACCGGCTTGAGCCGGACCGGGCCTTGCGCGGTGGTGATTTGAATCAGGTCGAGCCGGTCTTCGTCGTGTGGCGACAGAGGCAGTTCGCCCGGCGCATCGCCCAGCACGATGTTGGGTCGAAAGCGCTCCATGCCGACAGCGGCAAAGCCCTGGGCAGTCAGCTTTGCATTGAACTGTTCAAGCGATGCCTCGCTGATGACCAGCAGCGGGTAGCCGTCGCTGAACTGGTTCAGTGCCTCTATGCCGCCGGTCTCGTCCAGATTGCTGACACGCGGGTGGTCCGGGTCAAAGCGCACCAGCCGCGCTGGAATCTCCAGGAAATCGGTGAACCACTGGGCGGCAATCGGTCCCATGTCGAAGGCCGCCACCGCTTCGTTCCAGATCGTGACCCGCGCTGGGGCTTCGACCTGGTCCAGCGCGATGTGCAGCGCCAGCATGCCCGGCGCGCGCAGGATCATCTCGAAAGTTTTCAGCTGCGGCCGGATGAGCGCCATGCGCGGCAGTTCGCGCTGCGTCAGGAAATTGCCGTGGCCGTCCACCACCATCCAGGCGCGGTCGAATTCGAGTCCGGTGTCCAGCAGCAGGGCCTGCTCCATCCGCACGCCGGCACAGGACTTGACCGGATAGACAAACAGACCGGCAATGCGGGCGGCCAGATCCGAAGGATTGTCTGACGCTGCAGCGGCTGCCGTGTCCGACACGGTTTCGTTCAATGAATCGTTCACTTTTTTTCCAGTTCTTGCGTTTTCAGGGCTGCAGCAGAGGAATTTCACACGCTTTGCCCTTACGCCAGCCCTGCAAAGCGGTGATTTTGCACTCACTCCTAAAATGGGGCATGTCCAAAACCTTTGATGTCTGTATTCGCGGCGACGGCGTGGTCGGCCGCACCCTGGCGCTGCTGCTGGCGCGCGAGCGCCTGCGCGTGGCGCTGGTCAGCCGGCCATCGCCGGCGCCGGGTGAGCTGCCTGTTGCCGATGTGCGCGCCTATGCCCTGAACAGCGCGTCGCGCAAGGTGCTGGAGGCCCTGCGGGTCTGGCCCGATGCGCCGTTTGCCACACCGGTCCGGGAAATGCAGGTCTGGGGCGACGACGGCGGCCAGGTTGATTTCACCGCCGACAGCGTGGCACAGGACGCGCTGGCCTGGATCGTCGATGTACACGCGCTGGAGCAGCAGCTGATCCAGGCGGTGCGCTACCAGCCGCAAATCGAGATCGTCGCCGCGCCGGCCAAGGCCGCGCTGACGGTGATTTGCGAAGGCAAGAAAAGCGCCAGCCGCGATGAATTCGGCGTGCAGTGGACGGTCAAGGCCTATCCGCAAAAAGCCATTGCCGCGCGGCTCGATGCCGACCTGCCGCACCAGGGCATTGCGCGCCAGTGGTTCGTCAACGGCGACATCGTGGCGCTGCTGCCACTGGGAGGCCACGACGCGAATGCCGTGGCGCTCGTCTGGTCGGCTGCGCAGGAGCGCGCCGAGTCGCTGGAGCAGATGCCGCCGGAACAGTTTTGCGCGGCCCTGCAGGCCATTTGTGGACCCGGGGCAGGCCAGTTGACATTGACCAGCGGCCGGGCCAGCTGGCCGCTGGCGCTGTCCAACGCCGACCGCTGGGTCGGCAGCGGCTGGGCACTCGCCGGCGATGCCGCGCACACGGTGCATCCGCTGTCGGGCCAGGGCCTAAACCTGGGGCTGGCCGACGCCGCCTGCCTGGCCAATGTGCTGGCGCAGCGCGAATACTGGCGCGCACTGGGCGATGAAAAACTGTTGCGTCGCTACGAGCGCGCGCGCAAGGCCGATGTGGCCGCCATGGGCGCGGTGACCGACGGACTGCATGGCCTGTTCGCCCAGCCCGATGAACGCTGGCAGGCGCTGCGCAACTGGGGCATGAAGGGCTTTGCGCGCAGCAGCCTGCTCAAGCGCTGGGTCACCCGCCAGGCCGCCGGCCTGTGACTCCCCCAAAGAATTCGTTGAACAACAGGACCCCCATGAAACACCCTCGACTGACTGCCGGCCTCAGGCTTGCAGGACTTGCCGGCCTGCTGGCCTGCACCCTGGGCGCCGCGCTGGCGCAGGAAGCCGTGATTCGCAAGAACCTGGCCGAACGGCTGCCGGCGCTGCCCAAAATCGATGAAGTCAGCAAGACGCCGATGAACGGCCTGTATGAGCTGCGCGTCAACGAGAGCGAGATTTTCTACACCGACGCCGAAGGCAACTTCCTGATCCAGGGCAACCTGATCGACACCCGGGGCAAGCGCAACCTGACCGAGGAACGCGTCGAAAAACTCAGCGCCATCGACTTTGACGCCCTGCCGCTGAAAGACGCTTTCACCCAGGTGCGCGGCAACGGCAAGCGCAAGATGGCGGTGTTTGAAGACCCCAACTGCGGCTACTGCAAGCGCTTCGAGCGCGACCTGCAAAAGGTCAACGATGTGACGATCCACACCTTCCTGATTCCCATCCTGAGCGCGGACTCGGTGGACAAGTCGAAAAACATCTGGTGCGCCAAAGACAAGGGCAAGGCCTGGCTCGACTGGATGGTGCGCGACCAGGCTGCCGCCAAGGCCAGCTGCGACACGTCAGCGCTGGAGCGCAACCTGGCCTTCAGCAAAAAGTACAAGATCACCGGAACGCCGACGGTGTTTTTTGCCAACGGCACGCGCGTACCAGGCGCCATCAGCGCGCAGGACATCGAAAAGCAGCTCGCCAGCGCCGCAGGCAAATAAACCCCGGGCTGGATGATTATCCAAACCTTTACAAACAAATAATGGCTCCAGCGCCCGTTAACCGGACGCTGATAGCTATTTTTTTAATAGCCTCTCAGACTGCCTGATCGTAACGATCAGCACGGCATTGACAAAGTCTGGCGACGAAAGCTGCATGTGGTCATCGAATTACTGATTCTGTTCGGCAAGAGCTTTCTGTTTGTGCTGGCCGCGCTGCTGCCCATCCTGAACCCGGCGGCCACGGCGCCCATCTTCCTGGGGCTGACCGAAGGCGCCTCGATCAGCACCCGCGCACTGCTGGCCCGGCGCATAGCGCGCAACATGTTTGCGCTGATGGCCGGCTCGATGCTGGTGGGCTCGTATGTGCTCGACCTGTTTGGCATCTCACTGCCCATCGTGCGCGTGGGCGGCGGCCTGATCGTTGCCGCCAATGCCTGGCGCTTGCTCAATGCCAGCCATGCCGGCGACGACAGGCGTACCGAACTGGCCGAATCGTTCACGGTCGAGCATGCCCGGCGCCAGGCTTTTTACCCGCTGACCTTTCCCATCAGCTGCGGGCCCGGCTCGATTGCCGCAGCCATCACCGTGGGCGTGTCGCTGCATGACCAGAAGCTGACACTGTCGCTGGCGCGCATGGGCGGCGGCGTGCTGGCGCTGTTTGTCATCGGCATCGTGCTGTACCTGGCGCTCAAGTATGCGCAGCGCCTGCTCAAGCCGCTGGGCGATGCGGGTTCGGTGATCTTTCTGCGCCTCTCGGCCTTCATCTTGCTGTGCCTGGGCGTGCAGATTGTCTGGGATGGCTTGGAAGAGCTGTTGCGCAGCGTGATTCAGACGCAGTCCTTCACCTGACGCCCGCCGGGGCGCTGCGCCGCTTGGATTATCCTTGCAGGCCTATGCCCGCCTCCACGCCCAACCCCTCCCCCATCCCGAAAACCCCGAAGTCCAGAAAATCCAGCAAGCCAGCCCCGGCCTTGGCCGCGCTTCACTACCGCGTCGAACTTGGCGACCTGCACGCCCACCTGTTTCAGGTCACGCTGACGATTGCCAGGCCCGCCGCGCTGCAGCGCGTGTCGCTGCCGGCGTGGATTCCAGGCAGCTACCTGGTGCGAGAGTTTTCCAAAAACCTGCAGGGCCTGCAGGCGCACCAGGAGAGCCGCCATCCGCAGCCGCTGGCCGTCGAACAACTGGACAAATCCAACTGGCAAATCGCCTGTGCGCCGGACAGCGCGCTGGTGCTGCGCTACCTGGTGTATGCGCACGACAACTCGGTACGCACCGCCTGGCTGGATGCAAGCCGCGGCTTTTTCAACGGCACCAGCGTCTGCCTGAAGGTCGAAGGCCAGGAGGTCCTGCCGCATGTGCTGGAAATTCCTGCGGCCAAGGCCATGGACGGCTGGTCGCTGGCCACCGGATTGACGCCGCAAGCCATCGACAGCCGGGGTTTTGGCCGCTACCAGGCGGCCGACTACGACGAGCTGGTCGACAGCCCGGTCGAAATGGGCGCGTTCTGGAGCGGCAGTTTTACTGCGCGCGGCGTGCCGCACCGTTTTGTCGTGGCCGGCGCGGCCGACAGTTTCGACGGCGCGCGGCTGCTGGCCGACACGCAAAAAATCTGCGAGGCCGAAATCCGCTTCTGGCACGGCAAGCGCAAACCGCTGCATCAAAACTACCTGTTCATGCTGAACGTGGTCGATGACGGCTACGGCGGGCTGGAGCACCGCAATTCCACAGCGCTGATCTGCAACCGCAAAGACCTGCCGCGCCAGGGCGATCCGAAAACGAGTGACGGCTACGCCACATTGTGCGGCCTCATCAGCCACGAGTATTTCCACACCTGGAACGTCAAGCGCCTGCGCCCGGCCGAGTTTGAACACTACCAATATGGCCAGGAAAACTACACCGAACTGCTGTGGTTCTTTGAAGGATTCACCAGCTACTACGACGACCTGCTGCTGCGCCGCGCCGGGCTGCTGGACAACGCCGGCTACCTGAAGCGGCTGACCACCACCGTCAACCAGGTGGCGCAGGCGCCCGGCCGGCAGGTGCAGTCCGTGGCCGAGGCGAGTTTTGACGCCTGGGTCAAGTACTACCGGCCTGACGAGAACACGCCGAACGCGACGATCAGCTATTACACCAAAGGCGCGCTGGTCGCCCTGTGCCTGGACCTGACGCTGCGCAGCGAAGGCCGCACCACGCATGAAAAAACACTGGACGACGTGATGCGCGCGCTGTGGAAGCATTGCAAGGCCGGGCCGATGCGCGAGCTGGACGTGGCCAGCGTGCTGGAAACGCTGGGCCTGCGCTCCTTTGCGCCCGAACTGGCCGCCTGGGTGCATGGCCGTGACGAGTTGCCCCTGAAAATCCTGCTGGAGCAGCATGGCGTGACGGTGCTGGATGAACCGGCGCAACTGGCGCAGCGGCTGGGCCTGCGCGTCGCTGAAAACCACAGCGTCCAGGTCAAAACCGTGCTGCGCGGTGGCGCGGCTGAAATGGCGGGTTTTTCCGCTGGCGATGAATGGCTGGGGCTGGAGTTGATCGGCAAGCCGGTTTCATCAAAAACAGGCCGGCAACCAGACGCGGGGTGGCGCCTGAACAAACTCGATGACCTGCTGCTGTATACCGGCGATGCAAAAAAGGTCATGGCGCTGGTGGCGCGGGACAAGCGCCTGCTGCGGCTTGAACTGACCTTGCCGCCTGCGATCACGACCTGGCGGCTGGCCGTCAAGAACGAGGCGCGGGTCAATGAATGGCTGGACCCCAGCGGCACATCCGTCTGACTTTCCATCCCGGCATGCGCGGCTTCCCGCATCCTCTTTGCTACTGAATCAATAGCTGTTTGTGCATGCCAGACGTTCGGAAGATGCCTTTTTGATGCTGAAAATTTGCTTGCCAGCCAAAACAAAGGCATCCTTCAGCTTGCGCCCGACTACTCGCCCCTGAAGGCCGCTGGCCGCTTTTCAAGGAAAGCCGTCACGCCCTCGATGTAGTCGTGCGTCCGCGACAAGGCCGACTGCTGGTCGCGCTCCTCGTCGAGCTGCCGGTCCAGCGTCCGGGTGATGCCTTCGCGCAGCAGATGCCGGGTTGCCACCAGCGCTTTGGTCGGCATGACGGCCAGCCGCTGGGCCAGCGCAATGGCGGCGGCCAGCGGGTCGTCAGCCACGTCCCAGACCATTCCCCACTCCCTGGCCTGCGCGGCCGGCAGCTTGTCGCCGGTCAATGCCAGCCCCATGGCGCGCGCCAGCCCCAGCTTTTGCACCAGCAGCCAGCTGCCGCCCGCATCGGGAACCAGGCCGATCTTGCTGAAGGCCTGGATGAAGCTGGCGGTCGGCGCGGCCACCGCCATGTCGCAGGTCAGCGCCAGCGACGCGCCAGCGCCTGCCGCCACGCCATTGACGGCGGCCACCGTCGGCATGCGCAGCGCCAGCAGGCGGCGCGCCGTCGGGTTGAAGGCCTGCTCGATCAGCGGCCCGGGGTCGGCGCGTTCGACCAGATTGGGACCGGGTGCGAAATCAAACTCCGACAGGTCGGCACCGGCGCAAAAGCCCCGGCCCGCGCCGGTGATGACCAGCGCACGGATCAGCGGATCGGCTTCGGCCCGGTCCAGCGCGGCCCACAGGTCGTGGTGCATCTGGCGGCTGAAACTGTTCAGTGCTTGCGGACGGTTAAGCGTCACGATGGCAACGGCGCCCTGGGTGGCATACAGCACCGTGGATTCGGTGCGGGGTTCGGATTCTGGATGGGTCATGGTTTTCTCCTGCATCGAATTTAGCATTGCCGGCCGGCCTGGGCCGGACCAGTTCTTGCTACCTTGCGGGGATGGCATGATGAAAGGCTTTACAAGGACCGAACCATGACCTATGAAACGATTGTCACGTCTACCCAAGGGCCGGACGCCCGCCAGGTAGGCATCATCACGCTGAACCGGCCCAAGCAGCTCAATGCGCTCAATGACCAATTGATGGGCGAGCTGGGTGCAGCACTGAAAGCCTTCGACGCCGACGACAGCATCGGCTGCATCATCCTGACGGGCAGCGAAAAGGCCTTTGCCGCCGGCGCCGACATCGGCGCCATGGCGACGTACAGCTTTGCCGATGTCTACAACAACGACTACATCACGCGCAACTGGGAACAAATCCGCAACGTGCGCAAGCCGGTGATTGCGGCGGTCAGCGGCTTTGCGCTGGGCGGCGGCTGCGAACTGGCGATGATGTGCGACTTCATCATTGCCGCCGACAACGCCAGGTTCGGCCAGCCCGAAATCAAGCTGGGCATCATTCCCGGCGCCGGCGGCACGCAGCGCCTGCCGCGCGCCATCGGCAAGGCCAAGGCCATGGACCTGGCGCTGACCGGCCGCATGATGGATGCGGTGGAAGCCGAGCGCGCCGGGCTGGTCAGCCGCGTCGTGCCGCTGGAAAAACTGATGGACGAGGCGCTGGGCGCGGCCTTGATGATCTGCGGCTACGGCCAGCCGAGCGTCTTTGCGGCCAAGGAAGCGATCAACCGCGCCTTCGAAAGCGGCCTGAGCGACGGCGTGATGTTCGAGCGGCGCCTGTTCCACGCGCTGTTTGCCACCGAGGACCAGAAGGAAGGCATGGACGCTTTCGTCAACAAGCGCAAGCCGGCTTTCAAGCACCGTTAGCATGCGCCGGTGGGCCGCCCGGTGAATTTCAAGCATCAAAACAGGCTTTTTCGCTCTCTGGACTTGGGCTTGCAGCTATTTATTCAGTAGCACATGATGATGTGCCGTACAGACTGACGTGGTGAAAATTCATGCCAATATCGTGCGTCGAAACCGCTGCGAAAATTGGCTATAATTTGGCCCTTCAGGTGATATAGCTCAGTTGGTTAGAGCGCAGCATTCATAATGCTGATGTCGGTGGTTCAAGTCCACCTATCACCACCACCACTTCCGACAAAGGCCGCTAAGGACATATCCCTAGCGGCCTTTTTCATTGATGAATCAACAATTTACAGTGCAGGGAACGCTAAAGCGCGACATTGACAGTCACGCCATAGCGGGGGAACATACGGGGGAACAAGTGGGGGTAAATCGGGGTTTTGGGACAGTCGTTCCCCCGTTCCCCAATGAGCAGCCCCTTTTTTCCTGTTCCCTCTGTCTGGAGTTGTTCCCCATGCTGACCGATGTTCAATGCAAAAACGCCCAATGCCCGCCCGGTAAGGCCCGCGCCCGTGTGGCCTGTTCTGGAGGGCTGTACCTGGAGGTTAGCCCGGCAGGATCGAAGCGATGGTTCTGGAAATACCGCAAGGACGGAAAAGAAGGCCGCATGGCACTGGGCAGTTACCCAGACGTGGGGCCAAAGGCAGCTCGACAAGCACGCGATGATGCCAAAGCCCAAAAGTCAGACGGGCGAGACCCGGTAATGGCCCGCAAGGTGGAAAAGCTCAAGGCCATGACCCCCAGCGGCAACACGTTCAAGGCCGTGGCCCTGGAGTGGCACGCGCTGAAGGCTGACGGCTGGAGCGCCAGCCACGCCATCCGGGAAAAGCGCAATTTCGAGAATGATCTGCTGCCCTACTTTGCGGCCCGCGCCATTGGTGAAATTGAGGCCATCGAGCTGCTGGCCGTGATTCGCCAAGTGGAACAACGCGGGGCGCTTGAAGCGGCGCACCGGGTATTCACGACCGCCGGGCAGATCTGGCGCTATGCCGTGGCGACAGGCCGGGCACAGCGCGACGTGACCCCGGACATTCGCGGCGCATTGAAGCCGCACCGAGGCAAGCACTTTGCCGCAATCACAGAGCCGATAAAGTTGGGCGGGCTGATACGGGCCATCCGTGCCTATCAGGGCGGGACCATTGTCAGGACGGCATTGCAGCTTGCCCCCATGCTGTTTCAGCGGCCCGGTGAATTTCGCGGAATGGAATGGGCAGAGCTTGACCTTGACGCAGCGCTGTGGACAGTGCCCGCCATGCGGATGAAGCGCACCAAAGACGGCAAGGAAAACGGCGAGCCGCATCTGGTGCCCCTGCCCACGCAAGCCGTGGCGCTGCTGAGGCAGTTGCAGCCCCTGACCGGCCACGGTGCGCTGGTCTTCCACGGTGAACGCAGCCACGACCGACCTATCAGCGACAACACCCTGCGGACAGCGCTGCTGACGCTGGGTTATGGGAAAGACGTGCAGAGCGTTCACGGCTTCAGGGCGACGGCGCGCACGCTGCTGGCCGAATCGCTTGACCTTGACCCGCTGGTGATCGAAGCGCAATTGGCCCACGCCGTGAAGGATGCCAACGGGCGGGCCTACAACCGCACCCAGTACATGAAGCACCGCGCCGACATGATGCAGCGCTGGGCCGACTACCTGGACAAGCTGGCCGCCGGGGGTGATGTGCTCCAGTTCAAAGCCGCTTAACACTTTTCGCCAGCCCTAGCCATCGCCTAATTACCGATGGTGAAAACCCGCTTCCCCTGGCGGGCCGGGCTGGTACCTATTTTCAGGGGCGCAAAGGGAAGCGCGTGATCGAAAAATTTGAAATACCACACGGGTATGTGCTCAGGAAAGCCGGTGGCCGACCACCCAAAGATGCGAGAAACATCGCTATTTTTCTGGCCAAACACTTCCAAACAAAACACCTTGGGAATTCCGCAAGGAAGGCTGATGAATGGATTCTTAAACAGTGGTCGACTCGTGGATTGACCGATGATGCGCACGTCAGACGCGCCTGCAGGGAGGCCAGTCCGCTGCTGAATAAGCATTTCATAATTGCCTCAAGCGACGGCCTGGCGTTCGTTAAAGCCGTCGAAGGTCCGATTAAAAACGGCTCTAAGGGCTGGATATGGGCTGATGGCCTACTGGAGGCTTTTCCAGTAGAGGTTAAAAACTTCGAAGCAACGACTCACAGTGAAAACTATAATTTTTCGCCTTTAGCCCTTGCGGCGCGGTCATTGTTTGCTATCTAAAAAGGGGGGCCATAAAGTATTTATGACCGGCCAATAACACTTTTCGACCTTACGAAGAACAATCCGAGCCAGCACATTAACCCCTATCGCAACAACGGCAGATAAAGCCGGATAGGGGTATCAAATGTCAATTCTCAGAATGCCAGCCGTCAAGGCTGAAACCGGGCACCGTAGCCACGCCAGCATTTATAACGCCATCAAGGCCGGGCTGTTCACCAAACCCGTGCCTATCGGCCAGCGCTCTGTCGGCTGGCCCGATTATGAAATCAAGGCCATCAACGCAGCACGCATTGCAGGCCAGCCAGAGGACGCCATCAAAGCCCTGGTGAACCGACTTCACGCCAAGCGCACAGACGTGCTGGTGCAGGCGTAAGGGGCGGCACGATGATGACCGCCATCAATCGCATGCTGCTTCTGGTCTGGTGCGCTGCACCTGGCCGCTGGTTCAAAAAGTCGAGGGTTGCCAAATGAGCGCGCCCAAAAGAAAAGCCGTCGGGGGCTACCACACCACCACGACGGCTATCAAGATTCACACGGCAAATGTAGCACCAGGACAGAAAAAACGCTACACGGCGCTGAAACGCTGTGCTACATTCCTCGCATCCCCAGAACTGCTGGGGCCGGTGCTTAATAACACTGTCATTGATTCCGGGGCATTTACGCACGCCTTAAGTTGCGTTTTTTCACGTCCGAATACTTTGGTTTACGGGCGGGATGGGCTTGTCCGCAAGGCTGGCCGCATGGCGGAATCCATGTTATTAACATCCCGTCCACCCTATGCGCTTAATAACGCAAACGGTGGCTTTTTGTCTCATTCCGGAGCCGAAGCCATGACCTCTGTCAACACCCCCACCACGTCCACACTGGACACCATCGCCCGCCAGCAAGCCATTGAAAACGCCCTCACCACGGCGCTTTACTTCATCCGCCTGCCAGGCACCCCATCGGCATTGCACGCTGCAACTGGCCGCGCAAACCGCGCCCTGTCCATGCTGAAACAAGCCTGCAGCGAAGCCAAGATCGGCGGTGCTGCATGAACGCCGCAACCACCACCCCATTCACGCCGGTTCATTCCGTGGTTCGTCATGCCGATGGCAGGCTTACCCAGCGGGGCGAATTGTCGTTTTTCACCATCGAGCTGAACCGCCTGGGTGCCTTCAAAAGTGAAAATTGTTTTGATGTTCCGGCAGAAGATTACTGCGCTGGCTGGCTGACAGGCCACCGCTGCGCTGCTGAATTGTTGGCCGCGCTGGAATGCACTAATGGGCCGCGTATCGACGTGACAAGGGTCATCGAGGACGCCATCCATGCAGGCAACGACCCCACGGGCAAGCCGGGGCGGCGCGGTGCGTCTGCTGCCTTCATGGAAGTCATGGCGGAGGCCGTCAAATTCATGGGCAAGCACGGCAATAACAGGCCGTGGCTGGAACGCAAGATTGAAATGGCAGAAAAACAGCGCGACTTCTATGCAGAACGTGAAGCCCGGCATCGTGCCGAATTCAACACCCGCATGAAGAGTGCCCGCCAAGCGAAGCGCACAAAACAAGCAGAAAAGGTGGCAGCATGAGTACCACCGACCAATTCAGACAATCCATCGCCGCCGCTGGCTTGGCCCCACACGGTGATCTTGACCTGGCAGGCGACGGCAAGCTGCAGCGCTACCGCATCGATGGCGACAAGGCGGGCAGCCGCAACGGCTGGGCCGTGATGTACAGCCATCCAGTGATGGCTGGCGCGTTCGGCAGCTGGAAAACCGGCGAGTCGCATACATGGTGCGAGCAGCGCACAAGCAAACCGGCCACACCGGCAGAACAGGCAGAAATGCACCGCCAAATGTTTGCCATGCGGGCGGCGCGGGCGGCTGAGCAGGCCAATGTGCAGGCGACGGCACGCGAGCGGGCGGCAAAGCTGTGGGCCTTGGCGCATCCAGCCACGAATGCCCATCCCTACCTGCAGCGCAAGCAAATCGGCGCGTATGGCATTCGCCAATTGAACGGCGCGCTGGTGATCGCGGCGCGTGATGTGCGTGGCGAGCTGCACACGCTGCAGTTCATCGGCGCGGACGGCTCGAAACGCTTTCTGACTGGCGGGCGCATCGTGGGCTGTTACTTCGCCATCGGCCGGCCGGTGGATTCACTGCTGCTGTGCGAGGGACTGGCGACGGCGAGCACCTTGCACCAGGCAACCGGGCGGGCCGTGGCCGTGGCCTTCAACTGCGGCAATCTGGTGGCCGTGGCGAAGGCGCTACGCAGCAAGTTTCCGGCATTGCGGATGATCGTCTGTGCAGACAACGATTTTGCGACGCAGGGCAACCCCGGCGTGACGCATGCGCAGGCAGCGGCGCGAACCGTGGGCGGCTTTCTGGCCGTGCCCAAGTTCCCGGAGGTGTCGGCATGAACGCGACCGACTTCAACGACCTGGCAGCCATGGCGAGCATTGAAGAGGTGCAGCGGCAAATTGACCAGGCCGTGCCTTCGGTGGAGCCGCCCGTCTGGCCTGACCCTATCTTGCCGGGCACGCTACGCACGCCGCCTATTCCGCCTGAGGTGTTGCCGTCGTGGATGGCCGATATGGCGCGGGCCGTGTCGGCAAGCACACAGACGCCGCCCGCCCTGGCGGTGATGTGCGGATTGGCAGTGCTGGCCACGGTGCTTCACCGCCGGTTCGAGGTTTCACCCTTTGGCGACAGCTACACCGAACCGCTGGCGCTGTGGACCCTGAGCGCATCCCCCAGCGGGACGCGCAAATCAGCGGTCTTGAATGCCATGCTGGGGCCGCTGGTGCGCTGGGAAAAGCTACTGCGGGACCGGATGCGCAGCGATATCGCCAAGGTCAACGCCACAAGGGCGGTGGCAAAAAAACGCATCGAGCGGCTGTTGCAGGACGCCGCCAAAGCCAAAGAACCCAGCGAGCGCGAAGCCATCCGCGCCGAGGTGGAGCGCGAGGAAACCGAGATGCCCGAGGAGATACGGGCACCGCGTCTGTTCACGGGCGACACGACCGCCGAGCGGCTGCAGGCAATGCTGGTAGAGCACGGCGAGCGCATGGCGGTGCACTCAGATGAGGCGGGAATCTTCCTCATCATGGCTGGTATCTACAACGGCGGCGCGGCGAATATCGACGTGTTCCTGCAGGGCCATGCGGGAACGCCCATGCGGGTTGACCGGGCCGGGCGGTCTGCCCATGTGGACAAACCAGCGCTGTCCTTTGGCCTGATGCTGCAGCCTGACGTGATGTCAGAGGTGGCCGGATCATCGCGCTTTCGGGGTTCCGGGCTGCTGGCGCGGTTTCTGTACGCCATGCCAGCGAGCAACGTGGGCACGCGGGATGTGCGCAAGCACACGCCCATCCCTGAGGAGGTGGCGGCTGAGTACCAAGACTATCTGTTCAGCCTATTGGAGGGCGTGCCTGGCGCGGTAGAAGCACCCAAGGTGCTGACCCTGTCCGAGGCTGCGCGTGATGTATGGCTTGACCTGGCCGAGGAGATCGAGCACCAGCAAGGCGAAGGCGGGCGCTATGAATCCATCAACGACTGGACCAGCAAGCTACCTGGTGCAGTGGCGCGCATCGCTGCGGTGCTGGAGCTGGCTGAGACAGGGCTGCAGGCTGTTGAGGTAAGCCATGCATCAATGGACAAGGCGCTGAAGCTGGGTAGGCTGCTGATACCTCATGCGCAAGCGGCTTTCGGTCTGCTTGGCACCGACGCCGTGGACAACGATGCAGTGGCCATCCTCAAATGGATCCGTGCCAACGAACGAACCGACTTCACCAGGCGCGAATGCCAGAAGGCGCAGGAGGGGCGCTTTCGCAGCATGGACCGTCTGCAGAAGGCACTGGCGCGACTGGAGCAGCAGGACGTGGTGCGCGAGTTCAAGCGCCATAACAAGGGTGCACCACCAACCACTGCCTACAGCGTCAACCCAAAGGTGCTGGCGACATAACCGGGTTTGTCGCAATAAGCTATTTTTTAACCTTTTTCTTTCTATATCAATGACTTACAGCCATATAGCCGTACGCACCACGACAATGTCGACAAACTCGACAGACCGGGGCGGGAAACTGAGTGTGTCGAGTTTGTCGACATTGTCGTTAGGGGTAGAGGTGGCTGGCCGATGTGGCCATGTGCGCCACCTACCCCCGTCATCGGGTCCTAGTGGAGGTCCGCCAGCCAAGGGTAATTCGAACCGCGTGAAACCGTTAGCGCATGAGGTTGGCAAATGGTGAACGGTGAACGTGTTGAAGTGAATACACGCTACCCGGCAACCATTAAAAACCCGAAAAAGGAGAGCACTACGAATTCAGTGATTTGTGCCTGGTGGCACCAACCCCCCACGGCAATAACCCCGCTGCAGGCCTTGCGCATTGCCGTCGATTGTCTGGAGACGAACCGCGTCGTACCTGGAGACGCAGCCGTCATCGTGGCCCGTGCATTTCGGCAATACTTGGACGGTCAACTCGACATTACCGGGAATCTGGGATTGCGTCCAAGGCAAGGAGGGGCGCACGACGTGCCCGCGAAGGTGGAGCGTCGGATGGTTCGGGACGCCGCCATCAAACACTTGTATGACGCGCAGCCAGAAGGCTGCAAGACGGCAAAAGCGCAGCAGGTGGCCGATATGCTGAAAACCCCGCCTGACGCCAGCCAGGTGACCGAGGCTGATGTTTTTGCTTATCTTTTGAATTTGCATCAGCAGTTCGGCACGGAATTGCCGAAATCCATGCGCCAGGTATTGCGCGTGGTTGAGGGCAAGCCCTGACAGTAAATCGTCTTGTGTGTCATTGGAGGGTCTGGGGTGATGATCGATTCATCACCTCCATACCCATCCATGAAAACACCTCCATTTATTGAAATCAACGATGCCGGAATTTCCTTTCTGGCTGACCGGCCCATCAAGCCAACACACCCGGCAGACAAGCCGGTTCAGGTGTCAATCCACCGCGACCTGAGTATCAAGATTGAAGGCCCTGGCTTTTCCGCCGCTACCCAGCTGAGCGAAGACGCTGCCTTTGGCCTGGCGTCTATGCTGATTTTCACCTTGCGCGACAGACAGTTCAAATGAACGCGCTGTACCGTAAGGCAAGCCTGGGCCAAGCTGATCTTGATGCGCGGTCCGTACCCGTGGTGATTGCCACGGACACGCCGTATCAGCGCAACGGCTATATCGAAGTTCTCGATATGTCGCGGGTAGACCTTTCTCGCGGCGACTTGCCGCTGATCGAATCACACAACGCCAATCAGTTGAATATTGGCATCGTGCGCAATGTTCGCGTTGACGGCAACAAATTGCGCGGCCTGGCCATCTTTGGTCAATCTGCCCGAGCCAGCGAGATTTTGGCCGACGTGAGCGCCGGAATCGTTACAGGCGTTTCAGTCGGCTACATGACCGACGAGGGCACGCCTTTGACCATCAATGGACAAGCAGTCCGAAAGTTCGGCTTTCAGCCTTTTGAAGTCTCTGCCGTGGCTGTACCAGCCGATACGGCTGCAGGATTTTTTCGCCGTCACACCCTTTCCCTTCCGCAAAAACAAACGCAAGAAACTCCAATGAAAACTACTGACTTACCCCTTGTTGCTGAAACCCGTAATCACGCCGCTGAAATCAGCGCCATCGCTGCCGTCATGCCAGGCGGTGCCGAGCTGGCCATTCGCTCCATTCAGGCCGGCCATACGGTCGAACAGTTTCAAGTCGAAGCCATCCGTGCCATGTCCAACAAGCCGCTGGTAACTGCGGGTTGCGCGGATATCCAAACAATCACCCCTGAGTCTGGCAGCATGAACGTGCTGCGCAGCGCTGACGACTTCCGGGCGCATTACGCCAAGCGCGCGCAAGGCGGCGAAGCGCTGGGCTTGACGGACTTCATTCGCGGTATTGCCCGCATGAAAACCACCGCAGCCGCCGCCCGTGCGCTTTCTGTGGGTGTTGATTCGTCAGGAGGCTACGCCGTTCCCAGCCTGGTGATGCCTGAAATTCTGGCTGCGCTGGTGCCTGCGTCTAGCTTGTTGCAGGCAGGTGTCGGCATTGTTCCTCTGGACGAGGGCGCTAAAAATTATTCGTTCGCGGCTGTGGATGCATTGCCCGTGGCCGGATGGCGCAATGAAAACGATGATGTCGTCGACAGCGCCCCGACCTTCAAAAATCTGGTCGTCACACCGCACAGCCTGGCGTTCATCGTCAAAATCAGCCGTGAACTGCTGGCCGATGCAACCAACATCGACAGCGCACTGCGTGAAACCATTGCGCAGGCGTTCGCCAAGGAAATCGACCGCGTGGGCCTGCGTGGCAGTGGCATCACGCCAGTGCCCCGAGGCCTGCTGAACACGGCCGGTGTCAATGCCGTCATCAACGGCGCAAACGGCGCGGTGCTGGCCAGCTATGGCAACCTGTTCAGTGGCGTTCAGGCCATCCTGGGCGCTGACGCGCCGATGCCCAACGCGGCCATCATGTCCCCGCGTTCGCTGGTCAAGCTGGGCGCATTGGCAGACACGACCGGCCAGCCTTTGCAGGTGCCGTCCATGCTGCAAAACCTGAAGATCGTGGGCACATCGCAGGTGCCGGACAACCTGACGGTGGGCACCAGCGCTGATTGCTCTGAAATCTACATTGGTGACTTCACAAAAATGGCACTGGCCATGCGGGAAAACCTGAGCATTCAGGTGCTGGAAGAAGCCTTTGCCCAAAAAGGCCAGATCGCTTTCCTGTGCCATGTGCGCATGGATACCGCCGTGTTCTACCCCAAAGCCTTCGCTTTGGTGACTGGCGTTCGCTAAGACAGTTTTGACGGGGATTAGTCGGCGAGTGCCCCTTATGCGGTGACGCAAAACCCCGACAGCCAGCGGTATACATTTCGGGTGCGTGGCTGGCACCTATTTCCAATCAAGCCTGGCAAGACCGGGCTTTTTTGCGTTTGCCTGAAGCAGTCTGTCGAGTTTGTCGACATTGTCGATGGGGTAGTGGGCTGGGGCTGAATGGTGCCGGACTGACCTGTGGCAAGCCGACGACAGCGAGAATTTATTTAAAAAGGAGTCGGCGCTGACTTCATCCGGCGCGATGTTTCAAAACAGGCAAAAAAGGGGGTAGCAGAAGCAAAGCGGGGGAACAAACGGGGGAACAAAATGAGGTTTTTAAAAGTGAAACCCCCTATCCATGCGGGTTTCCAGCCATCCTTCAATCGTACCTATCACCAGATACTGAAAAGCCCCGCAAGTCCATGACTTGCGGGGCTTTTTGCTTTTCCGGCCAGCCCGTGGCGCGATCAGACGCCTTCGCGTGCCATCTTCATGGCTTCTTTCAGAATGGCGAGGTCGCCAATATGGTTGGACAGCAGCAGCACCAGCCGGGCGTTGACCATGGCGCTTTGCTCGTCGCTCAAGCCTTGATGGGTGTCAATCAGCATTTCATAAAAATCGTCGCCGGCTGAAAAGGCGTGGCGGTAATGCTTGCCGATCTTGGAAAAATTAGGGTTCAGGTTCAAGGTCATGCCGGCTTTCTCATGAATGAAGGGTCGCGCTTGCACGGGCCAGCGCCGCCCGGACGGTGTCCAGCTCAAAATTACGCCAGCGGGCAGCGACATGCTGGTCAGGGCGCAGCAAATAGACCGTTCCGGGCTGGCTGTCATAGCGCTCGGCAAAGCGACCGGCGCTGTCCCTGAAAACCCGCAATCCCTCGGGCGCCCTGCCCGGCCCGGGTGAAACCAGCACGACCTCTACCGGAATCGCACCAGCCGACAGCGCATGGAAGGCGTTAAGCGTCGCCGCGTCAAGCGCGGTCGGGTCGCTGACACAGACCAGCGCCATGAAACGGCCACCGACGCGGTCCAGCAACCAGCACGCCTGACCGTCTTCCTGCATCGGTGCATCGTCCATCGCCGCGCCAGGCTGCATGCTGCCCTCAAACGGGTCGCTGTCCGGCGTGTTCAGCCGTGACGCGCTCAGGCAGGCCGGCACCGACAAGCGACCGGAATTGACCAGCGCCCGGGCAAACGCATGGTCCTTGGCCAGCGTCAGGACGGCATTGCGGAACATCAGCGAGGTCTTGCTCTTGGGCGTGATGAAGTCGGTCGAGCGCGTCGAGTTCATGAGGTTTTCGTCGGCGGCAAAGCCGCGCTCTTCGCAATAGCTGTCAAGCAGCGCCTCGGGTGCCTGGCCGCCAATCACCAGGCTGAGCTTCCAGGCCAGGTTGTCGGCGTCCTGGATGCCGGAGTTGGCGCCGCGCGCGCCAAACGGCGACACCTGGTGCGCGGCATCGCCGACAAACAGCACACGCCCATGCCGCAACTTGTGCATGCGCCGGCACTGGAAGGTGTAGACGCTGACCCATTCCAGCTCGAACGGACGGTCATCGCCGAGCATCGCCTGGATACGCGGAATCACGTTTTCAGGTTTTTTCTCTTCTTCCGGGTCCGCCTGCCAGCCCAGCTGAAAATCGATGCGGTAAACCTGGTCGGCCTGACGGTGCAGCAGCACCGACTGGCCACGATGAAAGGGCGGGTCGAACCAGAACCAGCGTTCATGGGGAAAGTCGGCCTTCATCACCACATCGGCAATCAGGAAGCGGTCCTTGAACACCTTGCCGTCGATGTCCAGCTTCATCATGCGGCGAATCGGGCTGCGCGCGCCATCGGCCACCACCAGCCAGTCGGTTTCCAGCGTATAGACGCCATCGGGCGTTTCGACCTGCAAGGTGGCGCCTTGGCCATCGGGCGCAACGTCCACCACCTTGTGGCGAAAGCGCAGTTCCAGGTTGGGCAGTTCCCGGGCGCGCCTGACTTCGAACTCTTCAAGGTAATACTGCTGCAGGTTGATCATGCCCGGGCGCTTGTGGTCGGGCTGCGGCAGCAGGTCGAAATGGTAGACCTCCTGGCCCTCAAAAAAGGTGCGGCCAACGTTCCAGCTGACGCCTTTATCGATACAGGCATTGCCGACGCCCAGCCGGTCCAGCACCTCCAGCGTGCGCTTGGCATAGCAGACGCCGCGCGAGCCAAGCGACACGGTGTCATCGTCATCGAGCAACAACACCGGCACGCCTGACTGCGCCAGGTCAATCGCCGCCGCCAGTCCGACTGGCCCGGCACCGACCACTACCACCGGATGGCGCCTGGTTTCGCCGCTCTTTTGCTCGGGCGGCTGGACATAGTCGTATTTCGGATATTGGTAGGTGCTCAGCATGGTGGCCTGTCTTTTGGTGATAGTTCCCGCTGCATCCGCAACACAGCGCAAGGCGGGTGCAAAAATCAGCCGGCAGCCTGCAGGCCGTGCCACATTTCGCGGTCGCGTTCGGCGGTCCAGATGCGCGGATGCTTGATGCCGCTGGCCTCGTCGACCGCGCGCGTCACGTCAAACGGCAGGCAGTGCTCGTAGATGAAGACCTGGCCGAACTTCGGGTCCATCGCCTTGCGTGCGTGCGCCATGGCCTGGTTCAGGTTCATGCCCTGGGCCACCGCTTCCCGGGCAGCGCCCAGCAGCGTGGTGACGAAATCGCGGGTGTAGTCCAGGCCTTCGGTGACGCGTTCGGGCGTCAGCAGCGCCGGGCCGCGTCCGGGCACCAGCTTTTGCGCGCCCAGCGCGGCCAGCACATCGAGCGTAGCCGGCCATTCCTCCAGCTGGGCATCACCGGTGTAGCAGGCGGCGTCAGCTTCGACCAGGTCGCCGGAGAACAGCACCTGCTCGGACGGCACCCAGACGATCGTGTCGCCGCGCGTGTGGCCGGCGCCGGGGTGCATGATCTTGACTTCGAGCGAACCCATCCACAGCGTCATTTCGTCCCTGAACACCAGCGTCGGCCAGGTCAGGCCGGGAATCGAGTCGAAATTCTGGAACAGGCGCGGAAAACGCTCGTATTCGGACTGGATGTCCTGGGCGCCGCGCTCGACGATCATTTCATAGGTGCCCTGGCTGGCAATGATTTCCTGCAGGCCGGCATCGAGGTAGCCCGAAGCCCCCAGCACCCGCACTGCGTGGTAGTGCGACAGCACAACGTACTTGATCGGCTTGTCGGTCACGCGGCGGATTTCGGCAATCAGGCCCTGGGCCATGACGGGGGTGGCCAGTGCATCGCAGATCAGCACCGAGTCGTCGCCGATGATGACGCCGGTGTTTGGGTCGCCTTCGGCGGTGTAGGCCCAGCAATGTTCGGACAGCTGGAGAAAGGTGGTTTTTTTGACTTCAAGGTCGGCCACGGAGGCGAAGGCTGGGCTGCTCATGGAAAACTCCTTTTTAAATATGGCTTGAAGCATAGACTTAATTTAAACATGGTACAACTCATTTGTTGATGACAAATTTTCAGTCGACTACGCAAGATGGCCAAAGGAATTCAATGCAGAACGAAGAAAAAGAAAGGCGCGGCATCCAGTCGATCGAAGTCGGCGGGCAGTTGCTGGCGGCGCTGGCCGACTCGGGCAGCGCGATGACCCTCAAGCAGCTGGCCGAAACGGCCCGGATGACCCCCGCCAAGGCGCACCCCTATCTGGTGAGCTTTGGCAAGATCGGCCTGGTGGCGCAGGACCCGGTGTCCGGCCGCTACGGTCTGGGTGCGCTGGCGCTGCGCATGGGCATTGCCGGCCTGCGCCAGCTCAATCCGGTCCGGCTGGGCATGGCCGCTGCGGTGGCGCTTGAGCAGCGGATTCACCACACGGTGGCGCTGTCGGTCTGGGGCAATGCCGGCCCCACGGTGATTCACCTGGAGGAATCGAGCCATCCGATCCACATGAACCTGCGTCCCGGCACCGTGATGGCGCTGACGACCGCCACCGGCATGGTGTTTGGCGCCTACCTGCCGGCCGAGAAAATGCAGCGCTTCGTCGAGCAATCGATGCATCCGCAGGCCTTTGCGCAGGTCGTCGGCGCCCTGCGCAGCTGGCCCAAGATGCAGCCCGACCTGCAGGAAGTGCGCCTGCGCGGCATGGCGCGCGTCATCGGGCAACCGATACCGGGCGTCAGCGCATTCGCCGTGCCGGTGTTCGACCACAACGGCCAGGTCGCGCTGGTGTTGACGGTCATTGGCCCGACCGGCGGGTTCGACCCCGACTGGCAAGGCGAGAACGCCCGCATCCTGAAAGACGTCGCAGGCGGCATTTCGGCACGGCTGGGATTTTCGGAACCGAACCCGTGAGGGCAGTGCGCTTCACGCCCTGCTGATCAGGTCGGCGCTTGCCCGCGGGCTTCATGGCAAGGCCGCTGCGCAAGGCGCAGCAAGCGCCTGAAGCCGGCCGTGCAGGCGTCGCTGGAGTTTTGGCTTCGACCCACATCGACACCGGATTTTGCGTGGGCGAACGGTGATCGACCGCGCTTTCGAAAGACTGGGCAGGCTGGGCGACAAAGCAGCCGGCGCAGGGCTGATGGCTGAGGCGTTCGAGACGGCCCGCAGCGGTGAGGCACTTTGTCTGCCGCTGGCGCAGGCACGTAAAACCCCAACCGCTGTTGCCCGACCCGTCCCCTTGACCAGGATCAAAATACGATGCCAGGCAAAGGCGTAATCTTCCGGCCGTGCGATGAGCCTGCTCCGGGCCTCATGCCAGAACCCTGATCCCGCATGGCCTCCTTTTCACTTCCCCCCGATACCGCAGCGGCTGCCCCGGCTGTCGCGCCGCAGCCCGCCCCCTTTGAACTGGTCTGCCCCGCTGGCAGCCTGCCGGCGCTGAAAGCAGCGGTCGACAACGGCGCCAGTTGCGTCTACCTGGGCCTGCGCGATGCGACCAATGCCCGCAATTTTGCCGGCCTGAACTTTGACGAAGCAGCGATTGCCACCGGCATCCGCTACGCCCATGAACGCGGCTGCAAGGTGTTCATGGCGCTCAACACCTACCCTCAGGCGTCCAACCCGGGCCTCTGGCGCACGGCGTTGGACAAGGCGGCGGACCTGGGCGTGGACGCGGTGATCCTGGCTGATCCGGGGCTCATGCAGTATGCCGCGTCAACCTACCCCACGCTGCGCCTGCACCTGTCGGTGCAGGGTTCGGCCACGAATTACGACGCCATCAATTTTTACCGCGAACAGTTCGGCGTGGTGCGCGCCGTGCTGCCGCGCGTGCTGTCGCTGACGCAGGTGGAGCAGGTGATCGAAAAAACGCCGGTGGAAATCGAGGTGTTCGGCTTTGGCAGCCTGTGCGTCATGGTCGAGGGACGCTGCGCGCTGTCGTCGTATGTGACGGGCGAGTCGCCCAACACGCATGGCGTGTGCTCGCCAGCCAAGGCGGTGCGCTGGCAGCAAACGCCCAAGGGTCTGGAATCGCGCCTGAACGGTGTGCTGATCGACCGTTATGCCGATGGCGAAAACGCCGGCTACCCCACGCTGTGCAAGGGGCGATTCGATGTCGGCGATGATGAAAACTATTACGCCATCGAGGAACCCACCAGCCTGAACACGCTCGAACTCCTGCCCCAGCTCATGAAGATGGGTGTTCGCGCCATCAAGATCGAAGGACGCCAACGCAGCCCGGCCTATGTTGCGCAGGTGACCAAAACATGGCGTGAAGCGATTGACCATTGCATTGCCAACCCGCACCGTTACGCCCCCAAGCCGGCCTGGATGACCAGCCTGGACAAGGTGGCTGAAGGCCAGCAGCACACACTGGGCGCTTACCACAGGCCCTGGAAATGACGATGACTCCTGCTTTGAAACTTGCGCTCGGTCCGCTGCAGTACTACTGGCCGCGTGACACCGTTTTCAGCTTTTACCAGGCGATGGCCGCCACACCGGTCGATGTGGTCTACCTCGGCGAAACCGTCTGTTCGCGCCGCCATGAGTTGCGCCTGGCCGACTGGCTGGACATCGCTGCCAGGCTGCAGGACGCCGGCAAGGAGGTGGTGCTGTCCACGCAGGTGCTGCTCGAATCGGGCGCCGAGGTGGGCACCATGCACAAGATTGCCGCCAACGGCAATTTTGGGGTCGAAGCCAACGACATGGGCGCGGTGCAGCGTCTGGCGGGCAAGGTGCCGTTCGTGGCCGGGCCGCAACTCAACCTCTACAACCTGCCTTCACTGCAATGGATGGCGTCGCTGGGTGCGAGCCGCTGGGTCATGCCGCTGGAGATGAAAAAGGACGATCTGGCCGTATTGCAGCAAGGCCGGCCCCAGGGACTGCAAACCGAAGTGTTTGCCTATGGCCGCATGCCACTGGCTTTTTCGGCGCGCTGCTTCACCGCGCGGCACCGCAACCTGCCCAAGGACGACTGCCGCTTCAGCTGCCTCGATCACCCTGACGGCCTGCTGCTCAAGACGCGCGAGAGCGAAGAGTTCCTGGTGATCAACGGCACGCAAACCCAGTCGTCCAAGGTGTACAACCTGGTCGATTCGCTGGATGAGATGCGCGCGCTCGGTGTCGATGTGCTTCGCCTAAGTCCGCAGGCGCAGCACATGAGCGACATCGTGGCCCTGTTTGACGCGGCCCGAACGCAGGCACTGGCGCCGCACGAGGCGCTGGCGCGCATGCAGCCGCTCATGCCGGCGCCGGGATGCAATGGTTACTGGCACGGTCGCCCGGGGCAAGAGCTTATCAAGGCGGTCGTCGCGGCCTGATCTACCGATGTACCACGGCGAGCGCTTCAACAGCATCAGCCACCTGGTGGGTGCGGCGCTGGCGCTGGCCGGCTCGGTGGTGCTGATCGTGCTGGCGGCGCGCCTGGGCGACCCCTGGAAAATCGTCAGCTTCAGCATCTACGGCGCCATGCTGGTGCTGCTTTATGTGTTTTCCACGCTTTATCACAGTGTGCGCGGCCCGGCCAAGAATGTGCTGCGCAAGTTCGACCACTGCTCGATTTACCTACTGATTGCCGGCACCTACACGCCGTTTGCGCTGGTGTCGCTGCGCGGCATCTGGGGCTGGTGGCTTTTTGGCGTGATCTGGGGGCTGGCGCTGGTGGGTATCGTCCAGGAAATCTGGCTGGCCAAAGGCGCGCGCATCGTCTCGCTGATCATTTACATCCTCATGGGCTGGCTGGCCATGGTGGCGGTCTTGCCGCTATGGAAGGCGCTCACGCCGGCCGGCTTTGCCTGGCTGGCAGCGGGTGGCGCCTGTTACACACTGGGCATTGTTTTTTATGTACTGGATCACCGGGTGCGCCACGGCCACGGCCTGTGGCACCTGTTTGTACTGGGCGGCAGCATCTGCCACTTCTTCACCGTGCTGCTTTACGTGGCCTGACTCACCGGACCGAAATGACTGCAACTTCTTCTTTTGAAATGCCCCGCCCCGTGGGCGCGCTGCTGTCCCGCCTGCCGGCCTATCCGGGCTCGCTGTTGCTGGTCAGCGGGTTGAACCTGGTGCTGGCCAAACAACTGCCTGACGACGTGCGCCAGCTGTTGCTGGACAAAAAACTGCGCATCCATGTGCGCGATGCCCGCCTGACTTTTGACTTTGGCTGGACCGGCCAGCGCTTTGCCGCCTGCCCGAAACAGCAATCCACCGATCTGACCCTCAGCGCCAGCGCACACGACTTTTTGCGTCTGGCGCAGCGCCAGGAAGACCCCGACACGCTGTTCTTCAGCCGCCGCCTGTCCATCGAAGGCGACACGGAACTGGGCCTGGTCGTGAAAAATGCGCTCGACGCTCTGGAGCTTCCCGTGTTCGACCTGCAGCAATTTGCGCCGCACCAGGTGCTGGGGCGCTTGACGGCATGGCGCTCGCGAACGGGATCATGAGTGCACAGAACAACCCCCTGCCCTTGGTGTACGCCTGCTCGGGCTGCTCCAGTGCCGCGCAACTGGCCAACCATGTCGCAGTGCGGCTAGACCGCAGCGGCGTGGCCGAAATGTCGTGCATTGCCGGCATCGGCGGCGACGTGCCCAGCCTGCTCAAGACGGCGCGGTCGGGCCGGACCATTATTGCGCTCGACGGCTGCCCACTGGTCTGCGTGAAAAACAGCCTGGCGCGCCACGGCATCACGCCCGGACGGCATTACCAGTTGCAGCAATATGGCATTAAAAAACGCCTGCATGAAGACTTTGACATCGCGCAGGCCACCACGGTGCTAGAACAGGTAAAAGCCGACCTATCATGCGAAAGCTGACCTATCCATTGAAACACCGGGCAAAAAGCCATCCATTGACATGACAAACGCATCTCTCCAGCAGACATTCGCAACCCGCACTCCGGACCTGGCTGCCCCATGAGCACCGCCTTCGCCCACATTTCCGCGCCACGCCGCATCATCGTCGCCATCTCGGGCGCCAGCGGTGCCGTTTATGGCGCGCGCCTGCTGCAGGTGCTGCGTGATACCCCCGGCGTCGAGTCGCACCTGGTGGTGTCGGACACCGGCTGGCGCAACATCGAGCATGAACTCGACATGGACCGCGACTTCATCGAAGACATGGCCGACGAAGTGCATGACGCGCACAACCTCGGCGCGGCCATTGCCAGCGGCTCCTTTGCCTGCAGCGGCATGGTGATTGCACCCTGCTCGATGCGCACGCTCGCGGCGGTGGCGCATGGCCTGAGCGACAACCTGCTCACGCGCGCCGCCGACGTCATGCTCAAGGAGCGCCGCCGCCTGGTGCTCCTGGTGCGCGAGTCGCCGCTGCACGCCACGCACCTGCGCAACATGCTCAGCGTGACCGAAATGGGCGGCATCATCTGCCCGCCCGTGCCCGCGTTTTACCTGCACCCGCAGTCCATCGGCGACATCGTCAACCACAGCGTAGCCCGCGCACTCGACCTGCTCGACGTACCGCACAACCTGGCCAAGCGCTGGGAAGGCATGGAGTTGGCTGAAGCAGCCTGAGCAAGCACCAGCGTCCGCGTCCGCGTCCGCATCCGAACCCGAACCCGAACCCGCTCCTGAATCAAACCCGTCCTGGCCGGGCCTGTGATGACCGGCAAAAGCGGGATCAGGGCCGCGCGCTGATTGAGCCGCAGGCGAGTTTGCGCGGACCCCCGCTTTTGCCGGGCAGCGCAGGTTGCCCGAAGCGAAGGGACCCGGACTGCGGGTCGCCTTTCTTTTGCTTACTTTTCTTTGGCGATAGCCAAAGAAAAGTGAGTCGCCGCCGGGCGATTCCCGGCCCCGGAACTCAAACCAGTCAACCAGTCAACCAGTCAACCAGTCAACCAGTCAACCACTATAAAAACAATAGCTACCCGCGCATACCCAGAAAGCGCAAACGTCAATTTTCACCAAAAATCCCTCGCCCCAGCCATCCCCCAGAGGGAGAGGAAGTAAAACCAAAAGCCAACCCATGCCCTACCAAGACCTGCGCGACTTCATCGCCCAACTGGAGCAGTCCGGCGAGTTGCGCCGCGTCAGGCAGCCGGTCTCGCCGCACCTGGAAATGACCGCCCTGTGCGACCGAGTGCTGCGCGCAGGCGGCCCCGCCATCCTGTTCGAGCAGCCCACCGGCCACACCATGCCGGTGCTGGCCAACCTCTTCGGCACCCCGGCCCGCGTGGCACGCGCCATGGGCGTGGCCGACCTGCAGGGCCTGCGCCCGTTCGGCGAGCTGCTGGCCGCGCTGAAAGAGCCCGAGCCGCCCAAGGGCTTCAAGGACATGCTCGGCATGGGCGGCCTGCTGAAAACCCTGTGGAACATGGCACCCAAAGAGCGCAGCTCGGCCCCTTGCCACGACGTGGTGTGGGAAGGCAACGATGTCGATCTGGCCAGGCTGCCGGTGCAGCACTGCTGGCCCGGCGATGTGGCGCCGCTCATCACCTGGGGACTGGTGATCACGCAGGGGCCGCACAAGGCGCGGCAAAACCTGGGCATCTACCGCCAGCAGGTGCTCTCGCGCAACCAGCTCGTCATGCGCTGGCTCGCGCACCGGGGCGGCGCGCAGGATTTTCGCGACCATGGCCTGGCCCATCCCGGCCAGCCGTATCCGGTGGCGGTGGCGCTGGGTGCCGACCCGGCGACCATTCTGGGCGCGGTCACCCCGGTGCCCGACAGCCTGTCCGAATACCAGTTCGCCGGCCTGCTGCGCGGCGCGCGCACCGAAGTCGTCAAGGCGTTGGGCGTGCCGCTGCGCATACCCGCCTCGGCCGAGATCGTGCTCGAAGGCCATATTTACCCCGACGCCAGCCACAAGAGCGGCTTTCAGCATGCGCTCGAAGGCCCGTACGGCGACCACACCGGCTATTACAACGAGCAGGCCGAGTTCCCGGTGTTCACCGTGGACCGCATCACGCTGCGCCGCGACCCGATCTACCACTCAACCTACACCGGCAAGCCGCCCGACGAGCCCGCCGTGCTGGGCCTGGCGCTCAACGAGCTGTTCATTCCGCTGCTGCAGCGCCAGTTTCCCGAAATCCTGGACTTTTACCTGCCGCCCGAAGGCTGCAGCTACCGCATGGCCGTGGTGAAGATCAAGAAAGCCTATCCCGGCCATGCCCGGCGCGTGATGATGGGCGTGTGGAGCCACCTGCGCCAGTTCATGTACACCAAGTTCATCGTCGTGGTCGATGACGATGTGAATGTGCGCGACTGGCGCGAAGTCATCTGGGCCATCACCACCCGCATGGACCCGGCGCGCGACACCCTGCTGGTCGAGCACACGCCGATCGACTACCTGGACTTTGCCTCGCCGGTGAGCGGCCTGGGCAGCAAGATGGGCCTGGACGCGACCAACAAGTGGCCCGGCGAAACCCAGCGCGAATGGGGCCGCACCATCGCCATGGATGCCGATGTAACGGCGCGCATGGACGTCTTGTACGAGTCGCTGGGCCTGTGATTCCATTTCCAGATCATTTCTAGATTAGGCGCGAAGCCGCAGACAGTGCTGCAGCACGGCAAGGCGAAGCAACGACCTATCGGAATGATTTGGAAATGGAATGACCCTGCCGCAGCTGTCGCCTGCGTGATGACAGCAAGCCCAAGCCGCTTCGACAATGGCGGATGGACTTTTCCCACTCCCCCACAGCGCAAGAACTCAACCAGCGCCTGGAAGCTTTCCTGCAGCGCTACCTGCTGCCCTACAACCCGGCCTGGCACCACTCGGTGCAAAACGGCATCTACCCGCCGCCCTTCCTGGAAGACCTCAAAAGCCTGGCCCGCGAAGAAGGCCTGTGGAACCTGTTCCTTCCCGGCCTGAAGGCGCACGAGCCCGGCACCCGGCTGTGCAACCTCGACTACGCGCCGCTGGCCGAAACCATGGGCCGGCTGCCCTGGGGCGCCGAAGTCTTCAACTGCAGCGCGCCCGACACCGGCAACATCGAGCTGCTGCACCGCTTTGCCACGCCAGCGCAAAGCGCCCAGTGGCTCACGCCGCTGCTCGAAGGCACGATCCGCTCGGCCTTCGCCATGTCAGAACCCGACGTGGCGTCGTCCGACCCGACCAACCTGCAAACCACCGTGCGTCGCGACGGCGACCAGCTCGTGATCTGTGGCCGCAAATGGTTCATCACCGGCGCGGCGCATCCGAACTGCCGGCTGCTCATCGTGATGTGCCGCAACGAGGGCGATGGCGCAGCCCCGGATTCGCCGCAACGCCACCACCAGCACAGCCTGGTGCTGGTGCCGCTGGACACCCCCGGCGTCCGGGTGCTGCGCAACATTGCCATGCTGCACCACCACGCGCCCGAAGGCCACTGCGAGATTTTGCTGCGCGACGTGCGCGTGCCGGGCGAGAGCCTGCTGGGCGGCTGGGGCGACGGTTTCGCGATGGCGCAGGCGCGGCTCGGCCCCGGCCGCATCCACCATTGCATGCGCACCATCGGCCAGTGCGAACTGGCGCTTGCGCTGGCCACCGAGCGCACGCTGGAGCGCCAGGCCTTTGGCCACTACCTGGCCGATTATTCCAATGTGCAGGACTGGATCGCCGAGTCGCGCATCGAGATCGACCAGGCGCGGCTGCTGGTGCTGCATGCCGCCTGGCGGCTCGACCAGGGGGAAGCGGCCAACGCGCAGGCCACGCGCGCGCAGGTGGCCGCCATCAAGGTGGTGGCGGCGCGGCTGCAAACCCGCGTGGTGGACCGCGCCATGCAGGTGTTTGGCGCGATGGGCCTGTCGCCCGATACGCCGCTGGCGCAGTTCTGGACCTGGGGCCGCGCGCTGCACCTGATGGACGGACCCGACGAAGTGCACCTGCGCAGCGTGGCACGGCACGAACTGGCGCAGGCGCGCAGCCGCATGGGCGAATCCAGCGCCTGGTTCACCACGCCCGAACAACTGCAGGCGCCGCCGCGCATCCGCTGAAAACCCGGCGCTGGCAGGCATGGGGCGCTGGCAGCCCCTGCCCGCCAGCATGGAGAAATTCCGGTCTGAGATAATGGCCGGCTTTCCCAACCACAGCCTCTGGATACAAACCATGAACCGCTGCACACCGCACACCCTGGTCACCGTGGCCGTTCTGGCCGCATCGGCCCTCCTGGCGTCCTGCGCCCACGACACCACCGGCGCCGGATACGCTGTCCGGCAATTTCCCGCCGCCGCCCTGCGCGGTGAAATGGTGGTGCTGGCGCCGCCCGTCATCACGCTGGACGGCAAGGCCGACCGACTGTC
Source organism: Polaromonas sp. (assembly GCF_010365105.1). Classification (GTDB taxonomy): domain Bacteria; phylum Pseudomonadota; class Gammaproteobacteria; order Burkholderiales; family Burkholderiaceae_C; genus Polaromonas. The sequence continues at coordinate 40,845 of NZ_JAAFGZ010000001.1, read as the reverse complement.
GCCCGGCGCGCGCATCCGCGATGCCAACAACATGCTGGTCATGTCGGGCGTGCTGGTGAAACAGAAAGTCGTCGTCAACTACATGCGCGAAAACGCCGGCAATGTCCATGAAGTCTGGATTCTCAACAGCGCAGAAGCCAGGCTGAAGCGCCCCAACACCAAGGCGCCCTGGTTCAGCTTTGGCAGCAACGCCGACGCCGCCGTTCCGGCCACCGCCAAGGCGCCCTGACGCATCGGCCGCAGACCGGCCAGCCGTCAAAACCCTAATTTATCAATCAAATTGGCCTTTTGCGCTCTATCCACGGGCGCAAGCAGCTATCAATCCAGTAGCAAACCACCATGAGCAAAAAAGTATTCATCAAAACCTTCGGCTGCCAGATGAACGAGTACGACTCGGACAAGATGAGTGACGTGCTGCATGCCGCCGAGGGCTACGAAAAAACGCAGGACATGGACGAGGCCGACCTGATTTTGTTCAACACCTGCTCGGTGCGCGAAAAGGCGCAGGAAAAGGTCTTCAGCGACCTGGGACGCGTCAAGCACCTGAAGAAAAAAGGCGTCTTGATTGGCGTCGGCGGATGCGTCGCCAGCCAGGAAGGCGCGGCCATCATCCAGCGCGCGCCTTATGTCGACGTGGTGTTCGGCCCGCAAACGCTGCACCGCCTGCCGCAACTGCTCGCCAGCCGCGCCCGGCTGGGCAAGCCGCAGGTGGACATCAGCTTTCCGGAAATCGAGAAGTTCGACCACCTGCCGCCAGCCCGGGTCGAGGGTGCCAGCGCTTTCGTCAGCATCATGGAAGGCTGCTCCAAGTACTGCAGCTACTGCGTCGTGCCATACACGCGCGGCGAGGAAGTCTCGCGGCCGTTCGAGGATGTGCTGGTCGAGGTTGCCGGCCTGGCCGACCAGGGCGTGAAGGAAGTCACGCTGCTGGGCCAGAACGTCAACGCCTACCGCGGAACCATGGGCGGTACGGCGGAGATTGCCGACTTTGCCACGCTGCTCGACTACGTGTCCGAGATTCCCGGCATCGAACGCATCCGCTACATCACCAGCCACCCGAACGAATTTACCCAGAGGCTGATCGACGCCTACGCCAGCCTGCCCAAGCTGGTGAATCACCTGCATTTGCCGGTGCAGCACGGCTCGGACCGCATCCTGATGGCGATGAAGCGCGGCTACACGGCGATGGAATACAAGAGCACGATCAGGAAGCTGCGCGCCATCCGGCCCGACCTGGCGATGAGCAGCGACTTCATCGTCGGCTTTCCGGGCGAGACCGAGGACGACTTTGACAAGCTGATGAAACTGGTGAACGACGTCGGTTACGACACCTCGTTCAGCTTCATCTTCAGCCCGCGCCCCGGCACACCGGCCGCGAATCTGGAGGACGACACGCCGCACGAGGTCAAGCTGCGCCGCCTGCAGCATCTGCAGGCCGTGCTCGACGACAGCGTGCGCGCCATCAGCGCCAGCCGGCTCGGCACGGTGCAGCGCATTCTGGTCGAAGGCACGGCGCGCAAGGATGCGACCGAGCTGATGGGCCGCACCGAATGCAACCGGGTCGTCATCCTGAAAGGCCAGCCGCGCCTGATCGGCCAGATGGTCGATGTAAAAATCACCGAAACCAGCCAGCGTTCCCTGCGTGGCGAAGTCCTGACGCAAGACCACACCGTTGCCGCCGTTGCGGCCTGAGCGCGCCTTCTGAACCTGCCTTCCAAGCCCATGCTGCAGCGGTTTTCGTTCCGGCCCCTGCTGGTGATTGCCTTCCTGCTGATTGCCGCGCTGCTCGGCGCGGCGTCGCTGCGCGCGCTGTTTGCGCTGGAAGACCTGACCGTGCAAAGCCGCGACAATGCGGCGCGCGCACTGGACCTGAGCGGCGCGGCGCAGTCGCTGCGCGAGCGAAGCGTGTCGATGGAGCGCAGTTCGCGGCAGTCGGTGGTGCTCGATGACCGCATCCTGCGGCAGCGCTTTCGCGACGAAGCCCGCGATGCCACGGCCATCCTCGCGCGGCTGGCGCATGAAAAGATACCGGCCGCCCGTGAAAAGCCCTGGCGTGCGCACCTTGACACCATGCTTGACCTGCTGACCGGACCGCTGGACACAGCGCTGGACCGCGAGCACCAGCTGGCGCAGGAATTCCGCGAACTGGAAGGCATCAACACCGCCATTGCACTTCAGGTGCAGCAAGCCATCCAGCAGCGCAACCAGTCACTGCAGGAAAAGCTCGAAACCAGCCGCCAGCACCTGGCGCAACAGGTCACGGGGGCCATCGTGCTGGCGGTCTTCATGGCGCTGGCCTTCGGCGTGTGGTTCACCCGGCCGCTCAAGCGGCTGGAAAACGCCATCGTCGGCCTGGGCGAGAACCGGCTCGACCAGGTGATTGCCATCAACGGCCCAGCCGACCTGGCGCTGGTCGGCGAGCGGCTGAACTGGCTGCGGCTACGGCTGGTGGAACTGGACGCGGACAAGTCGCGCTTTCTGCGCCACATTTCGCACGAGTTGAAAACGCCGCTGGCGTCGCTGCGCGAAGGCGTGTCGCTGCTGGAAGACGGCGTGGCCGGCCCGCTGAGCCAGGATCAACGTGAAATTGCGCAAATCCTGAAACACAACACCGGCGTGCTGCAAAGCCAGATCGAGGACCTGCTGCGCTTCAACACCGCCGCCTTCGAGGCGCGCCAGCTGCACCGCCGCACCGTGGACCTGCTGCAGCTCATCGAGGAACAGGTCGATGCGCAGCGCCTGCAATGGCGCGCCCGGGAGCTGAAGATCGTGGTGAACGGCGAGCCCTTGAAAATGGAAGTGGACCCGGAAAAAATAGGTACCGCGCTCGCCAACCTGCTGTCCAACGCCATCCGCTACTCGCCGCTCAAAGGTACCATTGAACTTTCACTGAGGCAGCAGCCTGGCCTGGTGCATATCGACATCCAGGACCAGGGTGCCGGTGTCGCGCCGGCTGACCGGGAACGGATTTTCGAGCCCTTTTACCGGGGCGAGCGCCAGCCGCAGGGCGGCGTTCGCGGCAGCGGCATCGGCCTGTCGATCGTGCAGGAATACATCGCCGCACACGGCGGACGCATCGAGTTGCTGCCGCAGGAAGCGGGTTCCCATTTCAGAATCGAGTTTCCCCATGTTTACAAGAGCTGAGTTTTTTGCGCACTTCGGCAGGGCCGGCTTGCGCCTGTCGTGCGCGGGTCTGGCGGCTGCCTTGCTGGCGGCCTGCGGGCTGGTCGCGCCGCCCCAAGGCGTCCAGCCGGCAGCACCGGCCAGCAGCGCTGCCGCCAACGGCAACGCAGCAGCGCCGGCGCCGCTTTCGGCGGACACGGCGCCAGCGCCCGAACGCGAAGCCGTGCTCCGGGTGCTGGCCTATGCAGACCGTGCCCGTTCAATGTCCTCTGCAGAATTGAACCAGGAAGTCGCGCGGCTGGGCAATCCCTACCTGCCGCCCAGCCAGTTGCAACTGGCCATTGTGCTCAGCCAGCTGCGCCAGACGCCGGAGCTGATACGCGCGCAGGAAGTGCTGACGCGGCTGCTGGCCAATCCCGATGCCCAGGCCCAGGTGCTGCATCCGCTGGCCCGCCTGCTGGCCGCCCGCTATGGCGAACAGCGCCGCATCGAAGACCTGCTGGAAAAACAGAACCAGCAAACCCGCGAAGTCCAGCGCCGGCTCGACCAGACCAATGAAAGGCTGGAAGCGCTCAAGGCGATTGAACGCAGCCTGACCAGCCGCGTGCCCGCGCCGGGTGCGTCGGCACCCGCCAGCCGTGGCCGCACGCCACCCCCAGCGCCATGACGCTTGCACCCGCCCCGCTCTCACCCACGGCAGCCAACCTGCTGGTGGTTGACGACGACGCCGACATGCTTCGGCTGCTCACCATGCGGCTCACGGCCGCCGGTTACCGCGTCACGGCCGTCACCTCGGCCGAGGCCGCGCTGACCGAACTCCAGCTCAAGCGGCCGCAGCTGGTGCTCAGCGACGTGCGCCTGCCCGGCAAGGACGGGCTGGCGCTGTTCGACGACATCCGCACCCTGCACCCATCGCTGCCGGTGATCCTGCTGACCGCGCACGGCACCATTCCCGACGCGGTCGAGGCCACCGAACGCGGCGTCTTCACCTACCTGACCAAACCCTTCGACGGCAAGGGCCTGCTCGACAAGATTGCCGAGGCGCTGTCGCTGAGCGCGCCGGCCCCGGCCCGGCTGGGCAGCGCCGAGGCCTGGCAAACCCGCCTCATCAGCCGCTCCAGCCGCATGGCCGAGGTGCTGGCCGAAGCCCACATGGTGGCCGCCACCGATGCCAGCGTGCTGCTGCGCGGCGAAAGCGGCACCGGCAAGGAGCTGCTGGCCCAGGCGATCCACCAGGCCAGCCCGCGCGCTGCCAAGCCCTTCATCGCGGTCAACTGCGGCGCCATTCCCGAGGCATTGCTCGAATCCGAACTGTTCGGCCATGTCAAGGGCGCTTTTACCGACGCCGTGAGCAACCACAAGGGCCTGTTCCTGGCGGCCGACGGCGGCACGCTGCTGCTCGACGAGATCGGCGACATGCCGCCGGCCTTGCAGGTCAAGCTGCTGCGGGTGCTGCAGGAGCACGAGGTGCGGCCGGTGGGCGCCAGCGTGTCGCTTCCGGTCGATGTGCGCATCATCTCGGCCACCCACCGCGACCTGGATGCGGCCATGGAAGCGGGCGACTTTCGCGCCGACCTGTACTACCGGCTCAATGTCGTCACGCTCACGCTGCCGCCGCTGTCCGAACGCCGCGAGGACATCCCGCTGCTTGCCAACCATTTCCTGGTGACGCTGGCGGCCAAGTACCACAAGCGCCTGAGCGGCTTTGCGCCCGAAGCCCTGAAGGCCCTCGGCACCGCCGCCTGGCCGGGCAATGTGCGCCAGCTCTACAACGTGGTCGAGCAGGTCTGCGCGTTGTCGGCCACGCCGCTGATTTCTTTGTCGCTGGTACAGCGCGCCCTGCGCTCGCCCAGCATCCAGGTGCTGACCTTTGCCGAAGCCAAACAGCGCTTCGAGCGCGACTACCTGGTCGGCCTGTTGAAGCTGACCGACGGCAACGTGGCCGACGCCGCCCGGCTGGCCGACCGCAACCGCACCGAGTTTTACCGCCTGATGCAAAAGCACAGCCTCACACCCGGCCACTTCAAGAGCGACAGCTCGCAGCCGTCGCCGGAGTGAGTCGCTTTCTGGCGACAAGCCAAGCCCTTGATTTCAAACAACTTTTCAAAATGGGCGGAATTTTTGTCGCTGTCTGGCGACAAAACCCGGGGTTTTCGCCTGTTTTTTCAGGATTCCCCGCCTGAAAATTCACATCTCGATTCCAAACGGTTGATTTAAAAAGGTTTTTTGAAGCTGGCACAGGGTTTGCCCTAGTGATTCCATGCAAGCCTTTTTTCATCGTTTCAAACCTTCCGGCGCGCCAAGCTGGCGGGTTTCTTTTTCAGCCGTGGCCTGCGCCGCCGTACTGGCCCTGGGCAGCAGCCCGGCACTGGCGTGGAATCTGGAAGATGTCGCCAAACTCGCCAGCCAGCGTGCCAAAACACCGTTCAAACCCGCCTCGCTTGCCGTGCCAGCCGAGCTGGCCAAGATGGAATACGACGACTACCGCGACATCCGCTTCAAGCCGGAAAGCACGCTGTGGCGCGCAGACAAGCTGGCGTATGAAGCCAACTTTTTTCATGTTGGCCGTCATGGCGACTCGGTGCGTGTCCATGAAATCACCGCCGCAGGCCCCAAGCGCATTCCCTATGATCCGGCCCGATTCAACTTTGGCAAGAACAAGCTGTCGCCGAAAAGCTGGGGCGACCTGGGCTATGGCGGCGTGCGCTTTTTCAGCAACCTCAATTCGCCGACCTATAAAGACGAACTGATTGTTTTCTCGGGCGCCAGCTACTTCCGGGCGCTGGGTTCCGGCCAGCTTTACGGGCTGTCGGCACGCGGCCTGGCGGTGGACACGGCCGGTCCCGGCCCCGAAGAATTTCCGCGCTTCACCGACTACTGGCTGGAAAAACCCGCCGCCGAAGGCGCTCCGCTGACGATTTATGCGCTGATGGATTCGGAGCGCATGACGGGTGCCTACCGTTTCGATGTCAAGCCCGGCGAGCAAACCGTGACTGAAGTGCGCGCCCGCATCTTCATGCGGCCCACCGACAAGCCGGTCACCACCCTGGGCATCGCGCCGCTGACCAGCATGTTTTTCTTTGGCGAAAACCAGCCGCGCCCCGGCGACTTCCGCCCTGAAGTGCACGACTCGGACGGCCTGATGATCGCCACCGATGACGGCAAGGGCGGGGGCGAATGGCTCTGGCGCCCGCTGCAAAACCCGGCGTCGCCGCTGGTCACCTCGTTCAGCATGCAAAAACTCAAGGGCTTTGGCCTGATGCAGCGCGACCGGGCTTTTCGCAGCTATGAAGACACCGAAGCGCGCTATGAAAAGCGCCCCAGCGCCTGGGTGACGCCGTTGAGCGACTTCGGCGCCGGCCGCGTCGAGCTGCTGCAATTTGCCACGCCCGACGAAACCCACGACAACGTCGCCGCTTACTGGGTGCCTGAAAAAATGCCGGTCGCCGGCGAGCCGCTGGACCTGGCCTACCAGATCGCCTGGCAGGGCAAGAACCAGCAGCTGCCGCCCAACGGCTGGGTGAAGCAGTCGCGCCGCGGCATCGGCTACAGCAAGCTCGGCGCCGATGCGCTGGGCCAGCAGATCCAGTTTGTCGTTGATTTTGCCGGTCCGGCCCTGGACGCCCTGCCCGAAGGCGCCAAGGTCGAGGCCATCACGACGGCGGGCAGCAATGCCCGCGTGGTCGAAAGCCTGGCCTACCCCAACCCGGCCACCGGCGCCTGGCGCATGACCGTGCGGGTCGAGCGCCTCAAGCCAGCCAACGCCGCCGAGCCGGTCCAGCCGATTGAACTGCGCGCCTTTCTCCAATACAACCAACAAACCCTGAGCGAAACATGGACCAACCTGATCACCAACTGAATCGGCGCAGCCCACTGCGTGAAGAGCGTCATCCCAATGCAGTCACCGCGCCGCCGGTGCACCGGGGTTCGATGGCGCCGCGTCCCTGGCGCGGTTTCTGGAACAGCCTGGGCACGGCGGCGCTGCTGCCGGTGGTCAAGCTCACCGGCCGCAAGACGCTCGAACAACCGGCATCCGCCGAGGCGATGGCGCCGTGGCAGCATGCCGCCAAGCGCCGCCGCACGGTGTTCATGCTGCTGACGCTCGTCAGCACGGTGGTGGCGACGGCGCTGTTTGCCGACATGCAGCCGGTCTATGACAACGCCTTCCTGCAATACGGCCAGCTGGGCCTGTTTGCGCTGCTGTCGGCCTGGGTGGTCACCGGCTTCATGACGGCGATGATGGGTTTTTACGTCACGCTGTTCGGCGACGCCCATACCCTGTCAGCCAAACAGGTCCAGCACCATACGCTGGACACCGCCACGCGCACCGCCATCATCATGCCGATCTGCAACGAGGACGTGAGCACCGTGTTCGCCGGCCTGCGCGCCACCTGCGAATCGGTCGCGGTGACGTCGCATGTCCAGAATTTCGACGTGTTCGTGCTGTCCGACAGCAACGACCCGGCGATCATCAAGGCCGAACGCGCCGCCTGGGAAAACCTGCGCGGCCAGCTCGCCAGCCAGCCACACCAGCCGCAGATCGAGGTCTATTACCGCCTGCGCAAGCGCCGCACCGACCGCAAGGCCGGCAACGTGGCCGACTTTTGCCGCCGCTGGGGCAAGGACTACCGCTACATGGTGGTGCTGGACGCTGACAGTGTGATGAGCGGCGACTGCCTGGTGTCCATGGTCAAGCTGATGGAAGCCAACCCGACCGCCGGCATCATCCAGACCGCCACCCAGGCCATCGGCCATGTGACGCTGCATGCGCGCGCCCAGCAGTTCGGCTCGCGCGTGACTGGCCGCCTGTTCACGCTGGGCATGCAGTTCTGGCAGATGGGCGAGTCCCACTACTGGGGCCACAACGCCATCATCCGCATCGAGCCCTTCATGCAGCATTGCGCGCTGGACCGCATCAAGGGAACGGGCGGCATGGCCGGCAGCATCATGTCGCACGACTTCGTCGAGGCCGCGCTGATGCGCCGCGCCGGCTACCACGTCTGGCTGGTGGCCGACCTGATCGGCAGCTACGAACAACAGCCGCCTGACTTGCTGGCCGAGCTGCAGCGCGACCGCCGCTGGTGCCAGGGCAACCTGCAGAACTCGCGCCTGATCGCCGAGCCCGGCATGCATCCGGTGCACCGCTCGATGTTTGCCACCGGCGCCATGGCCTACCTGTCGGCGCCGTTGTGGCTGTGCTTCATGACCCTGGGCACGGCGCTGTGGCTGTCGGGCTCGCCGATGGTCAGCAACTGGGACGTTTTGCCCGGCGAACTGCTGTCGCTGTGGGCCTGGACGCTGTCCATGCTGTTCCTGCCGCGCATCCTGGGCATTGCCGCCGTGTTGTTCAAGGGCCAGCAGCAGGCTTATGGCGGCACCGCCAGCCTGCTGCGCAGCGCACTGCTGGAAACGCTGATCGCACTGCTGCAGGCGCCCATCCGCATGCTGGCGCACTCGCTGTTCGTCGTCATCGCGCTGACCGGCCTGAAGCTGGAATGGAAATCGCCTCCGCGCGAAGCTGCCGCCGTGCCATGGCGCCATGCGCTGGCGCAGCTTGCGCCCATGAGCAGCGTGGTCGTGGTGCTGGCGGCCGGCATTGCGATGATCGACGCCAGCGCGCTGGTCTGGCTGCTGCCGGTCGGCCTGCCGCTGCTGCTGTCGATTCCCATGACGGTGCTGACCAGCAAGGTCGGCGTGGGCACTGCGATGCGCGCACAGAACTACCTGCTGATTCCCGAAGAAACCCGCTCGCCCGCCGTGCTGCGCCGCGCCTGGCTGCATGCCAGCCAGCTTGCCAAGCCGCGACTGAAAGCAGCCTGAGCATCAAGCGCGCAAGGGCAAATTTCGCAGGATGCTATATTTTTTATAGCTATAAATAAAGAGGGGATATGCGCAAGAGCCTGTTTTCTTTTGAAAACAGGCTCTTGCTGCTGTTTGGAGGGTTTGAGCAGTGCTGAAAACCATCAGAAACAAATAAATTGATAAAATGTAAATTTTAATGCGTTTTGTTGGCAAGGCAATGTGCAGCAAATCAACCCGCCCTTCTTTGATGGGTTAACGAAACGACCCATGAAACTCTCGACGTTCATCACCGCCCATCTTCAAAAAATCCTTGTCGAGTGGGACGCTTTTGCCCGAACGCTGTTTTCGGCATCGCCTGCCCCGCCGCATCACATCCTGCGGGACCATGCCGGGGAAATCCTGCAGGCAATCGTCGTTGACCTTGACACGCACCAGACGGCAGCGCAGCAGGCCGAAAAGTCAAAAGGGCAGACCGACGAAGACGTCAACAGAAAGAGCGCGGCAGCCATTCACGGCACGCTGCGCCAGGCCAGCGGCTTCACGCTGACCCAGCTCACCGCTGAATACCGGGCCTTGCGCGCCACCGTGCTGCGGCTGTGGATGCCGCACATGCAACTGGGCACGCCCGAAAGCGCGACCGACATGATGCGCTTCAACGAAGCCATGGACCAGGCGCTGGCCGAATCCGTTGTGACATATTCTGAAAACGCCGACCGCACGCGCGACACCTTCCTGGCCATTTTGGGACACGACTTGCGCAGTCCGCTGTTCACGATGAAGCTGGCAGGAAGCTACCTGATGCGGCCCGCCATCGGCAACGAAGGCACCCGGGAAATGGGCGCCCGCGTGGCCCGGAGCGCCGCCAACATGACTGCCATGGTCAAGGATTTGCTGGAATACGCGCGCACGCAGCTGGGGGGCGAAATCCCGCTCACCCTGCTCCCGGAGAACATGGCCGGCATCTGCCAGGCGGCGCTGGACGACGCCCAGGCCGGCTATCCGGACTGCCCTTTTGAGCTGGAGGTATCGGGTGATTTGTCGGGCTGTTTCGACAGTGCTCGCCTGCAGCAGCTTTTTTCAAACCTGCTCAACAATGCAGCGCAGTACCGCGACGACACCCGCGCGGTCACCATCACGGCCCTGGGCAAGGCCGATTCGATCACGGTAAAGGTGTGCAACCACGGCTCGGTGATTCCTGCCCCATCGCTGCAGGCGATTTTCGATCCCCTGGTTCAGCTCTCGGTGGAACCCGGGCCGCAGGAAGGCGCGCCTTCCAGCAGCCTGGGACTGGGACTTTTCATTGCCCGGGAAATCACCACAGCGCACGGCGGAACCCTCACGGTGGCGTCGAACGAACATTCCGGCACGGTATTTACGGTCAAACTCCCGCTTGCACCGGTTGCGCAACCGGTCAGGGCGTAAGGAAAAAGACTCCGCCTGCTGAATGCCGGACAGGGTCTGGGCGCCAACTCAGGCCGGCGCTTTGGAGTCAGAACCGTCTATCACGGTGGGCTGACCCGACAAGATTCCATAGTAGTTCGTCAGCGGCTTGCCGATCTTGATACCGTCTTTGTCGATGTCAAAGAAACAAATGTCCTTGCTGTGGTTGCTGGACCGGACCTTCACCACCGAGATCACGCGTTTGAACTTTCCGGCAATTTCAACGTAACGCAGCATCAAGATGGCATCGGTCAAAAATGCATTGCTATACGACGAAAAGCGCAGGTCGGTGTAGCGGTCTTCCAGTTCGGCGGTCATTAGCACCGTCACGCCCATGTTGGTCAACACCGCCGTCAGCCGGTACAGCGACTCGCGAAAGTTTTCTCTGAAAATGGACGCCAGCGCCAGCTCGAAGCCCGACAGCGAATCAATAACCACCCGCTTGGCCTTGGTTTTTTTGATCAGCGTGACCAGGTCATGCAGCGTTTCGTCAATGGACAGGTCGAGCGCGCGCGTGTCGATGACCGACACCTTGCCGCTTTCAACCAGCGCCTGGAGCCGGCTGCTGATCAACTGGCTGGGGCTTTTTTCAAACGCGGCAATCACCCCCGGCTCGCCCAGCCGCACACCCTCGGCCAGAAACTCGGTGCACATCACGCTTTTTCCGCTGCCGCTCGGCCCCACCACCAGCAGCGAATACCCCACCGGCAGGCCCCCGCCCATCATCTTGTCGAGCGAGGGCACGCCCATGGTCAGGCGCTGATTGCTGGATATTTCACTGGTCAGGCTGTCGCCGAATTTGAGAATGGCGCGTGGAAACACCTCGACACCGTCGTCATTGATGCGAAACGTGTGCAGTCCGGGGCGCTGCGCCTGGCCGCGCATCTTGACGACCTGCAGCTTGCGCACCATGGCATCGCGGTGAACATCCTGCAGCATCCAGATGATGCCGTCCGCCACGGTGAACACCGGGCTGGACGATTCTTCCTGCGACAGGTATTCGCCAATCAGGAAGGTTGTGGCCTGCCAGCTGGTCATCTGTACGCCGAGCGCCTGGATGAAATGCTGCAAGCCCCTGGTGCTGTCGTCCCGGACCAATTTGGCCGACTGCACCACCGAGCGAAAGGAGTCCACGAACACCAGGCTGGGTGAAAAGCTTTCCACCTCTTCAAGGATGCGGGCCAGCACCCGGTCAAAATCGCCGTCCAGCAGATCGCCTGAAAGGTTCACGAACTTGATCGAGGTGTTGATCTTGTCGATGTCGAAGTAGGAAAACTGTTGCTGGTAGCGAAGCATCTTGAGGGGCGGCTCCCCCAGCACGGTAAAAAACAGCGCGCGCCTGTCCGCGTTGGCCAGCGAAAACATGATCTGGTGCGCCAGCGTGGTCTTGCCCGATCCGGGCGTGCCGGCAATCAGGTTGAAGGAAAACTCCGGTATGCCGCCACCCAGCAGTTCATCCAGTCCTGGGACACCTGTGCGCAGCTGGCGTATGGTTACTTTTTTGTTCATTTTTGAAAATCCTTAGCGGGTGTTTCGGAAGTCTCTTTGCGCCAGGCCGATTGCAAAAGATAGGTTGTCAACTCCTCGCCAATCAGTGACGCCAGCACATCCAGAAAAATGGTGAACAGCGCCAGGCTGCCCAACCGGGCATGCGTCGCATCCTGCGCCCGAAGGCAGGCCTGCAAGTCAGTGAAACGCTGCTGGATGGCAGAAGATTTTGTGGGGTCCAGGGCCATCCAGGGATGCTCCTTGGCCGCCAGGCGCAGGCTGCGCTTGTAAAGCGGCTTGAAACCGCCCTCGCCGATGATTGAAATCAGTGAAGGCGCCAACTGCTCCCAAAGGCGCAGGGTCGCGTCCGCCATCGTTTGAGGATGGCTGGTGGTCAGGGCCGCTTCAATCAGCCGGCCGCGCGTAGATTCAGTCGTTTCCATGGGTCAGGCGATGGTGTCTGAAGGGAAATTTTTTGAAATAAGCGCCTCCAGCATCTCCATGGAAACCGGCTTGACCAAATACTGGTCAAAACCGGCTTCCCGGGCGTGGGCCAGGTAGTCCTGCTGGTCGTAGCCCGTGATGGCGATGCAGAAGGGCTCGGGCACCAGCCGCAGCGCCCGGATTTTGCGGATCACCTCATAGCCACTCATGGTGGGCAAGCCGATATCGGAGACCACGATGTCGTAAAGACCGTCTTTGGCCAGGGCAAGCCCGTCAAGGCCGTTGTGTGCAGAATCGACAGCATGGCCATCAAGCGTCAGGCAGCTATTGAGCGTTGCATTGGCGTCGATGTTGTCTTCAATGACCAGTATCCGGCAAGGGCGGGCCGAATATTCATGGATGTCCAAGGGAGCTTCGATGGCGACGGATTGCTCAGTCACCGGAAGCTCAACGATGAATTCGCTGCCACAACCCACTCCCTCGCTGCGTACCTGCACGCTGCCGCCATGCATTTGCACCAGCGTGCGCACCATCGACAGCCCGATGCCAAGCCCGCCTTGCGAACGGTCCAGCGTATTGCTTGCCTGCGTGAACAGGTCGAAAACGAAAGGCTGGTCTTTGGGATCAATGCCGATGCCCTGGTCCTTCACGGAAATAAGCACCATGCCGGCCGCAGACGGGTGCGCCGATAAGGTGATCGAAGCCTGGGGCGGCGAAAACTTGCTGGCGTTGATCAGGAGGTTGGAAAACACCTGTGACAGGCGGACTCCGTCGCCATCAAGCGTGATGGGGTCACGCGGCAGGTCAATGATCAGTTTCTGACCGAGTTTGACGAAATGCGGCTGGCTGATTTCGGCCGCGCCTTGAACAATGCTGCTTAGCAGCAGCAAGCCTTTTTTAAGAGTGATTTTTCCGCTGCTGACGCGCGCGGCATCGAGCAAGTCCTCGAGCAGCCGCTTCATGTGGGTGATCTGCCGGGTGATGACCTGCTGAATATCAGGCAGCAGTGGATGGGCCGTGGAGATTTTTCCGAGCATTTCAGCCGCCATCGCAATCGGCGCCAGCGGGTTGCGCAACTCGTGCGCCAGCATCGACAAAAACTCTGTCTGCCGCTCTACCGTGGCTTCGGCCTGATCCTGCAACTCCTGCGCCCGCAGGGAAGCGATCACCAGGTGCTCATTGGCTTCACGCAGCATGCTGGCGAGTTCTTGCGGGACTTCTGGGCTTTTTGGAAAGGGCATAACTTTGTGTGACTGCAATCAATAACCTTTCCTTGTACAAACCATCTGTTGATGATTGCAGGATTCGAACTGATTTCCAGGGGAGTCAGCAGGTAACTACTTGTAGACTCCGGCAACAGCAACAAACAGAAAGTTTTATCTCAAACCTTGAGAGGTCGAGTGTGGGCTTGATTTGCTTGAAGTCAAGCCATGCGCCTCTGGGATTGAGTTGTAAATTGCTACAAAACTCACGCGCCTGCGCTTCAAATTGCGCGGAAATGACATTATTTTTTACAATTCTCAGGGGGAGGGAAACCCCTGAAATCATCATTAGTGAGCCGCTGCGGCCTGCCTGTCGGGGCGGGCGTTCAGCCTGCACATCATTGAGCGATTGGCCTACATTTTCAGCACATTCCAAACGCTCGGGAACGCGCGAAAGGCTTTTGCAGACTGCACTGCAAAAAATGTTAAATGCTATAAAAAAAATAGCAACATGGGCATATGCATAGTGCGCTAGTGCCTGTTTTTATCTGAAAACCAGCGTTTTCAGAACTTCGGCATGCCCTTCATGCCGCCCATGCGCTTCATCATCTTCATCATGCCGCTGCCCTTCATCTTTTTCATCATGCCCTGCATCTGCTCGAACTCATTGAGCAGGCGGTTGACTTCCTGAACATGCACGCCCGAGCCGCCAGCAATTCGGCGCTTGCGTGTCGCCTTGATGAGGTCGGGCTTGCGGCGCTCCAGCGGCGTCATGCTGAGGATGATGGCTTCCTTGCGCTTCATGTCCTTTTCAGCCTTGTCCATGTCGATGGCGCCGGCCTTGGCCGCCATCTGCGTGGGCAGCTTGTCCAGCAGGCTGCTCAAGCCGCCCATGCTCTTCATCTGCTGGAGCTGGCTTAAAAAGTCGTTCAGGTCAAAGCCGTCGCCGGACTTGATCTTGGCGGCCAGCTTTTGTGCCTCGGCCATGTTCACGCCCGAGGCCATCTGCTCGACCAGCGCGACGATGTCGCCCATGCCCAGGATGCGGCCGGCGTGGCGCTCGGCGTCGAACACTTCCAGGCCGTCGAGCTTTTCACTGGTGCCCGCGAACTTGATCGGCGCGCCGGTGATCTGGCGCACGGACAACGCCGCGCCACCGCGCGAGTCGCCGTCGGTCTTGGTGAGGATGATGCCGGTCAGCGGCAATGCTTCCTTGAAGGCCTTGGCGGTATTGACCGCATCCTGGCCCTGCATGGCATCGACCACGAACAGCGTCTCGACCGGATTGAGGATGGCGTGCAGTTCCTTGATTTCAGCCATCAAGGCTTCGTCAATCGCCAGGCGGCCGGCGGTATCGACCAGCAGCACATCAAAGAAATGCTTTTTGGCGTAGTCAATGGCGGCGCGGGCAATGTCGGCCGGCTTCTGGTCGGGCGTGCTGGGGAACCATTCGGCGCCGGCCTGCCGGGTGACCACTTTCAGCTGCTCGATGGCTGCCGGCCGGTAAACGTCACCTGAAACCGTCAGCACTTTTTTCTTGCGCTTTTCAATCAGGTGCTTGGCCAGCTTGGCGGTGGTGGTGGTCTTGCCCGCGCCCTGCAGGCCGGCCATCAGGATCACGGCCGGCGGCTGCGCAGCCAGGTTGATGTCGCTGACGCCTTCGCCCATGGTGGCGGCGAGTTCCTTGCTGACGATGCCGACCAGCGCCTGGCCGGGCGAGAGCGAGCCCATCACCTCCTGACCCATCGCCTTGTCCTTCACACGGGCAATGAAGTCGCGCACCACCGGCAGGGCCACATCGGCCTCCAGCAGCGCCATGCGCACTTCGCGCAGCATGTCCTGGACATTGGATTCGGTGATGCGGGCCTGGCCGCGCATTTCCTTGACGAGGCGGGATAACTTGTCGGTAAGGGCTGTAGCCATGAAATGGTGTCCTGAAACGGGCGCTGCGGGGAAGCCAAAGGCCGGAAGGGACCGGGCCAGGCGCTAAACTCTGGGCATGATTTTAGCTTTCAGCGGTGGATGGGGTCTCGGGGCGGCAGCCGGTGCGGCGGCAGCCTATGCGGTGCTTGCACTGGCGACGCCCAGGCTGGGCGAAAGCGCACTGCGCGCCCTGCTGCTGGCGGCCTGGGGACTGCATGCGCTGACGCTGGTCGAAGCCCTGCTCGGCACGCCGCCGCGCTTTGGGTTTGCCCCGGCGCTGTCGATGACGGTCTGGCTGGTGCTGACAGTGTATGCGGTGGAACGCAGGCTGTTTCCGCAGCTTCATGCCCATTGGGCACTGGCCGGACTGGGCAGCGCCGCCGTCATCCTGTCGCTGGTTTTCCCCGGAACCAGCTACCACGTGATCGCTTCGCCCTGGCTGCCTCTGCATTGGGCCCTGGGCATCGCCTCCTACGGCCTGTTTGCGGCGGCCGTCGTGCATGGCTGGCTGATGGTGCGGGCCGAGCGCGCCATACGGCAGGCAGAGCAAAGCGATACCGGCGTTCCCCTGCTCACCCTGGAACGGCTCACTTTCAGATTTGTCGAAGCTGGCTTCGTGCTGCTGTCGGCCACCTTGGCTGTGGGCTGGCTGTTTGCAGAAACCCTGTATGGCCCGGGTCTGGGCTGGAAATGGGACCACAAGACAATTTTTTCACTGCTGGCCTGGGCTGTCTTCGCCGGCTTGCTGATCGGACGCGCACGGTTGGGCTGGCGCGGACTGAAGGCCGTTCGCGTGCTTTACCTGGGTGCCGGGCTGCTGCTGCTGAGCTATGCCGGTTCGCGCTTTGTGCTTGAAGTCATCTTGAGGCGGGCATGAAGTATTTGCTTGTCATTTTGTTGATACTGGTGGTTTTCTGGCTCTGGCGCAGCGACCGGCCGAGCCCGAAAAAGTCAGTCAAGCCGGGGCGCCCGCGCAATCAGCCTTCAGAAGGCAAGAAAATCACCGAAATGGTGGCCTGCGATGTCTGCCACGTTCACCTGCCCAAGTCTGAAGCCCTGATCGGGCGCGACGGCTTCTACTGCAGCGAGGCACACCGTCGTGAGGCCGGGGCCTAGATGAGACGGTCCATGCTGTTCTGGAAAAACACAGCAAAAAACGCGGCTGGCGCCTGGGAGCTGGAAACCGCACAGGGCTCCTTCGGGCGCCTCTGGATGGTGTTCATGAATGCCCGCGTCGCCATCGCTGCCGTGCTGATCATTTTGCAGGAGGCGCTTCAGGCCCTGGGCACGCCGTTGAACCACTGGACGCTGGCGGTGTGTATTGCCTATCTTGGTGCAACACTGGCGGTTCGATTCTGGGCGCATCCCCGGCCGCCGGGCAGCACGTTTGACGGACACTGGGTATTGACGATCGGCGTGGATGTGATGGCGTTCTCGCTGCTCAACTTTTTTCAGGCGAGCCCGTTGAATTACACCCCGCTGTTTGCGCTGCCGGTATTGCTGGCTTCGGTGCTCGGCCCCATCGTGCTGGCTTTTGGCACGGCAGCCAGCGTGACCCTGCTGCTGCTGGCCGACACCGCATGGAGTTCGATGCAAGGCGGCGGTGATGTCAACGCGGGTCTTTTGCAGGCAGCGTTGAGCGGCTCGGGTTTTTTTCTCGTGGCCCTGCTGGCCAACCATCTGGCCATGCGGCTCGCACGGGAGGAAAAACTGGCCAAGGAAAGCCAGTCGGCGGCCCGCATGCAGGTACAGGTCAATGAACTGGTGGTGGCCACACTCGCGGAAGGCGTGCTCGTGATGGATGGCAACGGCTTTGTCCGCTCCGCCAACCCTGCGGCGCGGCGCCTGCTGGCCGGGCCGGAAACTGCTTACCCCACGCCTTTCAAGCTGGCTGCGCAAACAGACTGGCAGCCACTGGTCGAGTTGATGCAACACACTTTTTCCCAACAGTCGGCGCACACAAGCAACATCAGCCTCATCCACGCAGGCCTGAACGCCCGACGCCTGCAGGTCCGGTCCCGCCTGACCGAGTCAGGGAACGGTCCGCATGAAAGCCTGTGTGTGATGTTTCTGGAAGACCTGCGTGAAATGGAGGCGCGCGTTCGGATCGAGAAGCTGGCGGCCATGGGGCGCATGTCGGCGGCGGTGGCGCATGAAATACGCAACCCGCTGGCCGCCATTGCACAGGCCAATGCGCTGCTTGAAGAAGACCTGCAGGATGCAGGGCAGCGCCAACTTACCGGCATGATTGGTCAAAATGTCCGGCGCCTGGCAAAAATCGTTGATGAAGTGCTCGACATATCGCGCGCGCAGCAGGAAATTCCGGCACCGCAGACCACCAGCTTGCGGCTTGACGAAACGGCACGGCGGATTGCGAATGACTGGGCGCTGCAAAATTCAGCCTCCGGACAATTGCGTATCTGCACCGGGTGCGCGAGCACGGAAGTCGGATTTGACGACGACCATTTGCGGCGCCTGATGCTCAACCTGCTCGACAATGCCCTGCGCTACACCAGTGGCGCAGCCCAGGGACTTGAAGTCAGCACCCGGCTGGTGGCGCCAAGCCAGGCCAGGCTGGCGGTCTGGAGCGATGGCCAGACGCTGGAGGAGACGGTCCAGGCCCACCTGTTCGAGCCTTTTTTCTCGTCCGAAAGCCGCTCCACCGGGCTGGGTCTGTATATCTGCCGCGAACTGTGCGAGCGCTACGGCGCCCAGATCGGTTATCAGCGGGTACTGCGGGGAAATATCCAGGGCAATGAATTTTTCGTCATGTTCCAGCCTGCGTCACAGTGCCTGCGCACCGAGCTGCCGAGCATGGATTCCGTCCTCGTCTGAAAAATCATGAATTCGCAAGCACCCGCACACTTACCCTTACCCTTACCCTTACCCTTACCCGCCCGGATCCTGATCATTGACGATGAGCCCGACTTGCGCACCCTGTACGAACTGACGCTGCTCCGGCAGGGCTACCGCATAGAAGCCGCCAGCACGCTTCAACAGGCTCGCGAACATCTTGGAGCGGCCCGGTTCGATGCGGTGATCACCGACATGCGCCTGCCTGACGGGATGGGGCTTGAACTGCTGCGCGAACTGGCCCAACAGCAGCGCGCAGAACGTTGTGTGGTCATCACGGCGCACGGTTCGGCTAAAAATGCGGTTGAGGCGCTGAAGGCCGGGGCCTTTGACTACCTCACCAAACCGGTGGACCTCAAGCAGTTCCGCAGTGTGGTGGCATCGGCCGTGCAGGAAACCCGAAACATCATCCAGGCGCTGGTCAAGACCGATATCCGCAGCGCGACGGCCGGCGCTGCTGCCCCAGCGCCTGGAAAACCGGCTGACACGTCGGTCATTCTGCAAAAACTCGTGGGTGAAACGCCCGTGATGCAAGCCGTGAAGTCGCGCATTGTCAAGGTTGCCGGCAGCATGGCGCCGGTGCTGATTCGCGGCGAGTCCGGCACCGGCAAGGAACTGGTAGCCCGCGCCGTGCATGACTGCAGCCACCGCGCCGCCAGCCCCTTTGTGGCGGTCAACTGCGGTGCGATTCCCGAAAACCTGCTCGAAGCCGAGTTCTTTGGCGCACGCAAGGGTGCCTACACCGGCTCGTCGCAGGACCGGCTGGGCTACTTTCAGGCAGCCAAGGGCGGAACACTGTTTCTTGACGAGATTGGCGACCTGCCGCTGGCCATGCAGTCCAAGCTGCTCCGGGCGATCCAGGAGCGCACCGTGCGGCCGCTGGGCTCGCCGCAGGAGGACACGGTCGATGTGCGCATCGTCAGTGCCACCCACAAGGACCTGGCATCGGGAGTCGAGGCGGGCAGCTTTCGCCAGGACCTGTATTACCGGCTCAATGTGATCGAGATCACGGTGCCACCGCTGCGTGAACGGCTGGACGACTTGCCGGCACTTTGCAATGCACTGCTGGCCAGGATCTGCCAGGAGTCCGGCCTGGACATGCCCGTGCTGAACCCTGCGGTGCTCGCCCATCTGCGTTCGCTGCCCCTCAGCGGCAATGTCCGCGAACTGGAAAATATTTTGCATCGGGCCGTTGCTCTGGGTGAAGACAGTCTGACGCAGGTTGACACGCCGCCAGAGCAGCCTGTAGCAGTTCCGGAAAATCTTCAAAATTTTCTAGACCAGCAGGAGCGAAGCATCCTGGTCAAGGTATTGCAGGAAACCGGTTTTAACCGCACAGCTGCCGCCATCCGGCTGGGTTTGAGCCTGCGCCAGATCCGCTACCGCATTGCGCGCCTGGGTATCACCACGCCCGGCCACGATGATGCGGCCGAAACCCTCGATGACCTTGCCTGAATCAGGCCTTCCACAGGACACCGGCTTGTGGCAGCACGGCTGGTACCGGCATGCGCGGGCCATGGCGTCGCCGAACGTCAACCAGCGCCCTGCTGGCGCAAAAATTGATTTGGTCGTGATTCATTCGATCAGCCTGCCGCCGGGGGAATTCGGCAATGGCAATGTGCAACGCCTGTTCACCAATCAGCTCGACTGGAACGCGCACCCCTATTTTGAGGGCATCCGGGGACTTGAGGTTTCGGCGCACTTCTTCATCACCCGCACAGGTGCCCTTTGGCAATTTGTCAGCTGCGACGACCGTGCCTGGCATGCCGGCCACTCGGCTTACCGGGGGCGAAACCAGTGCAATGACGACTCGATCGGCATTGAACTCGAAGGCCTGGAAGGAAGCATTTTTGAAGCACCGCAATACGAAACACTTGCAAGCCTGTGTGCAGCGCTTATACAGACCTATCCCGTGGCGCATATTGCTGGACACGAGCATATTGCGCCGGGGCGAAAACTAGACCCGGGACCTGGCTTCGACTGGCGCCTGCTGCAGGATTCACTGGCTCTGCCCCATCGGTATTTCCCCCGAACCGCTTGAGGACATTCTCCCTGGTACCGACCTCCAGGCCCGTCTACGCATCCCGTGAATCCATCCTGCACGTCTTGCCTGTCGAGGCTTTATCAGCGTTTGCAAACCAAAACCGGCGGAAAGCCGCACCAGCGCTTGGCCTGTTGTCAAAAAGCCTGTTTCCATCAGGCCTGAGCACGTTCTCATGCCAATTCGGGGCGCGTTGACATTATCAAAAAATAATAAAAAACCCAGGTTGGGTGACGACAACGCCAGGCGACGATACACTACCGGTAGTGGTTGCAGCGGCTTCAGACGCTAGGTATAGTGCCTAACCATAGTTCAGCCCATTTGGGTCTGGTCACGGAATTGAAGAAAAAACAGGTCCGTCGACACGCTGGTTTTCGACAGGCTTCTTCCTTTTACTGATCCCGCATATCACTTGTTCACCACAACAAATTCAGAGGAAATCATGCAAACAGCACCCTACGCCGTGCCCCATTCATCCGATGTGACCGTCAGCAGTTCTGCCCGCAAAACCGAGCCGCCCATTTCCGGCGCGCTGGCCAACTACCAGATCATTCGCCGCAATGGCTCTGTCGTTGCCTTCGAGCCGCACAAGATCGCCGTCGCCATGATGAAGGCTTTTCTGGCGGTTCACGGCACCCAGGGCGCGGCATCGGCCAGCGTACGCGAAACCGTCGACATGCTGACCCAGGCCGTCGTTCGCGCCCTGATGCGCTCGCGCCCCAGCGGCGGCACTTTCCACATCGAGGATGTGCAGGACCAGGTTGAACTTGGACTGATGCGCGGCGGTCACCACGAAATCGCCCGCGCCTATGTGCTGTACCGCGAAAAGCACAACCAAGAGCGTGCCCGGCAGTTGCAGGACCAGACGCCTGCCGTGCCGCAACTGCATGTCATGGATGGCGGCAAGCGGGTGGCACTCGATATCGTCAATTTGCAGGCGCTGATCGAAGCATCCTGCGCCAACCTCGGCGCCGACGTGAAGCCCGGCCCGATTGTTTCGGAAACCATGCGCAACCTCTACGACGGCGTGCCCATCGACGAGGTCTACAAAGCGTCCATCCTGGCGGCCCGCACGCTGATTGAAAAAGATCCCGACTACACCTACGCCACCGCGCGCCTGTTGATGCACACCATTCGCCGGGAGGTGCTGGGAGAGGAAGTCAACCACGAAGCCATGGTGCAGCGTTACCCGAGCTACTTTCCCGAGTTCATCGCCAAGGGCGTGGAAAACGAACTGCTCGACGAAAAGCTCCAGCAGTTCGACCTGGCGCGCCTGGGCGCGGCGCTCAAGCCCGAGCGTGACCTGCAGTTCGACTACCTCGGCCTGCAGACGCTGTTTGACCGCTACTTCCTGCATGTCCGCAAGCAGCGCATTGAACTACCGCAAGCCTTCTTCATGCGTGTGGCCATGGGCCTGTCACTCAATGAAACCAACCGCGAAGAGCGCGCCATCGAGTTCTACGAAACCCTGTCGTCGTTTGACTTCATGTCGAGCACGCCGACGCTGTTCAATGCCGGCACGCTGCGCTCGCAGCTGTCGTCGTGCTACCTGACCACCGTGGCCGACGACCTGGGCGGCATTTACGACGCCATCAAGGAAAACGCCCTGCTGTCCAAATTTGCCGGCGGCCTGGGCAACGACTGGACGCCGGTGCGCGCCATGGGCGCCCACATCAAGGGCACCAACGGCGAGTCGCAAGGCGTCGTGCCTTTCCTGAAAGTCGTCAATGACACCGCCGTGGCGGTCAACCAGGGCGGCAAGCGCAAGGGCGCGGTCTGCGCCTACCTGGAAACCTGGCATCTGGACATCGAGGAATTCCTGGAGCTGCGCAAGAACACCGGCGACGACCGCCGCCGCACGCACGACATGAACACGTCAAACTGGATTCCCGACCTGTTCATGCGCCGCGTGATGGAAAAAGGCAGCTGGACGCTTTTTTCGCCGTCCGACACGCCTGACTTGCATGACCTGTATGGCCAGGCGTTTGAAAAGGCGTATGTGGCCTATGAAGCGCGCGCCGAACGCGGAGAGCTCAAGCCGTCACGCAAGCTGCAGGCCACCGACATGTGGCGCAAGATGCTGTCGATGCTGTTCGAGACAGGCCACCCCTGGATCACCTTCAAGGACGCCTGCAACATCCGCTCACCGCAGCAGCATGCCGGCGTGGTGCATTCTTCCAACCTGTGCACCGAAATCACGCTGAACACCAGCGCGACTGAAACCGCCGTCTGCAACCTGGGCTCGATCAACCTGGTCCAGCACCTGAAAGACGGCGCGCTCGACCACGACAAGCTGAAAAAGACCATCACCACGGCCATGCGCATGCTGGATAACGTGATCGACATCAACTACTACGCAGTCGAAAAGGCCCGCCATTCCAACCTGCAGCATCGCCCGGTCGGCCTGGGCCTGATGGGTTTTCAGGACTGCCTGTACGAATTGCGCGTGCCGTATGCCTCGCAGGCGGCGGTGGAATTTGCCGACACGTCGATGGAAGCAATCTGCTACCACGCCTACTGGGCATCGACCGAACTGGCCAGGGAACGCGGTCAGTACGCCAGTTACAAGGGTTCTCTCTGGGACCAGGGCATCCTGCCGCTGGACACGCTGGACATGCTGGCCAAAGAGCGTGGCGGCTATGTCGAAGTAGACCGCTCAGCCACACTCGACTGGGACGCACTGCGCCAGAAGATTGCCAAGGACGGCATGCGCAACTCCAACTGCGTGGCGATTGCACCGACGGCGACCATTTCCAACATCATCGGCGTCGATGCCTGCATCGAGCCGTGCTTTGGCAACCTCTCGGTCAAGTCCAACCTGTCAGGCGAGTTCACCGTGATCAACCACTACCTGGTGCGCGACCTCAAGCGCCTGGGCCTTTGGGACGATGTGATGGTGGTGGACCTGAAGCATTTCGATGGCTCGCTGCGGCCGATCGACCGCGTGCCCCAGGACATCAAGTCGCTGTACGCCACGGCGTTTGAAATCGAAACCTCGTGGCTGGTCGAAGCCGGATCGCGCCGCCAGAAATGGATAGACCAGGCGCAGTCGCTGAACATCTACATGGCCGGTGCATCGGGCAAGAAGCTGGACGAAACCTACAAGCTGGCCTGGGTTCGGGGCCTGAAAACGACCTACTACCTGCGCACCCAAAGTGCCACGCATGTCGAGAAATCGACCGTCTCGGCCGGCAAGATGAACTCGGTGTCTTCAGGATCGCAAGCGGCGGCGGGCATGAGCGCCATCGACAAGGCCGCCGCTTCAGCGCAGGCACAGCTGAGCGCATCGCCCGCGACCGACATCAAGTTTTGCGCGATCGACGATCCGGGGTGCGAAGCTTGCCAATAAGCCAGCAATGAATCGCGCGACAACCATTTTTCGCACGATTCACTGCCAGCCCAATGCCATAAACCAATGCATTGCGCCATAAAATTCGTAGCGGTGTGAATGAACGCTTTTCATTTCTCATCGCTGCTTTCATAATCCCGAAGTATTGGAATTCTCTATGTTGACCTGGGACGAAGAAGTCACACCATCTTTGCAGACCCCTCACACCAGCGACCTGCCAGCCGGTCGCTCAGCGGATGTCCCGCCTCCTCCTTTCGCTCCTTTAATGCAGCCAGCGGCTGAAATTCCTGCGCCTGCCGCAATGGCAAAGCGCGTCAAGGCTTCCGACAAGCGCATCATCAACGGGCAGACCGACGTCAACCAGCTGGTGCCGTTCAAGTACAAATGGGCCTGGGAAAAATACCTGTCGTCCTGCGCCAACCACTGGATGCCGCAGGAGGTCAACATGACGCGTGACATCGCGCTGTGGAAAGATCCGAACGGCTTGAGCGACGACGAGCGCCGCCTCGTCATGCGCAACCTCGGATTTTTCGTGACGGCCGATTCACTCGCCGCCAACAACATTGTGCTGGGCACCTACCGCCACATCACTGCCCCCGAATGCCGCCAGTTCCTGCTGCGCCAGGCCTTTGAAGAAGCCATCCATACCCACGCCTACCAGTACATCACCGAGTCGCTGGGTCTGGACGAAGGCGAGATCTTCAATGCCTACAACGAAGTGCAGTCGATCAAGGACAAGGACCAGTTCCTGATTCCGTTCATCGAAGCGATATCCGATCCGACCTTCAAGACCGGAACGCCCGAAGCCGACCAGACCCTGCTCAAGTCGCTGATCGTGTTTGCGTGCCTGATGGAAGGCCTGTTCTTCTATGTCGGCTTCACGCAGATTCTGGCGCTGGGCCGGCAAAACAAGATGACCGGCGCGGCCGAGCAGTACCAGTACATCCTGCGCGACGAGTCGATGCATTGCAACTTC
Organism: Polaromonas sp.; assembly: GCF_010365105.1. GTDB lineage: Bacteria > Pseudomonadota > Gammaproteobacteria > Burkholderiales > Burkholderiaceae_C > Polaromonas. Next base: position 16,204 of record NZ_JAAFGZ010000001.1, on the reverse strand, counting down.
GGCATCGACCTGATCAACCAGCTCAAGCTGGAAAACCCGCACCTCTGGACGCCCGAGTTCAAGGCCGAAATCAACGCCCTGTTCATGAAAGCCGTCGAACTCGAATACCGCTATGCCGAGGACACCATGCCGCGCGGCGTGCTGGGCCTGAACGCCTCCATGTTCAAGGGCTACCTTCGCTACATCGCCAACCGACGTGCCACGCAGATCGGACTCGAAACGCTTTTTCCCAACGAAGAAAATCCGTTCCCCTGGATGAGCGAAATGATCGACCTGAAAAAAGAACGCAACTTCTTTGAGACCCGTGTGATCGAATACCAGTCTGGCGGCGCCCTCTCCTGGGACTGACAGCCCACGATTGACAAAAAGCACAAGGCTCATACAACAATGATTTTTAGATTCGCAATGGTTCAAGCCAGCACCCCAGAGTGCGCGGTGACCGTTGCGCCTGTGTTTGCGGCATGGGGCCCGGTGATCCGAAGGCCCCATGCTGCGAATCGCTTCGCCTGCACCTCAGACGAAGTGCTTTTTGCAAACTGATCGAGGAGAAAACCATGGCAACTGCGAAAAAACCAGCGGCAAAAAAAGCCGCTCCTGCGCAAGCAGCGGCAAAAAAATTGACAGCTACAGCTGCGCCAGCACCGGCGCCAACAACACCGGCGCCAACAACAGCGGCGTCTACCAAGCCGGCGGCCAAAAAGGCTGCGGCAAAAGCGCCTGTGAAAAAGGCTGCGGCTGAAAAAGTGACAGCTGCCCCCGCAGCTACGCCAACAACTGCTGCAGCTCCCAAGCCAGCAGCCAAAAAGGCTGCGGCAAAAGCCGCCGCCAAGGCACCTGAGACCGCATCGGCAAAGCCTCCTGTAAAACCAGCAGCAGCCAAAAAAGCGGCATCTGCAAAGGCACCTAAAACGCCGGTCGCCGAAAAACCAGCCGTTCAAGCCGTAGCAGCCAAAAAACCCGCAGCAAAAAAGGCCGAATCCAAGCCAGCCGAAATCGCCAAGGCGGTAAAAAAGCCGGCAGCCAAAAAAGCGGTGAAAGCCGAGAAACCCGAGAAAAAACCTGCCGCCAAGGCACCGGCAGTTGCACCAACGGCCCAGACCACCATCAGCCCGCAAGCGTCCTGGCCTTTCCCAAAAGGCAGCAAGCCATAAGTTTTACACGCCTTGCGCTTCAAGCCCGATGTTGCAAAATATCGGGCTTTTTCAATTCGTTCTTTTTATACCGATACGCACCTTGCGGCTTTATCGTCGCCAGCAGGCCCGTCACGACCTTGGCTTGACTGTGGCGTTCGCGTTCCAATGAAAAATGAACTCGGTAAAATTTTCCACCCCATCATCTGGCGCCAACACAAAAGCTCTTAGCTATTAAATTTATAGCAAAAAAGTCTTGTGGCATATGCGCTAACCGCCTATTACAGTCGAATCAAGCGAATAATTCTGCCCGCCGCGGCTGGCGATCTTGCGCGCGCCCACCCGGTTCCCCAGCGCTGCGCAACGGACCAGCGACCAGTCTTGCTCCAGTCCGAACAGCAGCGCGCCACGAAAGGCGTCGCCGCAGCCTGTCGGGTCCACCACCGCACTGGCCTTTACCGGCGGCACCAGGGTCTTTTCGCCGTCAATCCACACTTCGCAGCCTTCGGCGCCCAGCGTCACCACCAGGCCGCGCACGCGGCGTGACAATTCGGCGCACGACAAACCGGTCCGGTCGCACAGCATCCGGCCTTCGTAGTCATTGACCGTGACCCAGCTTGCCAGATCGACAAAATGTGCCAGTTCCTGTCCGTCAAACATCGGCAGGCCCTGGCCCGGGTCAAAAACAAAGGGAATGCCGGCAGCGTTGAACTGTTCTGCATGCTGCAGCATCGCATCCCGGCCATCCGGCGAGATCATGCCCAGCTTGATGTCGCTGCGCGCCTCGATCCGGCTGACGTGGGCCTGCATCATGGCGCCAGGATGAAACGCAGTGATCTGGTTGTTGTCACGGTCGGTCATGATCATGGCCTGCGCGGTGTAGAGATCATCGACTGCCCGAACAAATTCGGTGCTGATGCCCTGCGCCCGCATGCGCGCCAGGTAGTCGGCGCCGTCGTTGCCCACGGTCGCCATGGGCAGCGGCGATCCGCCCAGTTGCTTGAGGCTGTAGGCGATGTTGCCGGCGCAACCGCCAAACTCGCGGCGCAGCGCCGGCACCAAAAAGGACACGTTGAGGATGTGCAGCTGGTCGGGCAGGATTTGATCGGCAAACCGCCCCTCGAAACTCATGATGGTGTCAAAGGCCAGCGAGCCGCAAATTACAGAAGACATTCAGTTCTCGATTCAGTTCAGGGATAAAAAGCCAGGATACGGTAGCCAGCCACCGGCAATAAACCGGCTTGCAGCGAAGGTGCAGACCCTTGTCCGCCAGCGCCGGCAACTTTCAGGCTCAAGTCACCCGCCAGCTTCGAATAGGCAGCGAGCGTGGTGGCCGTGGCGCCAAACTCCGCCGGCATCACCACCCGGCGCACCACAGCCTGGTCCTGGCTGTCGGTCAGGGTGACTTCCAGCGCCGGAATTTCAAGTTCCGCATCGCTGGTATTCGTAAAACTGAAGCTCAGACGATAGGCATCGGGGCCGGTCCGGCTGAAGCTGGCGTTTTCAATCACCAGCGATTCAATGCGCCGCAATGGCCGGACTGCGCAGCCGAGGGGGCGGCACATGGCCTGAAGCCAGGGGGCAAGCCGCGGCGCCTGCGCAGCCAGGACGTCCTTTTGCCGGACAGCCCATTGCAGCATCAAGGCGAGCGCCAGTACCAGGCACAGCACGGCCAACACATTGCGAACAAGGGGCGACGTCCAGAAATTATTGCGCTGCGCTTCGCGTACGAAGGCCACCTCGGGGAATGCCGGCGAATCCTGCTGTCCTGCAGAAGACGGGAGTTCAGACCCGCTGGCGTATGGCGTCGAACCCGCGGGCTTGAAATCGAAGCTCTCAGCACTGAAGACCGGTTCATGCCGTCCCTCATTCCCGACCAAAGGATCGACGGCTTCGGGGCCTGCCCGATGCGCAGGCATGGAATTCTTTTCACCAGGCAAGGGCATGCCTGAAACGTCCCGGATTTCTGAAGCAGAACCAGGCTGCATTGGTTCTGTATCAACCGCAGCTCCCGCAGAATTCCCGTCCCGTGCAGCCCCGGGCGCCATCAGAGGAACACCTGCGAGTTCCTTTGTGGATTCAGGCGGCGGCGGGGCAACCGCATGATCGGCCAGAGAGAATGGCGGTGCTTTCTGCGACGACAAGGCGGTTTCATCGGCCAAGCCTTGCAGGGCAGAGGGCAGTGCCTCCGGCTCGCCTGCATCGCCAGGAACCAGGTGCAGCGACGCTTCAAACACTTCGCCGCACTGGCCGCAGCGCACCCAGCCTTGCGCCACCTGGAGCTGGTCGGCAACAACCTTGAACATCGTCGCGCAGGCAGGGCAGCGGGTGATCTGGCTCATCGGGCGCAATGGGTTAAAAAATTTCCGGAGACAAACCGCGCCTGAGGCCGGGTTACGCCGGCACGCTCAGAACTGCGCCGTCATCAGAATCCAGCCTTCCTGCGCATCATGGACCTCAAGCTGGCAATAAGGCAGGTAGGCGGCTTTCAGCTCATCGGCCTGGCGATCCAGAATGCCGGCCAGTACCAGGTTTCCGCCTGGCTGGACATGCCCGCACAACAGCGGCGCCAGCACGCGCAAGGGTGTGGCCAGAATGTTGGCCAGCACCGTCTGGTAACTGCCCACGGCCTTGTCGGGCAGGCCGATCTGCAACTGCACATGGTTGGCCTGGGCATTGGCGCGGGTCGATTCCACCGCTGCCTCGTCGATATCGACCGCGTCAATCTCAACTGCGCCAAATTTTGCTGCGCCGATGGCCAAAATGCCGGAGCCGCAGCCGTAATCCAATACACGCCCCAGTGATTTTCCGGCAGCGCCCTGGCCCGCAATCCAGCGCAGGCACATGCGTGTCGTCGGGTGCGTGCCGGTGCCAAAGGCCAGGCCCGGATCGAGCCGGATCACTTGCTTTGCCTGTGCCGGCGGCTCATGCCAGGTCGGCACGATCCAGAATTCCGGCGTGATCTCGACCGGCGTGAACTGCGACTGCGTCAGCCGCACCCAGTCCTGCTCGGGCACGGTCTGGATGGCAACCAACTGGCAGCCGGCAAAAAAGTCCTGCACCTGCAATACGTTCGCTGCATCACGCGCCAGTGCCTCGGTGGCAAACAGCGCCACGATGCGCGAACGCTCCCAGCCCGCCTTGGGCGGTGGCATGCCGGGCTCGCCAAACAGCGCCTGCTCGGCCGGCGTGTGGGCATCGGCGTCCTCGACCGAAACACTGAGCGCGTCCAGCGCATCCAGCGCGTCGCTGAGGGTTTCCACCTCATCCACGGGCGCCAGCAAAATCATTTCAAACATCATTTATCCAAAACAGTTTGCTCAAGCCAAGGCTGCTAGGCTGGCTTTGCCAGACGGCAGACGCAGCAGGCAGCCTGGGAGAGAAGGAGCCACACGCAGTGAGCGACTGCAGGGGCATTCCGCCCCAGCCAGGGCCGCGGGACTGGCTTTGCCGGGCCGCAGGCGCAGCGGCCCCCTCGGGGGGCAGGGAGCCACACGCAGTGGGCGACCGTGGGGGCTTCACCGTTCACGCTTCGACAGCCACTCTTCGAGGTAGTGGATATTGGTGCCGCCGTCCATGAACTTGGCGTCCACCATCAGTTCACGGTGCAGCGCAATGTTGGTGTTGATGCCTTCGACCACGGTTTCACCCAGCGCTGCGCTCATGCGTGCCAGCGCCTGTTCACGCGTGTCGGCGTGAACAATGATCTTGCCGATCATCGAATCGTAGTTGGGTGGCACAAAATAATTAGAGTAAATGTGCGAGTCCACGCGCACGCCCGGGCCGCCCGGCGGGTGCCAGTTGGTAATGCGTCCCGGCGATGGGGTGAACTTGTACGGGTCTTCGGCGTTGATGCGGCATTCGATGGAATGCCCCCTGATCTGGATGTCGCGCTGGGCAAAGGGCAGGCGCTCGCCGGCCGCCACCATGATCTGCGTCCTGACGATGTCGATGCCGGTGATCCATTCCGTGACCGGGTGCTCGACCTGGACCCGCGTGTTCATCTCGATGAAATAAAACTCGCCGTCTTCGTAGAGGAACTCGAAGGTGCCTGCGCCCCGGTAGCCAAACTTCTTGACCGCCGTCACGCAGCGCGCGCCGATGCGCTCGATCAGCTTGCGCGGAATACCGGGCGCCGGGCCTTCCTCGATGACCTTCTGGTGGCGGCGCTGCATGGAGCAGTCGCGTTCGCCCAGCCAGACGGCGTTCTTGTACTGGTCAGCCAGGATCTGGATCTCGATGTGCCGGGGGTTCTGCAGGAATTTCTCCATATAGACCTCCGGGTTGCCAAAGGCCGCAGCGGCTTCGGCCTTGGTGGTCTGCACGGCATTGAGCAGCGCCGCCTCGGTATGCACCACGCGCATGCCGCGTCCGCCGCCGCCACCAGCGGCCTTGATGATGACCGGGTAGCCGATCTGCTTGGCCACGCGCTTGATGAAAGCCGGGTCTGCTGGCAAGGCGCCCTCGGAGCCCGGTACGCAGGGCACGCCGGCTTTCAGCATGGTCTGTTTGGCCGACACCTTGTCGCCCATCAGGCGGATCGATTCGGGCGAAGGGCCGATAAACTTGAAGCCGCTTTTCTCGACGCGCTCGGCAAAATCGGCGTTCTCGCTCAGGAAACCATAGCCGGGGTGGATCGCCTCGGCGTCGGTCACCTCGGCGGCCGAAATGATCGCCGGCATGTTGAGGTAGCTCAGCGCCGACGGGGCCGGTCCGATGCAGACCGCTTCATCGGCCATCTTGATGTATTTGGCCTCGCGGTCAGCTTCGGAGTACACCATCACGGCCTTGACGCCGAGTTCACGGCAGGCGCGCTGGATGCGCAAGGCGATCTCGCCACGGTTGGCGATCAGTATTTTTTTAAACATGCGTCGAAGTACCTGGTCTGGCCGATGGGGCCGGCGTTGCGGCCGGTCTGGCGATAAAGGGCAACAGGCCCGATCACTCAATCATGAACAGGGGCTGGCCGTATTCGACGGCCTGGCCGTTTTCCGAAAGAATTTTGGTGACGGTGCCCGACTTGTCGGCTTCAATCTCGTTGAGGATCTTCATGGCCTCGATGATGCAGACCGTGTCGCCCTCCTTGACCACGCTGCCGATCTCAACAAACGGATTGGAGTCAGGGCTCGACGAGCGGTAAAAGGTGCCGACCATTGGTGACTTGATCGCATGGCCTGCCGCTTCTGCTGCTGGAGCAGGTGCCTGCGGGGCTGCCGTCTGGACCTGGTGACTGGGCACCATGTTCATGGCGGGCTGCTGCATCATCATCATTGGAACGCCGCTTGACTTGACGATGCGTACCTTGCCTTCGGCTTCCGTGATTTCAAGTTCGGACACATTGGACTCTGAAACAAGGTCGATCAAGGTTTTGAGTTTTCTTAGATCCATAGATTCTTTCCAACGGAGGTGGAGGCTGGCATGCGGTTTTCGGACGCACGGTTTGATCGAAGAGGGAAATGGCGTACTGAGCCGATCATCCCTTTTTTTTCGCTTACTTTCTGCTATTTCGCCTTACAGCGCTTATCAGATAATGATTACGCGGCAACGCAAGGCGCCCTGATACAAAAAAACAAAGTGTACCTCAAGGCCAATCCGGCAAGCTTTTCAAACCAAGCCAGCCCGGGAAAATCCGCCAAGGAAGCAGGACGCAAGCAAGCCAACGGGCGACAACCCGGCCCCGCTTGGGAAAATCCAGAAAGACAGCTTTTACACCCTGCCCGGCCTCAGACCAGTTTTGTCCATTGCACCAGTTCTTCGGGCAATACCTTGCCGACCTTGCGATGCAGCATCACGCCTGCAGGACTGAAAACCACGGTGAAAGGCAGGCTGCCCGTCATGTTGCCCAGTGATTTGCTCAGTTCGGTTCCGCCCAGTCCGGCCATGCCGACCGGAAAATTCAGCGGTCGGGTCTGCAGCCAGGTTCGCACCGCGCTGGGTTGATCGACCGCCAGGCCGACCACCTGAAGGTTTTTGTCCTTGTTTTCCTGGTAGAAAAAATCCAGCAGCGGAAGTTCTTCGACGCAGGGCGGACACCAGGTGGCCCAGAAATTGACCAGCAGCAGCTTGCCGCGAAAACTGCTCATCGCCAGCGGTTTACCGTCAGGCGTGTCAAAGCTCAGGCTCCAGAAGGACGCTGCCACTTTTGCAGCGTCTGCCGGGGTTTCGGGCGATGCGCCATGCGGCTGAAATTTCCACCAGGCCGCACCGGCACCGGCCAGCGCCGCTGCAGCGGCAACGCCGCCATACAGCATGTTTCTGCGATTCACTTTTCAAGCTCCAAAAGGGGTGGACAACAATTTTTGCACGGCCGCCAGGTCGCCGCGCGGTGTACGGCCTTTGGCGTCAAGCCGCAAGGCGCCGCGCAGGTCGTCATGGTCATAGACCATCAGGTGAACGCCGATGTTTTCATTCAGCGCCTGGCATCGGCTGCTCAAGGAAAGCGCCTCGACGCTGCCGCCGGTAAAGCCGGTCACGGTGCGCGGCTCGTAATCGACGTTGTGCTCGATCAACGCAATTTCAGCCGACTTCGGATCGTCGCAAAACAGCTGGATATAGATGTCGGACAGCCGGGTCGCCGTGCCGTGCCAGACCGCGCCGGCCAGGTAAGGCCGGAACGTTGCCATGCGCTGCATCCACACCAGCGCCAGTTCGCGCAGCGCGGCCAGCTCGGCCGGCTGGGTGTCGGCGCAAAACAATGCGATGTAGTCGCGCACGGCGTCTTCCATCTCGCCGTTGTCGGGCAAGGCGGTGCGCGCGGGCAGGGCCAGCTGCTTGAGCGCGCGGCGTTTGGCCGGACCGTATTCCAGCCCTTCTTCGACCACCAGCGCAGCGGCGGTGGCGGCAATTTCGGATTTGAGGGTGTTCAATTTCAGGATCGACTGGCCTGCAAAGCCAGGAGCGAAGGGTCAGGGGGTTGAAAGTCAGCCCGAAGGCGTTGAAAGCAATTGTGCCCACATTAGGGCCACGCCTGCACGCAAAGTTCACGTCAATCTTCGCCCGCTATGAAATAAAGAGCTGCTTGCGCACGTCCTTAATGCACCAGAAGCTTATTTTCCTTAAAAAATGGCAGCCCGAAACAGCCTCCCTAAAATACGGGCGATGCACATACATATTCTGGGAATCTGCGGGACTTTCATGGGCGGCCTGGCCGCGCTGGCGCGCGAGGCGGGGCACAAGGTGACGGGTTGCGACACCGGCGTCTATCCGCCGATGAGCGACCAGTTGCGCGGCCTGGGCATCGAGCTGATCGAAGGCTACAGCGCCGACCAGATGGCGCTGGCGCCCGACGTGTTCGTGATCGGCAACGTGGTGTCCCGGGTGCGCCTGCCAGACGGCAGCCCTAAATACCCACTGATGGAAGCCATCTTGAACAGCGGCCAGCCCTACACCAGCGGCCCGCAGTGGCTCTCTGGCCATGTGCTGCACCATCCGACGCACCACGCCACCGGCCCGCGCCATGTGCTGGCCGTCGCCGGCACGCACGGCAAGACCACCACCACCGCCATGCTGGCCTGGATTCTGGAATGCGCCGGCCTGCAGCCCGGCTTTCTGATCGGCGGCGTGCCGCTGAACTTCGGCGTGTCGGCGCGCCTGGGCACGGGCAACACCTTCGTGATCGAGGCCGATGAATACGACACCGCGTTTTTCGACAAGCGCAGCAAGTTTGTCCATTACCGCCCGCGCACGGCGATTTTGAACAACCTGGAATTCGACCACGCCGACATTTTTGACGACCTGGCAGCCATCGAGCGGCAGTTTCATCACCTGGTCCGCACCGTTCCTTCGCAGGGCCGGGTGGTCGTCAATGCAAAAGAAGCCAGCCTGCAGCGCGTGCTGGCCCAGGGCTGTTGGAGCGAACAGGTGCCGTTTGGCAGCACAGCGGACGGCGGCTTCAGCGCGCTGGGCGAACCTGGCGACTTCAAGGTGCTCAAGGCGGACGTTGCCGTGGCGCGGGTGCAGTGGGACATCAGCGGCATGCACAACCAGCTCAACGCCCTGGCGGCCATCGCGACGGCCGAGCATGTCGGCGTGGCGCCCGAACAGGCCGCCGAGGCGCTTGCGTCGTTCCAGAACGTCAAGCGGCGCATGGAAGTGCGTGGCCTGGTGTCGCGCGACGGGGGCATTATTACGGTGTATGACGATTTCGCCCACCACCCGACGGCCATTCACACCACCGTCGATGGCCTGCGCCGCCAGTTGAACAGCGCGGGCAAAGGCGAGGAACGCATCCTGGCGATTTTCGAGCCACGCAGCAACACCATGAAACTTGGCACCATGACCGCGCAACTGCCCTGGAGCCTGGAGCAGGCCGACCTGGCGTTCTGCCATGCCGGCGGGCTGGACTGGGATGCACGAAGCGCGCTGGCGCCCATGGGCGAACGCGCCCAGGTGGCGGACAACCTGGTGCAGCTGCTGGCGCAGGTGAGCGCCGTTGCCCGGCCGGGCGACCATTTGCTGTGCATGAGCAATGGCGGTTTTGGCGGCATTCACGCAAAATTGCTGGCAGCGCTGGCACAGCCTTGATGCTATCTATTGAATAGCTGCTGATGCCCGCCAGTATTGCGAAAAGTGGTTAAAAGACCTGCAATTGCGTAATTTCTGACGCCACCTTGCGCTGCCGGTCAAAAGTAACCGGCATCCCGGCTCATGCTGGCCTGGTTTTTTAGCCAGCGCTTGAATCCTGCGTCGTCCTGCACCAGCGCAATGTCCGCTTCCATGAACGTCAGTTCCTCTTTCAAGTCTTTTGCCCGCAGTTCAAGCTGGCGGCGCAGCGCGGCGGCTGTCGGCGCCTGGTAGAACGCCAGGTCGAACTCCTCCATCAGGTGGTGTTGACGGGCAAACAATTCACTCTCCAGCTCGCTGGCCTGCTGCTTGAGCAGCAAACTCATGGCGGCGATGCGTTCTTCGGGCTGCTGCAGCATGTCCTGCATGTCGGCCTGGGCAATGCGCAACTGCAAATGCAGCAGGGCCAGCAGGTCTTGTTTGGCATAGGCCGCGTTGGCTTCGCTCATCAAGGCGGTTTTGCGCTGTTGCTCGGCCGGGTCGCGCTCGCGGTCGGGGTGCAGCGCGCTGGCCAGTTGGCGGTAAACCTGGCGCAAAACGGTGTCGGCGTCTTCCTGCTGCTGTTCCGCCTTGAGCTGGGTCGGCGTGGGTTTTTTCTTTTTTCTTTTGGCCTGGGCCGCCTCGCGCTGCGCCTCTTCGGCCTGCATCGCTTCGTGCAGGCGCTCGTGGCTGGCGCGCATCACGGCTTCAAGCGGGTCGAGTGAATCATCCTGCGCCTGCATGTCCAGCGGTGCGCCCAGCGCTTGCTCCATCATGGACCGCATCATGGCAGCCTGGTCTTCTTCCTTCTGCCGCAAGGTGCGCGCGCTGCGCTGGTCGTGCAGTGCGGCCATGGCCTCATCGCCAAAGGCCGCCAGTGTTTCGCACAGCTCGCACAGGATTTCCAGGCCGTTGCGTTTCTGGGTTGGCGTCACGCCCTTGCGCTGCAGCCGCTCGTCCAGCGTCAGCGCCATGCGCCGCATCAGCGCCCGGTGCGCCTCGCGCAGCGGCTCCAGCGTGCCCTGGTAAAGCGGGCGGAAGGCATCGGCCAGCGTATTGATTTCGGTGACCTGGCCTTCAAGCTTGTCGATTTTTTCCAGCAGGCGGTTAAAGCGCTGCTGCGCGGCGGACAGGCGCGGGCCGCTCTTGCCGCTACCCAGCCGCAAGGCAGTGCAGGCTGTTTCGGCAGGCGTGGCTTGCGCGAACAGATCGGGTTGGGATTTGGAGGGATCCTTGGTTTTTTTCATGGTCTGGGCGTCAACAAAGGAAAGGAGCGCGCGAGTGAAGAAGGCTGTCCTGCATCAGGTAGCGGCCTAAAGCCTTGGCATGCTGGCGAGAGCAAAGCAGAAAGCGCCCCGAACCCGGGCCCTTCGCTGACAGTCAAGCCATGCAAATGGAATGCAAGGTAATCCGGCGGTTGCCGGATGCCAGGCAAGGGCCATCACACCAACCGTTATTTTTTAAGTAATTCAGGGCTTTTGCGCAATACCCAAATGCATAAGCAGCTATTTTTTCAATAGCAAAAAATTTGGCCTGTGGGCCTGCGCTGTCAAACCCCGGATCAATAGCTGATGCTCAGCGCCGTCACATCGATGTTCACCATGGGTCGTCCCAGCGCCGTGGTAGCGGCTTGGGCAAAGGCCTGCGCCCACTGGGCATCGGCAAACCTGGACGGACCGGCAGCCTCGGCGACGACCACGACCTTGTCGGCGGTCAGCAGCTTGCCGGTGGGCCGCAGCGGCTCGCAGCCCATCTGGGTGAACTGCTCGTCGAGCCAGCGGCGGGCCGCCTCGGTAGGCATGGGCTCCAGTTGATCATGCAGTTCAATCTGAAAAGGGGGCTGGTTCTTGAAGGTGACAGTGACTTCGCTGCGCATAAGGGTTTCCTGTAGAGGTGATGACGAATCCGGCGCCAGCCCAAGTGCCGCGCCTGTCGTGGTCACTGAAAAGTGCAAAGGCCCGGCCAGTGCCCGCCAGCCCGGCCGTTGGCAGGCTGGCGGGTGTGACGCATCATTTTGCCCGACGCGCCTCGACAGCGGCTGACAAAGTCGCCAGCATGTCCAGCGAATCGTTCCAGCCCAGGCAGGCATCGGTGATGCTGCGGCCGTATTCGAGCAATTTGGCGTCGTCCTTGCCGGCGGTGAACTTTTGCGCGCCGGCCACCAGATGGCTTTCGACCATCAGGCCAAACACCTGGCGCGAGCCGCCGGCAATTTGCGCGGCAATGTCGCGCGCCACGTCCATCTGCTTTTCATGCTGCTTGGAGCTGTTGGCATGGCTGCAATCGACCATCAGCGTTGCCGGCAGTTTGGCGGCTTCGAGTTCTTTGCAGGCGGCGGCGACGCTGTCGGCGTCGTAGTTGGGCGCCTTGCCGCCGCGCAAAATCACGTGGCAGTCCTGGTTGCCGTTGGTCTGCACAATCGCCACCTGGCCGTTCTTGTGGACCGACAGGAAGTGGTGGCCGCGCGCCGACGCCTGGATGGCGTCGGTGGCGATGCGGATGTTGCCGTCGGTGCCGTTCTTGAAGCCAATCGGCGCCGACAGGCCCGACGCCAGCTCGCGGTGTACCTGGCTTTCGGTGGTGCGTGCGCCAATCGCGCCCCAGGAGATCAGGTCGCCGATGTACTGCGGCGAGATCACGTCGAGGAATTCGCTGCCGGCCGGCACGTCCAGGCGGTTGATGTCGATCAGCAGCTGGCGGGCAATGCGCAGGCCCTCGTCGATGCAAAAGCTTTCGTCCAGGTAGGGGTCGTTGATCAGCCCTTTCCAGCCCACCGTGGTGCGCGGTTTTTCGAAGTACACGCGCATCACGATTTCCAGCGTCCCGGCGTATTTCTTGCGCTGCTCGGCCAGCTGGCGGGCGTAGTCGAGCGCGGCCATCGGGTCATGAATCGAGCACGGGCCGATCACCACCAGCAGCCGGTCGTCGGTGCCGGCCATGATGTTGTGGATGTTCTGGCGGGTCTGGGTGATCAGCGATTCGGCCGCCGTGCCAGCAATCGGGAAAAAGCGGATGAGGTGTTCGGGAGGGGGTAGCACGGTGATGTCCTTGATGCGTTTGTCGTCGGTCTCGCTGGTTTTTTCGACGTTCGCATACCAGCTGGCGCTGGCGGGGTTGGCTTTGGCATTCATCACGGGCTTCCTTTTTTTCAAGATTTCAAAACGGATTCGGGCTGTTTCACAGGGGTTGGCAAATCGGGACGGGCAAAAAAAAACCGCCGGGAGGCCCGGCGGTTTTTGGAGATTCGCTGCGTTTTCTGCTGCTTACGCGAAAGTCTCTCTACCGCCGGAGGCGCTTGAGAACCAAAAGTAAGCAAAAGAAAATTTCGCGGAATTCATCTGCTGGAATGTAGCACAGCTTGAAAACAATACGGCTTACGCAGTGCCGCCAACGGTCAGACCATCAATGCGCAGCGTCGGCTGGCCGACGCCGACCGGCACGCTCTGGCCTTCCTTGCCGCAGGTGCCAACGCCGCTGTCGAGTTGCATGTCGTTGCCGATCATGGTCACGCGGGTCAGCGCATCCGGGCCGTTGCCGACAATCGTTGCGCCCTTGACCGGGTAGAGGATCTTGCCGTTCTCGACCCAGAACGCTTCACTGGCCGAGAACACGAACTTGCCCGAGGTGATGTCAACCTGGCCGCCGGCAAAGTTGCTGGCGTACAGGCCTTTCTTGATGCTGGCGATGATTTCCTCGGGCGCCTTGTCGCCGCCCAGCATGTAGGTGTTGGTCATGCGCGGCATCGGCACATGGGCATAGCTTTCGCGCCGGCCGTTGCCGGTGGGCTTGACGTTCATCAGGCGCGCATTCATCGAATCCTGGATATAGCCTTTCAAAATTCCGTCTTCGATCAGCACGTTGCGCTGGCTGACATTGCCTTCGTCATCGACATTGAGCGAGCCACGCCGGTCGGCAATCGTGCCGTCGTCGAGCACTGTCACGCCCTTGGCAGCGACGCGCTGGCCGATGCGGCCGGAAAATGCGCTGGAGCCCTTGCGGTTGAAGTCGCCTTCCAGGCCGTGGCCGATGGCTTCATGCAGCAAGATGCCGGGCCAGCCTGAACCCAGCACCACGGTCATCTGGCCGGCCGGTGCGGGACGGGCTTCCAGATTGGTCAGCGCTGCATTCACCGCCGCATCGACATATTCGCCAATTTGCGTGTCGTCAAAATAGGCCAGTCCAAAACGCCCGCCGCCGCCGCCCGAGCCGACTTCGCGCCGGCCCTTTTGTTCTGCAATGACGGTCACGCTCAGGCGCACCAGCGGGCGCACATCAGCCGCCAGGGTGCCGTCGGCGCGCGCCACCATCACCACGTCGTATTCGCTGGCCAGCCCGGCCATCACCTGCACGATGCGCGGGTCTTTGGCCTTGGCGAGCTTTTCGACCTTGCCGAGCAGTTCGACCTTGGCCGTGCTGTCGAGCGTGGAAATCGGGTCCAGGTCGCGGTAGAGCGAGCGGCTGGTGGCGACCTTGCGAGCCGGTGTCTTGACGCGGCCGGATTGGGAAGCAGCTGAGATGCTGCGCACGGTGCGCGCCGCATCGAGAAGCGACGCTTCGGAAATGTCGTCGGAATAGGCAAAGGCGGTTTTTTCGCCGCTCACCGCACGAACCCCGACACCCTGGTCGATGTTGAAGGAGCCGGTCTTGACGATGCCCTCTTCCAGGCTCCAGCCTTCGCTGCGTGTGTACTGGAAGTAAAGGTCGGCATCGTCCACGCCATAGGAAGTGATTTCACCCAGCGCCCGGCTCAGCGCAGCTTCGTCCAGGCCGAAGGGCGACAGCAGCAGTTTTTGGGCAATCGCCAGCCGCTCCGACGTGGAATCCTTGCTCGGCCGGGCCGGAGGACGCCCGGAGACATTGGTTTGGCGAACAGAGGCGGCAGCGGAGTTGAGTGAAATCATCCAATGATTGTAGGCAGTGTGACCCGCCAGTGCTGTTCATAGGGATGATGGCTGGAAGGATGGCAGGCAAAGCAACAAGCGTAAGGGAGGGGCACTTCCTACCAGCAGGGGCCGCGGGACTGGCTTTGCCAGACCGCAGGCGCAGCGGCCTCCTCGGGGGGCAGCGCAGTATGCGAAGCGACAAGCGTGGGGGCCATCCCCTACCAGCCAGGGCCGCGGGACTGGCTTTGCCAGACCGCAGGCGCAGCGGCCCCCTCGGGGGGCAGGAAGCCACACGAAGTGGGCGACCGTGGGGGCTACATCCTTATGTCTGCACCAGGCGCTTGGCCTTGGCAATCGACATCAGCATGCCCAGCGCCAGCCCCAGCGTCACCATCGCCGTGCCGCCATAGCTGATGAAGGGCAGCGGCACGCCCACCACCGGCAGGATGCCGCTGACCATGCCCATGTTGACAAAGGCATAGGTGAAAAAAATCATCGTCAGCGCGCCCGCCAGCAGCCGCGAGAACTGCGTGGGCGCATTCATTGCGATCGCCAGGCCGCGAAAGATCAGGAACAGGAACCCCGAGATCAGCAGCAGGTTGCCGATCAGGCCGAATTCCTCGGAATAGGCTGCAAAGATGAAGTCGGTGGTGCGCTCGGGGATGAACTCAAGGTGCGTCTGCGTGCCCGCCATGAAGCCCTTGCCGAAGACGCCGCCCGAACCAATCGCGATCATCCCCTGGATGATGTGAAAACCCTTGCCCAGCGGGTCGCGCGACGGGTCCAGCAGCGTGCAGATGCGCTGCTGCTGGTAATCGTGCAGCACAGGCCAGCGCATGCCGTCGGCGCACAGTTGCGGCTCATACCAGACGACCAGCGAAATGCCGATGACGCCCAGCAACAGCGGCGGGGCAATCAGCTTCCAGCTCAGGCCGGCAAAAAAGATCACCGCCAGGCCGGCGGCCAGCACCAGCAGCGACGTGCCCAGGTCGGGCTGTTTCATGATCAGCCCCACCGGCACGGCCAGCAGCACCAGGCCGACGGCGAAATCGAGCGGGCGCAACTGCCCTTCGCGCTTCTGGAACCACCACGCCAGCATCAGCGGCACGGCGATCTTCAAGATCTCGCTGGGCTGGATCACCACGCCGACATTCAGCCAGCGCCTGGCGCCCTTTTTCGTGATGCCAAACACCAGCACCGCCACCAGCAGCGTCACGCCGGTGAGGTACAGCGGCACGGCGAACACCATCAATTTTTGCGGCGGCACCTGCGCCACCACGAACATGATGGCGCCGGCAATCAGCATGTTGCGGCCATGGTCGGCAAAGCGGGTGCCGTGGTCGTAGCCTGACGAATACATGATCAGCAGGCCGGCACAGGCGAGCAGGAACACGGCAAAGGCCAGCAGGCCGTCGAAGCCCTGCAGCAAGGGCAGGGTTCGCTGGTAAATGGAGGGTTGGTCGAAAGATGCGGCGGACATGGCCGCGATTATCGGTTAGCCGGCAAGCCGCCTGGAAGCCAAAGGGCTTGTCCACCAGCGCTGTTTCACTATTTAAATGAGCCACTTGCACAATCCAGAAAGTGGTGAATTAGTGGCTTTGCGAAGATGCAAATTTGAGAGGTGAAAGAGTAGGCGCAGCCACTGGGAAG
>NZ_JAAFGZ010000052.1 GCF_010365105.1 Polaromonas sp. | reverse complement strand
GCTGCAGGCGGATGCCGTCGCCGTGCTGGCCCGCGGCGGCGTGGCGGCCCTAGCGGGCCGGCGCCTGCTGCGCCAGCTTGACGCGCGGGCGCTGGCCTTGAATGCCTCCCCGGGCGGCGCAGCCGATCTGCTGGCCGCCACCTTGTTCCTCGATCGCCTGGACCTTAGCGTCCGCAGGCCTTCACTTTCTTGAAAGCTGTTATGGAAACCTTTGATTTTCAGTATCCGGCGGGGCAGCCCGCCAACGGGCGGGTGATGGTGGGCGTGGTCGGCTCGGGCGACCTGGAAGTGCTGCTGGAGCCGGGCATGGCGGGACTGACCCGCGTGCGCGTGACGACCTCGGTCAATGGCTATGGCGCGGTCTGGCAGGCGCAGCTGGACCGCCTGTTCAAGGCCGATGCGCAGGGCTGGCCTGCGGCGCGGGTTGAGATCAACGACTTTGGCGCAACGCCGGGCGTGGTCGGCATGCGCGTGGCACAGGCGTTCCAGACGCTGGGCGACGCGGCCCCAGGAGAAAAATCATGAACGCTTCACCCTTGAGCCTGACGCAGCACAACAGCTTTGTCGAACTCGACGCCAGAGCCCGGGTGCGCGCGCTGCTGGACGCCGGGACGTTTCGCGAACTCATCGACCCGTTCGAGCGCATGACCTCGCCGTGGCTGGCGCGCCAGGGTGTGGTCACGCAATCGGACGACGGCGTGGTGGTGGGCAAAGGCCAGATTGAGGGCCAGCCGGCCGTGGTGCTGGCGATTGAAGGGGCGTTCCAGGGCGGCAGCCTGGGCGAAGTCGGCGGCGCAAAGATAGCCGGCGCGCTGGAACTGGCGGCGAACGACAACCGCAACGGCGTGCCCACGCGCGCCGTCATCCTGTTTGAAACCGGCGGCGTGCGCCTGCAGGAAGCCAATTTGGGCCTGGCTGCCATTGCCGAGATTCATTCGGCCATCGTCGATCTGCGCCAGTACCAGCCGGTTATCGGCGTGATTGCCGGCAGCGTGGGCTGCTTTGGCGGCATGTCGATTGCCGCCGGCCTGTGCAGTTACCTGGTCGCCACGCGTGAGGCGCGGCTGGGCCTGAACGGGCCGCAGGTGATCGAGCAGGAAGCTGGCATCGCCGAATACGATTCGCGCGACAGGCCCTTCATCTGGAGCTTCACCGGCGGCGAGCAGCGTTTTCACACCGGGCTGGTCGATGCCTATGTCCAGGACGATACCGCCGACATCCGCAGCACCGTCGTCGGCCTGCTGGCGCGGGGCCGTCCCCAGGTCGAGCGCAGCGACCAGTACGCGCACTACCTCGAACGGCTGTCGTCTTACGACGCCCGCGTGCAGGCCACGCCCGGCATCGTGCGGCAGGTCTACAACGTCAACCACGTCGATGACGTCAACAGCGCAGGAGTCGGTCATGAATGAACAAACCCCAAGCCGTGGCGCCATCTGGCTGGCTGCCCTGACGGATAACGCTGACGTGTTGCCAGGCTATCCGCCATCGGTTCGCGTGGTCGATGCGCCGCTGGCCGCCCAGCCGGCGCGCTACATCGCGGTCGTGCCGGATGCCGAAAGCAGCTACCCGCGCGCCCGCACCGGCGAGACCGGGCTGATCGAAGGCTGGGCGCTGGCGCAGGCCGTGCATGAGGTCATCGCGGCGGATCGCGAGGGCGCCAAACGCGCCATCGTCGCGGTGATCGACGTCAGCAGCCAGGCCTATGGCCGGCGCGAAGAAGCGTTCGGCATCCACCAGGCGCTGGCCGGTGCCGCCGGGGCCTATGCCCAGGCGCGCCAGCACGGCCATGCGGTGATCGGCCTGATCGTCGGCAAGGCCATGTCCGGCGCTTTCCTGGCCCACGGCTACCAGGCAAACCGGCTGATCGCGCTGAACGACGACGGCGTGATGGTGCATGCCATGGGCAAGGCCGCCGCCGCCCGCGTGACGCTGCGCAGCGTCGAAGACCTGGAACGCCTCGCCGCCGACGTGCCGCCGATGGCCTACGACATCGCCAGCTACGCCACGCTGGGTTTGCTCTGGAAGCTGGTGGATGTGGCCAGCGCCGAACAGCCGTCGGCCGCCGATGTGGAACATGTGCGCGGTGCGCTTGTGGCTGCGCTGGACAACATCAAAACCGATCCGGTGCCTGACTTGCGCAGCCGTCTGGGCGGCGCCAACCGGCAGGCTTCGTCGCTGGTGCGCGAGAAGCTGCGCGCGCAGTGGTGAATTCACCTGCCGGTAGTTACCGGCCGCACGACCTGCTGTGGCCGGTGGCGGCTTCGGCATTGATTTTTTCCGAATCGCCGCCGCCCTGGGCCACGCCGGACTGGCTTGCCGGAGTCCCGGTGGTGGTGCGGCGCGCCACGCTGGCCGACGCAGGCCAGTTGCCGGTAGGGCTGCGTGGCAGCACGCGCAGCGAGCGCTGCGCCGCACGGATGGCGGCTGGTCACGTGGTGCGGGTGGTCGAACCAGAGACCATCGCCCGCAGCGCCGCGCACAGTTCCCGCGTGCGTGAATCGCCGCTGGCCTGCCTGCAGGCGCTGGATCGGCTCGGCCCGAAACTCGATGACCTGCCGCTGGCGTGGGGTGTGACGGGCGGTGTCGGTTTTTCGCTGGCCAGCGGCTTGGATGTGCTGCGCCCTGACAGCGACCTGGACCTGGTCCTACATGCGCCGCTGGCGACCGATGCTGACGCGCTGCGCGCTGTGGCCCGCTTGCTGCACGACCTTGAGGCGCGCGTCGATGCGCAGGTCGAGACACCGTTTGGCGCCTTTGCCTTGCAGGAATGGGTTCGCACCGGTGGGCCGGTCTTGCTCAAGACTAACCGTGGCCCCATCCTGACCGACAACGCCTGGTCGCGCCCGGATGCGGCATTTTTCGACGCCGCCTGCTGTGCCATGCCGGCATGAGCATCCTGTTCACCTTTCCGGGCCAGGGCACGCAACGCGCCGGCATGCTGCATGCACTGCCGCAGAAAGCACTGGTGCGCGAGGTGATGGACGAGGCCTGCGAGGTGCTGGGCCGCGACGCCCTGGCGCTGGACAGCGCAGAGGCGCTGCGCTCGTCGGTTGCGGTCCAGCTCGCCTTGCTGGTGGCCGGGGTCGCGACGGCGCGAGATTTGATCCACGAGGCCGGCCCGCCCGATGCCGTGGCGGGCCTGTCGGTGGGCGCTTATCCGGCGGCAGTGGTGGCGTCGGTGCTGTCCTATGCCGATGCGCTGCGACTGGTCGAGCGGCGCGCCCGGCTGATGGAGGCGGCTTATCCCGGTGGCTACGGCATGACCGCGATCCTGGGCCTGGAACGCGCCGCGCTGGAGCCGCTCATTGCCCAGGTGCATTCTGACGCTTCACCCGTTTACCTGGCCAACATCAATGCCCCGACGCAGCTGGTGATTGCCGGCGCGCATGCCGCCATGGCGCGTGTGGCTGAACTGGCCCAGAAGCGAGGCGCCTACGCCGCCAAGCCGGTGGCGATCAGCGTCCCGTCGCATTGCCCGCTGCTTGACGCGCCGGCCGCCGAACTGGCGCTGGCCATGGCCGATGTGCCGGTGGCCGTGCCGCGCCTTCGCTACTTCAGCGCCAGCCTGGGCCGCGCCTTGAGTGCGCCCGCCCGCATCGCCGACGATCTGGCGCGCAACATGGCGCTGCCGGTGAAATGGCATGACACCACCGTGCTGGCCCACGAGCAGGGCGTGCGTCTGAGCGTCGAAATGCCGCCGGGCAGCGTGCTGACCAAGCTCGGCGCGCTGGCGTTTCCAGAAGCCCTGTCGGTGGCCGCCGCCGACACGCGCGCCGACACGCTGGCGGTTTTGATGGCGCGGGAGCGGCAGCGCGAACAATAGACATCGGAGGTGAATGCAGGCGGATGAAACCACGCCGCCTGCTTTGCAAAAGCACGGCGGCGCGGGTCAAGGGTTTCAATGCCGTGAAGATGGGAAGAGGGTCGCTGCGGCCTGGTGTCGTATCATTTGAGCCAGAAAAACAAGCTTTTCAGCATGAAATATGCCTTCTGCGCATAACTGGAAAGCGCATACAGCTATGAATTCAGTAGCAAAACGCTGTTTTTCACCTTGACCGGTGTGGTGGGCGGTCAGGGTGATTTCGTTCTAGCCAACCAGCGCCCGGGTGGCGAAGAACAGCACGGACGGCCCCATCAGGCAACCCAGGCCGGTGTAGAACGTCGAGGTCATGGCGCCGTAGGGCACCAGTTTGGGATCCACCGCCGCCAAGGCGCCGCAGACACCGCTGGTCGTACCCATCATGCCACCGAAGACCATCGCTGTGCGCGGGTTGTCCAGGCCGATGTACTTGGCGAAGAAGGGCGTGCCCACCATCACCAGGACCGATTTCACCAAACCCGCGGCGATACTCAGGGCAATCAGTTCAGAACTGGCGCCGATGGCCGCACCGGTAATCGGTCCGACAATGTAAGTTACCGCCCCTGCCCCGATGGTCGAGATGCTCACGGCATCGGTGTACCCGAATGACATCGCGACGGCAGCGCCGACAACGAAGGACAATATGACGCCAGTGAACAGCGAAACAATGCCGCTGACACCACACTTGCGCATGTCGGTGAGCGTGGCGCCATAGGCGGTTGAGACGATGGCGAAATCACGCAGCATCGCGCCGCCCAGCAGACCCACGCCGCTCAGCAGCTTGAAATCGACTATGCCATTCTTGCCACCGGTCATGACGCCGCCAATGTAGGCCATCAGCAGTCCCAGCATGATCGCGAGCGCCGACCCGTGCAGGTGCCCACGCGTCAATCGCGCCGACAGAAAATACGAAACCCACATCGTGATGCCTACGACGGCGAAGGCGGTCAGCAGCCCGTTCTTGACGAGCACGTTTATCAAAATATCCAGGGTATTGGTCATGCCGATCACCCCTGGCTCTTGTGAGCAAGTTTTTGCTCTTCGCGCAGATGCTCGGACCGACCGATGCGGTCGATGACTGGAATCAGCGCGAAACAGACCACCGTCGCCAGAATACCCGCGATGATCGCCATCGGGCCGCCCTTGATCGCGCCGAGCACGTTCTGCTGCGCCGCCATGGCCACCACAATCGGAATGTACATGGCCGTCCAGAAGGCCACGCCCTGTGACGACTGCTGCACGAAGCGGCCGCTGTTCTTGAGATGCTCGGAGGCGAACAGCAGCAGGATCATCGCGAAACCGACGCCCCCCACATTCGCCTTGACACCGATTGCCGCGCCCAGCAGGTCGCCGATCAGTACCCCGAGCAAGGTACAGATGGACAGCAGCGCTACCCCGTAAATGATCATGATACTTGTCTCCTTTTATGCGGCCTGTGCGCGGCCGGTTATTCGAAACCGGGTCCCGCACAAGCCGGAAAAAGCTTGCAGCGTTGGTTTCTTGACCGCGACTTTATCGGCGGCGACAAGGCAGATCAATTAACGCGCTGGCGTCACAATTTCAGTGGATGAAACAGTCGAGGGTTAACCCTGGGTTCACGCCAGCGCCTGTCGCGACAGGCGGCAGACCGACGCCAGGGCCAGCAGGTTCGGGTCGCGCTCGCGGGTGCGCAGGAAGTTCAGAGCGATGTGCTGGCGCATCAGGAACCTGGGCTGCAGCGGGATCAGCTGTACCTTGTTGGGAATCACGCCGCGCACCCGGCCCGGCAGCAGCGTGCAGCCGATGCCGCCGCTGACCAGGTTCATCAACGAGAAAATGTCGCCCACTTTCATGGCGATGTTGGGCGTGAAGCCGGCAACACGAAAGGCTTCGATAAAGCCGGAGTAGGTGGCAAAACCCTCGGTCAGGCTGACAAAGCGCTCGTCGGCGCAGGCGCTGAGATCCACCGAGTCCAGGTTCGCATAGCGCGAGCCGACGGGCGCGGCAAAGTAGATGTCGTCATCGAAAAGCGCAAGGGATTCAATGTCGGCCTCGCCTTCAGGAACCGCCATCAAGGTCGCATCGACCATGCCCTGCCTGAGCTTTTGCAGCAGGTCCGCGTTCGAGCCCAAAATCAGTTCGGTCTGCAACTCGGGCTTGCGCAGCTTGATGCCCATGATGAGCGTGGGCACGGTCTTGATGGTGAGCGAATAGAGCGAGCCGATCCTGATGCTGCCGGCCGCGTAGCCGCCTGCCTGCCGGGTCGAGGTGATGCCGTCGGCCATCACCTTGAGCACGTCGCGCGCCACTTCGGCCAGTACCTGCGCTGCTTCAGTGGGCAGAAGGTTGCGGCCTTCATGCCGGAACAGGGTGCAGCGCACCCCTTCTTCAAGCGAGTGCAGCGCCCGGTGTACGCTGACTGTGCTGACATCAAGCCACTCGGCCGCACGCGTCAGGTTGCCGGTTTCCATGTAGGCCAGTAGAACCTCCAGTTTGCGGAAGGTGATTTCTTCGCTGATTCGTTGGTGCATGGCGGTCTCTCTGTGCCGTATTGTGCCAAACGTGCGACCAAAATACTCCGGATACAAAGCAACGCTTGCCCGGCGCCGGTCTGTACATCGGCAGGCCCGAATTACATGGCGATCAGGTCGTTCAGAACTTGATGCCGGACGGGTTGCTGCTGTTGGCCGGTGGCTGGACGGGGCGTGCAGCCGGAAGTTTCCTGACGGTATTGACTTCCCGGCCTTCAGCTGCTGCAGGGGTTGGCGCCACGGTGACCAGGGGCGCCGCTGCTGCTGGCCGATAGCTTGCCGGCAAGATCGAAGACTTTGGATAGCCGGCGGCGTTCAGGAACTGGGTCCATTCCGCATCCGAAAAACCCTTGAGCTGCTGGCTGCCAATGGTCAGGAAGGGCAGTGATGCTTCACCGCTCAGGCGCTGCAGCGCTTCGGCGTCGGCGGCCGTCCTGACGGTCTTTTCACTGAACGGGACGCCCCGGCTGGTCAGCAGCGAACGGCCCGCGCCGCAGGGTGCGCAGTTGTCGCCGGTGTACAAAACTACCGGGTATTTGAGCGCCACCTGGCGGAGTTCGAACGGCAGGCCGGCCGCGACGGCAGTGCCGCCTGGCGTGTCGGCATTGTCTTCGCTGACTTTGGTACCGTTGACCTGGACGGAGGGGAGCCGGTCGGAAAATGTCACCTTGCCATCGGGTCCGACAATGCGGTAAACCTGCTGCGCCTGCAATGCAGTCACGGCGCCGGAAGCCAGCACCAGCGCCAGCAATGCCCTGGATGCAGAAAAACAAAATGCGCTTGATTTCATGGGACCGGTCCGGTTCTGCAAAGCATGTTCAGCATGCGGCTCAAGCCATGCCCTGATGGCGCAGCAAGGCGTCAAGTGAAGGTTCGCGCCCCCGAAATGCCTTGAACGATTCCATGGCGGGACGGCTTCCGCCGGCTTCCAGAATGGCCGTGCGGTACTTCCTGCCGGCTTCCACGCTGACCGTCGATTTGTCGCTTCCGGCTTCGTCGTTGGCGGCTGCGGTTTCTTCAAAGGCTGCATAGGCGTCGGCCGACAGCACTTCAGCCCATTTGTAGCTGTAGTAGCCCGCCGCGTAGCCGCCGGAAAAAATATGGCTGAAGGTGTGCGCCGTGCGGCTGTAGGCCGGGGAGGAAATCACCGCCACTTCACGGCGCACCTCATTGAGCAGGCCCATCAGGTCCTCGTCCGGGTTGTGCGAGGTGTGCAGCAGCATGTCAAACAGCGAGAACTCGACCTGGCGCAATGTCTGCATACCGCTCTGGAAATTCTTGGCAGCCAGCATCTTGTCGAACAACGTGCGCGGTAGCGGCTCGCCGGTATCGACATGCGCCGTCATCTGCCTGAGCACTTCCCACTCCCAGCAGAAGTTTTCCATGAACTGGCTCGGCAGTTCGACCGCATCCCATTCGACGCCGCTGATGCCTGACACGTCGTGTTCGTTGACCTGCGTCAGCATGTGGTGCAGG
The DNA here is from genome assembly GCF_010365105.1 of Polaromonas sp. Taxonomy (GTDB): domain Bacteria; phylum Pseudomonadota; class Gammaproteobacteria; order Burkholderiales; family Burkholderiaceae_C; genus Polaromonas. Next base: position 18,220 of record NZ_JAAFGZ010000052.1, on the reverse strand, counting down.
CCGTGGCCGAATTCGTGGAACAGCGTGGTCACGTCGTCATGCGTCAGCAATGCTGGCTTGCCGCCGACGCCTTCGGCGAAATTGCAGACCAGGTGCGCCACCGGCGTTTGCAGCTTGCCGGTGTCGGGGCGCAACCAGCGGGCGCGCACATCGTCCATCCAGGCGCCGCCGCGTTTGCCGGTGCGTGCCGGCTGGTCAAGGTAGAACTGGCCAACCAGCTGGCCATCGCGCTCGATGCGGTAAAAAGCCACGCCGGGTTTCCACACAGGGGCTGAATCCTCGCGGATCTGCACCTCGAACAGCGTTTCGACAATCCTGAACAGGCCCGTCAGTACTTTGGGTGCGGTGAAGTACTGCTTGACTTCCTGCTCGCTGAATGCGTAGCGCGCTTCCTTGAGCTTTTCGCCGATGTAGGCGTAGTCCCAAGGCTGGGGGTCGGTCTGGTTGAGTTTCTCGGCTGCGAACCTGCGCAGGTCGGCGATGTCTTTTTCTGCATACGGACGGGCGCGCCGTGCCAGATCGCGCAAAAAGGTCACGACTTCTTCAGGTGACTTGGCCATCTTGGCCACCACCGAGACTTCACCGAAATTCTGGTAACCCAGCAGCCGCGATTCTTCCTGGCGCAAGGCCAGTATTTCACGCATCACGGTGCTGTTGTCGAACTGGCTGAATTCAGGCAGCGCCTGGTCGCTGGCACGCGTGGTGTAGGCCTTGTAGAGCTTTTCGCGCAGGCTGCTGCTTTCGGCAAACTGCATCACGGGCAGGTAGCTTGGCATTTTCAGGCTGAGCCGGTAGCCGGCCTTGCCTTCGGCCTCGGCCTGCGCCGCGGTTTGCAGCACGTCGTCCGGAACGCCCGCCACTTCATCATCGGTGGCGTAATAGGCAAAGGCATCGGTGGCATCCAGCGAGTTTTCGCTGAATTTCTGGCTGAGTTCGGCTTGGCGTTCCTGGATTAGCGCGAATCGCTCCTTGTCTGCACCCGTCAGTTCGGCACCCGAAAGGACAAAGTTGCGGATGGCATTCTTGTGTGCCTGGAGCTGCTCTTCATTCAGGCTGGCCACGTCAATGGCCTTGTACTTGGCATACAGGCGTTCGTCGGCGCCCAGGCGCGTCCAGAATTCGGTAACGCGGGGCAGGGCGGCGTTGTAGGCGGCGCGCAACTCGGGCGTGTCCGCCACGCTGTTGAGGTGGCTGACGGCGCCCCAGGCGCGGCCCAGGTTTTCGGTGGCCACATCGAGCACGCCGGCAATGCCGCTCCAGGTCGCCGGAAAATCGTCTGCCGTGACCTGCGCCAGCGCCGTTTCGGCCTTGGCAAGCAAGTCGTCCATCGCCGGGCCGACATGCTCGGGCTGGATCTGGTCAAACAGGGGAAGGTCGGAGAAGTCGAGGAGTGGATTGGTCATCATGTTTAACTGTGGGCGGCTGGGGTGAATCTAAAGGCCGCAGGTTGTTTTAGCCATGAAAATGCAAAAACCGACCAGCGAGGTCGCAAGGTCGGTTCAGGGCTGGGAGAAAGTTCAGTCCTGCGAGCGTTTCTTGACGCTGACCTGCTGCCGGGGCTTGGCGCGCTTGACGCTGCCGCCCGGGGTGAGGCGCTGGTTGCCGAGCACGCGCAGGGTCTTGACTTCCGGCCGCTGGCCGTAGCGCGAACTGTTCTTCAGCACCTTGACATCGCGCGGGCCGGCCATGCGGTCTTCGCTGACCTTTTTCTCTTTCTCGGGAACCGGCCGCCAGAACACCAGCAGCTTGCCGATGTGCTGGATGGGCGCAGCGTCAAGTTCCTCGGCCAGCGAGCGGAACATGTCTTCGCGGCCTGCACGGTCGTCGGACTGGACCCGCACCTTGATCAGGCCGTGGGCGTTCAGTGCGGCGTCAATTTCCTTTTTTACGTTGTCGGTCAGGCCGTCGGAGCCAATCATCACGACGGCATTGAGATGGTGCGCTTCAGCGCGGTGGTCTTTGCGCTGGGCAGGGGTAAGTTGTATTTGAGCCATGCGCAATTATCGGTGGTGTCGGGAAGACGACAATAGGCCCATGAAAGTAAATGCCAAGTCAGACCACAAACTCCTTCCCAAATCGCCCTCCAAGGTTGCAGCCAAGGGTGATGCAAAAGGTAAAAAAGTCAACAAGGCGTGGCTGCATGACCATATCAATGACCCGTATGTGAAGCAGGCCCGCAAGGAAGGCTACCGCGCCCGCGCCGCCTTCAAGCTCAAGGAAATGGATGAAACGCTGGGTCTGGTCAAGCCCGGCGACTGCGTGGTTGACCTGGGCAGCACGCCCGGCGCCTGGAGCCAGTATGTGCGGCGCAAGCTCTCACCGACCGGCGCCGCTGTGGGAGCGCTCAATGGCCGCATCATTGCACTGGACTTGTTGCCCATGGAACCCATCGAAGGCGTGGCCTTCATCCAGGGCGACTTCCGGGAACCCGACGTGCTGGAAAAACTGGAGCAGGCTTTGCGCTCGGAGCAGGGCGCCGTCAAGGTGGACCTGGTGATTTCGGACATGGCGCCCAATCTGTCCGGCATCGAGTCGGTGGATGCGGCGCGCATCTCCCATCTTGTCGAACTGGCGGTGGAGTTTGCCCAGTCGCGCATGAAACCGGACGGCTCGCTGGTCGTCAAGCTGTTTCACGGCAGCGGCTATGACGACCTCTTCAAGCTCTTTCAGGCCAGTTTCAAGGTGGTCAAGCGCATGAAGCCCAAGGCTTCGCGTTCAAATTCTTCTGAAACCTTCCTGGTTGGCAAGAGCCTGAAAAATGTGACATGAAGATGAAATGCAGTTCCCGGAGCTAAATATCCGGTTAAATCCGTGCCGTGCAAAGGGATGCAAAGCCTTAATCGTCGGTTCAGCCTCTTGAAACGCCTAAAATAAGGCGCATGTGCGATGCAATCGGTTTTGGATTCATATATCGGAGCAGTCCTTGAATAATCAGTGGTTTTCTAAAGTAGCAATCTGGCTGGTCATTGCCATGGTGCTTTTCACCGTGTTCAAGCAATTCGACACACGCGCCGGCGCCAGTTCGAATTACTTGGGTTATTCCGAGTTCCTTGAAGAGGTGCGCGGCAAGCGCATCAAGGCGGCGACCATTGCCGAAGGCCAGGGCGGCACTGAGATCGTGGCCACCACGACCGATGACCGCAAAATCCGGACCACGGCCACCTACCTTGATCGCGGCTTGATTGGTGACCTGATTGCCAACGACGTAAAGTTTGATGTCAAGGCGCGTGAAGAAGGTTCCCTGCTCATGACGCTGCTGGTCAGTTGGGGTCCGATGTTGCTGCTGATTGGCGTGTGGGTCTATTTCATGCGGCAAATGCAGGGAGGCGGCAAGGGCGGCGCGTTCAGCTTTGGCAAATCCAAGGCGCGAATGCTGGACGAATCCACCAACACCGTAACCTTTGCCGACGTTGCAGGATGCGACGAGGCCAAGGAAGAAGTCAAGGAAGTGGTTGATTTCCTGAAAGATCCGGCCAAATTCCAGAAGCTCGGCGGCCGCATTCCGCGTGGCCTGTTGCTGGTTGGCCCCCCTGGCACCGGCAAAACCTTGCTGGCCAAGGGCATCGCCGGCGAAGCCAAGGTTCCATTCTTCTCGATTTCCGGCTCAGACTTTGTTGAAATGTTTGTGGGCGTGGGCGCTGCCCGGGTTCGCGACATGTTCGACAACGCCAAGAAAAACGCACCCTGCATCATCTTCATTGACGAAATCGACGCCGTTGGCCGCCAGCGTGGCGCTGGTGTGGGCGGCGGCAACGACGAGCGCGAGCAGACATTGAACCAGATGCTGGTCGAGATGGACGGCTTTGAAACCAATGTTGGCGTGATCGTGGTGGCTGCCACCAACCGCCCCGACATTCTGGATGCCGCATTGCTGCGTCCAGGCCGTTTTGACCGTCAGGTGTATGTCACACTGCCCGATATTCGTGGCCGTGAACAGATCCTGAATGTCCACATGCGCAAGGTTCCATTGGGCCAGGACGTGAATGCCAGCGTGATTGCACGCGGCACTCCTGGCATGTCGGGCGCCGACTTGGCCAATCTTTGTAACGAAGCCGCCCTGATGGCCGCACGCCGCAGTGCGCGCACGGTCGAAATGCAGGATTTTGAAAAGGCCAAGGACAAGATTCTGATGGGCCCCGAGCGCAAGAGCATGGTCATGCCTGAGGAAGAGCGCCGCAACACGGCCTACCACGAGTCCGGCCACGCATTGCTGGGCAAGATGCTGCCCAAGTGTGATCCGGTACACAAGGTCACCATCATTCCGCGTGGCCGCGCCCTGGGTGTCACGATGAGCCTGCCAGCGCAGGACCGCTACAGCTACGACCGCGAATACATGCTCAGCCAGATCAGCATGCTGTTCGGTGGCCGTATCGCTGAAGAAGTGTTCATGAACCAGATGACCACTGGTGCCAGCAACGACTTCGAACGCGCCACGGCACTGGCCCGGGACATGGTCACACGCTACGGCATGACAGATGCGCTTGGACCCATGGTCTATGCCGAGAACGAAGGCGAAGTGTTCCTGGGCCGGTCGGTGACCAAGACCAACAACATGAGTGAAGCCACGCTGCAAAAGGTTGATACCGAAGTGCGCCGCATCATTGACCAGCAGTACAACCTGGCGCGAAAGATCATCGAAGACAACAAGGACAAGATGCACGCGATGGCCAAGGCCTTGCTGGAATGGGAAACCATCGATGTCGAACAGATGGACGACATCATGGCCGGCAAGGAGCCGCGTCCTCCCAAGGACTGGACGCCGCGCAATCCTTCCGTCGGCAGCGGCGGCAACGGCCCAAGTGGAGGCAGCCCTGCGGTCACGACAGACCCGGCGCCCAACGCCGCCTGATCTGAGGTCTTCAGTTCGCCAGACAATCTAGAAACCGGGGCCAGTCCCCGGTTTTTTTTTGGGTCTGACGCTTACGGCAAGACGCTGATTGCATCGTTTGGTCCGTCATCACCCACAAGGAGCTTTTGTGATCTGGCAAACCGCGCGTTTTCAGCTGGACCTGTCGCAACCTCGCGTCATGGGCATTGTCAATGCCACGCCAGACTCATTTTCTGACGGTGGAAGCTATTACGCCGCCACGGACAATTTTTCAGCCGTGTTTGCCTATTGTGAAAAGCTGATCCGCGACGGCGCCGACCTGCTGGACATCGGGGGCGAATCCACCCGTCCCGGCGCCTTACCGGTGCCGCTGGCCCAGGAACTGGCCCGCGTGCTGCCGGTAGTCCGCCATGCGGTGACTCTGGGCGTCCCGGTTTCGGTGGACACCTACAAGCCCGAGGTCATGCGCGCCGTGCTCGATCTTGGCGCTGACATCATCAATGACATCTGGGCGCTGCGCCAGCCTTACGCACTTGAGGCCGTGGCAGCGCATGCGTCCTGCGGTGTCTGCCTGATGCACATGCATCGCGAACCGCAAACCATGCAGGCAACGCCCATGCAGGGCGATGTGATTCTTCAGGTGCTCTCGTTTCTGGAGCAGGCAGCCCAAAACCTGCAAGCCCTGGGAGTCGAAAAATCCCGTATCGTGCTGGATCCGGGCATTGGTTTTGGCAAAACCGTCGCGCAGAATTTTGCCCTGCTGGCGCGCCAGCGTGAATTCCTGGCGGCCGGTTATCCGCTGCTCGCGGGCTGGTCGCGCAAATCATCGCTGGCGGCGGTCTGCGATGATCCGGCAACGGCTTTGCCGCAGGAACGCATGCTTCCCAGCGTGGCGGCCGCCTTGCTCGCCGTCGAGCGCGGAGCGCGTATCGTGCGCGTCCATGACGTGCGCGAAACCGTCCAGGCGCTGAAAGTCTGGAAAGCCGCCAGCTGACAGGTCAAAGCGCTTGGCGCTTGATTGTTGCAGTGCACAATAAATTGCAATTGCGCCTTCCGAGTCCAAAAAGGCGGCCATAAAATCAGTCTGATGTCGTGCCCCTCCCGGGCTGAACACTGCAATACCAATTCAAGAATCAACACCCATGACGAGAAAATACTTTGGCACCGATGGCATCCGCGGCACGGTGGGGCAGGCTCCCATCACGCCTGATTTCGTACTCCGCCTGGCCCACGCGGTGGGACGCGTGCTGCGCAGGACCGAAGCGCGCCCGACCGTCCTGATCGGCAAGGACACCCGGATTTCAGGCTACATGCTGGAAAGCGCGCTGGAGTCAGGTTTCAATTCGGCTGGCGTTGATGTGGTGCTGCTTGGGCCGCTGCCTACACCCGGCGTCGCCTACCTGACGCGTGCGCAACGCGCCAGCCTGGGCGTGGTGATCAGTGCCAGCCACAACCCTTTTGCCGACAACGGCATCAAGTTTTTCAGCGCCCAAGGCACCAAGCTCAACGACGAATGGGAATCGGCGGTGGAAGCTGCACTCGATGAGCCGCCGGTCTGGGCGGATTCGGCGTCACTTGGAAAAACCCGCCGGCTTGACGATGCCGCCGGACGGTATATCGAATTTTGCAAAAGTACGTTTGCCAACGACCTCACGCTCAAGGGCCTGAAAATTGTGGTCGATGGCGCGCATGGCGCGGCCTATCACATCGCGCCCATGGTGTTTCATGAACTGGGGGCCGAGGTGATCGCCATCGGCTGCGCGCCCGATGGCCTGAACATCAACGACGGTTTCGGCGCAACCCATCCTGACGCGCTCGTGGCGGCCGTGCGCGCCAACAAGGCTGACTACGGCATCGCACTCGATGGTGATGCCGACCGGCTGCAGGTGGTTGATGCCGAGGGCCGGCTGTTCAACGGCGATGAAGTGCTGTTCCTGATGGTCAACGAGCGCATTGCACGCGGCGAAAAAGTTCCGGGTACCGTCGGCACCCTGATGACCAACATGGCCGTGGAAGTGGCGCTGAAAGCCAAAGGTCTGGAGTTTGTGCGTGCCCAGGTCGGTGACCGCTATGTGCTGGAAGAGCTTGAAAAGCGTGGCTGGCTGCTGGGTGGCGAGGGCTCGGGCCACTTGCTGGCGCTGGACAAGCACACCACCGGCGACGGCCTGATCAGCGCATTGCAGGTGCTGCAGGCCTGCGTGCGCAGCAGGCGCACGCTGGGCGAACTTCTGTCGGACGTGGTGCTGTTTCCGCAAACCCTGGTCAACGTGCGGCTAAAGCCCGGCCAGCAATGGAAGGACAGCCCCGAACTGGCGGCTGCTACGGCAGCAGTGGAGGCCGAACTGGGCGACACCGGCCGTATCCTGATCCGGGCCAGCGGCACCGAACCGCTGGTGCGCGTGATGGTCGAGGCGCGCGATGCCGGGCAGGCCAGCGCCTGTGCCGAGCGGGTGGCGGACACCCTGCGGTCCTGAGTCAGGACAGGCAGTCCGTTTATTGGGTAAAACAGGCTTTTCCGCTCTATCCTTGGGCATCTCCAGCTATTGAATGCATAGCAATCACGTGTCCTTTCATTTTCCCCAGCGCAGCACCATCGGGTCCAGCCGCCGGGCGGTTTCCAGCAGGCCCTGGCGCACCTCGGGGTGCATGGCCGGAAACGGATGGCGCGGTGCTTCGCAGTCGATGATGCGGCCGGCTTTCATCAGCGCCTTGGCCGTCAGGATGCCGCCCTGGCGGTTTTCATAATTGATCAGCGGCAGCCAGCGGGTGTATTGGGCGACGGCTTCCTCCCGGTTGCCAGCGGCATAGGCATCCATGATCAGGCGAATGCCGTCGGGGAACGCGCCACCCGTCATGGCGCCGGTGGCGCCGGCATCCAGGTCGGGCAGCAGCGTGATGGCTTCCTCGCCATCCCACGGGCCTTCAATCGCATCGCCGCCCAGGCGGATCAACTCGCGCAGCTTGGACGCCGCGCCTGCGGTCTCGATCTTGAAATACGACACCTGCTTGATTTCTTTCGCCATGCGTGCCAGGAAAGGCACCGGCAGCGGCGTCCCGCTCATGGGCGCATCCTGGATCATGATGGGGATGTCGATGGCGCTTGAGAGCGCGGCATAGAACTCGTAGATCTTGTTCTCGCTGGCCCGCAAGGTGGCGCCGTGGTAGGGCGGCATCACCATCACCATGGCCGCGCCCATGTCCTGCGCGCGGCGGCTGCGCTCGGCGCAGATGCGGGTAGAGAAATGCGTGGTGGTGACGATCACCGGTACCCGGCCCGCCACGTGCTTGAGGATGGCGGCAGTCAGCACCTCACGCTCGTCGTCCGACAGCAGGAACTGCTCCGAAAAGTTCGCCAGGATGCACAGGCCGGTCGAGCCGGCGTCGATCATGAAGTCGATGCAGCGCAACTGGCTGGGCAAATCAAGCTCGCCTGCGTCGTTGAACGTGGTGGGCACCACCGGAAATACGCCTTGGTATCGTGCTGTCATGGTCACTCGATGATATTGAACTGGTCCAGGAACTCGGTCTTCATGCTCAAACCCAGGCCGGGCTTGTGATCGTCAAGCTGGACGAAGCCGTTTTCAGCCACCGGCTCGCCGTCGAAGATGTAATAAAACAGCTCGTTGCCGACTTCGACGTCGAACATCGGAAAGTATTCGCTCATCGGCGAGGCCAGCGTGCTCATGGTCAGGTGGTAGTTGTGCATCTGGCCGGCGTGCGGAATGACGGGCACGCTGTAGGCTTCGCACAGCGCATTGATCTTGTGGGCGGCGGTGATGCCGCCGACGCGGTTGGTGTCGTACTGCACGACTGACACGGCTTTTTTGTCCAGCAGCTGCTTGAAGCCGTACAGGCTGAACTCATGCTCACCGCCTGAAATCGGAATGCTGGTGAGCTGGTTCAGTTCGGCGTAACCGTCGATGTCGTCGGCAATCACGGGTTCCTCCACCCAGCGCGGCTCGAACCTTTCCAGCTTGGGCAGCATGCGCTTGGTGTATTCCAGGTTCCAGCCCATGTAGCACTCGAGCATCAGGTCGTTGTCATAGCCGATGACTTCGCGGATCGCCGCGACCGCCTTCAGGTTTTCCGCTACGCCTTTCGTGCCGTGCGCGGGGCCATAGCCGAAGCGTGACTTGAACATGGTGAAGCCCTCATCCATGTATTTTTGCGCCTCGGCCTGCATGTCCTCCAGGTTGGTGCGGTAGAGCTTGGAGTAGTAAACCGGGATTTTTTCCTTGGTGCGCCCGCCCAGCAGCTTGAACACCGGCTTGTTCACGGACTTGCCCAGGATGTCCCAGATCGCCAGGTCAATCGCCGAGATCGCCGCCATGGTCACGCCCTTGCGGCCCCAGGCGTGGGTGGCGCGGTACATGCGTTGCCACAGGTATTCGTAGTCCCACGGGTCCTGGCCCAGCACCAGCGGGGTCAGGTACTGGTCGATGATGGCCTTGGCAATGCTTGGCGCCAGCGCGACATTGCCCAGGCCGATGATGCCGTCGTCGGTCTCCATCTCGACCACCGTCCACGAATGAAAGCGGAAGGTGCTCATGGATTCGGTGTTGGAATACACCAGGTCCATGGCGTTGGAGCAGAAATTGCCCTGTGGTGGAACGGTCTTGCCCTTCCACTCAAAAACACGGGCGCGTACGGATTTGATTTTCATGAGGATGACTCTCGGGTTTTCAGGAATGAAGCCGTGCCGCACCCATGCGGCAGGCGATGCGAAAGGCGTTCAGCGTGGCATTCACATCGGCCACACCCTGACCGGCAATGTCAAAAGCCGTGCCGTGCGCCGGTGTGGTGATGGGAATCGGCAGGCCGCCCTGCACCGTCACGCCCTGGCTGAAGCCCATCAGCTTGATGGCGATCTGGCCCTGGTCGTGGTACATGGTGACGATGGCTTGGTACTGGCCGTCTCGGGCCTTGAGGAAAATCGTGTCGGCAGGGAAGGGGCCATCGACCGGAAAACCGCTGGCGCGCAGCGCTTCAACCGCTGGCGCAATGATGTCGATTTCCTCGTGTCCGCAGACGCCGCCGTCGCCGCCATGCGGGTTGAAAGCGGCAATCGCCACCTTGGGCGCGGCCGTGCCGCTGGCCTGCAGCGACTGGTAGATCAGCCGGGCGGTATCCATGATGCGTTCCTTGCTGAGCAGGGCCGCAGCGTCTTTCAGCGGAATATGCGACGACACGCGCGAGGTCCACAAGTCGCCCAGCGTGTTGAATTCGCAAAAATAGCCGGTCACGCCCAGGTACTCGGCAAAGTGGTGCAGCTCGTCCTCATGCTGCATACCACCGATCTTCATGGCCTGCTTGTTCAGCGGCGCAAAACAGAGGGCATCGACCTCGCCGCGTTTGGCGCCGTCCATGCACAGGTCCAGGACCTTGAGCACCGCCGTTCCGCAAGCGGCCAGCGCCTGGCTGCGTTGCACGTCCGCCGGCTGGATCGTATCGACGGCCAGAAAAGCCGGCAGGCGCTGATCAGCGCGGCTGCGCACGTCGGCCAGCGACGCAACGGCTTGTGTCGCGACACGGTGGCCGGCGATGGCCTGGCCGTCCTGCCACAGCCAGGTGTCACCCACCAGCACGATATTGGCGCCGTCCGTGATGCCGGGCTGGCTGAGGAGGCGGGCGATCAGCTCGGGTCCAATACCGGCCGCGTCGCCCAGGCTCAAGGCGATGACCGGGTTCTGCTGCATGTTCATGGCTTCAGTCCAGCTTGATGTTCTTGCGGGTGATCAGCTCGGCATAACGCTTGTTTTCAGCCGCGTGAAAGGCGGCGAACTGCGCCTGCGTCATGGGCGTCAGGTCGGCGCCGATGGCACTCAGCCGGCTTTGTGTTTCAGGCATGGCCAGCACCCGGGTCACGTCGGCGTACACGCGATCCTGCACTGCCCTGGGTGTCGAGGCGGGCATATAAATGCCGTACCAGGCATTCATTTCCACACCCTTGAGGCCGGCTTCCGCCATGGTGGGCACATTGGGCAGTTGCGGATTGCGCTTGGCGCTGGCGACTGCCAGCGGCTTCATGCGGCCGTTTTTGATCTGTCCGATGACCGACGGCATGGTGTCAAAACTCATTTGCACCTGGCCGCCGACCAGGTCGATCAGCGCCGGACCGCTGCCGCGGTAGGGAATGTGCGTGATGAACACGCCGGACGCATCCTTGAACAGTTCGGCCGCAATATGCTGCGTGCTGCCCGAGCCGCTGGAGGCGTAGTTGAGCTGGCCGGGCTTTTCCCGGGCCAGCTTGACCAGCGACTGGACCGAATCGACCGGCAGCGCGTTGTTGACCACCAGTACATTGGGCACCGCGCCGACGAAGACCACCGGCACCAGGTCCTTGTCGCTGTCGTAGCCGAGCTTGAGCAGGTGCGGCGCAATCGCATGCGCGGTCGAGACGCCCATGATCATCGTGTGGCCGTCGGTGGACTTGGCCGTGACGTCGGCCGCCAAGGTGTTGGACGCGCCGGGGCGGTTTTCGACCACCACCGGCTGCTTGAGCAGCGGACCCAGCCGGTCGGCGACGGCACGCGCCATGGCGTCGGTGCCACCGCCGGGCGCGGAACCGACCAGGATCTTGACCGGGCGGGTCGGCCAGTCCTGCTGGGCGGCCGCAGGGGTGAGGCAGGCGAGGGCGCAGGCCGCCGCCAGCAGTGTTGAAAAGAGTTTCATGGGTTTGTCTCCTGGCCGTGGGCTGTCGATGAATGAAGATGATGGTAGGGAGACAGACACTTGTCGTAAATTCAAAATAATTGATTATTTGATAAGCTGTGGTGATCAATTAATCGGCGCATCGCGCCATCCCGTCATGCCACTTCCAGCGTCCATTCCACAACTCCTGAACCGCCTGCGCATGCGTCAAGTCGCCCTGATCCTGGCCGTGGGCGAACATGGCACCCTGCGCAAGGCATCCGGCGAACTGGGTATGACGCAGCCGGCGGCCACCAAGATGATCCAGGAACTGGAGTCGGCGCTGGGGCAAAAATTGTTCGAACGGGTCGGGCGCGGCCAGAAGCTGACGCCGGCGGGCACCAGCGTGCTGGGCTATTTCCGGGGAATGCGCGGCTCCATCGAGTCGATGACCCGGGAACTGGCTGAATTGCAGCTGGGCAGTTCGGGCCGCCTGTCGGTGGGCAGCATCATGGCGCCGTCGCCGACCTTGCTGACGCAGGCCATCATTGCGCTGAAAAAAGCCTATCCGCTGCTGTCGCTCGATGTCACGCTGGACACCAGCGACCGGCTGCTGGAACTGCTGCGCGAAGGCGTGCTGGATGTCGCGGTCGGGCGGATTCGCGGCGCGCAGTGGGCCGACTATGAATTCACGCCGCTGGAAAACGAGGCGCTCGCCATCGTCGTGGGCGTCCATCATCCGCTGGCCCGGCAGAAATCAGTTCCGTTTGACCGTTTGCTGGGCTATCCGTGGATATTGCAGCCCACTGGCAGCCCGATGCGCGAGGTGCTGGAGCAGGAATTCAGGATGCAGCAGGCGCCGTTGCCCCGGGGGTTGATCGAAACCGCGTCGATCCTGACGACCACCAACCTGATTGCCGAAACCGAGATGATTGGCGTCGTGCCGCTGTCGATTGCTGACACCTACGCGCGCCATGGGCTGCTTTGCGTGTTGCCATGCCCGATCCGGCACAAGATGGAGTCGTTTGGCTCCATCACCCGAAGGGACCGGCCGCTGAGCGAGGCCACGCGGTTTTTTCTGGCGGCGCTGCATCAGCGGGAGCACCCTGCCAATAGTTAATTAAACGCTATAGTTTTTATAGCTACTGGCACCCGCCGGTATTGCGGAAAGTGCCTGTTTGGTCATCAACTGACGGTGCCGCAGGCAACCCGGCGGCTTACTTGCGGGGGGACGTCGGATCGTGTTTCATCTTGCCCATGAACAGGCGAAGAAAGAATACCCCCATGCCCATCATGAAGACAATGCCGATGATGCTCATCAGGCCGTAGTCGGTGGAAAACAGGTCAGTCATCAGTTTCATGGTGGTCGCTCCCTTTGTTGTATGGACTATCCCCTATTCATACCAGGGGCATGCTGATCCAGGTCAACAGTGGGTCGTTGAAAGCGAATTTCACGACCGGAGGGCACATCGCCAGCGCAATGCCTGGCGAAAATGCTGCACGGGTGGTGTTGCAGCACAGTGGCCCAATAAACCCCGACCAGAAGGGTCAACCGTTGTTGACGGGCGCCGCCTGCGTCATTGCGCCGCCTGCCAGCCGCCGCCGAGCGACTGGATCAGCGCCACGGCGGTGGTCTGGCGGTCGGCCATGGCCTGCACGAGCGCGCGGCGCGCACTCAATGCGGTGGCCTGGGCTGTGATGACTTCGGTGTAGCTCACCTGGCCGCTGCGGTAGCGGTTCAGCACCTGCTGCTCGACCTGGTCGGCGGCTTCGGATGCCTGGCGGCGCAAATCCTGCTGGATCTGCAGGATGCGGGTGGCGGCCAGCTGGTCTTCCACACCCTGGAACGCCGTCAGCACGGTTTGCCGGTAACGCGCCACCGCCTGCGCATGCGCGGCTTCGCTGCCTTCGACGCGGGCGGTGGTGGCGCCGGCATTGAAAAGGGTTTGCGCCGCCGACAGGCCGAGCGACCAGACGCTGCTGGACGCGCTGAACAGGTCGGCCACGCGGCTGGCGCCGAATCCATACGACGCGCCCAGCGGCAGGCTGGGGTAATAGGCGCTTCTCGCAATACCGATCTGCTCGTTGGCCACGGCCACGCGGCGTTCGGCAGCGGCAATGTCGGGGCGGCGCTGCAGCAGGGTGGATGGCACACCGACCGGAACCTCGGGCACTGACGGATTCCACGCGGCACGGGCCATCGAAAAATTGCCCGGCGCTTCTCCCACCAGCACCGCGATGGCGTGTTCGAGCTGCGCGCGCTGGCGCACCAGCCCGGCATCGTCGGCCTGCGCGTTGGCCAGCTGGGTTTGCGATTGCAGCACATCGGTTTTGGCCGAAATGCCGGCGCTGTAGCGGTTCTGGGTGATCTCCAGCGTGCGCCGGAACCCGGCCAGCGTGTTTTCCAGCAGCGCTTTTTGCGCATCGACCTGGCGCAGCGTGAGGTAGTTGATGGCCAGTTCACCCTGCGCCGACAGCCGGGCCGACGCCAGGTCGGCGGCGCTGGCCTGGGCGCTGGCCGAGGCGCTGTCCACCGCACGGCCCAGCCGGCCCCAGACATCGGGCTCCCAGCTGGCGCCAATGCTGGCGCTGAAGCTGTTGCCGGTGCGACCGCCGCTGCCGCTGGTGGAACTGCTGCCCGAACTGCTGTGCGAGCGGTTGGCGCCGCCATTGAGGGTGACGGAGGGAAACATCGAGGCCCGTTGTTCGCGCACCAGCGCGCGCGCCTGCGCATAAGCGCCCACGGCCGCCGCGACGTTCTGGTTCGACACCTCAACCCGCGCGGCCAGCTGGTCGAGCACCGGGTCGCTAAACAGTGACCACCACGGGCCGCGTTCCAGCGCATCGGCCGGTGCGGCGGGCGTCCAGCCTGCGGCTTCCTTGAAGGCGCTGATGTCCGGCGTGGAAGGGCGCTGGTAATTGGGGCCTACGGCGCAGCCGCTGACCGCTAAAACCAGTGCGGCAACCGTGAAAAGGTGAAAAGGCAGTTTTGAACGCATGGGCGGCTTTATGAATTCGTCATTCCGGCCTTTGCGGGACCGACGGTTGCGGGGTGGGGCTTGACCAGGTTGGCACAGGATTTTCATGGCAGTTTCATGTCCGCTGGCCCTCACCCCAGCCCTCTCCCAGTGGGAGAGGGCGCAAGAGGGTGAAGCGCTGTATCGGGCAGATCAGGCGATGGCGCATGCGGATGACGGCTCAGGTGGCGCTCGGACGGATGGCGACGACGCAGCTTGTCGAGCAGCACATACACGACCGGCGTGGTCAGCAGCGTCAGCAACTGGCTGGCGATCAGCCCGCCAATGATGGTGATGCCGAGCGGCCGGCGCAATTCGGCCCCTTCGCCAAAGCCGATGGCCAGCGGCAGCGCGCCCAGGATGGCGGCCATCGTGGTCATCAGGATCGGCCGGAAACGCAGCAGGCAGGCTTCACGCACCGCCTGCACGGCGCTCAAGCCGCGCGCCCGTTCAGCATCCAGCGCAAAGTCGATGATCAAGATGGCGTTTTTCTTGACAATGCCGATCAGCAAAAAGATGCCGATCAGCGCGATGATCGACAGGTCCATCTTGAACAGCAGCAGCGCCAGCAACGCGCCCACGCCGGCCGACGGCAGCGTGGAAATCACCGTCAGCGGGTGGATCAGGCTTTCATACAAAATGCCGAGCACGATGTAGATCACCACCAGCGCCGCCAGGATGAGCATAGGCTGTTCGCCCTGCGACTGCTGCGCGCTGAGCGCCGTGCCTGAAAAACTGCCGCGCACATTGTTGGGCAGGCTGATCGCGGCTTCCGATGCCTGTACGGCAGCCTGGCCATCGCCCAGCGTGCTGCCGGTGGCCAGGTTGTACGAAATGGTGGTGGACAGTTCGCCATCTTCATGGCTGATCGATGACGCCGCCGAATTTTCGCTGAAGCTGGCGATGGCCGACAGCGGCACCATGGTGGTGACCGCCGTGCTCAGCGCCTGGCCGGAAGACGGGTCGCGCAGCGCAGGGTTCACGATGGACGCAGTGGCGCTGGTGCTGGAGGTCGTGCCTGTGCCGGTGGCGGCGGCTGCGTTTCTGGCCGGCACATAGATGTCCTTGAGCGCCTCGGGGCTGTCGATGTAGCGCGGCGCCACCTGCATGATGACCTTGTACTGGTTCAGCTCGCCATAGATGGTGGCGACCTGGCGCTGTCCGAAGGCGTTGTACAGCGCGTTGTCCACATCGCGCGAACTGATGCCCAGCCGCGCGGCGCTGTCCTTGTCCACCGTGACCATGGTTTCGACACCGTTTTCCTCCTGGTCGGTGTCCACGTCGGTCAGCGCAGGCGACCGCTTCATCTGGTCGGCCAGCCGCGTGGCCCAGCGTTTCAGGTCGACGGCGTTGTCGCTCTTGAGCGTGTACTGGTAGGTGGAATTGCTCTGCCGGCCGCCGCCGCGCAGGTCCTGCACCGGGTTCAGGAACAGCGTCACGCCGGTGACTTGCGCCAGTTGCGGCCGCAGCCGGGCAATCACCGCCTGGCCCGAGTCGCTGCGTTGCCCTGCCGGCTTCAAGTTGATGAACATGAAGCCGCCGCCCGCGCGCGAGCCGCCGGTGAAGCCCACCACCGTGTCGACCGCCGGGTCGGCGCGGATGATGCCGACCAGCGCCTTGAGCTTGCCCTGCAGCGCCTGGAAGGAAATGCTGCGGTCGGCGCGCAAAAAGCCGTTGATCTGGCCGGTGTCCTGCTGCGGAAAAAAGCCTTTGGGCGCGGCAATGTACAGGTAGACATTCAGCCCGATCACCGCCAGCAGGATCAGCATGACGAGCAGCCTGGCTGACAGCGCCCAGTCCAGCGCCACCTCGTAGACGCGCGATGTGCGCCTGAAGCCGTTTTCAAAGGCCCGCGCGATGCGGCCGGGCGGCTTGCCGGCCGACGCTGGACGCAGCAGCCAGGCGCACATCATCGGCGTGGTGGTCAGCGAGATCACCAGCGAGATCATCACCGCCGCCGACAGCGTGACGGCGAATTCGCGGAACAGCCGGCCGGTCTGACCGCCCATGAAGAGCAGCGGAATGAACACCGCCACCAGCGACAGGCTGATCGACAGCACGGTGAAACCGACTTCGCGCGCGCCCAGCAGCGCCGCCTTGAAGCGGTCCATGCCGGCTTCGATGTGGCGGCTGGTGTTTTCCAGCACGACGATGGCGTCATCGACGACAAACCCGGTCGCCACCGTGAGCGCCATCAGGCTGAGGTTGTTCAGGCTGAATCCCATCAGGTACATCACGCCGAAGGTTCCCAGCAGCGACACCACCGTGGCCACGGCCGGAATGATCGTGGCACGCACGCTGCGCAAAAAGGCGCTGACCACCAGCACCACCAGCGCGATCGAGATCAGCAGCGTGGCCTCGATCTCGCGAAGCGAGGCGCGAATGGAATTGGTCGAATCCGACGCCACCTGCAGTTCCACGTCCTGCGGCAGCTGCGACTGCAGCTCGGGCAGCAGCGCGCGTACGCCATCGACGGTGGCAATCACGTTGGCGTCGGGCTGGCGCGTGACCAGCACGATGACCGCCGGCTGACCGTTGAACAGGCCCAGCGTGTTGGTGTTTTCCACGCCGTTGCTGACCTCTGCCACGTCGCTCAGGCGGATCGCCGCGCCATTGCGCCAGGCAACGATCAGCCCCTGGTAGTCGGCCGCGCGCAGGCCGCCCGAGGCCGTGGTGCCGATGGCATAGATCTGCAGGCGCTGGCCGTTGCCTTCGATGGCGCCGCGCGGCCGGTTGGCGTTGGACGCCTGCAGCGCGGCGCGTACGTCTTCCATGCTGACGCCGTAGCGGCTGAGTGCAAAGGGCAGCAGTTCGACGCGCACGGCGGGCAGCGAGCCGCCGCCGAGTTCGACATCGCCGACTCCGGGAACCTGGGCAATTTTTTGCTGCACCAGGCTGGACACCTCGTCATAGATCTGGCCCGGTGAGCGGGTCTGGGAGGTCAGCGCCAGGATGATGACCGGCGAGGAGGCCGGGTTGGCCTTGCGGTAGGTCGGGTTGCTGCGCAGCGTGGCGGGCAGGTCGGCGCGCGAGGCGTTGATGGCGGCCTGGACTTCACGGGCGGCGGCGTCGATTTTTCGGTTCAGTTCGAACTGCAGGCTGATGCGGGTCGAGCCGGTGCCGTTTCTGGAGGTCATTTCGTTGACGCCGGCGATCACGCCCAGGCGCCTTTCGAGTGGGGTGGCGACGCTGCTGGCCATGGTGTCGGGGGACGCGCCTGGCAGGGAAGCGCTGACCGAGATGACCGGGAAATCGACCTGGGGCAGGGGGGAGACGGGCAGCACGAAGAAGGCGCCGATGCCGGCCAATGCCAGGCCGATGGTCAGGAGGATGGTGGCGATGGGGCGGTGGATGAAAGGGCCGGACAGGTTCATGACCTTGCTACCTCTTTTTTTCCGTTTCCATGTTGCGTTAACTTTGCCTGGACCTGCTGGCCGGGGGTTGCCCGGCGGCAACCTACTTTTCTTTGCTTCGCCAAAGAAAAGTAGGCAAAAGAAAGGCGACCCGGCTGTCCGGGTCCCTGCGCTGCGCTACGGGCAACCTTTGAGCGCCAGCAAAAACGGGGGTCCGCGCAAACTCGCCTGCGGCTCAGACAGCGCGCGGCCCTGATCCCGTTTTTCCTGGCGCTCAAAGGCCCAGACAGAACGGGACTTGCGGGAACGGATTCGGATTCGGGGAGACCCCCATCCCTGCCTTCCCCCAAGGGGGGAAGGAGTAAGAGGGGGAGGAGGATGGAGGTGGCGAG
>NZ_JAAFGZ010000013.1 GCF_010365105.1 Polaromonas sp. | reverse complement strand
GTCCACTTCACGGGCTTGAGTGCACACCACCAATGGAGTGCAACTGCTGCGATCTTGGGCGCCACTTCAAATTTCAGCAAGAACGGTATTCGCCGGGCTATTACGGACCATCGGCACACGTCCTGATGCTGCGCTTGTGAACACGATGTTGGACACTGCCATCGAGACGCTGGCCAACAGCGATGACTGGCCCGTCGTCCACTCTGATCGCGGTGCGCACTATCGCTGGCCTGGCTGGCTCACCCGGATGGACGATGCAAAGCTCATTCGCTCGATGTCGCGCAAGGGGTGCTCGCCAGATAATGCGGCCTGCGAGGGCTTCTTCGGGCGGCTGAAAACGGAATTGTTTTACCCTCGAAACTGGCTGGCCACAACCATTGAACAATTCATTCAGGTCGTTGACTCTTACATCCGCTGGTATAACGAAAAGCGGATCAAAATATCCCTCGGCTCACTTAGTCCCCTCGAATACCGGGATAGCCTTGGAATTCCGGCATAAACCAGTCCAAGATTTCCGCCGCACCCCCCTTTTTTTGCCCGCATGGTGCGTAACCACCCAGGCTTTATGAGCGCGTTTGAAAGCCACATTCAGCCAGACGGCGGCGCCTTTGTGATCAGCTTGAATGACGTGCTCAATTCCATCAGCTACACCGCTGATTTCGGTTTACCAAAACACGCGCTGTGTTTGGTGCAGATCCCATTGCTGGAGACGCTCTTGGCATGGCATACGCTGAGCAAACCATCGCAAGAAACGTTAAAGAGATCACGCCTTGCAATGGTGCGCTTTGTGTTGCAAGGGTATTTATGCGTCTTGGATTACGCCAAAGCCAGCGAAATAGCGATCAAAGCCTTGAAAGATATGAAGGACGCGTCACCCAGTTTCCCGGACCAAGCGCTGATGGCCGTACTGGTTGATGATAAAAACCGCTTGGCCTACCCTTTGCCTAGCCCGGCGATGTTGAGCGAAATCGAAGACTTGACAGTCTCACCAAAAGAAACCAACGGCCTGCGCGGTTGGACACGGTTTTCTTTCAAAGACGAGCCAGACAAGCAGCAATACGCCGAACTCTACAAACGCTGGTGGAACCGCACCGGACGACACACTCACCCCCTGCTGTTATGGTTGCAGCGCGAATATGTTTTTGACAAATTCGAGGAAGAACCGGCATTGGCGGGTATGGACGAAGAAACCCCGTTCGACTTCGATCACATCTTGCCATCGGCACAGTGGGCAAATTGGACCGGCAATGGTGGAAACAACCGGTTTATCGACTTTCCACTTGAGGATGCAGAGAAAAAGGTTCTGGATGATTCTGGCCCCGGGTACATCGGCAACAGCATTGGCCATATTCACGTGCTCGACAGCAGCGAAAACCGCTCATGGGGCGATGCGTCGGTGCATGACAAGCTAGAAATTAAAAATGTTGCCAAGCATGCACTGATCGCAGATGACCAGAAGGACAACTGGATGGCCGCCTCCGGCGCAGATGCCCCCCGTCACTGGGACATAAAACGGGCACTGTCCTTTCAGCAAGTTGTAGAGCAACGGGCTTTTGCGACGTATCAAAAGTTTTATGAGGATTTGCAGTGTGGAGCATAGCTGATGGCTCAATGGAGCCTATTTCACACAACAGGCAGCGATGGCTCGTGCGGCGTTGCCATGCTGCAATTTACTGTCGAGTTAAGGCCGAGTGCTGCTAACGATCGATGCGACATATCCGCTTCAAACCTTGCTGAATGAACATAACGCCTGTCGCCGCAGAGGCAAGCGGCTCAGCAAGCGGCTCAGGAGTGAAGTGCCGGGCGGTAGGCCCGGCTCAACTCGGCCGCCACGGACTCCAGCCGCTTGTCCAAGGTCCAGATCAACGTTTGATCGCTCAGAAGCGCCGAAGCCAGCAGACTTATGTCAACGAAGCCGCACCCCCGGCCGTACAGACTGCGACGCTCGATCAATTCCAAAAGCTCCTCAGGTGTCGCAAGCGGCGTGCTTTCAAGTTCGGCCAGCATGGCAATGATGGCGCGCCGGTTCGGTGGCGTCCCGCAGGCCACTTCCGTCACCACATAGGGGTGGCATACAACCCTGCCCTCTTCCAGCAAAGCCACAAGACGCTCGTTGCGCTGCTTGAAGTGGCCAACCCACACAGAGGTATCGACCAGCACGTTCATGAAGTTGGCACTTCTTCGCGCCGGCGAGGCGCGAGTTCAACATCAGGGGCCTGGCCGCCCAGGGCAGCCAGGCGGCGGGCGGTCTGGCGTTGAATGAATGCCTTGACGCATTCTCTGATCAGCTCGGACTTCTCTACGCCAGGGTCTGCAAGTGCCAGGGCCCTGGCAAAAAGTTGGTCATCAATCGTGAGTGTGGTTCGCATGGTCAGCCTTTCGCATCAAAGTGGACATCATTTTGCATCAAAATATGGCTAAAGGAAACAGCATTTACCGTTGCCCGCCCCTTCGTTCAACCTTCTTGAGGTGAAATCAAAGCTGTTTTCGTGGCTGCACGACACCCACCCGCTTGTAAAGCGTGGTGCGCGACACGCCGTAGCGCGCGGCGATGTCCTTGACCTGCGCAGCCGGATCGGCCAGCAGTGCTCGGATTTCCCGGATCTGCTTGTCGTTCAGCTTGAGCTTGCGCCCGCCCACCCGGCCCCGGGCACGGGCGGCGTTGAGGCCGGCCAGGGTCCGCTCACGGATCAGGTTGCGTTCGAACTCGGCCAGGGCCGCAAACACATGGAACTGGAGCTTGCCCGAGGCGCTGCCCGTGTCGATCTTCTCGTTCAGGCTCTCAAAGGTGATGCCACCCTGCTCCAGCTCACCGATGATCTTCACGAGGTCCGACAGCGAACGTCCAAGGCAATCGAGCCGCCACACCACCAAGGTGTCACCCGCACGCAGCGCCTTGCGGCAGTGCTCCAGTTCGACACGCTGCGACGACTTGCCCGAGGCGGTCTCCTCGTAGAGGGTGATGCATCCGGATCGGGTCAAGGCATCGCGCTGCAGGTCCAGATTCTGGTCATCGGTTGAAACGCGGGCATAACCAATACGCTTACTCATATGTTTAACAAACTATGATTGATGGATGAGTTAGTTTACACAAAAGACCCGAAAAAGGAAGCTTTTCAGGCTTCCTTCTGATGTGTCAATAAAACGACCCTTTTGTTGGCACCATGGCGCGCAGCTTGGGGCTCTTTGCCGATTTCAAGCGACCCTCACTGCGACCGGCTGCTGTGCAGCGAAAGCCGTCATTTATCCTTACCTACTTGGACTACCGAATTCGGCCAAGCCCCGACATTCGCTTGTATCCTGCCACCGGCTGCTTATGGCAGTTAGCCGACCGACAGATCAGCTCCGTGAATCTACACGAAGTGCCCATTCCTGACAGTCACAATTTGGTGGACCTGACATTTAGCCAGACGGATTAAAGAATCGAAGCAGCCGTTCCCCGCATGAGATCAGTGGTTCTGCACTGCGCGGATATGCTGGTTTATCCGCTGGGTCAACTCCTCAGCGTGAGTAACAATCATGAAATGGTTGGCACCATCTAGCGCCATGAGTTGGGCCTGCGGCAAGCGGTTCACCAGCAATTGGTTGCAGCGTTGCATCGCTAGATGGCTGGAGTTGCCACAGATCACCAGGGTTGGCACGGTCACTGTGCCGAAGTCCTGCCGTGCGGGGACCTCTGCGTAGCCACTGTCCCAGTCAAGAACATTGGTTGGGGTCTGTGCGATCACCTTGTCTTGTACCGCAGGGGGATAGGCGTCAAAAGTTCCGACTCCGCCATAGAAGTCGATCACGTGCCGTACCGCCTGCTGATCTCCGCTGCGCCAGGCGGTCACATAGCTGTCCTTCATGGCACGCACCTGCTCGCTCAACGCGGTTTCCCCATCAGACGTCAGCAGATTGAAGGCCGTTGGCTCCAGCAGAGTCAAGCTCAGCAAATCTGGTTTGCGGTGCATAGCAAGACTGAGAGCGACCCATGCGCCAAAGGAATGGGCCACCAAGTGCACAGGAGCGTTGGCCTGTGCCAGGACGGCTTCGAGCACATCCATCTCATCCTGCATATGGATACCACCCTGTATGCGCCGTTCCTGCGTTTTCCCATACCCAGACAAGCTGGTGGTAATGGTGCGGTAGTGCTCGGAAAGAGGCGTACTGATATTGCGCCACGAGGTCCCGGTGGAGAACGATCCGGGCACAAAAACAAGGGAAACCCCGGCCCCATTTTCCTGGTATTCGACAGTCCCTTTTGCATGTGTGATCATGGCTTCTGTTCCTTGTGCACCATATCGAAGCCCAAGCTTCTCGTTCAGGTAGCGCTCAGGCTGTTCCAACCCTAAAGACGCAAGTCAGTCGGCGTGGGATTAACCCAGCTTGCCCAGAATGCTGTTCATCTCGTCACGGTTAAATGCACGCAAGGTCTGCATACGTACATTGCCCGCCGACGCAATGGCCAGGCCAAATGCCGTGGCAGAGGCATCGTCTGGTGCCTCAATAATCGAAATCAAATCGTACTGGCCCTGCGTCCAATAAAGGTGCGTCATCTTGGATCCAAACTTGGAAGCGGCTTCCATCACCATGTCGGCACGCTTGGTGCTTTCTTTGATTGTGCGTATACCCTGGTCGGTAAAAGTGCAGAGTGAAATGAACGTAACCTTGATGTATCCCTTGGTGAATGCATAAGGGATCTTTCATTAGAAAGCAGTTGACGCTGACCCCCATAGCGTCAAAAAAGGAAGAAGGGAAACGGATCGTCCGAGCCCCTAGCAGCGCTCACGGAGCCAAGCGACAAGACTATTGCGGCTGTCCTGCAAGCAGACAAATGTTTCATAAATCTCACCGTCGAAAGGAATGTGCAAATCGGGAAAACTGCATCCTCTGCCCATTTCAAGAGAAGAATCTGACTCCAATCCGTCAGAATGGCAAGCCCCATAAAAGTTGGTTGACATTGCCATAGGGCCAATATTTCAGGACCCGATCCCTGCGCAAGAGCCGCAGGAATGGGCCAAACACGCAGTTTCTATTCTGTATTCCTCAAATACAGCAAATAAAAGGCTTCGGAACTGCGGTTTTAAAGCCTTTTTACCTTGAAGTGCCTTGGCACTCTGGCGCACATGCACCACTGTCCCGGCTGCCGATTCAAGTTGTCCCTCCATTCAAGCCGAAAAATCGGCGCAGCGCAAAAACTCCAGTCCTTTGAAGCGGGGACAGCCAACGTCGCCAACATGGAGGATCGAACTTCAATGGACGGCGATTCGCGTACCATGCGCTTGGAACCCTGGCCACACAAGCTTTCATCACGACAAACTACCTTCCCCATGGACAGCTCATCCTCTTACACGCTACCCAAGGTCTGGACTCATGCCAAAGAAAGCGGTGGCCGCTTTGCCAGCATCAATCGACCGACCGCGGGTCCGACCCATGACAAGGAACTGCCCGTCGGACGCCATCCACTGCAACTCTATTCCATGGGCACGCCCAATGGCGTCAAGGTGACGGTGATGCTGGAAGAACTGCTGGCCGCAGGGCACACGGGCGCCGAGTACGACGCCTGGCTGATCCGCATCCAGGAGGGCGACCAGTTCGGCAGCGGTTTCGTCTCAGCCAATCCCAACTCCAAGATCCCGGCGCTGGTGGATCACAGCGGACCGGCGCCGGTCAGGGTGTTTGAGTCCGGCGCGATCCTGCTGTATCTTGCCGAGAAGTTCGGCGCCTTTCTTCCCGCGGACGGCCCCAGGCGCGCCGAATGTCTGTCCTGGCTGTTCTGGCAGATGGGCAGCGCGCCTTTTCTGGGCGGGGGGTTTGGTCACTTTTACGCCTATGCGCCCACAAAAATAGAATACGCGATCGATCGGTATGCGATGGAGGTCAAGCGCCAGCTCGACGTGCTCGACCGTCGCCTTGCTGACAGCTCTTATCTGGCGGGGGACGAGTACACCGTGGCCGACATGGCGGTGTGGCCCTGGTATGGCACGCTGGTCAAGGACCAGCTGTACGAGGCGGGTGAATTCCTGCAGGTTCAGGCGTACAGCCATGTGCTGCGCTGGACGAACCAGATTGCCCAGCGTCCGGCCGTCCAGCGCGGTCGCATGGTCAACCGGACCGTGGGCGCGCTATCGAGCCAACTGCACGAGCGCCACGATGCCGGCGACTTCGACACCCAGACCCAGGACAAGCTGGCTGCCCCGCTTTGATGCTTCACTGACTTTCCTGCGCTTTAAGCGGAATTCACCCATGATCACCCTGTACGACTGCGCCATCGCGCCCAGCCCACGCCGCGCCCGCATTTTGCTGGCCGAAAAGGGCATCGCCCATGAAACAGTCCAGGTGGATCTGCGCAATTCCGAGCAATTGAGCGTCGCCTACCAACAAATCAATCCGCAGTGTACGGTTCCTGCGCTGCACACTGAAGAGGGGGCCATGCTGACCGACAATGCGGCAATCACGGCTTACCTGGAGGCGTGTTACCCAGACCGGCCCCTGCTGGGCATCACCCCGCACGAAAAAGCGCAAATTGCCAGTTGGAACTGGCGCGTCGAGTTCGAAGGGCTGCTGGCCGTCGCCGAAGCGCTGCGCAACAATGCGCCGGCCATGGCCAACCGGGCGCTGCCCGGGCAGGTGCACTACCCGCAGATTGCCGAACTGGCGCAGCGCGGCCTGGCCAGGGTCCAGCACTTCCTGGTCATGCTGAACGACCGCCTGGCTGAGCGCGACTTTATCGCCACCGACCGTTTCAGCGTGGCCGACATCACGGCCGTGGTGGCCGTTGACTTTGCACGCGTGGTGAAAATCAAACCCGGCGAGCAGCACCCGCACCTGCAGCGCTGGCGGGCGGCGATGGCCCAACGGCCGTCGATGTCTGTCTAAACGCGCAATGCTCAAGAGCTCAGCAGGGTGACGTATGGCCTGTGCCACCAGGCCTTGCCTTGAACTGAAAAGCTGCCGGTAAACTGAACCTAATTCTTGGAAACCACTTAGCCTTGACATGGGATGTCAATGCTAAATTCAAATGTCGCATTCGCTGCAAAGTAGAAATGTCGCTTTACGCATTTTGATCACATCGAACTCACACTGTTGTCCCTGTGCATACCTTCATGACTGCAAGTTCAAGGTCTTCTGCGGTGAACTGACTTGAGCGCTTCGTGCCCGGCTGAGCTTTTTGTGGATACGGTGGTTTTCCCTGATTGGTTCGCGAGGGGGTATCAGATTTGTGCCGGTTGTCGCGCTGGGCCTGCAGCAGCAGCGCCACCTGCAATACATGGCTGAGGCGCTTGTTTTCGACGATCGCACCCGTATCAACCTGCGCCAACCGGTCGTAGCGTTCGTACGCCAGGTTCGCGCCATCGGCCCTCAGTTCGATCCGGCCGTCGGGATACTCGAAAACATCAATATAACGGTGAATCAGTGAGCGGTTGACCGGCGTGTCCTTGAGCAGATAAATCACCCGGTCGTGCTGCAGCGTCAAGGATTTCGAGACCTTTCGCTGAAGCCGCCAAGTAAACAGCAGGTCCAGGTCTTCATCGTCGCGCACGGACCGATGCGCATCGAATTGGCTTTGCGGCGGCTTGGCAAAGCGCGCGTTGAAGTCGGCGATGAAGTGCGGTACGAACGCGTTGGCTGCCTCGCGCGTGTTGATTCCGCGCAGGCGCAGCTCTTTGACCAGGCGGTCCTGCAGCGTCAGGTTGGCACGCTCGACACGGCCCTTGGCCTGGCTGGAGTTGGCGCACCAGATGTCAATGTTCAGCTCGAAGAGCACACGCCCGAACTGGGTGGTTCCGCGGCCGAAGTCGGTCGAGTCTCGCACCGAGCGAAAGATGCTGGCCTTGTCGCTGTATAACGCCACAGGCTTGCCGTGCTGCTCAAGGTAGGCGCGCGTGGCTTCGAAGTAGGCAAAGGCCGATTCGGTAGGCACGAAGTGCAGTTGCATCAGCCGGCTGGTGGCGTCATCGATATACACCAGCAGCGTGCAAGGTGCCGAGCGGGCCTCGAACCATGCGTGATCACTGCCATCAATCTGGATGAGTTCCCCAACACAGGCGCGGCGGTTGCGCGGCTGATAAATCTTGGCCGCACGCTGTTTGCGCGGCGTCCACAATCCGGCCGCAATCATTAAAGCTCGCACGGTCTCTACGCTGAGCTTGAGCCCATGACATTCAATGAGCTTCTCGCAGGCCAACGTCGGACCAAAGTCCGGATAACGCGCCTGGATCAGGCCCAGGGCGCGCTCCGCGACTCCAATTGGTGGTTGCTGGGGCGGCCTCGTTTGCGCGAGACCAGCCCTTTGACACCGTCTTGCTTGTACCGCTGGAGCAGCCGCTCAAGCTGGCGTCGGCTGAGTCCCAGCTGCTCGGCAGCCTGGCCGACACGTGCCATGCGGTCCACCACAGCCTGGACGGTCTTGAGACGATCGGTTTCGCGCATGGACATGGTGATAGTTGCCGCAGGAGTTGACATCGCTGTACCTCGAATCCAGAAGCTGGATGAGGCAACAATGCGCCATTTCTATTTTGGACAAAAGCGACATTACTATTTAGCGCCTACATGGGACTATTCCACGATTTTCATTATGTTAATCTAGTTAACAATTTCTACTTACCTGCTGCCTGACTTGGCATCTTGGCACCCAGTACAAAAGTTACTAGAGCCTGTCATCAATTGAGCCAGACCACCGCAGCAGCCAAATGGATGGCGCCCAGGAAGTTGCGCGCTGTTTTGTCGTAGCGCGTCGCAATGGCACGGTAATGCTTGAGCCGGGCAAAGAAGTTCTCGATCAGATGGCGAGCCTTGTACAGGTGTCGGTCATGGCTGCGCTGGTGCCGGCGCGTTTTGCGGCAGGGAATCACTACAGCCTTGCCCGCTTTTTGCAGCGGTTCGATCACCCGCTCCTGTGCGTCATAAGCCTTGTCAGCGATGACCATAGCGCCTGGCGTGCCCTTGAGCAGCACGTCTGCGCCCTCCAAATCATGTGCCTGTCCGGGCGTTAAATGAAAACCGGTCGGGTTTCCCAATGCATCAACCGTGGTGTGGATTTTGGTTGTCAAGCCGCCGCGACTGCGCCCAATCGCCTCACATTGCTCAGGCCCCTTTTTTTTGCCCCCGCGCTGTGCTGATGGGCCTTGACGATGGTCGAGTCGATCAAAACGTAATCATTGTCTGCATCCTGGGCCAAAGCTTCAAAAACGCGTTGCCACACACCAGTGCGGCTCCAGCGCGAGTGGTGCAAGTGCACGAGCCGAAAGTCGCCAAAGCGCTCGGGCAGATCGCGCCACGGGATGCCGGCGCGGTAGCGGTATAGCACGGCTTCAACGAACAGCCGATTGTCCCGGGCAGTCACACCAACGGTTTCCTCGCGTCCTGGCAGCAAATTCTTGATGTGTTCCCATTGATCATTTCTTAGTGCATATCTTTTGGTCATGCCTGTCGAAATAGGGTGAGCAACCGGCTATTCAAGAGCATTAGCCTTGCTGACAATTGATGACAGGCCCTAGCCCGACGCGGTCCCCCACTCTACGCCGCACGTACGAGCCCCACGGACAGGGACAGCGTCGGGATTGATTTTCCTTTCCATTCCTAGGTGGGTGTAGTATCTTCCGATATTCCTAATGCCGTAATTCTGGCTTTCGAATACCGGAAGGATGCCGGAAATTTCGCTCTCTCCCTCTATCCGGGATAGGAGTCTGTAATGAGTTTTCCTGTTCAAACCAATCGAATTCCGCTGACGATTGTGGGCGAGGTACTACCTCCGCAACGCCAGATCGACCCGAAAGCAATCTCGCGAAGCCTGAAGGTTGTCGGGCTGAATTGCGACGACAACTCCTCGCAGTCCGTGGATAGCATGATTGCCGTCGTCAAGGCAAGTGTCCTAGCGACAGGCCAAAAGTTCCAGGTCGTTCGAGTCATAGACCCCAATGCAATGGTGACACGTGAGAGCGGCGGCACGCCTGCCAATCCATCAGATGGCTACAACTATCATATTGCCAGCCCCGAGCTGGTGTCGTACGAGTCCCAACTCAACAAGGTTCTCGATAACTTCGAGCTTGTCAGTGCCAACCACCTGTACACGGTTTCGTCAAAAAATCTGAGCCAAACGGTGACTTCGACTACCTACGGATTGATTCAGGATATTTTCAAGGCCGCGGCCTCAGTGCTTGGTGAGGTTCAAGGTGGCCATATAGACCCAGTGCAGGTCGCAGGGCACTTGGAAACGGTCATCACTGGCATCACCGAAACAAAAAGCAATGCGGTTCATGAAGACAACTCGGAATTCTGGTTCCTGACATCGCCAGTGGTGAAGGCCGAGGACGGCACGTCGAGCGTCAGTGAGGTTTCAGCGCTTTGGTATCACTACGTGGTCGATCTCAGCGACATCGGGGACAGCAAGAGCACCACTCACAAGGGCTCGGTGACCATCACGACCCATTCCGTTGCCTTCAGTGACATCGCCATGCTTGGACAGATTTGCACGCAGATCGACGCCCTCAAGGCAGCCCCGCACTGACCATGACGAGGAATACCGAGGACGTTTGACCACCCGGTCGGCAGAGCCACAGTGTGGCACTTGGGAAGGTGTAACGATGCGGATCACGAAACCGAACTTGCGATCTAGCTCATATGGGCCGGCATTGGCCCTGCTCGCCTGCACATCCCCTATTGGTGCGGCGCATGCGCAGCTGGTCTGCCCCCAACCAATTGACTCGATCCTCAGTGGACCACCTGAGGTCTGGCGCATCAACTTGAATCACATCTTCTGCGGTGAGATTATCAATGTAAACCAGGGCCAGGGCTCGGGATTTCACTCGCGGCCGCTGGGGGTGAATCCCGTGAACACGCAGCAGCGCGCCGTGTCTTGCCCCCCTCCGCCAGTGCAATCAAATGTGCGTATTAATCAGGGGGTAGTCTCGCCGGTCAACAACGGCATGTACAGCATGACGAACTTCTGCATCACGGCCCCTCGCAACGGCGGTGGCCCCTGGCAAACGCGAATCAAGGGCGTTTCCTCGATGTGGCCAGACGCCTGCACCCAAGTTCAAATCCTGGCAAGCATTAATCATGTGCGACAAAATGGAGGGGGGTGGGTCAATCTTTTGAAGTCCGGACCGAGTTCACCTGCGCCAAACAACGCAAATTATTGTTTGCGTACGGATGGAACAGCGTTCAATGTGCTCCTTATCAAGGCTACAGGCGCAGGCAGGTTAATCTACAACGCATATCCTCAATGATAGGGGTGTGGTGCGGTTTTTTGACACGGCCGAACGGCCGAACGGCCGGCGACTGCGTCGTACCGGTCATGCTTAAAGCACCGCGTTCGGCTCCTGTGCACAACATATAGACCGAATAAATGCCCCCTTTGGCCAGTTCCACTGAGAATTCTCAGGCCCATCTTTACCATCAGCCAGATGGGTGCGCCAGCGCTGAATTGATGAATTTCTCGACCATGCGTGGTGCATCGGTGCCCTCCACGGCAGACTGTTCCCTGGCGTCCCTGACTACTGGACCTGGGGTTGGCCAAAGATTCACTTTTATGCTGGCCACGCGTCAAACCCCGGCATTGTTGCCGAGCAGGTGGAACACCTAATGCGCAGTTCCGATGCTTCGATTTTCGGCCTCCATAATCCCAGGAGATAAAACAAAATAAATCCGATCCGGGAAAATGCCACGCCATGTTCGACGACATCAAGAAAACACACTGGGCGAGGGCCGACAAGCTGCGCGCCAACATGAACGGGACCGACTACAAGCACCTGGTGCCCGGCCTCATCACCGTCAACCACATCTCCGACACCTTTGCCGCTCGCCGCGCCAAACTCACGGCCTGCTTGAGCAACCCGGCCAACCCGTCTGACTGCGGTGACGCCGCGCCCGAGAACATCAAGGTCGAACTTGAAAACCGCGAGGACTACACCGAAGTCAACGCCTTGTGCCTGCCTGAGGTGGACCAGTTGCGCCTGCCCGAAGTCGGAGCAGTGCTCGAAAAAGCCTGCGCATGACACCCGCCAGCCAACCCCCGCTCGCCCTGCCCGAGGGCTACGCCGACTGGCTAACCCAACTCAAGGGCCAGATTGGCCAGGCCCGGCAACGCGCGGCGCTGGCAGTCAATGCCGAGCTGGTGCAGCTCTACGGCCGCATCGGGCGGGACATCCTGCAGCGCCAGCAAACGCAAGGATGGGGCGCCAAGGTCATCGACCATCTGGCCCGTGACCTCAAGGACGCCTTTCCCGACATGCGCGGCTGGTCGTCCAGCAACCTCAAGTACATGCGGTTTTTCGCCCTGCATTGTCCCGATGGCCAATTTGGTCAGCAGCCTGCTGACCAATTGCCGTGGTTCCACATAGTGACGCTGCTGACCCAGCTGGACAGCACTCTTGAGCGTGAATGGTACGCGGCGCAGACGCTCCAGCACGGCTGGTCGCGCACCACGCTGGCACTGCACATCAAGAACCGGCTGCAGCAGCGACAGGGCGGCGCGGTGACGAACTTTCAGGCCAGGCTGCCCGCTGCCGAGTCGGCGCTGGCCCGCGAAACGCTCAAGGACCCGTATTTGTTTGACTTCCTGGGCCTAAGCGATGAGGCCCATGAGCGGGAAATCGAAAATGGCTTGATCCGCCACATCACGCGCTTTTTGCTGGAGCTGGGCGCGGGCTTTGCCTTTGTCGGCAGGCAGTTCAGGCTAGAGGTCGCTGGCGACGAGTTCTTCGTCGACCTGCTTTTTTATCACACGCGCCTCAAGTGCTACGTGGTGGTCGAGCTCAAGGCCACAGCCTTCAAGCCCGAGCACGCCGGCCAGCTCAATTTTTACCTGGCAGCCGTCGATGCGCAGGTCAAGGCGCCCGACGACAAGCCGACCATCGGCCTGCTGCTGTGCAAGCAGCAAAACCGGCTGGTGGCTGAATATGCGCTCTCGGGCATCGACAAGCCCATCGGCGTGGCCGAGTACCAGCTGCTGCGCGACCTGCCGGCCACCTTGGAGCAGAGCCTGCCCAGCATTGCCGACATTGAAGCGGAGCTGGCAAGCGATGCGACTGCGCTGCAAGCCCTGGATAAGTCCGATAAAAAAAACAAACCGAATGACCAGTCATGAATTTGAGTTTGCGCATTGAAATCTTTCGGGCGGGCATCTCGTATCCTGGCAAAAAACAGGAAGGCTACCCGTCTGGGTGCCATTCATTTGTGTAACTTCACTCGTCATCAGCGAAAGTGCAATGGTGCTCGGGTGCTTTTCACCAGCTGGACCGCCGCACAGACACCGCTGAAGCCCCCTCCGGCAATAGCAATGCGGCTCGATTGATCAGACAACACTGTGTGCTCCATACCGCTTTCGGAAATGCCTCGACGACCACTTCTTCACCACCCGCTATGCTCGCCTGCGCAAACGCATGCGCAACCCGACGGGCGTCATCGTGAACGCCAGGCGCTCATGCGCTTCCTGCCCGTCGGGCGTGTCGACGCTTTCGATGTCGAAGTTGCCCAGCAGCGCGGCCATCGCCATCTTCATTTCCAGCAATGCCAGGTAGCGCCCCGGGCACATCCGCGGACCGGCGCCGAACGGCATCGAAATGTGCTTCGCGGCAGGGACCTGCGCCCCGGGTTCACCCTCGGCCAGCCAGCGTTCGGGCTCAAACGCTGCCGCGCGCGCAAAGCACTTGTCACTCACACTGTCGCGGCGTATCAAGTTGCTGATCATGAGCCCAGCCGGAACCTGCACGTCGCCGATCGTCATCGCATGCAGTGTCTCCAGCAAAATAATCGGCGCGACGGGTTTGAGCCGCATGGTCTCGTGCGCACAGGCTTCCACGTAGCTTAGCTGCTCCAGTTGGTCAAGCGTTGGACTGGCCACGTCGCCCACCACCCGGCGCACCTCGTCGCTGGCGCGGGTCAGCGCCCGCGGGTTGCGCCAGAGCAGGTGGATCATCCAGGCCAGGGTGTTGGCCGTCGTGTCTTCGCCTGCGAGCAGCATCGTCAGCACGTTGCCGGCCACCTGGCTGTCGTCGATGCCGCTGCCCGGTTCATCAGCGGCGGCGATCATCACTTCGAGCAGGTTGCGCGGAGGTTCGCGCAAGAGGGAATCGGCCTGCATGCGCCTTCTGGCCTGCGCAATGAAACCGGCGACGGCCGAATTGACTTCGGCAATGCTGCGCTCGAGTTGGCGGTCGGCCTCAGAGCGCATGAAGCGCCAGATCGGCACGGGCGAGAGGATGCGTTTGTTAAGGGCCGGGAAGATTTTGTCCAGGTGCTGCTGGATCACGTCGGCGTCAGACTCCAGCGTATTGACCTGCGCGCCGAATGCCAGACCGGCGATGGTGTCGACCGTGTAGCGCATCAAGTCGGCCTGCAGGTCGATCGCCACGCACTGCTCGGCGGCCCGTTGCCAGCGCCCGACCAGGCGCTGCGACACGGCCTGCAAGGCGGGGAAGTAGCGCCTGACATGCCCCGGATCAAACCCCGCCATCACCATGCGGCGTTGGCGCCGCCAGGTGTCGCCATTGGCGGCGAACACGCCGAGCGGCAAACCCATTTCGATACAGATGGCTTCGAAGCGGGTCGTGCGGCGCAGGCCGTCGGGCCGATCACGCAAGAGCGAAGCCACCACCTGATGGTCACCGACCACCAGCATCTTGCGATTGCCAATTTGCAGCTTGAACAGGGGTCCGTACTCGCCGCACCACTGTTCGAGTTGCTGGTGAAAGCGCAGCACTTCGATCTGCAATGCATTGCCCAGCAGTGGAATGCCGCGTGGGCCAGGCAGTTCGTCATAGTGGCGCAGAAGGTGCGGCGGTTGTGCCACGAGTTTGTCCGGTATGTCGGTTTGCATGATGGCCTCGCTTTCCTTCGCGGCTCATCGAGCGTGGGTCAAGGCCCAAAGCCTCGGGCCGGCCCTGGCAGGCTGCGCCGCATCAACAGATAACGTGCCCACAACACACTGTAGGCGAAGTCATTCCTCTCAAACAGGTCCGGTAGCCAGTGCTTACGGCTTTTTCCGAAATTGAAATCTTGTACAAAGGTTGTGCAACGGGTTTTTGACCTTCGCAAAGGTTCATTCTCCGGCAGGGTATGCGGCACGGTGTCGGTGGACAGGCCCATGGGCTTTTGAATCTCACTCAGTGCGTATTCGGTCCCGCCCAGGCGGGTCCTTGTCGCTTACACAGCAGCGGATCGATGGTGTGCTGGAACTCGCGCTCGCCCACCTGCAGGGCACCTGACTGTTGGCGCCGACCAGAAATTGGGTCTTGCTCACTTGGTGCTTGCGCAAGAAAGCATTTCATGGCGCTGGCAGCTCCCGCTCAAGGCTGTCCGAATGCTGGAATTGACGTGTCAAACGGCTTGAGCGGGGCTCCGTTGTAGATCGTCGGCCGGCACAGCCACATCTGCACAAACTCATGGGTCCGCTTGTCGAGGATCTGTACCTCCGTGCCCCGGATCAACATTCCGTCCGCCGTGGTCATCAGCAATTCCGGATCATAGAGGGTGGCCACCGTCTGCCTGGTGCAGCCGTTGATGAGGAAGAGGTTGGCCACCCGCATATGGCGCTTGAAGTTGTTGCTCGAACCATCCCAGTCGCGAACCTCCAGCGTCAAGACCTGTGGCCTGGGCCATTCTGACTGCTGGAGCCTCATGCCGCTGCGCCTGAGGACGGTGACCTCGCAAAGCATGCGACGGCTTGGGTCAGGCCAGCCCGGCCAGCTTGGCGACGCCGACAACCAGCGCGGCGCCAGCAATGATCCAGACCAGGTTAGCGGGATCGGCATCCTTCCCGGCATGGTGGTTCAAAATACCTTTCGCAAAGCCTAGGGCGACGGGCGCCAAAACGGCTGCCCTCAGGCCAAAAGGCAGGGTGACCGCCGCACACGCCGCGCCGATCAATAGGTGAACACAGGGCGCCGCAGCGTGGAGGCGCCAGTTTTGTTGTTCGTCGGTTTTTTCCGCTATGCACGACGCCAACAATACGGATCGATAAGACGACTGGGTAACCATGGTGACGCTCCCCGGGTGTTAGATGAAAAGCCAATGCAACTAGCTTTTCAAAATATACGCCGTTACGGCAGAGCTTTGCGAACAGGTGCGTAGCCCGTTTGCCCTATGCTCTATGCCCTAACACCCCAGGCGCTGCGATAGCGCGACCCCAGGCGCTGCGATAGCGCGACCCCAGGCGCTGGCGCTGCGGGGATCAGGTCGGTACACAACGCGCCTTCAACCGATCAAGG
Organism: Polaromonas sp.; assembly: GCF_010365105.1. Classification (GTDB taxonomy): domain Bacteria; phylum Pseudomonadota; class Gammaproteobacteria; order Burkholderiales; family Burkholderiaceae_C; genus Polaromonas. The sequence goes on along the minus strand of NZ_JAAFGZ010000013.1, from coordinate 68,331 downwards.
CCGCTGTAGCGCGGCGCGACCTGGTGCCCGAGGCAACAAGTGATCGGGCCGGCTGATGACCGCAATGCATACGCTCGACAAGACAGACAACCAGCACGAGGCACCTGCCCTGTGGTGGAATCTCTGATCGATGGGCGCTGCAAAAGGCGCTTGGGGCGGCGTTAGAAAAGTCCGTGGGTCGCAGCAAAACTCACCGCATGGGCGCGGTTATGCACATTGAGCTTGCGATAGATGTTCTTGATGTGCGTGTTGACGGTTTGGCTGCCGATGCCCAGGCGCGTGCCGATGTCCGTGCTGGTGTGGCCCGCGGCGACGAGCGTGAGCACGGCTTTCCCACGCTCGGACAGTACGTCCCTGGCCTTGTGAGGGTTCGCCGCAGCAGGCGCGCTGCCCCCTGCGGGCTCGAATTTGCCCAGAAGCCTGCGCGCCAGATTCGGCGTGATGGAGGCGCCGCCATTGACGACCTGGAGCACCGCTTGGGGAAAGCTGCCGAACCGGGAATTTTTCACCGGGTAGCCGGTGGCGCCAAGCTCGAACGCTCTCAAGGCGTGCTGCGCGTCTTCCATCGCCGAAATGACAATCGCCTCGGCTGCGGGGCGCACGGTTTTGAGGTGCTCCATCAGGGCAAAGCCGGTGCCATCGCCCAGGTTCAGGTCCACCAGCAGGACGTTAAAGTCGCTCTGGCTGATCAGCTGGCGCCCTTCGCGCACGCTGCTGCCTTGCCCCACCAGGCAGACGCGCCGATCGCCCAACAGTTCGCGGGCGATCTCGCGGCGCATGGGCGCATCGTCATCGACCAGCAGCACGCGCACCGGCTGCTAGGCCTGGCCGGTGAGAAATCCCGGCAACACGGGCTGCGCGGCGCCATGCGGGGTCACATGGTAACTGGCCGACGGCAAGGCGCTCTTGATCAAAGAATCGGGGGGTTCTTTTGATTCATTACAAATTTCCATACGTTTCCCGTGAGGTGGCTGTCCAGCAGAGTGTTCTTCGTGACCGTTCTACCGGCTGTCCGGCGCGCTATGAACTCTGGATCGGAATGGGTAGTTTTCCAGCGAGAAAAGCTTGTCCATATCAAGGGGGTAACAAATTTATCCAAAAATACTATTTTATTGTTTCACTTTTTACTATTTTTTGCTTCAGCTTATTCCCGCTGTTAAAGCCCCTGAAACTCGTGACAAAGCTGCCTATTCAAGAGTGACACTGCGCAGACATGCGCTGCAAGGACGAACGCGAACCGCTTTCATGGGGTGCCCCATCGGCGTGATTGGCGGCAAGCGCGGTCTTGACGAAACTAGGCTCGACCTCCCCCGGCAGGGGACTTGGCCGCCATGGAACCGGGCGTGCACCGGCCCTGTGCAGCGAACCCCTCCACACCGATGGACAAGGAAGTGCCCATGCTTTTTCCCAACCGCCCCGTCAACTGGGACAACCGCGACTACCGCGCTTACTGCGACCACAGGACCCGCCAGAAGCGTCGCCTGCGGCTGCGAATGTCCATCGGCGTGGCGCTCGCGCTGATGGCAGGCATGGGGCTGGTGGCTGCCCGATTTTCCACTGTGACCGTTTGGTGAAGGCCCATCGTAAGCTGCACAGCCCTCGCGTCATGCGCCGTCCGTTTTACGTCAGCCTGAAAGTGCATCATGGCCCATGACTGACCAACCATGAATCAAGCCGCGCTGGTGCCGGCCGGGCCGGACTTTCTGGCGCATGTGGGCCAGATGGGCGTGCTCATTAAGGCCCAGGATTGGAGCGCGCACCCGCTGGGCTCGCCGCAGGGCTGGCCCGGCGGTCTGAAGGCCGTACTCGCAACCGTGCTGGGCAGCCCAAAGCCGATGTATGTGCTGTGGGGTCCGGAGTTTGTCTTCTTTTTCAACGACGCATACGCGCCCATGCTGGGCCAACACGGGAACGGCGCGATGGGCGGGGCGTTTGCCCAAGTCTGGCCCGAGCTGTGGGCCGACTTCGCGCCGCTGCTGCGCCAGGCACTGAGCGGCCAGGGGTCTTCCTACGACAACATGGCGCTCACCCTGGCCCGCCACGGCTACCCCGAGCCGACCTGGTGGACGTTTTCCTTCCTTGCCTTGCGCGACGAGCACGGCGCGGTCGTCGGCGTGCACTGCATCTGCACCGAGACGACGGAACTGGTGCGCGCGCAGGCGCGCCAGGCGTTTTGGTTTGAGCTCGCAGGCGCCCTGCGCGAGGCCCACACGCCCAAGCAGCTCAAGGCGTTGGCGGCCGAAACGCTGGGCCGGTACCTGGAAGTGAGCTGCGTCGGCTATGGGGAGGTTGATGCAGCGGGCGAGTGGATGCAGATTCACCACGACTGGACGGCCGAGGGCTTTCCCAGCGTGGCGGGAACCCACCGGCTTGACAAATTCGGCCCCTTGATGTTTGCCCAGCTGCGGGCTGGCCGAACTGTCGTGGTGACCGACAGCGCCACCGACCCGCTGACCGCTGGAACGGCTTACGCGTCCGCTTACCAGGCCGTCGGCACCCGGGCGTTCATCGATGCCCCGTTGATCAAGGACGGTCGCCTGGCCGTGATCTTTTTTGTCATCGACTCCATAGCCCGCGTCTGGACGCAGGGCGAGCAGGCGCTGGTCGAGGAAGTGGCCGAGCGGACGTGGGCCGCCCTGCAGCGGCTGCAGGCAGAGCTCGACCTGCGCCTGACCCACGCAGTGCTCGACCACCGCACGACCGAGCTGCTGCACACGGAAAATGCACTGCGCCAATCGCAAAAGCTCGACGCGCTGGGCCAGCTCACCGGCGGCGTCGCGCATGACGTCAACAACTTGCTGGCGGTGATCGGCGCCTCAGCCGAGCTGCTGCGCGGTCCGGGCCTGGCCGAGGACCAGCGGGGCCGGTACCTGGACCGGATCTTCGACACGGTCGCGCGCGCGGCCAAGCTCACCGGCCAGCTGCTCGCTTTCGCCCGGCAGCAGCCGCTTCATCCCGAAGTGTTCAACGTGAACGAGCAGGTGCAAGGCGTGCTCGATCTGGTGCGCCCGCTGATGGGCGAGCAGGTCGCTATCGAGCTGAAGGCCTGTGGGGTGAACTGCTGTCATGCCCAAGCCGACATCAGCCAGTTTCAAACCGCACTGGTCAACCTGGTCGTCAACGCGCGCGACGCCATGGACGTCAAGGGCCGCATCACCGTGCAGGTCCAACCGGTCGACCGTCTCCCGGCGGGCCCGGGCCGGGACATGCAGCCAGGCGATTTCGTGGCCATCTCGGTGCGTGACACCGGCTGCGGCATTGCCGCCAACCAGTTTGAGGCGATCTTCGAGCCGTTTTACACGACCAAGGAAGTCGGCAAGGGCACCGGCCTGGGCCTGAGCCAGGTGTTTGGCTTTGCCCGGCAGTCGGGCGGCGAGATCGCGGTCACGAGCGCGCCGGGCCAGGGCGCGGTCTTCACGCTGTACCTGCCACGGGCGCAGGGTGCGCCCACGGCGCCAGATGCGGTCCCGACGCTTGACGCGGGCGTCCATGACCCGGCCGCGCAAGCCACGGTGCTGGTCGTGGAAGACAACGAAATCCTCGGGGAGATGGCGTGCGAGATCCTGGCCAGCCTGGGCTACCGCGCGGTCTGGGCGGCCAGTGCTGCGCCGGCGCTGGTGCTGCTGGCGAGAAGCGAGAAACACTTTGACCTGGTGTTTTCCGACGTGGTCATGCCCGGCATGAACGGCATTGAACTGGGCCTGGAGGTGCGCCGGTGCTATCCTGGCCTGCCGGTGGTGCTCACCAGCGGGTACAACGCGGTCATGGCCAGGGAGGGACCGTACGGGTTTGAACTGGTGTTGAAACCCTACACGCGCGATACCCTGGGGCGCGCCGTTGGCCAAGCCCTGGCAGGCAAGACTGGCCAGTGGTGATGGCGCCATGGAGCGGCATTCATTTTTTGATCTCCATGATCCTAAGAGCTGCAACAAAATGAATCTGATCCGGATAACTGTCACTGAATGCTCGACGACATCAGGAAAACACTCAGGCTGGGGACGCCACAGGAAATGTATAGCGTAAGCCGGTCGAAAGGACCGCAGCGGCGAAATCCACCGCGATGGTGCGCAGCCGTGTGGTGTGGACCAGGGAACGCGCGATGACCCGGCAGGGCAGCACCTACCAGGCGCTCAATGGCCAGGCCATCGATGCACACTGCCAGATGGAATCCGGCAGCGGCCAAGTTCCTCAATCTGGCAGCGATGCGACTGGGATGGTCGAGCCCGGGCATTCACCGCTGCCTGAAAGTGGCTCGCACCATTGCCCATCCAGCGAATGCCCACGCGGTGCAGCTCGCCCATGTGGCTGAAGCGGTGCAGTATCGCTGGGCGCTATAAGGCAGCTACTGAAACCCCGGCAGCAAAACCAGCGCGTTGAATCAAGGCAAAAAATTGAAACCATTGCCCGGTTGCGTCGCCTCACGCCAAGCGGTCAGGCATTTGACCCAGGCCGAGTAAGAAGCCCAAACAATCGCTACAAACCGATACTGGCAATGCCACAGGCCCTGCCGATGAGATTGACGCTGTCAACAAAACGGCGTTTGATGCTTCTATGTAGCGGCGGCTGGATTTTTTGTTGCCCAGCGTGTCCGATCGGCGTCCTTTTACGCAGGGAAAAGGTGTGGCTTTTTATACCTTTGCCCTGCATCGAATGGAGGATTGATCATGGCTTCAAATTCGGACAACAAGGGCAAAGGTGAAAGCAGCGCGCAGGGTAGCAAGCCGTCCAAGCCGCGAGACGACGCCTGCGAGTGTCGATCGGGGCCGATTTTCGGCTCTGCGCTCATCAGTGGCGCGACGTTTACCAATAGATGGCTGCATTACGCCGAGGTGGACGGAAACGCGATGTTCGAGGGCGACATCGTGCTCGGGTCGGTGGCCGATGTTCAGGCTGACGAGGGTGGTAATCCGGTATTGTTTTCAGTCGGCATCACCGGCCAGCAGTATCGCTGGCCGGGCGGGCGCATCCCGTTCGAGATCGACCCGGCACTTTCCAATCAGCAGCGTGTCACCGATGCAATTGCCCATTGGCATGCCAACACCGGCATCCGCTTTGCCCCACGCGCCGGCGAAGCGGACTTTGTGCACTTTGTTCCTGGCGGCGGCTGCTCCTCACGGGTAGGGCGTATTGGGGGACGACAGGACATCACGCTGGGTACCAACTGCACGACCGGCAATGCCATCCATGAAATTGGCCACACGGTGGGCCTGTGGCATGAGCAGAGCCGCGAAGACCGCAACAATTTCATCAATGTGGTTTTCGCCAATATCGACCCGGCGATGCAGCACAACTTCAACCAGCAGATCTCGGATGGCGACGATCTCGGCGCTTACGATTTCGGCTCTGTCATGCATTACCCAGCGACTGCCTTTTCGATCAACGGCCAGCCAACCATCGTGCCGCGCCAGCCCTTGCCAGGGGGCGTGACAATGGGCCAACGCAGCGGTCTTTCCACGGGCGACATCGACGGCGTGCGCATGATGTACCCCGGCCTGCAACCCACCATCAAAGAGATGGCGAAAGACCCGATCACCGATCCCGTCGGCACCTTTAAGGAGGTCCGCAAGGACCCTATCCAGGACCCGGTGACAATCAAGGAAATTCGCAAGGATCCGATCAGGGATCCGATCACCCTCAAGGAAGTCCGCAAGGATCCCATCCAGGACCCGGTGACGATCAAGGAAACGCGCAAGGACCCGATCCAGGACCCCGTCACCATCAAGGAAGTGGGGAGCGATCCGGGTTTCCCCGGCGGCGGCTTTGTGCCATGGCCCGGATTTGACACCGGACCCCGTCCTTTCGTGCTGGCGGGCGCAAGCCGCTTCATGCCGAGCGATCCCTTAATTGATGCCATGAACCAGATGCAGCAACTGGCCGCCGCGCACACCGAGGCTCAGCAGCAGGCGGACACGCTGGCAGCGGCCTATGAGCAGGCGGTTGAAGCGCTCGCGCAATGGCAGCAGGGGCAAACGTGAACTCCGGGACTCAGCCGTGATTCTCGTCGTGTCCTACCCTGGCGAAGAGCACACGGCCTTGGTGGTCGATCACCTCACGCGCACGGGGCGTGAGGTGGTGCAAATCGATCTTGCCGATTTTCCAGCCCGGCGCGCGATCGAATTGATCTGGAGCAACACCAGAAAACCGGAGTTCCTGATTGAGCATGACGGACGGCGTGTGAACCTTGCTGAGGCCAGCGCCGTCTGGTGGCGCCGGGTGGCCAATTTCGCGGTCGATCCTTCGATTGGCTACGGTGAACGCAGCACGTTTGCCCACAGCGAAACCTCCCAGGCTGTGTACGGCATGCTGGACTCGCTGTCATGCCCGTGGATGAATCCGCGCGAAGCCGATGCGGCTGCGCACCACAAACCGTACCAGTGGACCGTCGCGCATGAACTGGGGCTGAAAGTGCCGCGCACGCTGGTGACCACAAATGCACAGGCGGCGCGTGAATTCATCGAGAGCGTGCGCCCTGCCAAAGTCGTGTTCAAGGCGTTTCTTGCGGCAATTCAGGAATGGCGCGAGACGCGTCTGATCGAACAAGAAGACCTGGACCGGCTCGAACTGGTGCGCTACGCGCCCGTGATTTTCCAGGAGTACGTGCCCGGCGTGGATTTGCGCATCACCATGATTGGCAACGACATTTTTGCCGCCGAAATTGATGTGCGCAACACATCCTACGAGGTGGACATGCGGATGGTGGTGGGAGAAGGCATTGTCAACGCAGTCACGCTACCAGACGCGGTACAGACAAAACTGCGCAAGCTCCAGCATAGGCTCAAGCTCGTTTATGGCGCCATCGACATGCGCCGGACCGAGGCGGGTGAGTATGTCTTCCTAGAGGTCAATCCGGCCGGTCAATGGCTGTTTGTTGAACAGCGTACCGGCCTGCCGATTGCCAGGGCGCTGGCGGATTATTTGTGTATCGTGAGCGAAAACCATAACGCAACCCAACGGCGTGGAACCGCAGCAAAAGCCTACCCAAGAACAGAAAAATCCCATGACTCAATCCCGGCGCATCCAGGGTGAAATCGTTTTTCCTGACCATGTCGACAAGGGGATGGCCGCAAAAATTACCATTGAATTGCGTGATGTGTCCCTGCAGGACCAGGCCTCCACGGTTGTCGCGGCCATGACGCTGGACAAGGTTTCCGTCGGCCCCAATTATCGCGTTCCCTTCGAGTTCAATGCACCGGCGGTGGCCCCAAGCCGGTTGCTCACCCTGCGGGTGCAGGTCGATAGGCATCCAGGCCAGCGGCACGCGAGTGGAGATTTTCTTTCCACCAGTGCCCAACGTGTGCCTGCAGGGGGCGATGCGTGTGGACTGGTCGTGCCGGTGACAGTGGTTTAGGGTCAATACTGGGATCAAAGTGGCCCAGGTGACTCAAGGACCCGCGGGCTCAGGGGAAAAATCGGGAGGATGTCCTGATCGGCCAGGATGACACTGCTGCGTCAAGCAGCGCAGCGACAGGGTAAAAACAGGTGGCTTGAATCGAACCACTTTTCATGCATTAAGCATGGCAGCAGGTTCCATCCGGCAAAGGTCGACCTGGCTTCATTGAAGTCCGACCATTCAAGATGAATACGGGGTCGGGCCATGCACTAAACATAATTCCTGTCGCTAAGTGCGTGACTGACTGGCATACCCAGCTCGACATTGAGCGCAACTGGCTGCAAAAATCTTACGATACCGCTTCGTGCCAAGGATTCAACAGTGTCACCCCTGTGTTGAAAAAATCTTGCGTATTGCGCGTGACCACCGTGAAGCCGTGCTCGATGGCCGTAGCCGCGATCATGGCGTCTCGCTCCGAGCGAGGATTGGGCACATGCAGCGCAGCGCAGATCGTTGCCGAGTGGTCTGTAAAAGGCAGGACGCGGCCTGCGAATGCGGCTCGAACACCGGTCAGCCAGACACGCAGTGCGCTGCCTTGCGGCGGCGTGCGGCGCTCCAGCGCCAGGATGCCTTGCTCCAGTTCCAGGATCGTGATGGCCGACAGAAAAAGCCTGCCTGTGGACTGCTGTGCGGCCCATCGGCGCACTTCGGGTGACTGGTTGGGCTTGCCATTGCGCAATTCGGAAATCACATTGGTATCTAGAAGGAACATCCAGCGCCTTTTAGTCAAATTCAGCGGGTCGGATCTGGATGTCCAGTCGCGGCGGGTTGAACTCGATGCCGATTCCACCAGGAATGCCATCCATGACGCTCAGGAATGAGGGTTCGCCCTGTCCGGCAATGCGGTAGTAGTCCTCGATCTTGAGCAGTGCAAAGGCAGGCCGCCCCCGATCCGTGATGAAAACCGGTCCTTCGACGGCAGCCCGCTTGGCCGCCGATACGTCGCGGGTGAAATCCCGGCTGGAAAACGTATGGACTGACATGATGATCTCCTTTCGAGAAAACAATGTTTGTATGTTACGACAAATATTTCAAGTCGTCAATTTGTTGACTTTTGCGCCCTTTGAGGGAGCGTTGTAAACAATTGACCCCTTGTCTTGACGTTGTTTTCTAGTGACTGTTCAGCCCTACGCGAGTGTCAGGGCCTGTCCCGAGAAGACGGCGCGCATGGCGTGAAGCATGCCAACGCCTTGTTTGCGCGCGGTGTCCAGGTAAGAGCGGATGGTGCAGAAATTCTCAGCGCCCAGCAAGGTACGAAAACAGCCCGAAATTCTCTGCTTGACCTTTGGCATCCGAATGGCGCGCTCGGCCAGGTTGTTGGTGAAGGGAACACCCAAATCGCGCACGAAGCGCAGCACCTCCTGCTCTCGCTCAAACAGCCGGCGCAGCAGGTTGAAGGCGCCTGACTGCCTGGCCCTGCCGCGTTGTCCTGGCGCCTTGGCCGCTGGCAGGTTTTGCGCCTGGCCTTCGTGCAGCAGCGCGCGGTACTGGCTGGCAAAGTCCTCGACCTGCGCGGGCTGCAGCGCCGTATCGGCCTGGCGCGCCGCCTTGCAGGCCCGCTCAGCGGCCAGCAACAACTCGATGAGGCCCTGGGGCCACGCTTGCGCGGTAGTTTGCTTTTGATAAATCAGCTCGCGCAGCAAGTGGGCGCCGCACAACGAATGCTCACAGCTCAAGCTCCAGTACGGCGCCCAGCAGTCGTGCACCAAGGTGCCCGCGTAGCTGGGCAGCACGCCATGGTCTGCTATGGCTTGCATGCCCCGCTTGGGATGCACCCCGTACCAAGTGTGGGTTGCGGTCACGGCCGTATGCAGCCACTGCAGGCCAGACGCTACGCGCAGGCCCGATTCATCGACATGCACCACCGCTGCGCCCTGCACGCTTTGCACGATGGCCTGCACCGTGGGGGCCAGCAACTGCGCGGCCTCGTGAGTCCACTGCACCAGCGTGGCCGCTGAAATGTCCAGCTGGTACAGGTCTTTGATGAGTTCGCCAGCGCGTGCAAAGGGCAGGAGCTGGCCCTGCGTCAGATGCACGGCCAGAGCCCGCACGTTGGGGCCGTATTGCGCCACTTCACACACTTCGGGCGAAAAGCCACTTTCGTGGAGCTTGCCGCATGCGCAGCGCAGGCGCAGCGTCTGGTACTCCACCACCTCAAAGCGCACGGCCGGGATGTCAAACACCTGGCCGCGCCGGTGAACCTGCGCATCGCCATTGGACAGCCTCGCCTGACAGGCATCGCAGCGCTCGGGCAGCGCGTGCCGGATGACGATGTCTGGCGTGTCTGTTTGCTGCAAGGTCTTGCCCGCGTGCCCTTCTTGGCCGCCGGGCTTCTTGCCCGAGGCCACGCGCAGCGAGGTCGTCTTCTTCAGGCCGTCGGAGGACGGCGGCTTGCTGGAGTTCTTGCTGTTCTTCGACGCCTGTCCTTCGAGTTCCTTGATGCGCAAACGCAGTCTTTCCACTTCGCTCGTGAGCGCCTGCACCTGCCCTTGCAGCGCTTGGGCTTTCTCATTCATGGCCTGGAGCATCAGGTCGGCGGTGGCGTTGGGTTCTTGCACGGCTTCAAGTTTGACATAAACCCCTTGGCCTGAAATTCAGGAGGGCTGAACAGTCACGTTTTCTAAACGGATTCATTGGCACTTTCCAGCCCAAAAACTCAACCTAATCCGAGCTTTTAGTGAGTCAATAAAACGACCGTTTGTAGTTCAGTTGATCAAAAAATCGTTTTTCCTTCATCACTGTCATCCAAAATATGTGAAGCTTATATCCGTCGGCTTCCAGCATTGACGATTCATGCATACAAATCGTCAAGTCACGTTACTTATGACGTAGCATGACCTCTATTTGATAACACGCCCTATGGCCTGTTAACTCAAATTTGACAGAATTAGGCGTTCATGAGAAACTGTCGAAGTGCGATTGACTCCCGAGCAATTCGAACTGATCGCCCCGTTGTTGCCGCGTCAGCGCGGCAACGTCCCGCTGGAGAACTTGGCGGTGGTCAACGCCATCTTGTTCGTCGCAGCCAATGGCTGCAAGTGGCGTGCGCTGCCCAGCCACTACGGCTGCTGGCACACCGTCTACACGCGCATGAGCCGCTGGGCCAAAGCCGGCGTGCTTGACGCGGTATTTTAGCGGCTGCAGCGCGAGCGCCTGATGCGCGTGCGCATTGAAGCGGTGAGCCTGGACTCCACGATCATCAAGGTGCATCCGAACAGCACCGGAGCGCTAAAAAAAACGGTCCCCAGGCCATCGGCAAGAGTCGGGGCGGCTGTACTACCAAACTTCATCTGGTTGCCGCGGGTGCCTGCGACGTTGTGACCTGGAGTTTGACGCCGGGCCAGGTCGGCGATGCGCCCGAAGGACGCAGACTGATTGAGGCGCTGGGCGGGATGCAGGAGGCGGGCGAAGTCGCTTTGCTCATGGACAGCGCCTATGAGATGCCACGCGCGAGTTGGCCCAGCAGAGAGGCTTCGTGCCGGTGGTGCCCCCCAACCCGCAGCGGCGCGAGCCTTGGGAGCTGGACAAGGTGTTGTACCGCAAGCGCAATGAGGTCGAGCGCATGTTTCGCCGCCTCAAGGCTTGGCGCCCGGTATTCACGCGCTATGACAAGCTTGATGTGATGTTTGCTGCTTTTATTACTGTCGCGCTTATTGCCGAGGCACTTCGATAGCGTTAACAGGCACTAGTGCATCATGCTGGTTTTGATCATGAACTTCTTCGGGCAAGCGCGACCGGGACATCATGGCCGTGCTGCTGCTGCACGCGCTGCGCCGAGAAGAACTCATCAAGCTGTGTGTGAAGAATTTTGCCTATGAGCGCCGGGGCGTGCCGCACCTAGCCGTCAAGGGCAAGGGTGGGAAATTGCGCTTCATTCCGACCCACGCCAGCGCGCTTCGCCTGGTGACCGAGTACCTAGACGCCACCGGTTATGGCCAGGAAGTCAAAGAGCGGCTGTTTCGGAGAGTGCGCGCGGCAAAAGCCGGGCAGCCGGGCAGCGTGTACGGCGATGTCGTGTTGTTATACATGAAGCAGGTGGGCATCACGGGCGAGAACATGGGCCCACACGCCCTGCGCGCGACCGCCGCGACCATCGCGCTGGAGCATCACGCCGACATCATCAAAGTCCGGGAGCGGCTTGACCACGCCATCATCAGCACTGCGCGCGTGTATGACCGTAGGGGATCCCAGCCCGAGGACTCGCCCACGTTCCGTATGGCCTACGGTTGATTGCGCACTTCAAACAAGGCTGGACATCGATAAGCCTGTGGTGCCAGACCTCGTTAAGCGCTACCCGCGCAGGTCAGGCTGGGTGCCTTATGCCAAGTCCGGAATGCCAGGCCGGGCGCGCCCTCGGCGCTGGCGCCAGCGTCTGCCGCACCGGCGGCTAAAGAAGTCAAGCTGTGCCGCGCCCAGGCAAAACTATCAGCGCAGCAAAAAATAGTAGCTGCGCAACACCAGCGAAGTGAGTTTGAGCGGCATGTTGCGCACGGCAGTAGGCAACCATTGGGGTGAATTCAAGGAAAACCGGGTGGCCCAACGCGTGACCGGGCGCAGCCATTGGGTTGATTTCATAAACCGTTGCTGCTGGGCAGGGGATTTCATGGCTGGTGGCATGGCTCAGTTTAAAAATAGCTACTATTGTTGTGCTGGGCAAAAAACCTTGCTACCTGCGCGCCAGCAAGCGGTGTGTAAATCCGGCAAGGCGGCAAGAGCTATCGGCCGATATGCGGTAGTCTCGCGCTCACCGACTGCTACTGTATCGCAGGTCTTCGGCTCTTAAGGAATTGCCATAAAAGTTGTGATGCTAGGTTTTTCGATGTTTGTTTGCACCCTGGCCCTGGCTGACCACAAGGGCGCGTACGAGCGCATTGACAAAAAACGCCTTGGCTTGGCCACAGCTGCTGCAAAGTACGAGCCGTGAGCGTGCGCCAAACTGACCGGAGCCTGCGATGAGTGACTCACGCGTTTTCACGACCCCGCCGCCAGCCCCCAGTTCCACCGTGCCCAGTGGGCGCCTCAGCCGATTGATGCACATGGGGCAAATGGCCACCGGTGTGGCGGGCAATATGCTGCTGGCCAGTGCGCGGGAGCTTGCGCAAGGCAGGCGGCCCAACATCAGTGACCTGCTACTGACCCCGGCCAACGCCCTCAAAATCGCCCAGCAATTGGCACAGATGCGGGGCGCGGCCATGAAGGTCGGGCAGTTGATCTCGATGGATGCTGGCGACCTGCTGCCGCCGGAGATGGCCCTTATTCTGGCGCGCTTGCGCTCTGATGCGCACGCCATGCCACAGCGCCAGGTGCAGGCCGTGCTCACGGCCAACTGGGGCGCCAAATGGCAGCAGCGCTTTGAGCCGTTTTTGTTCACGCCTATCGCGGCGGCTTCGATTGGTCAGGTGCACCGTGCCAAAACGCTCGATGGGCGCGATCTGGCCATCAAAGTCCAGTACCCCGGCGTGCGCGCAAGCATCAGCAGCGATGTGGACAACGTGGCTACGCTGTTGCGCTTGTCTGGCCTGCTGCCGGGCACACTGGACATTGCGCCGCTGCTGCTAGAGGCCAAGCGCCAACTGCGCGAAGAAGCTGACTACCAAGCCGAAGGCGCATACCTGCAGCGTTTTGCTGACCTGCTGACTGACACGCCTGAGTTTGTGGTGCCCCGTCTGCACGCCGACCTGACCACCCCGCACGTGCTGGCCATGTCGTTTGTCGGGGGCGTGCCCATTGAGTCCATGGCGGAGGCGCCGCAAGCCGAGCGCGACCGCATCGTGCGCCTGCTGATGAGCCTGCTGTTTCGGGAGTTGTTTGAGTTTGGGCTGATGCAAACCGACCCTAACTTTGCCAACTACCGTTATGACCCGGTGACCCGGCAACTGATCTTGCTGGACTTTGGTGCCAGCCGTTCTTTTGCGCCCGGCTTTTGCCAAGCCTACCGCCAACTGATGGCTGGCGCCATGGCCGGTGACCGCCGGGCAATGCAGCAGGCAGCCATGGCGATTGGTTACTTTGATGAGCGCACCCAGTCCAAACACCAGAGCGCCGTACTGGCCATGATGCAAATGGCGCTGGAGCCACTGCGCCATGCGGGCGAATTTGACTTTGGCCACAACGACATAGTGCAGCGGCTGCGCCAGGCGGGCATGGCCTTGGGTCTGGAGCGCGATTTTTGGCACATCCCGCCCATTGACACGCTGTTTTTGCACCGCAAGCTCGGCGGCCTGTATCTGCTGGCAGCCCGGCTCAAGGCGCGGGTCAATGTGCAGCAACTGGTGCAAGCCACTCTTTGATCCAACTACAAGGGCTTCTCCAGCCTTGTCAAACACCTTCCCGCCGGTGCCGCGCCCGCCCATGGCTACACCCACGTGCGCCGCGCGCAACGCAGGGGCGTCATTCACGCCATCACCGGTCATCAAACAGCATGTACAAGTTGCCCGCTGCGAGCAGCAACAGGAACATCGGCTCGCGCACGGTCTCCATGGCAATCGACAGCAAGGAGCGCCGCTGCCCTGCGGGCAGTGCATTGTGGCAGTCCTCGGCCAGGCGCTGGGCAGCCTGGACTGCGGACAGACCCGATTCGGCGCCGACCACAGGCACGCCAGCCTCGCTTTTGGGTGCCACGCCGAGATCGGTAAGATCAGTTTGGGTAGTAGATATGTCATGGCCAGTTCGTCAGCCACTTCCTTGCCAGCGACCTTACGAGAGGTCGTGGTGCCAGTCTGTGCGGTGGCGAACCATCGACTCGGCTCGATCAGGTCAAGTACGCAACGGGTTCGTTCGGATCATTTGGCTGCTTTTTCAGGTGATCGTCACGCCAGTAATACCAGCAGCGCTATATTTCTCATGTTCCATAGGTGTGCTGCCGCACTGTTGAATCAAATGCTCTGCGCTACCGTGAATTGTCGCAACAGTAAACGTCGTGCGACCGACGCTCATCTATCCTTGGAGGTCTCACTTGACCCAAGCTTCCTTGCCGCGCAAACGCCCGCCCTCGCCATCTGAGCCCATTCACCCCCTGCAGCCGCCTGTCGACAACGCCGGAGGCAGACCAAAGCTCAACCCTGAAGTCCTGAAACTCGGATTCGTCAGCTTCCTGACCGACCTCAGTACGGAAGCGATCTTCTCGGTCTTCGCCGTGTTCTTCACGACCGTGGCTGGAGCCTCAAGCGCCTTGCTTGGGCTGATCGAAGGCTTGGCCGACTTCTCGGCGTCGTCCCTGAACTACCTGGCCGGCTGGTTATCCGATCGCAGCGGCCGGCGCAAGGTTTTTGCGCTGGCTGGCTATGGCTTTTCGACCTTGGCCAAGACCATTTTGCTGGTTTCTTCAACCGTTGTGGGTTTGAGCGCGTTTCGGGTCATCGAGCGCTTGGGTAAGGGCTTTCGCGGTCCACCGCGCGACGCCTGGCTGTCGTCGCTGGCCGATCCGGCCACGCGTGGCTATTCGTTCGGCGTGCACAAGGCGCTGGACAAGGCCGGAGCGGTGTTCGGCCCGCTGCTTGCCTATGCCTTGCTGCGCTCGCTGGGAGAGTCGGCTCGCGCCTACCGCACGCTGTTCTGGGTGGCCTTCCTGCCGGCTGTGGCGAGCGTCGTGGTGCTGGCAATGATGAAGGACCAACCGGGCACACCCCATGCGCGCGAAAGCGTCAGCGCCAACTGTAAGGCTTTGAGCGCGGGGTTTAAAGGGTTCCTGGTGCCGGCCGGCGTGTTCGCGCTGGGCTACTACAGCCTTGGATTCCTCCTGCTGAAAGCGCATGCAGTGGGCTTTAGCTTGACCGACACCGTTTTGCTTTACGCCTTGTTCAACGCGGTGTGTGTGGTTACCGCGCCGCTGGTCGGCCGATTGGGTGACACGGTCGGTCGCCGCCGCATTGTTATCCTGGGCTATGGCTTGTACGCGTTCATCAACCTCGCACTGATCTGGGCGAATCAGAGTTGGCAAATCATCGCGTTGTTCGCGGTGTACGGTGTCTTCTTCGCGATCGACGAGTCGCAGAGCAAGGCTTTCATCGCCGATCTCGAGCCCGATCGCCGCGCCACCGCGGTGGGCGCTTACAACTTCGTCACTGGGGTGCTGTACCTGCCGGCGTCGCTTGTGGCCGGCGCATTGTGGACCGTCGATCCACGTTGGGCTTTTGCGATGGCGACCGCGCTGGCTTTGGTGGCCATTGGATTGTTCGTCTCGATGCGACCGGCCTTGCGCCACCAATGAAGAAACCAGGCCTTCGGTACGACAACGTACGGAAGGCGATACGTGCATCAGCGATCTGACTGCCGATAATGGCTATCGGGGAAGTCATCACTGAATCGGCCCGCACAATCGGGCTCAGCGCCGCCCTCGCAACGCGTCGATCGCAGACTGAATCCAGATTTTCGGGGTTTCCGGCATATAACTTTTCTCGATGACGTTACGCAAAGCGCCCAGTTGTTGCTCAAACAATCCGGGTTTGTGTAGATCTTCAGGTTTCTCATCGGGGCCGAGGGGAAGGATATGTTCGAAATAGGTCCCACCCAGAAGGCGGCGCAGGATGCCTTCACCCAAAAACGCCTCGTCGTTGTTCAGGGTACGCGTGGCACGCAGCAATCGGCGAATGTCGTACTGGCCAGGAAAGATATCGGGGACCTGCTTCTTGATGCCCAGCAGGCTGTACACCCCAATACGGGCCGTTCGGACCGAACTTTCCAAAGTGAATACCACGTCGTTATGGGTTTCCACAAACTGGCCAAGGCAGGCCAGGTTGGTGCTGCCATCAGGCACTGCCCACGGACGATCGCCTTTGGCGCGTGGCATGAATTGACCGGTGATGTAGGGCATCAGTGCGGTGCGCACTTTGGTGGCAGCAATCACTTCTGCGACTTGATCAATCAAGCCAAGGTGAAAACACATTTCAGTCAGTATTTCATTCCCGGTGCACTCCACCATCGGCTTTTTGATGTGGTCTCCGGGCTTGTCCATGATGAGCGCATACACCCAGACCACAATCACATCATCGGGCTGGTCTGGAAAATGCGGCTGGCGATTGACGGTGAAACTCATCAGCCAGCTTGAATCGGTAAAGGTAATGATGCCGCCGGACGCCGTTTTACCTGAATAAGGATCATTGACCGACAACGCTTTGAGTTTGCCCATCAGCGGCGAGCGCTTGCAGGTCAGCGTTGCCGATTCCCACATGGAGGCGGGAACATTGCCGCAGAATTTTTCAGGCCGCCCAAAAACCGGGGATTTCAGCGCGAGGTTCTTCCACAGCTGCCATCCCGAGCCAGCAGCCGGAATGTGCGCACCCATCGTGAGTTGGGGCACCGTATCGCCGTCACCATAGGCGGTGTCCTCGACGATTGAGCCGGTGGTGACGAAGACCAGATCGCGAGGCCCGATCTTGATGGTCTCGTCCTTGTTCTTGTGGCGGCATTTGATCGCCGTGGTGACTAGCGTCTTGCCGCTGGCCTTGATCTCCAGGTCAGAAACGAGGGTGTTGTACTGGGTTTTTACGCCTTTGTCCTTGAGCCAATCCATCAAGGGGCGCACGAAGCTGTCGTACTGGTTGTACTTGGGGAAGACGAGCGAAGTCATGTCATTAAGCCCGTCCATCAGGTGCAGAAAGCGGTGCATGTACAGCTTCATCTCCAACACCGAGTGCCAGTTCTGGAAGGCAAACATGGTGCGCCAGAACATATAAAAATTGGTATTGAGGAAATCTTTGCTGAACCATTCCTCCACCGTGATGTCGTCCAGATCCTCCTTGCGCGCCAGTAGCAGTTTCATCAGTTCTATCTGCTGCAGCTTGCCCAGCCCCATGGTGGAGAAATCCTTGATCTGGCCCTGTTTTTCAAGAAGCCGCGCCTTTGAGAAGTTCTTGTCGGCGTCATTGACGATCCGGTATTCGTCCAGTACGGTAAAGGGCGCGGGCAGCTCCAACGCCGGTATTTCCGAGAAAACGTCCCAGAAGTTCTGATAGGTCATATCCATCTCGCGGCCACCGCGGACGATATAGCCGTCCTCGGCATTGCCCGCGCCATCAATTGCGCCCCCTTCGACATCCAGCGCTTCCAGAAAGGTAATGTTTTTGGCTGGCATATGGCCATCACGGATCAGAAAGAAGGCTGCGGACAGGCCTGCTATGCCGCTGCCGACGATATAGACATGGCGGTCAGCAATGCCTTCGGTCGGGAGCGGGCGATTATTGGTATAGCTTCCGTGCAAGTCAGCGGGAGGGAGCGCCGTATCGAGGCCGTTATGCAGATGCCGGGACGAGGCATCGGGTGTTAAATCCACCGCGGTTTCGGTCATAGCGTCAATATGGGTTTTTAGCCGTGCGCTATCGATTTCGGGCGGATTTGGGCTGGGCATTCTGTTTTCCTGCAAGGTTCGGACGAAGTCAATTCTGTGCATGAGGCGCTGCACCGTCTGTACGCTAACGCATAGACAAGCAGCTTGAGTTAGTCACTTCAGCGTGTAAGTCAATGAATATAGGCGGGCGATGAAATTGCTCCGCTACAAAATGATCAAGTGGGTGAGAGCATGTCCAAGTACCTCTTCCCCTAAGAAATGTCTCCAACTGCGTTCGCACCCTTGTATGTTCGCTCTGCGTTATAAAGCCGACCCGCAATTGTGCGCCGGCAGGTGACCGTAACGAGCACTTTGGGTGAATTCACAGTCCCGATCTGTCGGTCCGCTCCCTGCCATAGCGGACATTTTCGCCCCCGAAATCTCCACTTCCAATAGAATCGATCCCACTTTCGCACGTGGACGTTCGCTCCGCGTCGGCGCACAGGACGACCTTGCGTATCCAACTCCGCTCATGGACGACCTTGAGATCGTTTGAGGAAACTGCATGAACTGGTTCATTCTTTTTGTCGCTGGCCTTTTTGAAATCGGCTGGGCGATTGGATTGAAATACACCGAGGGCTTTACCCGCCTCTGGCCGTCCGCCGGCACCGCTGCTTCAATGGTGGTCAGCGTAGTGCTTCTCGGCATCGCCATGAAAACGCTGCCGGTCGGAACTGCCTACGCGATTTGGGTTGGCATCGGTGCCGTGGGCACGGCCATCCTCGGCATGGTGCTGCTTGGCGACGCGATCAACACCGGCCGCCTCGTCAGCCTTGGGCTAATCATCACTGGCGTGATTGGTCTCAAACTCGCCACCCCGGCGTGATCTGGCGCGGGGCAAGGCATGAAATGATGAAGCACTCAGGTTTTTGACGGGCGTGCAACACGCAGCAACAGCCAGCCGGCCGAGGCGGCCAGTGCCGCCAAAATCAGCAGGCAGCCTGCGACATCGACCAGCGGCGCGCCCATCTGGTTGAGCCTGAGCGAGGCCTGAATGCCCGCCGTGCTCGGAAACAGCCAGCGCAGGGCTTGCAGCAACTCCGGCAGGGCTTCGGCAGGCCATGAAAAACCTGACACAAAGGCCATGGGCAAAGCCGTGAACAGCAGCACCTGCAAGGCCCTTTCGCGGTTGCCGAACCATACGCCCAGCAAGGCGCCCAGTGTGCAGATGGCCGGAATGTAGAAGGCCAGCAACACCAGGGCGCCGCCCGTGTTGGCGCCACGCGGAAAATCCTGGGCCCAGAAAATCCAGCCAAAGTAGAGCAGGCCGCTGAGGTAGCCGACGCTCGAAAACCCGAGGATGCGGCCCAGCCAGGTTGCCGCATCGGCGCGGTGCTGGCCGGTTTCAGCCCACAGCCCGACCAGCATGGCCACGCCCATGAGCAGCGTCTGCTGGATGATCAACAGGGCGACGGCCGGCACCACGTAGCTGCCGTAGCCTTCGGTCGGGTTGAACAGGGCCACCATCTGGGTGCTGATGGGGTTGCGGCTGGCCTGGGCTTGCTGCGCACTTTGGCCGCTGGCCTGGAGTTTCCTGATTTCCACGCCGGCCGAGACGGTGCCGACGGCTTCGGCAAAGCCGGACAGCACCGCCTTGTTGAGCAGTGCGTAACTGCCGTTGGCCTCGACCGTGACCACGGCCGGGCTGCCGCGCAGCACATCACGCTTGAGGTCTCTGGGCAACAGGGCGTAGCCCTCGATCTCGCCGCGCCACAAGGCTTGCCGGGCCTGGTGCTCGTCGCCGATGACCATGCGAACTTCGATGCGCGGGCTGGCCTGGGCAAAACGCGTGATCTGGCGCGACAGATTGCTGTGGTCGAGGTCCACCACGGCCACCGGCACGCGCGTGACGGCTTGTTCCGCATACGGCCAGGGGTAGAAAAACCCGTAAATCACCGGTGCAATCGCGATGAGCAGCAACACGCCTTTGTCAGCAGCAATGGTTTTGAGCGTGTCCACCCAGGCCCGCCAGACGCTGCTTTGCGTCTGCATCAGCGGCCTCCCCAGGTGTCAGGCTGGCCAGAACAACGCTTCAAAAACGGGACGCAACATGCTCCCAAAAAAATAGCTGATAACGCAAGCGCCATGAGGGCTGGCGCCGAATAGGCCAGGGGCGCGGCCATTTGCAGCTGTTCCATCTGCAGGCGGATGTAATGGGTGTAGGGCAGCAGTTCGGCCCAGCCTCGCGCCAGCACCGGCATGGACTGCAGGGGAAACCCCACGCCGCCAAAGGCAAACGCCGGTGCGGTGATGAAGCCGGTGGTCGACAAGGCCGTTCGCAGCGAACGGGTGGCGCTTGACGCCAACGCGCCCATGGCCAGCGACAGCGCCAGAAAGGTCCACAGTGCCAGCAGGACCCAGGCCAGCGAGCCCGGCGGATGCCAGCCCCGGCCCAGCGTCAGCCAGAGCATGGCCAGCGTGCCGACCATGCCCAAACCCAGCAAAGGCCAGAGCAATTTGCCCAGCAAGGCCGCCGCCGTGCGGCCCCAGCCGGCTTGTGGGCCCAGCCAGTCGGCCACGGTGCGGTCGCGCAGTTCCCGGCCCACCGCCCAGGCGCCGGCGGTCATCGCCAGAATGTGCAGCAGCGCGGGAATCAGCGCGGCGGCCAGGAACTGCTCATAATTGAGCGAAGGATTGAACAGCGTCACCAGGCTGGTCTTGATGGGCTCCATCGAGACTTGCGTGGTCAGTGCCGGCTCGCCGCGTTTGTTGCGAGCCGCCAGCTCTATGCCGGCCGACAGCGTGCCGACGGCGTTGCGTACATCGCGCTGAATCAGGCTTGAATGCGTACCCAACTGGGCGTTGTGCAGCAGCGTGACCTGCGCGGCCCGGCCTAGCTTGAGGCTGCGCGCAAAGTCGGGCGGAATGCTGACGACCGCATAGACCTCCACGCTTCGCATGGCCTGTGTGACGTCGGTGGTGTTGTCGTAGGCTCGCACCACCTGCAGGCCGGGCGTGGCTTGCAAAAATCGGATCAGCTGGCGCGACTGGGCCGAGTGGTCCTGGTCCAGCACGCCTATTGGCAAGCGGTTGGGCAGGCCGGCCGAGAAGGTCCACCAGAGGAAGGCCACGGCCAGCAACGGCACCCACGAAATCATCGCCAGATCCCAGCGGCTGCGCTTAAGCCAGGCGGCTTCACGGCGCGCGCTGGTGGCGAATGCCTGAGCAAATCCCATGTTCAGTCGCGCGGCGGACGGCTCATTGAACCAGCACACTCATGCCCGGGCGCGCGCCCTCAATCGGCGAGGCGGGCCTGGCTCGGACTTCAAAGGTGCGCGCGTCAAAGCCCTGGCCGGCGCGGGTGGCGCGCCAAGTGGCGAAGTCGGGCAGGGCGGCGCTGTAGAAGACCTTGAAACGGACGGCTTTGTTGTCCAGTGCGGGCAGCACGGCGTCAAACTCGGCATTCTTGGCGAAGCGCTGCAAGTGGTCTTCGCGCACATTGAGCACCACCCACTGGTCTTTCAGATCGACCACGGTCACCACCGCCACGCCCTGCGGCGAGAGTTCGCCGACCCTGGCCAGCACCTTGGCGACCTCGCCCGCCACCGGGCTCTTGAGTTCGGTCTCGGCTTTGGCGGCCTGGGCTTCGGCCACCACCCCCGCGACCTGGCGCGCCTGCGCATTGGCTGCCGCCTTGTCCTCGGGGCGGGCACCGATGCGCGCCATGTCGTACTGCGCTTTGGCCGTGGCCGCCTGGTCGCGCGAGGTTTTGAAGTTGGTTTCGGCTTCGTCGCGTTTTTGCGCGGCCACCAGCCCTTCCCGGGCCAGGCCGTCAACGCGCCTGAAGGAGGTCTGGGCGAGGTCGGCAGCGGCCTGCGCCCGCTGCCATTGCAATCTAGCCATCTCCAGCTCTTGCGGGCGGGCGCCGTTTTGCGCCTTGTCGGCGACGGCCTGAGCCGCTTGCTGCGCGGCGGTGGCTTGCGCCAGCTTGGCAGCCACTTCGGGGCTGTCGGTGCGCATCAGCGTGGCGCCGGCGGCAATCTGGTCGCCTTCTTGCACCAGCACTTCCGAAATGCGGGCCGTGACTTTGGGCGCAATGTCGGTTTCCCGGGCTTCCATCTGGCCCTGGAATACCGCTGGTGGTGGCTGGGAGGCGCGCCAGACGCCATAAGCCAGCAAGGCGACTAATGCGGCCGCTGCAACGGCCATGCCGATATTTTTCTTGTTCATGGTCAATTCATTTTCACGTCAGCGCGCTGGATGTAGCGGCTGAACTCTTCCGATAGCCCGCAGCTCTCGAGCAGGCGGGCCAGCGCCAGCACGTAGTCATAAGCGACCTGCGCGCGTTCCGTCTCCACCTTGGCCTGGTTGACCTCGGCGTCGATCAGTTCCAGTGCTGTTCCGGTGCCTTCACGCAGTGCCGCCGTGCGCAGCCGCAACACCTCACGCGAAAGCGCCACGCCGGCGGCGGTGGCCAAGAACTGCTGGCGCGTCTGTTCCACGCTGCGCCAGTTTTTTTCGACCAGCAGGCCAATGTCGCTGCGTGCCTGCGCTTCGCTGCGTTCAGCCTGCTCGATCTGCTTGTTTGATGCGGCGGCCAGCGCGTTGCGGTCCACCGCATCAAACAGTGTCCAGCGCACGCCCAGGCCGCCTATCCAGTTGGCACTGCCGGTTTTCAGCTCGCGCTGGCCAAAAGCAAAAACCTGTGGTTTTCGAAGCGCTTCCTGGCCTTGGTGCAGTTGCTCGGCCTGGGATCTTTTCGCATTGACCTTGGCCAGGCCCGGGTGCAGCAGCAGGGCCTGATCCAGAAAATGGGGCAGCGGCTCGATCGGCTGCGTGATGACAAAAAGCGGCGTTGCGGGCTTGACGATGCTTTCCGACTTGACGGTGCGGGCCAGCGCAATCGCGGCCAGTTCCGCGTCGTCCTGCGCCTTGAGGGCATTGCGCCGGGCTTCTTCGTAGGCCTGCTGCGTCTGCAGTCGCTCGACCCGGGAGATAACACCAGCCGACAGCATTTTGGCGGTGGCGGCGTCATGCTGGCGGATGTCGTCCAGCGCCGCTTTGCGCAGCGCCGCCGCCTTGCCAGCGAGCTGCGCGCCGAAATAGCGCTGGACCAAAAGGGTGGCCAGTTCATGGCCTGTCTTGTCGGCGTCGGCGCGCGCTTCGCTGCCCTGGGCGGCGACAAAGCCCCGCACCGCGTCGCTGGCACCGCCTGCGTAAATCGGCCACACGGCCGAGATGGATTGGGTGGTGCCGGTGTCATGCCGGTTGAAGGTATAGCTGGCAGGGAACTGCGGCACGGGCAGTGGAATGGGCAGGTTTTGCAGGGGAATCGGCAACTGCTGGCTGATTTGCGTCAGCCGCTGGTTGACGGGATCGAGGTTGACATCCAGATTGGCGTTGTAGGCATAGGCTGCCGCTGACAGGCTCACGACAGGCCCGCCCAGACCTTTGAGGCCGCGCTCCTGCAAGATCTTGCTGTCAACCACCGCCTGTGCGGCCGCCAGCTGGTCGGAGCCGCTCTTGACACGCTCCCAGGCGGTTTCAAAAGTCATGGCTTGTACCTGGGCCCTCACCGGAGCGCAGGTCACCAGGCACAGCATAGCTGTCAGCAGGAAGTACGGTGAATTCATGGCGCCAGGATTGCGTTAAGTAATGGTTTTTTCGTTGGCTACAGACCGTATGCCATTCACCTTTTCCTCGCCCGTCCTGTCGCTATTGGTAAATTTAAAAGACCTCGTACGTGTCAATGGAAAAGAGAAGGTGAATTTGGCTTGAGGACCTATCCACGCTGCCACAGATGGCCCCTCAATGTGACATAAAAACGCGAAAAAATAACACTGGAGACAACGGGGGGAGTTCGTCGCGTTCCTCGGATTTGTGCGACAAGCATTGGTCAATAAGTAGTTTATAAACAACCATCAGCCGGGCGCCTTATCCGGAACTCAGGTTAACCTATAACTTATCCTGATAAATCCTTTTTTTGTCAGCTTTAAGCAGTCTTCACACATTGCTGTGTGTTCAGATTTTCCGCGGTGCTGAACACAATTGCGCACAATCGTCCTGGTGGATCTGTGGGTAATTCGATCAGGCCCGCGGTGGTTTATCAGACGCAGACTGCTGTGCGGCACCCACGGCGGTCAATTGCCCTCCCGAATTCGAGAGTATCGGTGTTTCTCCCGCACCTGGCTGGCGTACCGGACGGTGATCAAGTCTCGCCGCAACTAGGCTGTACAGCATCCAGCCCGCAAAAGTGACCAAACCACCGTACATCATTGATTCGGTACCAGTTGTATAGAGCGCATACAAGCTGTAGAGACCTGCAATGAAAGCAACGATATTGGCGGTTCGTGCAGAAGCAGGTTTGATATTCTCTGCCGTCTGCAGGGAACTGAGAGCTGACATTGACAAAATATACGGAATCAGATTGGTCATCACAGCTAAATTCACCAAGACGGTGAACTGTCCGTTGAGAGTGGGACTGATGGTCAGCAACGAAAGCAGGGTCTGTGCTGCAGTGATCACGCACATGCCGATGATGGGTGCACCCGAAGCGTTAACTTTAGCGAAAAACTGGAAAAAATAGCCCGTTACCGCAGAGGAACGTGCAACCTCGGCAATTGTGAACTGCCAGCCAAGCAAAGAGCCGAAGCATGAGAGCACCATCAGGCCAATGACGACCTTGCCCACCGTCGGATCCAGGATTTGTGCGAAAACGAGTCCGAAGGGCGCATTGGATTGAGCCAGTTGGTTAATTGGCACGATGCCGGCGATGACACTCGTAGAAGCAATATAAAGAATTGCTGTGAACCCTGTCGCTATTAAAACAGCCAATGGCACATTTCGCTTTGGGTTGTCCACCACATCGCTATTGGCACTGGCCGATTCCAAGCCCAAAAAAGCCCAGAGAGTGATGGATATCGAGGCGCTCAACGCCTGAAATAGTGGCATGTTTTTAGGGTTCCATGCGGATAGATAGAGTTGGGGATCAAACCAGAACCAGCCGATCACTGAAATCCCCACGACCGGGATAATTACGCCCCATATAGTAAAGTTTCCAATCTTGCCGGTGATCTTTGGGCCGCCAAAATTGAGCGCCGAAGCCAGCCACAAACAGGCAATGGTTAGCGCTGCGGTTTTGATTGGCGACAACTTCATTCCCATAAAAGAAGCGCCGTAGCCCACGGTGGTCACGGCTATGGCAATGTTCGCTATGGCCAGTGACACAAAATATGTGTAATTGGTCATGAAATTACCGGAGCGGCCGTGGGCATACTCTGCGTAGCCCCCCATGCCGCCCTGGTGATTCGAATAGGTGCCGGCCCGTGCGAAGGCATAGGCAAGCAGAATCGCACCAATCGCGGTCACAGCCCACGATAATATCGAAATATTCCCGACCTTAGCTAAATTAGCTGGTAGCAGAATAATGCCTGAGCCCATCATGTTAATAATGGTGATTACGGTAAGGGAAACCAAGCCCATCCGCTTTTCGGTCTTTTGCGTCATGAATTACTCGTTAACTTGGTTCTTCAGCACATAACCGTATGCACGGATTTGCCCGTTCGGCTGGGCTTTCAAATGCACGCCTTGCAGTTCAGGAGCGAAGCCAGGCAAGGTGTTGATTCCCTCTTCAAGGGTGAGGAAATAATCACGAGCAAGGTCGGTCCACTGTTCTCCTGGTACTACGCAGATGATGCCGGGAGGATAGGGCAGTGCGCCTTCAGCGCATATACGCCCCGAAATATCGGACAACGGTATAAGATCAACCTTGCCACGCTGAAACTCCCAGTTCGCCTCGTGGGCTGGAATTTTCACAGGCGGGAAATTTCGCTCTCGAAACAAATCTTTTTGCATTTGCTTGATATTCTTTTCTTTATAAAAGTCATGCATTTCCTGACAGAGCTGGCGGATTGTGTAGCCTTGGTATCGGTCTGCATGTTGCTCATATATGCCAGGCAGGACTTGCGCCATCGGTAAGTTCGACTCGATAGCCTCCTCAAAGCGGATCAGCGTAGCCACCAGATTCTGCATCTTGGTGATCAATTCCGCAGGAGTTATCAAAAAAAGGATCGAGTTTAGATCTGCCTTTTCATTAATAATATTGTTATCTCGCAAATAGTTTGCCAATATATTGGCTGGGATACCAAAATCTTCATATTCGAAAGACTCAGGCTTTAGGCCAGGGGTGGTCAGAAGCAACTTGTTCGGATCAACGAAATACTGGCCTTTCTGATAGCCCTCGAAACCGTGCCAGTCATCTTCCGGGTCAAATGCAAAATAAGCGCGATCGTGCATGATCTCGTCGGTTGGTGCATCTTTCCAAGGGCGATTGTGAACATTCTTGGGTACGAACGGTTTAATCATCGAGCACTGCTCAAGAATCATTTTCCGTGCTTCGATACCCACTCGCATTGCATGAGCCCACAGCTTTTCACCGCTGCCGTTAGCATGCATCTTGGCGTTCACGTCCAAGGATGCAAATAATGGGTAGAACGGGCTTGTAGAGTAATGCATCATGTATGCATTATTAAATCGGTCATCGTTGACGTATCGTTCCTGACCTTGCAAATGAGCATCTTTTTTATGGATTTGCGACGCTTGCGAGAAACCTGCCTGTTGTTTGTGTACGCTTTGCGTGACGATAATTCCAGGATCCTCCGGAGTGAGACTAAGAAGTAATGGAGAGCAATCCGACATTATCGGGATAAACTGCTCATAACCGACCCAAGCACTGTCAAACATAATATAGTCACACAGCTTTCCGATTCGGTCTAAGACTTTCCGGGCGTTGTAAATAGTTCCATCGTAAGTGCCCAACTGAATGACGGCCATCCTGATGGGGTGTTCGGCACGCGCCCTGACTGGGTCAACCCGTGCAACTCGCTCACGGATATAGTCTTCCTCAAAACAATGCTGATCTATTCCCCCAATGAGCCCATAGGCATTGCGCGCAGTCTCCAGATAGATTGGCGTAGCCTGTGAAAGGAACAGAGCACCGTGATGAACTGATTTATGATTATTACGGTCAAATAGGACAAAGTCACCTGGGGTGAGGATCGCGTTCAGACAAATCTTGTTCGATGTGGAGGTGCCGTTTAACACCAGATAAGTGTAGTCTGCGTTAAAAACCTTAGCAGCATGCAACTCAGCCTGTCTAGCAGGTCCATCATGAATCAGAAGATCACCCAATTTCACGTCGGCATTGCAAAGGTCGGTACGAAAAATATTCTCGCCGTAAAAGTCATAAAAGCGGCGGCCTGCGGGATGGCGCTGAAAGAATTGTCCGCCTTGGTGACCTGGGCAGTCGAACTGCGCGTAACCCTGACGCTCATACTGAGCCAGTTCGCGAAAAAAGGGAGGCAGGACGTCGTGATCAAACCTTTTTGCAGCCACTTCGACCATGCGCCCAAAGTATTCTGAATTGGCCTCCTCCCGGGCTATGACGCCGCTCAGCCCTTTAATCTTAGATGTGGTGTTGGGGTCCTCATCCGACACAGCAAATATCGGAATGCCGAAGCCCAGCGCACAGATGTGATCCAGCAGGCCAGCATCGATGTCTTTTTCTGATAGAACTACAGCAGAAATATCCGTGAAATTGGTATTACCAATAGCCACTGTCTCTCGCTTGGTGTTTACATACTTAAGTACATCGAGGCTGAATGCGATTTTTCCTTCGGGTAGATTTGCCATCTTTTCTTCCTGCTTGATCTTTAGCCATATTGAGAGTTGATTTTTGTCGTCAACCCTTGAAAACATTCAATGCATGGGCACTGAAAAACGTATGTTGAATGAGTAAAACTGACGACTTGTAAAAACTCAAAAAAATTTCAAGATAAACAAAATGCTTCTGATCAAGTCGACTTCAAAAATGGCGCTGTTCATCAAATAATATCTGTAGCTATTATGTGATGCCCCGGCACACATGCTACGTTAAACTCGTGATAGCTAGCGCGATATCACCTTGAACTTCCCTTAGTGCGCGCAAAGCGCCAAATATTTTGCTGCTGAATATAAAGCTTCTTTCACTTTGGGAGTGCGCTCAAAATTCCTATTTGATGCCAAAAAAAACTTGACCGGTCAAAACAAATGCCGCCACGCCAGTCGCTTGAAAGCTTAACGGACAAGCTAACACGCTAGGTGGAAAAAATATGTGCGTTACCGTACATAATCTTTAAATGGTCAATGCGGCATGCGCTGCAGATGGCCGGCTTGACCACGAAACAGGCGGAACGGGTGTATGAGCATTTAGAGCCTGTCTACGATCTTCTGAGCAAGGGGTCACTTCAGGAAACGGAAAAAATCGTACATTAAGGAATACGGTTTTGAGGGCTGGCGTGGCTTTGCGGAGTGTTTTCACTCTTGCTACCGTTTGATGGTCAACATGGGAGAGCGCTTGAGGCCCCAAAGCGGAAGTTGAGCAGCTCGAAAAGCCATCTTCAAATCGGCTTGCACTTACGCTTAAACGCCAGAGTTCAGTTGCTGAGCGGTGAGGGGCTGGAACCGAGCCGCCGGCGCGAAGCGGTGCGCCGCTCTGTCAGCTGCAACGAAGATGGGTCAGGCCTCAGCGATTGCCGCAATTGAGACCTTGAGTCCTGGGATGCGCACGGGGAGCTTTGCGCCTTGGCGAGCGGGTGGATTGGAGGGAAACCACTTGATGTATTCCTCGTTCATTCCTGCAAAGTCATCCTCGTCGGCGAGCACGATGGTCACACTGACAAACTTGTCCATCGAGCTCCCGGCCTCATCAAGGATTGCTGCAATGTTTCTCAAGCACTGCCCAGTTTGTTCCTGCACTGTCGCGCCCTTGATGCTCCCGGTCGATGGGTCAATCGGGGCCGTGCCGGAAACGAACACCAGTCCTGCGGCCTTGACCGCCTGGCTGTAAGCGGCAGGTGGCTTGGCTGCCTTGGCCGTGAATACGATCGCGCGAGGCATGGGACTCCTTTGCTACTCTTAGCAGTACATGAACAAGGAAGCGCAATCTTTAAGGCTAACGAATGTTCAGAACAAAGTTCAGAACAAAACCGGCTCTATGTGCGCTGGTCACTGCTGCACATACTGGACACACAAAAATTCTGTAAATCGCTTGCAGCTTTGGTTATTCGTAGATCCAGTCCATTGGACTTGCATATGGTGCCGATAGCCGCTTTCTAGAAATTCTACGAAGGCCCACTTGGGGTCGCAACCTAGCCATCCAGCCTTACCCGCCCCGACTGGCCTTATGTCAAATGGAAGTTTCGAAAAATCCGTGTCCCCAAGCAACGGACCTGATCAGGGGCAATCGCTTTTCAAAACAAAAAAAGAACGCAAGGCAAGGCTGACATGGCGGACTGGGTGGACTGGGTGGACTGGGTGGCGATCCTCGAATGGTCTGGCTCATTGTGCGGCTTGATGGGTGCGTTGTTGCTGGCCACGCATACCCTCCTTTCCCGGTACGGCTGGGTGGCGTTTCTCGTGGCCAATATTGCCATGGTCGGATTTGCCCTGGGCATTGGGCGCAACGGACTTCTGGTGCAGCAGCTCGGCTTCACGGCCACCAGCCTGCTGGGCATTTACCGTGAGGGGATCACCCTCCCCTTTCGCAGCGCCCGGAATTGATCATTCGCAGCGCGTGAACGGGTCAGTGACCCGTTCCAAATTTGCTGTCATTCGCCTGCCTAAGACCGCATTGATGACGCCGGCCTGCCGGTTTCATGACCAGGCCTGCCACCGGTCCACCGTTGCCCAGGGACGACCGGCTGCAAAAGTTTTCTTCGTGCATCCTTGCTTTTTACCGAAAGCTGTATAAAACTACAGTTACTGTACATTTATACACAGCTTTTCTTCAACTGGCGCACCGTGCACATGGCCAGTTGGCCCTGGCCCCAAGGAGTCAAACGCAATGAGTCCATTCACTGATTTTTCCGGTCTGTCCCCTGAAGGACCCCGGTTGACCGCCCGGCAGGCCCAGATCCTGGAGCTAATCCGCAACGCCATCGCCCGCACAGGCGCGCCGCCCACCCGGGCGGAAATCGCCACCGAGCTGGGCTTTCGCTCGCCCAACGCTGCCGAAGAGCACCTCAGGGCCCTGGCCAAAAAGGGCGTCATCGAGCTGGTCAGCGGCACCTCGCGCGGTATCCGGCTGCGCACGCCTGCCCTGCAGGCCATCCATGCATCGCGGGACGTGTCGCGCATGCACCCGCTGTTTTCTCCCCTGCAGGGCCTGGGCCGGCTGGCCCTGCCGCTGGTCGGGCGCGTGGCCGCCGGCAGCCCGATCCTGGCGCAAGAACATATCGAGCGAACCTACCAGGTCGAGCCCAGCTTGTTTTCGCAAACCCCCGACTACCTGCTCACGGTGCGCGGCATGAGCATGCAGGGCGCCGGCATCCTGGACGGCGACCTGCTGGGCGTCAAGCAGGCCAGTGAAGCGGTGAACGGCCAGATCGTCGTCGCCCGCCTGGGCGAGGAGGTCACCGTCAAGCGCTTTCACCGCACCCGCCGCGGCATCGAGCTGCTGCCGGAAAACCCCGACTTCGAGCCCATCGTGGTGCGCCCCGGCGAGCCGTTTGCGCTCGAAGGCCTGGCCGTCGGCCTGATCCGCACGCGCATGGCGATGTAGCCGCCCGGCCGCCCCCTGTTTCCTGCCCTCGTGCTGGCGGGCCGGTAGGTTTCCGAAAAGCCAGCACCTTGTTCAAACGAATGGGCCTGCCCCTTTAGGCGGACCTGCGCGTGCCTGTGTCAGCCCTTGCCCGCCCTTACCCAAAAGGAGTTCAGTATGAGAATCATCGGTTTTTCCAATGCAGTGCCCGCCTCCGCCCAGCCCTCCTGGCTCAGGCCGGTGCAGGCCCTGGCGCCGTGGCTCGGGCGGGTGCGGGACTCACTGGGGGATTCGCTTGGCCACCTGGTCAACTTGACAGATCTGCCGGACCGGGCGCCCGCACCACGCGAAGTACGCCAGCAGGTGCAAGCAGGAACCAACCCGGCTCCGCGTGCGGCCGGCGTGGCGCGGGCCTTCACGCCCGCTACGCTGGCCAGCAATGAGGCGACCTTTGCCATGGGGCCATCAGCCGGTGGGCGGCAAGGCGCCCCCCTCCCCCAGGCAGGACACGGCAGCGCCCTGCGCGTCGTTCGCGAGTCAGATTCCGCGCTCCAGGCCGACTGCGCCGGGCGCATGGTCATGTCCGGCAAGATCGCCGACATCTGCGCCGAGCTCGACCGCATGGCGCTGCGCGCGGCCCGGGCCGAAAGGTGAAGGGGGCGGCATTCGCTTGGGCGGGAACCTTCGCCGCCATGCACGGTCCAGCGCCTGAGGCCATACCGGCCGCCTGCCATCCGCCGCGCTTGACGCTGGCAATGGTCGAGGGCCGCATTCCAGCCGGCTTTCCCTCGCCGGCGGACGATTTCGCCCTCAAGGGCCTGGACCTCAATGACCTCTTGATCACGCACCCGCTGGCGACGTTCTTCATGCAGGTCAGCGGCTGGTCGCTGGTCCTGGAGCACATTTGCGACCAGGACATCGTGGTGGTCAACCGCGCCTTGACGCCCCGGCATGGCCACGTGGTGGTGGCGCTGGTGGACAACCAGTTCACCATCAAGATCCTGCACCGCCAGGGCGGCTGCATCAAGCTGATGCCGGCCAACCCCGAGTTTGGCGAGATGGTCTTTCAGGACGGCCAGGAGCTGGTGATCATCGGCGTGGTCACCGCCTCGATCCGGCGTCGTCTGGCGCCGCGCAGCCTGGCCGAATGCCATGGCGCGCGTGACGCTGGGCAAGAAGACACCGGGCAAGAAGACGCTGGTCCGCGCGCCGCCGGTCCCTTCGGCCGATGAACCGCCAGCCCGCCCCCCTGTTTGCGCTGGTCGATGGCAACAACTTTTATGTCTCCTGCGAGCGCGTCTTCGCGCCCCGTTTGCTCGGACGCCCGGTGATCGTGCTGAGCAACAACGACGGCTGTGCCATTGCCCGCTCCAACGAAGCCCGCACGCTGGGCATCAAGATGGGCGAACCCTGGTTCGAGGTCCGGCAACGGCTTGAAGGCGCCGGCGTCATTGCGCTGAGTGCCAACTTCGCACTCTACGGCGAGCTCTCGGGCCGCATGATGGCCATTGCCGCCGGGCTGGGACCGGCGCAAGAAATCTACAGCATCGACGAGTCCTTCATCGACCTGGCGGGCATGACGGCCATGGTGGGCATGTCGGGCATGTCGGGCAGGGCGGGTGGCCTGACCGGCCGCTGCCAGCGGGTGCGCGCGCGCCTCTTGCAGTGAATCGGTATTCCCTGCGGCATCGGGGTGGGGACTACCAAGACCCTGGCCAAGCTGGCCAACCATGTGGCCAAGACGGCCGAGCGCAAGCCGGGCAGCTACCCGAGTGAGTTTGCCCAGGTGTGCAACCTGGCCGCGCTGCCGGCGTCCGACCTGGACGCCGTGCTGGCCGCCACCGACCTGGGCGAGGTCTGGGGGATTGGCAGGCGCATCGGCGCGCAGCTGCGCGAAGCAGGTTTAGGCAGCGCACTGGACGTGGCCCGGCTGGACCCGGCCATGGTGCGCCGGCGCTGGTCGGTGGTGCTCGAGCGCACGGTGCGCGAGCTGCAGGGGCAAAGCTGCCTGCAGCTCGAAAGCCAGGCGCTGCCCAAACAAGAAATTGCCTGCACGCGCAGCTTTGGCCACCCGGTCACCGAGCGGGCCGACCTCATCGAGGCGGTGAGCTGCTTTGCCAGCCGCGCGGCGCACAAGCTGCGCACCCAGCAAAGCCACGCCGGACAGGTGCTGGTGTTCATCCACACCAGCCCATTTCGGCGCCAGCACCCGCAGTACTCGCGCTCGATCACGGTGCCGCTGCGCCGGCCCTCGTCGGACAGCCGCGCGATCGTGCAGGCGGCCGTGCATGGCTTGCAGCTGATCTTTCGGGCCGGGTACTGCTACGCCAAGGCTGGCGTGATGCTGCTCGACTTGCAGGACGGCAGCGTGGAGCAGCACGAGCTGGCGCTCGGCGGCGATGGCGATAGTGATAGTGATGGAGAAGGCAACCAGCGCAGCGCGCTGATGGGGACGATGGACCGGCTCAATGCGCGGTATGGCCGGGGCACGGTGGCGCTCGCCAGCAGCGGCCCGCAGGGCATTGACCGCGCCTGGTCGATGCGCCAGGAGAGGCGAACGCCCGACTACATGGCCCGCTGGGCCGACATTCCGACGGCGCTGGCCTGAAGGGCATTACAGGCCAGTGACGCCACAGACCTTGCTTGCTACACAAACGTGCCCTTGAGGCTTTTTCGCTCCCCTTTGTCCGGCACAATCCCGGTCCTGCCAGCGCTCTCCCTCCAGTTCACCTTCTTTGCGCAGGCCGCGGCTGCTGGCTGGCCTTCATCTTCTTTCTTTGTTTCTTCCTTCCTTCCTTCCTCCCTTCCTCGCTTTCGCCCTCCCCTTGATGAAAAAACGAAAACCAGCGGCGCGTTCCCGCAGCAAGCTGCGCCTGATCCCGGTTGGCCTGATCCTGGCCCTGGGCCTGTCGCTGCATTCCTGTGCCGACATCCCAGCCAAGCCCATTGAGGCTGCAGGCAATGCTCTTGAAAAACTGGCAAGGGATTTGGAGAAGGCCGCGGGCCAATCCACCAGTGCGCCTGGCAGCGCCTCCAGGCCGTCTGCGCCCTCCGCAGCCCGCATGGGGAACGCCAGCGGGGACTTTTCGGCTTGTTCGCAGTTTTTCGCTGGCGGCACGCCGCCCGTGGTCGCCCCTCGGCCGATGTAGCGCGCGCTGTGCTACGACGCCTTTGCCATCCTGCATTCGGGCGAGAGCAAGACGGCGGTGTACGTGGCGCAAAAGCTCAACCGCGCGCTGGTCGCGGACGCCGATGAGAAGCGCACCAACAAGTTCTTTGCCGATGCGCGCCTGCGCGCGGCCGAACGGGCCACACTCGAGGACTATCGAGGCAGTGGATACGACAGGGGCCACCTTGCCCCAGCAGTCCAGACACCCACGGCGCAGGCCATGGCCCAGAGCTTTTCGCTGGCCAACATGGTCCCCCAGGCGCCCCAGCACAACCAGGGCGCCTGGCGTGTGTCGGTCGAAGATGCCACCAAAAAATACGCGGCCAGGGCGACGGGTGACGTGTACGTGATCACTGGCCCGGTCTATGCCCCGAGCATCGCCCAAAGTAAAGGCATCGGCCCGGGCCAGGTGCGCGTGCCCACCTACCTGTTCAAGCTCGTGTACGACGAGAACAAGCACAAGGCCTGGGCGCACTGGCACCTCAACGACAACGCCACCCGGGCTTCGGCGCCATCAGTTATGGTGAGCTGGTCAGGCGCACCGGCATCGAGTTTCTGCCAGGTGTGCACTTGGCCGACTGACATTCCTGTAGCTGCCCTGTTAGTTTGAGTTGCAACGGGCTGGATGGAACTTCATCCCTCAACTTCCACAGTGACCACCTCCCGGGTAATGTTCCCGTGCCCTGCCATGGGCAACGCCAGCAGGCCGCGTTCCCCACTGAGGTCTTCGACACTAGGCCAGGCTTGCCAACCGCAAGTGGATCATGGGTTTCTTCAAATCAGCCGTAGGCCAGGAGTTGAAAGCAGCTAAGAAAAGTTTCTTAGGTGCTGCTAAATCAGCAACACATTAGACCGCTCCTGTCCGCTCAACAAATTCACTTGTGCTTGCCAACCTTCGTTGCACTTCCGCTATCAAGTCTTCTGGTTTCTTGCCTACTGCATAAGCGAGCGAAAAGAAAACAGAAAGTGACAGCTGCGTCTTTGCCAATTCAATTTTGCTGACGAAGGTGCGGTCAACGACAGCACGTAGTGCCAACTGCTCCTGGCTTAAGCCGACTTCTAGTCGAGACTCGCGCAGCAAAGCCGCAAATACCTTAGCTAAGGCGTCATTTTGTTGTGCACGTGTCATCACTTGACTATCGAATACAGAGGGAATATAGTCCACGGCTTATACGCCACGGCTTATACGCCACGGTTTATACGCCACGGTTTATACGCCACATTTTCCTGTCTAACCTGAATAGCCAAATACGCGTCCATATTGCGTGAGGAAAGATCAATGAAGACTCGTCATCCCTCCGCCACTGCTGTGGCACAGTCCGCTTCCAAAAAGCCGAAAGTTGTCGAAACCGAGACAAGCATTGCTCCTGACGATGGCGTACCCCTGCGTTATTGGGAATCGGAAGCGGTGGTGATCGCTTGTCTCCAAAATGCAATGCCGGAGGGCTCCGCGCCGCCGCATGGGCGTTATCTCATCATTTCGCCCACGGCTGAAGCGTTCGACGAACTGTCCAAGCACAGTCCCTGCATCTCGCAGCTTTGGGTACTGGCGGCAGACTCGGCGGGTCCAAGCATGTGCTACATGGACCGCATCGCTGAGGTGGCAAGCTGGACAGCGCAAACGCCCGGCGGCCGCCCCTTGATTGTCTTGCGCGGGCAAGGCGGTCATTTGCTGGGGGTGGACGATGACGGAATGTTCAGTTTGTGCCCTTCGGTCGTTCACTGGTCTGGTGAAGGGCACTACCGCGGTGCGCCTGCTCCGGACAACGCGGGCAACGTTTGATGCTGCCCAAGGACACCCCACCTACGTCTGGCAAGGAATTGCGTTGAACGCGTGCAGGCCCAGGCGGCAGCCGTGCGCAACGGCGCCCACAGCTGTGCCGATGAGTAAAAGAACGAGTGAGAGACCATTGTGTTGATCCCGCCCGAAGCCCGCCGTCCGAGCCGCCGCCAGATCCTGGCGGCCGTTCCGACCCGCTTTCGTCACCCGATGCTGCGCCTCATGCCCTACGGGGCACTCGCGCCCAGCGAGTTCGAGGACTTGCAGGCCCTGGCTTGCTGGGCCGTGGACAAGCGCCGCACGGCCGGGCAGCGCGCCGACGCGCTGGCGTCGATGTGCGTACTGTACGACCACGGCTTCATCGAGCTGCCCCGGCGCTGGCAGCTCATCGAGGAGATCGCCCAGCACAACTGGGCGCTGGACCGCTGCCTGCGGGTGGCCGAGATCTTGTTCCTGGCCAGGCTTGACACGGTCAACGCCCACGTAGAGGAAGAAAAAATCGCAGGCATGGTGGTCGGCATCCCGACGATCCGGGGCAGCAAGGCCGGGCAGCCGCAGGAAGGTCAGGCGCTGTCCACCGCAATGATTGTGCTGAGCGAAGCCGTGGCGCACATGAGCGCCAGGTCGCGAGGTGAACTGACCAGCCTGCCCGAGCCAGAGCGCCTGGCCGGCATCCGCCTGCTCAGGCTCTACAGCGTGCTCGGCAGGCACAACGTGAACCCGGCAGAGCTGCCAGCGGCCAGGCTGCGGGTGTTTCGCTCCACCGGAAAGAGCCTTTGGAAGGCATTGACGAAGGTTGCGCTTGTTCACTTGCATGAGCCTGCGCTGTATGGCGAAGCGGCCATGAACAGGATTGACCACGCGTTGGCAGGCGAAGCCGAGCGGGTGGTCCGTTCGAAATCCGACCTTCCGGCTGGGCGCGATGCTGCGGCGCCACCGACTTCGGAATCGTCCCTGATGCATGTCGTCATCAAGGGCACCATCGTCCAGCCCACCGACAGCGCCGATCGGGACTTCCTCAAGCCATACGCGATCCTGCAAAGGCCGCTGCCGCTGGCCGCCCTACCCCCGCTCGAGACGCTGTCAAGCATGCACTTTCAGCTGCGGCAGGAATTCCCGTGGGCCGCCAACGCCCTGGAAGCCGTGTTCGGGCAGCTGCGCGCGCGCAAGCAGTTCGGCTCCGTGCGGCTGGCGTTCACGCCGCTGCTGCTGTGCGGCCCGCCGGGCACCGGCA
Source organism: Polaromonas sp. (assembly GCF_010365105.1). Taxonomy (GTDB): domain Bacteria; phylum Pseudomonadota; class Gammaproteobacteria; order Burkholderiales; family Burkholderiaceae_C; genus Polaromonas. The sequence continues at coordinate 31,917 of NZ_JAAFGZ010000013.1, read as the reverse complement.
AGACCCGGCTGGCCAGGCGCCTGGGCGAAGTGTTCGAGCTGCAAACCATGGTCTTGAAACTTGGGGGCGCCACCGACGCGATGTCGATCCTGGGCACCAGTCGAGGCTGGAGCACGGGCCAGCCTTCGCCGCTGCTGCGCCCGCTGCTCAAGGGCACGGCGTCGGCCCTGATCATCCTGGACGAGCTGGACAAGCCGGCCAACGGCACGAAGAACAGCCCGCCCGTCGAAAGCGCCCTGCTGAGCCTGCTGGAGCCCGAGGACGCGCGCCACTGGCCAGACGGTTACCTTCAAACCGAGTGCGACCTGAGCGGCATGCTCTACATCGCCACGTGCAACCAGACGACGTGGATGCCCGGCGCCCTCAAAAGCCGGTTCCGGATGGTCGACGTGCGCGCGCCGACGGTGCCCGAGCTTCGAAGCGTCGCGCCTTTCGTGGCGCGCGACATCGAGGCGGAATGGGGCCTGGCATCGGGCGCGCTGCAAGGCGTGCCGTTCGAACGACTGCTGCCGCCGCGGATGACCTCGCTGCGCCAACTGCGCCGGGCGATGCAGTCGGCGATTGCTAGGTGGCTTGACGCACCGGGTCAGAGGATCAAGCACTGATCATCATGACACACCACGCCATGACACCGTCGCCGTCGACGTCGCCCAACCTTCACCGGTCCCGATTCACCAAAGGACGCCCTCAGGGCCACCTCTTATGAGCCAACACAATGAAGATCCTGGCACCCCTTTGACCAACGCCGTCATCGCCCGCCTGCCGCACCTGCGCCCGCAGATTGAAAGTTTTGTCCCCGACGGCTGGGACGCTGTGGCGGCGCAGGCCCTGGAGGCCCTTGCCTTGCTGTCCGACAAGACTGGTGTGCCGATCTCGATCATGCAGTTCAAGGAAAAGTTCGGTGATTTCCGGATTTACGTGCGCCTGGACGAGCCGTCCATTGGATCGCTCGAAGTTGTCGCGGACACGCCGCAATACGTGTCCCTGCGTTCGTCCGCGATTCCCGACACCGTCAGGGCGCGCGCGAGCGAGATCATCGACGCGGCTGCCGCCCGTTGCTTGACGCTGTGCCAGCAGTGCGGCTCACCGGGACGAAAGCGCAACACCGAGGGATGGCGTCACGTGGCCTGCGATGAACATGCGCGCCGCTGAATCGTTGCCAGTTGCCATTTACCGCTTGCCACCACCACTTGGAACTTGGAGCACGATCATGACCATGCCCGATGAACGCACGCGCTCGTTGCGCTGGGGGTTCGAGTTCCTCGGCGAGATGCTCTCGGACGAGACGATTGAGGACTCCCTTCGCGCCGCAGCGCAGCGCCTGCTGTTGACCTACCCGCGACCAGACCAAATCCTCGAATGGATCGAGGCCGACGCGCCTGGGCTCCCGCAGGCGGCGAGCGAGGCCCTGGTGGGTGCGAGCGCGCTGTGGACGCGCCTTCAGTTTTCGCACCAGGGCACCCAGGAGACAAGGCACACGCTCAGGTTCGTGCAGCGCCACTTCCCTGAGCCCTGGCTCTCGCAACTGCTGGGTAGCGCTCCCAGGGAGGGACTGCGAAGCTGGCTTTTACCGGAAGAGCCAGAAGACTGGGAGTACGGGCGCGGCGCGTCATGAAGGCTCGCGCAGAGTGACGCCGGGTGGCTCCGGGAATAAGTTGCACAACATTGATCGATAGCACAGGAGATTGAAATGTACACAATCTGGACAGGATGGATGGACTACTTTGCCACCGGCGAGGGGCGCAGTCTGATGGCTTACATCGGGCATGCGCAAAGCGCGGACGAGTTGCGCACGAACGCAAGCGAAGTGTTCGGTGAGTATTACGCCAGGGGGTTGGATATAGCGGAGGGTTTGATCGAGAACAACGTCACCCTGATGGTGTTTTCGGCGAAGACGTTCGAGCTGGTTCGCGGGCTCGACGGCAAAGCGTCCATACGCTGTCACGCGTTTGTGGCCTTCAATGGCTCCTGACGCGATGAATGACTGTCCAGCGTTTCCCCGGTGACGATGTCCGGGAACGCGGCATGACATTTACTTGGCCATGCAGGCCCGATTCAAGGAGGATCCTGCCGTGAAAATCCTGGTGCTCAGCGACCTCCACCTCGAGCTCGGCATATCGCTGACCTTGCCGCCCCGTCTCACGCTTGATGCCTATGACGTCGTCATCCTGGCCGGCGACATCCATTCCCCCGGCCACAAGGCGGTGCACTGGGCGCAACGCGGCAGCACCTTCGGCGGCAAGCCTGTGGTTCTAGTGCCCGGCAACCACGAGTTCTACGGGCGCCTGATTCCCACCGAGCTCGCCCAGATGAAGCAGGCAGCCGCAGGGAGCAACGTCCACCTGCTGGACCGCGACGGCGTCGTCATCGACGGCGTACGCTTTCTGGGCTGCACCTTGTGGACCGATTTCCAGCTGCCGGTTCGCCAGCCTTCGGGCCAGTCGGAAGTCGACGTTGGCCGCGCCTTGCTTGAAGCCAACCGCTGCATGAACGACTTCAGACTCATCGAGGTCTTGTCGCCCAGCATGAACCGTCTGCGGTTCCACGAACAGACCCGGCAGCTGCAAGCAGCCGACGCGCTGGCGATGCACTGGATAGACCGCGACTGGCTGCGCCGCCAGCTGGCCCAGCCTTTCGAAGGGTTGACGGTGGTGGTCACGCACCACGCGCCTTCAATCGGCTCGGTTGCTGAGCGCTACGGTGCCGACTGGTTGACGCCGGCCTTCGTGAGCCACCTGCCGGACGAGTTTTTTGCCGTGCCCAGCCTTTGGGTGCATGGCCACACGCACAGCAGGTTCGATTACCGTAGAGGCCAGTGCAGGGTCGTCAGCAACCCCCGGGGGTACCGGCGTCGGGACTCATCGTTCGAGAACCCATTTTTCGATCCCGCGCTGGTGATCGAGGTCGCCAGCGACACTGCCTTGCCATCAGACCATGCGACATAGTCGCCCAAGAACCCCAGGGAGATTTTTAGCCGTTGAAAAAGGCCTACAGACCGTATATGAACCCTATCAACCAGCTTGACCAGTTCGACCAGTTCGACCAGGAGCACGCTGACGCCTTGCGAGGCATCTGGTTCCTGGGTGCGCATTCCATTGATGGCGGACAGTGATTCCAGATTCATCGCGGACAGCATTCCATGCGATGGCGGACACCGAGCGCAGGTGTCCTGAGTGACGGTGTCAATCGTATCGCAACTGTCCGCGATGGCCGTGGACTGAAGCGACGGCGGGCTGGCTCACGCGGCGCTGGCGCGTTTTCTCAGGGACTCGCCCTTGAGGGCCATCTTGTGCGAGCCGTGCACGATGCGGTCCAGGATGGCATCGGCCAGGGTGGGCTCGTCCAGCCAGGCATGCCAGGAGGCAACAGGCAGCTGGCTGGTGACGAGCGTGGAACGGCTGCCCACCCGGTCATCGAGCAACTCCAGCAAATCATTGCGCTCGTGCGCGTCTATTGGGGCGATGGCAAAGTCGTCGAGTATCAGCAGGTCCAGCCTGGCCAGCTGAGCGAGCCGGCGTGCAAAGCTGCCATCGCCATGGGCCACATGCAACTCCTCGAGCAATCGAGGAGCGCGAACGTAGAGCACGGAGAATCCCAGGCGGGCTGCTTGCTGGCCCAGCGCGCACGCCAGCCAGGTTTTGCCGCAACCGGTGGCGCCGGTGAGTAGCACGTTATGACCATGGCGCAGCCAATCGCCGCCGGCCAGCTCGCCAATGATTTCGCGCCTGAGTCCGCGGCTGCTTCTCCAGTCAATATCCTCCAGGCAGGCCGAGGAAACCTTCAGCCGGGCGGTTTTGAGCAGGCGCTCCAGGCGTTTGGTGTCGCGCCAATCCACCTCACGCTGCACCAGCAGGGCCAGGCGTTGTTCAAAGGGCAGTTCGGCAGCACCGATTTGACTGGCCGGGTCGGCCAAGGCGGCGGCCATGCCGTCCAGGCGCAGGGTGCGCAGTTGTTGCAGGGTCTGTTCGTGGAGCATATTTGGTTCCTGATGTTGTCGGGCCGGCTCAGTGGTAGTAGTCCGGCCCACGCACGTTCTCGTGCAGCGGCAGGCTCGCCTGGGTGGCAATGGGCGCATCGAGCGCGCGCTGGTCCAGCCCGAAGCTCAGGATGGAGGCGATGCTTTTGTAGTGCGGGGCGCGAATCGATTGGGCACGGGCGCAAGCGGCTTCCAGTCGGTCGGGACCGTACTCACGGCCCAGGCGCATGAGTCCCAGGCAGGAGCGGTAACCCTGCTCGGGGTGGGCGCGGTGCTCCATCTGCCAGCGCACCACGGCAGCCGTGGCAGCGCCAACGCGCTCGGCCCAGGCGATGAGCTTGGCCGGTGTCCACTGCAGGTGCGCCCGGTGCGAGGCGGGCATGTGCTCGGGCGTGGTGGTGTGCGCACCCCGGCGTGGGTTCAAGGTGTGGGCGGCCACGCGGGTCTGGCCGTGCAGCACCTCCACCGTGCTGGCCGTGATGCGCAACTCCACCATCTGGCCCACCAGGCGGTGCGGCGCCGAATAGTAGTGGCCATCGAGTTCGACGTGGTAGTCGATATTGACCCGCGCAGGCTTGAAACGGGCAATGGCCATGCGCGTGGCCGGCAAGGCTTTGAGGGCGGGCTGGTCCAGACTGGCGAACGCACTGCAGCGGCAGCCTGGCAGCTTCTTGAACGGGCGCTCGTTGAGGTCCTGCAACAGGGCTGCGATTGCCTTGTTGAGCGCGCCCAGGCTGAAGAAGCGCTGGTGACGCAGGCGCGCCAGAATCCAGCGCTCGACCACCTGCACGGCCACTTCCACCTTGGGCTTGTCACGCGGCTTGGCCGGGCGTGCCGGCAGCACGGCCAGGCTATAGTGCTGCGAGAGTTCCTCCAACAAGCGGTGGCTGGTGGGCTCGTAGCGGTCCGGCCGGGTCATGAGCGCACGTGGCTGGTCAGGCACCAGCAGGCGCGGCACGCCGCCGATGAACTCCAGGGCGGCAATGATGCTGGCCACCCAGTCAGCGGCCTTCTGGCCAGGGGTGGCGCAGGCGTAGGTGAAGTTCGACGCGCCCAGCACGGCCACGAACACCTGCGCCTGCGTTATCTCGCCCGTGCTGGCGTCTACTACCGGGACCGTCTGCCCGGCGTAGTCCACGAACAGCTTGTCGCCGGCCTCGTGGGTCTGGCGCATGGAGCGCTTCAGGCGCTTGGCCCACTGCTGGTACTTCTCGCAAAAGGCGCTGTACTTGTAGGCTGCGCCCTGGTGCTGGCGCTGGTACTCCTCCCAGAGCAACTGCAGGGTAACGCCGGCGCGCTTGAGTTCGCTGTGCAGTTCGGCGTAATCGGGCTCGAACTGGCGGGACTGGCGTGCCACCGGCGGCCGATACAACCGGGCCTGGAGTTCTTCGTCGCTTAAATGCTGGGCTTCACTCCAGTCGAGCCCGGCGGCGCGGGTGTAGCTGGCGATGTCACTGACGGTGGATTTGGAGATGCCCAGTGCTGCGCCGATTTGGCGCGTGCTGAGGTTGCCGCTGTGCAGCAACTGCAATGTGTGTCGAATCTTGCTCATGGTGACCCTTGGTGTGGGCATAGCTGGTTTCCGGTCAAAAAAACCGGACAGCCTACGCCTCGTTTGGGTCACTCAGGGCACTGCTGGGGTGTCCGCCTTCAAAATGGAACGCTGTCCGCCTTCACCGTGGAACGGTGTCCGCGATGACGGTGGACCACTGTCCGCCATCAGCATGGAATCGTGTCCGCCATCGCGTGGAATACGCACCTGGGGGACGTCCATGGCGCGTTCGGGCACATTGCCCAGGCCTTGCTGGCGGCCAACGACAAGCCGCGCTGGCTCGTGTTCCTGGGCGACATCGACATCGACCACCTCGCGTTTCGCGAGGTGCTGGCGCCCTTGCGCCACGACTTTCCCGCAACAAAGGTGGCGTTCATTCATGGCAACCATGACGCGGACAGTTACGCGCATTGGGAGATGCTGCACGACTGCGGCGATGCCGTGGCCTTGCATGCCCAAGTCACGGCGCTGGACGGCGTGCGTGTGGCCGGCCTGGGCGGCCATTTCATGGGCCGGATCTGGCGCCCGCCTGCCCCGGCAGCGTTTCAAAACAAGCACCAAGCCATGCACCGGGGCGCCTACCAGTGGCGGGGCGGCCAAAAGCCCAACCCTTAGCTGCACGCCGCGATCTACCCGGACGACGTGGCGGCGCTGTCAAAGTTAAGAGCAGACATCTTGGTGACGCATGAAGCGCCCTCGTGTCATCCGCACGGCTTTGCCGCCCTTGATGCGCTGGCCAGGTCCCTGCGCGTGGTGCGCTCGTTTCATGGCCATCATCACGACGACCGGTCCGTGCAGTATCTGCCGAGCCGGCAGCAACGGGGGTTCGATGCGCATGCCGTGGACTATTGCGGCATTAAAAATGGCCTGTGCGAGGTGATTCGGGTGGGAGGTGCGGACGGATAAGCCGCAGCCTGCGGGACATTTGCCAAGGCCATACAGGTCGTTCTAGCCTTGGCTGGCCTGGTGTGGCCTGGTGTAACCTGTGGCTTCCCGCTGCCCGACCAGGGGTCGTCAAGGACAACGCACATGAACACCCCATGCTTGCCAGGCACCCCTTCATGACAGTGCGAAAGGTAGAGATTGAACCGGCTTCAAACACAAATTTTCGACTTGGTCGGAAGTTCATTCATCATTTTTTCCACTTCATAAGCAGCATGCAGAGATTCAACAATTCCTGTCAGTCGCTTTGCAAATTCGGTTGGAAAACTTCGCCACCTGCTTGCATGATCAAGCAATATTTCCATTCCCTCATCCCCAAATGCTAAAGTTGCTTTCAGGGTGTACAACACGACTTCGTTCGAAATTCCAAATTCTGTCTCTTCGCCAAATTCAAATACACGCGCAAATTCGTCGAAAATTGTAATTCTCTCCAAGCATTTTTCAATAGAGAAATGAATTTCTTTGTTCATCTCGATAGTCGACTGGCTTCTATCAAATGCATCACAAGCTTCTTGTTCGAGTTCCTGACGTAAAAATTTTTCGTCTGTCATGATTTATCCCTTTTAAAATATTTCAACTAAACACCCACCAGCTAAAGCTGGTAGGTTTGTATTGCGGATTGAAAGTCCGGATACACGTCGCTTGAACGACGCATCTTGTGATGGTGCTGTCTGGAATTCATCGTTCTGGTTGGGCTTAAAGTGATATTTCAAATACTGCTTGATCATTTCCTGCGTCATCTGCCCTACCGTGATACAAAAGCGGGTAGCTCACCAAAATATGCAGATGATCATTGTGCTCCAGAGCCTTGAAAATCCTGGTTTCAAACGCTTGGCACATTTCGCGCATCAGCTTCTCTGAAGCGCTCGGCTGTCTCACCCGTCAACACCTTGTAGCGGTACTTCGTCACCCAAACAAAGTAATACACAATTTAAAATACCACATGATTTCCTTATCTGTAGTCCATTCCGCACCTGCACTTCATACAGCAAATTCTCACAGCTAAAGCTGACCGGCTAAAGCCGGTGATTTAAACCTTGTGATTGCAAATAAAATGTCTTTTATTAATGTTTGAATTTGTTGCTTGGCGCCACGCTTTTTCTCAATGTCAAAATAGTATATATTGCTTTTTCCGTGGTTTCTTAGTTCACCATAGCGCCTGTGTACGTGATCTTGATGACAATAACAGCTTGTACTTTTTTTTGTAAAATAAAGGTTAGGCGCACGGAGTTTCGGTTTTGCCTGAATGACAACTATAAAATTTTTTTTTATTTATCGCAGGGGAGTTCAAGCTCGTGACGTCCCTGCACGTCTCTTTTGGACAAGCGCCAATCGGTAAAGATGGTGATAATAACTATTTCCTTGAAAATGCATGCAAAACTTTCTTAAAATGAAGTTGATGGTTTCGGAATTTCTGCACAGAGGCTTTACTGAAGTACTTTGCAATTATGTCGTAAAGTTTTTTTCCATATCCCCAAATTGGCACGTAATCAGCGTGTTTAGATTTATATATTAATGAAATTGAAATGAGCGTTTTAATTGACGCACATCAGACAACAAGTCGAGAGAACGTTATGTTCGTGGTTTTTACCTTGGGAGTGCATTGGGCAAAGCCCTAACAGGCTTACAGGGACTGCCCACACAGTCAAGTATTACTGATTGAATTGCTTTGCCTTGATTACGGTATTAAGCGTTGGCGTGAGGTGAAGCGTCCAGGAAACAAGGAACAGACTGCACACTTACAGACGGGCTTAATGCACGGATGGTGCGACCCCAGATACGAACCGCTTGGCGGGACTCCATTTGCTGAACGGGACGATGCCGAAGCATTCACTTGCCTGTTATCGAGTTTTCCCACCACCGGTCTGACCTGTCTGCTGATCTTCAATTTCACGTCTTGCAGAAATATACCTATCGACTCAACTACGTCGTTGCTGTTGCCGCACCAGCTGGGTTGACACTCATATGCCTCGGATCAAAGCGACACCCTTTGGTCATCATGGCCCACAAGATGCGTGCATTTTTGTTTGCCATTGCCACGGCCGCTTTTTGCCAGCCCGACTTCTCTCGCAACTGATACAGCCACTTTGAGATAGGGTCATCGCGCTTTTGTGCTGTCATCACCACTGACTTTGCACCCTGTATCAGCAACATGCGCAGATACATGTCGCCGCGCTTGGTGATGCCGCCCAGATTGTTCTTGCCTCCGCTGGAGTTTTGTCTTGGCGTCAATCCCAACCAGGCTCCAAACTGCGCACCATTCTTGAACTGATTAAAGTCGCCCACTGTTGCCACCACAGCCGAGGCAGTGACCGGGCCAACGCCCATGAGTTCTTTGGCAGCCTTGGCTTGCGCGTCATCCTTGACATGCGCAGTGATGCGTTCGTCGCACCATTTGATGCGCTCTTCAATGTCTTTCCAGTGGACATAAGCCTCTTGGACGACCAGTCGCGCCAACCCGCAAAGATCATTGCCAGCATCCTCCAGCATGTCGGTCAACTTCTCGCGCAATTTCTCCGGGCTCTTGGACGCCACCAAACTGAACTCAGCCAACATGCCCCGGATGCGATTGATGCTCGCTGTGCGTTCTTCTTTCAACCCCTCGCGCAGTCTGTGAACGCACAATATGCCTTGCTGAACCGTGGTTTTGAGTGGGACAAAGCGCATGGTTGGCCTGGACGCCGCTTCGCAAATGGCTGCGGCATCATTGGCGTCATTCTTGCCACCTTTGCCTTGCAGACGATAGGGCACCACCAAGTGGGGTGCGATGATTTTTACGTTCAACCCCAAAGCCATGAGTTTGCGGGCCCAATGGTGGGAGCCCCCACAGGCTTCCATCGCCACCAGGCAGCCTGCCGGTAGCTGCGCGCACCACGCCAGAAACTTGTCTCGGCTGAGCTGCCGGTTGGTGACGAGTTTGCCACCCGCATCAACGGCGTTGACCTGGATCACGGATTTTGCTAAATCCACTCCGACTCGTGTAATCTCGCTCATGGGACTTCCCCTTTCAAAGGTTGTAGATTGACTTCCACAAACCAATCTTGGCACTTGATGCCGTTACCAGGAAGTGGGCAGTCCCTTCGTATTTGCTGAAATACTGACTGCGCCGGCGCAGCGACGGGCTTGAAGTGGTTGCTGAAATACTGACTGCGCAGGCGCAGCGACTGGCTTGAAATGGTTTGTTTTTGCGATTATTTTTCATATTTTGAATATCACAGTGCATTTTCGCGTTGCCGCTGCTGACCTTAATCACTCTGGTCGCCTTTTTTATTCACTTATTGCCCCAGCAGAGGCATTTGTCCCAAAGTGCGCATGCGCGTCAAGTTGTACGCGGCCATCGTCAGCACAAACATCTGGTCCACGCGCTCAAGCCCGCGCACCATCACCTGGCGAATCCCACCCACCGTTTTGCCCCAGCCAAAGCCCTGCTCGATGAGCTTTCTCTTTTGCTGCGAGACGGCGTAGCCCTCACTTTGGGCAATAGCATCTGGCACGGCCGAGCGCCTGCCGGCGGTGTTTTGCGCCACATGCGGCACAACGCCCATCACCAGGCATGCCTCGATGAACTCGTGCGCGTCATAGCCCTTGTCCGCGCCCAGCGTGATGGCGGTTTTCACGTCCGGCAGGGCTTGCCGGGCATCGTCAATCATGACTTTGGCCGCTTCGCGCTCGGCGTGGCCGTCAGCCCGCGTCACCATGGCGCTGGAAATCAGGCCGTGGCGGTTGTCGCTCAGCGTGTGGCCCATGAAGCGCAACTCGCTGGCCGTTTTCCCCTTGCGGTACAGCCGCGCGTCAGCGTCAGTGTTAGGTGGATGTCAAGACAGTTGTCGCAAAAAGTTTGATGCTCAGGCGATTTGTTGGGTGAGTTTGTTCTGGTTGTGTTGTGTTTCCGGATTGAGGTGGACTTCTGCGATTCGGTCCCAATTGCGGGTCGGACCGGACCAGCGGTTTGGGTTGGCATCGCGCGCTGCGGCATAGACTTTGGCGCGGTCATCCAGAAGGGCTTGATCGATTTGCATGTGACGTTGAGCGGGCGTCACAAAGCCAATCGCGCTATGCCGATGCTCGTGGTTGTACCAATGCACCAACTCTGTCACCCAGCGTCGCGCCTGTAGCAAGCCATTGAACGGTCTGACGGGAAGTTGCGGTCGGTACTTCAGTGTCCGGAACAAAGCCTCCGAGTAAGGATTGTCGTTACTGACCGCCGGTCGGCTGCGAGACGCAGCCACGCCCAGGCGCTGCATGGTGGCGAGCATTGTTTCCCCCTTCATCGGGGAGCCGTTGTCCGAGTGAACCGTGAGCTGATTGGGCGTGATGCCCTGACGCTCGCAGATGGCCTGGAGCAGCCCGCTGGCCAACTCGGCACTCTCGCAGTCGTACACCTGCCAGCCAACGATCCGGCGGCTGAACAGGTCCACAAACAGGTAAAGGTAGAAGTAGATGCCGCGGACCTCGGTGGGCAAGTAGCTGATGTCCCAGCAGTAAATCTGATCGGGCCCAGTGGCCACCAGCGCGCGTGGCTTGCTGCGTTTTTGCGCCACCCGCTCCAGGCGGCGGTGCGTCAACTGGCCGGCTTCACGCAGCAGTCGGTACAGGGTCGACTCGCTGGCCACATACAGGCCCTGGTCAGCCAGGCGCGGCACGATCTGGCCGGGTGGCAGATCCTTGAACTCATCGCTGTTGACCACCTCCAGCGCAGCTTGTCGCTCCGCCTCACTGAACTTGTTGGGCGGCACGGTGATGCGGCGTTTGTCGCCGACCCGGAGGTCTCCCTGCTGGTTCTCCGGGCGTCTCCAGCGCTGAACAGTACGCGCATCCAACCCAATCAGGGCGCAGGCCTTTTGCAGACGTGCGCCGCTGTTGCAGGACTGTCCTATCAGCGCCAGCAGGGTCTGGCGCTGTTGGCAACTGGTCATTTCTCCTCGTCCTCCCACAGGGCCTGGAACTTTTTTTGTAGCACCAGCAAGGCTGCGGCTTCGGCCAGCGCCTTCTCTTTTCGACGCAGTTCACGCTGCAGCCCCTCGTGTTTGACCTGCAGCTCACGCAACGCTGTCTTGGCTTGGCGCGATTCAGGCGCTGTGGCGCTGCAAAAAGCTTCACCCCAGGCCTTGAGCTGGTGTTCAAACAAACCCTTCTCCCGGCACCAGGCATGTAGCTGTGCGGGCGTCATGGCATGCGTCTGGTTCAGCGCAAGCAAGCGCTGGGCAGGGCTCCACGATTGGGCTGGTAAGTCGTCAGGCAGTTGCGCTGCGGGGCCACCGACTTCATGCTTTCGGTTGGACTTGCTGATCCATTTTCTCAAGGTGCCCACAGACATATTCAAATCATCGGCTACGTCCTGGACGCTGCGTGTGCCTCGTTGCCTGGCTTTGCTCAGGGCTTGTTCTTGGAATTCAGTTGAATGTCGATTTGTTGTCATGAATAGCGCTCCAATGCGGATCATCCGCAATCACGGGGGAGCATCTAGTCTGACACGGGAGGGTGTTTGACTCGTGCGTCTCGTTCGAGCGGCTCTGACCCTTGAAACTGCCGCCGCTGCCTGGCTCATCGCTGCCGTCCTTGCGCACAAAGCTCTTGTGGCTCGCCCAGGCCTGAATCAACGCGCCATCCACGCTGAAGTGCTCCCCCGAGAGCCAGCCATGCTCCTCGGCGCTTTGCACCACCAGGTTGAACAGCTCAATCACTGCGTCATGTGCCAGCAAGCGCTCGCGGTTTTTCGTGAACACCGTGGGCACCCACACCACATCCTCCATGGCCAGGCCGATGAACCAGCGGTACAGCAGGTTGTACTGCACCTGCTCCATAAGCTGGCGTTCCGAGCGCACGCTGTAGAACACCTGGAGCAGCATGGCGCGCAGCAGCTTCTCGGGCGCGATGCTGGGCCGCCCGCCTTTGCTGTCGGCCTCGTACATCCCGGCAAACAGCGCGTCCATTTTTGCCAGCGCCTCGTTGACCATCTGGCGTATCGGGCGCAGCGGATGGTCGGGCGGCACAAAGTCCTCCAGGCGGTGCAGCGTGAAGGGAATTTCGGTGAAGGTGTCGGCTCCGCGCACGGTTCGGCTGGGTTTGTATCGGGTTGGGAAAAGGGCAGCCTCAGATTATCGGGTGAGGCTAAAAACCGGCGGCTTCGATTTCAGGTATTTCAGCGGCCTGCTAAGGCGCTGGCGCGCTGTCGTCTTCGCCTGCTGCTCTGTGACGAACACCATCATGGCCTGGCGAGCCTGCTCTGCGATGTTTTCTCGCCCCTCTTCCCTTATCCATGTGCTAAGAGGAATCGCATCCCCGCCCTCTTTGATCGCTTGGTCTGCCGCAGCCATCATTGCTGCCTCGTCAACCCTGGCTGCGGGCGTTTTGTCATGCCACCGGACCTCAGCAGCCTGCCCAAGAAGCGCGCAGATATGCGGCAGCAGCAACGCGCCCTTCCCGTGGCTGCTGACGATCACGGTGCTGCGTGGCTCGCCGCGCAGCACCTGCAGCGTTTGCAGCTGCAGCGCCTCCAGGCCGCTGAAGACAACATCGACCGACTTCGATTCATCATTGCCCTGTAGCACAGGAGGGAATTGGTGGCGTAGCGCCTCAGTGCGCGGCGCATCGCCGCCGAGTCGGCACACTGGCTGCGCAAGTGCACCTCCTGGTGCATCGATGCTGCCCGGGTGGTACCCAATAAAAACTGGCGTCTGCGGGTCCTGGAACGACAGGAAGCCTGTCTGCACCGCCTCCCACGCGACATCCGGGTGCACGTGCTCGCGCTCGGTGAGCCAGTCGCTGCCCTCCTGCATGACCGGGTCCGGCGGCCGGGGCACAGGCAGCACATAGCTGCTCGCTTCCTGAAACGGAAAGGCTTTGTGGCGCGGTGCGGGTGACAAGCCGGAGGCAGCTTTGCTGTGAAGTCGCATCAGCGCGCGGCCTGCGGCCAGGCGGTCCTCGCGCTGGCGCTGCATTTTCTCCTCGACTTCCACATCGACCCGGGCGCCGCGCTGCTTCCAGCGCGCGTAGTCCAGCGTCGAGGTCTTTTCCTTTTGCGCCGACCAGCCAGCGGCCAGCCGGGCCAGGCACTCCTCGTCAGTAAATGCCGAGAGCGGCTGCCATTCGTCAGCCAGCGCATGGCGCATCTTCGCCGCGTGGCGCAGCGCCTTGTCGACAAACACCTGGCAGCCCTCGCGGTGGCGCGACATGCCCACGCCGGCCGAAGCGCGGTCAAGCAAGGTGGAGTCTTTGAGGATAGTGAAATCGGCCGTCAAGCCCTGCGCGCTGTAGGTGCTGATGCAGTACCCCAGCTGCAGCGCCAAGCCGCCTTCGGCGTGCTGCCACTTATCATCCTGCGGGTCGACCCGGACCACAGCGCTACTTCCCTGCAGCCGGACCCAGAGAACGCCCTCCTCAATCCGCTCGACCACGCCCCGGCTGCGGTTGAACACGTGGCCCTCTTTGGCATTGACGCGAAACACGACCTCGTCCTTCACAGAGAATTCGACGCGATCCTGCGGCTCCAGGCAGTCCATCGTTGCGAGCAGCAAGCCCGGGCCAATGTCCCCGGCCGCCTGGCGCGCCGCATGAGCCAAGCGGTTGAGCTGGCGCACTGAGGCATTGTCGGACGCCATGATCAGGTGCTCCTGGCCAGGATGCGCTTGTTGGCTGAGCAGCCAGGCGTCGATCAGCTGCTGCTCGGCCACCTCGGCGCTGGGCGCGAAATGCACCTGGCCCCGCGCCGCGTACGTCGCCAAGCCTTCCTTGGCACGCCCGGCAAAAAAGTCGTACACCGCCTGGCGCTCGGTGGGGTCCTTTTGCCGAAAGATTGCATTGAGACGGGTGCTGCCGATCGATTTGGCAATCACGCGCAGCGCGTCGCCCGCGGCAATGGACTTTTGCTGCAACGTGTCTCCGATCAGGATCACCTTGGCGCCCGCTTGCCTGGCAATGTCAAGTACCGCGACCATGTCCTTCACACCCACCATGCCGGCCTCATCCACGACGATGAGGCTCTTAGCATTGAGCGTCAATTGTTTATTGCGCACTGCCTGTAGCCAGCCCGTGATCGCCCGTCCAGTCTGCAAACCGGCCGATTTCTGTAGATTTATTGCGGCTGTCCAGCCGGTGGCCAGGCCGGTCACGGCGTATCCGCAGCGTTCGAACTCGCGCGCGATCGCAGCAACGGTGAACGTCTTGCCGGCGCCGGCCGTGCCCTCGATCACTGACACCGCATGACCGTCCTGTAAGGCGTTCAAGGCGGCTTGGCGCTGCTCGGGCTGCAAGTTTGGGGGAAGTTTTGGGCTGACGAGCGGTTTGTTCTCATGCTCGATCACCGTAACGGCATTGACATCATTCACCGCCTTGACAGCCACATCGTGCTGATTCGGGGTAAGTTGAGCTGGAAGTCCGAGGGCATCAGGCGAGCCCAGCACGTGCTGGCTGTCCGGGCGCCTGGCCAGGCGCAGCAGCCGACGCTCAAGCAGCAGCATCTCACGCGTTGTAAACAGTTGCTCCTCGGCGCCAGACTTGTTGACTGTTGGGGTGGACAACAGGTCCTGCGCCTTGACATCTTCCACTGCCTGACGGATCTGCGCGGGCGAGGCCCGGCCCAACAGGTGGACCGCTACCTGCGTGAGCAGCTCGGGCGCGCGAAACACTGCTTTTGTCTCAGTGAGCTCGCCAACGGCCAGCCGCGCTTCTTGAAGCAGTTCCATGCGTGTGAGCTCAGCCACTGGCGTGCCCGTGACCAGCGCCTGGGCCTCGGCTGGAGTGAACCCTAACTCGGCGCCCTCGGCCAGCCAGCGCTGCTGCAGCGCTTCGCGGTTCAGGTCGGATTTTTCCTGGCGCGTGGCTAGCGTTGCCAGGTCGTGCAGGCGGCCATGCTGCCCAAAGCCAACTGAATCAATACCTGCTGCGTGCAGCTTTTTCTGGACAGCCACCTCGATCTGGCGGCGGCGTTTGGAGAACTGCCTCAACATCTTTTCTGGCACGTTGGCGATCTCGAAGACCTTGCCTTTTTTCTCGACCGACAGGCCCAGCAGCCTGAGCTCCCACGCTAAGCGCGCGTGAGCCAGGCTGGCTGCTGCGCCCTGCCAGCGCATGAGCTCGAGCGTTTGCAGCGCACCAGTTGTGCCGTCCGGGCGCTCGCAGATATTGAAAGCGACGCAGTGGGTGTGCAGGTGCGGATCATTTTCCCGGCTGCTGCCGTGGCCGAACAGCGCGCCGACCAGGGGGGCCGGCGTCTGCTGCACCCCGCCCTTGCCTTGGCGCGAATAGGCGTGCTCGCTCAGCATGTCCATCATCTCGCCAGAGGCCCGCTGCTGCGCAGCTTCGATGCCCGCTTTGAGTTCACTGCCGCTCATCGCCCAGACCACCGAGACTGACTTGGGCGCGCCCAGCGTGAAGTCGTGCAGCGCGATGCGGTGGCGCTGGCCGGCGTTTTGCACCAGTGGCTTGCCGGTCTCGGGATGAAAGCCTTGGATGAAGCGGCCAAAGCGCCGCGCATCCCGCGCGCCCGGCGCGGCGCCGAACGCCTGGCCGTCCACAATGCTCAGGCCATTGCCGCGCCCTCCTCCGGGCCGCGCTCCGGCGTACCACACGCCCGGCGGCTCCTTGCCGCCCGAGGCACTGTAATAGTCGTCGACCGCCTTGCCATCGGCCGTCATGGCACTGGTGTAGTAGCCACCTCCGCCCGGTCCAGATTTTTTGTAGCTGACCGTCATGCAGCAGCCCGTCCCTTCAAAGCATCCAGTCCTAAGGCCTGCATGATATGGAACAGTGCAGTCATTATTGTGATGCTCTGTAGGGCGCTGGTGTGCGCGGCATCAGCGCTGCTGTTCTGGTGAACGAGGATGCTTGCCTGCTGGTCCAGCAGCAGTTGCAAGCGCTGATCCAACTCGGCAAGGCTGAGGAGGCACTCGGGCTGGTGGCCTGCGCGCAGGGTCATGTCGCGCTCCAGTGACTGCCGAACGATGTCAGAGACCCGCACCCCGTCCTTGCGCGCAGCTGTTTTGAGAGCCTGCATCAGTTCCAGCGTCAGACGGAAGTTAAGGGCTTCGCTTTGCGCCTTGCCAGCCGCCGCGGCTGGCCTGAACGGCCCGCTCATGAGCAACGCTCCATACTGGTGTAATACACCGTAAATACACGGCAAAGCCGCACTTTTTTGTCTTGTTTTCCAAGGAGAAGCGGCCAGCGAGCCCGCTTTTTGACCGTCAGCGCAGGTGGGTATCTGTGTGATGGAAATTTTGATGAAATTTGTGCGAGTTCCCGCGGCGTTATATAACAGCCCGGCAGCAGTTGGCCATCGCCTTGCTGGACGCCAGGCGCGCTACCTTGGCGTGATGCGTGTTCATGCGACAAAGCGCCAGGTTCAAGCAGAGAAGAGATTAAAGCAGGCGCGCGACTCATGATGCTTCCTGATCATTCAAAGAAGAAACGCTCGGGGTTGTTCCCGCGTACTGCGCATCACTGAGCAGTTTCCCAACGGCTAATGCAAGCAGATCGCACTGCTGCTCACTTAAGGCCAGGCTCAGTTCAACCAATGCCGTCCCGTTTTCGGCAGCCGTTACAGCGCCAATTACATTGGTGTCATCGGTCATTATTGGGCACCAGATGTTGGACCGTCCAACACCTGCCGTTTTTCCGGAACTGCTTTGACAGGCGGCCATGCAGATATCTTGTGCGACCACAGACTGGCACTCCGCACGCTCCTCATCGATAGCACCCAAAGAGACCGCTTCTTTATTTTGCTTTCTGAATGTTGGAAGCTCCGTGTTGGACGGTCCAACACATGGCTCCTCTTGTAGCTTCTCCTGTGGCTCCTCCTTTGACTGCTTTTGCGAGTTGGTTTCACAAGCAGCCACAGTGACTTCAAGCATTACTTCCAGCACGTGTTCATCAGCATCGCCAGCTGCTTTCAAGGGTGCAATTTTCAGCACTTCTTGTAATGCACATGCGCTTGCTTCGGGGCAGGTGACATGGCCATGCGCGGCGGCTGGCTGCACGGGCTTGGCCCCCAGCAGCATGTCGTAAACTTCTCGTCCGTTCAGCTTGGAGTCTGCTGAGCTGCGCAAAGCAGCAATCGCAAGGGCACGCAGGTAGATCTCGGTGGATTGAATATCAGCCTGATCTGGCTTTAGCGCGGAGGCTCTGGTAAGCGCGTTGGCAAACCGGTACTGAAGATCACGCGGGCTGCTAAATGCATTGATGATCACAGGATGCAGTCGAGCAATTGACAAAGCCTTGCTCAAGTCGCCCTTGTCGACGCCCAGCGCATGCGACAACGCACCGTCTGTTTTATAAACCTGCTCTGCCCGCAACCGGGCATACCATTGCCCCTGCTCCAAGAGCGACAGACCATCTCGACCGATGTTTTCTTGCGCCATGTGCCGAATGCACTGCTCGTCTGTCAAGCCCTTGGCTACCAGGGCGTTGACTTTCAAACCTGCATGCTGGCAGGCCATAACACGTCGATGCCCGTAAACCAACTCGTAGCTGTTGTCGGGCAACATACGTACGAGCACGGGTACCGTGTTTCCACCCGTTTTTGTTATCAAGTCTACAAGTTCCTTGAAATCTGACGTGTCCACGAAATTTGGCAACCGGTTAGACCACCGGGACACCTGGATAGCCGCCGAGTCCAGCTTCAACAACTTGCCTTGATAAGCCGTTGGAAGGACGGACAAGGGCTCTTCGCACATTGTTTTTGGGGGTGCAGTCTTCGCTGGCTTGGGCAGGCTGTTGCGGGTTGCAGTCATCGGCGGCCTGGTCTTATTGGCCGCCTTGCCAATGTCGCGATTGGTTTTGACCTCTGGCGCAGAGGCGCTTGTCGGTTCGGTATGCATGCGATTTCCTTGATTGGGGAACGTAAAATAAAGTTTTATCTGCGCCTTTCGGGCGCAGCAGTGCTGCACCTGACGTATCAGGTGCCTCAACTGCGGTGGGAGTGCTAACTCCCGGGCTGCATGGGAAGTGGGTTTAGCGCTGCGCGCTAAGGCGCAGCGGCTTAGGGCGAAGGCGGGCCATGCTGGAGCCCGATGTCGGCTGCGCCGTACCTCGGGCGCATCGGCAGAAATGCCAATGGGCGGACACAGTGCCGCAGTCGTGGTCAAAGGTATTGATAGGTATGCAAGCGTTGCAGCCGCTGGCCAAATCAGGTATCGTCAAGAAACTCATCATTTACTTCCAAGTCATTGATGGGGAATCCGAGGTGGCGAGCGCAGGGGTATCCAGAGCCTTAGTTCCGGGCAATCCATAGCAATTCGCAGCCAAGGGCCAGTGGTTTTCATTTCCATGAAAGCACGATGTTTCGACTGCGTGCAGTGCCAGCAAGCTGTAATTTTTTGGCACTGCACGTTTTCGACTCACTACAAACACTTTATTCCTTACACGGGAATAAAGGTCCAAAGATTGCTCTCGCAGAGCACTCTAGAAAATCGATTTGTCGAAATTCTTTGAATTTCGTTGAAATCGCTGTTTCGTTTGGCACCTGGGTCCGGATTTGAGCCACTTCGCGAAGAAATTTGTGGTAAGAAATCTATTTCTCACCACAAATTATTGATTTGACAGAGTTGGCGACATACATTGCGTTGCACAACGAATGCAGGCTTACGCTGATCGGATGATCCAATTGGACCGTCCAATTCTTTTGCGGTTCGTGCCAAGTTGGACTTTGACTGACCAGCCCTGTTGATCCCACAGGTATCAATGCGCACACCGGCTGCATTGCATTCCAGCCCGAAGTCTTCGCACAGCGTGTCCACTACGACCAGTGCCTTGGAGACGACGTCACATTTAAAAAAACGGTAATCAACTTCTTGAATGTCACTCCTGCCTGTCAGTACCGAGGCCCACCAAAATACTGACCTTGCCCCTGGATTCCGTATCCTGAGTATTCCGGACCAACGTGACCGTTGATTCCGGGACCGCGACCGACGTTCCGGTGAACGTGACAGGGAGGATTCCGTCAACGTGACCGCTGATTCCGACGAACGTAACCGATGGCAATGGTTACGACAGTCGGCACGGCTGTGACGTACAGAGCTCTGTCGCGAGGCAAGTTCATTGAGTGGTTCACCGCATTGTTGTTGCCGATGCCAATTTGACTAAGCGCGCCGATAAAAAGTAATCACCCCAGAAACAGCAACAAACAAGGTTTGACGTGGGTTGCGGCTCGATGATTCCTGGTCAATCAAAATTGGCGCCACTGGTCAAATCAGCACTGGCGCCTACAGCCTGCGCCACCGCCCGGGACACATCACCCAGGAGGCTGGACAGGGGAACGCCCTTTTTGCCTGGCATCGCAAGCGTTGCAGGCTCATCCAGCATCGAAAGAGCGTCTTCAGAGTTCGATGCCAAGCTTGAGCCAGCCAACAGCCACACGGCAAAAGGCACCAACTCGCGGCCCTCGGGCACAAACCATTGGCGCTGGGCGGCATCCCACCGGGCGCCCAGGCCCTTGGCGGCGTCTTTGTCCTTGAAGGGGACGGTGAGGTAGGTGTTGGCCATGCGGAGATTTTTCAGGAAACGGGGTCAGGTCAAGCGAAGGCTATGAGCATCTTTAAAAGAGCGGGCATTCATCTCGAGCGGCCAAGCTGCTGGTCCGCCTTCCCGGAAAACGACACCGCTAGACGGTTGCCTCGCTCGACGGGGTCGTCTTTCAAAATGGGGAGAACTTTCCCTTGCTCAGTAAGGCAAGAACAGCTTCAACGGATGGTCCAGCATCTGCTCAAAGCCGTACTGCAGGTAAAACTGAACTGCCGCTGGCTTGGCGTCTACCACCAGGCCCACTCCACTGACCACTTGAGCTGCTTTTGAAGTCCGGTCGATGGCGTCGAAAAGCAAAAGCTCGCCCAGGCCGGTCCCCTTCTGACTCAAGTCTCGTGCGAGCCGGCCCAGCCGGAAAATTGGGATGACGCGTGGCAGCTTCTTTTGACGGGCTTCGGGCAGTTCGGCTGTCAGCAGTTCGGCTACGCTGTATGCGTAGTAGCCGAGGATGATGGGACTGGTCTCGTCAACGACGGCCACCATTGGCGAAGAAATCCGTTTTTCCTGATGCTGCCTGGCTGTCTTTTTCAACCAATCGCTGAGCGCGGGCTCTTCGCATTGAAAGCTTTTGCGGTCATGGTGGTCACTGAGCGGAAGAAACAGCATTCTCTACGACGGTTCGGTGGCGGGCCTGGGCTCGCAAAAATTGCTCGTTGCGAACAGCAGGCGCCTGGGTCAGCTCGAACACACGAAGCGCTTCTCTGCGTGTAAGCAGCAGCGTGGTTTCGCTCTCAATCACACGCTCGGCTTTTTCCAAAGCTGCTTGCACCACGAACTGGTTAAGCGTGGCGCCCACCAAGTCAGCTGCCGCCTGCAAGGTATCTTGCACGTGCTCGGTGATGCGTGTGGTGAGCCGTCGGGATTGGGCCAGCATGCTGCGCCTCCTTATTCAACTTTAAAACGGCAAGTTTACCAAGGTGGCGTCATTTTGTCACCAGGCAACCTATAGATTGCCGCGACAGCCGCCGGTCATAAGAACAGTGGCTGGGCACCTCGTCAAGCTCATCGCGATTTTCGTGCTTCCAACCCTGGTCATTGCGTTGCTGCTGCTCTGGGCGGGGTTCAGGCGTCTGGTTTTCTGTCCAACATGGCCACCAGAGTAGCGAGCGTGGCCGCGGGCGCCTTCCTGTTCCAGGGAATCAACAGTCGGGTGGGCGGTCACCCGATTCCCCGCTTGCGGGAGCCAATCCCTTGAGCTCACCGACGGCAGGCAAGGAGGCGCCTGCCAACAACTTCCTTGATGCGCCGACGGGCAGCAGCAGCGTCCCGGACAGCACCGCTGGTTTTAGCGAGTTTCTCGATATCGGGCCCGATGACGCCAGTAACTGGACTTGAGGTAAGTGTCAGCACTCGGATTACGCCAATCAGTCGAGGGCTGAGGCTTTTAGATCGCCGGCGCTTTCGTTGAATGCCTGAACTACAGCGCGGCCGGTTCAGGCCGGGGGTTGCCTGCATCGGGCTCGAAAAATGACCAGTGCAGACTGGGAAAGTGCGCCTGCAGGCGCTCCTCTACCTCATCGATGGCGGCCACCAGCGCATCAGCGCTGGGCATCGGAACCATCTTGGCTTTCACCGCCACGGCAATCTTGTCGCCCAACTGGAACGTGATGAGGTTCACGATGCGCTCGACCTCGGGCTGACTGGCAACAAACTCGGTGATGGCCGTGCGCATTTCGGGGGAAGCGGACTCGCCGGTAATCAGGCTTTTGACCTCGATGGTGACGGCCACTGAAACGCCGATCAGCAGCAATCCAACGGCTACCGAACCCATGGCATCGAACACCGTGTTTCCCGTGATGCCGGTGAGGGCCAGCGCCACAAAGGCCAGGGCCAGGCCGGCAAGCGCTGCGATGTCCTCGCCGGTGATGACCAGGAGCTCGGATTGCCGCGTTTCACGGAACCAGCGCCACAGGCTTTTGTCGCCGCGCTCGGCCGCCAGCGCCTTCAGTGCGCCGCGCAGGCTGATGGATTCCAACACCACCGCAACGAGCAGTACCCCCAAGGACGGCAGCAAATACTTCACGGGCTCGGGATGCTGCAGCGACTGGACCCCGTGCCAGACCGAAAACAGTCCGCCGATGCTGAAGAGGAGCACGCCGACCATCATCGACCAGAAATAGACGACGCGTCCGTAGCCCATGGGGTGGTCCGGCGTCGGTGCTTTTTTCGCTTGCTGCATGCCCACGAGCAGCAGGACCTGGTTGCCGCAGTCGGCAAAGCTGTGCAGCGCCTCGGCGAGCATGGCGCCACTGCCGGTGAAGAATGCCGCAACCGCCTTGGCCAGCGCGATGCCGCCGTTGGCGCCCAATGCATAGAAGACCGCTTTGAGCGAACCGGAGTGTTTTGACATTTATTTCTTTTGAAACCGAGCAGACCGGAAGATACCGAACTTGCCCGGATCTCCGAGGATACCTTCACCCCCCTTACAACCAAGAGAAAGGTCTGTCCATTAAAAATTTATTGCCTGAACAGGCGACGCACTGATGCATCGGTTTGAAGACCAGAAAGTGAACATGGCCGCTACACCAGAGCGGCGGTGCCGGTAAAGACCTGTGAGGTCAACCAATAATTTGAAAAAATATGGTCTTGGACATGTGGCAATGGTGAAGTACACGGGTCAAGCAAGGCAGAGCGAATTGGTGCTATCGGCCAAGGGTAGGCACTGGCGGTATGTCGAAGCGAACACCCAGTGTCTGAACTCAGCGGACGCGTCACCTGCCCAACCATGACGGATACCTTGGTCACGGCCCTGCCGGCCCCAAAGCCCGCCTGACTTCTTCCTCGTCGATTGAGCGCGCCGCGCCAAAGCCAGCGACCTGGCGGGCACCGTTGAGCGCAATGGCGACAAACCTGAAGTCGCCCAGCTGGGTCATGAATTCAGCTTCCGGGAAGCTTTCCACGTAGGCAGCCCGACAAACCTCCCATTCCGGGGTCCCGGCTTCCAGCGTTCGTGCCAGGCCGTCCAGCGTGACGCGAGGCAAGGCATGCACCGGCTCACCCTGCACCTCCGCCTGCATCACGAGCACGGACACATTCGGCCGGGCTTGCAGGTTGCCCGTGTGGGCCGCCAGGCCACTCACATGGATGACCAGGCACCCGAGCGACGGCTCCATCGCATAAGGCACCATGGAAACAAACGGGTTGCCGTCATCGCCGAGGGTCCCCAGGGCAGCGACACGCCTGGCATGCAAAAGTGCGCGCAGCGCAAGGGTCAGTCTGGATTCGTGCGGCATGAGGGGGCCCCTGAAAATCGAATATTTGAACGAAAGCCTAACCAGCATGTCTGCAGGCAGGCGCCATGCTTAAAATCCCGTCAGCGCCCTGTTCATCGGTTCTGTCGCGTTGCCGGCTGATGAACGTTTTTCGGGCTGGAACGAATGCCAGTTCCTCAGACGGGACGGATTTTCCCTGCCAATGCATAAAACTGGTCGGCAAAAGACCTCGCGTTGCAGCCCTCCATCATGAGCTGACCTTTGCGAATCATGTGCATCAACTCAATGCCAGCCAGTACACTTTTGGCCGATCGAAATGACTTGAAGTTGAGCATCGGCCTGGTGACGCGTTTGATGGCCCGATGGTCTTGTTCCACGATGTTGTTGGGGTACTTCACTTGCCGAACCACGATCGAGGTTTCCCGGCCGGCCTTGATGCCATCAATCGCCGCCTTGTTGGCGCCGCTCTTGTCTATCGTGACCTTCTCGCGAACACCGCTGGCCTTCATGGCTTTTTCAAAGAACCGCAGGGCTGCAGACTTGTCGCGCCTGGCGGTCAGCAGGAAGTCGACCGTCTTGCCTTCCTTGTCCACTGCGCGGTAGAGATATTTCCAGGCGCCTTTGACTTTGATGTACGTTTCATCCATGCGCCAACTCCCACCCACCGCGCGCTTTTGCTTGCGGAACACTTTCTAAAGCAAAGGCAGAAACCGGATTGCCCAGCGATTGATTGAAGAGTGGTCTACTAACACGCCGCGTTCCTGCATCATCTCCTCGAGATGACGATAGCTCAACGGATAGGCCGCGTACCAACGGATACACACCAGAATCACGTCAATTGGAAATCGCATTCCATTGGTCGCCAGCATCGCGTTCAAACCATTTCAGTCAAAGTTCTCAGCATAGTCGAGTAAGCTGCTTGACCGTCAACGCGACAAAACCGTTCATCAGCGGGCAGACGGTGAATACCCACATCAAGAACATTTACCGCAAGCTCAATGTGCGCAACCGTGCGCAGGCGGTCAGCTTTGCAACCAATCAAGGACTTTTCAAATAGCCTGAATCGCCAAACCGATGTGAGAACGGTTTTCGAGAAGGTTGCAGGTGATGCGCCACGCTTGCGTGAATTGAAACGGAACCTACCGCCGACTGGCGTATGTTGATTGAAAGCCTCGAAAGATCAATCCGTTGACACGGCCTGCGGGCGTCATCAAGGAAAATGTGCTCTCGATAAAGATCGCCGTTACCAACGGTTGAAAAGTAGGTCAACGCATGACTTCGGACATCAAGCTGTCAGCGTACCCGCCGCGCGCGGGCGGGCATCACCGGGCCGGTGGCGCGGTGCACAGCGCGTTCACATTCACCTGGTCACCCACCAACTTTGTGACGAAGTCCCAGAGTGCTGGGTCATAAATGCCGCTGTGGTTATCGACGACCTGCGGCGAAGCGCGCATGGTCCACAGCGGGAATTGGTTGCGCGGCTCTGGTGCCTGCGGCGAGAGTGCGGGCGCCGCGCCAGCGACCACGGGTGGATCGAGTGCCATGTGGCACTCCACGAACCCATCGCCCGGCCGTGACAGGTCATGGGTGACGTACCGCGCCATGTGTCCCATCGTGTGCGTGTTTGCGCGTTTCTCCAGCCGCAGCGAGCGTTCGAAGGCCGGGCACTCGCCGGTCACGGTGAAGCCGCCCGGGCATTGGTCCTCGTCGGTCCAGCCTTCGTGGTCGAACAGCGAGTTGACCGCGCGACCGACGGGGAAGGCCGTGCCAGTCGCGCTGTCGTTGGTGGCGGTGATGGAGACGAACAAAGGCCGGTCAGCGCCGACGCGCGGTGCGTGCATCGCGACCTGGAACAGGGGCTCGAAGCGGGATGCCTCGAACGCCGGATTGATCACCAGCGCCAAGTCCACCAGTCGACGAGGCACCGCCCCGTCCTGGGCGCGCACCAATTCGTCCAGTAGCGATTCTGCGATCGCGTTGAACACGATCAGCCCACCGAAGCTGTGGCCTATCAGTACCACGCTCACGCTTTTGTCCACGCTGAGGACCCGAATCCGCGAGAAGAGCTCGCGGATCGATCCGCGTGCCACGTGCTCGGCAGTAGCCTTGCGGTCGTAGAAGGTGATGTTGTCGAGGCCGGCCACGTCAATCGAGTTTCCGCGCCAACCCACATAGAGGCCCAAGGTGCGCACGTCAGGCCCCGCGCGCTTTGCGAAAGGCGGGAGGATGGCGATGCGGAAGTTGCGCACGTTATCGTCGTCGAAACCGGCGTTGTGCTTCCAGCCGTGCACGAACACCACCAGTTGCACCGGCCGCGGGTCGCCGGCCCGAGGCAGCGCCTGCGCAATCGCCCGGCTCATCTGCTCCCGTGACTGCAGCCATCCCTGATCGGTGAACTCGACATAGGCCACCTCGAATCCTGGGGCGTCACCGGCGGCCGGCACCTTCTCGAGCTGGGCATTGCGGCACGCCTCAGAGGTTTGGGACGGCGCCGCAGCGGACACGATGCACTCCGCCTCAAGGTTCAAGCGGTACGGCGCAAAGCCGCTGCATCCCGCCAGCAGGACCATCGCCGAGAATGCTAGACCCGCACGACCGATGTTTCTGATGTCCCTCATGCCGCTCTCCCCGTGGTCTGGGTTACCCGTCCATCGATCCTAGCCCCATCCCTTCGGCTCGGCAAGCGGGCGCCAACATACGTTCGATCTCAGGGAGATGCTCGGTCCACCCGCCAAGACATAGGATGTAGGCGCCTGGCTGGCAGTTCGGATCACTCCGGCGCCGGATCGCATAGACCTGTTCGGGGCGAAACCCGGCTTCGGCATAGGCCTGGAAGTCGGTGCTGGAGTCGCCATAGGCGAAGGCCAGTCGCCACCCACGCCGCACATAGACGCGCAACACGTCTGCCTTGAACCGATCAACCTGGGTACGGTCGCCGGCGGACTGCGCCACATGCAACGGCCCGTTGGGGAATTCGTGGCGTCGCAACCAGTCGGGCAAGCCTTGCTGCAGCAGCGGAATCCGCGCGCTCAGGTACACGATTGTGTAGCCCTTGCGTACGTAGGTTGCCAGCGCTTGCGCGGCGCCCTCGCGTGCTTCGAGGAAGGCACTGTCGCGTGGCGTCAGCGTGCCGTCGATGTCGACGGCCACCAACCCCTGTCGGGGATACTCGGGCGCGGGCACCGCGTAGGGGGGCAATGTCGTGCACGCTGCCAGCAGGCAGGAGCAGACTGACACTCGAAACAGACGCATGGAACCGCATTTTGCGCCTGCGGCTCGACGCGATCAACAAAGACCTGCAGCACCCTCTGCATCCTCGGGATGAATTGAAGGACAGTGGCGTGCAGCATGCGACGCAAGCTGTACTTGTCTGTCGGATTTGTAATAAATCGCTTCCGTCTCGGTATCGTAACTGCCATACGCAGTAGACAAGCACACCGCCTACAAAAGGTCGCGAACGTCTCCTCCTGGCCGGATCGGCAAGGCTGTGTGGTGGTGGACGCAATCAAAATTGATTAGCATTAATAAAGCGGCCGATACCAACTGAAGTTGACCTCATTTCGCG
Source organism: Polaromonas sp. (assembly GCF_010365105.1). Taxonomy (GTDB): domain Bacteria; phylum Pseudomonadota; class Gammaproteobacteria; order Burkholderiales; family Burkholderiaceae_C; genus Polaromonas. The sequence goes on along the minus strand of NZ_JAAFGZ010000013.1, from coordinate 5,155 downwards.
AACACCTTATTGTTCATCAAGAAGGAATTCGAAATGTGCGAACCGCATATCTCCAAGCCGCCTTATCCGGAGCAATTTCGTCAGCAAATAATTGAACTTACCAACCTGGCAATAGGAGGTTTCCATGATCAACGCTGTTATCGATATCTCGCACCACAACAGGATAAGCAGCTTTTCAAAGGTCGCGCAGGCTGGGATTCGCGGCGTTATCCAGAAAGCAACACAAGGTTTTTCGTTCAAGGATCCGACTTTTGCAAGCAACAGAAAGCGAGTGTCGGATGCCGGAATGCGTTTCGGTGCCTATCACTTTGGGACAGCAGGAGATCCCACGGCACAGGCCGACTTCTTTCTTGCTTCCGTTGGTGACACGCCGCTACTTGTGCTCGACTTCGAGCCCAATCCACAAGGCCATGACATGTCACTTCTTGAGGCTGAGCAATTTGTCCACCATGTCTTTGCTCAGACCGGCCGATATCCTGGTTTGTATTCTGGGCACACAGTAAAAGAGGCCCTTGCAGCAGCGGGCATTGCTTCTTCCGAGCAAACTGAGCTGTCGAAGTCTTGGCTCTGGTTCGCACGCTATGGCGCCACACCTCTAATCCCGAGAGTCTGGAGTCATTTCACGATGTGGCAGTACACGGATGGCGCAGCAGGCGAGGGGCCACACGAAGTTCCTGGCATTGGTCGCTGTGACCGTGACTTTTTCAATGGTACGGAAGACGACTTGCAAGCGTTTTGGGACGGCGACGCCTGACCCGGCATTCCAGCCGACCGCCTCTGGCGGCGGCTGAATTAGATTGTTAAACAACTGCTTTTCACAGTCCGCTACTATCGATTCGGGTCGGGAGATGCAGTTCGCTGACTTTGAGAGCCTCCGTTGGTCAGCCATCGCTGAAGGCAGGTGACTGCGACCATCGCTGTAACGGCTCAAGGACTGATTGCGGTAGTGCAGCGGACGTAGCTCGACGTCCGCTCGCGGCAATGCGAACTCCTGAGCGGTCAATGGACGCCAACCGCTGCGTTGGCAGAGTCGAACTTTGGCCGAGTGACAACGCGTCAATGATCCCGAAGTGTTGCCGCCGACCCGAGCGTCCTGGACGCGGCACTGGTGGCAGGCTACACGGTCGAGGGACATCCTGTGGTGGTCAAGTTATTTCGGACAGCTCGCTAGGTTTGATAGTTGCCGATTGATGCTCGAAAGCAATGGGTGACAAGTTGCCCAGTGTTGAATGCAGACGTACAGCGTTGTAGAAGTTGACGATGTAGTCTGCAATGTCCGTGATGGCTTCTGCGTGATTGGCATATTCTTTCTACCAAACGCGTTCCATTTTCAATACAGGAAGAAACGCTCCATCACCGCGTTGATTGAGTATCCCAGCAGAACACCTGATCGGGCCCGGTCGCGGCCAAGGCGCGCGGGCGGCTGCGCTTATGCGCTGCACGCTCTGATCGCCGGTGGGCCAGCTGGCCCTCCTGGCGCAGCAGTCGGTACATCGTGGACTCGGACGCCACATACACGCCTGTGTCGGCCAAGCGAGGCACGATCTGGCTGGGCGGCAGGTCCTTGAACGGTTCGCTGTTGAGCGTGGCCATCACGGCCTGGCGCTCTTCTTCGCGCAGCTTGTTGGGCGGGCACACATAGCGTCGCTTGCCCGATGGCCGCTGGTCACCCGCAGCAGCATCCGTGCGTTGCCAGCGCTGCACGCTGCGGCATGACAGGCCCACTTGGCTACAGGCCACGTCCCGGCGGGCGCCATCGGCGCAGGCCTGATCAATGAGACCAAGCAAGGTTTGGCGCTGCTGGACGGACCTCATGTGTCCGCGCCCTCCAGCAGCGCCTGGAAGTTTTTTTGCAACACCAGCAAGGCAGCCACCTCGGCCAGTGCTTTTTCCTTGCGCCGCAGCTCTCGCTGCAACTGATCGTGCTGGCGCTGCAACTCGCGAAAGGCGCCGCTCGCCTCGCGTGAAGCGGGCACGGCAGGCGTGCAAAACTCCTGGTGCCACTGCACCAACTGATGCTCGAACACGCCATGCTCGCGGCACCAGCCGGCCCGGGCCATGTCGTCCAGTGCGTAGCTCTGCTGCAACGCCATCAAACGCTGTGCGGGCGACCAGGCAGACGCTGGGCCGTCCAGCGCAGCAGTTGCAGCGGGCACCGGGTGGGCTGTCGTGCCAGTTTTCTTGCTTGCGCTTTGCAGCCACTTCCTGAGCGTGCCGGCGGACATGTTGAGCTCGCCGGCAACGCTGATAACGGAACGCGTGCCTCGATGCCTGGCTTTGAGCAGTGCCTGCTCTTTGAATTCGGGAGAGTGATGTGAATGCGGTGTTCTGGTCATGAAATGTCGCTGCCGGGCAGTTAGCCATCAAAGAATTGGATGCGACAACAATTCTGACACCCGGGGGAGAAGGCAAAGGCGCTGTGGGATCGGTTCGAGTTCGTCTACACCCCGAAGCACGGCAGCTGGCTGAACATGGCAGAAATTGAGATCAATGTCATGGTAAGTCAGTGTCTGGATCGGCGCATCGACAGCATTGAGACCGTGCGAAGCGAGGTCGCTGCCTGGCAGTCGCGCCGCGACAACCTTCAAGCCAAGGTCAACTGGCAATTTACGACCAAGGATGCCCGCGTCAAGCTAAAACGCCTTTATCCGACAACTTCTTCATGACGCAACACTAGCGGTAACGGGCCGCCATCGTCTCCAGCGTCACCGGTCGGATGCGCGACGCCTGACCGGCGCAGCCGAAGGCTTCGAAGCGCGCCTGGCAAATGCCTGACGCGGATTTTTTGGCCGTCAGCAGCGCCTTGCGCGGATCGAACTCGCCGGGTTGCGCGGCAAAGGCCTGGCGCATCGCGCCGGTCATGGCCAGGCGGATGTCGGTGTCGATGTTGATCTTGCGCACGCCGCTTTGAATGCCGCGCTGGATTTCCTCGACCGGCACGCCATAGGTTTCCTTGATGTCGCCACCGAACTGGCGAATGATCTCCAGCCACTCCTGCGGCACGCTGGACGAGCCGTGCATTACCAGATGCGTGTTGGGAATCTGCGCATGGATGGCGGCGATGCGGTCAATCGCGAGGATGTCGCCAGTGGGCTTGCGGCTGAACTTATAAGCCCCGTGGCTGGTGCCGATCGCAATCGCCAGCGCATCGACGCCGGTCCGCGCGACAAAATCTTTGGCCTGCACCGGGTCGGTCAGCATCATCTCATGCGTCAGCTTGCCGACCGCGCCCACGCCGTCTTCCTCGCCCGCCTCGCCGGTTTCCAGGCTGCCGAGGCAGCCGAGTTCACCCTCGACCGACACGCCCACGGCATGCGCCATGTCGCTGACGCGGCGCGTCACCTCAACGTTGTAGTCGTAGCTCGACGGCGTTTTGCCGTCGGCCAGCAGCGAGCCGTCCATCATCACGCTGGTGAAACCCGAGCACATCGACTGGATGCACACGGCTGGCGAGGTTCCGTGGTCCTGGTGCAGCACCACCGGAATGTCCGGGTGCGACTCGACCGCCGCCAGCATCATGTGGCGCAAATAAGCTTCGCCCGCATACTTGCGCGCCCCGGCCGAGGCTTGCAGGATGACCGGGCTGTTGGTAGCTTGCGCGGCTTCCATGATGGCCTGGATCTGCTCCAGGTTGTTGACGTTGAAGGCAGGAATGCCGTAGCCGAACTCGGCGGCATGGTCGAGCATCTGGCGAAGGGAAACAAAAGCCATGGAAATCTCCAGTTTCAGGGTTTATGAACAAAAAGTGCTGCTTGCGCAGACTGCATCTGCGCAAGCAGCTATGCTTTCAATAGCAAATCACAAGCCGCCGACTTCGGCGCGTTGCTGCAAGACCTCGAGCGCGGGCAGCGCCCTGCCCTCCAGCATTTCCAGAAAGGCGCCGCCGCCGGTCGAGATGTAGCCCACGTCGTGCGCGATGCCGTACTGGGCAATCGCTGCCAGCGTGTCGCCGCCGCCCGCGATGCTGAAAGCGCCCGATGCGGCGATGGCGCGCGCGATGCTGCGGGTGCCGTTTTCAAACGCGGCAAACTCGAACACGCCGACCGGGCCGTTCCAGACGATGCTGCCCGCCGCCTTGAGCTGCGCGGCCAGCCGGGCGGCGGTGTCCGGGCCGATGTCCAGAATCAGATCGTCGTCCTCGACTTCGCTTGCCTGCTTGACGGTGGCGGTCGCATCAAAGGCAAAGGTCTTGGCGCAAACCACGTCAGTCGGAATCGGCACCTCGGCACCGCGCGCTTTCAGGGCCGCCATGACGGCCCGCGCCTCGTCCACCAGGCTAGGTTCGGCCAGGCTTTTGCCGATGTTCAGGCCGGCAGCCAGCATGAAGGTGTTGGCAATGCCGCCGCCGACGATGAGCTGATCGACGTTTTTAGACAGGCTTTGCAGAATGGTTAGCTTGGAGCTGACCTTGGAGCCGCCGACGATGGCGGCCAGCGGGCGCTTCGGGCTGGCCAGCGCGTGGCCGATAGCGTCGATTTCAGCCGCCAGCAGCGGCCCGGCGCAGGCTATCGGCGCATAGCGGGCGATGCCGTGGGTGGTGGCTTCGGCGCGGTGGGCGGTGCCGAAGGCGTCATGGACAAACACGTCGCACAGCGACGCCAGCTTTCGGGCCAGCGCCTCGTCGTTGACTTTCTCGCCGACATTCATGCGGCAGTTTTCCAGCAGCACGAGCTGGCCGGGTTCAACCTGCACGCCATCCACCCAATCGGACACCAGCGGCACGTCGCGCCCCAGCAGCTCGCCCAGGCGTCGGGCCACGGGCGCCAGCGAATCTTGCGGCCTGAAAACGCCTTCCGTCGGGCGACCCAGGTGGCTGGTGACCATCACCGCCGCGCCCGCCTCCAGCGCCATGCGGATGCACGGCAGGCTGGCGCGGATGCGGGTGTCTTCGGTGATCTGGCCCGCTGCGTCCAGCGGCACGTTCAGGTCGGCGCGGATAAAAACCCGCTTGCCGGCAGCAAAACCGCTCTGCACCACATCGGCAAATCGCAGGACGTTCATGCCGGCCTCACCTGCGCGCCGGCCACGACCCGCGCCATTTCCAGGCACTTGTTCGAGTAACCCCATTCGTTGTCGTACCAGGCGACGATCTTGATGAAGGTGCCGTCCAGCGCAATGCTGGCGTCCGCGTCAAAAATCGAAGTGCGCGTGTCGC
>NZ_JAAFGZ010000051.1 GCF_010365105.1 Polaromonas sp. | reverse complement strand
AAAAAATCCCAAAACCAGAAACTTCCAAACAGGGTCAGTTTCAGTGGTCGGGGAAATTACAGAACGAATGTTGCACTACCGTGGAACAATCGATTCGGCAGCTTACTTCAGGCTCAGCACCCACTCTGCCAGTTTTCTGGCTTCCGCTTCGTTGACCTGCGTATTGGCCGGCATCGGCACCGCACCCCAGACGCCAGAGCCGCCCTTCATGATTTTTGTTGCCAGCTTGGCCGTAGCGTCTTGTTGACCGGAATACTTCTTTGCAACGTCTTGATACGATGGACCCACCAATTTTTTATCAACGGTGTGACACGCCAGGCAATTCTTGGATTTGGCAAGCGCCTGATCAGCCAAGGCAGGAAGAGTCACCGCGATTGCGGCCATTAAAGCGAAAATCGAGCGTTTAATCATTGAGACCTTATCGGTTGGTTAGTAGTTGCTAAACGTCATTGTATTGATAAGCGTTGACACCCACTGCCGTAATGACAATCACGAAATGACAGGAATTTGACATGTATTTTTTAGGACTCGGGCTGGCTTTGCTCATCATGAAGTACCTGGCAGTCGGCCCGGTGGCCGACTGGAGCTGGTGGATCATTTTGGCGCCATTTGGCCTCGCCGTGCTCTGGTGGGCATGGGCTGACAACTCCGGCTATACAAAAAAGAAGGCGATGGAACGTGAAAATGATCGCCGGCAGGATCGAATTGACAGGAACCGGGAAAACATGGGAACTTCCACCAAGAAGAACCGGCGTTAAGGGCTCAGGCAGTGAGCAGAGCCGCTCAAAAAAACATCAATATCTACGCGCTCGCATGGCAATAGGCGCGTAGCCATGGTTAAGCGGGCCACTGCCCTTGCCGGTAAACACCTGCGCGCCCGCCTGCAAAGCCTCGCGCACAAAGTTGCGGGCCTGTTGCACGGCATCGGGCAGTGAAGCGCCCAAGGCCAGATAGGCCGCGATGGCCGACGACAAGGTGCAGCCGGTGCCGTGGGTGTTGGGACTGTCAATGCGTGGTGCCTCCATCCAGCGTTTTTCACCGCCGGCGCTCAGCAGCAAGTCCATCACGTTGTGGCCCGGCAAGTGACCCCCTTTGAGCAAAACGGCGCGCGCGCCTTTGGCCAGCAAGTCAAGTGCCGCCCGCTCCATGTCTTGCTTTGAGCCCAGCGGGTAGCCCACCAGCAGCGCGGCCTCATCCAGGTTGGGGGTGATCACTGCGGCGCGGCCAAACAACTCGCGCACCAGTACCTCGATCGCTGCGTTGTCAATCAACACCGCCCCGCTGGTGGCCACCATCACCGGGTCGAACACCACATGCTGCATGGCATGCCGGTCAATCGCCTGGGCGACCGTTTGCACGATTTCGGGCGAGTGCAACATGCCGATCTTGACCGCATCAGCGCCAATGTCTTCCATCACGGCGTCAATCTGGTCGCGCAGCATCTGCGGCGGCACCGCATGGATCGCGCGCACGCCGCAGGTGTTTTGCGCCGTGAGCGCAGTAATGGCAGTCATGCCGTAGCAACCCAGCGCCGAAAATGTTTTCAGATCAGCCTGTATGCCCGCGCCACCACCGCTGTCTGAGCCTGCAATGGACAGAACCCGGGGGTACTCAAATTTGAATGCATCCATAGTCATCAATTAATTCTCTCTTGTCGGGTCTTGATCAGACTGCGTCGATGAGTTGTCTCAGCCTGACCGCCGCCACACAGGGGTCTTGCGCCGCACACAGCGCGCTGACCACCGCCAGCCCATCGGCACCGGCCAATAGCACCTCGCGCGCGTTGCCAACATGAATCCCCCCAATCGCCACCAAGGGTACGGTTGTCGCCCGCCGGACCTGCCGCAAGCCTTCCAGTCCCCACGGTGGCAAGGTGTCAGTCTTGGTGAGTGTGGCAAAGATCGGGCTGACGCCCAGATAATCCACCGGCAGTTCGGCACTGCGCGCGACGTCTTCCAGGGTCTCAACCGACCAGCCAATGAAGACTTCGGACGGCAACAGCCGGCGCGCCTGCAGCACCGGCATGTCGCTTTGCCCCAGATGCACCCCCTGCGCGCCACAGGCCAGCGCAACGTCAATCCGGTCATTGATGACGAGTGGAATGTCATGTGGCGCCAGCAAATCCTTCAATGCCAGCGCCTGGGCTACAAAATCACGGGTATTGAGTTGCTTCTCGCGCAACTGCACACAGGTGACGCCGCCTTGCACCGCCGCGGCCACCACATCAGCCAGCGTACGGTCACCGGCGCAGAACTGGTCGGTGACCAGATACAAACGCAGTGCCTGCAAGCGCACGCCGGGTGCCAATGTGCTGGCGCCTACCACTGGGCAACTTCGAGCTTCAGCCGCTGCTCAAAAGTACGCTGGTCAAGCAACTGCAACTCGTCCAGCAAAGCCATTTGCAGGCTGCCGACACCCCGGCCATGCGCTATCACTTTTTCAGCCGCCACCTCACCCACCACGCCCAGCAAGGCCATCGCGGCCACTGTGGCGCGCCAGGCATCGGGCTGCACGGCACAAAATGCACCGATGAGTGCGGTGGCCGAGCAGCCCACGCCGGTGACACGGGTCATCCACGCATGCCCGTTGGACAGTTGCGCCCAACGATGGCTGGCATCCAGAATATGATCGATTTTCCCACTGACGCAAACGACGCCTTGGGTCCGCTGGACCAATGCCTGGGCCGCGCTCAGCGCATCGGTGGCGGCGGCGCTGCTGTCCACACCGCGTGTCTGTACAGCGGAGCCTGCAACGCTCATGATCTCCGAGCCATTGCCCCGCACCACCGTCGGCAAAGCCGTCAGCAAAAGCTGTTCAATGGATTCGTTTCGGTATGGGGTGGCACCGGCCCCCACCGGATCCAGCACCACGGGAATGCCACGCTTGGCGGCAGCGCGCAGCGCCAACTGCATGCTCTCGATCCAGTAAGGATCCAGCGTGCCAATATTGAGCACCAGCGCCTGGGCAATTCCGACCATGTCAGCCACCTCTTCATGCGCGTGCGCCATGACTGGAGACGCCCCGGCGGCCAACAGCACGTTGGCATTGAAATTGATCACCACCAGGTTGGTGATGCTGTGCACAAGAGGAGAGCGTTCGCGCACCGCGCAGACATCAGTCCAAAGATCAGCATGTGTGAGATTTGTGGCCATGTGGTTCCTGAAATAAAAGAAGACATGGGCCAGTCTGGCGAGGAAGGAACAAAGAAGCTTCCCTACGCTGGCACGACCCAGATCAGGTTCAAAGAGTATGTCTCAGTCACCCGCAGGCGACACCTCTAGCAAGGTCGAATTATCTCCCGAAATTGTCGTGAATTTCGTGCGACCAAGCAGCCTCTGGCAGAGCCCAGGCTGCCCCATGACCTCAGGCGGGAGCCGAAACCAGAAAGTCGCGGCTGATGTTGACGCCCAAATCATTGATTCGGTCCAGAAACTGCGTCAGGAACGCATGCAGGCCGGTCGCCAGAATCTCATCAATGCGCCCATACTTGAGTTCGGCGCGCAACTTACCGGCGCGGCGCTGGGTTTCGCCCGACTGGTCGTTGCCCACCAACTCCAGATTGCTGACCACTTCATTCAGGCTGGCGTGCAGCGAACGCGGCATGTCGGCACGCAGAATCAGCAGTTCGGCCACCCGTTCGGGCTTGATGATGTCCCGGTACACCTTGCGATAAACCTCAAAGCCCGACACGCTTCGCAGAATCGCACTCCAATGGTAGAAGTCGTACTCCATCGCCTTGCCATTGGCCGCATCAGAAAGGTCGGGTTGCAGCGCATGAAACTTCACGTCCACCAGACGCGCCGTGTTGTCGGCACGTTCCAGAAAAGTACCCAGGCGCATGAAGTGCAGCGCCTCATCCATCAGCATGGTGCCGACCGTCACGCCGCGCGACAGATGCGAGCGAAACTTGACCCATTCGAAAAACTGACCCGGATCACGTTCAAACTCGCCTGAGTTGATCATGCGCTGGACCTCCAGCCAGGTCTGGTTTTGTGTCTCCCACACCTCGGTGGTGAGCGTGCCACGCACAGCCCGCGCATTTTCGCGCGCCGCACTCAGGCATGAGACGATGCTCGACGGATTGCTCTCGTCCTTGACCATGAAATCCATCACGTTGCGCACGTTAATCTCTCCATGCGCATCGGTGTAGGTGGGCAGCAGCTCACTGATGCTGAGCAAGCCCTTCCACCCCACTTGCGCGGCAGCACTGGATTGGGGCAAGAGCGAGGTCTGGTAATTGACATCCAGCATGCGGGCCGTGTTCTCGGCCCGTTCGGTGTAGCGCGACATCCAGAACAGGTGATCAGCAGTGCGTGACAGCATGAAGGTTCTCCTTGAATTCAAGACGATTGGGTTTGGGATTGAGTCCGGGACGCCGTGGCGCTCGACGCCTCGGGCCCTGTGGGCAGAGCGGCCGCGTGGAGCGCTTCATCAGGCTCCAGAACCCAGGTATCTTTGGTGCCGCCACCTTGTGAGGAATTGACGACCAATGAGTCTTCTTTTAGCGCCACGCGGGTCAAGCCACCGGGCACCATTTGCACCGTCTTGCCGCTGAGAACATAGGGACGCAGATCAATATGGCGTGGCGCAATGCCACTTTCCACAAAAGTCGGGCAACTTGACAAGCTGAGCGTCGGTTGCGCGATGTAGCCACTCGGATCGGCCAGCAGCGCTCTGCGGAAATCCTCGATTTCGGCGCTCGTGGCAGCCGGTCCGACCAACATGCCGTAGCCACCGGCACCGTGCACCTTTTTGACCACAAGCTCTGTCATGTGGGCCAGCGTGTAGGCCAGATCGTCCTTGTTGCGGCACAGGTAGGTCGGCACGTTGTTGAGGATCGGCTTTTGACCCAGGTAAAACTCGATCATCTTGGGCACATAGGGGTAGATCGACTTGTCATCCGCCACACCGGTTCCGACCGCATTGCAGAGGGTCACGTGGCCAGCGCGGTATACGTCCAGCAGGCCGGCACACCCCAAGGTTGAGGTGGATCGGAACACCGTGGGGTCCAGAAAATCGTCATCCACCCGGCGGTAGATCACATCCACTCGCAGCGGGCCGCGCGTGGTGCGCATGTAGACGAACTTGTCTTTCACAAACAGGTCTTGCCCCTCCACCAGTTCGACCCCCATTTGCTGTGCCAGAAACGCGTGTTCAAAATAGGCGCTGTTGTGCATGCCCGGGGTCAGCACCACCACCGTGGGCTCGGCCGTCGTGGCGGGGCTGCTGTCACGCAGGGTCTCCAGCAGCAAGTCGGGGTAATGTGCAATCGGCGCCACACGGTGCGCGTTGAACAGCGCAGGAAACAGCCGCATCATCATCTTGCGGTTCTCCAGCATGTAGCTCACACCACTGGGCACGCGCAGGTTGTCTTCCAGCACGTAGTACTCACCCTCCCCTGCAACGTTGGGCGCGCGCACGATGTCGATGCCCGAAATGTGCGAATAGATGTTGTTGGGTACATCCACGCCCATCATCTCGGCGCGAAACTGGGCGTTGTGCTCGATCTGTTCGCGCGGCAGCACCCCGGCCTTGATGATCTCCTGTTCATGGTAGACGTCGTGCAGAAAACGATTGAGTGCGGTGACACGCTGCACCAGTCCACGCTCCAAAAAGGCCCAGTCCTGCGCCGCAATGATGCGCGGAATGAGGTCAAACGGAATCAGGCGTTCGGCACCAAAGCCCTGTTCGTCCTTATCGCCGTAGACTGCAAAAGTGATGCCGACGCGGCGGAAGATCATCTCGGCTTCTTCGCGCCGTTTGGCCATCATGTCGCCCGGCTGGCGCGCCAGCCACTCGTCATAAATCCTGTACTGGTCTCGAATCTGCGCCCCCTTCGTGAAAAACTGGTAGGGCAGCTGGGTGTACATCTCGTCGAATTTCTGCATAAGCTTCATCACTCCTGCCTCTAGCTTAGCAAGCTTTGCGCCAACCCAGAATGGGGCACACGTCTGACGTGACTTCTTTTCTCAGCGTGAAGTAAGCGAGTATGGACCGACAGGCTGTTGCGCAAGCTCGATCAACCAGCGAACCTCAAACCCAGTCACATTCGCACGTGAAGTGACGCAGGAACTGCGGCTGCTTGGTAATCTTCACGCCACGTATGCTGGCCGCCTTTTGCTTGACTTCGTCAATCACCTCAGCGGCGTAATCGAAGTGACTCTGCGTGTACATGCGCCGCGGAAAGGCCAGCCGCACCAGTTCCATGCTGTGGTAGGTTTCGCTGCCATCAGGCAGCCGCTTGCCGAACATCACGGAGCCAATTTCAACCCCGCGAATGCCACCCTCCAGGTACAGGGCATTGCACAGCGCCCAGGCCGGGTAATGGGCCATCGGCATGTTGGGCAGCACGGTTTTGGCATCAATGTAAACCGCGTGGCCGCCGGTCGGCTTGACGAAGCCCACGCCCGAGGCCTCCAGCCGCTCGCCCAAGTATTCTGCCGTGCGCAGGCGGTAGCGCAGGTAGTCTTCCTGCATACCTTCCTCCAGCCCCACGGCCAGCGCCTCCAAGTCGCGACCGGCCAGGCCCCCATAGGTGGGGAATCCTTCCGTCATGATCAGCACGTTGCGCACCGCGTCCATCCACTCGTCGCTGCGCAGCACGATGAAGCCGCCAATATTGACCATACCGTCTTTTTTGGCGCTCATGGTGGCCCCGTCGGCGTAACTGAACATCTCCTGCACGATTTGCTTGATGGGGGTGTTTTCATAACCGGGATCGCGCATCTTGATGAACATGGCGTTTTCCGAGAAGCGGCAAACGTCCATGATCAAGGGCTTGCCGTACGCTTTGAGCAGCTTGGCGTAAGCACGAATGTTGGCCATGGACACCGGCTGGCCGCCGCCCGTGTTATTGGTCACGGTGATCATGCCAAACGGGATGCGCGCGCTCTCAAGCTTGAGCAGCGCCTCGACCCTGGCCAGATCGATGTTGCCCTTGAACGGGTAGATCAGCGCCGGTTGCAAGCCCTCAGCAATGACCAGATCGACCGCCTCGACGCCAAGGTATTCCAGATTCGCGCGGGTGGTGTCAAAGTGCGAGTTATTGGGTACCAGATCGCCTTTTTTACAGGCCGCTGTGAACAGCACTTTCTCAGCCGCGCGCCCCTGGTGCGTCGGTACAAAGTGCTGCATGCCGGTGATGTCCTGGATCACCGCCTCTAACCGATAAAAGCTGCGCGCCCCGGCGTAACTTTCGTCACCCTCCATGATGGCGCCCCACTGCCTGGAGGACATGGCGCCAGTGCCGGAATCGGTCAGCCAGTCAATCAGCACGTCTTCGGCGCGCAGCTTGAAGACGTTGAGCTTGGCGACCTCCAGCAGCTTTTCACGTTCGGGCCGCGTCGTCATGCGGATGGGCTCGACGCTTTTAATACGAAACGGTTCAATCAGGGTTTTAGGCATGGCAATGTTTGAGAAGTTGTTAGACGGTGGCTGAAGGTAGCACCGCCAAAATCAGCGTGGTGTCGGGTAATTCCAACAGAAGCAAAATATGCGCCCGTCAGGCCTACTCAAGGTACCCGATGCTGCCAATAACGCAAGGCCTCTGATCGCTGGCATCGCACCTCTTGCGGCAGCGTCGACTGCCAAATCGCTGCACCACAATGGGGCGAATCGATCACACGTATGTGGCGCTCCTGGTAGTGCACCAAAACTGATGCCGCCGGGTGCCCAAAGCGGTTGCGGTACCCGGCTTGCACCAGCGCAATCTGCGGCTGCACCGCGTCCAGAAACACAGCGCTGCTGGACGATTTGCTACCGTGGTGTGGCACCAGCAGAACATCGGCCTTGAGGTTAGCGCCCTCAAGCACAAGCTGGGCTTCCTGCGTCTGCTCAATATCACCGACCAGCAGCACTGACTGCCTGCCATTGGACAGGCGCAGCACGCAGCTCATGGCGTTGCTCTTGCGCACCGTGCCGTAGTCGGCGGCCTGCGGGTGCAGCACCTCAAAATCGACGCCGTCCCAGTGCCAGCGCTGCCCGCTGACGCAGCGCGTGACCGGGCGCACGGCCTGCAGCTCATGTGCATCCTCAATCGAACTGAGCAAGCTCGCCTGCGGCTGCATCGCCAACAGCGCCAGCGCGCCACCGCTGTGGTCGCTGTCACGGTGACTCAGCAGCAAGGTATCGAGCGGCACATCAAGGGCGCGCAGCAACGGCACCAGCACCCGGTGACCGGCATCACTCTCACGGCTAAAGCGCGGCCCGGCGTCATACAGCAAGGCATGGTGGGCGGTGCGCACCAACACGGCATTGCCCTGCCCGATGTCGGCAGCCAGCAACTCGAACTGACCTTCTGGGGGGCGCGGCGCCTGCCACAGCAACACCGGCAGCATCAAGGGCAGGCCCAGCAGCCGCAGGCTCCAGGGCAACTGCATGACCAGCACGGCGCCGCCGATGACACCGGCCACGCCAGCCCACAGCGGCGCTTGCGCCACGCTGATCGTTGCAAAGGGCAAGGCCGCCAACATTTGCAGATACCAGGTCAAGGCGGCAATGGCCCACGCCGCCACATCCCACAGCGGCGCCACCGCCACGCCCGCCATCGCCAGCGGCGTCACCACCAGCGTGACCCAGGGGATGGCCAGCGCATTGGCCACCAGCCCCACCACCGAGACCTGCCCAAACAGCAGCAGCGTCAAGGGCGTCAGCGCCAGTGTGATCACCCCTTGCTCCCGAAACATGGAGGTAAATCGGCCTCTAGCCCCCGTTCTTACTGCATTAGTAGCTCCCGAATCAGAAGCAAAAAGGATTCCAACGGCCACAAAGCTGAGCCAGAACCCAGCCTGTAGCAGCGCCCACGGATCCACGGCCACCACCATCGCGCATGTCAGCAGCCAGACATGCGGCCAGGGCCAACGCTTGCCGCTCAGGCGCAGCAAACCCACGGTGGCGAGCATCAGCACGGTGCGCTGCGAGGGCACACCCCAGCCGCTGAACAGGGCATAGGCCGCCGCCAGCAACACGCCGCCGACCAGGGCCGCACTGGGCGCCGGTAGCCACAGGCACAGCCGACTGGAGCGCCGCCACAACCAGCTCACCAGCAGCGCGGCGAGCCAGGCAAACATGGTCACGTGCAAGCCTGAAATACTCATCAGGTGCGCCACACCCGTGGCCCGAAAGACATCCCAATCGGCCCGGTCGATGGCGCTTTGGTCACCCACCACCAGGGCGGCGATCAGTCCGGCATATTGGCGGTCCTCTACCTGCCCAAATATCTGCTCGCGCACCCGTTGGCGCGCCAATTCCACCGGATGCCGATGCGTTTGGGTCAGCCGCTGCGGCGTCGGGTCTTTGGGCCCGGCGCGCACATAGCCGGTGGCCTGCAAGCCCTGCTCCCACAGCCAGAGCTCAAAGTCATAGCCAAAGGGGTTGCTGGCGCCATGCGGCGCCTTCAGGCGCACGGTGAATTGCCAGCGCTCGCCGGCCTGCACCGCCGTTGGCTGACGTTGCAGCACATCCCCCAAGTCAGCATCGCCGCCGGCAAAACGGTCGGCATACCAGGCCAGATAGAGTCGCGGCGGCAGGCGAACGGACTGCCCCTGTTGTTGCGCCGACTCCACATTCAGGCGAAAACGCAAACCGGTCTCGCTGCGCTGCGGCATGGCGGCAATGACGCCGGTCACTGCGACGTCGCGCCCTTCCAGGCTGGCATCCAGCGCGTGGTCTGCATAAGCCGAGGCGCGCAGCCCGGTCAAACCGAAAGCCAGCACGCCAAAGGCCAGCGCCATCAGCGCGTTGCGATAAAAACTTGCTATTGATTTAATAGCTGTAAACGCATACAGCACGAGGGCCAGCATCACAAATGATGCATAAACTGGCCAAACCCACAAGCCCGGCTGTTGCAGCTGCCAGGCGGTGCCGGCCACAAAACCCAACAGCGCCGGGACGATCAGCCGCGCGCGGGCGGCGCTGTGGGTCGGGGCGGCGTACATGGCGTTGATGCTAAGCGCCCGCTACATCGACAGCGACCCCTCCCGGAACTCCGTTTTATCGAGCCAGACGTTCACCAATACCGGCTTGCCGCTGAGCGCCAGCACGCGGGCGCGGGCCAGAGCCGCGGGGACTTCCGCCATGGTTTTCACCACGATGCCTTCGGCGCCAAAGCCGGCCGCCACCGCGTGGTAGTCGCTGCGGGCCAGCACGGTGGCCACGTCGTCATGCAGCATCTTGACCTGCTCACGGGCAATCTGGGTCCAGCCCGCGTCGTTGCCGACCAGCGCAATCACGGGGATGCCGTGGCGCACGAAGGTGTCGAACTCGACCAGACCATAGCCACTGGCGCCGTCGCCCAGGATGATCCAGACTTCGCTGCCCGGTCGCGCCAGCGCGGCGCCGAGCGCAAAGCCTGCCCCCACGCCCAGCGTGCCGAAGGCGCCGGGGTCGAGCCAGCTCAGCGGCGTGCGCGGGTGCAGCACATAGGAGGCGGTGGCGACAAAGTCGCCGCCATCAGCCACCAGCACGGCATTGTCGCCCAGCTCTTTCTCCAGTGTGCGAAACAGCGCGATCGGGTTGACGAACTCACCGCTGGCCTGCGCTTGCTGGTCAATCTCCAGCTCACGTTCGCCGTCGCGTCCGCGCAGTTCCGCGATCCACGCGGCCAGGCGTGACCCGGCTACGGTGCTGGTCGCCTGTGCTTGCGCTAGCGCCTGCAGGAACAGGCCGGCGTCGCCAATGGCGGCGATGTCGGGCTTGCGGTTCAGGCGCGCGTCCTTGGCGCTGCGGTTGGCGGCGATCAGCGTGGCGCTGCGCCGCACATGTTTGCCGTAGTCGAGCCGGAAGTCGCAGGGCACGCCCGCCAGCAGCACGCAATCGGATTCGCGCAGGGCCTGGCGGCGCTGGTGGCGCATCTGCAGCGGGTGGTCGCGCCCCAGCAAGCCGCGCGCCATGCCTGACAAATAGACCGGGATGCCGAGCTGGGCCACGGCCTGGGCCAGATGATCAGCTTGTTTTGAGAGCACCAGCGCCTGGCTGCCGATCACCAGCAAGGGCCTCTCGGCCTTGGCCAGCGCCGCCAGCGCCGCCTGCAGGCGGCCATCGGGCGCGCGCGGCGGCACCACGGGGCGCACCTGCGGCGGGGTCACCGCAGCGCTGCCGTCGAACATCTTTTTGACATGACGATTCAGATAGAAACGCAACAGCCGGTCGGCGACGGACGTGCCTTTGCCCGCCGCGTCGGCGTACCACTGGCGAATCGACACCTCGTCGTACAGCAGGTCGACCGGGCACTCGATGAACACCGGCCCCGGCACCCCGGCCTGCGCCACGGCAAAAGCTTCATCGACGGCCGGGCCAAGTTCACGCACGCACCGGATCTTGATGAAGCGCTTGACGTGCGGCGCCACCAGCGGGCGCTGGTCGATGTCCTGCAGGGCGCCGCGCCCCTGCAGTGCGGTCGGCGCGGCGCCGCCGATGAGAATCACCGGTGACTGCGCCAACTGCGCATTTTTCAGGGCCGTGATGGTGTTGCTGATGCCCGGCCCCGCCGTGACGGCCGCCACGCCCGGCAAGCCCGACAGCCGCGCGGTGGCGTCGGCGGCAAACACGGCGGTGGCTTCGTCGCGCACATCGACGATGCGGATGCCGCGCGCTTTGGACGCGCTCAGGATGGGAGAAATATGGCCGCCGCAGAGCGTAAAGACGCAGCGCACGCCGTGCGCCTGCAGGGCTTCAGCGACGCGGTCGCCGCCGTGGCGGATGGATGTGCTTGGCATGGTGTCGTGTTTCCCGCTTAAGCCCAATGAACCGGGCCGCGGCCGGTGTACCAAACCTCTACCTGGGCAGCCACCGCCGCTTCGATGCGACCGCGTTTGATTTTCATGGTCGGCGTGAGGCAGCCGTTTTCGATCGACCAGGGCTCGCGTGCCACGACGATCATGCGCAGGTGTTCATATTCAGGCACCTGCTGGTTCACGTCCTGAAGCAACTGACCCAGCTCGTCCTGAACTCTCGCTCGCACATTGGGGTCGCCCATTTGCGGGCGCAGGCTTTCGGCCAGCACCACCATCGCATAGGCGGAAGGCTGACCAACGCCCGACACCAGCGACAGCTCGACCATCGGATGCGCATTGAGCAGGTTCTCGATCGGCGCCGGCGCCACGTACTTGCCCTTGGCCGTCTTGAACAGCTCCTTGGCGCGCCCGGTGATCTTGAGCAGTCCGTCGGACCTCAGCTCGCCGAGGTCGCCGGTGCGGAAAAAACCATCCTCTGTGAACGACGACGCCGTCAGCTCCGGCTGTTTGTAGTAGCCGCTGAACTGCCCGGGCGACTTGATCAGAATCTCGCCTTCGTCGCTGATTCGTACCTGCACGCCGGGCATTGCCACCCCGACATAACCGGGCTCGTTGAACTTCTCGTTCGAGCCGTGCGAGAACGAATTGTCCTCGGTCATGCCGTAGCCTTCATACAGTTTCAGGCCGAGACGCCGATACCAGGCGATGAGGTCGGGCGGGATCGGCGCCGACCCGCTGGCCGCGTTGCGGACCTGATCCAGCCCCAGACCCTTGAGCACCTTCTTCGCGACGATGCGGCCGAGGATCGGAATGCGGAGCAATCGATCAAGCTTTTCCGGCGCCATCTTCGTGAAGACGCCCTGCTGGAACTTGAGCCACAGCCGCGGCACCGAGATGAAGACCGTCGGCCTCGCGCGCTGCAGGTCCGTCAGGAAAGTGTCGAGCGCCTCGGCGAAAAAGACGTGCGCCTCGCCGCCGACCAGCGTCGACGCTTCGACGCACGAGCGCTCGAAGCTGTGCGCCAGCGGCAGGTAAGACAGAAGTCGGATTTCGGTTGCCGGGCCGAGGCGCTCACGGGTGTAGTTGGAAAAGCCTTCCCCCGCGCGAGTGATGGCACCGAAGCTCACCATCACGCCCTTGGGCTGCCCGGTGGAACCCGAGGTATAGATCAGCATGGCCAGTTCGTCGGCGCCGCGTTGCGGGCGGCCACCGAGCGGATCAGTGCGCGCCACGATGGCATCCCAGGTGTCGTAGTCGGTCGGCGGCGCCAGCGGAAAGGCAATGCGTGGCAGACTGGCCGGCACGCCCGGCTTCTGCGCCTCCCAGGTGTCGAGCTTGCCCACGAACAGCAGACTGGCGCCGCTGTGTTCCAGCACGAAGTGCACGGTCTCGGCGACTTCGGTCGGGAAGATCGCCACCGTGGTGTAGCCGGCCATCCAGATCGCCAATTCAGCCATAAAAAAGTGCGCGCAATTCTTGGACAGGATGGCGACGCGTGCGCCGCGTTCCAGGCCGCGACTTTGCAGATGCGCCGCCATGCGCCGCGCCTGGTCGACGGTTTGCGCCCAGGTGTAGTCCGTCATCTTCCCGGCGCCGACCGGCTGGCTCAGGAAAACCCGTTCGGGGTGGGCGTCGGCGTGGTCGTAGACGTAGTCGAGGATCAGTTTTGAATTGGTCATGGGGCGTCCTATTTTTTTATCACGCCAGCAGGGGGCGTAGCGGTCGACTATGACCTGCAATACCCATGCCGTCACACGGGTTTACCCGTGTTATCGATAAAAATTAACCTCCAGCCCCCGTCCATGCTAGGTAATTAGCTATTATTAACATAGTACCGTTGCAGGCAGCTGGACATTGATCAAACTGGTCAAAGCCAAGCAAACTGGCCTGTCAGTTTGGGGACCGGGGTCTCGCGTCAAGCGTTTGCGTCATGAAACCTGACTGCATTGCGCCCCTCTTGCTTGGCCTGGTACATGGCCGCATCGGCCCACTTGAGGATGTCGTCCTGCGCGGTTTCGTTGTCAATGAAGATCACCGCACCAATGCTGGCCGTGCAGCAATGCCTCAACAAGGTGTCGCTCCGGCCCTCGTGCTGCACCATGATCAGGTAGGGTTCAGACAGGCTGATGCGGATTTTCTCGGCAACGGCTTGCGCCTGGTCGGTCGATAGCGCCCGATCGGTACTCAACTCACTGAGCATCACCACAAACTCGTCGCCGCCGAAGCGCCCGATGGTGTCAATCTCGCGCACGCAATGGGTCAGGCGCCTGGCCACCTCGATCAATAACAGATCGCCCAACAAGTGCCCATGTGTGTCATTGAGTGGTTTGAAATTATCCAGATCAAGAATCATCAGCGCGCAATAGCAGACACTGCGCCTGCTGGCTGCCATGGCCTGACTCAAACGGTCGGTGAGCAAGCGACGGTTGGGAAGCTGGGTCAGCGGGTCATAGAAGGCAAGTTGACGCACCTGCTCTTCCATCTGTTTGCGCTCGGTAATGTCGTGGGTGACGGCAAGCTGCACCGTCTCCCCATGGTCGAGCATGGGCACTGCATGGGTTTCCAGCCAGCGCCGCCCCCCCTTGAGGCCGATCACCTCGAACTGCATTTGCATCCTTTCACCCGCCAGCACGCGCTGGTGCAAATCCGCAAAAGCAGAGCGGCATTCGGGTGCGATGAGATCAAGCACCGGGCGCCCAGCCACCTGCGCCAGCGAATCGGCCTCAATCATCGCCAGTCCGGCCGGATTCATGTGCAGCAAGCGCCCGTGGGCATCAACAATTTTGATGCACTCGGGTTCGTTCTCGATGATGGTCTGCAAATGCAATTCGCTCGCTTTCAACTCCGCTGTCTGCTCTGCCACCCGCTGCTCAAGCGTTTCGTTAACCTCCTGAATCTTATCGAACTGTGCCTTCAGCAAATTAGACATTTCCCTGAAATTGCCAATCAGGTCATTGGTTTCCTTGATCGCTGTTTCAGGCCACACAATGGCTTTGTCGCTGGCTGCCAACCTGGCCGGCAGGTTGCGGGTCAATGACCCCAGAACATCGAGCGTGCCCATGATTTGGCGGCTCAGGAATTCGGCCAGTGGCAGCGCCGCCAGCAAAATCACAAACAACAGCGTCAGTTTGCCGCTGTAATTGCTGTAGAGCATTTTCTGGAAAGGCGCTACCGGCTGCTCCAGGATCAATGTCCACTCGGCCAGGTCACCGACGCCAGATTGAACGATGTAAAGCGAGTCTTGCCAGCGATCAGAGATCGAAGTGTTGGCAGACAGCGAAGGCAACCACTGACTGATATCGGCATCAAGTTGACTGAGCTTTCCTTCGCGGCGAGCAAAAGGTTTCATCACCGCTTGATCGCTGCGATTGCTCATGATGACATGGTCATTTTTGTCCAGCAAGGTGTAGAGCACCGAATGACCCATCGTGCTGCTGTCAAGTTGCTCGCGGATCTGCCCCAAACTCAGTATGCCGGTCACATAGCCGCCATATTTCCCATCAATGATCACCGGCGCGCGCGCCGCCACCATGGGCTTGGCGATGCCAACTCTGTCCATGATGACTTCCGAGACCATCGGTTGAAGGGTTCGCTTGAGGTCTGGGATGAAGGGGCGATCAGCAAAGTTGTTGCCAATGGTGCTGTGCCCCAAGTCATCGAGCAACGGAAAGTAGGCCGTGCTTGTCGCCTCGCGGTCCATCAGCCCAACGCGCAAAAAATTGGCATCCGACTTCTGCGCCTGCTCCAGATGATCTTGCATCTGCTGCGGAGTTTGTCCGGCCGCCATCTCGGCCAGCTTGAGAACGGCAGATTTCCTGTTGATCACCCAGGTGTTCACATAGTGATCCAAGCGCGCGCTGTCTTGCAGCAGTGACGCTCGAATCCGGTGGTCAGTTTCGGCAAAATCAGCGCGGCTGCCAATCGCCAGCATGATCAAGCCCGGAAACAGTACAAAAGCGGTCAGCAGGTTGTAGATGATCTCGCGAAACGAGGTCTGCGACGACCGAAACCCGAGCACCAGCCCTGTGAAAATCAGCCGCGCCAGCAAGGCATTGGCAATGCCATTGACAGCTTGCTTGGTCATGATGAGGGTGGCACTGCTGAGCGGCACTTGCATCACCAGGCGGTAAAAAACGAACACCAGCGGCATGCCGATCAGCAGCCAAAACAAGGTGTCGGCCAGCACCATGCCAAGCCGGCGCCGCGTCATCAGAACACCGACACACAACGCCTCCGCGCTGAGGATAATGATGGCGTAGGGGTGATTCCACAGAACGTAGGTATAGCTGGCGATCAGCGCGGCAGCCAGCGTGCCCCAGCCGAGCCCGAAATATTGCAGCGCCAGCATGGCGAAGATGCTGCCGAACAAGAAGTCAATATTGAGAAAAATCGGAAAACTGAAATAGTTGCCCGCCAAACCGGCAGCAACCAGAAACACAAACAACAGCAAGTTGTCGGGGTGTCTGGTGGTGCTGCTGATCAAAGAACTGTTCACATTGGGCTTTGTGGTTAAGACAAATCTCCACTTAAAACAGCATCAAGATCGCCATCTTTGTCACCATCTTTGGCCTGCTAACAAGCTTCCCGATCCGATTCACCCACCGGGGCCGCTTTGGCGACCACTTTCGCTGGTGCTTTGGCGGAATTCTTCCACACAGCCTTTGTCGACGGCGCCGCCCAGAACAGAAAAAGCTCAGCCCAAACAAACGCCAATGGCAACTTGAGACTTGATTTCATGATGGCTTTCGTGACTTTTGTTACAAATGGTAGAGCATTGGCCACGATCATTGCTTGCGTTTAATCAGTATTCAAATCAAAGATCGTCCCGGCATCTGGGCTGACCAGTCAATCGGGTCCTGCTGCAGCACCATATTTACCAATGAATCCTTTTCTTTTTACTCAAAGGTTACGCTAAAGGTTACGCCAAATAGGAGGTTTACCCCCTGCCCTACCCCACCTGCTACAGATAGTGTGACAGCATTGATAACTCACCTGCCCAACCCGCATCGGGCGTGGACGGGTGTGATTCAAAGTGGTGTGCCCTTGGCTCACACGACATAGGGCGCAGCAGCCGAAGCCACTACCAAAAAGGCTGCCCTTTTAGGGGCGCTGCTCCGTGTTCCCGGCCATGCGAGATGCCCTGCCTCACTGCGGGTTGAGGCACCCACTTGGAATCGCACCCGGCGTGGACGGCCCACGGCACATGAGTTATCAACATATGAGTGAGTGTGGTCAACAATCTTGATGCTCCGATAACCACGTTTGACGATGGTCGGCCACCCGACTGGCAGGTTACGATCAAGTCTCAACCGACCTCCGCGCCAGTCACCGCTACACCCGCTTGTGGCAGATTGCGGGTTCTCCCGTTTTGGTTTCGAAAGTCAGCAATGCAGCGTTTGCTGACATAGGTCGGCCAGGCATGCCCGCTCGATACCTGACTTTCACCCCAGTACCCTGACCGTCAGCAATGAGGCGATGATTTCGCCAAACTGAGCACCCGCCACCTCTGCTTACCCGAATTGCGTATCGCTCCATTGCTGGCGCTCAAGTTTGACGGTCGGCTTCTTCATGCGCTGTGGGCTCTGCGACATTGGTGCCCAGGGGGCTTGGGTGCCAGAGTCGCTGAGCAACGACTCTGGACAGTTATTTTCGATGCCGACAAAGTGGTGGGCGCTCAATACTCGATAAAGCAACTTCTTTTCTGTAAATTTCCGAAATTTTGTTTTGGGCGTTGTTGATTTGTAGCGTTCAGGGCTTCATGGTCAGATAGATTTTTGCGGTCATCCACTCCTCATCTTGTTCAGCCAGCAGGGCACTGATTAGGCGCAGGCAACTGTCTGGGTTGGGAAACAAAGTCGCGACACGCGTTCGGCGCTTGAGCTCCTTGTTCAAGCGCTCCAGGCCATTGGTGGTGCGCATGCGCACCCGGTGGGTCTCGGGCAGGTCAAAGACTGCAAATCCCTCAGGCAGCCCAGGCGGCCAGTTGCGGGTGGCTGACCTGCCAGTCTTTGAGTGCTGCGTTGAGCAGCCGCTGTGCCTCAATGGCATCGCTTGCATTGAAGATGCCCCGTATTTGCCGGGCCACCGGTGTGCGCTGGTCCAGCCGACTGACGTAGCCCTGCGCGTTGTGTTGCAGGTGGAACTGGCAGCGCTGCCAGGGCACGCCGGGAAACATCGCCTTGCGCGCCGCTTTGAGGCCGGCATGGTCATCGCTGGCGATGAACTTGACACCGCGCAGGCCGCGCTCAATCAGGCTGTCCAGAAAGGCCCGCCAATGCACCTCCGCCTCTGACAGCGCCACCGAGACACCCAGCACCCGGCGATGGCCGGATGCGGTCACGCCGATGGCCACCAAAACCGCACAGTCCACCACCCGGCCAGCCTCACGCACACGCTCATAACGCGCATCCAGAATCACGTACGGTGTGTCATCCAGGGGACGGGTACGCCAGGCCTGCAAACCCGTATCCAGCAGCGCCGTACAGCGGCTGATTTGCGTGCTGGAGATGCTCACCTCCGGCCCCACCAGCTTTTGCAACACTTCAATGACCTTGCGGGTCGAGACGCCCTGCACATACATCTCGGCCAGCGCCAGATTCATGGCCTGCTCGGAACGACTCCCGCGCTCCAGGGCGCTGGGATAGAAGCCACCAGAGCGTACCTGCGGCACCTCGAAGGTGACTTCGCCCATGCGGGTCAGGACGGTCTTGTTCTTGTAGCCGTTGGCGTAATCCACGCGCTGCGCAGAACGCTCATAAGGCGTGGCCTGGAGGTGCTGGGCACGCTCAATGCGGGAGGCCTCATTGACCAGGATGCGCAAGGCCTCGCCAGCACCATCCAGACCGTTGGCAAGCAGGCAGGCATAGGC
>NZ_JAAFGZ010000050.1 GCF_010365105.1 Polaromonas sp. | reverse complement strand
CCACTGAGGGCACCCACAGACCCAGGCTGGCGGTGGACTGGAGCCAGTCCACCCCAACGCCTTGCGTGTAGCCTTCATCCAGACGCCATCGGGGCGATTCGAGCGCCAGGTCGTTATGCGCATCAAGAATGTCCGCGCCCAGTGGCAATTCGAGCCGGATGAGCGCCTGCTTGACCGGTGCCACGCCGTTGGCATGCACGCGCTTTTCCAGTTGGGCCAGCGCGCGGCTGGACGCCGCATACACCACGGGCAAGCCGGACGCAGGAGGCAAGTGCCATCGTCCCGGGCCCAGCGTGGAGCCATAGGGCAGTCCTTCCAGGCTCAAGTCACCCTTGAAGCAGATGCGCCAAACGGCAGGCCCTTTCAAGCCACGCCCCCGTATTTCAGGCCAGCGAGCATGCCGCGTACCTTTTGTGCGCCGAACTCATTGTCGGCAAAGTCGCTGGGGGCCATGTCGTCGAGCATCGGATGGGGCTTGTGCAGCCATTTCCTCGCCGGCTCGACCCCGCCAAACACGTCGGCCGCAAACAGTTGAAGCTGCATGGCGCGCAGGATTTGCTCGACGGCCTGGCCGGGCAATGGTTTGTTGTCCCGGGCCCAACGCCACAAGCTGGTGCTGTTGGCGTTTAACGCGTGACCCAGGTCTTCCTTCCTGGACAGACCAAGCAGCGGAACAAGTTCGTCCACACTGCCGGCACTTAACCCGGTGCGGATGAGTCTCGAGGCGCGCGTCGCGTCCAGGCTGACCACCGTCTCATGCACCGAGAACACAGACTCGGCAGGCTTGGCCGCGACGTGCGCCAGGGTGGATTTGCGCAACCAGTCGGTAAAGGCGTTGGCCAAAGACTCGGCCGTGAAAAGGTTCTTGGATCGGTGCGCAGTGCCAGCGGCCTTGAGTTCAAGCATTTCGAATACCTCAAATGAAATATAAATCTATTTCAAATGTAATATCGATGCTGCTGCCTGTCAATCCACCGGTCATCCGCCATGTTTGTCCCAATGGCAGGCATGCCCTGCGGCAGAAGTGACTGGAGTGACGTGATATGGGCCGCTGCAAGGCCCCGTGTGATTCAAAAGTCCAGCGGCCCCCTCGTCAGACCCATCGTGCCCGGTTGCCTGTTGAGGTTCGGGCGCGTCATGCGGCCTGGGCTCAACCGCTTTTCGCTTGCGCGTCGCATGATAAGTGGTGAGCACCAGGCTGGCGACCAGGTCCAGCGCAGGCCGGGTAATACTCCCCTCCCCGAGATCTGTCCAGGCCTTGGGGGTGAGGCTGCCGGCCAGCGCCACGGTGTCGCCGTCACCCGGCGCCAGCAAGGCTTCGCAAGCAGCATGGCTGAAGGAAACACGTTCACGAACACATCGTTGTTCCCGACATGGTCGCGAACCTTGGGAACAACGAATGGCTTTCCCGTCTGTGCAATCTTCCGGGCAGGTTGGTCGTACAGCTTGTCCGATTCCAGGGTTTCGTTGATTGAGTCGCCGCCCCAAGAAAAGGATTCAACTGGTACGCAAATGTCATGCCGCTCATCGCAGGATAGCTCAAGGATGGGATACGCAATCCAGGAGTAAGGTCAGTCAGGCCTTGCCTTGCACCTCAATCGCATTACCGGAAGGCGCATCCATCTGCCGTTTTCAGGCTGAACCGTAGCACCGGCCCTGTTCCATCAGTTCAGGCGTGCCGATCAGGGCGTTGAGGCCATCAAAGTCCAGCATCTGGTTTTTGAACGGCGCCGTGGTCTGGTGCGTGTGCAGGCTGGCGTAGTAGGCCTGCAAAGTGTGCGCCACGGCGCGGGCCGTGCCGCCCGGGAAAATGGCAATGCGAAAGCCGCGCTGGTGCAGTTCTTGCGCGCTTTGTACCGGGGTTTTTCCACCCTCGACCATGTTGGCCAGCAGCGGTATGCGGTGGGCAAAGCGCTGGCAGGCCGCATCCATCTGCCCGGGGGTGCGCAGGGCTTCGATGAACAGCGCGTCCACCCCGCAGGCCAGGTAGGCTTCGGCACGGTCAAACGCGGCATCGATCCCCTCGACGGCCAGCGCGTCGGTGCGGGCCAGGATCAGGGTGCTGGCGCTGTGGCGTGCATCCACGGCAGCCCTGAGCTTGCCGCACATCTCGGCCACGGGCACCACGGTTTTTCCGTCGAGGTGACCGCAGCGCTTGGGAAAGCCTTGGTCCTCGATCTGCACCATGGCCGCGCCCGCGCGCTCGAAGCCGCGCACCGTACGCTGGGTGTTGAGCGCATTGCCAAAGCCGGTGTCGGCATCCACGATGACGGGGGTGTGCACCCGCTCGGTGATCCGGGCCAGGGTATCTTCGACTTCGCTGTAGGTGGTCAGGCCCACGTCGGAGCGGCCCAGGCGCGTGTAGGCGATGGAGGCGCCAGACAGGTAAAGCGCCTCAAACCCGGCCTGTTCGGCCACCAGGGCGCTCAGGGCGTCGTACACGCCGGGGGCCAGGATGATGTGCGGGGCCGCCAGGCGTTGGGCAAATTCGGAGGTGGTGTTCATGGCCATGAAGTAGGAATGCCCTGCCCTGTACTTTGGAAACAGCCTCAGGGCAAGGATGCAGATGAAGAAAAATCGCCCGTTTGGGCGGTGAGTCGGGCTGCCGTGCGCGCGGCAATGTAACCGCCTGCGATGGCGCTAAGCAGCCCGTTGCCCGAGAGATAGCCCCAGACGGCGTCGCCCGACACACCGCGCGCCGCGCCGCCCGCGGCAAGCAGGTTGGGAAACGGCTGGCCTTGCGCATCCAGAACGCGGCACCGGGCGTCAATGTCGAGCCCGCCCTGGGTGTGGAACAGTGCGCCTGTGACTTTGACCGCGTAAAAAGGCGCCTGCAAGGGACGGCTGAATGTACGTTTTATAGCGTCTTTTTGGCTTTCTCCGCTTGTCATGTATAGAAAGGTAGCTATCAATTTTGATTCGTCGCAACCGATGACCGCTGCCAGTGCCTGCAGGCTGTCGCAGCGCTTGAGCGCGCCCGCGGCTTCAGCGCCCACAAAGTCGGGGAAACTTCGCGCCAGCGCGAGGAGCGGCTCGTCAAACACGTTCCAGGCCACGCCGCCGGGCTGGGCCAGCACATGCACCGAGGCTTCCGAATAGCCCTGTGTTTCGTCATGAAAGCGTTCGCCCAGCACGTTCAGCTGAATGCCGCCTTCCATCATCAGCGCCCAGGAGATCAGGGCGCCTTGCGGTATGGCCCACGAGCCATGGCCCTGGTAGCCGCCAAGATCGGCCAGGCGCGCGCCCAGTGCCCGGCCCCAGGCGATGGCGCTGCCGTCGTTGCCGGTGTGGCCGGCAAACAGCGCATCACGCATCTCGGGCAGCAGCGCCTGCACCATGGCGGCGTTGCCGCCAAAGCCGTTGCACGCCAGGATGACGGCGTCGCACGACAGGTATTGCATCGCGCCACCGGGCTGCTCGTAGCCCACACCGATCACGCGCTGCCGGTCATTCACCCACAGCTCGCGCACGGTGGCGCTCAGAACCACCGGCACCTCGGCAGCCGCCACCGCATTGGCCAGGCGGCCCATGAGGCCCGCGCCGGTTTTTTCAGGCGTGGCATGCATGCGCAGCGCGCTGTGGCCGGGGTAGACAAAGCCGTCGAGCACCTGCCATTGCAGGCCGTGGCGCGCTTGCAGTGCATCTAGCGCCGGGCCGATGGCCTGCGCATACGCCGCCACCAGATGCGGCGCCGCCCTGCCCTTGGCCTTGGCGGTGATGTCAGCCGCAAAGCGGGCCGGGCTGTCTTCAATGCCTGCCGCACGCTGCACCTGCGTGCCCGGTGCGGGGATGAAGCCCGACGACAGTGCGGTGGAGCCTGTGGGCGTGGCATCACGCTCCAGCACGGCGCAGTCCACGCCGGCATCGTGCAGCATCAGTGCAGCAGTCAGGCCGCAGGCGCCGCCGCCAACCACCACGACCGGCACATGCGCATCCTGGGCTGTGGTGCCGGGCATCTGCCCGGCCAGGCAAATGCGCGGCGCGGTCATGCAGCAGGGGCCGCCAGCGCGGCGGAAAAGTCGGCGCAACTGAGCACTTGCGCCACCGTGGCCATGTCGGCCAGCGAGGTGTCGTGCACTTGCGTGCGAAAGGCTGCACAGCCGTCGGCCAGCACCAGCGTGTGGTAGTCGCGCATGTGGGCATCGCGCACGGTGCTGACCACGCCGCCGTTGGTCACAATGCCGCACACCGCCACCGTGGTGATGCCCGCGCGGCGGAGCACCCAGTCGAGCTGGGTGTTGAAGAACGCGGAATACGCCACCTTGCACACCGACACGTCCACCCACGGCGCAATCTCGGGCACATGCGCCTGGCCTGTGCTACCGGGGGCAAAGTCACCGCGCCGCAGGAAGGGACGCAGGCTTTTGAGGTGGAGCGACACCATGGGTTCGCCCTGCGCATCGGGCCACAGGGTGAACTGGCTGCCCACCACCATGCCGCCTGCGGACTTGAGGGCTTGCGCCACCACAGCCACGCGCGGCGGCAGCGCCTGGGCGGCAGAGCTCACGGCACCGCCGCGCGCATAGGCGCCATCAGCCGCCAGAAAGTCGTTTTGCAGGTCGATGATGACCAGCGCCGTGTGACGCGGATCGAAGGCTGCGACCGCACTCACAGCGCACGCACCAGCAGGTTGCCCAGCGTGTCGACCGTGGCGCTGAAGCCTGGCTCCAGCCACACGGTGGTGTCGGGCTGCTCCAGAATCGCCGGGCCTTCGATGCAGGCGCCCACCGGCAGGTCCAGGCGCGCGTGGCGGGCGGCGTCCCACCACTGGCCTGCATGGAACACACGCTGCACACCGAGCGACGGTTTTTGCGCCGTGGTTTGAGGGGCCAGCACCGTGAGGTCAAACTTGGGACGCACGCCCACGCGGGCATAGCGCAGGTTCATCACCCGCACGGCGATGCCGTCGAGCACACGGCCAAAAGCGGCGCGGTAGGCGGTCTCGAACGCGGCGCGAATGCCTTCATGGTTCAGCGCATCGGGGGACACCGGCACCTGCACGGTGTGGGTCTGGCCGGCATACAGCATGTCAAGCGCGATGATTTCCTGCACCTGCACGAACGTCACACCCGCCGAATCCAGCCGCTGCTGGCAGCTGGCCGCCAGCGTGTCCACGCGCTGGCGCAGGTCGGCCACGTCCAGTTCGGCAAGGGTCTTGTTCAGGGTCTGCACGGCATCGTGGCGCATGTCGGCCATCACGCAGCCCAGGGCCGAGGTGACGCCGGGGTAGCGCGGGACGATGCCGGTGCCCACGCCGACTTCGCGCATCATGGCGCACACATGCAGCCCGCCGCCGCCGCCGAACGGCATGTAGGCAAACTGGCGCGGATCGTGCCCACGCTCGATGGACACCACGCGCACCGCGCCGGCCATCTTGGCATTGGCCACGGTCAGTATCGCTTCGGCTGCGGCCATCACATCCAGCCCCAGTGGCTCGGCCACATGGGTAGAGATGGCGTCCCGGGCCTTTTGGGCGTCCATGGCCGCCAGCAGGCCACCGCCCAGCGGACGGTCGGCCGCAATGCGGCCCAGCAGTACATTGGCATCGGTCACCGTGGGGCGGCTGTTGCCGCGTCCATAGCAGGCCGGACCGGGGATGCTGCCCGCCGACTCGGGCCCCACCTGCAGCATGCCGCTGGCGTCCACCGAGGCAATGGAGCCGCCGCCAGCGCCAATCGTCTCGATCTGGATCATGGGCGAGCGCACCACCATGCCAAACTCGATCGACGTTTGCGCCGCCAGCGCTGCCTCGCCATTGGCCACCAGCGACACGTCGAACGAGGTGCCGCCCATGTCGCCGGTGATGACGTTCGGAAAACCCGCTGCGCGCGCAATCGCTGCGCAGGCAATCACCCCCGCTGCCGGGCCTGACAGCGCGGTGCGCACCGGCACGTCGCAAGCGGTCTGGCGCGACATCACGCCGCCATTGCTCTGCACGATGAGAAGTTCGCCCGCAAAGCCCTGCGCGCGCAGGTCGCCTTCGAGCCGCGCCAGGTAGCTGCCCACCACAGGTTGCAGCGCGGCGTTGAGCGTGGCGGTGGAGCAGCGCTCAAACTCGCGAATCTCGGGCAGCACTTCACTGGCGGCCGTCACATGCGGGTTGGGCCAGAGGCGGCGCACAGCGGCCACGGCGGCCTGTTCGTTGGACGGGTTGGCGTAGGTATTGATGAAGAATACGCAAACGGCCTCGCAGCCCGCGTCCAGCAAGGCCTGCGCCTGGACCATGACCTGGTCCAGATCGACCAGGGTGTGCACGGTGCCGTCGGCCAGCACGCGCTCGTCCACCTCCAGGCGCAGGTTGCGCGGCACGATGGGCTCGAAGCTGCCGCGCAGGCCCCAGGTTTGCGGGCGGTCGCGGCGGCGCATCTCCAGCACATCGCGAAAGCCGCGCGTGGTGATGATGCCGGTGCGGGCCACCTTGCGCTCCAGCAGCGCATTGGTGCCCACCGTGGTGCCGTGCACGACGGTGGCAATTTCCGAAGCGGAGTCGGTCACCTTCGCCACGCCGTTCATGAAGCCGCGCGATTCCTCGCCCCGGGTGGAAGGCACCTTGACGATGCGCGCGCTGCCGTCCGCTTCGTTGAGCACAAACAGGTCGGTAAACGTGCCGCCCACGTCCACGCCCACGATGTAGGAAGCCTTGCCGCTCATTGTTTGTCTTTCAGTGCGGCGGAGGCGGTCACATAGCCCAGCGCCAGGTCTTTGTCTCTTGCCGATGCCGCCCGTGCGCTCGGCGCGCCATAGCCACCACCACCGGGGGTTTCCAGTCGCACGCGCTCGCCGTGTTTGAGGCGAATGCCGATCATCTTGGAACGCATCGGTGGCTGCTTCCACTCACTATTATTTTCATAGCTGAAAACGTTCAGTGCGCCTGCGGAACCGCCCGAAATGCCTTGAGGCGCTGCCTTGCCGCGCTCGCCAAAGATGAAGACCTCGGCGTCCTGTTCGAGCAGCTCGATCTCATAAATGGCGCCCAGCCCGCCCCGGTGCTGGCCGTCGCCACCTGAATCGGGCCGCAGCGCCCATTGGGTGAAGCGCACGGGGTAGGCAGCCTCCAGAATTTCAAGTGGCGGGATGGTGGCGGTAGAGATGGGCGCGTTGCCGTGGCTCATGCCATCGCCATCCGAATGCCCACCATGGCCGCCACCGAAGAAGCTGAACATCACCCAGCGCTGGCCCTTGCGGGCTTCGTCGGTACGGTGCCCGGCAATCGACAAGGCGTTGATCGTGCCGTAGGCCTGGGCCATGGCGCGTTTGGGGTCGGCCAGTGCGGTAGCGCTGAAGATCACGTCGATCATGCGCAAAATGGTTTCGGTGTACCCACCGACCGGGCGCGGACGGGCAGCGCTGATGACCAGGCCGTCGGGCAGCACGAAGTCCACCGCATCGAGCACCCCCGCATTGGCGGGCACATCGGGAAACAGGTGCTTGAGCGCCACATAGCAAGCCGCAATGGCCGTGGCGCGCGAGATGTTCACCGGGCCCGCACACTGCGGTGAGCTGCGCGAAAAATCAAGTGTGAGGCGATCGCCCTTGACCGTCATGTCCAGGGCAATGGTCAGTGCCTCGTCTTTGACACCGTCGTTGTCCAGCATGTCGCTGAAGCTGTAGCACCCGTCAGGCAGCGCCGCGATGTGTGACTGCATGAGCTTGACGGCGCGGGTACGCAGCTCGCCCATCGCCTGCTGCACCACGGCATCGCCGTATTGGTCGAGCACGTCGTTCAGGCGGCGCATGCCCAGGTCCAGCGCGGCCAGCTGGCCATTGAGGTCGCCCCACAGGCTGTCAGGTAGGCGGGTGTTGGCTTTGAGAATGGCCAGCACGTCGTCGTCAAACACCCCGGCACGCACGATGCGCACAGGCGGGATTTGCACCGCCTCCTGCCAGCATTCGGTGGCCGCCGGGTTGTAGTTGCCGGGCACGTTGCCGCCCACATCGTGCCAATGCGCGGCCGATGCCAGAAAGCAATACAGCTTGCCGTGGCGAAAGAAAGGCCGCACCAGCTTAAAGTCGTTGGCGTGCGTGCCGCCTTCGTAGGGGTCGTTGAACAGCCAAGTGTCGCCGTCAACAATGCCACCGCGCTCGGCGGCCGCGCGTTTGGCGGCGCGCACGGCAAAAGCCATGGCGCCTACAAACACGGGCAATCCAGACTTGCCCTGCACCAGCGTGTCGCCGCTCTCGGCGTCGTACAGGCCGTGACAGGCGTCATGCGCCTCGGCAATGATGGGGTTGAAGGCGCTGCGGTACAGCGTCGCATCCATCTCGTCGGCGACCTGCTCCAGCCTGCCGCGCAGGACGGCCAGCGTGACGGGGTCCATTGCGGGCGCAGATATCGGTTGTGCAGCCACTTGTTGTTCAGCCATCAATAGCCTCCTTGCCAAAACGCTTGCGCAGCTGGTTCAACAAACCGCCGCTGCGCACCATGTCCATTAAAAACGGGGGAATCGGCTCACACGCGAGCGTGGTGCCGGACGGGGAAATCACCGCTGGCGCCTGCCAGTCGAGCGTGACCTGGTCGCCTTCGGCCAATGTTTCGGCCTGCGGGCAGGTCAGCAGCAGCAGGCCCAGGTTGAAGGCATTGCGAAAATAAAGACCGCTGAACGAGGGCGCAATCACCGCGACTAAGCCCAGGCGCACCAGCACGGCGGCCGCCTGTTCGCGCGACGAGCCGATGCCGAAGTTGGGGCCGGCCACGATCACGTCGCCTTTTTGCACGCCTGGCACGAAGTCGGGCCGTACCGACTCCAGACAGTGGCGTGCAATCACGTCCATCCCGTGCTTCATGGCATGGCCGGGCGCCAGCACATCGGTGTCGATGTCGGCGCCAAGCTTCCAGACTTTGTGGGGCCCACTCATGCCAGCAACTCCCGGGGGTCGGTGATGCAGCCGCGCAAGGCCGATGCCGCCACGGTGTAGGGCGACGCAAGGTACACCTGCGCCGTTGCCGAACCCATGCGGCCCTTGAAATTGCGCGCGGTGCTGGAGATGACGGTGGTGTTGTCACCCACCGTGTCGCCATAGCCTGCGCAAGCGCCGCAGCTGGTGGGGAACAGTTCAGCCCCGGCGTCCTGCAGCACCTGCAGCACGCCTTCGTCGCGTGCGGCGGTCTGGTCTTGCTGGCTGGCCGGGGCCACCATCAGGCGCA
Source organism: Polaromonas sp. (assembly GCF_010365105.1). Taxonomy (GTDB): domain Bacteria; phylum Pseudomonadota; class Gammaproteobacteria; order Burkholderiales; family Burkholderiaceae_C; genus Polaromonas. The sequence continues at coordinate 10,699 of NZ_JAAFGZ010000050.1, read as the reverse complement.
CGCCGGGCGCCACGCGGCGGCCGCGCAGCACAGTGGCCACCGCGCGCAAGTCATCGAGCTTGGCGCCGGTGCAGGCGCCGATGTAGGCCACGTCAATGGCGGTGCCCGCGTGCCGGGCCACCGGGCCCGCGTTGGCGGGGCTGTGGGGCGCAGCCACCTGCGGCGTCAGGGTGTCGGCATCGAAGTCGTAACGCGTGAGCGGAGCACCCTCGTCGGTCTGCCAGGCATCCAGCCCCTGCAGGGCCTCGGCGGGCACTCCGGTGGCCAGCAGCCAGGAGCGCGTGGTGTCGTCAGGGGCGATCAAGCCCACCTGCGCACCCAGCTCGGCGCTCATGTTCGACAAGGTCATGCGCTCTTGCATCGAGAGGGCCTTCACGGCAGCACCGACGAATTCCACCGCCTGGTACTGGCCGCCATTCATGCCAAAGCGCCCCACCATGTGCAGCATCATGTCCTTGGCGGTCACGCCCGCGGCCAGGCGCCCGTTCCAGTGCATCTGCAAGGTGTGCGGCACCCGCAGCCAGATTTCACCGGTCACCACCACGCCCAGCATCTCGGTGCTGCCAATACCGAACATGTAGGCACCAAACGCACCGCCCGTCGGCGAATGCGAATCGCCGCCCACGCAGAACATGCCGGGGCGGATGTGCCCGTGCTGCGGTACCACCACGTGGCAGATGCCCTGGCCGTCATACACATGCGGCAGATCCTGCTCGCGCGCCCAGTCCCGCGCAATGCGCACGATGCGGCGCGACTCTTCATCGCGCTCGGGCAGGTAGTGGTCCATCACCAGCACCACCTTCGACTTGTCCCAGATGCTGGCACCCAGTTCATCGAGCATGGGTTTGAGTCGCCGGGGGCCCGACGAGTCGTGGAACATTGCCAGGTCGACCCGGCAATTGACGATCTCACCAGGGGCCACGCTGGCGCGGCCGCTTGCGCGCGCCACCAGTTTTTGCGCCAGGGTGCTGGGGTGCAGGCTCATTCCGGCTTGGCTCCGGAAAATTTGACCACTCTGGCCCAGCGCGTGATCTCGGCCTGCACGAAGCGGGCAAATTCTTCAGGGCTGTTGCCCACAGGCACGGCACCCTCCATTTCAAGGCGCCTGCGCACCTCCGGCGAGCCAATCGCCTGACGGGCCGCGTCGCTGAAGCGGCGTGCCAGCGCCGGGTCCATCTGGCCGGGGCCGAACAGACCAAACCAGGCGCTGGACTCATAACCGGGCAGCACTTCGGCAATCGCGGGCACATCAGGGAAGGCCGCCAGCCGCTTCAGGCTTGTCACCCCCAGGGCCTTGAGCTTGCCCGCACGAATGTGCGCCTGGGCGTTGCCAATGGCGGCAAACATCAGATCCACCTGTCCTGCCAGCACATCCTGCAGCGCAGGGGCCGTGCCCCGGTAGGGAATGTTCACGATGTAAGTGCCCGACTGCATCTTGAAAGCATCGCCGGCCAGGTGCAGCGATGACCCGATGGCACCAATTGCCAGATTGAGCTTGCCCGGTTTGGCCTTGGCCAGCGCAATGAGTTCGCGAACATCTTTGACAGGCAAGGCAGGGTTGGCCACCAAAATGGAAGGCGACGTCGCTACGCAAGTGAGCGGCGTGAAGTCCTTGACGGGATCAAACGGAAGCGAGGGGTACAGACTGGCATTGATGGCATGGCTGGTGAAGCTCATGAGCAGTGTGTTGCCGTCAGGACTGGCTTTGGCAACCGCTTCTGCCGCAATATTGCCCCCGGCACCGGCGCGATTTTCGACCAACACGATGCGCCCCAGCAGCCGGCCCATCTCCGTCGCCAGGGTTCGTGCCAGGGTATCGGTGGAACCGCCAGGCGGTGCGCCAACCAACAGGCGTACGGGGGTGTTTTGGGCCAGCGCGGGCGCGCCCGGCAAAGCGCTGGACAGCGGAGCGATGGCCAGCAAAAGTTTGCGTCGTTGAATCATGCGGTAGTCTCCAAAATGTCCCGGGCGTGTGCAATTCCCTACAGGCCCAGATACGCCTGGCGCAGCTCGTCGCTGCCCATCAGTTCATCGGGAGAGCCTGAAAATCGGATGCTCCCGTTTTCCATCACATACGCGCGGTCGGCCACCTCAAGCGACTGTCCCACGTTCTGCTCGACCAGCAGCACCGCCAGACCGGTGCTGCTCAACTGCTGGATCAGGCTGAACAGCTCCTCAACAAGCAGGGGCGACAGGCCCAGCGAAGGTTCATCGAGAATCAACAGGCGCGGCTCGGCCATGAGGCCGCGGCCAATGGCCAGCATTTGCTGCTCGCCGCCGCTCATGGTGCCTGCCAGCTGCCCGGCCCGTTCCCTAAGTCTGGGAAAAGTCATAAACACCTTGTCTATGTTTTCTGCGCGGCGCTCACGGGCGCGAACAAAACTGCCCAGCGCGAGGTTTTCGGTCACGCTCAGGTTGGGGAAAATCTTGCGGCCTTCCGGCACCTGGATCAATCCGGCCTTGACGACCTCGGTGTAGTGCGCACCGCTCAGGTCGGCACCGTCAAACAGCACCTGGCCCGCCCATGCCCGGTAGATGCCGCACATGACATTGTTCAGGGTGGATTTGCCTGCGCCGTTGCTGCCCAGCAGCGCCACGGTTTCCCCGGGGTTGACCTGCAGGTCAACACCGCGCAACACCTCCACGCGGCCATAGCCACCCCGCAGCCCTTTGATGCCGAGCAGCGGTTCTGCATGGATTGGGGCATGGGTATTCATGCTGGAACTCCCTTGTGGGCAGCAGCGCGCAAGCGGGCAGCCGTGCCATGACCCAGATAGGCCTCTATGACCTGCTCGTTGGCCGTGACATGCGCCGGGCTGCCCTGGGCAATCAGCTGGCCCTGGGCCAGCACCCAGACGTATTGGGCCAGGTTCATCACGGCCTGCATGACGTGCTCGATCATGAGCACGGTGACCCCGCCATCGGCAATGCCTCGCACCACGGGAATCATCTCGGCAATCTCCTGCGGGTTCAGGCCGGCCAGCACTTCGTCGAGCAACAGCAGGCGCGGCTGCGTGGCCAGCGCGCGGGCCAGTTCCAGCCGCTTGCGGCCTGCCACGGTGAGGTCGGCGGCCGGCTTGTCAAGCTGTGAAGCCAGTCCCACACGGGCCGCCACATCGGCAGCCAGCGCCAATGCTGCACGGCGGTTGGGCTCTTTCAAGTGCGCACCGACGGCAATGTTCTCGCGAACGGTCTGGGCCGCAAAAGGCTGAACGATCTGGAAGGTGCGCGTCATGCCCAGCCGGGCGTTCAAATGCGGCGCCTGGCCGGTAATGTCGTGACCGGCAAAGCGCACGGTGCCGGTGTCGGGCCGGATAAACCCCGACATCAGCGCAAACAGCGTAGTCTTGCCAGCGCCGTTGGGGCCAATCAATGCCGTGAGCGAACCCTCTGGCACCGCCAGACTAACGCCCTGCACGGCCTTGAGACCGCCGAACGACTTGCTCAAATCCTGCAGCAACAACAGATCATTCGCCATCGCGGCCCCCTGAGCGCTTCCACAAACTCACCACCGATTGCCCGATGCCGGCAATGCCGCGCGGCAAAAACATCACGATCAGCACCAGCACCGTGCCGTAAATCACCAGGCTGATGCCGGGCAACTGTCCAAAGAGATTGCGTGTCACATCCGCCAGCACATGCAGCACCACCGCCCCCAGGACCGGGCCCCACACCGTGCCGATGCCCCCCACGATGGCCGCCACCAGGGCTTCGACCGATGTCATGGAGCCGTAGCCGATGGCGGGGTCTATGTACTGAAACACCTGCACATAAAACGCGCCGGCCGCCCCCATGAAGCCGCCCGAGAGTGCAATCGCCCCCATCTTCACGTTGAACGGATTCACGCCAATGGCACGAGCAGCATCCTCGTTGTCGCGCACGGCCTGCAGCCAAGCGCCAAAGCGCGAGTTGCGAAGCCACCAGCTGACCAGCAGCGCCAGCGTCACCAGCGCCAGGATCAAAAAGACATACCCTTTGCGCGAACCAAACTGCATGTTGGCCAACGACTCATTGAGCGGCAGCATCAGGCCCACGCCTGCGCCGGTGAAGGGTACTGACAGCGCCAGGATGCGAAACACCTCGGCAAACGCCAGCGTCACGAGCGCGAAGTACGAACCCTTGAGCCCGTACCGGAATGACAGACCGCCCACAAAAAGGCCCACCAGCGCACTGCCCGTCACCGCCATGGGCAACGCCACCCAGGGGTTGATGCCACCCTGGACCTGCGCAATCACCTGGATATAGGCGCCCGTACCAAAGAAAAGCGCATGGCCGAACGAGAACTGGCCGCCAAAGCCACCCAGAATATTCCAGGCCTGCGCCAGCAATGCAGCATAGAGCGCCATCATCACAAAGTTGAGCAGAACGCCCGAGTCTGAAAATCCGGTCACTGTAGCAACGCTGGCGGCAAACAGGAAAATAATCAAAAGCTGCTTCACGACCTGGCTCCAAAAAGACCCTGCGGGCGAAATAGCAACACGGTGATGAAGATGACAAAAATGCCTATCTGTCCCAGCGATTCACCCAGAAACAAGCCGCCCAGTGACTCCACCACCCCCACCAGCAAACCGCCCACCAGTGCACCGGTAAAGCTGCCCATGCCGCCCAGCACCACAATGGTGAAGGCCACCAGTACAAAGCCGCTGCCCACCTGTGGATTCACGTAATAAGCGGGCAGCAGGAAACAGGCAGCGGCGCCCAGGCATGCCAGGCCGATGCCAAAGCTCATGGCGTACACGTGATCCACATTGATACCCATCAGTTTGGCGCCGTGCTTTTCACGTGCCACGGCGCGGATGGCGCGGCCAAGGTCTGTCTTGCCGACAATCCAGAGCAAGATACTAGAGACCACCAACGCCCCGGCAAAAGCCACGAGCTTTGGCAGCGCGATCATGGCCGGGCCTATGGCTACGGTGCTCAAGGTGTAGGCCGTGTCGATGGTGCGCGTGTCGGACTTGAAAAAAAGCAGCGCCAGGTTTTCCATCACGATGGAAATACCCAGCGTGACCAGCAAGATGTTCTCGTCCTTGCCATGGCTGGCCCGGTTGATGATCAGGCGCTGAAGGCCGTATCCCAATGCAAACATGCCCGGCACCACGATGGGCAGCGCCAGGTAGGGATCGATTCCCAGGTGCTGCTTGAGCAGATAAACGGCATACAGCGCCAGCATCAACGATGCGCCATGCGCAAAATTAATGATGTGCAGCACACCGTAAATCAGCGTCAGGCCGAGCGCGATCAGGGCATAGACCGCGCCGGTCGTCAGGCCGTTCAGGATGGAGGGGAAGAGGATGCTGAACTCGAACATGGGTGGGTGGTCCGGATTTCAGGCACTATTGCAGCCAAAGCAACCAATTCCTGGATGCTTTTGCTGCTCCTGCCTGGGTAACCGAAATTAGGTGGTATCAGGCCTTCAGCGGAAAGAGCGGATCAGCCTGGCGGTATTCGCGCGGGATGATGACCTTGATGTCCTTGTCGAGTACCTGGACCATGAGTGGCTGCGCGCCCTGGTTTTGGCCATTGACAAACTTGGTGGGGCCGTAAGGCATGAAGTGGTTTGCGAAGGTGCTCTTTTCCAGCGAATCAATGATGGCGGCGCGGTCGGTGGACTTGGCCCGCTCCAGCGCATCAGCCAGCAGCCACATCGCCGAGTAAGTCAGGAACAGTTCATAGCTGAAATACAGGCCTTTGGCCTCCACGCGTTTCTTGAGCGCCTGCGCACGCGGGTCCTTGGGGTTGAACCAGTGGTTGCAGTCAATGATGCCGTTGGCGGCTTCCGGAAACTCCTTGAGGAACTTGTAGCTCGATGCCGCACCGCCCAGCACGGAGTAGATGGCCTTGGGCGTGACTTTTTGCTGCTGCATGGTGCGTACCAGAAGCGCGTATTCGTTGTAGTAGTTGGCTGGAATGACAATGTCTGGGTTGACTGCCTTCATGCGCAGCACGATGTTGTTGAAGTCGCGCGTCGGGTTGGCATGTTTGACGATTTCCTTGACCTCATAGCCAAAGCCTGGCAACTCACGCGCCAGCAGCTGCGCCGTGCCACTGCCAAACAGCGACTCTTCATGAATGATCATCACCGTCTTGGCCGGTTTGCCTGCTGCGGTGTTGAGCACGTGCAGATTGGAAATGGCAGTTTCCGCCACCTTTTTATAACCGGGTGCAAAACGGAAGGTGTTTTTCAAGCCCCGCTCCACGATCTGGTCGGCCACGCCCACATCCACGATGTGAGGCAGGTTGTACTTGGCAGCCGCCTGCGTGGTGGCCAGGCAAATGGCCGAGGCAAACGCCCCAACCACAGCGCACACACCGGCCTCGTTCATCTTCTCCACTTCCGCAACACCGGCCTGGGGCTGCGACTGGGCATCACCCAGGAGCGCCTCGATCCTGGCGCCGCCCAGCGACTTGATGCCGCCCGCCTTGTTGATGTCTTCAATGGCCATCAGCGCGCCTTCCCGGCACTGCTGCCCAGAGTAGGCCAATGCGCCGGTCACAGGATGCAGCACCCCGACCTTGATGGTTTTGGGCTGCGCCCCGGCCACAAGGGGGAACGCAAGTGCAGACGCAGCGGCGGCCGATTGGGACATGAAATGGCGACGGGTGGTCATGGGTTATCTCCTGGCGATGATTTTAGAGAGTGCAAAAAATTTCAAATCTTCAGTGAAACTGCGCAGACAGCTCTTTGCTGACCCATACCTTGGCATCAATGCTGCCCACGCGAGACAGCTGCATCTGGTACTCGTAGCGATCCGGGCGATACAGGCCATGAAGCCACTGCACCGGACGCTCCTGGTCGTCGTAAATAAGGCGTCGCACCGCCAGCAAGGCAGAACCTACCGCAATGTCCAGGTGTTTTGCAACCACGGCATCGGCCAGCTTCGCAGAGATGGTTTGGCTGGCACGGCCCACCTTCACCCCCGACTCCTCGAGAAGCACCAGGATGGGCTTTTGGGCAAGTTCGCGTTTACCGAACTGCCGGGCGATATCGCCGGGAACATAGGTGGTGATGTGGGACAAGGGGCCTTCTTGCGTACTGCGCACACGAACCGCTTTTTGTACCGTGTCACCCACGCCAATCAGCAAGGCCGCCGCCACAGCAGGAGAAGCCGCAACGGTCTCTACATCCAGCACCTTGACCGAGGTTTGAAGACCCATGCTGACCAGGTTTTCCAACAGGCCTGTCAGCTGTGCCCGACTGACCTGCCCGTCACGCGCTGAGCTGCTTTGGGCATCCACCTGCGGCTGCACCCGGCGGGTTCCACGCCCCGGCTCGCGCGAAATCATGCCTTCGCATTGCAGCAACTCCAGGGCACGCCTGACCGTCACACGGGCGACGGAAAATTGCTGCATCAGTGTCAGTTCACCAGGCAGGCCGGCGTCAAAGCGACCCTCTTGCAACTGCTCTCGCAGCACCAGATAAATCTGGTGGTACTTGGGCAGAGGCAGGTTTGTTGAGCGCATGGGATTCATCTTAAAAACAGTTCTAATGTCCTGTCAATAAGACATTTAAAGAAAAACAAGTATCCAAGGGTTTGTCCCAGGTTTTGTCTCTACCCCCTCAAGGGCATCAGTCCAGGTCGATCACGGGACTCGCATTTCAAGATCACCAGCGGTGTGCGCCTGTCCAAGCTGCCGCGCCGTCGCTGACGGCTGCAGACTGCCTCAGTCAATGTGGGCAACTGCTGACAGGTGCAGGGCCAAGTCGTTCCAGACATCCTGGCGGCTGATCATGCCGTCGGTCACTTCAAACCGGTCGATAAAACGAATACCCTCGAACGCCAAGCCATCAAGCCAATGACCATACAAGGTTCCGAAGCAATAAACGATAGCGCCATCATCGGTCCAGCTTGGGTCAAATCGGTCATAGGTCTTGGCCACATTCCTGTAACGCCCACGCGAAAATTCGACCAGTTCTTCCAGCCGGTGCAACACCTGACTGCCGGGAAAACGCATCGTGAAACCCGGTGCAAGCAAGGCGGCTGCACTGTCCAGATTGCGTTCCTGCATGCAATCAAGAAAGCGTCGCACCAGTTCTACGGCATCGACACGTTCTGCATTGCCTGCGGAAAGCACCTTGCCATCTCGCTGGTAGGTGTTTGCATGGCTGACAAATGCGATGGTGCCGGCTGCAGGCGCCGCAATCACCGACCGTACCGCTTGAGCCACACGGCCCACTATTTTTGCCTCCGCTTCTGTGGAGTAACCAGGCAACAGGGTGATGGAGATGACGGGCATGGAGCTGTCCTTGTTTGTTGAGAAAGCCTGCGATGCTGCCTGCAGTCAATCGAGTCTGGAATTGAAACGCAACCATGCTCGATCCCGGTCGCCGTTCTGATTCGCCAAGAATTTGCTCTTCAAAGTGGACCCCAGAGTCAAGACCATTTTTCAATCAGTTTAAGTGGTCTTCGATTGCAACTGCAACCGGGGGATGTTGCCCCGATGTTGACTTTGCTTCTTGATCATTGGTTTGAAGACAGCAAAAAACCCGCACGTGGCGGGCTTTGGCAATGCAGTGAACTGCGGATAAAAATCAGAGGTTAACTACTGAAAATTAGCCAATCTGCCTCAAGGTGTAGTCTTTTTATCGCCGTGCTTATGCGTTCCGGTGGCTGAAGTTTTCCTGAGTGAATGATCTTTTCCGCCTTGGGTGTCTTTGGTGTTTTAAGGCATCTGCATTCCTTGGGTCACGCGGCTGAACCATTTCAACCGGTCAATACACTTTAGGTAAGGACCAAGCGCTGCGCTGTGGAGAAAATAGCATCTGGCCGTAGAACTGGGTAATTGATTTTTTGCCTTGGCTCACAGGGTCGATCCGGCTCTGACGCACTGCTCGACGACATTGAGAAAAATAACTTGAACAATTGAATTCAGGCGTGCTGACTGCGGCGTGGCTCAAAATGGCGTGATCATTTCTCGGTTGGCCATTGGTCGAGTCGCAGATAAATCAGCCAAAATTCACAGGGTTCGTGTTGTCCAAAAACGTTACTTTTTGAACCGCACCCATACAGTCATTCTCAAGCATCGATTGCTACGACCCTCAAAAAACCTCTCGTCAGCATGAACGGTATCGCCCTGGGCAAACTCAGACGTTCATCACCGCCACCGAGCGCACGTTGAGATAGGCCTCCAGCGCTTCGGGTCCGCCTTCGGAGCCGTAGCCCGAGTCCTTGATGCCGCCGAAGGGCATCTCGGCCGAAGGCATGGCGGGCATATTGATCCACAGCATGCCGACTTCGACGCGGCGTGCCAGTAGATCGGCGTTCTTCAGCGAGCGCGTGAAGGCATAGCCGGCCAGGCCGAACGGCAGACGGTTCGCCTCTGCAATAGCTTCCTCCAGCGTATTGAAGCTCTGGATGGCCGCCACCGGGCCAAAGGGTTCATCGTTAAGTATCCTGGCACCCTGCGGCACGTCGGCCAGCACGGTAGGCTGCCAGAAATTGCCCGATTCACCAATGCGCATGCCACCGGCCAGAAGCGTGGCGCCACGCTCGACCGCATCCTGGGTGAACTCGGCCATCGCGGTGATTCTGCGTGCGTTGGCCAGCGGCCCCATCTGGGTGCCTTCGCTCAGGCCGTCACCGACGTTCAAGCCCTTGGCGTGCGCAACCATGGCTACAGCGAACGGCTTGACAAGGCTTTCGTGCACGAGAAAACGTGTGGGCGAAATGCACACCTGACCGGCATTGCGGAACTTGGCGCCGCCTGCGGTCTTGACGGCCAGCGCCACATCAGCGTCCTCGGCCACGATCACGGGCGCATGGCCACCGAGCTCCATGGTGCAGCGCTTCATGTGCTGGCCTGCCATCGCGGCCAGTTGCTTGCCCACCGGCGTGGAGCCCGTAAAAGTGATCTTGCGTATCACCGGGTGCGCAATCAGGTAGCTCGAAATCTCGGCCGGATGTCCATAGACCAGGCCCAGCACGCCGGGCGGAAGGCCGGCGTCGGCAAACGCGCGGATCAGCGCTGCCGGCGCGGCCGGGGTTTCCTCGGCCGCCTTGACCAGAACCGAGCAGCCGGCCGCCAGCGCTGGGCCGATCTTGCGCACCACCTGGTTGATCGGAAAATTCCACGGCGTGAAGGCGGCGACGGGTCCGACCGGGTCTTTGAGCACCATCTGGCGCATGGCAAGGCTGGTGCGCGAAGGCACGATGCGTCCGTAGACGCGAAAACCCTCTTCGGCAAACCACTCGATCAGGTCGGCAGCCGCCATGGCCTCGCCCTTGGCCTCGATCAGCGGCTTGCCCTGCTCCTGCGTCAGCACTTGCGAAATGTCATCCGCACGTTCGCGCATCAGGCCAGCCGCCCTGCGCATGATCTTGCTGCGCTCGGCTGGACTCATGTCGCGCCAGGTCTCGAAGCCTTTTTGCGCGGCGTGCAGCGCCTGGTCCAACTCGGCCTTGCCGGCATGCGCCACGCGGCCAATCTCCTGGCCAGTGGCCGGGTTGAGCACTGCCAGCGTTCGGCCGTCGCCGGCGTCCAGCCAGGCGCCGTTGATAAAAAGCTGGGTGTCGGGATAGGTCATGGGAAGTCTCTCTTGCCAGGGGTTGTTGTCTATGTTGCTTGCTATTGTCGTGTCATAGGGATTAGCGGGCGAGGCGATTGCTTTAGGCCGTGTTCGGAAAGTTTGATGCGCTGAAGTTGTGCCATCCGGGGGGGGAAAGCTTCAGATGAGTGCCGCACGCTTTTTGAACGCCAAAGC